>NZ_JBIRPV010000001.1:86475-1753281 GCF_044332865.1 Streptomyces sp. NPDC021225 | reverse complement strand
CGATCAACCGGAACCGGCCGACCGTACGGGGTATCAACATATCTGGCGTTGACTTTTGGCACGCTGTTGAGTTCTCAAGGAACGGACGCTTCCTTTGAAACCGTTTCACCGGTTTCTCCGGGCGCTTCCCTTCGCTGTGTCCACTACTTTAGCTGATTTCCCGCCCGGCTCCTAATCGAGCCTTTGGATCGAATTTCCGCGCAGCGGAAATAGACCCTGTTCGGGGATCATCGGTAGTGGTTGGCCGCCTGTGGATCGGGGTGTTGTGACCCGACCGAGGTCGTGTCGACAGCAGTGCCCGTCTCAAGCGGCTCGGGCTACGTTAGGCGTCGGGGTGCCCGGAGTCAAGTTCCGTCTGACGGCGCGTCGGATGAGCGGCGGCGGGGGGTGTGGGCCCGGTACGGGCTCACCGTTGGGTCGCCGTCGATCCAGAAGCGCCATGGATGGGTGGCGCCTTCGCCGCCGACGCCCGTGCGCGGGCCGCTCAGCACCTGGTCGGCCGGGGCGGGGGCGCCGGTGAGTATCTCCATCGGGCTCCGGGGGCCGGCGCAGACGTCGACGCCGTTCAGGTGGCGGTCGATGCCGAGAGCCGTGGCCAGGCGCGCCGGCCCCTTGGCCAGCTCGCGATCGTTGCGGGCGGTCGGGCGGTGTTTGTGGGCCCGCTCATGGCCGCTGAGGATCTCCCCGGCCCGCAACAGCACCCCACTGGCCGAGCCTGCCGGGCCGCACACCAGATTCATGCAGTGCCACATGCCGTAGGTGAAGTAGACATACGCATGGCCTGGGGGCCCGAACATGACGGCGTTGCGCTCCGTGCGGCCCCGGTAGGCGTGCGACCCGGGGTCTGCCGGGCCCGCGTACGCCTCGACCTCGGTCAGGCGCAGCTCGATCGGTCCGTCCGGTGTGTGGGTGTGGCGGACGAGGATGCGCCCTAGGAGGTCAGGTGCCACCTCCAGGACGGAACGGTCGAAGAACCGGCGGGGCAGCGGCGTACGGTCGGGTGCTGCGATCACGCGGCCCGAGCGTAGTGCAAGCGATATGAACGGGCGGTTGGAGCAGGGCCGCTCCGCTGACAGGGTGGGCCGGGCGGAACCGCTTCCGGCCGTTTCGCGTTCCTAGGGTTCAACAGTGGTCGTCGTGCGATCAGAACGAGACGCAGGCGCGTCCTTGAGAGGGAGAACATGGGCTTCAAGAAGCTGCTCGCGAGTCTGGGTGCCGGTGGCGCTTCGGTGGAGACGGTGCTGACGGAGGAGAACGTCGTTCCCGGCGGCATCGTCCAGGGCGAGGTCCGGATCCAGGGCGGCTCCGTGGCGCAGCAGATCGAGGGGCTGACGGTCGGTCTTCAGGCGCGGGTCGAGGTGGAGAGCAACGACCAGGAGTACAAGCAGGACGTCGAGTTCACCAGGCAGCAGCTGGGCGGCGCCTTCGAGGTGCAGCCGGGTGCGGTGCACGCGGTGCAGTTCGGTCTTGAGATCCCCTGGGAGACGCCGATCACGACGTTCCTGGGCCAGCACCTCACCGGAATGAACGTGGGTGTGACCACGGAGCTCCAGATCGCGCGCGCCGTGGACTCGGGTGACCTGGACCCGGTGAATGTGCACCCGATCCCCGCGCAGCAGGCGATTCTCGACGCCTTCGGCCAGCTCGGTTTCCGGTTCAAGAGCGCCGACCTGGAGCGCGGGCACATCCGCGGGACGCGGCAGCGGCTGCCGTTCTACCAGGAGATCGAGTTCTACGCGCCGCAGCAGTACCGCGGGCTCAACCAGGTCGAGCTGACCTTCATCGCGGACGACCGCGAGATGGATGTCGTCCTGGAGATGGACAAGAAGCCGGGTCTGTTCACCGAGGGCAGCGACTCCTACCGGTCGTTCACCGTCAACCTGGCGTCCTTCCACGACACCGACTGGGCCGGGTACCTGAACCAGTGGCTCTCCGAGGTCGGCGGGAAGCGCAACTGGTTCTGACCGCGGCCGGTCCGGGCCGCCTCAGGTCCATGACCGCTTCGGTTCCCGCGCGGGGCGCGCACCGTGTTTCTTTTGGTGCGCGCCCCGCGCGCTGTCACCCGCCTGCCCGTCACTCGTAGTGCACGGTCAGCGGGGTTCCGCGGCCGGCCCAGTGCTCGGTGGCCTCGGTGAACACCTCGGCCGCCGTCGCCGCGGCCTCGGGGGCGGCCGTACGGAACGCCTCCCAGCCGTGGACGCGCAGCACAAAGCCCTCCCCCTGCGGGCCCCACCAGGACAGGTCGTGGAGGCAGTCGGCGAGCGCGTCCCAGTTGTGGCCGAACCACTCGGGGAAGCCGAGGTCGCGGGCGCAGCGGTCGAGGAAGCCCGCCTTGTCCCGGACCTCGTCCAGGTGCAGCGAGGCGGTGTGCCGTGTCGGTCCGGTCATGGGGGCATGGTGTCAGCCCGGGCCGTGGTGGTCTCGTTAGGCTGGCCGCCGATACGACCAGCCCGAGCAGCAGGAGGTTCCGACGTGTCCGACCAGAACCGGCGCCCGCTCCCCCATGACTTCCACCCGCCGGTGCCGTCGTTCACCGTGGTGAGCGATGACGTCGAACCCGGGGGCACCCTCAAGTCCGCCCAGGTGTACGCCGAGGGGAACGCCTCGCCGCAGCTGCGCTGGGAGGGGTTCCCCGCGGAGACCAAGAGCTTCGCCGTCACCTGCTACGACCCGGACGCGCCGACGGGCAGCGGGTTCTGGCACTGGGTGTTGTTCGACATCCCGGCGGACGTCACCGAGTTGCCGGCCGATGCGGGCGGCAACAGCTTCGAGGGGCTGCCCGAGGGCGCGGTGCATGCCCGGAACGACTACGGCTCGCGCGACTTCGGCGGGGCCGCGCCGCCGCCCGGGGACGGTTCGCACCGCTATGTGTTCACCGTCTACGCGGTGGACACGGAGAAGCTGGGCCCGGACGCCGATGCCTCGCCCGCGGTCGTCGGCTTCAATCTGCGCTTCCACACGCTGGCGCGCGCCCAGCTGATCGGCGAGTACGAGAACCCGGCCGCCGGCTGACGCTTCCAGTCGGCTTCCAGCTGATCGATCGGGCCCGCCCTCGGGCCTTGTCCGAGGCCTAAATTGCGTTGTCCTCGGCGTCGCTCCCGGCGAAAGATGTATCCCGGCCCGCCCGTCCGTGCGGGCCGGGGTTGGCCGGATGCGGAGGTGGTCGGGATGCGCGAGACGCTGGTTTTGAACGCAAGCTTCGAGCCGCTGTCGGCGGTGTCGCTGCGCCGCGCGGTGGTGCTCGTCCTTCAGAACAAGGCCGTCATCGAACACGCCCACCCCGGAATGCGGGTGCGTGCCGCGGACGTCGATCTGCCCGTGCCGCTGGTGATCCGGCTGTGCCGGTACGTACGCGTGCCGTTCCGAAGACGCGCTCCGTGGTCGCGGCGCGGTGTGCTGGTACGGGACCGGCACCGGTGCGCCTACTGCGGCCGTCGGGCGACGACCGTCGACCATGTGGTGCCGCGGTCGCACGGCGGTGGGGACACCTGGCTCAATACGGTGGCCTCCTGCGCGGAGGACAACCACCGCAAGGCGGACCGGACTCCGGAGCAGGCCGGGATGCGGCTGCTGAGCACGCCGTTCGAGCCGACGCCGTCGGATGCGCTGCTGCTGGCGCTGGGCGCGGCGGAGCGCGATGGTCTGCCGGAGTGGCTGGCGCTCCCCGCCTGATGACCGGGTGGCCCGGCCCCTGATACGTACGAACCCCCCGCGCATGTCTCAAGCGCGGGGGGTTCGTATGTGTCAGAGGACCGGACTTCGGGCGACCGGCGTCAGTCGATCCTGGGCTGTTCGCGGCGCGGGGCGGCCTCCTTGCCCGTGGCGGCCGGGGCGCCGCCGCCGTTGCCGCCCCCCATCGGGCCGAAGTTGCCGATGGCCCCGCCGAGTCCCTTGAGGGCGTCGCCGATCTCGCTGGGCACGATCCAGAGCTTGTTGGCGTCGCCCTCGGCGATCTTCGGCAGCATCTGGAGGTACTGGTACGAGAGCAGCTTCTGGTCCGGGTCTCCGGCGTGGATGGACTCGAAGACCGTACGGATCGCCTGCGCCTCGCCCTCGGCGCGCAGCGCGGCTGCCTTGGCGTCACCCTCGGCCCGCAGGATCGAGGACTGCTTCTCACCTTCGGCGCGCAGGATCTCGGACTGCCGGACACCTTCGGCCTGGAGGATCGCGGCGCGCTTGTCACGGTCGGCGCGCATCTGCTTCTCCATCGAGTCCTGGATGGAGGTCGGCGGCTCGATCGCCTTGAGCTCGACGCGGTTGACGCGGATGCCCCACTTGCCGGTGGCCTCGTCGAGCACTCCGCGCAGCGCCGCGTTGATCTCCTCGCGGGAGGTCAGGGTGCGCTCCAGGTCCATGCCGCCGATGATGTTCCGCAGGGTGGTGACGGTCAGCTGCTCGATCGCCTGGATGTAGCTGGCGACCTCGTAGGTGGCGGCGCGGGCGTCGGTCACCTGGTAGTAGATGACGGTGTCGATGTTCACCACCAGGTTGTCCTGGGTGATCACCGGCTGCGGCGGGAACGGCACGACCTGTTCCCGCAGGTCGACGCGGTTGCGGATCGAGTCGATGAACGGCACGACGATGTTGAGGCCCGCGTTCAGCGTGCGGGTGTAGCGGCCGAAGCGCTCGACGATGGCGGCGCTCGCCTGGGGGATGACCTGGATCGTCTTGATGAGTGCGATGAAGACGAGCACCACCAGGATGATCAGGACGATGATGATCGGTTCCACAGCGGCTTCCCCGTGCCCTTCATGCTTCCGGTTGATCCGTGATGATCAGGTCTGGTCGTCGATCTCGACGTCGATCTTGATGTCGATGTCGATCTCGGTCTGAGTTTGTCAGATCTGAGGACCAGTTGGCAGCCGGGCCGTCCAGTGCTGGTATCCGGCTCGTATCGGCGTATGACGGCTCGGTGGTTCACATGGCCTCCGTGGTTCACATGACCACAGCCGTGGCGCCGTCGATGTCCACGACGTCGACCTGCTGGCCCGGTTCGTAGGCCTGGTCCGGGTCGAGCGCGCGGGCCGACCACACTTCGCCGGCGAGTTTGATCCGTCCGCCGCCGCTTTCGTCCACGCGCTCGAGGACGACGGCCTGGCGGCCCTTCAGCGCCTCCACCCCGCTGACCAGCTCGGGCCGCTGAGTGCGGCTGCGGACCGCGATCGGCCGGACGACGGCGACCAGGGCGACGGAGACCACGGAGAAGACCACGACCTGGAACACCGCGCCGCCGCCGAGCGCATCGGTGATCGCGGCGGCGACGGCACCGACCGCGACCATGCCGAATTCCGGCATCGCGGTCAGCACGAGCGGAATGCCCAGCCCTACGGCGGCGACCAGCCACCACACCCAAGGATCCACAAGGTCATGGTAGTTCTCGGGATGTGTCCGGGAACAGAGCGCGGATCACCCACCGGGAGCGCTTCGGTAAATCGAGACCTGAAAGAAAGGGGGGCTCAGCTCAGCGGCAGACCCTGGGCCGTCCAGCGGTCGCCGTTGCGCTCCACGACCAGCGGGAGTCCGAAGCAGTGCGAGAGGTTGCGGGAGGTCAGCTCGGTCTCGACCGGGCCGGCGGCCAGCACCTTGCCCTGGCGGATCATCAGGACGTGGGTGAAGCCGGGGGCGATCTCCTCCACATGATGTGTCACCATGATCATCGAGGGGGCGAGCGGGTCGCGGGCGAGCCGGCCCAGGCGCCGTACGAGGTCCTCGCGGCCGCCGAGGTCCAGGCCGGCCGCGGGCTCGTCGAGGAGCAGCAGCTCGGGGTCGGTCATCATGGCCCGGGCGATGAGGGTGCGCTTGCGCTCGCCCTCGGAGAGGGTGCCGAACTTCCGGTCGAGGTGGTCGGTCATGCCGAGGCGGTCCAGGAACGCGCGGGCGCGCTGCTCGTCGACGGCCTCGTAGTCCTCGTGCCAGTGGGCGGTCATGCCGTACGCGGCGGTGAGCACGGTCTGGAGCACGGTCTGGCGGCGGGGCAGCTTGTCGGCCATGGCGATGCCGGCCATGCCGATGCGGGGGCGCAGTTCGAAGACGTCGACCGCGCCGAGCTGCTCGCTGAGGATCCGGACGGTCCCGGTGCTCGGGAAGAGATAGCTCGAGGCCACATTGAGCAGGGTGGTCTTGCCGGCACCGTTGGGCCCGAGGATCACCCAGCGCTCCCCCTCTTTGATCGACCAGGAGACCTCGTCCACCAGAGCCCGACCATCGCGGACCACGGATACGTCCACCAGCTCCAGAACATCGCTCATGAGCGCGTTGTCTCCCATTGCAGTCTCGAGTGTCGCGTGCGCCTGTAGGCGCCGCCCCCAGAGGAAAACCTACGCCACGTATTGTCAGCGCCAGTCCTTAGGCTGGTGGCATGCTCGATGAACCGCGCTCAGGGCGCCTTGCCGCCTGGGGAAATGCCCTTCTCGCCGGACTTGTCTCCCCGGATGAGGCCGCGCATCGCATCGCGGCCGACGACGTTTCGCACCGCGTGGCCGATTTGCCGGGGGAAACCGCCCCGGTCGGGCTGACGCTCGCGCTCGGGCGGCTGCGGGCGCTCGGGGCCAAGGGGCTGCGGGTGGCACTGCCGATAGCGGGGCATCCGCTGGGGCTCTGCGGCCCGCCCGAGTTCAACGCGCGGGCGCTGGACGCGGGCGAGGCGGTGATCGTCACGGGGGTGGCGGTGGGCCTGGTGCCGGAGGTGTTCCAGGCAGGGCCCGAGGGCGATGTGCATGTCGAGGTGGTGTGGCACTCCCTGCCGGTGCGGGAGGCGCCGCCGGCCGATGTGCCGTCGCTGGGCGAGGCCGAGCGGGAGCTGGCGGAGGCGCTGCGCGATGCCACCGAGGTGCTGTCGCGGCTGAATGTCGCCGGGGCGGGCCCGGCCGCGCAGGCGGCCCTGGAGGCGTACCGGGCGCGGGCGGGGCGGGGGCGCGAGGTGCTCGCGCCGGGCTATCCGCCGCGGGCGCTGCGGGTGTTGGAGCTGGCCCAGCGGGTGGGCGCGCTGGTCGAGATCGCGCATGGGCCGGGCGCGGCGGCCGGGGAGCACGGCGCGGCGGTGAGCGCGTCGGAGATCGCGGCGCGGGCCGAGGCGCTGCGGCCGGTGGAGCGTACGGCGCGGCGGGCGCAGGTGGCGGCGTACAACGCGTATGTGGAGGAGCTGGAGCGCGGCGGGTCCTGAGGCCCGCCCGGGCGCGGCGACACCCCGGCGGCCGGACCGCCGGGGTGTCGGGATGTCGAGGTGCCCGCGAGGGCGATGCTCAGCGGTTGCCGCAGGGGGTGCCGAGGAACTCGTTCAGCACCCCGACGGCGCTGACGGTGTTGTTGCAGGCGTTGACGGGGACGTACGCGGGCACCTGGGCGTGGTTGCCGGCGACGACGCCAGGGGAGTCCACGGCCTGGCCGTGAGCCTGGGGGCCTTCGGCCGAGGCGGCACCGGCCCCCGCGATGGCGAGGCCGCCCGCCGCGATGGTGACGGCCGCGAACTTCTTGATGCTCTTCACTTGATAAGACCCTTCTCACGCAACACCGCGGCGGTCCGCCGCGGCCGCCTTGGAGAACGGCTCGAGGCGGGCTCGGTTGCGCTGTCCGGGGGACATACACACGACGGTATGAATCTCGGCTCGACCGACCGCACTCCCGTATCACCAACAGATCGCCGCTTAGTGCGACAATCCAGGCAATCCACCCCTTCGCCCGAGCCCGCCTCGGCCTAGGCCCCGATCCCGTGGCGCACGGCCCACAGCGCCGCCTGGGTCCGGTCGGCGAGGTCCAGCTTCATCAGAATGTTGGACACATGGGTCTTCACGGTCTTTTCGGACAGGACCAGCGCGCGGGCGATCTCCCGGTTGGACCGGCCGTCCGCGATCAGCGCCAGCACCTCGCGCTCCCGCTCGGTGAGCGTGCCGCCCCGCCCATGGCCGCCGCCCGTCTCCTCCTGGGAGAGCAGCGCCAGGGCCACCTCGGGCTGAAGCAGCACATGCCCGGCGTGTACGGACCTGATGGCGCCCGCGAGGGCCTCGGGGTCCACGTCCTTGTAGACATATCCGGCCGCGCCCGCACGCAGGGCGGGGACGACGGTGCGCTGCTCGGTGAAGCTGGTGACGACCAGCACCCGGGCGGGGTTGTCGAGGCCGCGCAGCCGGCGCAGCGCCTCGACGCCGTCGGTGCCGGGCATCTTCACATCCATCAGGATCACATCGGGCCGCAGCTCCTCGGCGCGGGCCACGCCCTCCTCGCCGTCGGCCGCCTCCCCCACCACCTCGATGTCGTCCTGCACCTCCAGGAACGTCCGGAGCCCGCGCCGCACCACTTGGTGGTCGTCCACGAGCAACACCCGGATCCCTCGGACCGGCTCAGCCACCGGGCACCTCCATTTCGATCACGGTGCCCTTTCCGGGCTCCGACTCCACGGTCAGACGGCCGCCCACGCCGCTCGCCCGGTCGCGCATCGAGACCAGGCCCAGATGGCGCCCCGCCCGCCGGACGGCCGACGGGTCGAAGCCCCCGCCGTCGTCGGCCACGCGGAGCAGCACGCCCTGGCCGTGGCGGGACAGGGTGACCTCGACCCGTTCGGCGTCCGCGTGGCGCAGCGCGTTGTGCAGGGCCTCCTGCGCCACCCGCAGCAGCGCCTCGTCCTGGGCCGCGGGCAGCGCCCGGACGCCGCGGGCGGCGAAGGTGACGCGGGCGCTGTGGGCGCGGTCCAGGACCCGTATCTGGGTGCGCAGGGTGGCGACGAGGCCGTCCTCGTCGAGGGCGGCCGGGCGCAGCTCGACGACGGCGGAGCGCAGCTCGTCGGCCGCCTCGGCGGCGAGGGCGGCTATCTGCTGGAGCTCGCCCTTGGCCCGGGCGGGGTCGCGGTCCACGAGCGCGGCGGCGGCCTGGGCGGTCAGCCGCAGCGAGAAGAGCTTCTGGGAGACGGCGTCGTGCAGCTCATGGGCGAGCCGGGCCCGCTCTCCGGCGATGGTGAGCTCGCGGCTGCGCTCGTAGAGCCGGGCGTTGGTGAGGGCGATGGCGGCGTGCTGGGCGAGGATGCCCAGCAGCTCCTCGTCCTTCACGGTGAATCCGCAGCTTCCGCTGGGCTTGGGGCAGCGCTTGTTGGCCAGGAAGAGCGCGCCGAGGACTTCGTCGTCATCCGCGATCGGAAGTCCGATGAAGTCAGACATTTCGGGGTGCGCGTCGGGCCAGCCCTCGAAGCGCGGATCCCGGCGGACATCGGCGAGCCGCTGCGGGGTGGCATCCCGCAGCATCGCGGCCAGGATGCCGTGCTGGCGAGGCAGCGGGCCGATGGCCTTCCACTGCTCGTCACTGACCCCATCTACTACGAACTGGGCAAAGCCCCCGTGGTCGTCCGGAACACCCAGCGCCGCATACTCCGCATCAAGCAGCTCACGAGCGGACACAACGATCGTCTTTAGGACATCGCGGACTTCCAGGTGTCTGCTCATGGCGAGCAGCGCACCGCTCACATTGGCCAGGCCCGCCCCTGCCCCGCCACCGCGTCCCTTTGTCATGAGCCTCACCGTACCGGCGGACTCGACTCGGGCATATCGGCCGGTCGACGCCACTCCTCGGGACCAAAGTCCTAGTCCCGAGGAGGGAGGGAATCGCTTTGGAACGGCGCGTCGCGCTGCCCCTGAATGGCGACCACAGTATGTATTTGCTCAGGCACATCACGCGATACGGAAGCCTCGGTGTTGTGACCCCTGACACAGGACCTGAATCACGTACGACCACGAATAGTGGACGTTTGAAAGCAGTCGTGAGCGGGGAAGACGGCCGCTCGGACAGGCGGGAGCGGCCCAGGTGTCCACTAAGCAGGGTCGTATGTCACACCTTTGCCACAACATTTTGCGGACGCTAAGAATTTCCCAGTCGCATCGCGCCGTAGCTCAGAACACGGCGTTCACGAGCGCCGTTTTGGCCTGCGACACGAGCGATTGGAAGAGGTTTAGTCCGCCATGCCTGTCCCCCGCATTCCCGGTTACAGCCGTCTGACCAAGACTCACAAGTTCTCCGCCGCCGGCATCGCCGCCGCGGGCGCCGCCGCCCTCGCGTTCGCCGTCGTCCCGGGCCAGTCCGATGGCCACACGACCGCCGCCAAGGAACTGCCCGCCAAACCCGTGGCCTGGAGCAAGCAGGTCGTCAACCACGAGGCCCAGCACGAGAGCCTCGTCAAGCAGTCCGAGCTCGCCTCGCAGCAGGCGAAGGAGGAGGCCGCGAAGAAGAAGGCGGCCGAGGAAGCGGCGGAGAAGAAGGCCGCTGAGGAAGCCGCCAAGAAGAAGGCCGCCGAGGAAGCGGCGAAGAAGAAGGCGGCCGAGGAGGCCGCCGCCAAGAAGGCCGCCGAGGAGAAGGCCGCCAAGGAGAAGGCGGACAAGGAGCGGGCCGCCAAGGAGGCCGCGAGCCGCGCCGCCGCCCGCAAGCCGGTCTACGCGAACAACCTCGACGGCTGGATCAAGGAGTCGCTCGCGGTCATGAAGGAGAAGGGCATCCCGGGCAGCTACAACGGGATCTACCGGAACCTCATGCGGGAGTCGAGCGGCAACCCGCGCGCCATCAACCTGTGGGACATCAACGCCAAGAACGGCATTCCCTCGAAGGGCCTGCTCCAGGTCATAGACCCGACCTTCAAGGCCTACCACGTCGACGGCACCTCCTGGGACATCTACGACCCGGTCGCCAACATCACCGCCGCGTGCAACTACGCGTACCACCGCTACGGCTCGATGGACAACGTCAACGGCCCGTACTAAACCGGATTATCCGGCTGAATCGGCCGAACCGGACGCCTGACACGCCGAAGGGCGGCGGCACCCTCACGTTGCGAGGGGTGCCGCCGCCCTTCCGTGTTGCGGGCGTGAGGCGTTCCGCTACTTGCGCATGACCTCCGGCTCGTGGCGGCGCAGCAGCCGGGCGACCAGGACGGCGCAGATGACGCCGAGCGCGAGCAGCACCAGGACGTCGATGGTCCACTGCGACGCGGCGTGCTCCCACAGGGGGTCGGTGTCATTGGGCTTCTTGCGGTCCCAGGGCGCCATCATGTGGCCGGGGCCGGGACCGAGGTCCAGGGTCGCTCCGGCCGCGCCGACCGCCCAGCGGGACGGCATCAGATAGGCGAACTGCTCGATGCCCGGCGATCCGTAGATCTTGAACAGGATGCCGGTGAAGACGACCTGGACGATCGCGAACATGACCAGCAGCGGCATGGTCTTCTCGGCGGTCTTCACCAGCGCGGAGATCACCAGGCCGACCATCATCGAGGTGAAGCCGATCGCGATGATGGCCAGGCACAGCTCGAGGGCCGGGGGCATGATCAGGCCCTCCTCCGGCAGCTCGCGGGTCGAGAACCCGATGGCGCAGATGATCACGGCCTGGAAGGCGGTGATCACGCCGAGCACGATCACCTTCGACATCAGATAGGCCGAGCGGGACAGGCCGACCGCCCGTTCCCGTTCGTAGATCACCCGCTCCTTGATCAGTTCTCGTACGGAGTTGGCCGCGCCGGAGAAGCACATGCCGACCACGAGGATCAGCATGATGGTGCCCGAGTCCTGGTTGAACTGGCCCTTCGGCGCCTTGGTGAGGCCGAAGTCCGAGGGGATCACGATGCTCACCGCGCCGAGGACGGCGGGCAGGATCACCATCAGCCCCAGGAAGCCCTTGTCCGAGGCGATCACCGAGGTGTAGCGGCGCATCAGGGTCCACAGCTGGGAGCCCCAGCTCTGCGGCTTCTGCACACGCGCCGGGGGCGGCTGGACGTGTACGGACTGCGGGGCGACGGCGTCGAGGTCCGCGGCGTACATCTGGTAGTGCTGTGAACCGCGCCAGCGGCCCGCCCAGTCGTAGTCGCGGTAGTTCTCGAAGGCGGAGAAGACATCCGCCCAGGTCTCGTACCCGAAGAAGTTGAGCGCCTCCTCGGGCGGGCCGAAGTAGGCGACCGAGCCGCCCGGCGCCATGACCAGCAGCTTGTCGCAGAGCGCCAGCTCGGCCACCGAGTGGGTGACGACCAGCACGGTGCGGCCGTCGTCGGCGAGGCCGCGCAGCAGCTGCATCACATCGCGGTCCATGCCCGGGTCGAGGCCGGAGGTCGGCTCGTCCAGGAAGATCAGCGACGGCTTGGTGAGCAGCTCCAGCGCCACGGAGACGCGCTTGCGCTGGCCGCCGGAGAGCGAGGTGACCTTCTTGTCGGCGTGTATGTCCAGCTTGAGCTCGCGCAGCACCTCGCCGATCCGGGCCTCGCGCTCGGCCTCGGCGGTGTCGCCGGGGAACCGGAGCTTGGCGGCGTAGCGCAGCGCCTTACGGACGGACAGCTCCTTGTGCAGGATGTCGTCCTGCGGAACCAGACCGATGCGCTGGCGCAGCTCGGCGAACTGCTTGTAGAGGTTCCGGTTGTCGTAGAGGACATCGCCCTGGTTGGCCGGGCGGTAGCCGGTGAGCGCCTTGAGCAGGGTGGACTTGCCGGAACCGGACGGGCCGATGACCGCGACCAGCGACTTCTCGGGGACGCCGAAGGAGACGTCCTTGAGGATCTGCTTGCCGCCGTCGACCGTCACCGTCAGATGGCGGGCCGAGAAGGACACCGCACCGGTGTCGACGAACTCCTCGAGGCGGTCGCCGACGAGCCGGAAGGTGGAGTGACCGACACCGACGATGTCGCTCGGGCCGATGATCTGCTGGCGGACCGGCTGACCGTTGACGTACGTGCCGTTGTGGCTGCCGAGGTCGCGGATCTCGAAGCGGCCGTCGGGCAGGGCCCGGAACTCCGCGTGGTTGCGGGAGACCTGGAGGTCGGAGACGACCAGCTCGTTCTCCAGGGCACGACCGATGCGCATCACCCGGCCGACGGCCAGCTGGTGGAAGGTGGTCGGGCTGCGGTCGCCCTGGGCCGGCGGGGCCCCGGCGCCGGCGCCGGGGACTTTCTGCGCCGGGTACTGGGCCGGGCTCTGCTGCGGGGCGTGCGCCTGCGGGGCCGGCTGCTGGGGAGCCTGGTGCTGAGGAGCCTGCTGCTGCGGTACGAAGGGCTGCTGCTGGTGGGGCGGCTGCTGCGGCCCGCCCTGCGGCTGTGGCCACCCCTGGGGCTGCGGCTGCTGCTGGCCGGCCTGGGGCCAGGCGGGGCCGCCGGGCTGCTGCTGGTACGGAGGCTGCTGGTGGGGCGCCTGCGGCGGCGCGGCCATCGCCTGCGGCGCGCTGTAGGCGCCCGCGGCGACCCCGGGAGCGCCGACCGCGCCCGCCGCCCCGCCGGAGAGGGTCAGCCGGGGACCGTCGGTGGCGTTCCCGAGATGGACGGCCGATCCCGCACCGATCTCCATCTGCTGGACCCGCTGGCCCTGCACATAAGTGCCGTTGGTACTGCCGTGGTCCTCGATGACCCAACTGCGCCCGCCCCAGCGCACGGTGGCGTGCCGCCAGGACACCCTGGCGTCGTCCAGCACCATGTCGCCCTGCGGATCACGTCCGAGGCTATATGACCTGGATGGATCAAGTGTCCAGGTCTGTCCGTTCAATTCCAGTACAAGTTCCGGCACTCCACGCCCCACTACTTGTCCCCCGATAGATCCCCTGTGCGGGGAGTCTAGGGATGTCGAACATCGTGAGGAACTATTTCAGGCTCAGTCACAGAACCGGAAGTCGGGCATTGGCAGGACCGCCCGGGGGCGGCGTTGACTCATCCGAAAGGCCCCCGGAAAGTGGTGAGAGCCCATCGATGGGACAGATCATGGATCACCCGGGCAACTCATCACGATCGGGGGGACCGACGCCATGGGTGCGAGCGGTGGAGGGCGAGCGCGCCCGGGAGAGGTGTTGCTCGCCGCGGTGGCCGCGGTGAGCTGGGCATTTCTGGCCATGGCCGGCGTCGCCGCGCTCGGGCTGCACCTGGTCGGCGCGGACGGGGCGGGCGCGCTCGGCCCCATGACAGCGGCCGCGGTGGTGCTCGCGGTCGGCGGCTCCGTCATCCCGTCCGGGGATGTGGAGGCGTTCGGACTCCAGGGCGCCCAGGCCCATTCGGCCATCGACGTGGTGTCGCTGGGCATCGGCCTGGTGGGCGCGCTGCTGCTGGGCTGGGTGTTCGTACGGTCGCTGCGCGGGGCCGGCGCGGTGATCGGCGGGGCCGAACTGGCCGCGCGGGCAGGGGCGGTGGCCCTGCTCTTCCTGCTGGTGCTCGCCGGGCTCACGTGGGTGGGCAACGATACCGTCACAATCGACGCCGCCTCGCTCGGCCTGAAGGGCAAACCGGAACAGGAGGGACTGCTCGGTAAACTCCCGGGCGAGCTGGGCGATATCGCGGACATCGGCAGCGGGCTGCTGCCGGACCGGATCCAGCGGCTCATCGACGCCAAGGCGGCGGTCGGGTTCACCGTCGAGGCGGGGCGCTCCGTGCTGGGCGGCGCGGTCTGGGTCGTCGCGGTGCTGCTCATCGCGGTGCTGGTGGCGCGCCGCGCGCCGATGCCGCGCGGGCTCGAGGCGGCGCACCGCACCGTCCGGCCGGCCGCCTCCGCGCTGTACGGGGTGCTGGTGCTCGCGGTCGGGGCGGGTCTCGCGGCGGCGCTGTACGCGGCGATCGGCGACGACCACCCCCGCCTGGTCCTCGGGTCGGCGCTGCTCGGCGCGCCGAACGGGGTGTGGCTCGGGGTGCCACTGGGGCTGTTCGTGCCCTGGCACGGCGGGGCGAGCGGGGCGCTGGTGCGGGTGCTGCCCGATCCGCTCGACAAGCTGCTGGCCGACGAGAAGGACGAGCCGATCACGGTGGCGCGCCTCGCGGAGCTGGACGGCCGGGTGTGGCTGCTGGCGGTGGCCTGTGTGCTGATGATCCTGGCGGCCGGGGTGCTGACCGCGGTCCGTACGCCCGTCGGCCGGACCTCGCGGGCGGGTTTTGTGGGACGGTGCGCGCTGTGGCTGGGGATCGTCACGGCGCTCACGCTGCCGCTGCTGGTCCGGCTGACGGGAGTGTCCGCCGGGGCGAGCCTGTCGGTGCTGGGCTTCGACGCCTTCGGCGCCGGGATCGAGCTGTACGGCAACGGCCCGGCGGCGCTGGCGCTGGGCGCCGGGTGGGGCGCGGCGGCGGGGGCCGCCGGGGCGCTGGCGGCCTGGGCCACGGGGGCCGCGGGCGGGCAGGCTTCCCGGTTCGCGCTCGACTCGGCGCGCGGGTCGGCTCACGGGTCGGCGCCCGGGTCGCGACTCAACGGCGCATGACGGCCCGGCTACAGCGAAATGAACGTTTTGTACCGTACAGCCGTCCGTAGCGCGGACTGCCGCGCGATCGTCCCGAGTGGGCGGATACGGTGGGAAGACCATGAGCACATCGCAGATCCCCCCTGCCACCGCCGTCCCGGACGACGATGTCCCCACTCTCCTCGTCAAGATCTTCGGCAAGGACCGCCCCGGCATCACCGCCGGGCTCTGCGACACCCTCGCCGCCTACGGCGTGAACATAGTCGACATAGAGCAGGTGGTCACGCGCGGCCGCATCGTGCTCTGCGTGCTGGTGACCGCGCCCACCGGCGGCTGGACCTCCGAGGGTGACCTGCGGGCGACCGTGCACAGCTGGGCCGACTCGATGCGGCTTCAGGCCGAGATCATCTCCGGGCGGGGCGACAACCGCCCCCGTGGCACGGGCCGGTCCCATGTCACCGTGCTGGGCCATCCGCTGACCGCCGAGTCGACGGCGCGGATCGCGGCCAGCATCACCGGCAGCGGCGGCAACATCGACCGGATCTTCCGGCTCGCGAAGTACCCCGTGACGGCCGTGGAGTTCGAGGTGTCCGGCACCGAGACGAGCACGCTGCGCACCGCGCTGGTCACCGAGGCCGCCGGGATCGGCGTGGACGTGGCCGTGGTGGCGTCGGGTCTCCAGCGCCGGGCGCAGCGCCTGGTGGTCATGGACGTGGACTCCACCCTGATCCAGGACGAGGTGATCGAGCTCTTCGCGGCGCACGCGGGGTGCGAGGCGGAGGTCGCCGAGGTCACGGCGCGGGCCATGCGCGGTGAGCTGGACTTCGAGCAGTCGCTGCACGCGCGGGTCGCGCTGCTGGCGGGGATCGACGAGTCCGTGGTGGACAAGGTGCGCGCGGAGGTGCGGCTCACGCCCGGCGCCCGCACCCTGATCCGTACGCTCAAGCGCCTCGGCTACCAGGTCGGCGTGGTCTCCGGCGGCTTCACGCAGGTGACCGACGACCTCAAGGAGCGGCTGGGCCTGGACTTCGCCTCCGCCAACACCCTGGAGGTGGTGGACGGCAAGCTGACCGGGCGCGTGGTCGGGGAGGTCGTGGACCGGGCGGGCAAGGCGCGGCTGCTGCGGCGCTTCGCGGCCGAGGCCGGGGTGCCGCTGGTGCAGACCGTCGCGATCGGGGACGGGGCCAACGACCTGGACATGCTCAACGCGGCCGGGCTCGGGGTCGCGTTCAACGCCAAGCCGGTGGTGCGGGAGGCCGCGCACACCGCCGTGAACGTGCCGTTCCTGGACACCGTGCTGTATCTGCTGGGGATCACCCGCGAAGAGGTGGAGGCGGCGGACACGGTCGGCGGAGACGACCGAGCCGACGGCTGAGCGAAGGCGTCACGGTACGGGTCGGGCCCGGGCGGCAAGGCTGCCCGGGCCCGACCGTTCGTGATCATCACTCGTGGGGCGCCCAGAAGAAGCTGAGGCGGCCGACGCCGTGCTCCACCGACTTCCAGGACCCGGTGAAGGTCACCACCGCGACGGCGGAGGTCGGGAATCCGCTCCGGGACATCCGCTCCCGCGTGCCCTCCTCGGCCTCGCCCGCGAGCGCGTCCGCCAGGGCGTGCATGCCGGGGTTGTGGCCGACCAGCAGCAGATCGCTCACGTCGTCGGACGTCTCGTTGAGCAGGGCGATGAGCTCGCCGAGCGAGGCCTCGTACAGCCGCTCCTCGTAGACGGTCTTCGGCCGCTGCGGCAGCTCGTGTACCACGAGCTTCCAGGTCTCCCGCGTGCGGACGGCGGTGGAGCAGAGGGTGAGGTCCGGGTTGATCCCGGCTTCGGCGAGCCGGCGGCCGGCCAGCGGGGCGTCTTTGCGGCCGCGCTCCGCGAGCGGCCGGTCATGGTCGGATACCTGGGGCCAGTCGGCCTTGGCGTGTCGGAGAAGGACGATCCTGCGGGGCACATCGACGCTCATGTATCCCAGCTTCGCATGAAACCGGGTGCCTGGCGCAGGGTGTTGAAGCGGACCTCGTCCTCAGGTGAGTAAGACCGTCCGGTGGTAGGGAGCGCGGGTGAAGGAGGGGGCGCCGCCCAGGCCCGCCAGGGCCGAGGGGGAGGGTCGAGGGCCGAGCCTGGGAGCGCGACGCCGCGGGCCCTACTGCCGGACGGTCTGAGGACGGGGCGGACGGGCACGGCGGCGGCGAGGTGTCACGGCTGATGCGTGAGGGCGCCCCGCACCAGCTCGAAGACGCACGAGAGCGTCCCGGAGCCGCCCGCTGCGCGGGCGTCGGCGGAGCCCGCGAGCAGCAGGAGGGCGGTGAAGGCCAGCGTCGGGAGCGCGAGTGCCCACCACGGCAGCCGGCTGTCCATGCTGCACTCTTCACGCTCGGACATGGGGATCGCCTCCGGGGTGCGAACGGGTGCGTGACCGGCGGCCGGCGACGGGCCGGGCCATGGCCACCGCGGTTCTTCCGACGCGTACGAATCTACGGAGCGGCGGGGGCCGGTCCCATCCGGTGAACCACCCAGTTGCCCCTGACCCTGGCCCCCTAAGGGATGGTGGGGTTTACTACACCCCTGCTGCCCCTCAGGGCGAGGCGATGGTCGCGATCACGCCGATGACCACGGTGATGCCGAGCATCACGCCCAGGATGATGAGCAGCTTCTTCTGGCCGTTCGGCGGGTTCTCGTCGAGCACTGGCATGGCCCAAGTGTCCCATCGCCCCGCCGCCGCCCCGTCACCGCCCCGCGGTCGGCGCCGCCCCGGTGTCGATCTCGTCCTCGACGGTACGGTCGCGCCCCGCGAGGAGACCGGCGGCGATCTGCGGCACCATCAGCCCGGCCATCAGCGCGATGGGCAGGTCCCAGCCGCCGCTGTGCTGGTAGAGCGCGCCGACCAGCAGCGGCCCGGGGATGGACAGCAGATAGCCGGTGCTCTGGGCGAAGGCGGACAGCCGCACCACACCCGCGTGGGTCCTGGCCCGCATGCCGATCATCGTCAGGGCGAGCGGGAAGGAGCAGTTGGAGACGCCGAGCAGCACCGCCCACACCCAGGCCCCCTGGGCCGGGGCGAGCCACAGCCCGGCGTACCCGGCGAGCCCGAAGGACCCCAGGACCGCCACCAGCGGGCCCTGGCTGCGCAGCCTGGCCGCGAGCGGGGGCAGGACGAACGACAGCGGCACGCCCATCACCATGGTGACCGCGAGCAGCAGGCCCGCGGTGGAGGCGGAGACCCCGGCGTCCCGGAAGACCTGCGGCATCCAGCCCATGGTGATGTAGGCGGCGGTGGCCTGGAGGCCGAAGAAGACGGCCAGCGCCCAGGCGGTGCGGCTCTTGGTGATCCGGGTCCGGGCGGCCTTGGAAGAGGGGACGGCCGCCGGCATACGGTCGCGGCCACGGTCGCCGTCGCCGCCCCGGTGGCGGGCGAGCATCGGCCAGGGCAGCACGGCGACGGCCGCGAGTGCCGCCCACACTCCGAGCCCGGCCCGCCAGCCGCCGCCCAGGGCGTCGGTCATGGGGACCGTGACGGCGGCCGCGACGGCCGTGCCCAGCGACAGGGCCATCGAGTAGACGCCGGTCATCGGCCCCACCCGGTCGGGGAACCAGTGCTTGACGATCACCGGCATGAGGACGTTGCCCACGGCTATCCCGGCGAGCGTGAGCGCGCTGGCGGCGAGGAAGGCGGCGGTCCCGCCCACCAGGGGGCGTATGGCCAGGCCCGCGGTGATGGCGGCGAGCCCGGCGCACACGACGGCGCCCGGCCCCCAGCGGCGGGCCAGCCGGGGCGCGGCGATGCCGAACAGGGCGAAGCAGGCCGCGGGCATCGAGGTGAGCAGCCCGGCGACGGTGCCGCTCATGCCCAGGTCGGCCCGTACCTCTTCGAGGAGCGGGCCGAGGCTGGTGACGGCGGGGCGGAGGTTGACCGCGGCGAGGACCAGGCCGAGGACCACCAGGCGCCGCCGCCACCGGGCGGTGGCGGGTTGCGACACGCCGCGCTCGGGCTCGGGTGCGCCGCGCTCGGGCTCCGGTGCGCCCTGCTGTCGTCCCGGGGCGGCGATGTCGGGAGTCGCGAGATTGTGGTCGGCCATGCCCGTCATCATAGAATGATGGGATGAATGGCTGTCCAGTGGTTTGCAACCACCCGATGACAGGCGGACGGCATCATGGGAACACCCGTTTCCCCGGCTCAGGCACAGGAGAGTCATGCCGCTGACCTCGCCCCGGCGCTCCGCGCTCGCCGACCAGGTGATCGCCCAACTACGCGCCCAGATCACATCGGGCGAGTGGCCCGTGGGGTCCCGGATCCCCACCGAGCCCGAGCTGGTCGAGCAGCTGGGGGTGGCCCGCAACACCGTACGCGAGGCGGTGCGCGCGCTGGCGCACAACGGCCTGCTGGACATCCGGCAGGGCTCCGGCACCTATGTGCTGGCGACCAGCGAGCTGGCCGGGGTGATGCACCGCCGCTTCGCGGACGCCGACCCGCTGCACGTCGCCGAGTTGCGCAGCGCCCTGGAGACGAAGGCGGCGCGGCTGGCCGCGGAGCGCCGTACCGAGCAGGACCTCAAGCAGATCGACGCCCTGCTGGACCGGCGCGAGCGGGCCTGGGCCTCCGGGGACGCCATGGCCTTCGTCGAGGCCGACGCCACGCTACACATGGCCGTCGTCGCGGCCTCGCACAACGAGGTGCTGGCGGAGCTGTACGCCGACTTGGGCGGCGTGGTCCGGCAGTTCCTGCACGGGGACGTGGAGGGCGGGCTGCGGCCCGAGGTGCATGTGGACCACGCGCGGCTGGTGGAGGCGATCCGGGACGGTGACGGGGAGCGGGCCGCGGCCGAGGCGAGCACCCACCCCTTCAGCTGCCGCTACGCCGACCGGTCGGGCCGGTCGGGCCGGTCGGACCGGGCCCGAACCACCGGCTGACCACGGCTGACCACCGGCTGACCACCGCCTGCTCAGCGGGCCGGCCGATCAGCGGTGGCTCACCCAAGCCTTCCGTATCTCCTTCCAGCAGCGCTCCGCGAGCCGTACGTGCTGGGCGGGGCCGACCTCGATGGGCCGGCTGTCCATGTCCGGGTCCCACCAGCGCGCGCACTCGACATGCAGCTGGACCCGGTCCGCGTCCGGGTTGGGGTTGAAGCAGCTGGCCGTGGCGTGCGAGCCGCGCACCCAGGTGCTGCACGCCGCCTCGCGGGGCCGGGGGCGCTCCTGGGCGGCCGAGTTCGAGGCGTTCGACGCGACGGCGATGAAGCCGACCACGGCCGCGACCAGTACTGCGGCCGCGACGCAACGGGACGTACGCATGGCAGGACCTCCTCGACCGTGCTGAACCGCCGCGCCTCAAGCCGCCGCACCCGATACTCACTCCACAGTGCGCGTGACACCGCCCGGTGCGCTCGGCGCACTGGCCCGAACGGGCGAACGGCCCGCCGCCCCGGCCCCGCGGAGCGCGGGAGCCGGGGCGGCGGGCCGAAAAAGGCGGAGCGGGGTGCGGGCGGGCGGGCTCAGGCGCCCATCATGTGCACACCGCCGTCGACGTGCACGATCTCGCCCGTGGTGCGCGGGAACCAGTCCGACAGCAGGGCGACGACGCCACGGCCGGCCGGCTCCGGGTCGCTCAGGTCCCAGCCGATGGGCGCGCGGTGGTTCCACACATCGGCCAGGTCCTCGAAGCCCGGGATGGACTTCGCGGCCATGGACTTGAGGGGACCCGCGGAGACCAGGTTGCAGCGGACGTTCTTCTCGCCCAGGTCGCGGGCGAGGTAGCGGCTGGTGGACTCCAGCGCCGCCTTGGCCACGCCCATCCAGTCGTACTTCGGCCAGGCGAACTGTGCGTCGAAGGTCAGGCCGACGATCGAGCCGCCCCGCGGCATGACCGGCAGGCAGGCCATGGTCAGCGCCTTGAGGGAGTACGCCGAGACATGCACGGCGGTGGACACGTCCTCCCAGGAGCCCTCCAGGAAGTTGAACGCGCCCTGCGGGCCGAAGGCGATGGAGTGCACCACGCCGTCGAGGTCGACACCCTCGCCGAGGTGCTCGCGCACCTTGCCGGCCAGCCCGTCCAGGTGCTCCTGGTTCTGCACATCCAGCTCGATGACCGGCGCGGGCTTGGGCAGCCGCTTGGCGATCCGCTCGACGAGGGAAAGCCGGCCGAAGCCGGTGAGGATGACCTCGGCGCCCTCGTCCTGGGCGAGCCTGGCGGCGTGGAAGGCGATGGAGGCCTCGGTGAGGACGCCCGTGACCAGGATGCGCTTACCGGCGAGAATTCCACTCATGACGTTCAGTGACCCATGCCCAATCCGCCGTCGACAGGGATGACGGCTCCAGTGATGTACGCGGCCTCGTCGGAGGCCAGGAAGCGAACCGAGGCCGCGATCTCCTCGGGCTGCGCGTAACGCGCGAGCGGCACCTGCTTGACGTATGCCTCCCGCTGCTTCTCGTCGAGCGCGCGGGTCATGTCGGTGTCGACGAAACCGGGCGCGACCACGTTGACCGTGATGTTGCGGGAGCCCAGCTCACGGGCGAGGGAGCGGGCGAAGCCCACCAGGCCGGCCTTGGACGCGGCGTAATTCGCCTGGCCCGCGGAGCCCAGCAGACCGACCACGGACGAGATCAGCACGATACGCCCCTTGCGGGCGCGCAGCATGCCGCGGTTGGCCCGCTTGACGACACGGAACGTGCCGGTGAGGTTCGTGTCGAGGACGGTGGAGAAGTCCTCCTCCGTCATCCGCATCAGCAGCTGGTCGCGGGTGATGCCGGCGTTGGCCACCAGCACCTCGACCGGGCCGTGCTTCTCCTCGATCTCCTTGTACGCCTGCTCGACCTGCTCGGGCTCGGTGATGTCGCACTTGACCGCGAGAAAGCCGGCCGGCGGCTCACCGGACCGGTAGGTGATGGCGACCTTGTCGCCTGCGTCGGCGAAGGCGCGGGCGACGGCGAGGCCGATGCCGCGGTTTCCTCCGGTGACGAGAACCGAGCGGCTCAAGGGACCACCCTCTCTGTTGGATGTCGTGCCGGGCGTCACTATGTGTGGCAACCCTTGTGTACGCAAACTATCGGGCAAAGGCCCGGTGCGGGGAATCGAGCACGCACAGGGGCGCCACCCGGTCACTGTCGACTTCCTACAGAAGCCCCCAGAAGCCTCATGACGGGCCGCTTCTGCGTTCGCCTGTCATTCCACGGCGTACTCGCACCACACCGTCTTGCCAACGGTGCGATCCGTCACCCCCCATTTGGACGCGAGCGCGTCCACGAGCATCAGCCCGCGTCCGTGCTCCTCCTGGTGGGCCACGGCCGCAGTGGTGTGATCGCGGAGCTCAGGGCGCCGCTCGCCCCGGGCGTCGGACACCTCGATACGGGCGGTGATCGGGGTCCGACGCGCTCCGGGCGCGGGCTGGACGGTGAGGCGGAGGTGGAAGTTCCGGCCGGGCACATGTCCATGGCTCACCGCATTCGCCGTGAGCTCGCCCGCGAGCAGGGCGATGCCGTACGAGGCGTCGCTGTCCCGCGGAATGCCCCATTCCTCCAACCGGCGGACCACGAGCCGCCGGGCGAGCCGTGCGCCGTGCCGGGAGGAAGTGAAGAACATCTCGAACGTGCCGAGCGTATTACCAGGGGGATTTTCGCCATTCACGTCACCGAGCGTGGCGAAGCGTGCATAGCCTGACCAGACAGCTCGCGAGTACCCAGGGTCGCCGTACGGGCACGGAAAGTGCCCGTACGGGAGTGGTGCCGTGACGCGGGTGGGGAGACATGACGTTCTTGCGCACGGGAGGTGGCGGGACATGGCAGATACGGAGCGGCCGGGGCAGGACGAGTACGGGGCGGACTTCCTCAAGTTCCTGGGCAAGCAGGTGAAGCTCTTCCGCGAGCGGGCGGGGCTCACGCAGGCGCAGCTGGGTGAGGCCATCGGGTACAGCGAGGAGCAGGTGTCCTCGGTGGAGCAGGGGCGGCGGGTGCCACAGCCGGAGTTCCTGGACGCGGCGGACGACGTGCTGAACGCGTTCGGGGTGCTGCGGGCGGCGAAGGAGGAGGTGTCCAAGGCGCGGCTTCCGGCGTTCTTTCGTGGGGCGGCGAGGCTGGAGGCGCAGGCGACGGAGTTCCACGCGTATGAGTGCCTGGTGGTCAACGGGTTGCTCCAGACCGAGGACTACGCCCGCGCCGTACTCAACATGCAGCGGCCGTTGCTGGAGGAGGAGACGGTCGAGCAGCGGGTCGCCGCCCGGCTAGCCCGACAGGAACTCCTCAATCGTCGCCCTTCACCCATCATGAGCTTTGTGACCGAAGAGGCGGTGCTACGTCGCCCCTACGGCAGCGCAGAGGTGCTGCGTGGGCAGTTGGAACGACTGCTGCACATCGGGCAAATGCGAAACGTGGAGCTCCAGGTCATGCCCACAGCCCTGGAGGATCATGCTGGAACGGCTGGCCCCTTTGCCTTGCTGGAACCACAAGGGCGGCAGACCATGGCCTACGTTGAGGCCCAGAACGTCAGCAGGCTGATCGCGGACCGAAAATCGGTCCGTGAGATCGAGCAACGTTACGGCATCATCAGGGCACAGGCTCTCAGGCCCCGAGAGTCACTGGAGTTCATCGAGAAGCTGCGGGGAGAACTATGAACAGCAAAACCGAGCTGGTGTGGATCAAGAGCAGCTACAGCAGCAGCGAGGGAGGCATGTGCGTCGAGGTGGCCACGGGCCCGACCGCCATCCGCATACGGGACTCGAAGCACGCGCAGGGACCGCAACTCGCTTTCCACATACGTGAGTGGGGCGCGTTCATCGGCAGCCTCAGCGCCGGGGAGTTCGACGCGTAGAAACCGACAGCGCGTCAGCGCAGCTCGCCTTCCAGCAGCCCCATTGTGAACATGTCGTACCACTGGCCATCGCGTCGGAACTCCTGACGCAGCCTGCCTTCGTCAACAAAGCCGATCTTCTGGTAGACGCGATGAGCGGCAAGGTTCTCGGTGACGACGGTCAGCGTGATCTTGTGCAGCCGCATCTTGTCGAAGCCGTAGCGGCATATCGTCCGCATCGCGTCGGTGCCGTAGCCGCGCCCCCAGTACTCCTTCTCACCGAGGTAGATGTCGAGCTCGGCCCTGCCCGCTTCCGGCTCGGCATCGCGCAGTCGGACCAAGCCGATGAGCTTTGCGTCAGTGAGGACTTCGACTCCGTAGAGCACCTCGCCGTAGGCATTGCGCGGCCGTTCCTCCAACCGCTTCCTCACCTGGGACAGCGGCTGGGCGTAGCCATCGCTCATCCATCGCATGACGTCGGGGTCATGGTTCCACCGCCACAGCGCCTCGGCGTCCGACGGCTCCATCGGCCGTAGCCGGATCAGGTCTCCAAGCACGATGTCCGGCCTGCCTTTCGATGTCTTCTCGATCCCCGTTCGCGGACCCGCCGCCAGTGGTAACACGGGCTCAGCCCGCACTCAACCCATTACCCGGCGTGCGTGGCGCGGCTGCCAAGGGCGTGGCGCGGCGGTCGCTCATGGTGTCGGTCACCTGTGTGAAGATTGCCCTCAAGCTTGGGGGAGGGGGCAACAGATTGTCTGGTCAGGGCGGCAGGGAGAGCCTGGCGGACCTTGTGCGCCAGGAGACCGCCGCGCAGTTGTCGGAGCAGGAGAAGCGGGCGGCTCTGCGAGAGGCACGGCTGTACTTCCAGCGCCCGGAGAACCCGGGGTTCCTGGTCTCGGAGACGGCGGAGGCAGGCCCGCTCGTGCCGGTGTTCACCTCGCTCGAAGGGCTCGCGCGCTTTGCGGGGGCGTGCGGGTGGGCGTCGACGACGGTCGAGGACCTGGTGGGTCTGTTGCCCGAAGGTGTGCGGGCGTTGGTGGACCCGCTGGGTAAGCGTCCCTTCTTGCTGGACGCGAAAATACTCACAGCCATGGGCGCGGGGGGAGCGGAATGACCGATCACGACGGGGGACCGTCTTCGGGTGGGCCGAAGCCGGGTGATGGCTACAAGATCGAGATCGCTTCGGTGCGTGCGGTGTTGACGCCGCTGGAGGAGTCGGTCGTCGCGGCGCGCAAGATCAAAGGCGATTGGAAGACGCTGGCCGATCACATTGGTAATTCGGCCGATTTCGACGTCTATGACGCGGCGGAGAATATGCTCTCGGCCTGGGGGTTCGGGATGGGGCGGGTGGCCGAGCACACAGACACGGTGGTCGAGACGCTCCGGCAGGTCATCGCGGCCTATGTGATGGCTGATTTGCTGCGGATCAAGGATTTCGCGCCAACTGCGGACAACATCGCCAAGCTGCCGTTCGGTGAGCACGGGCTGAGGGCGTGGCAGAACGGGTCCCGGCCGAAGTTCGACCCGCCGCCGCAGATCTACCAGGAGCCCTGGCTCGATGATCACGGGTCCGGTGGGACCTATGACGTGCCGACCAACCCCCGCAAGCGCTACGACGGCGGCTGGGAAGTCGACGGCGGCTCGAAGGGGACGATTGCATGACCCGGGGTGATTCGGCAGGGGACGGTTCCGCCGAGCGCATACCCCCGGGCGCGGAACCCTCGGACGTCATCTACGGCAATCCGGCCGATGTCGATGACCTGGTGGTCAAACTCCGGGCCTACGCGGGCGCGTTCAAGGACGGGCGCGACCAGCTGGACGCCCTGATGCTGATGGACTGGACCGGAGCCGGCTCGGAAGGGTTCGAGAAGGCGACGGAGAAGCTTCCCCGGGAGCTGGAGTCCGCGCAGACCTACTTCCACGCCGCCGCGAACGCCCTGGACTCGTACGCGGACAAGCTGCGCTCGGTGCAGAAGCGGGTCGAGCCGATCATCCGGGACGCGGACGCGGCGCGGGCGGCGTCCAAGCAGTACTGGAAGGACGTCAACGACTACATCGACGCCGAGAACCGCAAGGACGATCCGCTGCCCCAGCGCCCGCCGGAGGATGATCCGGGGATCGCCGCGCTGGAGGGGTGTTACCGGCGGCTGGACAAGCTGGAGGGCGAGCTTCAGCCGGTCATCGACGCGGCGAAGAAGAAACTCGCGAAGGCGGCGGAGAAGGCCCCGGACAAGCCCCCGGCCCCCAAGGGCTGGAACAAGCTCAAGAAGGGGCTCGGGGACTTCGCCGGCGGCGCGGGCGACACCGTGTACGGGTGGTACGAGGGGTTCGACGACCTCGTCAACGACGGGCCCGAGGGCCTCGGCCTCCACCTGGCGGGTATCCAGGACGGCATCGCCTATGCCGCCGAACACCCCAAGGAGTTCGCGAAGGCCGTCACGAACTGGGACGAGTGGCAGCGCAACCCCGCCCGCGCCGCCGGCCAGCTCACCCCCGAACTCCTCCTCGCCCTGGCCACCGGCGGAGCCGGCACCGCCCGCCGCGCCGGCTCCACCGCCAAGAACGCCGCGCAACGCCTCCTCAACCGGGAGCGCGGGCTGCGCCGGGACGGCAGCGCCCGCAGGCGCACCGACAGCGATCCCAAGCGGAACTGCACGCCCGGCGGGGACAAGTGCACCACCGGTGAACCGATCGATGTGGCGACCGGCGAGATGGTGATGTCCGCCACCGACGTCAGCCTGCCCGGCGTACTCCCCCTGGTTCTGGAGCGGCATTACGTCTCAGGGCACCCGTGTGGGGGCTGGTTCGGCCGCACCTGGGCGGGCACGCTCGACCAGCGTCTGGAGATCGACGACGCCGGCGTCGTCTTCATCGCCGACGACGGCATGCTCCTCACCTACCCCGTCCCCCAGCCCGGCATCCCGGCGCTCCCCACGTCAGGGCCGCGCTGGCCGCTGCGCTGGGACGGCAAGCCCGACAGCACCTTCACCATCACCGCCCCCGAACACAACCGCACCCTCCACTTCGCCCCCCTCCCGGCAGGCGGCCGCGAACTCGCCCTGACCACGATCACCGACCGCACCGGCAACGGCGACGGCGACCGCATCGACATCACCTACAACACACAGGGCGCGCCTGCCGAGATCGTCCACTCCGGCGGCTACCGCATCGCCGTCGACACCGACCCCACGTTGCTGCGAATCACCTCCCTGCGCCTGCTGCATGGCGACGACCACGAGCACAGCACCACACTGATCTCCTACGGCTACGACAAAGCCGGAAATCTCGCCGAGGTCATCAACTCCACGGGCCTGCCGCTGCGGTACCAGTACGACGACCGGCGCCGCGTCACGTCCTGGACCGACCGCAACGGCACGACGTACGGCTACGTCTACGACCACCGGGGCCGGGTGCTGCGCGGCATCGGCCCGGACGGCATCCTCTCCGGCCGCCTCCACTACGACACCGAGGCCCGTACCACCCGCTACACCGACTCGCAGGGCAACACCACCACCTACGTCTACAACGAGGCCTACAAAGTCCTCGCAGAGATCGACCCGCTGGGAAACACCACCCGCACCGAGTGGGACGAGGACAACCGGCACCCCGTCGCCGTCACCGACCCCCTGGGCCATACGACGCGTTACCGCTACGACGACGAGGGCCGCTTCGCAGCCGTCGAAAAGCCCGATGGCACCGTGACGGAGGTCGTCTACGACCACTGGGGTCTCCCAGTAGAGGGTCGCGAGCCGAACGGCGCGGTGTGGCGCCATGCCTACGACCAGCGCGGGACCCGCACGTCCACGACCGACCCGAGTGGCGCCACCACGCACTACGCCTACGACGACTCCGGCCACCTGTCGTCGGTCACCGACCCGCTGGGCCACACCACCCAGGTCACCACCGACGCGGCGGGCCTCCCGGTCGCCGTCACCGACCCCCTGGGCCACACCACCCGCATCCGCCGCGGCCCGCACGGCCAGGTCACGGCGGTCACCGACCCGCTGGGGCACACCACCCGCTACGGCTGGACCATCGAGGGCAAGCCCGCCTGGCGCGAGGGGCCGGACGGCGCCCGCGAGGTGTGGCAGTGGGACACCGAAGGCAACCTCGCCCACCACACCGACACGGCCGGGCACGCCACCACCTACACCCACACCTACTTCGACCTGCCCGCCGCCCGCACCGACCCCGACGGCGCCACCTACACCTTCACCCACGACACCGAACTCCGCCTCACCCAGGTCACCAACCCCCTGGGCGAGCAGTGGCGTTACGAATACGACGCGGTCGGCCGCCTGGTCGCCGAAACCGACTTCAACGGCCGGACTTTCACTTACACGCACGACGCGGCGAGCCGCCTGATATCCCGCACCAACGGCGCAGGTGAGACCCTCATCTACACACGCGACACACTAGGCCGCACAGTCGCCACGCGCACGGTGGACGGCACAGAGACCACATTCACCTACGACGAGGCGGGCCGCCTGACGCAGGCAGCGAACCCGGATACGGACCTGCGCCGCACCTACGACGCGCGAGATCGAGTGCTGACCGAGACGGTCAACGACCGTACGACGACGTATGGGTACGACGCGGCGGGCAACCGTACCGAACGGATTACACCGAGCGGTCTGCGCTCGGCGTGGAGGTACGACGCGACCGGACACCCCACATCCCTCACCACGGCGGACAACTCGCTGCACTTCGCCTACGACGCGGCGGGCCGCGAAACAACGCGCACGTTCGGCGAGAACGTAGGCCTGACCCAGACCTGGGACTCCCTGGATCGCCTCACGGCCCAGTCCCTCACCCATGCCCCCGACGCCGCCGAGGTGTTGCTCCAACACCGCGCCTACGCCTACCGCGCGGACGACTACTTGACCGAAATCCGCGAGCTGACGTCCGGCACCCGGCGCTTCGACCTCGACCCGGTCGGCCGCGTCACGGCGGTCCACGCCCACGGCTGGACCGAGACCTACGCCTACGACAGCACGGGCAACCTCACCCACGCCACCGCCCCCGACCACCAAGCCCCCGGCGACCGCCAGTTCACCGGCACAATCCTCCACCGCGCCGGCCGCACCACCTACGAACACGACACCCAAGGCCGCCTGACCCGCAAGACCCGCAAACTCCTCAACGGCCAGACCCGCACCTGGACCTACACCTGGAACACCGAAGACCGCCTCACCCACGCCACCACCCCCGACGGCGAACACTGGCACTACACCTACGACCCGCTCGGCCGCCGCACCACCAAACATCGCCTCACCGAGGACGGCACACCCGCCGACCAGATCCACTTCACCTGGGACGACACCCGCCTGGCCGAACAAACCACAACGGACGGCGACACGACAACCTGGGACTACGCCCCAGGAACCCACCGCCCCCTATCCCAATCCGAGCGCCGAACCCCTCCGCTAGAGCCGATGGAGTACGAAACGTCGTCCATCCTCCACCTGGCCGACACCACCCCCCAATCGGAGTACGACACCCGCTTCCACGCCATCATCACCGACCTCGTCGGCACCCCCACCGAACTCGTCGCACCCGACGGCACCCTCGCCTGGCAACACCGCACCACCCTCTGGGGCACCCCACTCCCCACCCCACCCGGCACAGCCAACTGCCCACTCCGCTTCCCCGGCCAATACGCCGACCCCGAAACCGGCCTGCACTACAACTACTTGCGATACTATGACCCCGAAAAAAGCACATTCATTTCCGCGGATCCGCTCGGGCTGGCCCCCTACCCCAACCATTATTCGTACACCCCCAATCCATACACCTGGCTTGACCCTCTCGGGCTGGCCTGCAAGAAAAAGAAGCCAAAAAAGCAAGCCAGTGAACTGAATTGGAACATAAAGAGTCGCCCGACATTCGGCCACAGCTTCAGTGAACACGGTGCCGAACCGGAGATCACGCGAAGTTTGACGGATCGCGCCCGCAGCACCGGCACCCCACAGGGACAATGGCTGAACAACGAGAAGGCCTTCGAATTCCTCAAGGACCATTATGACCCTAATGGCGGAGTTCGCGAGGTGGAAATACCAGAGGGAATGGGTCAAGTCATCATGCCCGACGGCAAGATAGTAGAAGCGACCCATGCGAGATTGGTCCCCAAGCCTGACGGGACCTACAAGACAACATTCCCAATCACAGAGTGAGCGCATCAGTGAATTTCCGGCTGTCCGTGACCCCTCCGACGAGCGATTTCGCGTTGACTCCCGAATTCGAACTCGACGAAGATTTCGAATCCTTGGTCATGGACGCATGCCAAATTCTGTCACGGACGGACTGCCAGTTTCACGTGTCAGGATTCGGTCAGGACCCGTGGCCGGTAGATGTTTCCTACGACCTCTCCTCAGCAATTGAGAATCTGCCGGAGGCGATCGAGGCACTGAAACATGGAGAGTCCGCACAGATCGATTTCTATGGACAGGGAATTGAAAGGCTCGTTACCTTCACTCCCCAAGGAGAGACGGTAGTAATTAAATGCACATCAAACACCGCATGGACCCCGGATCCGGATACTGAAGAAATCTCTCTCGGTGAGGCCAGAAACCTGCTCTTGACGCTTGCACGCGACTTCAAGGCCGCACTGGAACGAGTATGTCCACAAGTCGCCGCTTTGGACGCATTCGCAGCCTGGTGATCTTCGGCGAAATATTCTGCCGAATATGCTGTAGCGGCTCCCTGGGAGTGCCGTCAGCTGTCCTACCGCCGGCGAGCACGGTTGGCGACATGGCGCGGAGACGCGTCGCCGCCCGCTCCCCAGGTCAAGACATCGAGGGGAATTAACCGCGCCCTGAGGCGTAGCGGCATGGTTCACTGCGGACGAACACATATCGACCGGACGCACACCGAACCACCGACGAAGGGGAGTCGCCCGTGCCGCATGAGATCGATCCGTCCTTCCTCGCGCTGCCGCTGCGCGCGCTCGCTGACGCGGCGCTCGCGCGCGCTCGCGCGCTGGGGGCCGATCACGCCGACTTCCGTTTTGAGCGGGTGCGCAGTGCCGCCTGGCGGCTGCGGGACGGCAAGCCCGCGGGGTCTTCGGACACCACCGACCTGGGGTACGCGGTGCGGGTGGTGCACGGCGGGAGTTGGGGGTTCGCGTCGGGGGTGGACCTGAGCATGGACGCGGCGGCGCGGGTGGCCGCGCAGGCGGTGGCGATGGCGAAGCTGTCGGGGAAGGTGATCCAGGCTTCGGGGTCCGAGGAGCGGGTGGAACTGGCGGACGAGCCGGTGCACGCGGACCGGACCTGGGTCTCGTCCTACGAGATCAACCCCTTCGATGTGCCGGACGCCGACAAGACCGGGCTGCTCACCGACTGGAGCGAGCGGCTGCTGAGGGCCGACGGGGTCGCGCACGCGGACGCGTCGCTGCTGACCGTGCAGGAGAACAAGTTCTACGCGGACACCGCGGGCACCACGACCACCCAGCAGCGCGTCCGCGTGCACCCGCAGCTCACCGCGGTGGCGGTGGACCCGGACAGCGGCGAGTTCGACTCGATGCGCACCCTCGCCCCGCCGGTCGGGCGCGGCTGGGAGTATCTGACCGGGGAGGGCGGCTGGGACTGGGACGCGGAGCTGGCCGAGATCCCTGAGCTGCTGGCGGAGAAGATGCGCGCGCCGTCGGTCGAGGCGGGGGCGTACGACCTGGTGATCGACCCGTCGAATCTGTGGCTGACCATCCATGAGTCGATCGGTCACGCGACCGAGCTGGACCGCGCACTCGGCTACGAGGCGGCGTACGCGGGCACCTCGTTCGCCACGTTCGACCAGCTGGGCAAGCTCAAGTACGGCTCCGAGATCATGAACGTGACGGGCGACCGGACCGCCGAGCACGGGCTGGCCACCATCGGCTACGACGACGAGGGCGTGGCAGCGCAGTCCTGGGACCTGGTCAGCGACGGCACGCTGGTCGGGTATCAGCTGGACCGCAGGATCGCCAGGCTGACCGGCTTCGAGCGGTCCAACGGGTGCGCCTTCGCCGACTCCCCCGGCCATGTGCCGGTCCAGCGGATGGCGAACGTATCGCTTCAGCCCGCGCCGGACGGGCCCTCGACCGAGGAGCTGATCGGCGGCGTGGAGCGGGGGCTGTATCTGGTGGGCGACCGCTCCTGGTCCATCGACATGCAGCGCTACAACTTCCAGTTCACCGCGCAGCGGGCGTTCCGGATCGAGAACGGGCGGCTGGCGGGCCAGGTGCGGGACTTCGCGTACCAGGCCACCACCACCGACTTCTGGGGCTCGATGGCCGCGGTGGGCGGCCCGCAGACGTATGTCCTGGGTGGCGCCTTCAACTGCGGCAAGGCCCAGCCGGGCCAGGTCGCCGCCGTCTCGCACGGCTGCCCGTCCGCCCTGTTCAGGAACGTCAACATTTTGAACACCACGCAGGAGGCGGGTGCATGAGCGGCGTGAACAAGCCCCACGAGATCGTCGAGCGGGCCCTGGAGCTGTCCCGGGCGGACGGCTGTGTGGTGATCGCCAACGAGCGCTCCACCGCCAATCTGCGCTGGGCGGGCAACGCCCTGACGACCAATGGCGTGACCCGCGGCCGCACGCTCACGGTCGTGGCCACGGTCGACGGCGGCCAGGGCGCCGCCTCCGGCGTGGTGTCCCGGTCGGCCGTCACCGCCGAGGACCTGGAGCCGCTGGTGCGCGCCGCCGAGGCCGCCGCCCGGGAGGCCGGGCCGGCCGAGGATGCCCAGCCGCTGGTGGAGGCGGCCGGCGAGGCGGCCATCTCGGCCGCCTACACCGACGCGCCCGACGAGACGTCGTCGGAGGTGTTCGCGGCCTTCGCGCCGGCCCTCGGCGAGTCCTTCGCGCAGGCGCGCGCGGGCGGCCGGGAGCTGTACGGGTTCGCCAACCACGAGGTCGTCACCAGCTATCTGGGCACCTCCACCGGGCTGCGGCTGCGCCACGACCAGCCGACCGGCACGCTGGAGATCAACGCCAAGTCCCCGGACCGCACCCGCTCGGCCTGGGCCGGTCAGGCGACGCGGGACTTCAAGGACGTGGACCCGGGCGCGATCGACGCCGAGCTGGCCCGGCGGCTGGGGTGGGCACAGCGGAAGGTCGACCTCCCGGCCGGGCGGTACGAGACGCTGCTGCCCCCGACGGCGGTCGCCGATCTGCTGATCTACCAGTTCTGGTCGTCGGCGGCGCGGGACGCGGCGGAGGGCCGCACGGTCTTCTCCAAGCCGGGCGGCGGCACGCGGGTCGGCGAGAAGCTGACCGAGCTGCCGCTGACGCTGAGCAGCGACCCGGCGGCGCCCGGTGTCGAGGCGGCGCCGTTCGTGATCACGCACTCCTCCGGGGACGACGCGTCGGTGTTCGACAACGGGCTGCCGCTGACCGCGACCGACTGGATCCGGGACGGCGTGCTCAACCAGCTGATCACCACGCGCCACACGGCGGGCCTGACGGATCTGCCGGTGGCCCCCGGGATCGACAATCTGATCCTGGACGGGGGCGGGCCGCGCTCGCTGGAGGAGATGGTGGCGGCTACGGACCACGGCGGGCGCTGCCTGTTGCTGACCTGCCTGTGGTACATCCGCGAGGTCGACCCGGCCACGCTGCTGCTCACCGGGCTGACCCGGGACGGGGTCTATCTCGTGGAGGGCGGTGAGGTCGTCGGCGAGGTGAACAACTTCCGATTCAACGAGTCGCCGGTGAGCCTGCTGTCCCGGGCCACCGAGGCGGGCCGCACCGAGCGGACGCTGCCCCGCGAGTGGGGCGACTGGTTCACCCGTGCCGCGATGCCCGCGCTGCGGGTCCCGGACTTCAATATGAGTTCCGTGAGCAAGGGCGTGTGATCCGGCCGTACGAATCGGCCGAATAGACTGGTCCACGCCCATTCACCATCCATCGATTCCCGACTACTACCAGGAACGCCATGACACGCCTCGGCGAATCCGTCGCCCGCGCCAGCGCACTGCTCACCGCAGACCTCTCCTCCGACACGACCGTGGAGAAGCTGCTCGAGGAGACGGGCTCCCGGCGCTATCTGGACCTGACGGACCTGTCGGCGAAGGAGCAGGCCGAGCTGATCGCGGCGCGTACGGTCGAGATCCTGCCGGGCGTGGACAAGCTGGCCGAGCGGATCGAGGAGCGCCGGACGGCGGGCCGGGGCCTGCGGCTCAAGCTGGGCATCGACCCGACGGCCGCCGATGTGCACCTCGGCCACGCCGTGCCGGTGATCATCCTCAGCCGCTTCCAGCGGATGGGGCACGACGTCACCCTGCTCATCGGTGACTTCACCGCCAAGATCGGCGACCCCACCGGGCGTACGGCCGAGCGGCCGCCGCTCACCGACGAGGACATCGCCCGGAATCTGGCGGGCTACCGGGAGCAGGTCCGGCCCTTCTTCGACTTCGAGAAGGTCAGCTTCCGGCAGAACAGCGAGTGGCTGGCGCCGTACACCTTCCCGGAGCTGCTGGGGCTGCTCGCCCAGGTGCCGGCGTCCCAGCTGCTCCAGCGCGACGACTTCCGCAACCGGCTGGCCGAGGGCTCCGGGCTGACCATGTCGGAGCTGCTCTACCCGATCGCCCAGGGTCTCGACTCGGTCGCGCTGGAGTGCGATGTCGAGCTGGGCGGCGCGGACCAGCTGCTCAATCTCCAGATGGGCCGCAAGCTGATGGAGCTGCGCGGGCAGAAGCCGCAGCTGGTCGTCACCATGCCGCTGATCGAGGGCACGGACGGCACGGGCGCCAAGATGTCCAAGTCCAAGGGCAACTACATCCCGCTGTCGGCGACCGCCGAGGATGTCTTCGGCAAGATCATGTCGATCCCGGACCGGCTGATGGCTCCGTACCTGCGGGCCTGGACGGAGTGGACCGACAGCGAGATCGACCTCGTCAAGGGGCGGCTGGAGGACCGGTCGCTGCACCCGATGGACCTGAAGAAGGTGCTGGGGGGCGAGGTGGTGGCGGCGCTGTACGGCCTCACGGCGGCGATGGCGGCGCGCGCCGGGTTCGTGGCGCAGTTCTCGAAGAAGTCCTTCACGGACGTCGGGACGCTGCCGGAGGTCGACGCGGCGGAGCACGGTGCCGAGTCGGTCGCGACCGTGCTGAGCAAGGTGCTCGGGTTCCAGCCGAGCGCCTCGGCGGCCCGGCGGGTCGCCAAGCAGAACGGGCTGCGCCTGGTCGTCGAGACCGAGGGCGGGCAGGAGTCCGCGGTGCTCACCGAGGCGCAGGCGGTGCGGCCGCTGGCCGAGGTGGCGGCGGAGGTCCTGGCGGGCGCCGGGCTCACGGCCGATTCGGGCAGCGTGTACCTCAAGGCGGGGCGGAAGATCGCCCGGCTGCGGGGGCTGTAGCGCGCCACGGGCCTGAGCTGCGGGTCTGAGGTATGGCCTCAGGCCCGTTCCCGCCGTCTCCGGTCGCCGCGGATCGCGGCGTACATCGGCGTGCCCAGCGCGACGATCAGCACCGCTCCGGCGAGCTGGAGGATGTGCCGTACCCAGTCGACGCCCGAGGTGTGCCGGACCCCCAGCCAGCCGGCCACCGCGTTGCCCAGGATGGCGCCCCCGATGCCGTAGATCGTCGTCAGCCAGAGCGGGATGTGCTGTCTGCCGGGCAGGATGGCCCTGGCGAGTACCCCGAGCACCAGGCCTACGATGATCGCCCACAGCCAGTTCATGGTCGCCTCCTCTTGTCAGCTTGCGGGAGATGAAGCTGCGACGCATTTCGTAGTCCGCCATACGCGGTACGGCGTAGCGATATCACCCCTCACGAGGGTGCCCCGCTCGCGTACCCCCTGGGCGCCGGGCGTAACGTTGGGTACGTCCGGAAGCGGGGAGTTCCGGTGTGGCGATCGGGTGGTGGAACGTGATGCGGAAGCACAGCGAAACCGAGGTCTTCCGGATCACCGGGGCCCGGCAGGGGCTGGCCGAGGATGTGCGGGGCCGGCAGCGGCGCTACATCATCTCGATGTCGGTACGGACTCTGTCCGTCGTGCTGGCCGCGGTGCTGTGGAACGTGGAGCGGCATGTGGCCATCGTGGCCCTGGTGCTCGGTGCGGTGCTGCCGTACATCGCCGTGGTGATAGCGAACGCGGGCCGGGAGAACGCCCCGTCGCTCCCCGGGACCTTCATCCCCGTGCCACAGCGCCCGATGCTCATCTCCGGCCAGGAGAACGGGCGTTCCAAGTCGGGCCAGGCGGAAGCCTCGGCGGAAGACGGTGGAGCGCCCTCCGAAGATGGACGCTCCGAACGCGGCTGACCTGGACTGTTTCCGTAAGCTCAGGATTTCCTCAGATCAATTGCGCGGTTCCGGTGCACTGTGCCCCGCCGCTCGTGACATACTTCGTACGCGCTCCGCATCCCCCGTCGGAGCGATGGACCGACGCCGGGCGGCTCCCCCCGTGGCTGCCCGGCGTCGCCATGTCCAGCGCGGCTTCCGTAGAGTTTGCGGTGTGAACACTCCCGAGTCCGCCTCCGAGCCCGACGTCGTCATCTGCTCCGCGAAGGGTTGCCGCGCCCCCGCCGTGTGGGTGCTGGCCTGGAACAACCCGAAGATCCACACGCCGGAGCGCCGCAAGACCTGGCTGGCCTGCGAGGAGCACCGCGGCTATCTGTCCGACTTCCTCGGGGTGCGCGGCTTCCTCAAGGACGTGGTGCCCCTGGAGGAGTGGGCGTCAGCCGCCGATCGCTGACATCGGGCGGTCGGGCTGGAGGAACGAGGGGTCGTCCAGGCCGGATCCGGCCTTCTTGCCCCACATGGCCAGCCGCCAGAGCCGGGCGATCTCCTCATCCGGCGCGCCGGAGCGCAGCGCGCCGCGCAGGTCGGACTCCTCGCGGGCGAACAGGCAGGTGCGCACCTGTCCGTCGGCGGTGAGCCGGGTGCGGTCGCAGGCTCGGCAGAAGGGGCGGGTGACCGAGGCGATGACCCCGACGCGGGCCGGGCCGCCGTCGACCAGCCAGCGCTCGGCGGGGGCGGAGCCGCGCTCCCCGTCGCCTTCGGAGGTGAGTTCGAAGCGCGTGCGCAGACTCGCCAGGATGTCCCCGGCGGTGATCATGCCGTCGCGCTTCCAGCCGTGCTGGGCGTCCAGCGGCATCTGCTCGATGAAGCGCAGCTCGTAGCCGTGTCCGATGGCCCAGGCGAGCAGGTCGGGGGCCTCGTCGTCATTGAGCCCGGGCATCAGCACGGCGTTGACCTTGACCGGGGTGAGCCCGGCGGCGTGGGCGGCCTCCAGGCCGCGCAGGACGTCGGCGTGGCGCTTGCGCCGGGTCATGGTCTGGAAGACCTCGGGGCGCAGGGTGTCCAGCGAGACATTGACCCGGTCCAGGCCGGCGCCGCGCAGGGCGGCCGCGGTGCGCTCCAGGCCGATGCCGTTGGTGGTGAGCGACATCCGGGGGCGCGGGTCGAGGGCGGCGCAGCGCTCGACGATGGAGACCAGCCCGGGGCGCAGCAGCGGCTCGCCGCCGGTGAAGCGGACCTCGGTGACCCCGAGGTCCGCGACGGCTATCCGGATCAGCCGGACGATCTCGTCGTCGGTGAGCAGGTCCGGCTTGGCGAGCCACTGAAGGCCCTCTTCCGGCATGCAATAGGTGCAGCGCAGATTGCACCGGTCGGTGAGCGATACGCGCAGGTCCGTGGCGATACGACCGTACGTGTCGATCAGCATGGCGGCCCCTCCGCGGACTGGACTGGTGCCCGATGTCGCGCCTTCTCTACGCTTCGGTCAGTTATCCCGCAGCGTACGCGACGCCTGTGACATTCAGGGTTTCGTGAATCTCACCGCGCCATCGGGCCGGTCCGCGGCGGGGCCGCAGCCGGGTGGGGTGTCAGTGCGCGCCGTGGCCGGTGAGCGAGCGCACCTCCAGCTCGGCGTACTTGGCCTTGTCCGGCTCCTCCTTGGACAGCAGGGACCCCACCCAGCCGAGCAGGAAGCCCAGCGGGATGGAGATCAGTCCCGGGTTCTCCAGCGGGAACCAGTAGAAGTCGGCGTGCTTGAACATGGAGGTCTCCTTGCCGGAGACGACCGGCGAGAAGAGCACCAGGACGACCGAGGAGACCAGCCCGCCGTAGATGGACCACAGCGCGCCCTGGGTGGTGAACCGCTTCCAGAACAGGCTGTAGAGGATCGTCGGCAGGTTGGCGGACGCGGCGACCGCGAAGGCCAGTGCGACGAGTCCGGCGACGTTGAGGTCGCGGGCGAAGACCCCGAGCACGACGGCGACGATGCCGATGCCGACGGTCGCCCAGCGCGCGGCCCTGACCTCCTCCGCTTGCGTGGCCTGGCCCTTGCGGATGACGTTGGCGTACAGGTCGTGCGCGAAGGAGGACGAGGAGGCGAGGGTGAGCCCGGCGACGACGGCGAGGATCGTCGCGAACGCCACCGCGGAGATCACGGCGAGCAGCACCGGGCCGCCGAGTTCCTCGGCGAGCAGCGGCGCGGCGGTGTTCCCGGCCTTGTTCGATGTCGTGATGTCGTTCCGGTCCAGCAGCGCGGCGGCGCCGAAACCCAGCGCGATGGTCATCAGATAGAACGCGCCGATGATGCCGATCGCCCAGTTCACCGACGTACGGGCGGCCTTGGCCGTGGGGACGGTGTAGAAGCGGATGAGGATGTGCGGCAGGCCCGCGGTGCCCAGCACCAGGGCGATGCCGAGCGAGATGAAGTCGAGCTTGGTGGTGGGGGTGAGCCCGTACTTGAGGCCGGGCTCCAGGAACGCGTGACCGATGCCGCTGTTCTTCGCCGCCTCGCCCAGCAGGTCGGACACGTTGAAGTCGAACTTGAGCAGCACCAGGAAGGTCATCAGCAGGGCGCCCGCGATCAGCATGACGGCCTTGACCATCTGCACCCAGGTGGTGCCCTTCATACCGCCGATGGTCACATAGAGGATCATCACCACGCCGACCAGGACGACGATGAGGACCTTCCCCGCCTCGTTGGTGATGCCCAGCAGCAGGGAGACCAGCACGCCCGCGCCCGCCATCTGGGCCAGCAGATAGAAGATCGACACGACGATGGTGGAGACGCCCGCGGCGGTGCGGACCGGGCGCTGGCGCATCCGGTAGGCGAGCACATCGCCCATCGTGTAGCGGCCGGTGTTGCGCAGCGGCTCGGCGACCAGCAGGAGGGCGACCAGCCAGGCGACGAGGAAGCCGATCGAGTACAGGAATCCGTCGTAGCCGGCCAGCGCGATGGCACCGGCGATGCCGAGGAAGGATGCGGCGGACATGTAGTCGCCGGAGATGGCCAGGCCGTTCTGGAAGCCGCTGAAGGAGCGGCCGCCGGCGTAGAAGTCGTTGGCGTCCTTGGTCTGGCGGCCGGCCCACACGGTGATGCCGAGGGTCGCGAGGACGAAGACCGAGAACAGTGTGATGATCAGCGGCCGGTTGTCGGACGCGCTGTCGACCGCGAGCTGATGGATACTCATGCGCCACCGTCCAGAGTTGACTTGATCGCCGCCGACTGCGGGTCGAGCTTGGCGGCGGCGTGCCGGGAGTACCACCAGGCGATGAGGAAGGTGGTCAGGAACTGAGCGAGGCCGAACACCAGAGCGACGTTGACGTTGCCGGCCACCTTGGTGTCCATGAAGCCGTCCGCGTAGTTGGACAGCAGCACGTACAGCAGGTACCAGCTGACGAACGCGATGGTGAGCGGAAAGGCGAACGAGCGGTGGGTGCGGCGCAGTTCGCCGAACTCCGCACTCGCTTGCACCTCGACGTACGGGGAATCTTCTTGCTGTCGCTGATCGTCAGGGCGATCGCTGGCCGGCGCGGTGTCCACGGTCTCTCCCGGTGACTGGCGTTCTGACGGGACGTAAGTACGGTGGTTCTCGTGATCCAGATCACGCATGGTAGGGGGAGGCCGGGCCGTTCGACAGAGGCTGGTAGTTGAAAGGGAGGAATAAGCCGATGGAGTGTTTGACTCCGGGTACTGTGGCGCGATTTCCTCCGGAATGCCTTGATGAGGCCCTTGATCAACGATAGTTTCGCTCGTCATGTACCCGCCTACGCGCGACTCGCGCCGGGCGGTCTGTACGGATGATGTGGAGACCCCATGGCTCATCGCAGACCGGCACATCCGGGCATCAGACGACGGCGCGCCCTGGCGGCGGTGCCGGCCGGGCTGGCGCTCACCGCGTCCCTCGTCCTGCTCCCCCAGGCGGCCTCGGCCATCCCCCGGGGCGCGCCCACCTCTTCGGCCACGGCCGACGGCCCGTCGCTGTCGTACGTGGTCAACACCGCCACCGACCAGGGCACCGTCGGCAAGGTGGAGAAGGCGATCACCGCCGCTCACGGCTCGGTGGTGGCCACCTATGACCGAATAGGAGTCATCGTCGCCCGTTCGGCTGACCCCGATTTCGCCAAGACGATCCGTCAGGTGCGCGGCGTCCAGTCCGCGGGTGCGTCCCGCACCGCGCCGCTGACCGCCGCCGCCACCACCGAGGTCGGCCAACCCGAGAAGGTGGCGGCGCCCCGTACCTCGGAGACCGCCGCGGCGAAGGCGCGGGCCGCCGGGCAGGAGCCGCTGGAGTCCCTCCAGTGGGACATCCCCGCCATCAAGGCCGACCAGGCCGCCAAGGTCAACCCGGGCAGCCGCAAGGTCACCGTCGCGGTCATCGACACCGGCGTGGACGACACCCACCCCGACCTGGCCCCCAACTTCTCGCGCGCCCAGTCGGCCAGCTGCGTCGGCGGCGTGGCCGACACCAGCCCCGGTGCCTGGCGCCCGTGGGACCCGGCCGAGGACTACCACGGCACGCATGTGGCCGGGGAGATCGCCGCCGCGCGCAACGGCGTGGGCGTGGCCGGGGTCGCGCCCGGGGTGAAGGTCTCCGCCATCAAGGTCAGCGAGCCGACGACGAGCCTGTTCTACGCGGAGAGCGTGGTGTGCGCCTTCGTCTTCGCCGCCGACCACGGCGTCGAGGTGACGAACAACAGCTACTACGTGGACCCGTGGAAGTACAACTGCGTGGCCGACCCGGACCAGAAGGCGATCGTCGACGCCGTCGGCAGGGCCACGGCGTACGCGCAGCGCAAGGGCGTGGTCAACGTCGCCTCGGCGGGCAACTCCAGCCAGGACCTCGCGGCCGGCTCGCTCACGGACACCAGCAGCCCCAACGACACCACCCCCGTCGAGCGCACCGTCGACCCGTCGGCCTGCCCGGACGTGCCCACCCAGCTGCCCGGCGTGGTCACGGTCGCCGCGACCGGCGTGACCTCCCTGAAGTCGTACTACTCCAACTACGGCCTGGGGCAGATCGATGTGGCGGGCCCCGGCGGCGACAAGTACCAGGTGCCCGAGCTGCCCGCCAAGGACGGCCGCATCCTGTCCACCATGCCCGGCGGCGACTACGCCTATCTCCAGGGCACCTCGATGGCCTCGCCGCATGTGGCGGGGGTCGCGGCGCTCCTGAAGAGCACGCACCCCAAGGCGAGCCCGCAGGAGATCCAGTGGCTGCTGAAGGCCCAGGCGGACAACCCGGGCTGCCCCACCGGCCCGTACGACCCGGACGGCGACGGTGACATAGACGCCGCCTGCGCCGGCACCAAGCACATCAACAGCTTCTACGGCTACGGCATCGTCGACGCGCTGGACGCGGTCACCAAGTGAGCGGCCGCAGCGTCACGCCCCACGCCCCAGCCCGCCCAACCATCAGAACCGGAGTACCCATGACGTCACGCTCCTCCGCCCTGCCGCCGCGCACCGCCGCCATACCGGCCGCCCTGGCGCTGACGGCCGCCCTGGCCTTCCTGCCCACGACCGCCACCGCCGCCGGCGGCTCCGGCGACGGCCCGGCCACGGCCTCGGGCGCCACGGCCGACGGCCCGTCGCTGAGCTATGTCGTCAACACCCGGCCCGGCCACGGGAACGCGGCCCGGGTGAAGAAGGCCATCGCCGAGGCCGGCGGCAGCGTGGTCATCTCGTACGACCGGATCGGCGTCATCGTCGTCCACTCCGCCAACCCCGACTTCGCCAAGACCATCCGCACCGTGCGCGGCGTGGCCTCCGCGGGCTCCACCCGCACCGCCCCGCTGTCGGCCCAGTCCACCACCGACATGGGCGCGCCGCAGATGCTGACCGAGAAGCAGCAGAAGGCCGTCGCCGCGCGGGCCGCCGCCGGGCAGGACCCGCTGGAGCCGCTCCAGTGGGACCTGCCCGCCATAAAGGCGGACAAGGCCCACGAGAAGAGCCTGGGCAGCCGGGACGTCACCGTGGGCGTGATCGACACCGGCGTGGACGACACCCACCCCGACCTCGCCCCCAACTTCGACCGCAAGGCGTCGGTCAACTGCGTCGGCGGCAAGCCGAACACCGCCGACGGCGCCTGGCGGCCCTCGGCCTCCGAGAGCCCGCACGGCACCCATGTCGCCGGGGAGATCGCCGCCGCGAAGAACGGCATCGGCGTCACCGGGGTGGCCCCGGGCGTCAAGGTCTCCGGCATCAAGGTGTCCACGACCGACGGCTTCTTCTACACCGAGGCCGTGGTGTGCGGCTTCGTCTGGGCCGCCGAGCACGGCGTGGACGTCACCAACAACAGCTATTACACCGACCCCTGGTACTTCAACTGCACCACCGACCCGGACCAGAAGGCCCTCGTCGACGCCGTCACCCGCGCCACGCGCTACGCGGAGCGCAAGGGCGTGGTCAATGTGGCCGCGGCGGGCAACGAGAGCTACGACCTGGCCGCCGACTCCATCACCGACCCCTCCAGCCCCAACGACACCACCCCGGGCGACCGCGAGATCGACCCGCGCACCTGCCTGGACATCCCCACCCAGCTGCCGGGCGTGGTCACCGTGGCCTCGACCGGGGCCAAGGGGCTCAAGTCCTCCTTCTCCAACTACGGTCTCGGTGTGATCGACATCGCCGCCCCCGGCGGCGACAGCACCGTGTACCAGAAGCCGGCGCCCCCGGCGGAGAGCGGGCTCATCTACAACACCCTCCCGGGCGGCAAGTACGGCTACATGGCGGGCACCTCCATGGCCTCCCCGCATGTGGCCGGTGTGGCGGCGCTCATCAAGAGCACCCACCCGCACGCCTCCGCCGGGCAGGTCAAGGCGCTGCTCAAGGCCCAGGCCGACGACACCGCCTGCCCCGACCCGTACGACATCAACGGTGACGGCAAGGTCGACGCGGTGTGCGAGGGCAGCCCCGCGTACAACGGCTTCTACGGGGCCGGCATCGCGGACGCCCTGGACGCGGTCGCCAAGTAGGAGACTGACACAATGCACGGGCCGTCGGGCGGGTTCCGCCCGGCGGCCCGTACGTATGCCCGATGCCGTGAGAGGACCGTCCGTGGAGCGCGACGACGCCTGGGGGCCGCTCCCCGCCCGTCCCCTGGCCCTGCTGGTGCCCGTGTTCCTGCTCACCGTGCTGGTCCTGCCGGTGTGGTGGGTGCTGCTGGTGGCCGGCTTCCTGGTCCTCCTCGCGGTCGCGGTCGTCGGGGAGGTGCTCGCGCTGATACCCGGGTTCGAGAAGGGCTTCTTCTCACTGATCGACTGGGCCGGGGACCGCGTGGCGGTGTGGCCGCGCTGGTGTGTGACGCTCCCCGAGCTGCTGCACGAGGGCGACGCGGATTTCTACCGGGCGCGCGTCGACAAGAAGCTCGCCGAGTGGACCCGCAAGGAAGCGGACGCCCGTGCCGCCAAGAAGCCCCCGCCGCCCGGCCCGTACGACGTCGAGCTGCGCTGCTTCCGCGGCGTCGGCGCCGAGTACGTCGTCCGGGCGGCCCGCGAGCTGGGCTGGGAGCTGAGCCACGACCGGCACTCGGACCCGGCGAGCGTGGTCAGGCTGCGCCGGCTGCCGGTCGCGGAGTGAGGGGCACCTTCAGCCCGGTGCGCTGACGCTCACCTCCTCGAACCGCGTGGCGCTGTGGGCCAGCGGGCTGCGGGAGCAGACCACGAGACCCACGTAGTAGGGGGCGTCACCGAAGCCGGAGATCTCCCCGGAGGCGAGGGAGGTCCACGTGGCGCCGTCATCGGCCGAGACAGCCGCGGCGAAGGCGGTCCCGGTGCGCGTCAGCCGCAGCAGCAGAGGGAGTCGGACGGTGGTGGTGCCGGAGAACGCGGAGGCGCCCGCCACGGTGGTGCGCAGCATGAGCTGCGCGCTGGTCCCGGCCGTGACGATCGCTCCGGCCGCCTGGTCGAAGGGGGACAGGGACTTGGCCATCAGCAGGCCGACGCGGTCGGCGGTGGCACCGGTACCAGAGATGAGACGGGCGGTGACCTGACAGTCCCCGATGACGGGCTGCCGCACGAACTGCCCGGTCATCCCCTGGTTGTTGACGGTCAGGTCCACACCGGCGCCGCGGACGGTGAAGGTCCCTTCGTGGTACGACGTGCTGCCCGGGGTACGGATCGCCACCACGCCGAAGGTCCCGAAGGCACGGTCGTCGAGGACGACATCGCCGAGATCGCCGTGGGACCACGGGTCGGGTGGGGGCGTGCCGACCGTAAGGGTCAGGGTGCCGGATGCCGTCCCGGAGGCGTTGCCCGCGGTGGTCGTGACCGAGAACTCTCCGGTCTCGGTGGGGATTCCGGAGACGAGTCCGGTGCGCTTGTCGATGCGCAGGCCTTCGGGCAGACCGACCGCGGTGAACCGTATGGGCTCGTGCGAGGCCCGCAGCAGATGGCGAAAGTCGGCGCCCTTGTTGGCGAAAGCGGTGGTTGGGGAGGTGAGTCGGGGAATGGACGGCCTCGGCATCTCGGCGCTCGCCGAGGTCGAACGCGGTCCGCGCCCGCTCGTGCTGGTCTTCGCGACGGCGTAGTGGTACGTCTTCCCGGGCGTCCCGGTCGCGTCCGCGTACCGGACCCGGGTGCCGAAGCCGACCGCTTGGACGCCGGTGGCGAGCGTCCCGTAGGGGCCGCCCGCGCGCGCCGCTCTCAGCACGGTGTAGCGGGCGGCGGGGTCGGAATCCGTCCAGGCGAGCTCGACGGCGTCGGCGCCGGCCCGGGCCCGCAGGTCGGTGGCGGTGCGCGCGGGGCGCGGCACCGACCAGCCCTCGCCGGAGGCGGAGGTCACGGTGACGTTGTCGAAGGCGCCGGTGCCGGTCTCGGCGTAGTCCTCGTCGACGCCCAGGCAGGAGGTGAGCGCGAGCCCCGCGTACGCGGTACCCCCCAGGTCGACCTCGGTGGAGCCGACTTCCGTCCACCGGATGCCATCCGGGGAGATGGCTCCGGTGCAGCGGCTGCCCTTCCGGGTCACCCGCACCCAGTACGGCGCCCGCAGCCGGTAGCCGTCGCCCGCGCCCTCGACGTACGGGGCCTCCAGCGGTGTGGCCGACTCGGGCAGCTCACCGAGGTCGGAGATCGGGAAGGAGGCCTTGGTGGTGATCGACTCCTGCTGGGACGGCGGCACGGGGGTGCTGCCGGTGGCCGAGACGGACGCCCCGGCCTTCGGGCGCACGGTCCACACGCCGCTCCAGGTGTGCAGCGGCAGCCCCTGGATCAGCATCGAGGCGTGCGGGGCGGCCGCGTCGAGGGAGCCGCGCACGGTGACGCCGATCTTGGAGTACTGCGAGCTGAGCGGCCACACGATCCGCGCGGTGACCGTGCCGTCGCCGGACAGCGGGAGGTGCGCCAGGCGGTAGGTGTCCGCGGTGCCGCTCGCCTCCAGGACGAAGCGCTCGCCGTCGAAGGCGGCGGAGCCGGGGATCGCGACGTCCCCCACGTCCCGGGTGGACCAGGGGCCCGGGAGCCCGGCGGTGGCCGACGCCCGGCCCGAGTGGCCGCTCGTGCCCAGCGCGTTGGTGGCGCTGACTGTGTAGTAGTACATCCGTCCGGCATGTACGTCGCTGTCGGTGTACGTCGGCTTGTCGATGCCGGAGGCGATCCGCTCGTACGAGCCCTCGGGGCTGGTGGCGCGCAGGACCGCGTACGAGTCCGCCCAGGCGGAGGGCAGCCAGGTCACGGTGACGGCCTGGTCCTTCCCCACCGCTGTGACGCCGGCCGGCGGTGTGGGCGCGGCCGGCGAGGGGGCCTTGGCCCCCGCGTAGGCGAGGGTGCCCCAGCTCGGCAGGTCGTCGTTGCCGCCCTCGACGACGCGGGCGCCGTCCGTGCCCCGGAAGACCGCGCTCTTCGTGTACGGGGTGTCCAGGCCCCGCACACCGGCGTAGTGGGCGTAGTACATCTCGTAGATCGGCGGCAGCGTGCCGCGGACCTTGTTCGAGACGGTCGTCTTGATGTATTTGCCGGTGCGGTCGAGGTCGGGTGTGAAGGGGACATCGCCGCCCAGGTTGTAGCGGGCTGCGTACTCGGCGTTGGCCAGGATGCGATGGTCGTCGAAGCCCCACAGGTCGACGCCCTGGTTCCAGGCGACCTGCGCGGCGTCACCCATCAGGCCGACGGCGAGCTGTTCATGGGCCTGGTCGCGGCCGCTCTCCTGGCCCTGGCCCTCGTCGGTGACGACGCGGTTCCGGACGCTGCCGTTGCCCGCGCCGGCCGCGGCGAAGCGCAGGGCGTCCTCGAAGAGCGCGGGCTCCTCACAGAAGACGCCGATGGCGAGGATGGTCTGGAGGGAGGTGAGGTCCCAGTTGCCGTTGGCGTACAGCATGTACGGCGACACGGCCGGATACCACACGCGCAGGAAGGACTCCTCACAGCGCGTGATGTCGGCCATGTCCCAGCCGTCGTAGCCGGTGTGCCGCAGCAGCTCTGCCGCGTTGACGAACTTGAAGGCCTGGAGCCCGGCGCCGAGCGGGCCGTCCGCTCCGGTGACGGCGGTGAGCGAGGCCGACCAGGCGCCCAGAATGTCGCGGGCCTTGTCGGCATGGGCGCGCTCGCCGGTCACGCACCACATGAGGGCGTTCTGGTAGGCGGCGGCCGAGTCGGCCACGGCCTGGTTCATGAAGTTGGAGGGGCCACGGCCCCAGGAGGTGATCTGGCCGGTGTTCTGCACGGTGTACGACGCCTGGGAGCGGGCGTTGGCGGCGAGCGCCAGGTATCCGTCGTAGACGGGGGATTCCTTGGCGGCGACCGCCGACTTCATCCGGGCGAGGTCCGCGGCACTGTGCAGCAGCCCGGGGTGGGCGAAGGCCCGGAGGCCGGTGTTGTCCTGGGCCTGCGCCGGGCCGGGCGCGAGCAGTCCGCTCGCGCCCGAGGCCAGCAGCAGGGCCGCGGTGCCGCCGAGGAAGCCGCGGCGGCTCGGTGCGGGGGTCGTCATGACGCTGCGGCCGCCTCTGCCTCGGCGGTGGTGATGAACCTGAGGTTCGTGACGTGCTCGTTGACGTGCATCGGCACGAAGTCGGTGGTGAGGTACCAGCCGGGCTTCTTCATCGAGTCGGCGATGACCGCGCCGCCCAGGACGAGGTTCTCGAAGGTGACGTCCTTGATCGGGTGGTCGGCGTCGTAGCCGAGCACCATGCAGGTCGCGAGCGGTTTGCCGGTGTAGGAGAGGTCCTTGACGTAGACGTTCTCGATGCCGCGGCCGACCGAGGTGTTGTACTTCGTGTTGTACATGACGCGCATGTGGATGAGCTGGCCCCAGCGGAAGTCCTCGACGCGCATGCCGTCGACGCGCACGTTCCTGATCAGGTTGGAGTCGCCCGCGTTGAGCGCGAGGCAGCCCTGGTAGCCCATCTGGGGTTCGCGGTGGTCGCAGATGTCGAGGTTCTTGAAGGTGAGGTTCTCCAGGACCTCGGGGTCATCGGTGTTGCCGTGCGTGCCCACGTTGATGGGGTGGGCGACGTCCGCCCAGAGGGTGGAGTTCTTGACGGTGATGTTCTTGGTGTCGCCGTAGTAGTCCCAGCGGTGGGTGTAGATCGCGATGCAGTCGTCGGAGTTGCGCATGAAGACGCCGTCGATGGTGACATGGGTGCTGGAGAAGATGTCGATGCCGTCGCCCCAGCCCTTGGAGCTGAAGGAGCACATGCCCTCGACGGAGACGTCGGTGGACTCCGCGATCTTGAGGGCGTAGCCGTTGGGGTTGAGCATGGTGACGGCGCCGATGTCGATGTTCTTCGAGCTCTCGACGAGGGTGCCGCCGTCCTTCGTCCCCGCGAGCATGCCCCGGCCGATGAGCTGGGAGTTCCGCACGTCCCGGAAAACGACCGTGGCCTTGAGGACAGCGCCACCGTGGACGTACACGGTCTTGCCGGAGGGGACGTTCAGGAAGCCGTCGGCGGTGTTGTGGATGCCGGGGCCGAAGTAGATGACGTCGGGGTCGTCGGCCTTGGGCCGCTTCTTCTCGATCTCACGGGCGAACAGGTGCAGGGAGTCGAAGATGTCGTCGTTGATCTGGACGACGATGTTGCGCGGTCTGTCCAGGGTGAACCGGAGCGTGTCGGCGAGTACGTCGGGCTTGATGCCGTAGGAATCGGGCCGCACCCGGACCTTTTGCACACCGCCCTTGATGTACGTCACCTCGACCTCGACCTGCCCCGAGAAGTCGAAGTGGGCGAGGCTCGAGTTGTACTGCTTCTTGCTGCCCGTGGCGGGATTGATCTCGGCGAGGGTGGGCCGGTAGACGCCGAGGGTCTGCCAACTGCCGCCGGGAACACGGACCTTTACGGTGAAGCTGCCGGTGTTGACCGGGGCTCCCGCCGGAACGGTGTACGTCACCAACTGGGGCACGCCGGGCGAGGGATCCTCCGCCCGGGCCGCCGTGGCCGTCAGGTTGGTGAGACCGGCGGCGAGCACGGTGGCGCCGGCCGCCTGGAGGGCGGTGCGGCGTGACGGGGACGGGGACATGCGTAACTCCTTGCGCTTACAGAGGGAGATGAGAGATACGGGAGGTCACTCCAGGCAGGTCGCTTGACGCCGGACGTCGACATCCCGGCGACGGATCCGTGCTCCCTCCGGAGTGAGGCGAAGTAACAGGTAGCAAACGGTTCCTACAACCGGTGGCCAGAGTGTCTGCCTGTCCGGAAAGTACGTCAAGAGTCCTCTCACACTTTCGAAAAACCCCGGGAACCACCAGGTCGCTTCCGCCCCGGCTTCTGGGCCCCGGCCACCGGGCCCATCGATTGACCCTCGTTCGGGCCGGATATAGCGTAGAAGACGCTTTCAGAAAATGTTTCCCGCACGCACCTCAGGAGGGTCATGCCCAGCGCCCAGCTGCCGAGGGCCGTGTTCGCCATGGATCCGGTGCACCTCCCCCTGCTCCTCCCCCCGCCTCTCATGGCACGGCTGAAGCAGACAGCCGAGATCGACCCCTCGCTGGTCCTCCAGGACTTCACCCCACCGCGTGCCATCGCGGCGCTGGCCGACGCCGAGGTGCTGATCACCGGCTGGGACTGCCCCCGTCTCGACGCGGACACCCTGACCGCGGCGCCCCGCCTGCGCGCGGTCCTGCACGCCGGGGGCTCCGTCCGCTCGCTCATCGGCGAGGCCCTGTGGGAACGCGGCATCAGCGTCTCCAGCGCGGTCACCGGCAACGCGCTGCCGGTCGCCGAGTACACGCTCGCGATGATCCTGCTGACCGGGAAGGACGCGTTCACGCACCGCGAGCGCTTTCGCGCCACACACGCCCGCCCCTCCCCCGCCGAGACCGCCACCACCGGCAACCTCGGCCGCCGGATCGGGATCATCGGCGCCTCGCGCGTCGGCCGTCGCCTCCTCGACCTGCTGCGGCCGTTCGACTTCGAGGTCCTGCTCTACGACCCCTATGTGAACGCCGCCGAGGCCGCCGCGCTCGGCGTCGGCCTCCTGTCCCTGGAAGATCTGCTGCGCCGCAGCGACATCGTCTCCCTCCACGCCCCCGACATCCCTGAGACCCACCGCATGCTCGACCGGGCCCGGCTCGCCCTGATCCGGGACGGCGGTGTGCTGATCAACACCTCCCGGGGCGCGCTGGTCGACCCCGAAGCGCTCACCGACGAGCTGGCCACGGGCCGGCTGCACGCGGTCCTCGACGTCACGGAACCCGAGCCGCTGTCGGCCGACTCCCCGCTGTACACGCTCCCCAACGTCTTCCTCACCCCGCATATCGCGGGCTCGCTCGGCAACGAGATGGAGCGGCTCGGCCGCATCGTCACGGAGGAGCTGGAGCGCCTGGCCGCGGGCCTTCCGCTGGCACACGAGGTGCGGCACGCGGATCTCGCCCGGGTGGCCTGACGCCCCGCGGCCGACAGGCGGTCCTGCCGTCCACAAGCAGTCCTGCCAGGAGTAACGATGGGATACGGTTTCAGCACCGACCGGTCACTACGGCGAAGGAGCCGCAACGTGAGTCAGCGTAAGGCGCCGGCTGACGCCGGGCGGGCAACCATCCGCGACGTGGCGGAGCGCGCGGGCGTCTCCGTGGCGAGCGTGTCGCGCGTGCTGTCCGGCAACTATCCGGTGTCGGACGACCTGCGCCGCCGGGTGATGAAGGTCGTACAGGACCTGGACTACGTCACCAACGCCCACGCCCGCTCCCTGGCCGGTGGCGGCACACCGACCGTGGCGATCCTCATCAACAACATCACCGGCGCGGCCTTCGCCCACGTGGCTCAGGGTGTCGAGGGGGCCGCCTCGCTGCGCGGCTGGCTCTCGCTGGTCGGCACGACCGGGGACGATCCCGAGCGGGAGCTGGCGCTGGTGAACCTGATGCGCCAGCAGGGCGTGGCCGCGGTCGTCCTGCTCGGCGGTGCCTACGACTTCGACGAGTACCAGCTACGGATGGGTCGGTTCGCGCGCTCCTTGGACGCGGCGGGCTCACACCTCGTGCTGGTCGGCAGACCGCCGCTGGAGGGCGACGTCCCGGCGACGACGGTCGACTACGACAACGGGGGCGGCGCGTACGCCATGGCCAGCCACCTCCTGTCGGTCGGCCACCGGCGGGTCCTGGTGCTGCCGGGCCCTGCCGACCTCACCACGGCCCAGGACCGGTTGAGCGGCGCCCAGCGGGCCTTCGAGGCGTACGGCGTGCCCTTCGATCCGGGCATGGTGCGGCACGGCTCCTACGACTACAGGCACGGGTACGACGCGGTGGAGGCGAGCCTGCGGGAGGGAGTGGACTTCACAGCGGTACTCGCCGGAACCGACGTGGTCGCCGCGGGGGCCATGCAGGCGCTGCGCGCGGCGGGCCTCAGGGTGCCCGAGGACGTGTCGATCGTCGGCTACGACGACATCCCGCTGGCCTCTCAGCTCACCCCCCAGCTGACCACCGTGCACGTGCCGTACGAGGAAATGGGCCGCGTGGCGCTGCGCGCCGTGGCCGACCGGCGCGAGGCCGGACCGGGTCGCCGCCGGGGCAGCGACGGCGACCATCTGGTGCTGGGCACCCATGTCGTCGTACGACACTCCGTGCAACCGCCCGCCCGGCCCGCGTAACGCCGCTCCCAGCACCACGTTACGAAAGCGTTTACCGGCACTGTTCACCCGCCCCACCGAGTCGGTGCCCGGCATTCGCCCGAGGCCGCGACGACCTGGGCAAGACCCGCTATGAGCTGTGGTGACTTCGCACAGTCGAGGGGCGGCCGACCCTCGCTCGAACGTGATCCCACGGACAGCCGGCCGTAACAATTTCCCGCACGCCTCTTGCTATCTGCGGAGCCGTCGGCCTACCGTCCTGGAACCGCTTACTACAGCTTTTGCTTGGCGGGTCCCCGCACCCGCAAGCCGACGGTCTCCGGAACGCCGTTCCTGGCCAACGCCCCGAGCCGCCGTCCTCTCGTTCTGAGACGCCCACTTTCCGAAGGATTACGGTCCGATGAACTTCACCAGCCCCAGGCGAAGGTTCGCCCGCGCCGCCGTCGCCGGTCTCGCACTGACAGGTCTGCTCTCCGCCTGCGGCGGATCCGGGGACGACGCGTCCTCCGGGTCTTCCGGTCCGGTGACCCTCCCCTTCTGGGGCTGGGCCAACGGCCAAGAAGCCGTCGTCAAGGCGTTCAACGCCAGCCACAAGGACGTCAAGCTCGAGTACACGAAGGTCACCGACCAGCTGACCATGCAGAAGCAGCTGACCAACGCGGTCAAGGCCGGCAACGCGCCCTGCCTGGTGCAGAACACCGCCGAGTATGTGACGACCTGGGTCTCCCAGGGCGCGCTCGCCGACATCACCACGTACGTGGAGCCGAGCAAGGACAAGTTCAACGCCGGGTCGTGGGCCGGCGCGCAGGTGCAGGGCAAGATCTACGGCGTCCCCACCAGCTCGGCGCCCGCCTTCACCATCTACCGCACCGACATCTTCGAGAAGTACGGTCTCAAGCCGCCCGCGACCTGGGACGACTTCATCGCCGCGGGCAAGGTGCTGAAGAAGCACGGCATCAAGATCACCAACTACGCCGGTGAGGACCCGAGCACCCTGGAGGTGCTCGCCATGCAGGCGGGAGCGCACTGGTACGCCATCGACGGCAACTCCTGGAAGGTGAACTTCCAGGACGAGGGCACCCTCAAGGCGGCGAAGGTGATCCAGGAGATCATCGACAACGACCTGAATTCCAAGCTGTCCTTCGCGGATTACGCGGCCGTGCAGCGCAACTACGACAAGGGCGGCACGGCGACCCGGCAGATCTCCACCTGGCAGATGGCGGGCATGGTGCAGAACTTCACCAAGTCCAACGGCCAGTGGGCGCTGTCGCCGTGGCCGACGTTCCAGGGCGAGGCGGCCAAAACGCCGGCCGGCACCAACCAGAGCGGCGGCGTGACCCTGGTGACCAAGCAGTGCAAGAACCAGCAGCAGGCCGCCGAAGCCGCGCTGTGGATGTCCACCAACACCGGCGCGGTCAAGACGATGGCGAGCCCGGAGACCGGCAACGGCGTGATGCCCGCACTGGCCGACAGCAACGCGTACATCGCCGAGGCGATCTCCTCCAAGCTGCTCGGCAAGAACTACGAACCGGCCAAGAAGGTCGTCACGGACAGTCTGGCCACGGTCACCACCGACTGGACCTTCGGGCCGAACTGGACCGCGATGTTCACCGAACTGCAGAGCGGCTGGGCGAAGGTCATGAACAAGGAGCAGAAGGTCACCGACCTGCTCGCGCACATGCAGAAGTGGACGGTCGACGACCTGAAGTCCCGCGGCATCAACGTCAAGGGCTGAGGCGCACCCGATGGTCCGTTCCCAGCGCTGGAAGGGCGCCGCCTTCACGGTGCCCTTCCAGCTCGGCTTCGTCTTCCTGTACCTGCTCCCCATCGGGTACGCCGTCTACCAGTCGCTGTTCCTGGAGAAGCAGTCGGGACTCGGGCTCGGCGGCGCCACCAAGGAGTTCGTCGGCCTGGACAACTACCAGCATGGCCTGACCGACTCGGCGTTCATGAACTCCATCCTGCGGGTCGTGCTGTTCGCCTGCGTGCAGATCCCGGTGATGCTGCTCATCAGCCTGGTGCTGGCGCTGCTCCTGGACGCGCTCACCTCGCGGGCGGCCGGCCGGTTCCGGATCCTCCTGCTGGTCCCTTACATGATCCCCGGGGTGGTCGCGGCGATCGTATGGGTCAACCTCTACAGCCCCGCCGTGGGGCCGCTGACGCCGCTCGGCGAGTTCTTCGGGTTCGACTGGAACTTCTTCGCGCCTTCGATGGTCTGGCCGTCCATAGGCAACCTGCTGACCTGGCACGGCATCGGCTACAACATGGTGATCATCTACTCGGCGCTCCAGGGTGTGCCCCGTGAGCTGTTCGAGGCGGCCCGGCTGGACGGTGCCTCGGAGATCCGCATCGCCCGGAGCATCAAGATCCCCCATGTGCGCGGCGCCCTCGTCCTGACCGGTCTGCTCTCGATCATCCAGATGCTCCAGATCTTCAACGAGCCCGCCCTGTTCCGGAACGTCACTCCGCAGACGGTCAGCGACAGCTTCACCCCGATCATGGTCATCTACAACCAGGCGTTCAACTCCGGCAACTACCACTACGCCGCGGCCCTGTCGGTGCTGCTCGCCCTCATCCTCGGCGTGGCCTCCTTCCTCTTCTACCGGCTGACCTCGAGGAAGGCCGACTCATGATGCTGATGGACAACGACACCAAACGGCCCCCCGTCCCTACCGTCCGGCGGCTGACCCGCCCGGACGGCGCCTCCCGCGGGCGGGGTGGTCAGCGCTTCCTGCTGATCGGGTTGATCCTGGCCAGCGTGTACAGCATGTTCCCGGTGTGGTGGCTGATCGTCGCCGCGACCAAGGACCGGGTCGGGCTGTACCAGACGAACGGCCTGTGGTTCTCCGGCATGCACCTGTGGGACAACCTGCACCAGCTGTTCACCTACCACGACGGCATCTTCCTGCGCTGGACGTTCAACTCGTTCCTGTACGCGGGCGTCGGATCCCTCGGGGGCACCCTCGTCGCCCTCGCCGCGGGCTACGGCCTCGCCCGCTTCGAGTTTCCGGGGCGCAACGTGGTGTTCGCGTGCGTAGTGGGCTCGTTCCTGATTCCGCTCGCCCTGCTCACCCTGCCGCTGTACCTGCTGTTCTCGGAGATCGGACTGGTCGACACGCCCTGGGCGATGCTGATCCCCTGCTTGATCAACCCGTTCAGCGTGTACCTGGCCAAGGTGTACACCGAGTCCACGATCCCCTACGAACTCCTGGAAGCGGCCCGCCTCGACGGCGCCGGCGAGCTGCGGATCTTCTTCAGCATCGTGCTGCGGATGATGACGACGGGCGGCGCCACCGTGTTCCTGCTCGCCTTCGTCAACACTTGGAACGCCTTCTTCCTCCCGCTGACCGTGCTGCGCGGTGAGCGGAACTGGACCCTCAACCTGGGCCTGTACAACTGGACCGGCAACCGCCTGGAGTCCGGCGTCGACCTGACCAGCCTGGTGCTGACGGGCGCGCTGCTGTCCATCGTGCCCATGGCGATCATGATGGTGGCGATGCGCCGCTACTGGCGGACCGGCGTCACGATGGGAGCCCTGAAGTGACCGTGCCGCACCACCCCGTGATCCGCGGCCCCTCGGCCACAACCCGAGGCGCCGTCACATCCCCGTAGCCGGCTCCGTTTCGGGCCCGGGCGCGCGTGGGTGTCGGCGGCGGCCCGTATCCTCATTGACCATGCTCGATGACCGCATGGCAGCCGCACCACGGTTCGCACCGCCGCCCTCCCCGTGGCCGGCCGACTATCCGGAGGGATACGCGGTCGTCGACGTCGAGACGACCGGCCTCGCCCGAGACGACCGGATCGTGTCCGCCGCGGTCTACCAGCTGGACGCGCGGGGCGCGGTGCAGGACCACTGGTACACCCTGGTCAACCCGCAGCGCGACCCGGGCCCGGTGTGGATCCACGGCCTGACCGCCGATGTGCTGGCCGGCGCCCCGCTCTTCGCGGACATCGCGGGCGAGCTGGCCGGGCGCCTGGACGGCCGGGTGCTGGTCGCGCACAACGCGGTGTTCGACTGGTCGATGCTCGCCCGGGAGTACGCGCGCGCCAGGAGCGCCGCGCCGGTGCGGCAGCGGCTGTGCACCATCGCGCTCTCCAAGGAGCTGGGCCTGCCGCTGCCCAACCACAAGCTGGAGTCCCTGGCCGCGCACTACGGAGTGGTCCAGCAGCGCGCCCACCACGCCCTGGACGACGCGCGGGTGCTCGCCGAGACCTTCCAGCCGAGTCTGCACGCGGCCGCCGCGGGCGGGTTGCGGCTGCCCCTGCTGGCCTGCCAGCCGCTGGCCGAGTGGTCCGACACCCCCCGGGCGGCGATCGGCTACCAGCGGTCGTACCGCCAGACGGGCTGGCGCCCCAGCCGCAAGCGCCCGGCCTGCCCGTACCCCAACCCGGGGCGCTACGAGCCGGGCGGGCAGCTCGTCCAGGGCATGCGGGTGGCGTTCTCCGGCGACACCTCGATCGACCGCGAGCTGCTGGAGGATCAGGCGACCGAGGCCGGGCTGCACGTGGCCACCAGTGTCTCCCGGCTCACCAGCCTGCTGGTCACCAATGACCCGGAGTCCTTCACCTCCAAGCTCACCAAGGCCCGGTCGTTCTCCACCCCGGTCATCGACGAGGCGGCCTTCACCCAGCTGCTGCGGGATGTGGCCCCCGCACCAAACAGGTGAAGTCGGCCCAACACGCCCGCCCGCCGCTCCCCCACCGCGCCCCGCAGCCCGCACCCTGTGCCCCATGGCACGTTGCGAGGTCTGCGGAAACGACTACCACATGACATTCGAGGTGCACGCGCAGGGCGCGGTGCACGTCTTCGACTGCTTCTCCTGCGCCATCCACCGCATGGCGCCGATCTGCGAGCACTGCCGGTGCCAGATCATCGGCCAGGGCGTGGAGGTGGACGGCCACTTCTACTGCGGTGCCCACTGCTCCCGGGCGGAAGGGAGGGTGGGGATCATCGACCGCGTCTGAAGCGATCGGACATCCGTCCGGGATCGGCCCTCCGGTGCCCCCAGCGGCCGGGGGGCGATCCACGGCGAGTACTGTCGAGGACGTGTACCGCTTCCTGTTGTCCCGGCAGTGGGTGATCCTCACTCTCGTGGGGCTCGTCCTGATCCCGGTCATGATCCGACTGGGCTTCTGGCAGTTCCACCGGCATGAGCACCGGGTCGCACAGAACCAGCTGATCGCCGACAACCTGGACGCGCGGGCCGTCCCCGTGGACCGGCTCACCGGGCCCGGACACACCGTCGCCTACGACGACATGTGGCGCACCGTGACCGCCAAGGGCCGGTACGACTCCCGGCACGAGGTGGTCGTGCGCCAGCGGACCGCCTCCGACGAGCAGTCCATCGGCTACTACGTGCTCACCCCGCTCGTCATGGACGACGGCCGGGCCGTCGTGGTCAACCGCGGCTGGATCGCGGCGGGCAACGACCTCACCCGCTTCCCCAAGGTGCCCGCCGCCCCCTCCGGCGAGGTCACCGTCACCGGCCGCCTCAAGCGCGACGAGACGACCGGGAACAGCGGCATCAAGGACAAGCAGGGGCTGCCCGACCGCCAGGTCATGCTGATCAACAGCGGGCAGCTGGCGAAGTCCCTGTCCCAGCCCGTCCTCGGCGGCTATGTCGAGCTGACCAAGTCCTCCCCGAAGGGCAGCGGCCAGCCCGAGGGGGTCCCGGAGCCGGACCACAGCGGCATCGGCCCGCATATGGCGTATGCGATCCAGTGGTGGCTGTTCTCGGCCGGCGTGCCCATCGGCTGGGTGATCCTGGTCCGCCGCGAACTGCGCGACCGGGCGGCCGCGCGGGCCGCCGAGTCCCGGTCCGAGCCCGAGCCCGAGCCCGCCGTGGTCTGACCGGTCACGGCCGGCCCGGCGCGGGCCGCCCTTACGTCGCCGGGGGCACCACGGCAGACTGGCCCCATGGATCTTGGACTCAAAGACCGGGTGTACATCCTCACCGGAGCCAGCCGCGGGCTGGGCCTCGCGGCCGCCCGTGAGCTGGTCGCCGACGGTGCGAAGGTCGTGATCACCGGTCGCGACGAGAAAGCGACGGCGGAGATCGCCGCCGAGCTGGGCCCGAACGCCCTCGGCGTCGCCGCGGACAACGCCGACCCGGCCACGGCCGAGCGCCTGATCGCCACGGCCCGCGACCGCTTCGGCGGCTTCGACGGCGTCCTCATCAGCGTCGGCGGTCCCCCGGCTGGCCTGACGGCGAACATCACCGACGCCCAGTGGCAGGCGGCCTTCGACTCCGTCTTCCTCGGCGCGGTCCGCATGGCCCGCACCGCCTCCGCCGAACTGCCGTCCGGGGGCGTGATCGGCTTCGTCCTCTCCGGCTCCGTGTACGAGCCGATCCCCGGCCTGACCGTCTCCAACGGGCTGCGGCCGGGCCTGGCGGGCTTCGCGAAGTCCCTCGCCTCGGAGGTCGGCCCGCAGGGCATCCGGGTCGTCGGCCTGCTGCCGGCGCGGATCGACACCGACCGGGTCCGCGAGCTGGACGGGCTGTCCGGCGACGCGGACGCGGCCCGGGCGCACAACAGCGAGCAGATCCCGCTGCGGCGCTACGGCACCCCGGAGGAGTTCGGCCGGGCGGCGGCGTTCCTCCTCTCGCCCGCGGCGTCGTATCTGACCGGCATCATGCTCCCGGTGGACGGCGGCGCCCTGCACGGCTTCTGAGCGACGCGGCGGGGCCGGGGCCGCCTAACCGCCCCGGTCCCCGCGCAGGCTCCGGACCGTGCGCTCCAGTTCGGCGACGCGGTCGGCGAGGCGGCGGTTCTTGCGGTGCAGGTCCAGGAACACATTGACCTTGGTGCGCAGCAGCCAGGGGTCGAAGGGCTTGGTCACGAAGTCGGCGGCGCCGATCGCGTATCCCCGGTAGGCGTAGTCGGAGTCCGCGTCGTCCCCGGTCAGCAGGATGATCGGGACGTCTTTGGTCTGGTCGAGGCGCTTGATGTTGGCGGCCGTCTCGAAGCCGTCCATGCCCGGCATCAGGACGTCGAGCAGGACGGCGGCGAAGTCCTGCCGCAGCATGGCCTTCAGCGCCTCCTCCCCGGAGTGGGCGCGGACCAGCCGCAGATCGAGCGGGCCGAGGACGGCTTCCAGCGCGATCAGGTTCTCTTCCATGTCGTCGACGATCAGAATCGCCGTCTTCTCGGACGCGACGCCGCTCATCTCTCCCCCCGTTCCGGTGGCCCGCTGCCCTCGCCCTCGCCCCCGCCCCCGGCCCCGGCACGGGCCGCGGCGGCAGTGGTCCCGCCGGGCGGGCCGTTCTGCGGATCCAGCAGCTCGCAGACGGCCGACAACAGCCGGTCGACGTCCACGGGCTTGGGGACGTAGTCGTTGGCGCCGCTGTCGATGGCCTTCTCCCGGTCGCCCGGCATGGCCTTGGCGGTGAGGGCGATGATCGGCAGATCGGCGAGCCGGGGGGTGCCGCGGATGGCCCGGATCGTCTCGTAGCCGTCCATCTCCGGCATCATCACGTCCATCAGGACCAGGGAGACATCGGGGCTGCTGTGCAGGACCTCCAGGCCCTCGCGGCCGTTCTCCGCGTATTTCACGGTCATGCCGACCCGGCCCAGCACATGGGTCAGCGCGAAGACGTTGCGGATGTCGTCGTCGACGATGAGGATGCGCCGCCCGTTCAGCACGCGGCGGGGGCGGCCGGCCTGCCACTCGCTGAGCCGGGTGGTCTCCGGCCAGCTCTCGTCGCGGCCGTCGCCGCCGGTCGGGAGCGCGGTGCCGGTCAGGGTGCTGTCGTCGCCGAACACCCCGCTGGGCGCGTGGTCGGCGACGTCCGGCAGCTGCTCGTCCGGCGCGGGGAGCGCGGCCGGGACGGTGGAGCCGGTGGCCCGGGGGTCGGACGGGTCGGGCGCCGGGACGATTCCGGCGTAGTGCGACGGGACGTAGAGGGTGAACCGGGAGCCGACGTCGACCTCGCTCTCGGCGACGATCCGGCCGCCCAGCATGCCGGCGATCTCCCGGCTGATGGACAGGCCGAGTCCGGTGCCGCCGTACTTGCGGCTGGTGGTGCCGTCGGACTGCTGGAACGCCTCGAAGATCACGGACAGCTTCTCGGGCGGGATGCCGATGCCGGTGTCGGTGACGGAGAAGGCCACGACGGCGTCCGCGGTCCGCAGCGTCTCCTCCCTGAACCTCGCCGCGGGCGCCCGCTCGACGCGCAGCTTCACCCCTCCCGAGGAGGTGAACTTCAGGGCGTTGGAGAGCAGGTTGCGCAGGATCTGCTGGACCCGCTGCTCGTCGGAGAACATCTCGCGCGGCACGTCCTCGCCGACCGTGATCTCGAAGGACAGGCCCCGGTCGGTGGCCAGCGGACGGAAGGTGGCGTTGACGTAGTCCAGCAGCTTGACCAGCGGCAGCTTCCTGGGGCGCACGTCCATCCGGCCCGCCTCGATCTTCGACAGATCGAGGATGTCGTTGATCAGCTGGAGCAGGTCGGAGCCGGAGCGGTGGATGGTGGCGGCGAACTGCTCCTCCTGGGCCGACAGCCGTCCGTCGGGGTTGTCGGCCAGCAGCCGGGCCAGGATGAGCAGCGAGTTGAGCGGGGTGCGCAGCTCGTGCGACATGTTGGCCAGGAACTCGGACTTGTACTGCGAGGCGGTGGCCAGCAGCGCGGCCTTCTCCTCCAGCTCCGCGTTGGAGCGCTGGAGCTCGTTGGAGCGCTGGCGCAGCTCGGTGGTGAGCCGCTGGGACTCCGACAGCAGGGACTCGGTGCGGGCGTTGGCGATGATGGTGTTGATCGAGACGCCGATGGTGTTGACGAACTGGTCGATGAAGGCCAGATGGACCTCGCTGAAGCGGCTGAAGGAGGCCAGCTCGATCACTCCGAGCATCTGGTCCTCGTACCGGATCGGCAGGATGACGACGCTGGCGGGGAGCGCGGAGCCGAGCCCGGAGTCGATGCTGATGAAGTTCGGCGGCACATCGGTGATCAGGATGCGCTTCTTCTCGATGGCCGCCTGGGCGATCAGCCCGCGGCCCGCCGACCCGCTCTGCGGCAGCGGTCCCTTCTCCGGGTTGACGCCGTATCCGGCGATGAACTGGAGGCCCTCGCCCGGCTTGGCCCCGGGCTCGGTGAGGAAGAAGGCCCCGAACTGGGCGTTGACCAGCGGGGTGAGCTCGCGCAGGATCAGGTCGGCGACGTCGACCAGATCGCGGTGGCCCTGCATCAGGGAGGCGATGCGGGCGAGGTTGGACTCCAGCCAGTCCTTGGCGCGGGTGGTCTCGCGCAGGTTGGTCACCATGAGGTTGACGTTGTGCTTGAGCTCGGCGACCTCGCCCTGCGCCTCGACCGACACGGAGCCGGTCATGTCGCCCTGGGCGACGGCGGAGGCGACCTCGGCGATGGCCCGCACCTGGGTGGTCAGGTTCAGGGCGAGCTCGTTGACGTTGGTGGTCAGCCGCTTCCAGGTGCCGTAGACCGCCTCGACACGGGCCTGGCCGCCCAGCCGGCCCTCGCTGCCGACCTCGCGGGCGACCCGGGTGACCTCGGAGGAGAACGAGGAGAGGGTGTCGACCATCGTGTTGATGGTGGTCTTCAGCTCCAGGATCTCCCCGCGCGCGTCCACGTCGATCTTCTTGGACAGATCGCCCTGGGCGACGGCGGTGGCGACCTGGGCGATGTTGCGGACCTGCGAGGTCAGGTTGGACGCCATGAAGTTGACGTTGTCGGTGAGGTCCTTCCACACGCCGGAGACGCCCGGCACCTGAGCCCGCCCGCCGAGCTGGCCCTCGGTGCCCACCTCGCGGGCGACCCGGGTGACCTCGTCGGCGAACGCCCGCAACTGCTCGACCATGGTGTTCACGGTGTCCTTCAGCTCCAGGATCTCGCCCCGGGCGTCCACCGTGATCTTCTTCGACAGGTCGCCGTTGGCGACCGCCGTGGTCACCTGGGCGATGTTGCGGACCTGCGAGGTCAGGTTCAGCGCCATGAAGTTGACGTTCTCGGTGAGCTCTTTCCAGACCCCCGAGACGCCGCGGACCTGGGCCTGGCCGCCCAGGTTGCCCTCGGTGCCCACCTCGCGGGCCACCCGGGTCACCTCGTCCGCGAACGCGGAGAGCCGGTCCACCATCGTGTTGATCGTCGACTTCAGCTCCAGGATCTCGCCCTTGGCCTCCACCGTGATCGTCTTGCCCAGGTCTCCCTCGGCCACGGCGGTGGCGACCTGGGCGATGTTGCGGACCTGGGAGGTCAGGTTGTCCGCCATGAAGTTGACGTTCTCGGTGAGGTCCCTCCAGACTCCCGAGACCCCGCGGACCTGGGCCCGGCCGCCCAGCTCCCCCTCGGTGCCCACCTCACGGGCCACCCGCGTGACCTCGTCCGCGAACGCCGACAGCTGATCGACCATCGTGTTCACGGTCAGCTTCAGCCGAAGGATCTCGCCCCGGGCGTCCACGGTGATCTTCTGCGAGAGGTCGCCGTTGGCCACCGCCGTGGTCACCTGGGCGATGTTGCGCACCTGGGAGGTGAGGTTGGACGCCATGAAGTTGACGTTGTCCGTCAGGTCCTTCCACACCCCCGAGACCCCCCGGACCTGGGCCCGGCCGCCCAGCTCCCCCTCGGTGCCCACCTCACGGGCCACCCGGGTCACCTCGTCCGCGAACGCCGACAGCTGATCGACCATCGTGTTCACGGTCAGCTTCAGCTCCAGCAGCTCCCCGGTGGCCTCGACGGTCACCTGCCGGGTGAGGTCGCCGCGGGCGACCGCCGTGGTCACCGCGGCGATGTCCCGCACCTGGGCCGTCAGCCGGGACGCCATGGCGTTGACGGCCTCGGTGACCTCGCGCCAGTCGCCGGACAGCCCCTGGACCTTGGCCCGGACGCCGAGCCGGCCCTCGGTGCCGACCTCGCGGGCGACGCGGGTGAGCTCGCCGGTGAACAGCGACAGCTGGTCCACCGTGCGGTTGACGCCACGCCCGAGCCGACGCAGATCGCCGCGCAGCTGGCGGTTGCCGTCGTGCAGGTCCACGCGCTTGGTCAGATCGCCGGAGGCGACCGCGTCCAGCACCTGGGTGGCGTTGGAGACCGGGCCGACGAGCGCGTCGAGCAGCTGATTCGCCGCGTCCACGCTCGTCGTCCAGGCCCCTTGGCCGGGGCTGGCCGTGATCCGCTCGTCGAGTCTGCCCTGCCGGACCACCTCGCGGCGGACCCGTTCGAGCTCCGACGCCAGATGGGCGTTCCGGGCCACGAGTTGATTGAACGCTCCGGCCATCTCGCCGAGCGTGCCTTCCTCCGAGCCGTTGGCGCGTACGGAGAGGTCCCCGTCGCACAACGCCTGCATCGCGCCCAGCAGGGATCGCAGCCCTGCGGCGCTCACCCGCTCCTCGCCCGGCGCGAAGCCGGGGGGTTCGGGTCGGATGTCCACGGGAGTCGGGTCATTTGCCATGACATCGTCTCTTAAAGATCGATTCGCACACCTGTGCCTGTCATAATATGGCACCTACATGACCTAATTGTCCCAAATTGCCAGGAGCAGCTGGTGGGAGCCTTGCTTCCTCTTTCGCGGGAGTCCGTCTCGCGGACCACGCTGCCCGGAACCGTCGGGGCGCCGGCCGCGGCGCGCGCCTTCGTGCGCACCACGCTCACCGGGCCGGGAGCGGCGGCGGCCCTGGGGCCGCGCCCCCTCCGCGACCGGCTGACCGAGGACGCGGTGCTGCTGGTGAGCGAGCTGGTCACCAACGCCGTGCTGCACGCGGGCACCGAGATCGAGGTCATCTGCCGGCTCCAGGCCGGGCACCCGGGCGTCGTCGTCGAGGTGACGGACCTGCACCCGGCCAGCGCGGTGTACGGCGGCCAGGACACCGGGCGCCGCGGCCGCGGCCTCCAGCTGATGGGCGCGCTCGCCGACTCCTGGGGCGTGACCTACCACCGCACCCGCAAGGCGGTGTGGTTCCGGCTGGACGCGGCGCAGGAGGAGCTGGGGCCCGCCGCCGTCCCGGCCGACACGGTGGGCGGCGAGGTGCGCTTCGCCAAGGCCCTCGCCCCGGCCGCGCCCGCGCGGCAGCGCGACAGCTCCGGCGGATGGGTGGACCGCGGCGGGCCCTCGTTCCTCGCGGAGGCCAGCGAACTGCTCGCCGGACAGCTCGACGAGAACATGGTCGCCGCCCTCGCCGGTCAGCTCCTGGTGCCCCGGCTCGCCGACTGGTGCGCGGTGTGGCTGAGCACCGAGGGCGAGCGGCTGCGGCTCTGCCGCGTCTGGCACAGCGACGAGCGCCGGAACGACTCGCTCCGGCTGTCCCTGGAGAACCATCCGCCGCCGACCGGCCTCGACCCCTCGGGCACCCCCTGGCCCTGGCCCGAGCCCGCGGACAGCCGTGGCGCGGGCGGGGCCGCGCTGGCGTTCCCGCTGCTGGCCCAGGGCCGCAGCCATGGCGTGCTGCTGCTGGGCCGCGCGGGCGTGCCACAGCTGACCGAGGGCGTGGCCCGGCTGTCGGGCGACGTGTCCCGGCGGGTGGCCCAGGCTGTGGCCACCGCCCGCCGGTACACCCGGCAGGCGACCATCAGCCGGGCGCTCCAGCGCCGGCAGCTGCCCACCTCCCTCGCCCATATCCCGGGCGTCGAGACGGCGATCGTCTACGAGCCGCACGGCGAGGGCCAGACCGTCGGCGGCGACTTCTACGATCTGTTCCCGATGGGCGGCCGCCGCTGGTGCTTCCTGCTCGGCGACGTCTGCGGCAGCGACCCGGAGGCGATGTCGGTGACCGGCCTGGCCCGCCATCTGGTCCGGCTGCTGGCCCGCGAGGGCCACGGCGTCGAGTCGGTCCTCGGCCGGCTGAACCAGGCGCTGGTGGAGGAGGGCGCGGAGGCCGTGGCGGTCGGCGGCGAACAGGCCAGGCCGCGCTTTCTGAGCCTGCTGTACGGGGAGCTGGAGCCGGACCCGGCCACCGGGAGCGCACACTGCACACTGGCCAGCGCCGGTCATCCGCTGCCGCTGCGGCTGACCGGCGACGGCTCGGTGGTCGCCGCGGGCAGTTCCCAGATGCTGCTGGGCATCGACGAGAGCGCCGAGTTCCACGCCGACACCTTCGACCTGGAACTCGGCGAGACACTGCTGTGCGTGACCGACGGCGTGACCGAGCGGCGCAGCGGCAACCGGCAGCTGGACGACGACGACGGCCTCGCCGACATCCTGCGGGGGTGCGCGGGGCTGGGCGCCAAGGCGGTGGCGGAACGGGTCCGCCGCGCCGCCCATGACTTCGGCCCCGAGCCGATCGACGACGACCTCGCGGTGCTGGTGCTCGAGGCGGTGCCGGTGCAGCGGCTCGGCCTGGCGGCCCGGCCCTGAGGGGCTCAGCCGGCCCGGACGCCCGGCCGGGGCTTACTCGCCCAGGCCCGCCAGGTCGCGCAGCCGACGGGCCTGGGCGGCCCGCTCGGCGGCGCGCTGGTCCTCGTACGTCCGCTCCCCCGCCCCGCGCAGCAGCGCCTTGGTCTCGATCACGGCGTCACGGTCCGCGGCGAGCAGCGCCGCGGCCAGGTCCCGGACCGCGGCGTCCAGCTCCGCGGCGGGCACGACCAGATTGGCCAGGCCGGTGCGCTCGGCCTCCTCGGCGTGGACGAAGCGCCCGGTCAGACAGATCTCCAGCGCCCGGGCGTAGCCCACGAGGGAGACCAGAGGATGGGTGCCGGTGAGGTCGGGGACCAGCCCGAGGCTGGTCTCGCGCATCGCGAACTGCGCGTCGTCCGCGCAGACGCGCAGATCACAGGCGAGGGCCAGCTGAAAGCCCGCGCCGATGGCATGGCCCTGGACGGCGGCGACGGAGACGAGGTCGGGCCGCCGCCACCAGGTGAACGCCTCCTGATACCCGGCGATGGCCGCGTCCAGCTCCGCGTCGGAGCGGCGGGCCAGCTCAAAGAACGACGGCTCGCCGTCGAACCCCTCGGGCGTGAACGCCTGCCGGTCGAGCCCCGCGGAGAAGGACTTGCCCTCGGCGCGCAGCACCACGACCCGCACGCTGCCCGGCAGCGCCCGCCCGGCCTCGGCCAGCGCCCGCCAGGTCGCGGGCGACTGGGCGTTGCGCTTGCCGGGGTTGGTCAGGGTCACCGTGGCGATCGCTTCGTCAACGGTGAGGTGAACGCCGTCCTTGTCCAGCAGGGTCACGGAAGCCTCCGGTGGGTGCGGTCACATGACTAAGTGACTGCACAGTAACCACCCGGCCGACGGTCCGATCAACCGGGTGGCACCGCTCACATCTACCGGTACGACGCATACGGGCCGTCAGGCCGTTGTTGCGGCCTTCTTGCCCCGCGTCGCTCCACCGCGACCACGCAGGGCCACGCCCGACTCACTGAGCATCCGGTGGACGAATCCGTAGGAACGGCCGGTCTCTTCGGCCAGCGCCCGGATGCTCGCACCGGAGTCGTACTTCTTTTTCAGGTCTGCCGCGAGCTTTTCGCGCGCGGCGCCGGTCACCCGGCTGCCCTTCTTCAGAGTCTCGGCCACCCGTGCCTCCTCATGGGAAGTGCGCTCTGGACTCTCATGATCACCCCTAGGCGGCTTCCTGGCCACCCATTCGGCAAGGTCGATAGCGGAAGGATTCCCTGAATTCATGGGGTGATCGCCGCCGGAATTAGAGATTCCGCAGGCAGTCGCACCCTTCAGCGGTCCACATCGTGGACGAATCACCAGGTCAGGCCGTGGGTGGGCGTAATCGCGACAGCGCGCGCCGGCGCACGGCACGCCTCACGCGCCGGTCGGCGGTGACGCGCCGTGGTACCAGCCGTTCTCACTCAGATGAAGGATCACGCCTAGGCCGAATGATCTATGGCGAATGATCTCCGGTGATCCCCCGTGCCCGCCCGTGACCTCCGGCGAACTCCGGTGAACCCCAGCGACCGCTCGGAAGCCGGTCAGGCGAGCGCGACCAGGTCCGCGTAGTCCTCGCCCCACAGGTCCTCCACGCCGTCGGGCAGCAGGATGATCCGCTCCGGCTGGAGCGCGTCGACCGCGCCCTCGTCATGGGTCACCAGCACCACCGCGCCCGTGAAGGTGCGCAGCGCGCCCAGGATCTCCTCACGGCTGGCCGGGTCGAGGTTGTTGGTGGGCTCGTCGAGCAGCAGGACGTTGGCCGAGGAGACCACCAGCGTGGCCAGCGCCAGCCGGGTCTTCTCGCCGCCGGACAGCACGCCCGCCGGCTTGTCGACGTCGTCACCGGAGAAGAGGAAGGACCCCAGCGTCTTGCGGATGTCCACCAGATCCAGGTCGGGGGCGGCCGAGCGCATGTTCTCCAGGACCGTGCGGTCCGGGTCGAGCGTCTCGTGCTCCTGCGCGTAGTAGCCGAGCTTCAGGCCGTGTCCGGGGGTGACCTGGCCGGTGTCCGGCTTCTCGACCCCGGCCAGCAGCCGCAGCAGGGTCGTCTTGCCCGCGCCGTTGAGCCCCAGGATGACCACCCGCGAGCCCCGGTCCACGGCCAGGCCGACATCGGTGAAGATCTCCAGCGAGCCGTACGACTTGGACAGCCCCTCGGCGGCCAGCGGCGTCTTGCCGCACGGGGCGGGGTCCGGGAAGCGCAGCTTGGCGACCTTGTCGGACTGCCGCACCGCCTCGAGGCCGGAGAGCAGCTTCTCGGCGCGGCGGGCCATGTTCTGCGCGGCCACCGTCTTGGTGGCCTTGGCGCGCATCTTGTCCGCCTGGGAGTTCAGCGCCGCGGCCTTCTTCTCGGCGTTGGCCCGCTCCCGCTTGCGGCGCTTCTCGTCGGCCTCGCGCTGGGCCTGGTAGAGCTTCCAGCCCATGTTGTAGACGTCGATCACCGAGCGGTTGGCGTCCAGGTAGAAGACCTTGTTGACGACCGTCTCGACCAGGTCCACGTCGTGGGAGATGACGATGAAGCCGCCGCGGTAGGTCTTCAGGTAGTCCCGCAGCCAGATGATGGAGTCGGCGTCGAGGTGGTTGGTCGGCTCGTCCAGGAGCAGGACGTCGGAGTCCGAGAAGAGGATGCGGGCCAGCTCGACCCGGCGGCGCTGACCGCCGGAAAGCGTATGCAGCGGCTGGCCGAGCACGCGGTCCGGCAGCCCGAGGCTGGCGGCGATGGTCGCGGCCTCCGCCTCGGCGGCGTAACCGCCCTTGGTGAGGAACTCGGTCTCCAGCCGCTCGTACTTTTTCATCGCGCGCTCGCGGGTGGCGCCCTTGCCGTTCGCCATCCGGTCCTCGTTCTCGCGCATCTTGCGCAGCACCGAGTCCAGCTCGCGGGCGGACAGGATGCGGTCGCGCGCCAGGACGTCGAGGTCGCCGGTGCGCGGGTCCTGGGGCAGATAGCCGACCTCGCCGGAGCGGGTGATGGTGCCGGCGGCCGGGATGCCCTCACCGGCCAGGCACTTGGTGAGGGTGGTCTTGCCCGCGCCGTTACGGCCGACGAGGCCGATGCGGTCGCCCTTGGCGACGCGGAAGGAGGCGGACTCGATGAGGATACGGGCGCCGGCGCGCAACTCGATGCCAGAGGCGGTGATCACGGGAATTACTCCAGGGCAGGGGGACGGCTGGACGGACGGGCGAAAGCGGCCGACGCCGTCTAATGCACGAGGAGAATTGCCATGCGGATTAGTTTAGCGGTGCCCGCAAGCGATTTTTCCCGGCCTGTCCACCACGCGGACCGCCCCGCCCATGTGTCGTCGCCCACACCCCTCGGGCGCCGCCCGGCCTCCTCAGGCGCCGCCCGTGTGCACCTGGAAGGCCGCGCGGCGCACCGCCTTGGCGAGCGCCGGGTCGGGGTGGGCGGCGGCCAGCGCGACCAGGACGTGCACGGTGCGGGGGTGGCCCACGGCCCGTACCTCCTCGAGCAGCGCCGGGACCGTGCCCTGCACGGCGGACTCCAGATGGCGCACCAGCATCGGGCTCTCGCCGTGGTCGGCGACGGCGGCGGCCGTGTCCACCCACAGCCAGGTGGCCTCCTCACGGGTGAGCACGTCCATCGCGTCCTCCGGGTCGGCCCCCTCGTGCTCGGCCAGCCACAGCAGCGCGTACGGGCGCAGCGCGGACTCGTCGACCACGGCCCGCACGGTGGGCTCGGCGGGCGCCCCGACCACGCGCAGCGCCTCGAAGGCCAGCCCGCGCAGCAGCGCGTCGTCGCCGCGCGCGGCCTCGATGAGCTCGGTCACGGCGCTGCCGACGGGGCGGGCGGCGAGCCACGCCCGGTACTCGGCGCGGGCCGGGCCGGGGGTCAGGCCCGCGCAGCCGCGCAGCATGTCGGCGGCGGGCTGCTCGATGTTCCCGGCGGGGCTCTGGGCGGCGACGCAGATCTGCTCCAGCTTGAGCCACACCGCCCAGTTGCCGAGCGCGCTGAGCACGGCCTCGCGCTCGTCGGCCCCGTCCCTCCGGACCGCCTCGTCCGCGGCCTCCCGGGGGCCGTCGAGCACCTCGAGTGCGCCCACGGAGGCGAGTGCGTCCAGGGCCCAGTCGAGCAGCGTCTCCAGGTCGGGGGCGCCCGGCGCCGCGGCGAGCGCGGTGTCCTCGGGTCCTGAGGCGGGCGGGGCGTCGTCCGGGCCGGGGGCGGGCGCGGGGCCGTACGGCACCTCGCACCGCTCGGTGCGCAGCTCGGCGACGCGCTGCCTGAGCATGTCCAGGAGCGTCGCGACCTGCACCGGACCGGCCGACAGCTGAAGCAGGGACAGCAGCTGCGGCAGCGCCTCGACGACCTCGGCGACGGCCGTGGGCTCGGCCGTGAGCGGGGCCGGGCGGGCCAGGGACCAGGCGTCGAGCAGCGCGACCCAGCCGCGCAGCACCGCGCTGTCGTCGCTGTCCCAGGCGCGCAGCCGCCAGCCGGGGCGGGCGATGCCGCCGTGCAGCTCGATCAGGCCGACCAGACGGGCCCGGTCCCAGTCCGCCCGGACCTGTTCGGGTGGGACTCCCAGCGCGGCGGCCGCCTCGGCGACCGCCTCGGCGGAGAGCACGCCCGGGGCGCCGTGCCGGCTCGCGGCCCAGCGGGAGATCAGGACGGCCCCGGCGAGTCCCGTTCGGGCCTGCCGGGCCAGCTCCGTGGGCGGCGGAGTGCCCTCGGGCGGGCGGGGCGCAGGTCGGGAGCCTCGGTTCGGCACGGCCCGGCGGGCCGTGGCCATCGGCCGCTGGCGGACGAGTCGGAGCCGGGAGTCGCGCGGAGTACGGGACGTCACGGGAGCAGTCTCGCCCGTGACGGCCCGAAAGCCCAATCGGCACCCGTACGGCGGTAGCCGCCGCAGGTCGTGGCGGTCCGGCCGAGCCCGCCGAAAAACGGCCGCGCCTCACATCAGCGGCATCAGGAAGCGGCCCAGCATCTCCTCGTACCTCTCGGGGTCCGCGTTCCACATCGCGGCGTGCGGGGCTCGGCGGACCGGGTGAAGGGTGACCAGTTCCGAGTGGCGCCGCGCGAGTTCGCGCGAGGCGGACCAGGGGGCGATGGCGTCGTCGGGGCCGTGCATGACCAGCGTCGGCACCTTCAGCCGGTCCAGGTCGTCGGTCACGGCCGCGCCCGTCCCGGGCTGCCCGTCGTACGGCCCGGCCCGCCCCTCGGCGGCCCTGATCGCGAGCGGCAGCAGCGCGGAGGGGATGCGCCGGGCCGAGGCGAGCGCCCGCAGCGTGGCGTGCCGGTCGAGCACCGGCGAGTCCAGGACGAGCCCGCCGATCCGGTCCCGCAGCGCGGAGTTCACGGCGACGCGCAGGGCCATGGTGGCGCCGATGGACCAGCCGTACAGAATGATCCGCTCCGCGCCGTAGCGCACCGCGTAGCGGATGGCGGCGTCCAGGTCGCGCCACTCGGTGTCGCCGAGGTGTCCGATGCCGTCCTCGGGGCGGGGGGCGCCCGGGTCGCCGCGGTAGGTGATGTCGAGCACGGGGAACCGCCGCCGGTGCAGAAACGGCATGAGCGCCATGGGGTGCTCGCGGGTGGTGCCGAGGCCGTGCACGGTGATCACCCAGGACAGCCGGTCGCCGGGGACGAACCAGGCGGGCAGCGCGCCGAGTTCGCCGGGCACGTCGACGTCGGCGTGGTCGAGCCCGAGCGCGTCTTGCGGATTGCCGATGTACACCTGCGGGGTGAACCGCACCCGGGTGCCGGGGGCCAGGGTGCCGTGGGTCACCCGCTCCAGGCGGCGGACCACGCAGTCCGCGGGGTGCGGGGCGTCCTCGACGACGGGCCCGACGACGGCGTGGCAGCCGGCGCCGGCAAGGCCGTACGTGCCGGGGCGCAGCGAGGCGAGGCTGCGGGTGAGGGTGATCCGGCCGGCGTCGGTGGAGTGCACGGTGAGCGGCGGGTCGTGCGGCAGGGGCCGGTCGGGGCGTGGCTTGAGGGCAGCGTCGCTGGCGTACCGCCCGGCCGCCACCGCGGCCGCGCCGACACTGAGCATCGTGGTGGCGGCCACAACCGCCTTCGTCCGCTGGCGCATCCCTACCCAGTGTGGGCGGAGAGGGCGCCGCGGGCCAGCGGGCGTGCCCGGCCGGGTGATCGGCATGCCTGTCCGGGGGGCCGGGACCTGCGATGTCGTGCGGTGCGCGGTGAGCCTGCCCGCTTCCGGGACGCGGCCGGGCCCGGCGGCCGCGCCCTGGCTGCCCGGACCCGGGACTCAGCGGGTCTGGCCGTAACCGCGGAGCTTGTCCGCGGCGCGGCGCAGTTCGTCGGGCGGCAGGAGGGTCGGGGTGCGGCCGGGGACGGCGGCCGCGGTGAGCCAGACCCGGCACATCCACTCCAGCTGGGCGGTCCGGTCGTACGCCTGGTCCAGCGTGGCGCCATAGACGACGGTGCCGTGGTTGCGCAGCAGACAGCCACTGCGGTCGCGGAGCGCGTCGAGCATCTTCCGGGCCAACTCGTCGGTGCCGTAGAGGGCATAGCCCGCGACGCGCACCGGGCCACCGAGCGCGCCGGTCATGTAGTGGATCGCCGGAACCTCGTCGACCAGGGTGGAGACCGCCGTGGCGTGCACCGCGTGGGTGTGGACGACGGCCGCGGCGTCAGTGTGGCGGTAGACCGCGAGGTGCATGGGCAGCTCGCTGGTGGGGGCCAGCTCGCCGAGCACCTGACGCCCCTCCAGGTCGACGCCGACCGCGTCGCCCGGGCCGAGCCGGTCGTACGGGACGCCGCTCGGGGTCACCAGCACGGTGTCGCCGACCCGGGCCGAGACATTGCCGGAGGTGCCGACGACCAGGCCGTCGGCGACCGTCCTGCGGGCCGTCTCCACCACCCGCTCCCAGGCCTCCGCCAAGTCCCGCTGGTCCCGGGCCTCCCCTGGGTCCGGTCGCTCCCCGGGCCCCGTCGGCCGTGCGGTCTCCGGCTCCGTCACGATGCCTCACCTCCGGGCGCCGATCATGGCAGGCGAGGCATCCTGTACGCATCAGGGAGGGGCCGGGGGATCATCGGCGCCGCCTTCGCGCAGGTGCGTCACCCCTGAGCCCACCTCAGTTCACCTCCCGTTCACCCCATGTCCTTACGGTCGTGGTGCATGCTTCGGCTGTCGCACTGATTGCCCGGGTGTGCACCCCTTCCCCTCCCCTGGGAGGGGATTTCTGACGTGGCTGCCTCGGTGGCCTCACGACGACCAAGATGCACCACGGAATGTAGCCATCCTGCGACGCTCCGTGTCACGAAGTTCGGGGATCGCATTCCCCCACGAAGGAGTTCGATGGAACACATCACGCTTCTCATTGGGATCGTGATCGTCACGGCATTGGTGTTCGACTTCACGAACGGCTTCCACGACACGGCCAACGCCATGGCCACCACCATCTCCACGGGAGCTCTCAGCCCCCGGATCGCGGTCGCGATGTCGGCGGCCCTCAATCTCGTCGGCGCGTTCCTCTCCGTGGAGGTCGCCAAGACGATCTCCGGAGGGATCATCGACGAGGGCGCGGGGATCCAGCCCGAAGTGATCTTCGCGGGTCTGGTCGGCGCGATCGTCTGGAACCTGCTGACCTGGCTGGCCGGGCTGCCCTCCAGCTCCTCGCACGCCCTCTTCGGCGGCCTCATCGGCGCCACCCTGGTCTCCGTCGGCATGGACGGGGTCAACAGCGACAAGATCGTCATGAAGGTCCTGATCCCCGCCGTGGCCGCGCCGGTCGTGGCCGGCGTCGCCGCCCTGGTCGCGACCCGGCTCACCTACCGGCTGGCCCGCGACCGCGACCCCCAGGACACCGCGAAGGGCTACCGCGCCGGGCAGATCGCCTCGGCCGCGCTGGTCTCCCTCGCCCACGGCACCAACGACGCCCAGAAGACCATGGGTGTGATCACCCTGGCGCTGATCACGGGCGGCGTGATCGTCCCCGACTCCGACCCGCCGCTGTGGGTCATCGTCGCCGCGGGGCTGGCCATCGCGCTCGGTACGTACCTGGGCGGCTGGCGCATCATCCGCACCATGGGCAAGGGCATCACCGACATCCAGCCGCCGCAGGGCTTCGCCGCCCAGACCGGCGCCGCGACCGTCATCCTCGCCTCCTCCCACATCGGCTTCGCCCTCTCCACCACCCAGGTCTGCTCCGGCGCCGTGATGGGCGCGGGCGTCGGCCGCAAGGGCGGTGTGGTGCGCTGGTCCACCGCGGGCCGCATGGTCCTCGCCTGGGTGCTCACCCTGCCCGCCGCGGGCCTCGTCGCGGGCGGCGCGGCGCTGCTGGCGGACCAGGGCGACTGGGGCGTCACGACGGTCGCCGTGCTCGCGGTCGCCGCCTGCGCCGCGATCTGGGCGGCCTCGCGCCGCAAGCCCGTCGACCACACCAACGTCAACGACAGCACCGATGCCGGGGCGGCGCCGGCCGAGCCGGTGGGCGTCGTCACCGCCGCCCTCCAGTCCGTGGCCCCGCCGCCCGCCGGGCCGGTGGCCCCCGCCCCCGCCTCCTCCCCCTCCGCCACCCCGGCCGGCGCCTCCGCCGCCACCGGCAGCACCAGCTAAGGAAGTAACGCGATGAGCATCGACTGGGCGGCTCTCGGCCAGGTCTTCGGCGTCAGCCTCGTGGTGACCGTCGGCTTCGTGGGCGTCTTCACCCTCGGCATCCTCGGTGCCTCCCGCAAGCCCCAGCAGGCCGAGGCGGGCCAGGACACCGCCGCGGCCCCGGCGGGCGCCGGCGTCGGCGTCGGCCCCGCGCGCGCCGCCGCGTACGCCTGCTTCGCGCTGTGCGCGGCGACGGTGGCGTACGGCATCAATCTGATCGTGGCCTGACGGCCTGAACCCGCACGGCTCGGCCGTGTTCCCGCAGTAGCCACGGCCGCCGGGCCGGGCCGCGCCGACCAGCGCGGACCCGCCCGGCGGCCGTGGCGTGCGTGGCGCGTGTGGGCCTCGGCACACTCGCGCATCCCGGGGCATTCGCGAGTTGACGGCCATTCGCCGCCCATGGTGGACTTCCGGAGCCAAACGGCGGCAGGAGAGGAAGCCGGTGAGAATCCGGCGCGGTCCCGCCACTGTCACCGGGGAGCGCTCTCCCATCGCACGCACAAGTCACGGTCTCCGTACGGAGGCTGGAAGACCGGGAGAAGCGCGGATCCGGGAGCCAGGAGACTCTCACCGCCGGTCACGTCGAACCAGGGCGCGGACCCTGAGTGAGGACATACCACCATGCCCGGCACCGCCATGCCGCCGACGCCGACCCGCCCGCGGCCCGAACTCCACGCCCCGACGCGCCGAGGCACGACGGCGGACTGACGATGGGTGCCGATCACGCCTCGTACGCGTGCGGCGCCGCCCTCGGCTTCCTCGGCGACCTCGCCACGGGCGATCCGCGCCGCGGCCACCCCGTGGCCGCGTTCGGGCGCGCCGCCCTGGCCGTCGAGCGGCTGCTGTGGCGCGACCACCGCGGATCCGGGGCCCTGTACGCCGCGCTGTGCGCGGGCGGCGCGGCCGCGGGGGCCGCGCTTTCGGTGCGCGCCGTACGGGCTTTGGGCGGCGGCGCCTTGGGGGTCCCCTCCCGCGCCGCGCACACCGTGCTGACCGCCTCCGCCACCTGGGCCGTGCTCGGCGGGACCACGCTGGGCCGGGAGGCGCGGGCCGTCGGCGGCGCGCTGGCCGCCGGGGACCTGGACGCCGCCCGGCGGCGGCTGCCGCACCTGTGCGGCCGCGACCCGCAGGCGCTGGACGAGCGGCAGATCGCGCGCGCGGTCGTCGAGTCGGTCGCCGAGAACACCTCGGACGCCGTCGTGGGCGCGCTGGTGTGGGGGGCCGTCGGCGGGGTGCCGGGCCTGGTCGGCTTCCGGGCCGTCAACACCCTGGACGCGATGGTTGGCCACAAGTCGCCGCGCTACCGGCGGTTCGGCTGGGCCGCGGCCCGGCTGGACGACCTCGCCGGCTGGCCCGGCGCACGGCTCACCGCGACGCTGGCCACGCTGGCCGGGCCCGACCCGCGCGGCGCGCGGCGCGCCTGGCTCCGCGAGGGCCACCGCCATCCGAGCCCCAACGCGGGCCCGGTGGAGGCCGCGTTCGCGGGCGCGCTCGGCGTACGGCTGGGCGGCACTCTCGCGTACGGCGGCCGCGTCGAGCACCGGCCGGTGCTCAACCCCGGCGGGCGGGCGGTGGAGGCCGCCGACATCGAGCGCGCGGTACGGCTGTCGCGGCGCGTCGGCGCCCTGGCGCTCGGCGTGTCCGTCGGGGCCCGGCTGGCGGTGGGGGCGGCGCTGGGGCCGTCCCGTGCCCCACATGGCGCGCTCGCCCGCTGGGCACGGTCCTTGCGGGCGGACGGACCCGGACCGGGCAGGACGGCGCGGCCCGCGGCCGCGGGGAGGGATGGCATATGAGCGGCATACCCAGCAGGGGCGGCGGCGGCCTGCTCGTCGCGGGCACCACTTCGGACGCGGGCAAGAGCGTCGTCACGGCCGGGATCTGCCGATGGCTCAGCCGTAAGGGCGTCAGCGTCGCGCCGTTCAAGGCACAGAACATGTCGCTCAACTCCTTCGTGACCCGCGACGGCGCGGAGATCGGCCGCGCCCAGGCCATGCAGGCCGCGGCCGCGCGCGTCGAGCCGAGCGCGCTGATGAACCCGGTGCTCCTCAAGCCGGGCAGCGACCGCAGCAGCCAGGTGGTGCTGCTGGGCAGGCCGGTGGGCGAGCTGAGCGCGCGCGGGTATTTCGGGGGGTCTGGGGGGGCGTCCCCCGGGGAAAAGCAGCACTCAGGGCGCCAGGAGACGCTGCTGGGCACCGTCACCGAGTGCCTGGCCGAGCTGCGGCGCACACACGACGCGGTGATCTGCGAGGGCGCGGGCAGCCCCGCCGAAATCAACCTGCGCCGCACCGACATCGTCAACCTGGGTCTCGCCCGGGCCGCCCGGCTGCCGGTCGTCGTGGTCGGGGACATCGACCGCGGCGGCGTCTTCGCGTCCTTCTTCGGCACGACCGCGCTGCTCTCCGAGGCCGACCAGCGGCTCGTCGCGGGCTATCTGGTGAACAAGTTCCGCGGCGATGTGACCCTGCTGGAGCCGGGCCTGGAGATGCTGCGCGGCCTGACCGGCCGCCCGACCATGGGCGTGCTGCCGTACGCGCACGGGCTCGGCATCGACGAGGAGGACGGCCTGCGTGTCTCGCTGCGCGGGACGGTGCGCGAGAGCGTCGTCGCGCCGCCGCACGGCGCGGACATCCTGCGGGTCGCGGTCGCCGCGGTGCCGCTCATGTCGAACTTCACGGACGTGGACGCGCTGGCCGCGGAGCCGGGCGTGGTCGTGCGGTTCGTGGACCGGCCGGAGGAGCTGACCGACGCCGACCTGGTGGTGCTGCCCGGCACCCGCGGGACCGTACGGGCCCTGGAGTGGCTGCGCGAGCGCGGGCTGGCGGCGGCGATCGCGCGGCGGGCCGCCGAGGGTCGCCCGGTGCTGGGCATCTGCGGCGGCTTCCAGATGCTCGGCGAGCGCATCGAGGACGAGGTCGAGTCGCGGGCCGGGACGGTCGAGGGGCTGGGGCTGTTGCCCGTACGGGTGCGGTTCGCGGTGCACAAGACCCTGGCGCGGCCGGTCGGCGAGGCGCTCGGCGAGCGGGTGGAGGGCTACGAGATCCACCACGGGGTCGCCGAGTTGCTGGACGGCGCGGACGAGCCCTTCCTGGACGGCTGCCGGGTGGGCTCGGTGTGGGGCACGCACTGGCACGGCTCGCTGGAGAGCGACGGCTTCCGGCGCGCCTTCCTGCAACGGGTCGCGGACGCGGCGGGCCGGGCGTTCGTCCCGGCGCCCGACACCCGCTTCGGGGAGCTGCGCGAGGAACAGCTGGACCGCCTGGGCGACCTGATCGAGGAACACGCGGACACGGACGCGCTGCTGCGGCTCATCGAGAACGGCGTCCCGGAGGGACTGCCGTTCGTCCCACCGGGCGCCCCACCGTTCCCGCAGGAGCCCCGGTGACCCCCACAACGGCCACCAAGCCCCCCAACGGACGCACCGCCCCCGCCGCCGCGGGCCCGGCTGCGCGGGGCACGGCACTCGACCGCCACCGCCGACGCCCCGTCGCGACCGCCCCCCATGGCCCGGGGGCCCGGGGGCTCGCCCCCGGATCGGGAAGGGGCGGGGAGGGGAACAAACCCCGGGCCACCCGCCTCCGCCCACGCCGCCATCGCCCCCTCACCGCAGGAGGAACCCCCGTATGACCGCCGCCCCCTACCCCTTCACCGCGCTCGTCGGGATGGCCGACCTGCGGCTGGCGCTTCTGCTCAACGCCGTGTCACCGGCCGTGGGCGGGGTGCTGGTGCGGGGCGAGAAGGGCACCGCGAAGTCGACGGCGGTGCGGGCGCTGGCCGCCCTGCTGCCCGGCATCGACGTGGTGCCCGGCTGCCGCTTCTCCTGCGACCCCGCCGCGCCCGACCCACGCTGCCCGGACGGCCCGCACGAGCCGGGCAGCGGCACCCTCCGGCCCGCCCGGATGGTCGAGCTGCCGGTCGGCGCCTCCGAGGACCGGCTGGTCGGGGCGCTGGACATCGAGCGGGCTCTCTCAGACGGGGTGAAGGCGTTCGAGCCGGGCCTGCTGGCCGACGCGCATCGCGGCGTGCTCTACGTCGACGAGGTCAACCTGCTGCACGACCACCTGATCGACCTGCTGCTCGACGCGGCGGCCATGGGCGCCTCCTATGTGGAGCGCGAGGGCGTGTCCGTACGGCACGCGGCGCGCTTTCTGCTGGTGGGCACCATGAACCCCGAAGAGGGCGAGCTGCGGCCCCAGTTGCTGGACCGCTTCGGCCTCACGGTAGAGGTCGCGGCGTCGCGGGACACCGACGAGCGGGTCGAGGTGGTGCGGCGACGGCTGGCGTACGACGAGGATCCGGCCGCCTTCGCCGTGCGCTGGGCCGACGAGGAGGGCACGCTGCGGGAGCGCGTCGCGGCGGCGCGCGCCCTGCTGCCGCACGTGCGCCTGGGCGACGGCGCGCTGCGGCAGATCGCGGCGGTGTGCGCGGCGTTCGAGGTGGACGGGATGCGCGCGGACATCGTGACGGCGCGAACGGCGACGGCGCTGGCGGCGTGGGCGGGGCGTACGGAGGTGACCGCCGAGGACGTGCGGCAGGCCGCGCTGCTGTCGCTGCCGCACCGGCGCCGGCGGGCGCCGTTCGACGCGCCGGGACTGGACGAGGACAAGCTCGACGAGGTGCTGCGCGAGTCCGGCGGCGCGGACGACGACCCGGAACCGGACCCGGATCCGGGCGACGGGCCCGAGGGGCAGGAAGGGCCGGACGGACCAGACGAGGGACCGGGCGGGCCGGGCGGGCCGGGCGGCGGACAGCCGCCGCAGGGCGCGCCGGAGCAGGCGCCGCCGCAGACCGGGCCCTCCGTCCCGGAACAGCGCACGGGCTCCGACGGTCCGGAGGCCGCGGGCGAGACGCCCGGTGCCAACGCCGCCGGGCCCGGCGGCGAACGCGCCGCCGTCGGCGCGGCCGAGCCGTTCCGGACGCGGCGGCTCGACGTGCCGGGGCTCGGCGAGGGCGCGGCGGGGCGGCGGTCGCGCGCCCGCACCGCCCACGGCCGCACCACCGGCGCTCGCCGCCCGCGCGGGACGCTGGCCAAGCTGCACCTGTCGGCGACCGTACGGGCGGCCGCTCCGCACCAGCGCGCACGCGGACGCCAGGGCCCGGGTCTCGTCGTGCGCCGTGACGACCTGCGGGAGGCGGTGCGCGAGGGGCGCGAGGGCAACCTGGTGCTGTTCGTGGTGGACGCCTCGGGGTCGATGGCCGCGCGGAAGCGCATGAGCGCCGTCAAGGGCGCCGTGCTGTCGCTGCTGTTGGACGCCTACCAGCGGCGGGACAAAGTCGGCCTGATCACCTTCCGGGGAGCGGAAGCCGCCCTGACGCTGCCGCCCACCTCGTCGGTGGACGCGGGCGCGGCCCGGCTGGAGAGGCTGCCGACCGGCGGGCGCACCCCGCTGGCCGCCGGGCTGCTGAAGGCCCGCGAGGTGCTGCGGATCGAGCGGCTGCGGGACCCGTCGCGCCGTCCGCTGCTGGTCGTGGTGACGGACGGGCGGGCCACGGGCGGACCGGACCCGGTGGCCAGGGCCGGGCGCGCGGCGCGGCTGCTGGCCGACGACGGGGTCGCCTCGGTGGTGGTGGACTGCGAGTCGGGGCCCGTCCGGCTGGGCCTGGCGGGCGCGCTGGCCCGCGAACTGCGCGGCACGCCGGTGACGCTCGACGAACTGCGCGCCGACAGCATGACCGCGCTGGTGCGCGACGTCCGCACCGCACCCGATACACGAACCGCACGAACCGCGCGAAAGACATGGAGGGCCGCCTGATGCCGCAGGGACAACCGACCGTCGTGCCCGACGACGGGCTGACCACCCGGCAGCGCCGCAACCGGCCGCTGGTGCTTGTGCACACGGGCGTCGGCAAGGGGAAGTCGACGGCCGCGTTCGGACTGGCGCTGCGGGCGTGGAACCAAGGATGGCCGGTCGGTGTATTTCAGTTTGTGAAGTCGGCGAAGTGGCGGGTCGGCGAGGAGCGGGCGCTGCGCGTCCTCGGCGAGTCGGGAGAAGGGGGGACGGTCGCATGGCACAAGATGGGCGAGGGCTGGTCGTGGCTCCAGCGCGGTCAGCAGGACGCCATCTCCAGCGAGGAGGCGGCGCGCGAGGGGTGGGAGCAGGTCAAGCGGGATCTCGCGGCGGAGACATACCGGCTGTATGTGCTGGACGAGTTCGCGTACCCCATGCACTGGGGCTGGGTGGACACCGAGGAGGTCGTCTCGGTGCTGCGCGACCGGCCCGGGACCCAGCACGTGGTCATCACGGGGCGTAACGCACCGGAGCGGCTGCTGGACTTCGCGGATCTGGTCACCGACATGTCCAAGGTCAAGCACCCGATGGACGCCGGTCAGAAGGGGCAGCGGGGCATCGAGTGGTGAGGGTTCACATGGGAGGCGGTCAATGGTGAGGGCTCAGTGGTGAGCGTGCCGCGCCTGGTCATCGCCGCGCCCGCCTCCGGCAGCGGCAAGACCACGGTGGCCATGGGCCTGATGGCCGCCTTCGCGGAGCGCGGTCTCGATGTGTCGCCGCACAAGGTCGGCCCGGACTATATCGACCCCGGCTATCACGCCCTGGCCGTCTCGTCCCCGGCCCGCTCCGGGCGTGCGGTGCGCCCGGGCCGGAATCTGGACGCGTATCTGTGCGGGCCGGAGCGGATCGCCCCGCTGTTTCTGCACGGGGCGGCCGGTTGTGACCTGGCGGTCGTCGAGGGCGTGATGGGGCTGTACGACGGGGCGGCCGGGCAGGGCGAGCTGGCGTCGACGGCGCATGTGGCGAAGCTGCTGCGCGCGCCGGTGGTGCTGGTCGTCGACGCCTCGTCGCAGTCCCGCTCGGTGGCGGCGCTGGTGCACGGCTTCGCGTCCTGGGACCCAGAGGTGCGGGTGGCCGGGGTGATCCTCAACAAGGTGGGCTCGGACCGCCACGAGGAGCTGCTGCGCGAGGCGCTGGGCGAGTCGGGGGTGCCGGTGCTCGGCGCGCTGCGGAGGGTGCGCGCGGTGCGCGCCCCAAGCCGCCACCTCGGGCTGGTGCCGGTGGCCGAGCGGCGGGCCGAGGCGGTCGAGTCCGTGGCCGCGCTGGCCGAGCGGGTGCGCGAGGGCTGTGACCTCGAGGGCCTGCTGGCCCTGGCGCGCAGCGCGCCACCGCTGGCGGACCCGCCCTGGGACCCGGAGCGGGAGACCGCTCCCGCGCGCGGCGGCGCGGAGGCGGACGCCGGCGGGGCGCGGCCGGTCGTCGCGCTGGCGGGCGGGGCGGCCTTCACCTTCTCGTACGCGGAGCACGCCGAGCTGCTCACCGCGGCGGGTGCGGAGGTGGTGCCCTTCGACCCGCTGCGGGACGAGCGCCTCCCGCCCGGCACCGCGGGCCTGGTGATCGGCGGCGGCTTCCCGGAGGTGTACGCACCGGAGCTGTCGGCGAACGAGCCGCTGCGCCGGGCGGTGGCGGAGCTCGCGGCGGCCGGAGCGCCCATGGCCGCCGAGTGCGCGGGGCTGCTGTATCTGGCGCGCTCGCTGGACGGCGAGCCGATGTGCGGGGTGCTCCCCGCCGAGGCGCGCATGTCGGAGCGGCTGACGCTGGGGTACCGCGAGGCGGTGGCGATCGGCGACAGCGCGCTCGCCGCCGCGGGGACCCGGGTCCGCGGGCATGAGTTCCACCGCACCGCGGTGGAGCCGGGCGCGGGTCTGGAGCCCGCGTGGGGGCTGGTCCGCCCGGGGCGCCGTGTGGAGGGGTTCGTCCAGGGCGGTGTGCATGCGTCGTATCTGCATGTGCACTGGGCGGCGATGCCGGACGCGGCGGTCCGGTTCCTCGCCGGCTGCGCGCCGCGGAGCGGGTGAGGGGGCGGGAATTGCGGCAGGAAGTGGAGAGCGTGACCCGCTCCCCCGGCCACCGCTGGGCCGATGCGCCCCCAGCGGCACGCCCACGGCTTGTCGTCGGGGTCGGTGCCGGGCGCGGCGTGTCCGTCGGGGAAGTGGCCGGGCTCATCCGGCGGACGCTGGCCGGGGCGGGGCTTTCGGAGGGCGCGGTGGTGGAGTTGGCCACGGTCGAGGCCAAGGCCGCCGAGCCGGGGCTGGTCGCCGCGGCGGCCCGGCTCGGCGTGCCGCTGCGGGGCTACGGGGCCGCGGCGCTGGCCTCCGTCGCGGTGCCGGGCCCGTCGGGGGCCGTGCTGTCCGCCGTGGGGACGCCGAGCGTCGCCGAGGCGGCGGCCCTGCTCGCCGCGGGGCCGGGGGGCGAACTGCTCGTGGCCAAGCGGAAGTCGGAGCCGCACGGCTGTCCCGCGCGCGCCACCTGCGCCGTCGCGCTCCGCCCGGGCGCGGCGGTCAAACACCCGCAGGGCGGGTAGGGATGACCTGCCTTCACACCGCCCGACCGACCTCAGTAACGTCTCGGGTCGGGATCCCAACCCCCGCACCGCACTGTGCCACCCGCACCACCAGCACCAAGGAGACCTCGTGACGACCCCGCCCGCGCTGCTCATCGCTGGCATCGGCACCCGTGACGAGAGGCGCACCGACGCCTTTCGCGACTTCGTACGGGAGTTGGGCGCCCACAATCCCGGCCTGCCCGTCGCGGGCGGACTGACCGGCCAGGGCAGATTTCCGCTGGGCGACGCGGTGGCCGGACTCGCCGAGGAAGGCGTGACCCGGTTCGCCGTCGTGCCGCTGACGTTGATCCCCACCGAGCGCGCGGAGCAGGACCTCACCGCCGCGCTGGACCGCGAGCTGGAGCTGCGCCCCGGCTCGTCGTTCGTCCGCGCCCGCCCGCTCGGCCCGCACCCCCGGCTGCTGACCATGCTGGAGCGCCGCTTGGACGAGGCGCTGGGCGACCGCCCCCGCTCCCCCTCCGACCGGGCGGAGACCACCGTCCTGCTGGTGGGCTCCGGCTCGGTCTTCCCCGAAGCCAACGCCGAGGTGCACCGGGCCGCCCGGCTGCTGTGGGAGGGCCGCGGCTTCGCCGGTGTGGAGACGGCCTTTGTCTCGCTGGCCGCGCCGGATGTGGCCTCGGGCCTGGACCGCTGTGCGCTGCTGGGGGCGCGGCGGGTCGTTCTGCTGCCGTACTTCCTGTTCGCGGGGGTGTCGCTGGACCGGGCCCAGCAGCAGGCGGAGGGATGGTCGCTGGCCCACCCGGACATCGAGCTGCTGACCGCCGATGTGCCGGGTCCCGTGGAGGAGCTGGCGAAGCTGGTCATGGAGCGCTACCGGGAGGTGGCCGGGGAGCAGCTCACGGAGGAAGCCGCAGGGGAGGCCGGAGACGAGGCCAAGGAGCAGGCCGGGGACGCGGCAGGCTGCCCGGCCGGCGTTCCCTCGCAGGAGAGCCGTCGCGCCGGCTCCCCCGTCGATGTCCGCTGAACAGCCCGACGTGCCCGCCGGGTTCGACCCGCGCCATCTGCGTCACCACGGTGACGCGGAGGTGCGGGGCTCCGGCCCCGAGCTGACGGACCTCGCGGTCAATGTCCGGGCCGACACGCCTCCCGGCTGGCTCAAGGCCCGGCTGGCCGCCGCGGTCGACGGCCTCGCCGCCTACCCGGACGGCCGCGCGGCGCGGCGCGCGGTCGCCGAGCGCCATGGTGTGCCGGAGGCGCGGGTGCTGCTGACGGCGGGCGCGGCGGAGGCGTTCGTGCTGCTCGCACGGGCCCTCCCGGTGCGGCGCCCGGTCGTGGTGCACCCGCAGTTCACCGAGCCGGAGGCCGCGCTGCGGGACGCCGGGCACCGGGTGGAGCGGGTGGTGCTGAACGCGCGGGACGGCTTCCGGCTGGACCCGGGCGCGGTGCCGCTCGAGGCGGATCTGGTGGTGGTCGGCAACCCCACCAACCCGACGTCCGTGCTGCACCCGGCCGCCGCGGTGGCCGCCCTGGCCCGCCCGGGGCGGACGCTGGTGGTGGACGAGGCGTTCATGGACGCGGTGCCCGGCGAGCGGGAGTCGCTCGCCGCCCGCACCGATGTGCCCGGTCTTGTCGTGCTGCGCAGCCTCACCAAGACCTGGGGGCTGGCGGGGCTGCGGATCGGCTATCTGCTCGCGGAGCCGGATACGGTCGCGGCGCTGGAGCGGGCGCAGCCGCTGTGGCCGGTGTCCTCACCGGCCCTGGCGGCGGCTGAGGCGTGCAGTGCGCCCGCCGCGCTCGCCGAGGCGGCGCGCGCGGCGGACACCATCGCCGCCGACCGGGCTCATCTGGCCGCCCGGCTGGCCGAGTTCGAGGACATCCGGGTGTGTGCTCCGGCCGCCGGACCCTTCCTGCTGATCCACCTGCCGGAGGCCACCGCGGTCCGCGCCCGCCTGCGCGAGTTCGGTTTCGCGGTGCGGCGCGGTGACACCTTTCCGGGACTGGGCCCGGACTGGCTGCGGCTCGCGGTCCGCGACCCGGCCACGACCGACAGCTTTATCACCGCCCTGGCGAAGGCCCTGGCCGACCGCTGACCGGCCGACCGCTGACGGGCCGACCGCTGACCGGCGCGGGGCGCCGCGCGACGGGTGGCCCGCCGCGCGACGCCCCGGTCGGCCGGTCCGCGTCAGGCTGCGTCGCCCGGCACGGCGGTGCGACGGCGGCGGGCCAGGGCGACGGCGCCGCCGCCCAGGGCCAGCAGGGCCGCGCCGCCACCCACGAGGTACGGCGTGGTGGAGCTGCCCCCGGTCTCGGCCAGGTGTTCCGGCTTCGGTTCCGCGCCGGCCTGGGAGCCGACCTGCGGGGCGCCCGGCGCCTCACAGGTCGCCTCGGCGAGGGTGACCTTCCCCTCGACCTCGGAGACGTTCAGCTTGAGCGGGTTCACCGAAACCGCCAGGCGAAGCGCCGTGGCCGCGGCGGTGCGGGACGTGGTCGAGGTGCGCGACAGGTCGAGCCGCACCGTGCCGACCCCCGGCACGTCGACCGTGGTCGTACCGCTGGAGGCGAGGTTGACCTTCTTGCCGAGCACGACCACGCTGCCCAGCACATTGGACGTGGCGGTGGGCCGCTTTCCGGCCTGACACACCGCCTTCGAGGTGACCTGCTGGACCTCGATCAGCGGCACCGCCGGCAGCCCGGGGAGGTGCACTTTGGCGTGCGCGAGGTTGGCGTACCCCTCGGCACGGGACTTGTCGACGGTGCCACGTGCGGTGGCCACATCCGCGCGCAGGACGTTGAACGGCTTTCCCCCTTCGACGCCGTCCAGTGTCGCGCTGAGCGCGGTCTTGTTGGCGGATGCCGGCGCGCGCACCTCGTTGAGGGCGAGCGCCAGCGGAGCCTTGACCGTCTTGTTGAGCAGCGAAACGCTCAGGTCGGTGCGGAGCACGGTCGCACCGGCTCCGCCCGTCGTGTGCGTGCTCGTCTTGGCAGCGGATCCGCCGGTCTTGCCGTCGCCGTCGGTGGCGTGCGCCGCACCCGCGGGCAGCAGGCCCAGGACGGAGACGGCGGCAGCGGCCGTGGCGGCCGCCAGGCGGCGGGCGGGCATGCCGGAGTAGTTGTTGGTGGAACAGGACACGTGAGTGGACCCCCACAGGAGACATGGAGCCGCCGGCGACTCGCCACGGGGGGACACCACGGGCGCCGACGGCATCGACCCCGCAATATTTGCGGCACGTCGAGCCAACTGGCAGGTTCATGGGGTCAGTTCACCCCAACGGGTGCCACTCGCCGATGCGTTCGATCTCCTGGATCCGTCGGACACATCCGAGTCACACCCGCCGCATCTGCCACACCGGCCACGCGGTCCTGTTCTCTCAGCAGATCACCCGCCCGCGCAGCACCACCCGCCGCGGCGCCGTCAGCACCCGCACATCGGCCCGCGGGTCGGACTCGTACACGACGAGGTCCGCGGATGCGCCCTCGGTGAGCCCGGGGCGCCCGAGCCAGGCCCGCGCGCCCCAGGTGGCCGCCGAGAGCGCGGCGGTCGCCGGGATGCCGGCCTTGACCAGTTCGGCGACCTCCAGGCCGACCAGGCCGTGCGGCAGCGAACCGCCCGCGTCGGTGCCGGTGTAGATGGGCACGCCCGCGTCGTAGGCCGCGCGCACGGTGTCGTAACGTCGATCGTGCAGCCGCCGCATGTGGTCCGCCCAGCGCGGGAACCTCTCCTCCCCGGCCATCGCCAGCTTGGGGAACGTGGCGATGTTGACCAGGGTCGGGACGATCGCCACGCCCCGCTCCGCGAAGAGCGGGATGGTCTCCTCGGTCAGCCCCGTGGCGTGCTCGACGCAGTCGATCCCCGCCTCGACCAGCGGAGCCAGCGTCTCCTCCGCGAAGCAGTGCGCGGTGACCCGGGCGCCCAGCCGGTGTGCCTCGGCGATGGCCGCCTCGGCCGCCGCGCGCGGCCAGCAGGCCGCCAGGTCCCCGCGCTCCCGGTCGATCCAGTCGCCGACCAGCTTGACCCAGCCGTCCCCGCGCCGCGCCTCCCGCGCCACATACGCCACCAGCTCCTCGGGCTCGATCTCATGGGCGTAGTTGCGGATGTAGCGCTTGGTCCGGGCGATGTGGCGGCCTGCTCGGATGATGCGGGGCAGGTCGTCGCGGTCGTCGATCCAGCGGGTGTCGGCGGGCGACCCGGCATCCCGCAGCAGCAGCGCCCCGGCGTCCCGCTCGGTCAGCGCCTGCTTCTCACTGGTCGAGTCGTCGACGGCGCCGTGTGTGTCCAGCCCGACGTGGCAGTGCGCGTCCACGAGCCCGGGCAGCACCCACCCCTCGACGATCCGCACATCCCGGGCGGCGGTCGGCCGGTCGTAGGTGATCTTCCCGTCCACGACCCACAGTTCGTCCCTGATGTCCATGTCCCAGGCGGAGCCCCCGGCGTCCGGCCCGACGACCACCCTGCCCTTGATGTGCAGCACCGCGCTATCCCTCATGCTCGCACTGTACGAGACTTCGCCGACGCTCTGACCGGCCATTTCCCAGGGTCCGGAACGGCGCCACTCGTACAACACGAGGAGCGCTGCTACGCTCACGCAACCCAGGACGAGGGGAAGTGAGGAGGCCCGAGTGAGCGCTCCCACCGATGACCCGGCCGCCGTACACCCCGCACCACCCGCGGCACTGCCGGAGTCACCGGAGAACCCGCCCCCGGCCACCGCTGGTGGGGGTCCCCCCAGCGGTAGCCGGGGGCGCCCCCTGCCGGACTTACCGGCGGCCACCCCGCCGGACCTGGCACCCGATCCGGCACCGAGTCCGGCACCCGCCCCCGCAGTCGCCCCGGCACTCGCTCCGGCAGCCGGTTCGTCATCCGTGCCCGACGCGCCGCCTGACATCCAGGCGGAATTCCGGGACTTCTTCGAACGGCACCACGCCGAACTGGCCCGCCTCGCCCACCTGCTGCTCGGCAGCTCGGACGGCGCGGACGACCTCGCCGCCGACGCGCTGGTCGCCGTGTGGCACCAGTGGGAGCGGGTGCGCGCCGCCGACCACCCCGCCGCGTACGCCCGGGGCGTGGTCGCCAACCTGGCACGCTCCCGGATCCGCAGCCTGGTCCGCGAGCGCCGCCGGGTGGCGCTCTTCTCGTCCCAGCGCGCCGACCATGTCGACGACCCGGACATCTCCGCCGTGGTGGACGTCCAGGCCGCGCTGGTGCGGCTGCCGTTCCGCAAGCGCGCCTGCGTGGTGCTGCGCCACGCCTTCGACCTGTCGGAGCGGGAGACGGCGCGCACGCTCGGCATCTCGGTGGGCACGGTCAAGAGCCAGACCTCGCGCGGTATCGCGGAGCTGGAGCGGCTGCTCGGCTCGGCGCACGGCGGCGGGCAGCAGCCGGTGCCGGGCACACCGGAGACCGTAAGGAAGCTCCACCCTGGCCATGCGGGAGGGAACGGTCGATGATCGACCACCGCGAGCGGCACGACCGGATCGATGTCGCCGCCGAACTGCGCACCGCGGCCGAGTCCCACCGGCCGGACCGGGCCCGGATGCTGGCCCGGGTGACCGCGGGCATGGCGACGGACGGACGGCGCCGCCCCGAGCGCGGGGCCGCCCGTCCGTGGACCCGGGTGGCGGGCCCGGTCGCCGGGCTCGCGGCGGCGGTGGCCGCCGCGGGGATCGTGGTGCTGGCCACGGAGCCGACCCAGCGGCCGCAGACCGTACGGACGTCGAGCGAGCCCGCCGTCCCGCCGGCGGGGCAGGACAACGGGAGCGGACGGGGGACGACGGACGACGGGTCACAGCGGCGCACCCCGACCGCCTCCCCCACCGCGGTCGGTCCAAACCACCTCGCCGACCCGGTGGTGCGTTCTCAAGGCGAGATCAACCCGGGGTCCAACCCGTACTGGGCGCAGAGCGATGTGATCGTGAAGACCGGCAAGCCGCTGACCTCGCTGACCGTCGAGCTGCGGGTGGCGCACACCGGAGGGGTGCTCACCACCGGCTCCTGGAGCACGCTGCCCACCGACGACCTGACCGTCTCGGTGCGCAGCGAGGGCAGCGCGCTGGTGTACCGCTGGACGCTGAAGGACGGGGCCACGGTGCCCGCGGGGCGGCATGTCTTCGCCGGGCAGTACAACCACGCGGAGGGCGACCGGAACATCGCCGGGGACGCCTACTCGGCCTCCGGCAACGGCCCCTCGGGCGCGTTCGCCGTCCGGGGCCGATTCCGCACGGCCAAGTGAGCCAAAGTAAATCCAGGTGAATCCTGATGAATTCTTGGCGACCCGCGGAGATATAAATGGAGCACCTTTTTGAATACAGGTTCCCATCGTCTTCTGCCCGCTTTCCGGACTCCTAAACGCTGAAGTTTCGTAACCCGGAGCCGCTGTAATTCAAGAGCATCACCACGCCGTTACACAGATGTGACGCACTCCACACGGCGACCACTTTACCCCGATAACTCCCCGACAAAGCAGCACTTTTCGACGATCCCCCGTGCGCACGCGCGTCCCCGCGCGATAACACGCCGCCCCTCCTTCGGGTAACCCCTCACCACGATGCAATTTAAGATTGTGCTGGGTAAATTCAATCCGCATGACCGCCGCACAAGCAGACCTTGCACGTGCCCGAAGAGAAATGCCGGAAGGACTGAGGCTCGAGGCCCCACGCGTCGAGGACGGAGCCGCGATCTGGCGCATCGCCCGCGATTCCGGGACCCTGGACCTGAACTCCTCCTACAGCTATCTGCTGTGGTGCCGCGACTTCGCCGCCACCTCGGTCGTGGCCCGCGACGCGCACGGGGAGCCGGTCGGCTTCGTCACCGGTTATATCCGCCCGCGGCGCCCCCGGACCCTGGTGGTCTGGCAGGTCGCCGTGGACCGGGCGTGGCGCGGCCGGGGACTGGCCGCCGCCCTGCTGGACGGGCTGGCCGCGCGCGTCGCCGAGCAGTCCGGCATCCACCGCGTCGAGACCACGATCACCCCGGACAACACCGCCTCCAACCGGCTGTTCACCTCCTTCGCCGAGCGGCACGGAGCGCCCGTGGAGCGCGAGGTGCTGTTCGACGGCGGCCTGTTTCCCGACGGCGGCCATGAGCCCGAAGTGCTGTACCGCATCGGCCCGTTCGCCACCCGGACCTGACGCCCCGCGCCAAGACCCCCGTACGCCAACCTCCACCCCCCTCACACTCATCTCCCAGGAGACTGCTGTGACCATCACCCCGCCCGCGCTGAGCGTCTTCGAGGCCCTGGAGTCGGAGGTACGCAGCTACTGCCGCGGCTGGCCCGCCGTCTTCGACCGCGCCCAGGGCAGCTACATGTACGACGAGGACGGCCACACCTACCTCGACTTCTTCGCCGGCGCGGGAGCGCTCAACTACGGCCACAACAACCCGGTCCTCAAACGCGCGCTGATCGACTACATCGAGCGCGACGGCGTCACCCACGGCCTGGACATGGGCACCACGGCCAAGCGGGCGTTCCTGGAGTCCTTCCAGAACACCGTGCTGCGCCCGCGCGACCTCCCGTACAAGGTCATGTTCCCCGGCCCGACCGGCACCAACGCCGTCGAGGCCGCCCTGAAGCTGGCCCGCAAGGTCAAGGGGCGCGAGGCCATCGTGTCCTTCACCAACGCCTTCCACGGGATGTCGCTCGGCGCGCTCGCCGTCACCGGCAACGCCTTCAAGCGGGCCGGCGCGGGCATCCCGCTGGTCCACGGCACGCCCATGCCGTTCGACAACTACCTGGACGGCCGGGTCCCCGACTTCCTGTGGTTCGAGCGGCTGCTGGAGGACCAGGGCTCCGGCCTCAACCAGCCCGCCGCGGTCATCGTCGAGACGGTGCAGGGCGAGGGCGGCATCAACGTGGCGCGCAACGAGTGGCTGCGCGGCCTGGCCGACCTCTGCAAGCGCCGCGACATGCTGCTGATCGTCGACGACATCCAGATGGGCTGCGGCCGCACCGGTCCCTTCTTCTCCTTCGAGGAAGCGGGCATCACCCCGGACATCGTGACCCTCTCCAAGTCCATCGGCGGCTACGGCCTGCCCATGTCGCTCGCGCTCTTCCGGCCCGAGCTGGACATCTGGGAGCCGGGCGAGCACAACGGCACCTTCCGCGGCAACAACCCGGCCTTCGTCACCGCCGCCGCGGCCCTGGACACCTACTGGGCCGACGGCCAGATGGAGAAGCAGACCCTGGCCCGCGGCGAGCAGGTCCAGCAGGCGCTGCGCGAGATCTGCGAGGAGCACGTCCGGCTGGGCGCCGAGTACCGGGGCCGGGGCCTGGTCTGGGGCCTTGAGTTCACCGACCCCTCGCGCGCCACGGCGGTGTGCGCCCGCGCCTTCGAGCTCGGCCTGCTGGTGGAGACCTCGGGCCCGCAGAGCGAGGTCGTCAAGCTGCTGCCGCCGCTGACCGTCTCCCCCGAGGAGCTGGACGAGGGGCTGCGGACTCTGGCCCGAGCCGTCCGCGAGACCGCCTGACACCACTTCAGGCCACATCAGATCCCCAACAGAAAGGCGCAATCCACCGTGATCGTCCGATCCTTCAAGGACATCGAGGGCACCGAGCGGCATGTGAAGGCCAAGTCGGGCACCTGGGAGAGCAAGCGCATCGTCCTCGCGAGGGAGCGGGTGGGCTTCTCGCTGCACGAGACCACGCTCTACGCCGGCACCGAGACATCGATGTGGTACGCCCATCACATCGAGGCCGTGCTGTGTGTGGAGGGCGAGGCCGAGCTCACCAACGACGAGACCGGCGAGAAGCACTGGATCGCCCCGGGCACCATGTATCTGCTGGACGGGCACGAGAGGCACACCCTGCGTCCGAAGACCGACTTCCGTTGCGTCTGTGTCTTCAACCCGCCGATCACCGGACGGGAGGACCACGACGAGAACGGCGTATATCCCCTGATCACCGAGGCGGAGGAGGCCTGATCCAGATGACCACGGTCGCTGACCTGTACCCGACCCGCGGAAGCTCCGAGACGGTCACCCCACGGGCGGACCCGGTGGTGTGGTCCGGCCCCGGGGACCCCGGGCCGATACGGCCGGCCGAGCTGAGCGGCTTCGAGCGCGACGGCTTTCTCGCGATCGAGCAGCTGATCACCCCGGACGAGGTCGCGGTCTACCACTCCGAACTGGAGCGGCTGATCGCGGATCCCGGGGTGCGGGCCGACGAGCGCTCGATCATCGAGCCGAAGTCGCAGGACGTACGGTCGGTGTTCGAGGTGCACCGGATCAGCGAGGTCTTCGCGAACCTGGTCCGCGACCCGCGCGTCGTGGGCCGGGCCCGCCAGATCCTCGGCTCCGATGTGTATGTCCACCAGAGCCGGATCAACGTCAAGCCGGGGTTCGGCGCCTCGGGTTTCTACTGGCACTCGGACTTCGAGACCTGGCACGCCGAGGACGGGCTGCCGAACATGCGGGCCGTGTCCGTGTCCATCGCGCTGACCGAGAACCACGACACCAACGGCGGCCTGATGATCATGCCGGGGTCGCATCGTACGTTCCTCGGCTGTGCGGGGGCGACACCCAAGGACAACTACAAGAAGTCGCTCCAGATGCAGGACGCGGGGACCCCGTCGGACAAGGCGCTGACCGAGTTCGCCGACGCGCACGGCATCAGGCTGTTCACCGGTAAGGCAGGGTCGGCGACCTGGTTCGACTGCAACTGCATGCACGGGTCGGGTGACAACATCACGCCGTACCCGCGCAGCAATGTCTTCATCGTCTTCAACAGTGTGGAGAACACGGCGGTCGAGCCCTTCGCGGCGCCGGTCCGGCGGCCGGAGTTCATCGGCGCGCGCGATTTCACGCCCGTGCGCTGACCCTGGCCGGGGCCCTTCGGGCGTGTCCTCAATCGCCGGACGGGCTGATTTTCAGCCCGTCCGGCGATTGAGGACCGGGGTCCGGGGCGGAGCCCCCCCACGCGGCGGAGCCGCATATCGATGCTGCGGGAAGGGGCGGGTAGGGGACAAAGCCCGCGGTCGGCGGCGCCTACACCCCCGCCGGGAAGCCGGAGAGCACGTCCAGCAGCCGGTCCACATCCGCCACGCCGTTGTAGACGTGGAACGACGCACGCAGATTCCCCGCCCGCGCCGCAACCGAGACACCCGCCTCCGCAAGGCGAGCCGCAGCGTGGCCGAGCCCCGGCACGGACACGATCGCCGACCCCGGCGCGGCAGCGCATCCGTGCCCCAGCGCGGTCAGCCCCGCCCGGAAGCGGTCGGCGAGCGCGCGGTCGTGGGCGCCGATGGCCGCGGTGCCCAGCTCCTCGACGAGCGAGAGGGAGCGCACGGCGCCCACGTACGACAGCAGGCTGGGGCTCTGGTCGAAGCGGCGGGCCGAGTGCGCGAGTTCCTCGACCGGCCCGTAGCAGCTGTCCCATGGCTTCTCGCCGGCCGCCCAGCCGGCGAAGACCGGAGTGAGCCCGCCGAAGTCCTCGGGCACGGTCAGGAAGGTGACGCCGCGCGGGCACATCAGCCACTTGAAGCCGACGCACACGGTGTAGTCCGCGTCATCCGCGTTCAGCGGCAGCCAGCCGAGGCCCTGGCTGCTGTCCACCAGGAGCCGGGCGCCGTGCGCGCGGGCAGCCGCGCGGATGGCGTCCAGGTCGGCGATCCGGCCGTCCGCCGACTGCACCGCGCTGACGGCGACCAGGGCGGTGCCGGGGCGCACCGCGTCCGCCAGGGCCTCCAGCGGAACGGCGCGCGGCTTGAGGTCGCGGCGCATGGTGAAGGGGTTCACCAGCGAGCTGAAGTCGCCCTCGGCCACCAGGACTTCCGCGCCGGACGGCAGGGAGGCCGCCACCAGCCCCGCGTACACGGCGACCGACGCGCCCGCGGCGACCCGCCCGCCCGCCACCCCGGCCAGCCGGGCGAAGGCGGCGCGCGCCTCGTCCACCGCCTCCCAGGCCAGGTCGGCGCCGGGCCCGCCGCCGGCCGCGGCGTCCATGGCCTCCTTCATGGCGGCGACGGTCCGGGCAGGCGTCAGACCGGTGGAGGCGGTGTTGAGGTATGTCGTCTGCGGCGCGAATTCCGCGCCTCCCAGGGGCTCCATGTCCACCCACTATGAGAGGCGCTCACCCCCGCGTCCATCGCGGATATCTGACATGTACCCGCAAGCGTTCCTTACTTATCGCCGCTGACCTGCGACGCTTCCCAGGCCTGGCGCAGCGCCTGGGTGAAGACATCAGCCGGTTGGCCGCCCGAGACGCCGAACCGGCGGTCGAGGACGAAGAACGGCACGGCGGTGGCGCCCAGCGCGGCGGCCTCCTGCTCGTCGGCCCGTACGTCACCGGCGTACGCGGTCTCGTCGTCGAGCACCGCGCGGGCCTCAGCGGCGTCGAGTCCGGCCTCGGTGGCGGCGGAGAGCAGGGTCTCGGTGTCGAAGAGGGACCGCTCCTCGGCGAAGTTCGCGGCGTAGAGCAGGCTCAGCAGTTCGCCCTGGCGCCCGCGGGCCTTGGCGAGGTGCAGCAGCCGGTGGACGTCGAAGGTGTTGCCGTGGTCGCGCTCGGAGCGGTAGCCGAGCCCGGCGTCGGCCGCGGCCTCGGCCACCCGGGCCTCCATGGCCTGCGCCTGCTCCCGCGGGACCCGGTACTTGGCCGCCAGCATGTCGAGCACCGGCACGGTGTCGCCCTTGGGGTGGTCGGGGTCGAGCTCGAAGGAGCGGTGCACCACCTCGACCCGGTCGCGGTGCTCGAAGTCGGCCAGGCCCTGCTCGAAGCGGGCCTTTCCGATGTAGCACCAGGGGCAGACGATGTCGGACCAGATCTCTACGCGCATGAGTTCCTTCGCCCGCTCTTCGGGGTCTCGGGGGGTGTCACTGTGTCGCAGGGTCAACCATGAGACGCCCCGGTTCATTCCCCACGGGGATTGCGATCACCTGATTCGGGGTGATTGTCTCCCCGCATGGCCAACCTCATCCTCCGGCTCACCGAAGAAGAACACGAGGAGATCCGGCGTCGCGCGGCGGCCGTCGGCATGACGCTCCAGGCGTACGGGCGGGCTCAGCTCGCGCTGGACCGGGACGAGACCCGGGAGGCGTTCCTGGCCGCGTTCCGGGATTCGCTCCAGCGCTGGAAGGGCGAGTTCGCCGAGCTCAACGAGGAGCTCGCGGCCCGGCCCCGCAGCACGAGCAAGGAGATGGGGTTCGATCCGGCCACGCGTCTGAGGGACGCCTGTTGACCCGTTCCCCCGGCTTTCCCATCGACTTCCCCGCCCTGCTCCAGGCGACCGCGGACATCCCCGGCTCGCCCGCGATAGACGACTACGGGGTGCCGCTGGCGGCCATCCACCGGCACGGCGCGCACATGCTGAACCAGGACGTGTACTGGGGCGCCCATCTCAAGGCGGCAGCCGTCCTGGACACGCTGCTGCGCCATCCCTGGCTCGAACACTCCCAGGCGGACGCGGCGTGGGCCGCGACCCGGGCGGTGCTCACGATAAACGGCCTGGCGGTCACCCGGGACGTGAAGGGCTCGGAGGTGCTGGCGCTGATGCGCGCCATCGCGGGCCCCGGGGTCCCGTTGCGCGACATCGCCCGCGCCCTGCGCGGCTGGACGGCGGATGGTGCGGCGGACGGGACGCCGGACGGCTGAGCCGGCTCCTCGACCCGGACGGCGCTGTGGGCGGGACCGGCCGGTCCCGCCCACAGCGCCGTTCGACAGGGCCCAGGCCGGGCTCAGACCTCGCGGCGGCCGTTCACCCGCCGGGGCAGCCCCTGCGGGTTCTCGTCGCGCAGCTCCGGCGGGAGCAGCGCGGCCGGGGCGTCCTGGTAGGTGACCGGGCGCAGCCAGCGCTCGATGGCGGTGCCGCCGACCGAGGTGGAGGTGGAGGTGGTCGCCGGGTACGGGCCGCCGTGGTGCTGGGCGGGGGCGACGGCGACGCCGGTCGGCCAGCCGTTGACCAGGACCCGGCCGGCGAGCGGGGTGAGCTCGGCGAGCAGCTCGGAGGCGCGGCCCTCGGACCCGCCGCCCTCGCCCTCGGAGAGGTGGACGGTGGCGGTGAGGTTGCCCGGCAGCCGCCCGAGCACGGCCGTGATGTCGGCGTCGCTCTCGTAGCGGGCGAGCACGGTCACCGGGCCGAAGCACTCCTCGAGGAGCACATCGTGCGGACCCTCCTCGGCGAGCAGCCGCGCCGGGACGGTCAGGAAGCCGGCGCTGACGGTGTGCTCACCGCCGGAGCCAGGGGTGACCGGGGCGTCGACCTCGGGGAGTTCGGCCCGCTCCTTGACCCCGGCGACGAAGTTGTCGCGCATGCGGTGGTCCAGCAGGACGCCGGCCTCGCTGTTGCTGACCGCCTCGGTGAGGGACTTCACCAGCCGGTCGCCCGCCTCGCCCGCGGGGGCCAGGACGAACCCCGGCTTGGTGCAGAACTGGCCCATGCCCAGGGTCATCGACCCGCCGAGGCCCGCGCCGATCTGCTCGGCGCGCTCGGCGGCCGCGGCCTCGGTGACCACGACCGGGTTGAGGCTGCCGAGCTCGCCGTGGAAGGGGATCGGCACCGGCCGGGCAGCGGCGGCGTCGAACAGGGCGCGGCCGCCCCGGATCGACCCGGTGAAGCCCGCGGCGGCCACCAGCGGGTGCTTGACCAGCTCGACGCCCGCCTGGAAGCCGTGCACCACCGAGACGACCTCGACCGGCAGCCCGGTCTCCTCGGCGGCGCGGCGCAGCGCGGCGGCGGTCACCTCGGAGGTGGCGGGGTGGTCGGGGTGCGCCTTGACGACGACCGGGCAGCCCGCGGCGAGCGCGCTGGCGGTGTCGCCGCCGGGCACGGAGAAAGCGAGCGGGAAGTTGCTCGCGGAGTAGACGGCGACGACGCCGAGCGGCACCTTGTAGCGGCGCAGGTCGGGCCAGGGCGGGGTCTGGGTGGCGTCGGCGTGGTCCACGCGTACGTCGAGGAAGGCGCCCTCGTCCACGATGTCGGCGAAGGCCCGCAGCTGGTAGGTGGTGCGGGCGAGCTCGCCGGTGAGCCGGACCGGGCCCAGCGCGGTCTCGGCGTCGGCCGCCTCGACGATCTGGTCCTTCGCCTCGTCGAGGCGGTCGGCGGCGGCGCGCAGGAAGGCGGCGCGCACCGTACGGTCGGCCAGGGAGCCGCGCGCCTCGTGGGCCGCACGCACCACGCGGTCGATCTCCTCGGCGGTGGCTTCGATCGCGACCTGCTCCCGCTGCTTCCCGGTTCGGGGGTCGACGCTCCACACTGGTGCTGACACCGCGGAATCCTCCTGCTGTGTTGCCGCTGCTTGCGTCCCGCACCTCGGCTGTTGTTCGATATGCTGAACGCTGTCCCTGATAGTGAACTCTGTCGGGACTCTATGGCTGGTCGAACAAAGGGGTCAAGGCGATGTCAACTGCCGAGACGGGTGGGGCCCAGGTCAAGTCGGCGGTCCGCACGGTCGAACTGCTGGAATTCTTCGCCGGCCGGCCCGGCATGCACAGCCTGGCCGCCGTCCAGGAGGCCGTGGGTTACCCCAAGTCCTCTCTCTACATGCTGCTGCGCACCCTGGTGGAGCTCGGCTGGGTGGAGACCGACGCGACCGGCACCCGCTACGGCATCGGGGTGCGCGCCCTGCTCGTCGGCACCTCGTACATCGACGGCGACGAGGTGGTGGCCGCCGCCCGGCCGACCCTGGACCGGCTCTCGGACGACACCACCGAGACCATCCACCTCGCCCGCCTCGACGGCACCAACGTGGTCTACCTCGCCACCCGCCAGTCCCAGCACTATCTGCGCCCCTTCACCCGCGTCGGCCGCCGGCTGCCCGCGCACTCCACCTCGCTGGGCAAGGCGCTGCTGGCCACGTACTCCGACGAGCAGGTGCGCAAGATGCTGCCGGAGACCCTCGGCGGGCTCACCGAGCACACCATCACCGACCGCGAGAAGCTCATCGAAGAGCTGCATGTCATCCGCGAACAGGGGTACGCGGTGGACCGCGAGGAGAACACGCTGGGGCTGCGCTGCTTCGGCATCGCCATCCCCTACCGCACCCCCTCGCGGGACGCGATCAGCTGCTCGGTGCCGGTGGCCCGGCTCACCCCCGCCCATGAGCAGATGATCAAGGACGCCCTCTTCGACGCCCGCGACCGCCTCACCCTCGCGACCCGCCGCCTCTGACCGACTGACCGATCGCCTCCAACCCACCGCGTACGCGGGCGGATTCACCGGACCGGGCTGACACACGGGCGCCGCGGTGGTCTGCTGTGACCGAGCGAGTGAGAGGTGAGACCCATGGAGTACGCCCGCCTGGGACGGTCCGGGATCAAGGTGTCGCGGATCTGCCTGGGGATGATGAGCTACGGCGACCCCGAGCACCGCAAGTGGCAGCTGGACATCGACGCGGCGCGGCCGATCGTGCGGCGGGCCGTCGAGAGCGGCGTGACGTTCTTCGACACCGCCGACATGTACTCCAACGGCAGAAGCGAGGAGATCACGGGCGAGCTGCTGCGTGACTTCTTCCCCGGCCGGGACGACTACGTCCTGGCCACCAAGGTGTATCTGCCGATGGGCCCGGGCCCCAACGACCGCGGGCTGTCCCGGAAGCACATCCTGGCGAGCATCGACGCCTCGCTGCGGCGGCTGGGCACCGACCACGTCGATCTCTACCAGATCCACCGGTGGGACCCCGAGACGCCGATCGAGGAGACCATGGAGGCGCTGCACGACGTGGTGCGGGCGGGCAAGGCCCGATACATCGGCGCGTCGTCCATGTTCGCCTGGCAGTTCGCCAAGGCCCAGCACACGGCCGCGGCGGCGGGCTGGACCCGGTTCGTGTCGATGCAGAACCACTACAACCTGCTGTACCGGGAGGAGGAGCGGGAGATGAACCCGTTCTGCCTGGACCAGGGGATGGGGGTGATCCCGTGGAGCCCGCTGGCGCGCGGGCTGCTCGCGGGCACCCGGGACCGGGACCGCTTCGGGACGACGACGCGGGCGGGCAGCGATCCGCTGGTCGAGAAGTGGTACGCGGACGCCGAGTTCGACATCGTGGACGCCACCCGCGCCGTGGCCGAGGAGCGCGGGCTGTCCCCCGCCCAGGTCGCCCTCGCGTGGCTGCTCGGCCGGCCCGCGGTGACCGCGCCGATCGTGGGGGCGACCAGAATCGGTCACCTGGAGGACGCGGTCGCCGCGGTCGAGGTGACGCTCGACGAGGCGGAGGTGGCCCGCCTGGAGGCGCCGTACCGCCCGCGCCCCGTCATGGGCCACGGCTGACGGGACGCGAGCGGTCCGGGGACTCGGGCGGTCCGGGGGCTCGGGCGGGCTCAGGTGAGCAACTGCTCCAGCGGGTCGATCCCGAAGTAGAGGACGAACAGCCCGGCCGTCCCCCACAGCAGCCAGTGCACCTCGCGCGCCTTGCCCAGCACCGCCTTGATGAGCACATACGCGATGAACCCGGCGCCGATCCCATTGGTGATGGAGTAGGTGAACGGCATCACGACGATGGTGAGGAATGCCGGAATGGCGACGTCATAGCGGTCCCACTCGATGTGCCGCACCTGGCTCATCAGCAGGAATCCGACGGCGATCAGCGCGGGGGTGGCGGCCTGGGCGGGCACCATGGTCGCCAGCGGGGTCAGGAAGAGGGCGAGCCCGAACAGTGCGCCGGTGACCACGCTGGCGAATCCGGTGCGCGCCCCCTCGCCGACCCCGGCCGCCGACTCGATGTAGCTGGTGTTGGACGAGGCCGACGCCGCGCCGCCCGCGGCCGCCGCCACCCCGTCGATCAGCAGCACCCGCCCCAGGTTGGGCACCTTGCCGTCCTTGTCCAGCAGCCCGGCCTCGCTGCTCACGCCGACGACCGTGCCCATGGTGTCGAAGAAGTCGGACAGGATCAGGGTGAAGATCAGCAGAACGATGGTGACCACGCCGACCTGCTGGAACGCCCCGAACAGGCTGAAGGAGCCGATCAGGCCGAAGTCCGGGGTGTCGACGATCTTGTCCGGGAGGGAGGGCGCGGTCAGCCCCCAGGCCTGCGGCTTGAGGTCGGCGATCTCGTTGATGACGACCGCGAGCACGGTCATGGTGACGATGCTGATCAGGATCGCGCCCTTGACCTTGCGCACCATCAGGGCGATGGTCAGCAGCACCCCGAGGCAGAAGACGAGCACCGGCCAGCCGGTCAGCCGCCCGGTCGCGCCGAGCTGGACCGGCACCGAGCCCTCCATGCCCGGGATGCGGGTGGCGAAGCCCGCGTCGATGAAGCCGATGAAGGCGATGAACAGGCCGATGCCCACGCTGATCGCCTGTTTCAGCGGCTGCGGGATCGCGTTCATCACCGCCTCGCGCAGCCCGGTGCCCACCAGCACACAGATGATCAGGCCCTCCAGGACCACCAGGCCCATGGCGTCGGGCCAGCTCATCTGCGGGGCGATCTGGTAGGCGACGACCGCGTTGAGCCCGAGGCCGGCGGCCAGCGCGAGCGGCAGATTGCCGCCGACGCCCATGAGGATCGTCATCACACAGGCGACCAGCGCGGTCGCGGTGACCAGCTGCGCACCGTCGAGATGATCCTGGAACTTGTCCTCCGCCTTGCCCAGGATGATCGGGTTCAGCACGAGGATGTAGGCCATCGTGAAGAAGGTGGCGAACCCGCCCCGGACCTCCCGGCCGAGGGTCGAGCCCCGCTCGGATATCCGGAAGAACCGGTCAAGTGGGCTGCGGGGTGGGGTGGTTGGGGCCGGTGCCTTGTCGGTCACCTGTCCTGCCATGTTGTGGCGCTCCTTAAGCGTGAATATCAGACGCGTGCGGGGTGACTGGATTGTGCCCCCTACGCGGACCGCTCAGGTTTTCGCCGTGTTACGAGATCAACTACCGTGCGGCGCAGTGCGCTTGGCCCGGGCCGTCACTCCATCGTCGAGCCGATCTCGGAGCCGTTGGCCACGACCAGGAAGCTGGTGACGGGCAGCGAGCCGTCCTGCCGCCGGGCGCCACGGGCCGTCACGGGATCGGTGGTGACAAAGGGCGGGGTGGCCGAGCCGCCGGGGCTCCAGCCGCTGCCCCGGCCGGGGCTCCAGTTGTTGCCCCGGGAGACGGCCGTGGAGCCGGTGTCGGCCTTGGCGTCGCCGTTGGAGACGGACAGATTGCGCTCCAGCAGCGCCTGCGAGCTGGCGAAGGAGTAGCCAGAGGCCTCGTTGGCGTACGCCGTGGTGCGCCGGACGCGGATCGCGCCGGTGTTGCCGTTGGCCGCGAAGCCGTACTGGGTGTTGTCCCAGGCGGCGGAGTTCCGTACGACATGGGCGGGCGAGGGGGCCGGGGCGTCGCCGCCGAGCTGGAAGCCGCTGCCGTTGCCCCGGAAGTCGCGGATGCCCCAGCGGTTCTCGCCGTTTCCGAAGGACCAGGTGTGCTCGATGGTGACCGGGCCGGCCCATCTCCACAGGTCCACGCCGTCGTCGCTGTTGTTGAACGCCCGGACCCCGGTGATCACATTGCCGGATCCGGAGCCGTGGGTGATGGCTATGCCGTCGGCCTGCTTGCCGCCGGTGGCGTCGTCGTGGTTGTCGTACGAGTCCAGATTGCGGATGACGTTGTCGTTGCTGCCCTTGCCGCGCAGGGTGAGCCCGGTGTCGCCGTTGCCGTGGGTGGAGAGGTTGTCGAAGACGGTGCTCTCACAGGAGACACAGACCAGGCCGCCGCCGGGGGCGTTGCGGAACTCGATGCCGGAAACCGTCCAGTAGTCCGCGCGCAGCGAGAGCAGCGAGGAGCCTGTGGAGAGGCGTGAGCCGTCGACTCGGACCTGCTCGGCGCGGTACGGGCGCAGCTCGACGCGGTCCCGGGCGGTGCCGTCGACGGAGCTGCGGAGGGTCCGGCCGGGGTAGTAGGTGCCGCCGCGCACCTCGATGACGGTGCCCGCCTTCGCGATCGAGAAGGCCTTCTCCAGTGTGCGGTACGGGGATTGGAGCGTGCCGGAGTCCTGGTCGTCGCCCTGGGGGGACACATACACGGTCGAGCCCACGGCGCTCGCGCCCTCGGGCGCGGCCGTCAGATAGACCCCCGCCACGGCCGAGGCCACGATGACGGCGCTGCCCAGCGGCAGCGTACGGTCCTTCCGACGGCGGTGGCGACCGCGCTTGCGCCTCAGCCCCATGGCAACTCCTGTTCTGCGTCGAGGGAACGGGCCGGGGGATCCTGGTCCGACCTGTTCCAAGCTGTAGTTGCCGCCAACCCCAGACTAGGTTGCCACGCACTCGCGGATTCTTAGATTACGAAATCGGGATGGTCGCACGAGAGGGCGGAGCAAACCTTGATCATTTCGTGGCCGGAGAAGCGACGGTGCCGATCAAAGGCGGTCAGGGCACGGTCAACGCGCGGTCAGGACGGATCGCACCGACTCGCGGGGCGTCATGGCGCGACACCCGAAATATGGTAGCCTGAGGCAACTATTTACGCGAACGAAGGCCCAGGAGGCCCGAGATGCAGCCGCGCAGCCCCAGCCGCACCGCCTGGCTCGCCGCCGCGCACCGCGCGGACCACCAGAAGCTGGACGCGGGACGGCTGTTCCACGATCCGCTCGCCGTCCGCATGCTCGGCGCGGACGCCGAGGGCCGCGACGACGCCGACGCCGCGTCCGGGCGCCGGCGCATCCGCCTGTTCATCGCCGCCCGCTCGCGCTTCGCCGAGGACCGCCTGGCGGCCGCCGTGCGGCGCGGCGTGCGCCAGCTCGTGGTCCTGGGCGCCGGGCTCGACACCTTCGCCTACCGCAATCCGCACGAGGTGGCCGGGCTGAGGGTCTTCGAGGTGGACCACCCGGCCACCCAGGCATGGAAGCGCGAGCGCCTGGCCGACGCCGGAATCCCGCTGCCGCCGTCGCTGACCTTCGCGCCGGTCGACTTCGAGCGGGAGAGCCTGGCCGACGGCCTGACGGCGGCGGGCTTCGACCCGGCGCGGCCGGCCTTCTTCAGCTGGCTGGGCGTGGTGCCGTATCTGACCCGCGACGCGGTGTTCGCGACGCTCGGGCTCATCGCGGGCCTGCCCGGTGGCACGGAGGCGGTCTTCGACTACAGCGAGCCACCGAGCGCCATGACACCGCGCGGGCGCGTCTCCCATCGCGCCCGCGCGGCGCGGGTGGCCGCGGTCGGCGAGCCGTTCCTCAGCTACTTCGCGCCCGAGCGGCTGGCGGCGGACCTGCGGGCGGCGGGTTTCGACGCGGTGGAGGACCTGGACGCGGTCCGGCTCGTGTCCCACTACGCCGCCCACGCGCCGGCCGACGCCCGCGAACGCCGCTCGACGGCCCACGTCCTCAGCGCGACGACCGTTTCCGCTCCCCCGACCGGCCCGGCTACGCCTTCAGCTGGGTGAAGCGGATGCGGTTGCCGAAGGGGTCGCGGAGGCCGCAGTCGATGCCGTACGGGCGCTCGGTGGGCTCCTCGGTGAACTCGACGCCCTGGCTCTTCAGCGTCTCGTACGTCTTGCGGCAGTCGTCCGTGGTCAAGATGAGCCAGCCGCTCGTCGCGCCCTTGGTCACCAGCTCGCGGACCTGCTGCGCCGTCTCCTCGGACATCGCCGGAGGGCCCGGCTTCTCCAGCAGGATCTGGCGCTCCGGGTGGCCGGGGACGCTCACCGTCAGCCAGCGCATCACGCCGAAATCGACGTCCGCGTTGACCTCCAGGCCCAGCTTGCCGACGTAGAAATCAAGGGCTTCGTCCTGATCGAGCACGTAAATCGCGGAATGTGTGATTGCGTTGAACATGTGCATCACGTTACCGAGCGAGCCGGATGAAAACTTATCCAAAACTGCTCAGTCGCTCGGCCGCGTCCACGCCATCGTGAAGCACGTCGGCACGCCCGTGGCCACCGCTTCCTTGCGGTAGGCCCGCGGTGACCGGCCGACGATGTCGCGGAAGGTGCGGCTGAAGGTTCCCGGGCTGCCGAAGCCGACCTCGAAGCAGATGTCCGTCACGCTGCGATCGGTCTCCCGCAGCAGGAACATGGCCCGCTCGACGCGGCGGCGCTGGAGATAGCGGTGCGGGGTCTCGCCGAAGGTGGCCCGGAAGGTGCGGGCGAAGTGTGCCGGGGAGACATGGGCGATCCGGGCCAGGGCGGGGACGTCCAGCGGCTGCGCGTAGGCGCGGTCCATGGCGTCCCGTGCCCGCAGCATGCGGCGGTTGATGTCTTCTGCGGCACTGCTCACAGCGCCATCACACCACGGTCGGCCCCGGCAGGGAGGAGGGGGAGGGGGGGAGGGGAGGGGGAAGGGGAGGCCGGGCGGGGCCAGGTAACGCCCGGCCTCCCCGCTGGGGGGTGGCGGCGATCAGAGGCGGCCGGCGCCCGCGTGCCCGTCCACGATGCCGGGCACCGCGCGCGGCGCGTCGACGCGGGTGCGCAGCGTCGGCGTCCAGCCCGCGTCGTCGCCCAGTTGCTCGGCGGGGACGCCCGCGTTGTGGACGGCGAGGAGGTCGACGGGCTTGCCGTTGACGTAGTTGTTCTCCTCGGTGAGCGCCGTCCCCTTCCACTGCTTGATGACCTTGGCCCGGTCGACCGTGCCGGGCAGGGTGAGGGCGTTGGCCTCGGCGTACAGCTGGGACTCCACACCGACGCCCCAGCTGTAGACATAGCCGTCGGCGGGGGCGATGTAGTGGTTGTTGTACGCGTCGACCTTGCCGAAGCGGACGCGCGGGGCGCGCTCGACGATGTTCTTGAAGACGTTGTGGTGGAGGGTGACGCGGAGCTTGCCCCGGTCGGTGGCGCCCGCGCTGTCGCTGTTGCCGATCATGAGCGTCTTGTCGTGGTCGGCGAAGACGTTCCAGGAGGCAGTAACAAGGTCGGCGCCGCGCACCACGTCCAGCTCGCCGTCGTGCTGCTGGTAGAGCTGGCCGTAGTAGCGGGGCTGGGCGCTGTCGGGGCGACGGCCGTCGGTGAAGGTGTTGTGGTCGACCCAGACGTGGGTGGAGCCGTAGACGACGAGGTTGTCGTACTCGGAGTTCCAGGCGCCTTCCGCGCCGTCGGTCGGGTCCCAGGCGGGGAAGCAGTCGTAGGCGTCCTCGAAGGTGAGGTTGCGGATGATGACGTTGTCCGCGCCGGTGACCTGGAGGCTGGCGCCGAGCAGCCGGGCGTCCCGGCCGGCGCCGGCGATGGTGGTGTTGGAGGGGACGGCCAGCTTGACGCGGGTCGCCTGCACCGCGGCCGACGCGGCGCGGGCGTCCTCCTGCGGGCCGGACGGCTGGGCGTCGCCCCAGGTGGCCGGGTCGTACGCGGCGAGGTAGGCGTCCAGGCCGTAGCCGTCGGTGGTGTAGTCGGCGCAGGACAGCGGCTTGCCGGAGTCGTCGGTGTTGGCGTCGATGGTGCCCTTGACGTAGATGAGCCTCGGCGCCGTGTCCCCTCCGGCCAGCGCCTTGGCGAGCTCGGCCCGGTTGGTGACGGTGAAGGTGTGGGCCTTGTCGGCCTTGGCGCCGCCGGTCGTGCCGCCCTCGGCGGAGGCCCAGCCGTCGCCCGCCGGGAGGCCGGCCCGGGCGGAGGCGTACGAGGCGGAGGGGGCTGCCGTGGCGGAGGGGGCTGCGGCGAGCGCGAGGGAGGCGCAGCACAGCACCGAGGCGACGCGAGCATGACATCTGAATGTGCGCATGTTCCGGCTCCTTGCGGGACGTGTGGGGCGTACGGGGAAGGGGCGGGGCGCGGGCCGCTACCAGGTGATCCAGCTGTCCGGGATCGCCTCGCCCAGGCGGCGTACGTCGGACGCGGCCAGCACGCCCCTGGCCCCCAGCTCGCGCGCCACGAGGCGGGCCACCTCGATCGCACCGTGCGGCTGGAAGTGGGTGTTGTCCTGCCGGCCGTCCGGGTAGCTGGGCCACTCCCCCGGGTCGAGCCAGTTGAAGCAGCCCTTGGTGGACTCGGGGCCGAGCCGCTGCCACAGCGCGATGCTCGACGCCTGTACGTCGATCAGCGGCACCCCCTCGGCCCGGGCGAGGGAGCGCATCGCGTCGGGGTAGGCGCCGTGCGTGGGCTGGGCCGTGCCCGCGGCGTCGAACTTGCGGCGCTCGACGGAGGTCAGCAGCACCGGGCGGGCGCCGCGGTCGCGCGCCCCCTTCAGATACAGCCGCAGATACTGCGGATAGGTGGTGGCCGGATCGGTGCCCCTGGTCGGGTCCTCGACCTTCTCGTCGTTGTGGCCGAACTGGATGAACAGGAAGTCGCCGGGCCGGATGGCGGCCAGGATCGCGTCCAGCCGCCCCTCGTCGTAGAAGCTCTTCGAACTGCGGCCGTTGACGGCGTGGTTGGCGACCCTCAGCCGGTCGGCGAGGAAGAAGGGCAGGGCCATCCCCCAGCCGGTCTCCGGGGCCGCCGAGGCGGCCTTCGTGGCGGCGGTGGAATCGCCCGCGAGATAGACGGTCACCCCGGCGCGGGGCTTGCCGCGCCCGCCGGAGCGGGCCTGGGCGGTGCCGGTGGTCGCGGCGAGGGCGAGCGGGACGGCGGCGAGCGACGCGGCCGCGTGTCTGCGGGAGAGTGACATGGCGTGCGGATGCCTTTCGTCCAGGTCACGGGTGTCGAGACGGACGGGGGCGCGGGTGGGGCGCGGGCCGGCCGCCGGGGTGCGGCGGCCGGCCCGCGACGCGAGCGCGCCTCAGCTGTGCTCTTTCCAGTCCGCCTGGGCCTCGTTGAGCTCCTTGGCGACCTTGTCGCAGAACTCCTTGGCGGTCATCTTGCCGAGCAGCACCTTCTGGAAGTTCGGCTCGTTGTCCGCCTTGCTGATGGTGTTCCAGTCCGGCAGGTAGTACGGCAGCTGCACCACCTTGGTCTGGGGGTCGCTGAGCGATTGCAGCGCCGCCTTGGTCGGCGGGGCCTGCTGGATCCAGGGGTCGTTCGCGGCGTCGACGTTGGCCGGGATGGCGCCAACGTCCTCGTTCCAGAGGCTGTTCATCTCCGCGGAGGCCGCGAACTCGATGAACTTCCAGGCCGCCGCCTTGTTCTTGCTCGCCTTGAACAGGCCGAGGCCGTCGACCGGGTTGGAGACGATGGTGCGCGGCTGCCCCTCCGCGGACGGCGGCATCGGCACACCGGCGATCTTGTCCTTGCCGAACGCCTTCAGATGGTCGGTGTAGCTGCCCAGGTTGTGCTGGAGCATGCCGATGTCGCCCTGGTCGAACTGGGCGACCATCTTGGTGAAGTCGTTGTTGAGGTCGGCGGACGGGGTGTCCTTCTTGTAGAGGCCGACGTACTTCTCCAGCGCCGCCACGTTCTTGGGGTCGTTGAGGGTGGTCTTGTCGCCGTTCCAGAAGGTGTCGATCCCGGACTGGGCGTACATCATCTCCATCGCCTGGGCGATGGACCCGGCCCCGCCGCGCAGGGTGAAGCCGAACTTGTTGTCGCCCTGGTCGGTCAGCTCGCCGGCGGCCTTGTAGAAGTTGTCCCAGCTGGTCGGCGCGGGCAGGCCCTTCGCCTTGAACAGGTCGGTGCGGTACCACAGGGTGCCCTGGTTGGCCGAGGTCGGGACGGAGAACATCTCCTTGTCGTCACCACCGGCCGCGCGGACGCTGTCCACCATGTTCTTGACCAGCTTGCCCTTGAGCGAGCTGTCCTGGATGCGGTCGGCGACCGGCTCCAGGGCGTCCTGGACGACCAGGTTGGCCAGGTACGCCGTGCCGACGCCGCCCACGTCGGGCAGGCTGTCGTTGCCGCCCTGGATGGCCGTGTCGTACTTCGACTGGACGTCGGCGATCGGGATCGGCACGTACTCGACCTCGATGTCCGGGTACTTCTTCTCGAACTTGGCGATGATCTCCTTCCAGATCGCGGTGCGCGGCCCGCCGTTGTTGTCCCAGAAGACGATCTTGCCCTCGCCGGACCCCTCCGACCCGGAGCTCGACCCGTCGTCCCCGCACGCGGTGGCGGTCAGGGCGAGAGTGAGCGTCACGGCCACGGCCGCGGCGCCACGTACGGTTGGTATCAGGTGCTTTCTCATGGTGCGCATCTCCTACTGAGTCTGGGGTGCCCAGCCGTCGCTGCCCGCGAGGTAGTCGGCCACCTCGTGGCCCGCGGCGTCGGCGTCCGTCATCCGCGGTCGGTCGGCGGACGGGGCAGCCCCCGGTCCGGTGGTGCGGTACTCGCTGAAACGGGCTTCCTGCCACGGGAATCCGCCCATGTCCGTCCACGGGGAGTTCTTGATCGCGGCGGGCAGCCAGGTGTCGCGGATCAACACCTGGGCGATGGCGTCCGGCTCGCCGCCGGGGTGCCAGGGGCGGCCGAGGTGGAAGGTCTGGTCGGGCGCGTCGCTGACGATCCGGCTCCGGGTGATGAGGAAGCCGTACGGATTGCCCTTCCAGGTGCTCGCGGCGGTGATGTAACCGTTGTTGCTGTCGCTGCTGCGGCTGAGCGCCTTGATGGTGGAGCGCTCGATGACGGTGGTGGCGCGCCCGTAGATGAAGTCGACATCCCCCTCGATGTACGAGTCGCGGAGGTAGACGCGGCTGATGGTGGTCAGCTTGGGGCTGTCGGTCATCAGGGTGTCCTGGTTGCCCTTGAAGGCGGTGTCCGTGAAGACGATCCGGTCGCCGGTCGTCTTCATGGCCAGCGCCTGCTCGCCGTTCAGCTCGTGGGCGGCCTCGTCGAAGTCGTTGACGAAGGTGAGGTGGCGGGCGGTCACATCGCTCGCGGCGATCAGGACGGTGGCGCTGCCGGTCGAGCCGCCGTACTCGGCGGGGGTGTCGTACACGATGACGGTGTCGCCGCGGTCCCGCCCGGTGCCCAGGAAGGTGAGGCGCGGCTTGTCGGCCGGGACCCGGACCTGCTCGCGGTAGGTGCCGGGCGCGATGGCGATCGTGATCCGCCCGTCGTTGCCCGCGGGCACGGCGTTGACGGCGGCCTGGACGGTACGGAAGTCGCCGGAGCCGTCGGCCGCGACGCGCAGCACGGTGTCGGTGCCGAGGCCGCTCTGCGGTCCGGAGAACCTCTTCACCAGGGCGGGCACGGCGGCCGCGGGGTCCAGCCGGTACGGGTAGAAGTCGCGCGGGTCGAACGCCTCGCCCCGGGTGTCGTGGCGGCCCGTGGTGTCGCGGGCGATGCTGCCGCGCTGGACCAGCTCGGCGGTCTCATCGGCCTGGTAGGGGTTGCGGATACCGTCGTAGTAGCTGTTCTCGATCACCATCTTGGTCCGGCCACGGGACCAGTTGCCGTAGGTCCACACCGGGTCCTCGTCCCGGTACTGGGCGGAGAGGTAGTTGTTGTAGAGGTGGGCGTGGGCGGCGTTGTCGATGGACGGGCTGCGCTGCTTGATGCCGGTGAACCAGTTGTGGTGCAGGGTGATGTTGGTGGTCACGTTGTCGGTCCAGCCGAGGCCGAACGCCTTGTTGTGGTCCTTGAAGACGTTCCAGGAGACCGTGACGTAGTCGCTGTCCTTGCGGATGTCGAGCAGTCCATCGCCCATGCGGGTGAAGGTGTTGTGGTCGATCCACACGTGGTGGACGGAGTCCATCTGGATGGCGTCGAAGTCCTGGGTCTTGCCGTCCCAGTCGCCCTCGACATAGCTGTCCCGGATGGTGAGGTTCCGGATGATGACGTTGTGGGTGCCGGGGTTGAGGTGGAGTTCGCCGTGGACGATCTCCGCGGTGGAGCCGACGCCGATGAGGGTCTTGTTCGAGGTGACGACGATGTCGGAGCCGAAGGGGTCGACGTCGATCGAGCCCGCGATGCGGATGATGTAGGGGTCGGGGGCGGAGGCGTATGCGATGAGGTCCTGCTGGGTGCGGACGGTGACGACTTTGCCGCCGGCGCCGCCTGTTGTGCCGCCCGCGAGGGCGGCGAAGCCGTCGGGTTTGTCGGTCCACGTGGTCGCGCCGGCGCCCGGCGCGGGACCCTGAGCGCGCGCTACAGCGCCGGGGGCGCTGAGCAGTGCGGCCAGGAGGGCGGCCACCACGGTCACCAGCGCGCCGGTGGCCCTCAGGGGTCGCGCCGTTGCAGGTGCGGGCCGTGGCCGTCTGCGGGTGGGGTTGTGCCCACCCGTCCCTCCCCCAGCTACCGCTGGGAGGTGCCCCCTCTGCGGAACGATTGCCCACAACCTCATCACGAGGCTCCTTCCGTACGGAAGCTCTTGAATGCGGCGTAGCCAGGTGTTCCCTGGCCCTTGGGGGCTGTGGCGAAGAGGCCCAGGAGGGCGCCTACCCAGCGCCAGGGGGTGGCGGCGAAGACGGGGCCGGAGGGGTGCCAGCCGGTGGCGTCTCCCGTATCGGTGAGGAAGCGGCAGCGGGCGCCTCGGGAGACCTCGATGCGGAGGTGGGCCCGGCCGTCGGGGGCGTCGCGCGGGGGTTCGGCGTCCCGTTCCCGCTCGGTGGCGACGTCGGCGAAGCGGTGGACGAGGCGGGTCCCGTCCGCCGTCCGCTCCAGGCCGATCCAGCCGAACGCGTCGCCCAGGACTGCCAGTCCCGCCTTGGCGCCCGGCACCTCGCTGTGCAGGGACAGCTCGACCGTCACCATGAACTCCTCCGCGGGCAGCCGCTGCACCAGCACGTTCGGCAGCCGCCGCAGATCGTGCGCGTCGGCCGTGCGGTGGCAGGTCAGCCACAGGCCGTCGCCGCCGTGGGCGGTGGTCCAGCCCGGCGCCGGGTTGGCCGTCCACGACCACTGGCGGCCGAACCGCCCGCCCGGGAAGCCGTCGTCGGTCGCCGGGGCCTCGGGCGGCTGCGGCTCCGCCTTGGGCTTGCGGTACGACGCGACGGGCTCGCCCCGGTCGCCCATCACGGGCCAGCCGTCCTCGCCCCACTCCATGGGCTGGAGGTGCACCACGCGCCCGTACGCGCCACGCTGCTGGAAGTGGAGGAACCAGTCCTCGCCCGCCGGGGTGTCCACCCAGGCGCCCTGGTGCGGGCCGTTGACGTCGGTGCGGCCCTGGGCCAGCACGGTCCGGTGTTCGTACGGGCCGAAGAAGTCGCGCGAGCGCAGCGCGCCCTGCCAGCCGGTCTCCACGCCCCCGGCCGGGGCCAGGATCCAGAACCAGCCGTCCCGCCGGTAGAGCTTGGGCCCTTCCAGGGTGAACCAGCCGGGGATGAAGTCCGCGTCGACGATCAGGGTGCCCTCGTCCAGGAGGGTGGTGCCGTCGGGGCTCATCCGGTGGCCGGTGAGCCGGTTCTTGACCCCGGCGCGGGACTTGGCCCAGGCGTGGACGAGGTAGGCCGAGCCGTCCTCGTCCCACAGCGGGCAGGGGTCGATCAGGCCCTTGCCCGCCTTGAGCAGGTGCGGCCTGGTCCACGGGCCGCGCGGGTCGGGGGCGTTGACCTGGTAGACGCCGGTGTCGGGGTCGCCCCAGAAGATCCAGAAGCGGTCGTCGTGATGGCGGATGCTGGGCGCCCACACCCCACAGTCGTGGCGCGGCGCGGCGAAGGACTCCGCGGGTTCGAGGCGGTCCAGGGCGTGGCCGATCAGCCGCCAGTTGACCAGGTCTCGGGAGTGGAGGACGGGCAGCCCGGGGACGCGGCCGAAGCTGGAGGCGGTGAGGTAGTAGTCGTCGTCGACCCGGATGGCGTCCGGGTCCGACCAGTCGGCGTTCAGCACGGGGTTGCGGTAGGTGCCGTCGCCCTGGTCGGCCTGCCACACCGGCCCGCTCGTCGGCGTATGCGCGGATGCGGTCATGCTGTGCCTCCCTTCTTCGCTTCTCCGCACACGCGGCGCAGAGGTGCCGCTGTCGCCGTCGGCCGCGGCCCGGCGGCCACGTGCTCGTCCGCTCATACGGTCGCCCCCTTGTCGGACAGCTGTGCCCCGATACGGGCCGCCGCCTCGCGGTCGAGGCGGCCGTCGGCGACCGCGGTGACGATGCGCCGGGTGACGGTGTCGGCGGGGGCGATGGCCAGCCGCCGGTCCCAGGCGAGGGCCGAGCCCACGCCCGGGTAGTCGCCGGTGCGCACGAACCAGGGGTCGGCGCGGGTGTCGCCGGTCGCCCCGGCGAACACCAGCGTCCAGTCCTCGGCCGCGAGCGCCAGCCAGTCCGAGGGCCGCCCGTGCACCGCGGCCTCGCCCTCGCCGCCGTCCGCGCTGAAGACCCGCGGCGGCTCGGGGCGGCGCGGCGCGCGCCAGAAGAAGCCGCCGTAGCCCGCGCCGGGGCGGCCGTTGGTGGCCGGGCTGCCGAGGGTGACGGTCTCCCCCGTGACGTTGGTGAGGGCGGTGGTGAAGTCGAGCGCCCAGCAGCCGTCGGCGCCGTGGGAGACGGTGCGTACCGCGACCGTGCGCCGCTCCAGCAGGATCTGCCGGCCGCCGGCGACCCAGGACAGCTCCTCCACGAAGCCGTCCGGGTCGCGCAGCAGCCAGCCGAGGTGGCGCTGCGAGCCGTGGTTGTCCAGTTCGGTGGGGCCCTGTCCGCGCACATAGGTGCGGCCGCCCCAGAAGTTGCGCCCGGCCACGTCCGGGACGGCCATGCCGACGCCGAGGTGGTGCGGGTGGTCGGCGGGGCGCGACTCGGTGACGGTGATGCCGGACAGGGTCCGTACGGGGTGCAGATAGGGGCGGGGGGAGAGGCCTTCGGGCAGTTGCGGGCGGTGGGTGTAGGTGCCGACGGGGCGCCCGTCGCAGCGCAGCACGGTGCAGGGGGGCCGGTTGGGCAGGGAACCGTTCATGTGTGGGGGACCTCCGCGGGGGGTGCGGCCCAGGGGGCGCGCAGTTCCGAGTAGAGGGCGAGGCGTTCCGCGCCGGCGGTGACCAGGCGGTCGATGCCCGGCACGACGCGGCGTTTCGCCGAGGGCGCCGCGCCGACGCCCGGCTCGGTGCGCCAGGCGTCCGCGGGGAGCCGGACCGGATCGGGGGCGGTGCGAATGGCTTCGACGACGCGCATGAACGCGCCGGTGCGCTGCGGGGGGACGAGCAGTTCGGTGCCGTCGCGCAGATGCGCGGCGAGGTTCTCCAGGAGGTCGGTCCGGCCGTGGTCGGTCGTCTCCGGCTCATGTCCCGGGCGCTCCAGCAGCACCCGGTCCAGCTTGTACCAGAAGGTGATCCGGCCGCGGTCGCCGTGGATCAGGACGTACGGCTCGCCAGGCCGCTCGGCGCAGAGCGTGGCGGCGACGGTGACAGTGCCAAAGCGGGCAGAGCGGGCGGTGCGGAGCCGTACGCAGGAGGTGTCGTCGGCCTCGATGTCGTTGGCGCGGAACAGCTCCAGCTCGATGGATTCGATGTCCTCGGCGCGGTCGGCGCCGTCGATGCGCAGGGCGGTGGCGACGGCGTGGGCGAGCGGGTTGGTGAGCACGCCGTCGATGACGTCCCGGCCGTCGAGGGAACGGTGTCCGGCCCAGGGGGCGCGGGTGTAGTAGCTCTCGTCGCGCGCCCAGGCGCCGGCCGCGCCGATGCCGGTGACCTCTCCGATGGCGCCGTCGGCGATGAGTTTCCGGATCGCGATCAGCGCGTGGGAGCCGAGCGACTGGAAGCCGATCTGGCAGGCGGTGCCGAGTTCGCGCAGGCCCTCGGTCATGCGGGTGAACTCGGCGCAGGAGGGCGTGGGGGGCTTCTCCAGCAGCAGGTGGGCGCCGCGCCCGGCGGCGGCGAGGGCGAGGTCGGCGTGGGTGTGGATGGGGGTGCAGATGATGGCGATCCGCGCGCCCGTGCGGGTCACCAGGTCGGCGAGGTCGGCGGACTGCTCGGGGGTGCCGAGGCCGTCGCCGAGCTCTTCGGCGGTCAGGGGGGTGAGTTCACAGACTCCGGCGAGCCGGACCAGGCCCTGGGCGGTGAGCCGCCGGATGTTGTCCAGGTGCCAGTGCCCGTGGCCGCGGGCCCCGGCGAGTACGAGGGGGATGGGTTCCATGGTCGCCTCTCACCCGATCCGTCCGGCGCCCGCGCCGCGCGCCACGTCCCGGGCCGCCTTCGCGGCGCTGTCGATCCGGCCGTGCAGGGCGGGGGTCCAGCCCACGTCGGGGTCAAGGTCTCGCTCGCTGCCGGAGTTGTACGAGTTGTAGATGGCCAGCAGGTCGACGGGGTAGCCGTTGAACTCGCTGCCCTTCTGGTGCAGGGCGCTGCCGTTCCAGCTCTTGACCAGGTCGGCGGCCTCGACATGGCCGGGCGTGGTGAACGCGTTGTTCTCGGCGTGGATCCGCGACTCGGTGGACACGCCCCACGAGTAGCGGTAGTCGGTGCCCTCGGGGACCTGGTAGGCGTTGTTGTACACGTGCACCTGGCCGAAGCGGACCCGCGGGGCGCGCTGCACGACGCCCTTGAAGCTGTTGTGGTGGAGGGTCACGCGCAGCTTGCCGCGGTCCGTGGTGACGTTGTCGCCGTTGCCGATGAGCATGGCCTTGTCGTGGTCGGCGAACCGGCTCCAGGAGACGGTCACCAGGTCGGAGCCGTTGGTGATGTCCAGCAGTCCGTCGTGGCGCAGGTAGTTGCGGCCGAAGTAGGTGGGCTCGGCTGCGTCGGGGTGTCCCTTGTCGCTGAGGGTGACATGGTCGACCCAGACGTGGGTCGCGCCGCGCAGCCAGATGGTGTCGTACGCGGTCTTCCAGTCTCCGAGGCCGCCGGTGTTGGGCTGCCAGACCGGGAAGCAGTCGTAGGCGTCGCGCAGTTCGAGGTTGCGGATGATGACGTTGGAGGCGTCCTTGACCTGGAGGCTCGCGCCCTTGAGGACGGCGTCCCGGCCGAGGCCGACGATGGTGGTGTTGGAGCCGACGGCCAGCTCGACCCGCTCGGCCTGGCGCGCGGCGGAGGCGGCGCGGGCCTCCTCCTGCGGCCCGGAGGGCTTCTGGCCGCCCCAGCTCCTGGGGTCGTAGGCGGCGAGGTACTTCTCGGTGGTGTAGCCGTCGGTGGCGTAGTCCGCGCAGCTCAGCGGGCGCCCCTGGGCGTCGGTGTTGGCGTCGATGGCCCCCCGGACGTAGATGATCTTCGGTACGGGGCTGCCGCCGTCGAGCGCGGCGGCGAGCTGCGCCCGGGTCCGTACGGTGAACACCTGCGCGTCGTCGGCCGCGGCCCCACCGGTGGTCCCGGCGCCCTCCGCCGCCCAGCCGTCGTCCGCCCCGAGCACCTCGCGCCCGAGGTCACGCCCGAGGTCGCGGCCGGGGGCGGGCGGCTCGGCCTGTGCGCCGGCCGGCAGGGCCAACCCGACCAGCCCGACGGCCGCCAGGGCCGCGATGCCGAGCCGGGTCCACCCCGAGCGCGCCGCGCGCGATATCGCTGGAACCCCCCGTCCCTGGGGGTGCGCCATGCCCATCTTCGGACCTCCTTGTCCGCGAGAGTCGTACTCCGATCGGCCGCGGCCCGGCTGGGCGGCGGAGTTTCGGCCTAGCCCTTGACCGCGCCCGCGCTGAAGCCGGTGATCAGCCACTTCTGGATGAAGGCGAACACGATGACGACCGGGACGGCCGCGATCACACCGCCCGCCGCCAGGGCGCCCAGGTCGACGCTGTCCGCCCCGATGAGCGTGTTGAGGCCGACCGGGATGGTCTGCTTGTCCTGGGAGCTGAGGAACATCAGGGCGAACAGGAAGTGGTTCCAGCTGTGGACGAAGGCGAAGGAGCCCACCGCGATCAGCCCGGGCCGCAGCAGCGGCAGCACCACCGCGCAAAAGGCGCGGAAGCGGCCGCAGCCGTCCACCCATGCCTGTTCCTCCAGGGACACCGGCACATTCCTGATGAAGCCGCTGATGAGGATCATGGACAGCGGCAGTTGGAAGACCGTCTCCGCGATGACCACACTCCCCAGTGAGTTGATCATCTGAAGGTTCTTGAAGATCTCGAAGAGCGGGACCAGCATCAGCGCGCCAGGAATGAACTGCGAGGCCAGCAACGCCAGCATGAACGCCTTTTTGATCTTGAACTCGAAGCGCGCCAGCGCGTAGCCGCCGGCCAGGGCGACCGCCGTGGTCATCACCAGCGAGCAGACTCCGACGATCATGCTGTTCTGGAAGAAGATGCCGAAGCTTCGCTCGTTCCAGACCTTGGCGAAGTGCTCGCCCGTCATCGGCCACGGCACCAGCGAGGTGGAGCCCGCCGGGCGCAGGGCGAACAGCAGCATCCAGTAGAACGGGATCAGGGTGAAGAGCAGATACAGGGCCAGCGGCAGATAGATCTGCCAGCGCGGCACGCCCTGGTCGATCCCGCGCCCGCGCTTCCTGCCCTTGCCCGTGTCCGGAAGGGCTTCGGGGGCGGGGGCGAGGCCCTTCTCCGCGAGTGCGGTGGTCACTTGTTGTCGCCTCCGAACTTGCTCAGGCGCAGATAGAGGATCGAGCAGAATAGAAGGATCACGAAGGCGACGGTGGTCAGCGCGGAGGCGTAGCCGAAGTCGTGCCCGTCGATACCGGTGTTGGCGACGTACAGCGGGAGGGTGGTGGTCTGCCCGGCCGGGCCGCCGCCGGTGAGGGTGTAGAGCAGGTCGACGTTGTTGAACTCCCACACCCCGCGCAGCAGCGTGGAGAGGATGATCGCGTCCTTCAGATGCGGCAGGGTGATGTGCAGGAACTGCCGTGCCCGCCCCGCGCCGTCGACCGAGGCCGCCTCGTACAGGTCCTTCGGGATGGACTGGAGGTCGGCCAGGATGAGGATGGCGAAGAACGGCACGCCGCGCCACAGTTCGGCGAGGACGGCCGCCCAGAAGACGGTGCCGGTGTCGGAGAGCACCGAGGTGCCGTAGCTGCCGATCCCCGCGTCGGCGAGGTAGCGGCTGATGCCGGTGGACGGGTTGTAGAGCAGCATCCAGATGGTGGTGGTCAGCACCCCGGAGACGGCCCAGGGCGAGAAGACCAGGGCGCGGGCGATGCCGCGGCCGATGAAGGTCTGGTTGACCAGCAGGGCGAGCGCGAGGCCGAGGACCAGCTGCAACAGCACCTCGGTGACGACCCATTTGCCGCTGAAGGCGAGGGCGTCCCAGAACTGCGGGTCGTCGGTGAAGATCTTGGTGAAGTTGTCCAGGCCCGCGTAGCCGTTCCGCCAGGGCTTGGTGACGTTGTAGTTCTGAAGGCTGTAGTAGAGGACGCTGAACATCGGGTAGGCGATGAAGCCCAGCATCAACAGCCCGGCGGGGGCGATCAGCAGATACGGGAGGCGGCGGGTGGAGCCTCCGGTTCGGCGCCGGGTGACCCGGGGCGGTTTCGCCACGGCGTCGGCCATGACTGCTTCTCCGTTCTCAGGGGTGCACGGTCGGGCGGGTGAAGCGCTTACCGAATGTCGTTCGGTATGTCGTGCAAAAAAACAGCTGCTCAGAAGGGGTGTCAGCCTGCGTATGGCTCGGGGTCCGCGCCGGGGGCGGCGAGGAAGCGGAAGTCGCAGCCGGTGTCGGCCTGGGTCATCTGTTCCTGGTACAGCGCGCCGTAGCCGCGGGTGTACCGGGGCGGCGGCGGTGTCCAGGCCGCCCGGCGCCGCTCCAGCTCGGCGTCGTCGACCTCCAGGCGCAGCGTGCGCGCCCCGACGTCGAGGGTGATCAGGTCGCCCGTGCGGACGAGGGCGAGCGGCCCGCCGACGTACGACTCGGGCGCGATGTGCAGCACACAGGCGCCGTAACTGGTCCCGCTCATCCGCGCGTCGGAGATGCGGACCATGTCCCGCACCCCCTTCTTGAGGAGGTGGTCGGGGATCGGCAGCATGCCGTACTCGGGCATGCCGGGGCCGCCGAGCGGGCCGGCGTTGCGCAGCACCAGCACGCTGTCCTCGGTGATGCCGAGTTCGAGGTCGTTGATGGTGGCCTGCATCGTCTTGTAGTCATCGAAGACGACGGCGGGGCCGGTGTGCTTGAGCAGGTGCTGCTCGCAGGCGATGTGCTTGATGACCGCGCCGTCCGGGCACAGATTGCCGCGCAGCACCGCCACCCCGCCCTCGTTCGCCCGCGGGTTGTCCAGCGGCCGGATGACCTCGGGGTTGTGCACGAGGGCGCCGTCGAGCTGTTCGCGCAGGCTGGTGTGGGCGACGGTCGGGCGGTCCAGGTGCAGGACGTCCTTCATCTCGGTCAACCGGCCGAGGAAGCCGGGCAGGCCGCCCGCGAAGTGGAAGTCCTCCATCAGGAAGCGGCCGCCGGGGCGGAGGTCCGCGAGCACCGGGACGGTGCGGGCGATCCGGTCGAAGTCGTCGAGCGTGAGCCGCACCCCGGACCGCCCGGCCATGGCGATCAGGTGGATCACGGCGTTGGTGGAGCCGCCGAGGGCGAGGACGGTGGCGACCGCGTCCTCGTACGCCTCAGGGGTGAGGATCCTGGAGAGCCTGAGGTCCTGCCAGACCAGTTCGACGACGCGCAGCCCCGAGGCCGCGGCCATCCGTTCGTGCCCGGAGTCGACGGCCGGGATGGAGGAGGCGCCGGGGACGGTCACGCCCAGCACCTCGGCGGCGGCCGTCAGCGTCGAGGCGGTGCCCATCGTCATGCAGTGGCCGGGCGAGCGGGCCAGTCCGCTCTCCAGCTCGGACATCTCGCAGTCGCCGATGAGCCCGGCCCGCTTGTCGTCCCAGTACTTCCACATGTCGGTGCCCGAGCCCAGCACCTCGTTGCGCCAGTGGCCCGGCAGCATGGGCCCGGCCGGCACGAAGACGGTCGGCAGGTCGGCGGTGGCGGCCCCCATCAGCAGCGCGGGGGTGCTCTTGTCGCAGCCGCCCATGAGGACCGCGCCGTCCACCGGGTAGGAGCGCAGCAGCTCCTCGGTCTCCATGGCGAGGAGATTGCGGTAGAGCATGGGGGTCGGCTTCTGGAAGGTCTCCGAGAGCGTCGACACCGGGAACTCCAGCGGGAAGCCGCCGGCCTGCCACACCCCGCGCTTGACCGCCTGCGCGCGGTCGCGCAGATGGACGTGGCAGGGGTTGATGTCGCTCCAGGTGTTGAGGATCGCGATGACCGGCTTGCCCAGGTGCTCCTCGGGGAGGAAGCCGAGCTGGCGGGTGCGGGCGCGGTGGCTGAAGGAGCGCAGGCCGCCGGTGCCGTACCACTGGTGACTGCGCAGCTCCTCGGGCGCCTTTCTCCGGGGAGTCCCGGGGCTCGCGGGGGCCTCGGGGGCCTCGGGGGTCTGTGGGGTCTGTGGGGTCGCGGAGGGCGTCATATCCCCCACCCCTGGACGAGCGCGGCGACCTCGGCGCGCTGCGGCTCGGGCAGCGGGCTGCTGGGCGGGCGGATGTCGCGGCGGCACAGGCCGAGCGCGGCAAGCGCTTCCTTGACGACGCTGACGTTGTTCGCCGACTGATGGGCGGCGCGCAGGTCTTCGAACGGGCGGATCTGCTCCCACACCTTCATCGCGCCCGCGTAGTCCCCGGCGCGCAGCGCGCCCAGCATGTCGAGCGAGACCTTCGGGGCGACGTTGACCAGACCGGAGGTGAAGCCGGTGGCGCCGACGGCCCAGTACGAGGGCGCGTACAGCTCGGCGAGCCCGGCCACCCACACGAACCGGTCGAGCCCCGCGTCGCGGGCGACGGCGGCGAAGCGGGCGGCGTCCGGCACCGCGTACTTGACGCCGATGACGTTGGGGCAGGCCTCGCCGAGCCGGGCGACGGCGGCGCCCTCGATCAGCGGGTTGCGCAGATACGGCACCACGCCCAGCTCGGGGACGGCCTCGGCGATGGCGCGGTGGTAGTCGACCCAGCCGTCCTGGGAGACGTACGGGTGCACGGGCTGGTGCACCATCACCATCCCGGCGCCCGCCTCGCGGGCGTGCCGGGCGGCCTCGACCGCGGTGGCCACGTCGTGGCCGACGCCGACGAGGACGGCGGCCCGGTCGCCGGTCTCCTCCACCGTCAGCTCGGTGACTAAGCGGCGCTCGGCGAGGGTGAGGGCGTAGAACTCGCCGGTGTTGCCGTTGGGAGTGACGGCCTTGACCCCGCCGTCCAGGAGCCTGCGCAGCAGTGCGCGGTAGGTGTCCTGCTCCACGGCGCCCTCGGCGTCGTACGGAGTCACCGGGATCGCCACGACGTCTGCGAGCGCCGCCCTCAGTGGTGAGTAGTCCATACGGTGCCTATCCCTTCTGGTCGAGCCGGTACGGCTGGTCGGGCCGGTGGCCGGTTGGGCCTGCTGGGCTGGGGACGGTGGCGGGTGGGGGTGAGGCGCGTGGGCGCGTGCGGGACCGTCCCCTCATCGCACGCGCCCACGCGGTCTAGGGGGCCGCCTCGGCGGCCCGGGTGGCGCCCGGGGCCGCCGGGGTTCCCGGAGCTTCCTGGACTCCCGGCGTTTCCTGGACTCCCGGCGTTTCCGGGACTCCCGGGAACGCGCGCCGGACGAAGGAGGCGATGTGGTGGTGCAGGGCGGCGGCCGCGCCGTCCGCGTCGCCGTCGAGCGCGCGGGCCAGGATCTCGCGGTGCTCGTCCGCCTCCCGCTCCCAGGACGGGACGGCCTGCCAGGCGATGGCGGAGACGAGGGCGGCCTGGTCGCGCAGCTCGTCGAGCATCCCGGCCAGCAGCGGGTTGCCGCAGGGCAGATACAGCGCGCGGTGGAAGTCGCGGTTCGCCAGCGACCGCCCGGCCGGGTCGGCCGCGGCGGCGGAGCGCTCCAGGGCCGCGCTCGCGCCGGCCAGGTCGGCGCGGGTGGTGACGGTGCGGCGCAGCGCCTCGGGCTCCAGCAGCAGGCGCACGTCGTAGACGGCGTGGGCCATGGCGGTGTCGACGGTGCGTACGGTCGCGCCCTTGTACTCGCTCATCACGACGAGCCCGCGGCCGGCGAGGGTCTTGAGGGCCTCGCGGACCGGGGTCTTGGACACGCCGAACTGCGCGGCCAGCTCGGTCTCGACGAGGGGCTGGCCGGGCCGCAGCTGTCCGGTGAGGATGGCGTGCTTGACCGCCTCCAGCACATATTGCGTACGGGAGGGGATCGGGCTCGGCGCAATGTCCATGGGGCTCTCAGATCTCACATATCGCGTCTCATATATGACGTACGAAGTACGACGCGATGAAATTAGGACCGCCCCAAAGCTTCGTCAATGCTTCTGACAGAAAACCCGGGGCGGCCCTCGAGATTTGACCGAGCGTCAGGGCAGCCGTGCGAGGGCGGCGCGCACCGCCGCGAGATCCGCGTCGGAGGCCAGTCCTGCGTGGTAGAGACGGATTTCGTTCGCGCCGAGCCCGATCGCGTGCGTGGCGTCGGATTCGAACGTGGCGGGGCTGCCGCCCATGCCGGTGACGACGGTGAAGTTCGCCGCCAGGGTGGTGCGCTCGGTCGCGTGCGGGGCGAAGGGGGTCAGCACATCGGCCCGCGCCGCGTCGTTCCCGGTGCAGGGCAGCACCACGCCGTCGGCGTGGCTGAGGATGCCGGCCGGGTCCACCCCGACGTTGGCGCCGAAGCGGTGGGGCGCCGGGTCGGCGTGCAGCAGCACCCGGAACGCCCCGTCGGCCGCGTCCCGTACGGCCGCGACGGCGTCCCGCTGGATCTCGGCCGCGACCCGGTCGCGCCAGGTGGCGAACGTGGCCGCGTGGTCGGCGCCGAGCAGCTTCTCGACCTCGGCCCACTCGGCGGCCCGGTCGCCGCCGCCCTGGGCCGCCTCCTCGTGCTCCTCTGCCGGCCTCCGGGGCGCCTCAGCCCCTGTCGACGGTCGACCGTGCTCGGCCCTTTGGCCCGACCACACCGGTCGCAGGGCGCGCAGCACCGCCTGCCGCAGCTCGTCCGGGTCGGCGCCGAGCGAGGCGTAGCCTGCGCGGCAGCTGTCGCAGAAGCACAGCGACATCAGGTACTGGGCGGCGCCGCCGAGCGGCACCCCGCCGATCTTGTCGTGCGCGTGCAGGTGGGTGACCCCGTACCAGCCGCAGGACTCCAGCTCGGTGCCGCGGGTGCCGGGCCGCGCCGCCGCCTCGGCGGCCAGGTCGACCACGTACGAGCGCACCTCGGGGCGCGCGATACAGGGCGCCCAGGGGTAGCGGTCGCCGTAGGCGTTGCGCACGGAGGTGTGCGGCAGCTCGTCGCCCATGCGGGAGTTGTGCGCGAGGACCACCCAGGAGTGCACCTCGAGCCCGGCGTCCGCGAGGGCGCCGGCCGCCTCGCCGTACGGGTCGGCGCCGTCCACCCAGGACTGCTCGTACGGGCGCAGCGGGCGGCCCGCCCAGCGCCCCGGGTCCGGCGGGTAGAGGACGGCGGCGTGGCGGGCGGTGACGATGCGGTGGCGCGGGTGGCGCGGGGTCAGCGCGCGGGTGGAGTGGTACGCCGAGGCGAGGGTGACCTGCTGGACCCCGAGGTCGGCGATGCGGCGGGCGGCGTCGGGGTCGCCGACGACGTCCCAGGGGTAGACGAAGGCGGAGGCTTTCAACGCGGTTTCCCCCTCGGGGTCGTCAGGCTTCGGTGACGGTGACGGTGACGGTGGTGGCGGCATCCCCGGGAACCAGGGCCAGTCCGCGCTCGATCAGCTCGGCCAGCTCCTTGAGGTGCTCGGGGCTGGGCTCGCACAGCGGCGAACGTACCTCACCGACGTCCAGCCCGCGCATCCGCACACCCGCCTTGACCAGCGAGACGGCGTAGCCGCGCCCCTGGTTGCGCAGCTCGACCAGCGGCCGGTAGAAGCCGTCCACCAGGGCGTTCGCCGTCGCGTCATCGCCCGTGAGCAGGGCCTTGTGGTAGGCGAGGGCGATCTCGGGGGCGAAGCAGAAGACCGCGGAGGAGTAGAGCAGCACGCCGATGCCGCGGTAGGCGAGGCCGGTGAGTTCGGCGGTGGGCAGCCCGTTGAAGTAGAGGAACTTCCCCTCGGGGTCGTCGGCGCGCACCGCGCTGACGATGCGCTGGAGCAGGTCCAGGTCGCCGAGGCCGTCCTTGAGCCCGATGACGCCGGGGACCTTGGACAGCTCGACCACGGTCTGCGGGGTGAAGACGACGTTGTCCCGCTGGTAGACGATGACGTCCAGGCCGGTGGCGCCCGCGAGCGCGGTGTAGTGCCGCAGCAGCCCCTCCTGGGAGGCGACGACCAGATACGGCGGCATGGCCAGCAGCCCGTCCGCCCCGGCCTCCTCGGCGAGCTTGGCGTACTGGATGGCGAGGGCGGTGCCGTACCCCGCCCCGGCGACCACGGGCACCCGCCCGTCGGCCACCTCGACGGCGGCGGCGACGGCGGCGCGGTACTCCTCGGGGGTGAGCGCGTGGAACTCACCGGTGCCACAGCACGCGAAGACGGCGGCCGCCCCCGCCTCGATCCCGCCGCGCACATGCGCGCGATACGCGTCGAGGTCCAGGCCGCCGTCGGGCCCGTAGGCGGTCACGGGGAAGAACAGCAGTCCGTCGAGGCGCTCGGCGAGTGAGGCTGAGGCTGAGGTCACGGGCTCTCCCTGTCCTGTGCGCCGACGTGCCATCACCTCATCGGCGCGTACATGTTTCTGATCGTCATCTATATTCATGAACGCAGCCACGGTAGGACAGCCCGCCCGCGCCGGTCAAGGCAGCTGCACGCACGGAGAGTCGCCCGGAACACGCCCCCACCCCTCTCCCGCGACCCTTGACGCACCCCCGCCACCCTCCCTAGCGTGTCCATGTTCATGAACGGCATCTATGTATGAATTTCCGCCCTTAACGGAGGAGTTCCCCTCATGCCCGCTCCCCGCACCGTTCTCCTCACCGGCGCCGCCGGCGGCATGGGCACCCTGATGCGCGAACTGCTGCCCGCGACGTACGGATACCGGCTGCGCCTCTTCGATGTGATGCCCATCGAGGGGGAGCCGGACGCCATCACCGCGGATCTCGCCGACAAGGAGGCGCTGCGGGAGGCCGTACGGGGCGTCGACGCGATCATCCATCTCGCGGGCATCTCCCTGGAAGCCCCGTTCGAGAAGATCCTGCAGGCCAACATCGAGGGCACTTACAACCTCTACGAGGCGGCACGCGAGGCGGGCATCCGCCGCATCGTCTTCGCCTCCAGCAACCACGCCGTCGGCTTCACCCCCCGCCCGGCCACCACCCCCGTCCCCGCCGAATCCCTCATCCCCGTCGACACCCCGCGCCGCCCGGACACCTTCTACGGCCTGTCGAAGTCCTTCGGCGAGGACCTGGCGTCCTTCTACTGGGACAAGCACGGCATCGAGACGGTCGCCATCCGCATCGGCTCCTGCTTCCCCGAGCCGACGTCCGTGCGCATGCTGTCGGTCTGGATGAGCCCGGCCGACGGCGCCCGCCTCCTCCACGCGGCCCTCACGGCGGAGGACGTCGGCTACACGGTGGTCTACGGCAGCTCGGCCAACACCCGCCTGTGGTGGGACCTCACGTCAGCCCGCGCGCTGGGTTACGAGCCGCAGGACGACTCGGAGCCGTACGCGGCGAAGCTCATCGCCGAGCAGGGCGAACTCGACCCCGACAACCCCGACCACGTCTACCTTGGCGGCCACTTCTGCACCAACCCGCCTATTTGGCCGCACTGAGGATGTTGCTTTGGGACTGAGAGCCTGCGCCTGAGGCATGCATGACAAGGCAGAAGCCGCTGCGTTACGAGGCTGGTCAGTGCAACTGCCAGCAGTACGTGGGACCGCAGCCTCTGTCGCAGGTGTTCGCGGAAGAACTGACAGATCTCGCGTGACCGGGATGGCGAGGCCGCGCCCTCCATGGCGTTGGGACCACTGATCGTGTGTTCCATGGGGATCCCGGTGGCCGCCACCGCGCGGAGATACCCGGCCCGGAACGGCCCGCCAAAATGAGCGGCAATCCACGCGCGCCCGCCGGTTCCCCGGCGGTACGGTCGAAGCCCCTCCGTCGGCCGAAAGGAGCGCGCCCCGATGCCCGCACCGTCCGGCTTCGCCTACCGACAGCGCGGCGACGGCAGCGTGGTCATCACCCACAACGGCCGGGCGGCGGCCACCCTGCGCGGCGCCCGCGCGGCGCAGTTCATCGGCGAGGCCGAGGCGGGCGATCCGCAGGAGGTGATGGCGCGCTGGACCGGCAACTACCGCAGGGGCAACGAGCGCACCGCCCGCGACCACCCGCGCAACCGCCACTGACCGGCGCGCGCAGGGTGCGTTGTCCGGCGTCATGCCCGGCTGTCGCTGCGCGGGACGGTGGTCTCCACCGCGGGGCGAGGGCGGTCGCGTTCGGCCCACCGTACCGCCGGGCCCATCGCGTAACCGGCGCCGAGAAAGAGCCCGCCGAGCAGCAGCCAGCCGGGCAACCCCCAGGTCATGAGGAGCGTGGTGACCAGCAGCGGTCCGAGGGTGCGCGCCACGGCCACACCGGTGCCGAAGAAGCCTTGATACTGGCCCACCTGGTCGGACGGAGCCAGGTCGAAGCCGATCTGCCAGGAGCCGGCGGACTGCTTCATCTCGCCGAAGACCTGGAGCAGCGCGGCGGTGACGAGGACCGCCGCGGTGGCCCACGCCGGGAGCCTGGCAGCCGACACGGCGAAGACCGCGCATGAGGCGAGCAGGATGACGCCCGCGCCGCGCACGGCTCGCGACGCCGAGCGCAGATCGGTGACCGCACGTGCCGTGCGGACCTGGAAGAGCATCACGGCAAGGGTGTTGAGGACGAAGAGCGCCGAAGCCAGCCAGGTCAGGTGGGGAGTGCGGGCGGCGATCCACAGTGGGATCGCGAGGCTGAGCAGGGGCAGCCGTAGCAACAGCACCGTATTGATGAGCGTGATGACGGCGTACGGCCGGTCGCGCAGCACCGCGAGTCGGGGCTCGTCGTTCATGCGCCGGTGAGTGTCCTTAACGGCGGGCAACCGCAGCAGGATCAGGGCGCAGACGAGGAAGCTGAGCGCGTCGACGACGAAGACGGCGAGGAAGGCCGTGCGGGTTCCGTTGTTCAGGACCAGACCGCCGAGAGCCGCGCCAATGGCCAGCCCCGCGTTGAGGGTCGACTGCATGTGTGCGAGCACTCCGGTGCGTTCGGCCGGATCGACGAGGCCCGCCAGCAGCGCCTGCCGGGCCGCCGCGAGTCCCGACTGGGCGGTTGCGTACAGGCTGGCCACGAGCAGGAACGGCACGAACGAGCGGATGACCAGGAAAGAAGCGACCATCACCGCGGTGGCGAGAGCGAGCAGCACCGCCATGGTGCGCGGTCCGCGCCGGTCGGCGAGATGGCCGAGCGGCACCCCGGCCAGGGAGCCGACAGCCCAGGCGATGGTCAGGCCGAGGCCGAGCCGAGCAGGCGACAGGCCGGCGACCTCGGTGAAGTACAGTGCCGAACAGGTGTAGTACACGCCGTCGCCGATGGAGTTGCTCAACTGGGCGGCAGCGAGAATCCGTGGCCCCCCTGGGGGCGGGATCTTTCGTGTCGACACATCGATCCTTGAGGCAGGAGCCGCTCAGAAGCGCTCACCATCGCTGACCACGCCACGGTAGGCAGCAGACGCCCCAGGCATCAGGGACAATCACGGCCCAGGACAGTGGGCCACTTCGCGCGAGCTGTCCGCGGAGCCGCGCGGGTTGGAGCCGCATAGAGGTCAACGGTCAGGGGCGGACCCCCGATGCGGCCTGAGGCTCGGGCAGCCAGTCCCGGGCCGGGTCGTACTCCAGCCACCGGCTGCGCCCCGCCTCCGCCGCGAGGGCGCTCAGCAGCGCGGGCAGGTGAGGGGGTCCGCTGCCGCACCACAGCAGCGACCAGGCGTACAGCGGCGTGGGGTCGACCAGCGGAACGGACCGGATCCCCGGAATGTGCGGAAGCGGCACGTCGGCCGGTATCAGCGAGAAGCGGCGCGGGTCCGCGGCCAGGCCGGCGAGGAAACCGTCCAGCCCCAGGTTGGTGCCCTCGGCGTGGTCGCGGATGCCGAACCGCTCGGCGAAACGGTGCAGGAAGTCGAGCCGGTCCAGCGTCGCGGGGGCCCACAGCAGGCTGCCGCGCAGTTGCTCGGGCCGCAGTGCGGACGCGTCTGCCCGTGGATGGTCGGCGCTGAGAACGGCGTCCACCGGCTCCAGTCGTACCAGACGGTGTGTCAGCCCTGCGGGCAGCGGTGGATGGACGCGGCCGAACGCGGCGTCGATGTCGCCGCGCAGCAGCGCCGCCGCCACCGACGGCAGATCACGGCCGTGTCCGAGCTCCAGCGGTGGTGCGTCGCTTCCCGCCGCCACCTGTGCCAGCGTCCGCATCGGTGCGTAGAGGTGGCCCCACACATCGACCCGCAGCGGCCGGTGTTCGTCCCGGGCCGCGGCCACGGCCCGGTCCGCGGCGGCCAGCGTCTGCCGGGCCGGTTCCAGGAAGCGGTGGCCGGCGCGGGTCAGCTCCACCCCCTGGCCGGTGCGCAGGAACAGCGCGGTGCCCAGCACGGACTCCAGGCGGGCGATCCGCTTGGACAGCGCCTGTTGTGAGATCGACAGCCCCGCGGCCGCCCGTCCGAAGTGCGACTCCTCGGCGGCGCGAAGGAAGGCGTGCACCTGCGCCAGATCGAGGTCCATGGCTCTCACCCTAGATGTCCCTCCCGGGAGGTGCGCGCCTCTTCTCCGAAGTTTAAGTTTGACTGCAACCAGGTTTCATGCAGACTGTAACTCGTCAGGAGACGACCACGTCGGCACATGCGCAACCACGTCGCTTTCCGGCGAGGCTCCCCCCGTCGTAGCGACAGGGAGAAAGAGGAACAATGAACCGGCGCGCGCTCGTCACAGCGGGAACTGGTGGAATCGGTCTGGAGACCGCGGTGGGCCTCGCCGCGGCCGGATACGCGGTGACCGTGGTCGGCCGCGATGCGGCGCGGGGCGGCAGCGCCGTCGAGCGCATCAACGCCGTCGGCACCGCCACGGAGGCCCGGTTCGTCACCGCCGATCTCGCATCCCTGTCGGAGGTACGGGATCTCGCCGACCGCGTGACGGCGGACGGTGCCCTGAGCGTGCTGGTCAACAATGTCGGAGCGATGTTCGACGACCGGCGCGTGACACCCGACGGCATCGAGGCGAGCTTCGCGCTCAACCATCTCAGCCCCTACCTGCTGACGGAGTTGCTGCTCCCCGCCCTGCGCGCCGGCGCTCCCAGCCGCGTCGTGAACGTCACCTCCGGCTCGGTCCGCATCCCCACCGGCCGCATCGACACCGCCGAGCAGCAGGGCGGGTACTACGGCCTCCACGCGTACGGCCGCGCAAAGCTCGCCAACCTCGCCTACACCCTGGACCTGGCGCAGCGCCTGAAGGGCGACGGCATCTCCGTGTTCGCCGCCGATCCCGGCGGCGCGGTCACCACCATGACCACCGGGACCATGTCCTCGTCCCGAGTTGTCGCCCCCTGGCTGCGGCCCTTCTGGCCGCTGGTCCACAAGGCCTTCCAGCGCACCACGTCCGGGACACCGGCGCAGGCCGCCCGCTCGTCGGTCGTCTCGGCACGGCGGCCAACTTCCGCACGCTCTTCACCCAACACTGCGGACTGACCCCGTCGGCATACCGCGGCATGTACTCCTGCGACGGTGCCGGACCGGCGGCGCCGGAGCAGCCGACGTCTCGTGGTCGTTGACGTTCCTCGATGGGCGCCGCTAGCGGGCCGCCGCCGGGGAAGCCGTGTGGTCCGTGCGTGCCGGGTCCGGGGCCAGCTCTCGCAGGAGGCCGGGGGAGAAATTGCCGCCGGTGAGGATCGTGGCCAGCGAAGCGACACCGAGGTCGTGGCGCAGTACGGCGGCGATGCCGACCGCGCCCGAGGGTTCCAGGATCAGGCCCAGGGTGTCCCGCACCAACCGCAGCGCCCGCCGGATGTCCTCCTCCTCGACGAGGAGGACCTCGTCGACGACCTCGCGCATCCAGGCCACCGCCGCGGGCACCGGCACCCGTACGGCGATGCCGTCCGCCATGGTGCGCACCGGTCCCGTGGCCTCGGGCATGCCGGTGCGCCAGCTCGTCGCCATGGCGGGGGCGCCCGCCGCGCACACCCCGATGATCCGGGTACGAGGTGAGCGGGCCTTCGTCCAGCAACCGATGCCGCTGATGAGTGCGCCGTTGCCGACCGGGACCACGATCGCGTCGAGACCGAGCGGGGCCAGTTCCACGGCGATGGTGCCGGCTCCCTCCGCGATGAGCGGCTCGTCGCCGTCCTCCACGAAGACGCTCTCCGGGCGGGTGCCGGCGTACGCCCGTGCCGCGTCCTTGGCGGCGTCGAAGTCGGCGCCCGACAGCACGACTTCGGCGCCCAGTTCCCGCATGCGCGCCACCTTGTTGGGGTTGGCGTCGTGGGCGGCGAACACCGTCACCGGGATACCGCGAGCCCGCCCGACATACGCCATGGCCTGGCCGAAGTTGCCGGCCGAGGCGCAGACGACATGCCCCGCGACCGCCACTTGCCGCAGAAAGAGGTCCGCTCCGCGGCCCTTGAAGGACCGGAGCGGGTTCAGTGTCTCCACCTTGACCACGATGTCCCGGCCGAGTGCGCGGGAGAGCGAGGGGTCCGAGAACTGGGGAGTGTGGAGGAAGGCGGGGGCGATGAGACGGGCGGCCTCGTCGATGCCGTCAGGAGACAAACTCGTTACGGTCATGACTCGTCCTAGGCCGGCACTCGGCGAGCCGGAGGCGTGGTCCCACACGTGGCGCCGCTGGCCGTCCGGGGCCGCGCCGTTACGTCAGGGAAACCGGGGCACCGGTGGCACTCCAGACCGTGCCGCGCCGTTCGTGCCGGATGAGTTCCGAGACGGCATGGGCAACGCGGGGTCCGACCTCGCGTTCGACCAGGTACAGCGCGAGGTCGATGCCGGAGGTGACGTTGCCGGAGCTGAGCAGGTTGCCGTCGTCGACCATACGGGCCTCCACCGGGACAGCCTTCGTTCCGGCGAGGTCCTGGCCCCGCTCGTGAGTGACCAGCGGCCGGCCGTCCGCCAGGCCCGCGTGGGCGAGGAGGAGGGAACCCCCGCAGACGGTGGCAACGGTCATGTCCGGGCGGGCCAGCGCCTCGCGCAGCCGGTCCGGCAGATCCGTGGACCCCGCCTGGCCGAGAATCCAGCCGATGCTGCCGGCGACGCCGGGATCCATCGAGAGGCTTCCCGCGGCGCCGGGGACGACGATCACGCTTTTCTTGTTCACGTCCACGGCGGAGGTCGCGGTGAGCTTGATCGACGGGAATCCACTGACCACGTCCCGTGCGCCTTCGGCACTGACGAACTCGGTGGACACCCCTCCGCCGGAGAACTCGCCTGCGGAGTGGAAGACTTCGAAGGGCCCAAGGACATCGAGGGGGTCGAAGCCGTCGAAGAGCGCGATCTGTACGTGCATGACACAAGTCCTTTGTCTCGTCATGGTCAGGAAGAGCAGTCGGTGAAACAGCGCCGGAGGTAAAGGGGAACCGGTCAGCGCAGCATCCGGCGCAGCGCATGAGCGCTTGCGGTGACGGCCTGGTTGAACCGGGGGCCGAGATGGACGAATGGCAGGAAGCCGTGCGGCAGGTCCGCTTCGCGGACGGCTGTGACCGGGACACCCGCGGAGCGAAGCTTGCCGGCGTAGGACTCACCTTCATCACGCAGCGGATCGAATCCCGCCGTGACGAGGTGCGCCGGCGGCGTGTCCGGGGCGACCTCGCCGTAGACGACCGACACCCGCGGATCCGTACGGTCCACTCCGGGGCGAAGGTAGTGGTCCTGGAACCAGCGGATGTCGTCGTCGGTCAGCAGGAATCCCTTGCCGTACGTGTCCCGGGACGGGTGACGAGTGGCCAGGTCGGTGGCGGGATACAGCAACCACTGCCCCGCCGGGACGGGGCCGTGCCCCCGCCCGGCGGCACGACGGGCGGCCACCGCGGCGAGCGTGGCCCCCGCGCTGTCCCCACCGACCACGATCCGGTTCGGGTCGATGCCGAATTCCTCGGCCCGCGAAACGGTGTCGTCGAATGCCGCCAGTGCATCGTCCACCGCGGCGGGGAACGGGTCCTCGGGGGCGAGCCGGTAGTCCACCGACAGCACTCGGTGGCCTGAGTGTTCGGCGAGAAAGCATCCCACGTGGTCGTATCCGGCGCGGCTGCCGAGCACCCAGCCTCCGCCGTGGAAGAACACCAGCGCACCCGACGTTCCGGGGCAGGACGCGGGTTCGTACAAGGTTGCCTCCAGAGCGTTCTGCCCGCCCTTCAGGCACACCTCGGACACCGTCACCGCCTGCGTCGGCCGCCGGCCGGCACGGAGCATCGGCGCGTTGCGCTCCAGCGCCGCGCGGGACACCTCCGGTGAGTCCTCGACCACCAGAGCCGACTCCTTGTCGCCGAGGGAGCGGATCAGCAAGCGGGCGTCGACGGCCAGTGCTTCACCATCCACGGTGATCTCCGGGCCCGCCAGCGCCGACCGCACCCGATCCGGCAGGCGGCCCAGCAGCCCGACCATCACCTCCTGTGCCCGCACCCCCATCGGCACCGAGGTATCCCTGGCCATGTCGACCCCCCATCAAGTTACAGCTTGACTGAAATGACGTTTCAGGCAGACTGTAACTCAGCGCAGAGGGTCACGCCAGTGAGTGCGGCCCTTACGCAGTGACAGGAAGAAGGAGGAGAGGAACTGATGACGGTACCCATGGACACTGAAATCGCGGCCGCGCTGTCCCCGATCATCGCGGCGGCGGAGGCTGCTCCCCCGCTGGCACCCGGTGACTGGCAGACCCGGCGGGAGGTGTTCGGCACGGCAATAGCCGCTCAGGCCGCAGAGCTCCACGCCCCTCCCTGCGTCAGGGTGACGCCCTGCTCGGCCACGGCCGGCGACGGGGCCACGATCCCCTTGCGCCTGTACCAGCGGCAGGATGCCCAGGGGACGTCACAGAGGGCGCCACTGGCCGTCTACCTTCACGGCGGCGGGATGTTCCTCGGCAGCCTTGACACCCACGACACACAATGCCGCATCTATACACATCTCTCCGGCGTCGCGTTGCTTTCGGTCGGCTACCGCCTCGCCCCCGAGCATCCGCACCCGGTCCCCGTAGAGGACTGCTACGCCGCTCTGCGCTGGGCCGAGGCGAACGCCTCCGACCTCGGCATCGACCCCGCTCGCATCGCGATCATGGGAGACAGCGCCGGTGGTGGCCTCGCGGCCGCCGTGGCTCTTCTCTCCCGGGACCGCCGTGGCCCCGCCCTGGCAGCCCAGATCCTGATCTACCCCATGCTCGACGACCGGACCGTCGTCGCCCAGCCCGACCTCGCCGACACAGCAACCTGGAGCGCGGAGGACAACCTCACCGGCTGGCGCTGCCTGTTGGGTGATGCGGCAGGCGGCCCTGACACCCCTGCCTATGCCGCCCCCGCCCGCGCCGACAACCTGCGCGCGCTTCCACCCGCTTACATCGAAACAGGCCAGCTCGACCTATTCCGGGACGAGAACATCGCCTACGCACAACGGCTCAGCCGCGCCGGGGTACCGGTCGAGCTCATCCAGTACCCCGCCGTACCCCATGCCTTCGACACCTTCGATCCCGCGGCAGCCGTCAGCCGCCGCGCGGTCGACAATCGTGTACGGGCATTGGGCGCCCTGTGAGCGCCGGCCACCGGCACTCGGCGTACAGGCACTGAGCCAGGCAGCCGCTTGCGGTGTGCCGCTACGCGGCGGTCGCGCGGTTGGCGGCTTCCCACAGGGCCGTGCCGAGCTCCTCGCTGTGGAGCTGGACGGAACCCCTGGCGGGGCGGGTGTGGACGAAGTAGGAGCCATCAAGGGCCTGTTGGCGGGTAGCCAGCTCAATCAGCCGTTCGGCGCCTTGGCGAGGGGTGCCGATGAACGGGCGGGCGGCGGTCTTCAGGAGGCTGCCGGTCCGTCCCATGTACCGGCCGAAGTCCGAGGCCATGATGCCGGGATGGAAGTCGCCGACGTCCACGCCCGGGTTGCGGCGGTGGAACTCGCGGAGCAGCACTCCAGCGGCGAGCTTGGCCCGGGCGTAGGTCCGGTGGCCCGACACACGCGGCTCTCCCACGAGGGCGGCGGCGAGGTTGTGCGGAGAAAGGACGGCATTGGTGTGGGACCGGGAGTTGGTCAGAAGGACGCGGCCGGTGCCGAGCCTCCCGGCCAACTGTGTCATCAGCAGCCACGGCGCCAGGGCGTTGGCCTGGAAGGAGGCATCGATCCCGTCGTCGGTGAGGCGCGGGGGCATGACGCCTCCGGCGTTGAGGGCCAGCACGTCGATGTTCGGGACGGCGTGGGCCAACCGCGCGGCCAGACTGCGGGTCTGGGACAGGCTGGTGAAGTCGGCCGTGTAGGCGGGCGCGCGCAGTTCCTCACCGATGGCCCTTGTGCGTTTCTCGTCGCGGCCCACGAGGTGCAGTGCGGCGCCTCGGGCGCTGAGGAGGCGGGCGGCCTCGGCACCCGCACCCGAGCTCGCCCCCGTCAGCACAATGATCTTGCCCGTGAGGTTCATTCGAGCGTCATCCTTTCGGCGCGCCGCTGACCGAGAGGCGGTCGGCGGCGGGGCTGGGGGATTCGACGGCGCCCAGCAGGCACTGGGCCAGGTCGGCGCGGCTGATCGCCAGGGGCGAGGGGGTTTTGATGTCGGGATGGGCGGACCAGGCAGGTGAGGCGGGCCGGTCGGTCAGCGAGCCGAAATAGGCGACGGTGAAGTCGAGCCCCGAGGCGGCGAGGATCGCCTCCGCGGTGTCGAAGTCCTGGTAGTCGCGGCGGATGAGCAGCCGGGTCAGCGCCTTGAGCGGCCACGCGGTGTGCTGTCGTGAGGCGCCGCTTCCCCAGGCCAGCGGCATGGCGATACGCCGTACCCGATGCAGATGCATGGCGGCCACCAGATTCGCTGTGGCCCGGGCCATCACCGCGGAGCCGGTACGCGCCTTGAGCCAGAGCGGATTGCCCAGTGCGCTGACGATCGCGTCCTGCCCGTCGACGGCGCGGCGTACGGCGGCCAGGTCATCGCCCACAGCACCCTCCACGATGCGCAGCCCCGGCGCCTCGGCCTGATCCGCACCCCGCCGTACGAGTGCGGTCACCTGGTGTCCGCGCTCCAGGGAGTGGGTGACCACCTGCCTGCCCAGGCCGCCGTTGGCGCCGACCACGAGGAGCTTCATCTCCGTCATCTCACTTCATCACTCATATTTCAGCTGGCCTGAAACTCAGGGCCCAGTCCTGTTTCGCGCCCACTGAAACTGGAGACTGCCCGGAACTCCAGTTAAAGTCAAACTGAAACTTTCCGAGGAGGAACGAGGAGTCGTGACCGCCCAGCCCCCGCCCAACAGCACCGCCTTCCTGCTCGCCGCCCTGGGACGGCGAGCACGCGAGGACGTCGAACGGGCACTCAAGCCGACCGGTTACACGCTGCGCCATCTCTCGGCCCTCGGTCACCTGATGGGGGAACCGGGAATGTCCTACAGCGAACTGGGCCGCAGGGCAGGGATCACCGCACAGAGCGCCCAAGCCACCGTTCGGCAACTGGAAGAGCGCGGTGCCGTCGAGCGCCGCACCGACCCCGGGCGAGGCCGCACCGCGGAACTCCACGTCACGGAAACCGGCCAGGAGCTCCTGCGGGCGGGGCGCGATGCCTACGCCGAAGTGGATGCCGCCCTGGAACGCGTGCTCGGGAAGCAACGGCGCCAGGACCTCACCGGGCTCCTCCTGTCGGCGTTGTCCGGAGTCTCTTCCAGGAAGGACTGAGACCAGGCCCGCTCGCCGGGCCGGCCAGGGACCCCATGGGTGACAACCCTTGGTTGTCGGCTCGCCCAGCAGGTTGTTGGCCCGTCCGGTGCCACCGCCGATTACATGATCCGCATGCAGAGACTGATCCCCACGGGAGATCCGGCGCGCCCGGTGGAGTTCACCGAGGACGCCCAGCCCGTCCCGGCGCCGGACGAGGCGCTGATCCGCGTCGAGGCGTTCACGCCGAACCGAGGCGAGACATTCCTCCTCGAACGGCCGGAGCCGGGCCTGCTGCCCGGCAAGGACGTCACCGGCCTGGTGGTGCAGGCAGCCGCCGACGGCTCCGGCCCACGGGTCGGCACCCGCGTGGTGGGCCACCCGCCCCGGGGAGGGTGGGCCGAGTACGCGGCCGTGCCCACCCACTCGCTCGCCGAACTGCCCGACTCCCTCAGCGCCGTCGAGGCCGCGGCCCTGCCGCTGGCCGGCATCACCGCCCTGCGGCTGCTGCGCACTGCCGGCAGCATGACGGGCAGGCGGATGCTGGTGACCGGCGCCTCGGGCGGCGTCGGCCACTACGTCACCGAGCTGGCCGCCGCCGCGGGCGCGGAGGTCACCGTGGTGACCGCCACCCCGTCGCGCGCCGAGCGGCTGCGCGCTCTGGGCGCCGCGGCGGCCGTGCACGCGGTGGCCGAGGCGCGGGGACCGTTCGACGTGGTGCTGGAGTCCACCGGCGGCGCCGACCTGCCAGTCGCGCTTTCCAAGCTGGCCGCGGGCGGCACGCTGATCTGGTTCGGCCAGGCCAGCCGCACCCCGGCGACGCTGGACTTCTTCGATCTCCTCAACGGCCCGGAAGGCGCCGTCATCCGCCACTTCCACTACGCGGGCCCCAACGCGGGCCCGCCCTACGGCCACGACCTGGCCACCCTGGTGCGCCTGGTGCACGACGGACGGCTCCATCCCGAGATCGACCGCACCGCGGACTGGGCGAAGACCGCCGAGACCCTGGTCGACCTGCGGGAGCGCCGGATCCGCGGCAAGGCGGTCCTCACCACGGGGGTGGCGTCGTGAACGTCGCCGACCTCGCCGCGGAGAATCTGACGCGCGCCACCGCCGCCGGTCTCGACCCGCATGAATACCAGCGTGTCACCACCGAATTGACCTCGGCCGACGGCTGGGGACAGGCGTTTACGAGGGCCGCTCGCCGCCACCTCGTACGCGCGGAACAGGCCGCCTCCCCCATATCGGCCGGCGAGCACTACCAAGCGGCCGCGCGCTGGTTCCACATCGCCACCCTGGGCCCGTACACGGACCGGGCTCCGGCCGAGACCCAAGCCGCCGCCGAGGCCGACGCCGCGATGCGCCGTGCGCTGGAGATTCTGGAACCCGGCGCCCGCCGAGTCGACGGACCCGCCTTCGCCGGCTGGCTCCGCGGCCCGGCCGACGCGCCCGCCACCGTCGTCGTCGTGCCCGGCCTTGACTCCGGCAAGGAGGAGTTCCACGCGGTCACCTCGGCGCTGCTGCGCAGGGGCCTGGCCGTGTTCACGATGGACGGCCCCGGGCAGGGCTCACTCGCGGCCACCACCACGGTCCGGCCCGACTATCACCAGGTGATCGGGCAGGTCGTGGACGCGCTCGGCGTCGACCGGGTCGGGCTCGTCGGTCTCAGCCTGGGCGGTTACTACGTCGCGCAGAGCGCCGCCCACGACCCCCGCGTGGCCGCCGCCACCACCGTGAGCGGTCCTTTCCGCCTCGACTGGGACACCTTTCCGCCCCCGCTCCGGAACATCCTCACCCGGCGCGCCGGAGGAACCCGGGCGGCCCGTGACTTCGCCGACCGGGTCGACCTGTCCGCGCCGGCGCCCCGCATCGCCTGCCCGCTCCTGGTGGTCGACGGTGGCCAGGACGACATCTCAGGAGTGATCTGCGGGGAGCCGCTGGCCCGCCTGGCACCGCGCGGCGAGTACCTGCTCGTCCCGTACGGCGACCATCTGCTGGGCAACGCCCACGCGGACTGGCTGCCCGCGGTCGCCGACTGGATGTCCGAGGCGCTCGGGATGTGACGATCTCCCGGTCGTCGGAGTATTCCCGGCCGAGGCACGGCCTGGCAGAGTCCCGATCATGAAAGACATTCGAAGACAGCAGCTGGGGCTGTTCCCCGGAGTCGCGCTGGCCGCCGCGCTGCCGGGGATCACGCTCGACGAGACCGGCGAGTCCCCGCTGTTCGGTTACTTCTTCGCGTACATCCTCTTCGCGGGCATCAGCACCGCGCTCTGGGCCACGCCCAAGGATCCGTACCAAGGGCTCCTGTTGCCGATCCTGGCAGTCATCGGCCTCATCCAGGACACGCTGGTGTGGTACCTCATCGCCTGGCTGTCCGAGGTCCGTGTGGACAGCGTGTGGTGGGCGCTGGCCGGGGCCTTCGTGGTGCGGGGGTGCTGCTGGGCCGCCGTGTGGATCCTGCCGTCCGGGACGTCCGGGACGCCGACGCCGGACGGCACTTCGGAGACGTAACGCGCGCCGAGCGCACTCACCCCACCGCCGCCGCCCACTGGTCGACGGTGCTGACCTCGGCCTGTCCCGGGAACACCTTCTCGATCAGCAGCCGGTGAACCTCCGGGTCACGGTCGGCACAGCCGTCGGCCAGCACGGTGAGCCCGTAGTCGAGGTCGGCGGCCTGGCGCAGCGTGGACAGGACGACGCCGCTGGTCGCCAGGCCGGTCAGGACGAGCCGGGTGATTCCGGCGGACCGCAGGACCAGCTCCAGATCGCTGCCGGTGAAGGCGCTGACCCGCTTCTTGGTGACCACGACCTCCCCGGGCCTGGGCGCGACGTCGGGGTGGATGGCCGCGTGGGGGTCGCCTTCGGCGAAGGCGCCAGGCGGCAGGGCGCTGAACATCGCATTACGGCCGGACACTTCGGGGTGGCCGGAGCGGAAGCCGATGACCACGTACACGACCGGGATGTCGGCCCGGCGGGCGGCGTCGATGGCGCGGCCCAGGCGGGGCAGGTAGTCGGGGTCGTCCTGGACGCGGGCCACGATGCCCTCCTGGATGTCCATCACGAGCAGCGCGGTGTTGTCGGGCACGTTCACGTTCACTGAACCTTTCCATGCATTTAGGTAGTAGTAGAAGACCGGTCGTCGGCCCCGATCCGGCCCAGCGAGCGGTCCACGACCGTGACCGCCAGGAACACGGCGGCGACGGCGAGCATGAACCAGGCCAGACCGTGCAGCCCGCCGGTGTCGGCGCGGGTGCCGTAGAAGGCGCCGTACGCGCTGGAGGCGACGATCGCGCCGAGGTAGAAGAAGGTACGCATCAGCCCCGCCGAGGACCCGATCCGCTCCGGGTCGGCCTGGTGGTACACCGCGTTCTGGAGCGCCAGGTTGTTCAGCCCCTGCGGTATGCCGAAGAGCAGCGCGACAGCGATCAGCAGCCACACCGGGCTGTCCGGCCGCAGCAGGAGCATCGTGGCGCACGCGGCGATCTGCCCCAGAGCGCCGACGACGAGCTTGCCGCGCACCTCGGGGCGGCGGCCGGTGGCGGTGGACACGGCGATCCCGACCAGGAACACCGGCAGCTGCGCAAGACCCGCCTGCGATGCGCTCAGCCCCCGCCCCTCCTCCAGCCACTGCGGGTAGCCGTACAGAAAGACGTACGACACGACGGCGGCGAGGACGGTACGCCCGTATGTGAGGACCAGCGGCCGGTTGCCGCCGAGCACCCGCAGATCGATGAACGGCTCCGCCACCCGCAGCTCCCGCACCGTGAACCCGGTCGCCGCCAGAGCCACGAGCACCGGCAGATACCAGCGGTCGGCCCGCGGCTGCATCAGGAACAGCAGCAGTGAGACGAGCATCGCGGCGAACAGCGCCATCCCGGCCAGGTCCAGCCTGATCCGCTCGCCGCCGCGTTCCGAGGGGTCCGACGGGTCCGACGGGGGCGCCTTGGGCAGCCGCCGGGCGCCGAGGATCAGACCGGCCACCGCCAGCGGGATGTTGACGGCGAACGTGGTGCGCCAGCCGCCCACGCCGATCAGCAGCCCGCCCAGGGACGGCCCGATGACGGCGACGGTCTGGTTGGCGACCGCGAGCGTGGTCAGCACCCCGGCGGGGCTCTCCCGCCCCGTCCGCCGGGCCTCGCCCCGGATCAGGTACATCGCCGCCGGATAGCCCGCGCACGTACCGAACCCGAGCACCACCCGCGCGGCGATCAGCACCCCCAGATTCGGGGCCAACACCCCCATCAGCCCCGCGATCCCGCCCAGCGACATCCCGGCGAGGAACAGTCGGCGCGGCCCGTAGAGGTCGATCAGCCGACCCACCACGGGCTGGCCTATCGAGGTGGCCAGATAGAGCGCGGACACCAGCCACGCCGTCTGCGCGGGCGGCGCCCCGAGCGCGACGCCGATCGGCACCAACGCCACCGCGACGATGGTGGAGTTGATCGGGTTCAGCACCGAACCCAGGATCATCGGCGCGAGCAGCCTCCGGTCGAAGGCGTCGCCCGTCCGTTTCCTGGCCCTCCGTCGCACGAGCCGCGCGATCATGCGCGGCTGAGCCGGTCCAGCAGGGCCAGCGCCTTGATGATGTCCTGCCGCTCGTCTTCCGTGTAGCCGGATTCGAGCGCCTGGGCGAGCCATTCCTCGCCTGCCCGCCGCTTGTCGTCCACGTACGCGCTACCGCTCTCGCTCAGCGAGATGAGCTGCCGCCGCCCGTCGTCGGGATCGGGCCGCCGCTGGATCAGTCCGCGCTCGTCGAGCACACCGAGCGTGGCCGCCATCGACTGCGGCCGTACGCGCTCGGCCACCGCCAGATCGCTGGTCGAGGCCGGGCCGTCCTTGCTCAGCCTGCTGAGCACGGCCGTCTGCGTGGGGGTGAGCTCTTCGTTGTCGTACGTCTCCTTGAGCCGTCGACGCAGCCGCCCGACCACGACCCGGATCTCATGCGCGGCGCGCACGGCGGAGGCGGACATGTCGTGAGGGGTCTCTGCCATGCCTTCACGGTAAACCCTTCAGTCCAGCCTGTCCAGCTGAAACTGAACAGTCTGGACTGCATAACTGCTCAACTGAGAGCAGCGCCGAACCACGTGGGCAGATGGCCGAGCAGATCCTGCTGGTCTTCGCCCACCCACGCCACGTGGCCGTCCGGCCGCAGCAGCACGGCGGGCACGTCCAGCTCCTCACCGACATCGACGACGTGGTCGACGCGATCCGCCCAGCCCGCCACCGAGAGCCGGCCGGTCTGGTCGAGCAGCAGTCCCCGGCCGCCGTGCATCAGCTCGTAGAGGCGACCGCGCTTCAACGTCACGTCCCGCATCCGCCGGCCGAGCAGCTCATGCCCCTCGCCGAAGCCGAAGTCGTAGCGGACCCCGATCGCGATGATCTTCTCGATCAGGTGGCGGTTCACGTCCTCGAAGTTCATCAGTTCCGACAGCAGCCGACGCACCGCCTGCGGACCCGGCTCGGGGGACATCAGCTCCATCTGCGCGCGGGTGCTGTCCAGCACGTCGGCGGCCACCGCGTGCCGTTCGGTGTGGTAGCTGTCCAGCAGCCCCTCCGGCGCCCAGCCGTTGACCTCGGCGGCCAGCTTCCAGCCGAGGTTGAACGCGTCCTGGAGGCCGAGATTGAGGCCCTGCCCGCCCGTCGGCGGGTGGACGTGCGCCGCGTCGCCGGCCAGCAGCACCCGGCCGGTCCGGTAGCGCTCGGCCAGCCGGGTGGCGTCGCCGAAGCGGGACAGCCAGCGCGGTGAGTGCACGCCGAAGTCGGTGCCGGCGAACACCCGCAGCTGTTGCTTGAACTCCTCCAGGGTCGGCGGCACCGAGCGGTCCTCGGCCACCCGCTCGGCGGGCACGACGACGCGGTACACACCGCCCCCGAAGGGCCCGAGGCCGAACCTCAGATGGGTCTTGCGGACTTCGGCCACCACGGCGGCCACCGTGGTCTGCTCCACCGCCACCTCCATCTCGCCCAGCAGCGTGTCGTGCCTGGAGGGCTCGCCGGGGAAGCCGACGCCGAGCAGCTTCCGTACGGTACTGCGGCCGCCGTCGCAGCCGACGAGGTAGCGCGACCGCAGTCGCGCGCCATCGGCCAGCTCGACGGTCACCCCCTGCTCGTCCTGGCTCAGCCCGACCAGCTCACAGCCGCGCCGGATCTCGGCGCCCAGCTCGGTGGCGCGCTCGGCCAGCAGGCGATCGGTGGTGGGTTGCGGGATGCCCAGGACGTAGGGATGCGTGGTGTCCAGCCCGCCGGGCGAGGGCTTGGTGATGGCGGCGAAGAAGCCGCCGACCGGGTGCTGCCGACCATGAGCGAGGAACCGCTCCAGCAGGCCGCGCTGGTCCATCACCTCAATGCTGCGCACGTGCAGCCCGAGCGAACGGACATACGCGGTCGGCTCCGCCTCCTTCTCCAGTACGAGCACGTGCACGCCGTGCAGCCGCAACTCCCCGGCCAGCATCAAACCGGTCGGCCCGCCGCCAGCGATGATCACGTCAATCACGAAATTCCCCATGCCATGAGATGGAACGTTCTGGCCTCGGCCGAGGATTCTGCGCCACGACCGGGGCCTTGCCGCAAGGCCCCCCATGAGCTATAGGTTGATAGTGGCGGGGAGAGTGTTCTCCTTGCCTTTTGTCGTGAGCTTGACCGGCATGGATCAGAACCAGGTGCTGGAAGCGTTCCGCCTCGAAGCCGGGGAACTCACGAAGGCTGTTGCCGGTCTGTCGGAGGCCGAGTGGGATCGCCCAACACGGTGTGAGCCCTGGTCCGTTCGCGAGTTGCTGGGGCATGTGCGGATCGTGATCGCCTGGCTTCCGCAGATGCTGGACAGCCCGGCTCCGGACAGCGCCGAGGTCACTGCGGTGGGGTATTACAGGCCGGACGATCGGTTCAGCCCGCAGACGAACGCCACCCGCATCGACCTGGCCCGCAACCACGCGGCAGAGCACGCCAACGGCGCCGCTCTCGCCGACGACTTCGCCGCAACGTGGCAGCGGGTGGACCGGTTGTGCCGGGACCAACCGGAAAACCGTGTCGTGCGGACGCGCCACGGCGACGCGATGCTGCTCTCGGAGTTCCTGATCACCCGGGTGGTGGAGGTCGCGGTTCACGGCCTGGACGTGGCGGATGCGCTGGGATGCGAACCGTGGCTGACTGCGGAGGCCGGGATGGTTGTGCGGCACCTTCTGCTCGGGCCCGGCCAGTTGGACGCCGTACGTGCACTGGGCTGGGACGAGCCCACCTTCCTGCGCAAGGCCACGGGTCGCGCGGCGCTCGACGCGGCGGAGACCGCGCGGGTCGAGCGGCTCGGTATCCAGTGGCTCACGCTCGGCTGACGCCGACCAGTTGCCGCACACGCCCCGCACAACCCGCACTGGCCTGTGAAATCCCCAAGATCATGGGCCTACGTGCACATACGCGGCCCATCGCAACGGATCTGTCGGGTCGTTCAGACGAAGCGCGGCCACAGAATTATGAAGTGCGCGAGCGGCGTTGCGGGCATCCGGGCGACCGTCGCGGTGGAGAGCGGCATAGACGGCGGTAGCCACATCCGGGGCCGAGCTGTCGTAGATGCTCCACATCGTCGCGATCACATGCCGGTACCCGGCCAACTGCATCGTCGCGGCCAGGTGCATCGCCTCGTCGGGCACGTTCACACCTCCGGCGGCTGTGTCACACGCTGACAAATACGCCAGTTCGGCGTGCGGTAGATGCAGCCCGTGGAGTTCAGCCAGAGTGAGCCGCCCGTCGTACAGCAGGAAAGAACTCTGCGACGCGTCCATGAGGTTCTGCTCGGCATGGCAGGCAAAGTGGACCCACGGACTCTGGCCCAGAGCTTGCAGTACCGCCTCGCGTGTGGCCCTCCGCCCAATCAGTGGGGGCGTGATCGAGACCTTCGGGAGGCGGGCGTGGAGTTCACCCAGTTCACGCTCCACTCCCGGCAGCGACGGCTGACCCGGAGTTTCCGGCATGCCAATGGCCAACAACCCGTCGAATGGCGGGCTTTCCTGCTGATCATCGTGGGCGCGACGCAGGGCCGTGAGTGTCGGCGTATACGAGGAGACGACAAGATCGGGCACAGCACGAACCCCGGCCACCCGGGCTGCCTCGGCGGAGGCGGAACGATGCCGAGGGTGGTGTCCGGCGGCGTGCAGCGGCAGCAGAGCAAGCCGGCCAGTGGGACACCACCACACGCGCGGCGGCAGCCCGTCCGCGGTGTCCGAGGGGCCGAGGTGGTCCAGCACCGGCCCCGCTATCCGATCCCACAACCAGTCCAGCACGTCGTGCACAGCATGACGGTCGGCTTCCCGGCGCAGAAAGGGACGCCTGCGCTGCTCACGTCGTGAGAGCAGTACGTTGAGGAACGCCACCACCTGCCCCGCCACATCGGCCTGAGCAAGGTCCGGCAGGTCGATGACCTCGACCGGCGCGGTAGCGTCTCTGAGCAAGAGAGCGTGGCAGGCGATCTCGCTCACGTTGATGATAACGACCGCCCCCCGGGTAGCCGCACGTCTCAGTTCGTCGAACGGCACCGGGGCCAGAAAACGCTCGAACCCTTCCAGACGGCGAACTTGAGCGACGAGATCATCCCATTCACGACACAGCTCGGCACGCTCCTGCGCCAATAGTTCGTGTGGTAACGGAGACAGTGCGCTGTCCTTGTGTGTTTGGGCCGAGTTGGTACTCGCAAAAGGCTGTCGGGCGTCCAACAGCTGGCGTACGCGCATCAGGTCGGCTGCCAGCGTTGGAGCCTTCTTCTCCAGATCCGTCAGGTCACCCCGGGTGTGGAGCGACTGGTTCTGGATGATCGTCCGGCCCTGTTCGAGAATCTCGACGGCACGCTCCGGCTCGCCGGCCAGTATGCAGCAGGCAGCCGCAGCGGAAGCGAGCCCAGACCATTCGGTCAAATGATTCTCTCGTGCCCTGCCGCTGAGTCCGTGCCACGCCAGTTGTGGCAGGAGAAGCACGGCCCGGCCATACCCCTCTGCCGCGAGAACGTAGTCGCCGAGTGCGACAGCGGCCCGTCCCCAGGTAGCGCAGCTTTTGATGCGGTCCGGCAGCGTGGCGACGGTAATGTCCGCAGCGTGGCGGCAGCACCTGATGGCCTCGCGTAGATCGGCGGGGTCGCGCTCGTGCTGGTATCGATGCCTCAGGGCTTCACCGAGGCTCTGCCAAGCCCTTGAAAGCCCGATGTCGTCGCCGCGCGCCGCTGCGACAGCCTCCCGGGTGAGGGCCACGGCACGATCAAGGTCCGAACTCTCTTCCCGCTCGAGGACATCGACACCGACGCCGAGCACCTCGGCGAGACGCCCCAGAAGTTCCCAGTACCAACGATGCGTCTTGGACGTGACGGCTACGGCCTGTTCGGCGGCGTCGATGGCTTCCTTGAGGTCTGCTGGTGATTCCTCGCGTCGGAAGCGGCTCAGCAGCAGATCAGCGAGCATTGATTGATGGAGCCCCACGTCGGGGTGGTTGCGCGGCGCCGCCGCCACGGCCTCACGCGCCCACGTGATCACCTCGTCGAGGCCCTCCGTACCGAAGCCCTGCCGCAGACGAGTCAGCAGGGCCTGGATGAGGTGAGATATGGCCATGGCACGGTAGGGCCCCGGTGAGCCAGGCGGGTACGCCGCGACCGCCTCGGTCGCCAGTCGGATGGCACGGTCCAGGTCCGCCGGTTCCCAAGTGTGCTCGAACCTCAAAATGAGGGCCAGGCTGAGGCCGGACAAGGCGAATGGGTTGTCCTCTGGGGCGGAGACCGCCTCGGTGCCAAGTCGAATGGCTGCTTCGAGATCCTCAGGTGACCTGCGCAGTTCGTACCTGACTCGGTATGAGGCTGCGAGATTTCCCAAAATGCGTCCCCGATCGTCGTCGCGCTCCGCAATCGCGGCCAAGGCCTCCTCCTCGACACGGATGGCCCTGTCGATATCCGACGGATCCCCAGTCCGCTCGTATCGGAAGTACAGGGCCGCCCCGAGCTGGGTCAGAAACCGCGCTCGGCGGGTGTCGGGGGCTTCGGCAAGCACCCTCTCCATGATCTCAACGGAAGTGTCCAGATCGGCGGTGTCTCCCAGCAGGTCGTAGCGCGTCAGTAAGCACTCTCTCAGTGTGGTCGTGTAGCGGCCGAGGTCAGGGTCCTCGGGACTCGCTGCTTCGAAGGCAGTCAGGCCCAGCTCTATTGCCTCATCAAGGTCGGACAGGGTGTCCGTGCGCTCGTAGCGAAGGAACAATGCCGACGCCAGACGATTCATCCGGGACGCCCGGTGACGATGTCCGGGCTGCGTTTCGACCACCGCCTGGCGTCCGGCGAGCACGGCCTGCTCCAGATCGGTCAGCGCACCGCCATGTTCGTAGCGGGACAACAGCGACTCGCACAGCAACGTCAGACGGCGAGACAGCTCCGGATTCTCCTTGGCCGTGGACTCGAGCGAAAGCTGACGGAGCTCAATGGCCTCGTCAAGATCGTGCGACTGCCCGGTGTGTCGGAACCGGGTCCACAGAACGCCGGCAAGCTGGGCCAGCGGCAGGCCCGGCACATCGAGTCCACTGATCGAGAGTTCGAGGGCACGGCGGAAACACGTCACGGTCTCGTCGAGGGTCTTGATGTCCCGCGTTCGCTCGTACTCCTGGTACAGCCGCCTTGCCTTGTCGCGTGTCTCGGCGGCCCGTCGGTCGAGGGTGGCGACGGCCTCGTAGAATTCCGCCGGCGCGCCAGCCGGATCCAGCTCAGCCCTGAGCAGAAGTAGCCTCACCCCATGGCCGAGGTCGGCGTACGAATCGCTGTCCGAACGGGAAGCGTGCCGCGTCATATAGAACTCCACGAGCGCGTCAAGCGCCTCGAAGGAGACGATGCGTTGGCCTGAGCCACCGTCCCGGATCATGAGCGCCTCGAGCTCATTCGCCTCGTCCAGCGCCGCATCATCGAACAGCGCCGACGTATCCCCCCGATCCCTGAACTGCGCCGCCCGGGAGAGAAGCGCCGTAATGAGCCGCTCGCGCACGGCATCTACTCTACCGGTGCCAGGTTGCACACGAACGGACGGCAAGTCAGTTGGGGGCGATCACAGGATGCCGACGTCTGAGCACAAGAGCAGTGAACCTTGGGAACGATCCTCGGACTTCGTATGGACCGACAAGGCCTACGACCTGTTGCAGCAGGACCTCCTCCACGCCGAGATCAGTTTCGCCGGAGGCGTGCTGAGCTCCCGGGTTTGGGGAAGTTGTCCTCGGTGCGCGGGGCTGCTGGACGACAGGCAAGTCCTGACAGCGGTCAGCGACTTCATCACGTCCCGCGGCACGGCCGCCGAGGAGTCTTCGGGCGGGGAACCGCCCTTTGTGGTCGTCGATGTCACGTGTCACTGCGGTGTGCAGCACCCCAACGCCCCTGAGGGGTCGATGGGTTGCGGAGTCAGCTTCCGGGTGGAGCTGGAAGCCGAAAGCGACCCAGCCGCTCATCAGGGACAGACATGACCGCGTACCGGCCCAGGCGGCCGACAAGCAGCCCATCAGCCTCCGACCTCGCCGAGCGGGACGCCTTTGCCGCCATGTCGGCCACGTCCCTGGACGTGGTCCGCGCAAGCGCCGAGACCTGGAGAAACGGGCTCTCAGCCTTCGTCACCCTGGTTACCACGGGCATCGTGATCAAGGGGCGCGATACGACAGGTGTCTTGTCCACAGGATGGCGGATGGCTGTCACCCTGCTCATCGGCGGCGGGCTGCTCGCCGCGATCCTCGGGCTGTGGCAGGCGCTCGCGGCTCAGGCCGGTACTCGGCCCAGAGCGACCACGCTGGCTGCCATTCATCGCGCATACAGTTCCGTCGCCGCATACCAGGTCGCCCTGGCCAACGCGGCCGCCACCCGCGTCCGGCGCGCGCAGTACCTCGTTGCCGTCGCGCTGGCCCTCCTACTCGCCGGCATCGTGGTCACCTGGTGGGCGCCCGCCGCCGACGCCAAAGAACAGAAGCCTGCCTACCTGAAGGTGCGTCACCAGGGACGGTCCAGTTGCGGAACGCTGCGGTCGGCGGATGGCGGCTACCTCAGGCTCAAGAGCCCCGGAAGCCATGAACTGGCTGTGATTCCGCTGGTCAAGATCACCAATATGCGAATGGTCAAGTCCTGTAAATGAGCCGGGCAGCACCTTCAGAACCCGTCGGCGCGGGCCCCGCGTCAGCGGTGGCCCGCGCCGTCTCTCGGACGAGTTTTAGCGGTGTGCGGCGAACCCTACGAACTGGGTCCACGCGTCGGGGGTGACGGCCAGGATCGGGCCGGTGGTGTTCTTGCTGTCCCGGACGTGGACGGTGTCGGGGCGGGTGGCGACCTCGACGCACTCGCCGCCCTCGCTGCCGCTGTAGCTGCTCTTGAACCAGACCAACTCGCGTATGTCTCCGCTCATAGCTCCCCCAGCAACTTCTCGATGAAGATGGACGACTCTCGTGGGTTGAGAGCCTGGGCCCGGATGATCCCATATCGGGCGGCGATGATGTGGACATCTTCCCGGTCAGTGAGCAGAGCGCTGCGCCCCTGACCCTCAAGATACGCAAGTTGCTCGCCGCCCCTGGGAGTCATCAGGGTGAACGGCCCGTCCAGGCCAGCGCTGTCTTCCCGCCCCAGAGGCATCACCTGGACTTCCACGTTGCGCCTCTCCCCGACCAGGAGCAGGTGTTCCAACTGCCCACGCAGTACCTGCACACCGCCAATCGGCCGCCGCAGAACGGACTCCTCGACAACGAAGCCCAAGAGGGGCGCCGGTCGTGCGCCGAAAATCGCCTGCCGCTCCATCCTCGCGGCTACACGCTGTTCGACGATCTCTTCATCCAGCAGTGGACGCCGCATCCCGAGTACGGCTCGCGCGTAGTCCTCCGTCTGCAACAACCCGGGCACGGCCAGATGTGCGTAAATCTGCACCTCAGCCGCCACCGCCTCCAACCGCGCCGCATCGCGGAAGAACGCCGGATACCGCGCCTGCGCCAGCTCCTCCTTCATCGCCGTCAGCACGCCTCCGGCGTCCAGCACCTCATCGGCCTTGTCGACCAGCTCCGGCTTGGGGATACGCCGCCCGCACTCGACCGACGCCACCTGGTCCACGCTGTACCCGATAAGCGACCCCAATTCCGCCCGAGTGAGCCCGGCGCGTTCCCGGAACAGCTTCAGCTGCTTACCGAAGCCCCTCAGGAACGCGGACCGCTCCGTACCTGCCATGTCACACCCCTCCCATCACACTTCGCGTGTTCGTACAGGCACTGTCCGTACACGCGCGCTTCCTGGTCAGGCTAGGCACAAGCGCACAAGGCTGGCTCCCATGACGACCGAAAATGCCCCCTCACGAGGTACACGCCCGGAACAGTTCCCTCCGGCACCAGGCGAGTTCGCCATGCGCTTCACCGCGACTCCACGCGGCGCGCGCCTCGCCCGGCGGCTCGTATCGCACCGGCTCGCCGCGTGGGGCTACCCGTACGATTCCGGCCCCAACGAGACCGCCACCCTCATCACGAGCGAGCTGGCCGCCAACGCCGTACGCCACGGCCGCGTCCCCGGGCGCGACTTCCACGTACGCGTGACCGTGCCGCCCACCAGCCCCAAGCCCGTGATCCGGATCGAGGTGTCGGACACCCGCGCCGAGAAGCAGCCTGCGCTCGGAACCGCCGCCCTGGACGCGGAAACCGGCCGTGGCCTGTACCTCGTCTCGCAGCTCGCCGAGCGCTGGGCCGTCGAGCCCCGGCCAGGCGACGCGCCCGGGAAGACCGTGTGGGCCGAGGTCTCGACCGGCACCAAGCCGCCGGACTCCTGCTGATACCGGGTTTGTGGTGAGTATGAGACGACGACACGCCGATGCCACGGCGTGTCGGTGTCTCATACTCACCACAAAGTCACTGCACGTCGGCGGGGGCGGGCTCGGGCCCGGACTCGGTGGCCTGCGGAGCAGGAGCAGACGCGCGGGACGGACGGGGGCGGGAGCGGGAGACGGCCACGCCGGTCAGGCACAGCGCGCCACCGAGGAGGGTCAGCCACGCGGGCACCTCGTCGAGGAACGCCCAGCTCAGCAGGACCACGATGGCCGGGACGGCGTAGGTCGTCGCGCCCAGTCGGCTGGCGGGCATGCGGGCGAGGGCGTAGGTCCAGGTGGTGAAGGCGAGGGCGGTGGGCACCACGCCGAGGTAGAGCATGTTGAGCGTCGCGGAGGTGGGGGCGTCCGGCAGTTCGGTGGCCAGTTGCCCGGCGAAGGGGAGGCAGGCCACCGTACCGACGAGGCAGCCGTACGCCGTGATCTGGAGCGGAGTCCCGTACCCGAGCGCGGGCTTCTGGGCGACCACGCCGGTCGCGTACGCCATGGCCGCGAGGAGGCACAGCGCCACGCCGAGCACCGAGGTGCCGCCCTCGTGGCCGGACGAGGTCGACAGGCCGACCACCACCGCACCACCGAAGGAGACCGCCATTCCGGCGAGCAGCCGTGGCGGCAGCGCTTCGCCGAGCAGCCGGGCCGCGAGGAGGGCCATCAGGATCGGTCCGATGTTGACCAGGAGGGCCGCCGTACCGGCGTCGACCAGTCGCTCGCCCCAGTTCAGGGCGACCATGTAGCCGCCGAACCAGACCACTCCGGAGACGAGGATGCCGCGCCAGGCGCCCCGGGGCGGCAGCCCCTCGCGGCGTATCGCCACCAGGGCGAACAGCACCAGCGAGGCGGCGAGCAACCGGCCGAGTGCGAGCGCGCCCGGGGAGTACGCGGCGCCCGCGCTGCGGATGGAGACGAAGGCGGACGCCCAGGCGAGCACGGAGAAGGTGGCGGCGCCGGCCGTGAGGACGCCGGGAGAGGCGAGGCGGGAACTCATGTGCGCAGCCTAAGGGCCGAACATTTTGGTGTCCACCGAAATATTCGACGGTGAAAAGTTGCGCCGGATCACTGCCAGGCGTCCGGCGCGAGCCCCAGCAGCTCACCGAAGGCCGCCTCCCCGTCGTCCGTCACTCGCAGCGCCCGCCCGCCGTCTTCCGTCCTCGCCACCCACTCCCGGCGCAACGCCACGCCGCACAGCCGGGCGCCGACCACTCCACCCAGATGGCGGCGGCGCTCGGTCCAGTCCAGGCAGGAGCTGGCGATCGGCCGGCGGCCCCGGTACTCCGACTCCAGGTCGACGCCCGCGCGGGCACACCACTCCCGCCCCGCGTCGGTCAGCTCGAACGCCCCCTCCGTGTACAGCAGCCCGCGCTCGGCCATGGCGTCGGTGATCGCCATGCCGAGCCGCCCCGCGAAGTGGTCGTAGCAGGTCCGCGCGCGGGCCAGCGGGTCGGACGCGGCGACGACCGGCACCGTGTACGGCGCGTCCCGGCCGGGGATGGCGTGTGAGGCGAGGGAGTCGACGAGGCGCGCGGTTTCCGCGTCGGCGATCCGTACGTACGTGTGGCGGCCCTGCCGCTCGGTCACGCAGATACCGGCGTCCAGCAGGCGGGTCAGGTGCCCGCTCGCGGTGGAGGGGGTCACCCCGGTGATCCGGGACAGCTCTCCCGCGCTCCATGCCCGCCCTTCGAGCAGAGCCATACACATGGCGGCTCTGGTCTCGTCAGCCATGGCGGCGGCAAGGGCAGCGAGGCGGGCGGCGGGCGGAGGGGAATCGGTCACGCCTCCATCATGCCCCAACACTTCGGCACCTGCCGAACCGTTCGCTAGCGGCCAGGTGATCCTTCGAGTTCGGCCAGGGCGAGCTCGTAGATGCGGTGCTCATCCTCGGTCACCGGCACTTCCCCCCTTCCGTCCTCGATCGCGGCGTCCAGCCACTCGTGAATGATCACCTCGATGATGTCCGGCACCCCCGTGCCCAACAGCATCTCGACCAATGGCCAGGCGTGCATCGTGATGGGAAACCTCGCGGCCCGGTGATGCACCCTGGCTTCCTGCCAGATCTTCCGTGCCGCCTCCGGGCCCTCGACCTGGGCCGCGTCGTACAGCAGACGGCACCAGCCGATGTCGATGCGGTCGAAACAGCCACTGAACTCACTGACCCAGGGATCGATTTCGGCGACCTCACGGAACAACGCGACTGCCGCGGCCCGCTCACCGGCGGAGTAGAGCTCGTGCGCCTGCCTCAACTTCGCGTCCAGCCGCCCCTGCGGCGTCGCCCCGTGCTTGGCCACATAGGCGTCCATTTCCGCGAGGTAGTCGCTGAGCTCGGCCGCGAGGCTCCCTATGTGTTCGGCATACCGCCACAGCTCATCGGTCTCGTCCTCGTCGATGCCGTGGGCTTCGGCTTCCCGCAGCAGTGCAATGGCCCGGTCGCTGTCCTCGTCCATCTGGTCCGGGTCCGCGCCGTCGTCCAGGGAGTCCAGCCAGCCGTACGCCCCGGCGAGCGCCAGGGCACCTCGCAGGTTCTCGTCCTCGCCTGCGGTCGCCAGATATGCCTCCACGGCCGACGCGACATGGGACCAGTCCGCCTCGTCGGTCAGCTCTCCGGCAGGGGTGAAGAACGCACCGAACTCCGACGGCAGCTTTCCGGAGATGACCATGCTGGTGACACTGGCGGGAACCGGTGGCAGGTCCATGCATCTTCCTTCAACGAGGTGGCGGGCTAGGACCGGACCGAGGCGCGTAGCCGGGCCGCGTCCTGGCCGGGGGGCAGTCCGTAGACGCTTCGGTATTCGCGGTTGAACTGGGTCGCGCTGACGTACCCGACCGCCTCGGCGGCCTGAGCCGCCGTCGTGTTGCCCGCGACCAGGCGCCGCCGCGCCTCCCGCAGCCGCAGGTGTTTCTGGAACTTGAGCGGGCTCATGCCGGTGGCGGCTTTGAAGTGCCGGTGCAGGGTCGCGGGGCTCATGTGGGCCACGGCGGCGATCCGGTCGATGCTGAGCGGTTCGGCGTAGTGGGCGAAGATCCATGCGGCCGCCGCGCGCACTCGGGACGCGGCGGAGTCGGCCAGTGACCACTGGCGCAGGACGGGGCCGAGCGGGCTGCGCAGCAGCCGGTAGAGGATCTCGCTCTCGATACGGGCGGCCAGGGGGCGGATGTCGTCGGGGGTTTCGAGGAGCCGGACCCAGCGGGTGACCGCGTCGATGAGTTCCGGTGACATCGGCGCGCTGAGCTGCCCGCCGACGGTCGCCGGTGAGGGCGATTCCGGCCCTGACCCGTCGAGCTCCAGCAGCAGCTCGGCGAGGACCGCGCCGTCGAGCCGCATGATCACGGACCGGTACGGCAGCTTCTCGAAGACGGCGGTGACGGGCAGGTCGAGCGTGTTCAGGAGCATCTCCCCGGGCGGGGTCACCCAGCTGCGGTCTCCCACGACAGTGCGCTTGGCACCGTCGGCGATGAAGCAGATCATCGGGTCGTACCGCACGTCGACGGGGTCGATCGGCTCGTCGACCGCGACCACCAGGAGCCGGGGCACCGGAGTCTCGGACCACAGGCCCCGCCCGTGGCGGTCGATGGCCGCGGCGAGCTCGTCCAGCATGGGACACACCCTTCTCGTGAGAGGATCAGGCAATCCTATGCGATCTGTGGCCCATGACGCCCGGCGGCCGCGTTCCTACCGTGGACGGCATGACACAGCACGACAGCAACCCCACGGACCCCACCGACCCCGCCGCCCTCCCGCACCGCAGGCTCGGCACCCAGGGCCTGGAGGTCGGGGCGATCGGCCTGGGCACCATGGGCATGACGATGGCGTACGGCGCCGGGGACGAGCAGGGCGGCATCGCCACCATCCACCGCGCCCATGAACTCGGCGTCACCCTCTTCGACACCGCCGAGCTTTACGGCATGGGCACCGGCAGCAACGAACAGCTGCTCGGCCGGGCCGTGAAGGGGTTCCGCGACGAGGTCGTCATCGCCACCAAGTTCGGCTTCGACCTGAGCGACCCCAGCAGGGTCGGGCACGCCATGGACAGCCGCCCGGAACGCATCCGCACGGTCACCGAGAACAGCCTGCGCTACCTGGACACCGACCGCATCGACGTGCTGTACCAGCACCGGGTCGACCCGAACGTACCCGTCGAGGACGTGGCCGGGACGGTGGGCGAGCTGATCGCCGAAGGCAAGGTGCGCTACTTCGGGCTGAGCGAGGCGGGCCCCGACATCATCCGGCGCGCCCACGCCGTGCACCCGGTGTCGGTGCTCCAGACCGAGTACTCGGTGTTCGAGCGGGCCGTGGAGGTCGAGGTGCTGCCGGTGGTGCGCGAGCTGGGGATCGGCTTCGTGCCGTACTCGCCGCTGGGCCGTGGCTTCCTCACCAGCGCGGTGAAGCCCGCCGCCGAGTACCCCGCGGACGACATGCGCAGCTGGGACGATCGCTGGCAGCCCGGCAACTACGAGAAGAACCTGGCCGCCGTCCGGGAACTCACCGCCCTCGCCGACGCCAAGGGCATCGCGGTCACCCAGCTGGCGCTGGCCTGGCTGCTGGCCCAGGGCGAGGACATCGTGCCGATCCCGGGCACCCGCAGCCCGCACCGCCTGGCGGAGAACGTGGCGGCCGCGCAGGTCACCCTCACGCCCGAGGACCTGGCCCGCATCCGGGAGATCCTGCCGCGCGGCGCGGCCGGCTCCCGCTACCCCGAGGAGATGATGCCGAACTGGTGAGCCCGTGCGGCGGGTGTGGACGCTGCGCCAAGCAAGAGGAGACGCAGCGTTAAGGACACCAGTGCCTTCTCACGTCAGCATTGAGCGCGTCGCTCAAATCACCGCAGACGGAGGAGCAGCATGAACCGCATGAGGAAGAGGCTCGGCGTCGTCCTCGGTACGGCCGCCGTGTTCGCCGGCACCGCGCTCGTCAGTGCCGAGCCGGCGGCGGCCATCCCCTCCCTGGGCGAGTTCTCTTTCACCCCCACATGGCTGGACAACGGGCGCAACGTCATGGTCAATCTGTCCGGAGGCGTAAGCGCGGGATACGCGGAGTGGCGCCAGGACCCGCGGAACGGGGCCCCCGGTGACGCCATGCGTGTGCACGACGACAACGCGGACGGGTACGGAATCGAGGCCGTCCTCACGTACGACGGGCGCAAGGCCACGACTCGGGGTCACAACTCGCCTTACACCAGCCCCTGGGCGACGGGGGACCTGGACGAAGACCGGAACTACCTCATGCGCGTGTGCGTGGTCAGGGGAGACGCCGAGAAGTGCACCGAAGCCGTGGTCACTGCCTAAGCGGCCGGGAGCGCCACCGTGCCGTAGAGCGTCCAGTGATCGGACTTGCCCGAGGTCGCGGACACCGCGCACCTGGTGAACCGTGCCGTCTTGGGCGCGAAGATGTAGTCGATCTTGTGCATGGGCTTGCCCTGGGCGTTGGCGTTGGAGGTCGGTGCCCCGGACCGCGGGGCATCGGGGTCGCCCAGCTGGCTGCATTCCAGATAGCGGTCGTACACCGGTATCAGCACCGTGCTGGGCCCTCCCTCGCCCTCCGTGGCCTCGGGCACCGGCGGCACCACATTCAGGTCGCCGCCGAACACCGGCCGATATCCTTTCGCCTCCCATTTGTCAGCCAGATTCCGCAGCTCTTTCGCCTGCTTGGTGCGCCATTCGCCGGTGTTGTCGTCATATCCCTTGCCCGCGCTGAGGTGGGCGGTGCAGGCCATCACCGCGCGTGAGGGGATGGCCGCGCACAGGGCGGTGCGCTGTTCCTTACCGGGCGGGGAAGTGAAGTCGTAGCGTTCATAAAAGGTGTTCTCATCGGGCACCGCGATGGCGACGCCGAAGGATCCCCGGTCCACATTGTCGGGTGCAGGGCCCATGGCGCACTGCTTCTGGAGGAGCGGCCCGTTCAAACGGTTGTGGATGGGAGCGAACCGAACGTCCCATCCGCGCTGGGTGGCCTCTTCCAGCATCTCCTCCACGTGTTTCGCGTATTTTTCGCAGAATTCCTGGAAGAAGATGACATCCGGCATCTCATGAGCGACCGGGTCCGCGAGCCGGGCCCGGATCTGCTCGTTGAACTCGGCATATCCGGGGCGGTCGGCGGACCATCCGCAGTTTGCGTTATGGTCGGCGCAGACATTCCAGGTCATGACGTTGAGACTGTGCGCGGCCGTCGGTCCCGCCGACGGCAGGGTGGCCCCGCCGGGGACCGGCTCCAGTACGAAGCGGCCCCAGGTGCCGGGGCTCGCGGCGGTGGCGCGCAGGGTGCCGTCGTCGCCCGCGGCCCAATACCGGTCGGCGTAGCCGTCGGCCACGCTCTTGAGGGTGACCCCGTACGAACCCGCCGGTGCGCCCGCGGGCGGCGCGGACCAGCTGGGTTCGTACTGCTGCCAGCTCCCGAGATTGGCGCCCCTGGCGCGCAGCATTCCCTCGCGCTCGCCGGCATCGGTGAACTCAGCCGTGGCGAAATAGCCGGTGGCCTCGGAGCGGAGGCTGATCGTCTTCGCGAAGTGATTGGTATGGAGAGTGAAGCGCTCCCACGAACCGACCGTGCTGCTTCGCGCGCGCATCCGCCATTCGTTCGCGCCGGTGTCACTCATCTCAACGCTGACATATTTGCCGTTCGCCAGCGACTTGAGCGCCCACTTCTGACCGGCCGACTTGGCGATCGGCCCGGCGTCCCCTGACACATCCGTGGCGAATGCGGGCGTCATGGACTGGACGCCCAGGCCCGCAATCAGGCCGCACAACGCCAGGAAGACATAGATGAAGCGCCGCATGTCTCCCCCATTACCCAGACATGACAGACACTACGCGGCAGCCGCGGACTCCACGAAGCTCAACAGCACTGCCAGGTGAAGATGGCCTTGTCGAAACGGCCCGCGGCGAGGTCATCGGGGCGGATCAGCCAGTACAGCGCACCGCTGTCGCCCCACATCATGTCCGCGTCCTCGTCGGAGTCGAGCTGCGCGAGCAGCACCCACCCCTCCGCCTCCTTCTCGATCCGCGGGTCCTCCCAGGACACCTCGCCACCCAGCGCGCCATGGGCCACCACGATCTCCACGGCGGTCTGGACGGACTGGGCGTGGCCGCCGATCTGATGCGCGACACCGCTCTCGTCATTCCACACCGCCCTCTTGAACGCGTCCGGAAGCTCGTCCTCGCCGAAGGCCGCGGTCAGCGCGAGCGAGTCGAAGTCGGGGGCGCTCGGGCCGACGCGGACGGTCAGCGGCACCTCCGGATACGGGGTGAGGCCCGCCGGAGCGGGCCGCTCGGGCGCGTCGGCGGACTCGGGCGGGAGGTGGAGGAGCCGGGCCCCGACCCAGGTGTCCGGATCGGCGGTGTCGACAAGTGCGTCGTCGTCCTCGTCGCCGTAGTAGAAGAAGGCGAGCCGGCCGTCCGCGGGCAGCGCTATGTCCAGCTGCTCCCTCGGCAGCGCGGCGCAGTCGACCTCCGCCACGAACGCCAGCGGCCCGCACCCCTCCCACACCGGCCAGTCCACCCCCTCGGGCAGCCGGGGCAGTCCGCCGAGCCGCCCGACGACCGGATCGTCGGCCTCGGCCTTCCGGAGGTGGGCGGCGGGGCGGGACAACGCGATCCAGCGGTCGGCGAGTTCGGCGGACAGGTGGGTGCGGGCCAGGGCGTGCAGCGCGTCAGGTGCGGTGGTCATGCGGCCATCATCGCGGGCGGGACCGACAGGGATGTGGCGGCCAAGGCCCTGGCCTCATTTTTCGGTGTGGCGGAACAGGGGTGCCGAACAATTCCGACCCCGGTGAACTCGGAGACGCAACGCCCCACAGCGACACCGTGCGAATCACGAACGCAGCCCACGGGGGTGGACGACGACCGCATTCGCACGACAGCAGCCATCGGGGCCTGGCCCACAGAAAGAGGACAAGATCGTGAACGCACAGAAGAGCATCACCTTGGCGATGGCGACCGCGGCCCTGGCCGGCGGACTCGCGCTGGCGGCTCCGGCCCAGGCAGTGAGCACAGTCCGGCCGACGGCCGCCGCGTCGGCCCAGCACGGCGTCCACATCGACGGATACGAGCCCGACTCGGTTGTCACGCGGGGCGCCTGCAAGGGCTGGATGAACACCAAGAAGACCAACGGTCACTGGTTCGCCCAGGGCGTCGTCCAGTCCTGGAGCGGCACCGACTGCGCCATGATCCTTCAGCGCAAGCACAACGGCGGGGCCTACAAGATGATCTCCGGCCAGCACATCGTCAAGGACCGCAAGGACTCCACCGGCTACTACTGGGACCACACGGGCTACAAGTCCCGGGTGTGCATCGCCAACCTCAACTGGCACGACACCTCCTGGCACTGCGGCAAGGGCATCTGACCACAGCTGACGTGCACCGGTCCTGAACCAACGCGGGCGCTCGGCACAGCCGGGCGCCCGCGCGCACGCTCGAAAGGAACCCGACATGAATGTGCGCGAGCACCTTGGCGAGACGCTGGAATTCGAGGATTACGTACGAAGGCGGCACAACGCTCTGCTGCGCACCGCCCGGCGCCTGGTCCCCGACCCGCTCGACGCTCAGGACCTTCTCCAGACGGCGCTTGCCCGGACGTACGACCGCTGGGACGGCATAGCGGACAAGCAGCTCGCCGACGCCTATCTGCGCCGCGTCATGATCAACACTCGCACGGAATGGTGGCGGGCCAGGAGGCTGGAGGAGTCCCCCACCGAGCAGTTACCGGACGCGAGTACCGGGGACTTCACCGAGCAGCACGCCGACCGAGCCCTGCTGATGGACGTCATGAAGGTGCTCACCCCGAAGCAGCGCACTGTCGTCGTGCTGCGGCACTGGGAGCAGATGTCCACCGAGGAGACGGCCGTCGCCCTGGGCACGTCGATCGGAACGGTCAAAAGCACGCTGCACCGCTCGCTCGCCCGGCTCCGCGAGGAGCTGGAGCGCCGCGACCACGAGACCGCACCTCCACACCCGCCGACGGGCTGCTCCGCGATCGGGATCGAGACGCAGGTCAAGGAACCGTAAAGCGGGGACGTTCGTTACCTCGGGCATGACCGCTATGACCTCCGGCTCGAACCTCCCCCTGCCCGTCGCGCGCGTGGCGGTGGACGTCACCGCCCCGGTGCGGCTGGACGTGTCGGGCCTGCTGCTCACCGCCAACGGCAAGGTGCGCTCCGACGACGACTTCATCTTCTACAACCAGCCCGCCGGCCCCGGCGTGACCCACCGCGCCGGCGCGGGCGGGGCGGGTGACACGATCACCGTCGACACCGCCGCCGTGCCGGGCGACATCGAGAAGATCGTGGTGACCGCGAGCCTGGACGCGCCCGGGGCGACGTTCTCGGGCACCGAGCCGACGGCCACCGTGCGCGGCGCGGACGACGGGGCCGTGATCGCCACCTTCACCCCGCCCCAGCTGGGCGCCGAGACCGCGCTCGTGGTCGTCGAGGTGTACCGGCGCAATGGGGTGTGGAAGGTCCGCGCGGTCGGGCAGGGGTATGCCAACGGGCTGGCGGGCATCGCCACCGACTTCGGTGTGACGGTGGAGGAGCCCGCCGCGGCCCCGGCCCCCGCTCCCGTACAGGCGCCGCCGCCGTCCGGCCCGCCCGCCGGTTTCCAGCCCCCGCCGATGCCCACCGCGCCGCCGCCCGCTCCCCCGGCCGCTCCCCCGGCCGCCGCGGCTCCGGCGCCCGGCGCGGGGAAGATCAACCTCGACAAGGGCCGCGTCAACCTCCAGAAGAACCAGACGGTGTCGCTGGTCAAGGGCGGCCGGCCGCTGCTGAGTTCGGTCAAAATGGGCCTGGGCTGGGAGCCCGCCTACCGCGGCAAGGACATCGACCTCGACGCGTCCGTGATCGCCTTCGGCGTGGACCGCAAGAAGATCGACGCCTGCTTCTTCGGCAAGCTCGCGATTCTGAACGGCGCGATCCAGCACTCCGGCGACAACCTCACGGGCGAGGGCGGAGGCGACGACGAGACCATCACGGTCCACCTCGGCGGGCTGCCCGCGGAGGTCACCGGCCTGGTCTTCACGGTGAACTCCTTCTCCGGCCAGAAGTTCACCGATGTCGCCAAGGCCTACTGCCGGCTGCTTGACGCGGGCACAGGCGAGGAGCTGGTCCGCTTCGATCTGACCCAGTCCGAGCCGCGCACGGGCGTGATGATGGCCAAGTTCATCAAGCAGTTCTCGGGCGAGTGGGAGATGACCGCGATGGGCGAGTACGTGGACTCCCGGACCGTGCGCGGCATGGTCAAGCCCGCCGGCCGGGCGCTCTGAACCTCCGCGGGGCAGCGAGCCGTGCCGCTGCCCCGCCGCGGCCGTGTCTTCAGACGGCTTCCGCGGCCGACCGGACCGTCCTGCCGGGCCTTGATGCGGGGGCCGTCGGCAGGTCGCGCGCGCGCCCGATGGGGGAGAAGACGAGGATGAGCGCGGCCAGCGGTACTCCGGCCGTCGTGATCCACATGGCTGTGCGGAGGTCGAAGACGGTGCCCAGCCATCCGCCGAGCAGCGCGCCCAGCGGGATCGTTCCGTAGTTGAGGAAGGATGTGCTCGCCGTGAGGCGCCCGAGGAGCTCCGGCGGGCAGTAGCGCTGCTGGAAGCTCGCCTTGATGACGTTTCCGGCCACCACACCCGCCGACACGAAGAATCCGCCGATGGCGAAGAGAAGGAGCCCGGCTCCGGCGGAGGCGGTCGGGATGAGCAGTGCGAAGATCGCGAACCCCAGCTCGAACAGCAGCGTGGCGCGGGCGGTCCCGATCCGGCCGGCTGCCCTGCGTGCGATGAACGCCCCGGCGATGCCCCCCGCGCCGGCGGCCGCGATGATTCCGCCGACCGCTCCGGGCGCCAGGCCCACGGTGTCGACGAGAAAGACGACCTGGATCGACTGATAGCCCATGAGCGCCAGGTTCGAGGTGGCTGCGAACAGCGTCAGGGTGCGGATCCAGGGGTCCCGGGCGACCAGCCGCAGCCCTTCGCCGACCTCGCCGAGCAGGGCTTTGGGGCGGACGGCCGCCCGGTCGCGGCGTGGCTCGCGATGCCGGATGCCCAACAGGCAGACGAGGGAGACGAGAAACGTCCCCGCGTTGGCGAACATCGCGTTCACCGCGCCCGCCACCTGCCCGATCAGACCGGCGGAACCGAGACCGGCGAGCTGCGCGGCTGACGCGCTGCCGTGCAGCTTCGCGTTGCCCTCCGCCTGGTCCTCGGGGGCGAGAATGCTGGGCAGATAGGCGCTGTAGGCGGTCTGGAAGAACACCGCGGCGGTGCCCGTCAGCAGCGCGATGACCACCAGCAGGCCGACGCTCAGCCGGCCGGTCCACGCCGCGACCGGAATCACCGAGAACAGCAGGAAGGACACCGCGGCGGCGGTCAGCATGACCGGTCTGCGGCGCATCCGGTCCACCCAGGCCCCGGCGGGGAGCCCGATGACCAGCCACGGCAGCCAGGCGGAGGCGCTCAGCACCCCGACTTCCAGCGTGGTGGCATCCAGGGTGGAGACAGCGATCAGCGGCATCGCCACGGAGGTGACGGAGGAGCCGAACTTCCCCGCGGTCTCCCCGCACCACAGCAGCCGGAAGTCCCGGTGCCGGCGCAGAAGGCCGACCCGTCTCTCATCACTCATCCGTTTCCCCGCCCACTTCGTCGCTCGACGTACCGAGACAACCTATGTTGCAGAGCTTCCTTTGCAAAGGGTCCTATGCAAAATATTCTCTGCAACTCGCGCACACGCGCATACGCGCATACGCGAACCGCCCCCGCTACCGCCGGGCGGCGGGAACGGGGGCGGAAGGAAGAGCGATGCAGAGCCGCGGAGAGGGAAAGATCAGCCGCGGGAGCGCTGGCGGCGCCAGGGGCCGGTGATGGCCAGCATGATGCCCGGCTCCTGGATGTTGGCGAAGAGGGTGTCGCCGTCGGGCGAGAAGCAGACGCCGGTGAACTCGCTGTACGCAGGCTCCTCGGCGGTGCCGCCCGCCGCGTCAGCGGCTGGTGTCAGCGCGAGTTCGTTGCGCGCGATCGGGTACGTGCGGCCGTCGTCCGTGGCGCCGAAGAGGTGCTGGACGCCCTCGCCGTCCTCGGCGATGACCAGGCCGCCGTACGGCGAGACGGTGATGTTGTCGGGGCCGTCGAACGCGCCGTCCTTGGACGGGTCGGGGTTGACGCCGAGCAGCACCTTCAGGGTGAGGGTGCGCCGCTTCGGGTCGTAGAACCACACCTGGCCGTCGTGCGCGACCGGGCTCTCCTCACGGGCGTACGAGGAGACGATGTACGCGCCGCCGTCGCCCCACCACATGCCCTCCAGCTTGCGCGCCCGGGTGACCTGGCCGGTGTCGAACTGCTTGCGCACCGAGACCGACTTCGCGTCGCGGTCGGGCACATCCACCCAGTCGACGCCGTAGACCGTGCCGGTCTGGGTCGCGCGCGACAGGTCGTCGACGAAGTTGCCGCCGGAGTCGAAGCACTTGGGGGCCTGGAGCACGCCCGCGTCGTCGGCGAGGGTGCCCAGCTTGCCGCGCCCGTGCTCGAAGCCGCGCGGCGGGACCCAGCGGTAGAAGAGGCCGTTGGGGCCGGAGGCGTCCTCGGTCAGGTAGAGGTGGCCGCGCTTGGAGTCGACGACGACCGCCTCGTGGGCGTAGCGGCCCAGCGCCTTGATCGGCTTGGGGTCGCGGTTGGCCCGGCGATCCCGCGGGTCGACCTCGAAGACATAGCCGTGGTCCTTGGTCATGCCGTTCTTGCCGGCCTTGTCCTCGGTCTCCTCGCAGGTGAGCCAGGTGCCCCACGGGGTGCTGCCGCCCGCGCAGTTGGTGGACGTGCCCGCGATGCCGACCCACTCGGTGACGTGGTCGCCGTGCTTGGAGACCTCGACGACGGTGCAGCCGCCGGAGGCCGCCGGGTCGTAGACCAGGCCCTCGATCAGCGGGACCGGGTGCGGCCAGTCGGCGCGCGGGCCCTTCAGCTCATGGTTGTTGACGAGCAGCGTGGCGCCGCGGGTGCCCTCGAAGGTGGCGGTGCCGTCGTGGTTGGAGGGGGTGGACTCGCCGGACTCCAGCTTGGTCTGGCCGGTGCGGGTGATGACCCGGTAGCTGAAGCCGGCGGGCAGGGCGAGGAGGCCCTTCGGGTCGGCGATGAGCGGACCGTAGCCGAGCCGGGAGCCGCCCCGCTCGGCCGCCGCGTCGGCGGTCTCGGTGGGCTCGGCGGCGAGCGCGCCGGGGGCGGTGGCGAGCACGCCGGCGCTGCCGACGAGGGCGACCCCGGCCCCGGTATAGGCGGAACTCTTCGCGAAGTCTCTGCGGCTGAGCGGCATCTTCGTCTCCTGATTGGCCAGATCTGTCCACCGACTGCGCGCATACGCTCCCGCCCCCGGTCGAACAACAGTTGAACTGGACGCGACATCGACGGACGGATTGGCGCCGGCGGGTTGAACCGCTCACCACCGCTCGCGGACCCCTCCGACGCCCGATCCCACACCCCGGCCGGCGCCGCCGGCCACCTGTCAGGCGCGCGAACGCGCCTTGAAGGCCGCCTTACGCGCCTGCTTGGCGGCCTGCTTGTCCGGGTGCAGCCGCCCCATCGCCTCCAGCACCTCAGCCGTCGCCGGGTGGTCCACCCGCCACACCGAGTCGAAGAAGGTCTCCGACTGCTCGACCAGGCCGCGCACCAGATCCCGCAGTTCGGCGGAGTCGCCATCCGCGGCGAGCTGCGCCGCGATGGTGTCCACCGTCAGCCAGAACACCATCTCCTCGGACGGCTCCGGGATCTCCGGCATCGCGCGCTCGGCCAGCCACACCCGGGCCAGGCCGCCCAGGTGGCGGTCGTCGAGCACCTCGCGCAGCGCGGGCTCGGCCGCGGGCCCGACCAGCGAGAGCGTCTGCTGGCAGGCCAGCCGGCGCAGCGGCGCGCCCTCGTCGTCGCCGCGCGCCGCGGCCAGCAGCTCGCCCGCGGCCTGGTCGGGCGTACGGCGCGCCAGCCACTGCTCGGCCTCGGCGCGCGCGGCCGTTTCCGGGTGCCCGGGGAGGGCGTCCAGCAGGATCTCCGCGCCCTTGTCGGCGAGGTCGCCGACGACCGGGGCGCCGATACCGGCGTCGAGCATGCGGCTGCGCACGCCGAAGACGCCGAGCGGGGTGAGCCTCACCATGCCGTAGCGGGAGACGTCGTCCTCGTCGGGGTCGAGCCGCGACTCGGTGGTCTCGGGGAAGCGGCCCTCGCCGTCGACCTCTTCGATCAGCGCCTCGTCCACGGGCTGGTACTCGACCAGGCCGGTCGGCTCCAGCATCCGGAACTGGTCGTCGAGGCGCACCATCGCCTCGGAGATCTCCTCGAGGATGTCGTCGGTGGGCTCCTCCATGTCATCGGGGACGATCATGGCGGCGGCGAGCGCGGGCAGCGGCACGGCGCGGCCGGAGTCCTCCTCGTCCAGGGCGGTCAGCAGATACAGATTGCCCAGCACCCCGTCCAGGAAGTCGGCCTCCTCCTCGGGGTCCCAGTCGATCGCGTCGAGGTCGAGCTCGCCGTCGTCGCCGATCTGCTCGACGATCTCGGCGAGGTCGGGGGCCGCGGCGTCGGCGAGCACGGTCTCGAAGCCGCCGAGCCAGATGTCCAGGATGTCCCGCGGGCTGCCCTCGGTGATCAACCGCAGGTCCTCGCCGGGGGTGGCGATCCCCGTGACCCCGTCCTCGCCCGGCTCCGGGCCGGCGTCCGCGTCCGCGTCCCCGGTCTCCGCCGCGGGCTCCTGGACCTCGATCAACCCGGTGTCGACGGCCAGCTGCCAGGCCTCCGCCGCGTAACCCGGCCCCTCCTCGTCGGCGCCGAGCCCCAGGTGCTCGGCCGCCGCCCGCAGGTCGGGCTCGGTGAGTACGCCGCCCGCCGCGACCGCCCTGCGCGGTCCGGCCCAGCGGGCGAGCCGCACCGCGCGAGCCAGCAGCGGGGCGGCGAGGGCGTCCCTGGCGAGTTCGGCCTCGGAGCGAAGCCGCACGGGCGGCATGGTGGGGCGGTCTCCGGGCATCGGCGGAGTCATCTCCTCGGGAGCGGATGAAGCAGACGAAACGGATGAACGAATAGTGGAACGAGTGGGAAGGGTCTTGCTCGGGAGGGGCCCGGCGCTGCGGGCGCGACCGGTCCCAGCCTAGACGGAAGGTGGGGCGGTTTCGTCCCGATGTGCCACCGCGGGGGCGGCAGCCCGTGAATTCGGCCAACCATCCGCCGTCGGACTTGGACGGCCACGGCCCCGGGCGCCGGAGCGCGACGGGCGCCGCGCCGTGCGCCGGTTCACTCCTGACCTGGCCGTACACCAGCCGTTCCTTGACAACCGCACGGGCGACGACAGACATTGACGCGCGTAGAGGATTGTTCCGTCGCCACCACAACGCCTGTGTTCAGCTCCGCACTTTCCTCATCGGAGGCACCGCCATGTCCCCACGCGCCCCGCGCGGACCCGCCACCGTCACCGCCGTCGTGGCCGCCGCCCTCGCGGCCGGGCTGCTCATCGCCCCGCAGTCCGCGTCCGCCGCCGAGGTACGGATCCACGACATCCAGGGCTCCACCCGGATCTCCCCGTTCGCGGACCAGCAGGTGTCCGGGGTGCCCGGCACGGTCACGGCGATCCGCGCCTTCGGCTCGGCCCGCGGCTTCTGGCTCCAGGACCCGCACCCCGACCGGGACCGGGCCACCAGCGAAGGGATCTTCGTCCACACCGGTTCGACCACCCCGTCGGTCGCCGTCGGGGACGCGGTGCGGGTCTCCGGGACGGTCGGCGAGCACTACCCGGGCGGCACCGGCGCGGGGCTTCAGTCGGTCACCGAGCTCACCCGGGCGACTTGGACGGTCGAGTCCTCGGGCAACGCCCTGCCCGCGGCCTTCGCGCTCACCCCCTCCGCCGTCCCCGACCGCTACGCGCCCGCCGCGCCGGGCGGCGGCAGCGGCAACAGCGGCAATATTGAAGGGCTGCGGCTGCGCCCGAACTCGTATGCCCTGGACCGCTACGAGTCGCTGGAAGGCATGCGCGTCTCGGTCAAGGACGCCCCGGTCGTGGGTCCCACCTCCGCGTACCACGATCTGTGGGTCACCGCCGAGCCCGGCCACTCGCGCACCGCGCGCGGCGGCGCGCTCTACAGCTCGTACGGCGACCCGAACTCCGGCCGGGTCAAGGTCGGCTCCCTCATTCCGTTCACCCAGCGCCCCTTCCCCGTCGCCGATGTGGGCGACAAGCTGACCGGCACCACCGAGGGGCCGCTGGACTACGACAGCTTCGGCGGATACGAGATCCAGGCCACCGCGCTCGGGCAGCTCGCGGACGGAAACCTGGCGCGGGAGACCACCCGCAAGCAGCAGGCCGACGAGCTGTCCATCGCCACCTACAACGTGGAGAACCTCTCCCCCAAGACCGCGCAGACGAAGTTCGACCGGCTCGCCTCGGGCCTGGTGCGCAATCTCGCCACGCCCGACATCGTCGCCCTGGAGGAGGTGCAGGACGACAACGGCCCGACGAACGACGCGGTCACCAGCGCCGGGCAGACGCTGAAGAAGCTCACCGACGCGATCGCGGCGGCCGGCGGCCCGGCGTACGAGTGGCGGCAGATCGACCCGGTCGATGACCAGGACGGCGGGCAGCCGGGCGGCAACATCCGGGTGGCCTTCCTCTTCAACCCCGCGCGGGTCTCCTTCACCGATGTCGCGGGCGGCGACGCCACCACCCCCGTGCGGGTGACGGACGACCACGGCAAGGCGGGGCTGTCGGCCTCCCCGGGCCGCATCGACCCGGCGAACCCGGTCTGGAAGGGCAGCCGCAAGCCGCTGGCCGGGCAGTTCTCCTTCCGCGGCCGCCCGGTCCTCGTCATCGCCAACCACTTCAACTCCAAGGGCGGCGACCAGGGCCTGGACAGCCGGTTCCAGCCCCCGGCCCGCCGCTCGGAGACCCAGCGCACCGGCCAGGCCGGGGTGGTCAACGCCTTCGTCAACAAGCTGCTGGCCGTGGACCCGAGCGCCCGGGTCGTGGTCGTGGGCGACCTCAACGACTACCAGTTCTCGCCCGCGCTGGCCGATCTCACCGCCGGCGGGGTGCTCACCGACCTGGTCACCGCGCTGCCGGAGAACGAGCGCTACGGCTATGTCTACAACGGCAACTCGCAGGTGCTGGACCACATCCTCACCAGCCGCGCCGTGCGCCGCCCCGACTACGACATCGTGCACATCAACGCGGAGTTCGCGGACCAGTCCAGCGACCACGACCCGCAGATCGCCCGAGTGAAGCCGTAGCGCTGCTGAAGTGTCCGGCCAGCATAATTAAATAGACCTGTACGGCGAAGGGGCCCAGAATCCAGCGCAGGAAGCCACCGACCCCTGCCACACGGAGTGTGCACACCATGCCCCTGGGCCCCTTCGGCCGTACCGCCGTCGCCATGATCACCCCGTTCGGCGCGGACGGCGCCCTCGACCTCGACGGCGCACAGCGCCTGGCCACCCATCTGGTGGACCGGGGCGGCTGCGACGGAATCGTGGTCAGCGGCACCACCGGCGAGTCCCCGACCACCTCCGACGCCGAGAAGGAGGCGCTGCTGCGGGCCGTCGTGGCGGCCGTCGGCGACCGGGCCCGGGTCACCGCCGGGGTGGGCAGCAATGACACCCGGCACACCGTGGAGCTGGCCCGAGCGGCCGAACGGGCGGGCGCGCACGGCCTGTTGGTCGTCACCCCGTACTACAACCGCCCGCCGCAGGACGCCGTGGCGGAGCACTTCCGCACCGTCGCCGACACCGTCGGCCTGCCGGTGATGCTGTACGACGTCCCCGCCCGGACCGGCACCGAACTCGCCGCCGACACACTGCTGCGGCTCGCCGAGCATCCGCGCATCACGGCCGTCAAGGACAGCGCCTACGACCTGTCGAAGGCGGCGAAGGTGATGGCGGCCACGGATCTCGCCTACTTCTCCGGCTGCGACGAGCTGAACCTGCCGCTGCTGGCTATCGGCGCGGCCGGATACGTCAGCGTCGTGGCCAACGTCGCCGGGCCGCAGGTGCGTTCGGTGCTGGACGCGTACGACGCCGGGGACACGGGCGAGGCGGCCCGGCGCCATCTGGCCCTCGCGCCGCTCGTCGAGCGGATGATGTCCGCCGGCGCCCCGGGCACGGTGACCTCCAAGGCGCTGCTCGGCGCCCTCGGGCTGCCCGCGGGCCCGGTGCGGGCCCCGCTGCTCCCCGCCGACGGAGAGCTGACCGACGGGCTGCGGGTCGTGTACGACAAGGTGGCGGGCGGCCTCTGACGAGGACCGCCCGCCCGCCCTGCTCAGTTGTGGCTGTGCAGCGCCTCGTTGAGGCCGCCCCACGAGCCGCTGCGCGGCAGCGCCTCGACCGCGCCGCTGACGGAGTTGCGGCGGAAGAGCATGTTGTCGACGCCGGACAGCTCCAGCGCCTTGATGATCGTGCCGTCCGGCACGGTGACCCGGGTACCGGCGGTCACATACAGGCCCGCCTCGACGATGCAGTCGTCGCCGAGCGAGATGCCGATGCCCGCCTCGGCGCCCAGCAGGCAGCGCTCGCCGAGGGAGATCGTCTGCTTGCCGCCGCCCGACAGCGTGCCCATGATCGACGCGCCGCCGCCGATGTCCGAGCCGTCGCCGACCACGACGCCCGCGCTGATCCGGCCCTCGACCATGGAGGTGCCCAGCGTGCCGGCGTTGAAGTTGACGAAGCCCTCGTGCATGACGGTGGTCCCGGAGGCCAGGTGGGCGCCGAGCCGGACGCGGTCGGCGTCGCCGATGCGCACCCCGGCGGGGATCACGTAGTCGGTCATCCGCGGGAACTTGTCCACGCCGGTCACCGCCAGCTGGAGCCCCTCGGCGCGGGCCGCCAGGCGGGCCCGCTCGACCTGGTCGACGGCGACGGGGCCGAGCGAGGTCCAGGCCACGTTGGCCAGCAGGCCGAAGATGCCGTCCAGGCTGAGGCCGTGCGGCTTGACCAGGCGGTGGCTGAGCAGGTGCAGCCGCAGATAGGCGTCGTGCGCGTCGAGCGGCTTGTCGTCGAGGGAGCCGATGACCGTACGCACGGCCACGACCTCGACCCCGCGGCGCGCGTCCGGCCCGAGGGCCCCCCGGGCGGTGTCGCCGAGCAGCTCGGCGGCGCGCTCGTCGCTCAGCCGCTCGGTGCCGGCCGGGCCGGGCTCGGCGACCAGCTCGGGGGCCGGGAACCAGGTGTCGAGGACGGTGCCGTCCTCGGCGAGGGTGGCGAGACCGGCGGCGGCTGCGCCGGTGTGGGTGGTGCTGGCGGTGATGGGAGCGTCGGTCATGGTCAGAACGCTAACCGGAGGCGGGCCCGGGAGGCGAACCGGTCTCAGCGAGCGGTCCCGGACGGCACGCCGTCGCCGTCCTCGCCCATGATCCGCGCCAGCGCCGCGCGGGTGCCCTCGCGGTCGTAGGGGCGGCCCGTCAGCAGGGCCTGGAGGGCCATCCCATCGATCAGGGCCACCACCGCGCGCGCCGCGGCGGGGTCGGGCACGAGCCGACTCAGCACCCGGACCATGCCGTCCACCCACTCCGCGGCGACCGGCCGCACCGCCTCGTGGCGCAGCGCGGAGAGACACAGGTCGTACTCCAGCACCAGCCGCTCCCGGTCCCCGGCGAACAGCTCCTCGACCCAGCGCGCCAGCTGCCCGGCCGGTCCCACGGCCGGGTCGTAGCGCTCCGCCCAGCGCTCCACATCCGCCAGCCACTCCTCGTTGACCTTCCGGAGCGCCGCGACCAGCAGATCGTCGAGGGTGGCGAAGTGGTACGTGGTCGAGCCCAGCGGCACATCGGCCGCGGCCGCCACGGCGCGGTGGCTGAGCCCCGCGATGCCGCGCTCGCGGACCACGGCGACCGCGGCGTCGATGATGCGCCGGCTCCGCTCGGGGTCGTAGCGGCGGGCCATCAGTGGGCCCCGCCCAGGTTGAGCACGATCACCCCGGCGATCACCAGCAGCACCCCGATCACCTTGGCGGCGGTCGCGGCCTCGCCGAGGAAGACCATGCCGATCGCCGCGATGACGGCGGTCCCGGCCCCGGCCCATATGGCGTATGCGGTGCCGACCGAGATGGTCTTGAGCGTCTGCGCGAGCAGGGCGAAGGCGACCACATACCCGACCACGGTGACCAGCGAGGGCCAGAGCTTGCTGAAGCCTTCGCTGTACTTCATCGAGGTGGTGGCCAGGATCTCGGCGGCGATCGCCCCCGCGAGTGTCAGATATCCCATGCGTACGAGTGTACACAACGATGCGTACGACCGTACGCAACGGATCACCGGAATACGCGAAAGGCCCCCGCGCGGGGTGCGCGGGGGCCTTTCGGGGTGTGGCTCGGACGGTGTGGCTCAGACGTTGAAGCCGAGCGCGCGAAGCTGCTCGCGACCGTCGTCGGTGATCTTGTCGGGGCCCCACGGCGGCATCCAGACCCAGTTGATCCGCAGCTCGTTGACGATGCCCTCGGTGGCCGACTTCGCCTGGTCCTCGATGACATCGGTCAGCGGGCAGGCCGCCGACGTCAGCGTCATGTCGAGGGTGGCGATGTTGGCATCGTCGATGTGGATGCCGTAGACGAGGCCCAGGTTGACCACGTCGATGCCCAGCTCGGGGTCCACGACGTCGTACAGGGCCTCGCGGACCTCTTCCTCGCTGGCCGGCTTGACGGCCGTTTCCACGTTGTCACTCATGCGATCTTCCCTTCGGCGCGCTCGCCCAGCGCCTGGGCGGTCGCATCCTTCCACGCCATCCAGCTCAGCAGGGCACACTTCACCCGGGCCGGGTACTTCGAGACGCCGGCGAACGCCACCGCGTCCTCCAGCACCTCCTCCATCGCGTCGTCCGGCTCGGTCTTGCCCTTGGACTGCATCAGCTCCAGAAACGTTTCCTGGATCTTGCGCGCCTCGTCGAGCTCCTTGCCGACCAGCAGGTCATTGAGCACGGACGCGCTGGCCTGGCTGATGGAACAGCCCTGGCCCTCGTAGCTCACATCCTCGATGGTCTCGCCGTCGAGCCGCACCCGGAGGGTGATCTCGTCCCCGCACGTCGGATTGGTGTGGTGTACCTCGGCGTCCCCGTCCCTGAGCCCCCGCCCGTGCGGGTGCTTGTAGTGGTCGAGGATCACGTCCTGATACATCGAATCAAGCTTCACGCGGCACGCCCCTACCCGAAGAAGTTCCGAACGTGCTCCAGGCCCTCGACCAAGGCGTCGACCTCGGCCGGGGTGGAGTACAGATAGAACGACGCTCGCGTGGTCGCGGGAATTCCGTACCGCAGGCAGACGGGGCGGGCGCAGTGGTGGCCGACCCGGACCGCGATGCCCTCCTCGTCGAGCACCTGGCCCACATCGTGGGGGTGGATGTCGCCGAGCGTGAAGGAGATCGCGGCGCCGCGGTCCTCGGCCGTGGTCGGGCCGATGATCCGCAGATCGGGGACCTCCAGCAGCCTGCGCACCGCGTACTCGGTGACCGCGTGCTCATGGCGGGCGATGTTGTCCATACCGATCGAGGTCAGATAGTCCACGGCCGCGCCGAGGCCGACGGCCTGGGCGATCGGGGGCGTACCGGCCTCGAACTTGTGCGGCGCGGGGGCGTAGGTGGAGGAGTGCATCGAGACGGTCTCGATCATCTCGCCGCCGCCGAGGAAGGGCGGCAGGTCCTCCAGCAGCTCCTGGCGGCCCCACAGCACGCCGATGCCCGTCGGGCCGCACATCTTGTGGCCGGTGAAGGCCACGAAGTCGGCCTGAAGCGCCTGCACGTCCATCGTCATGTGCGGGGCGGCCTGCGAGGCGTCGATCACGACGAGGGCGCCGACCTGCTGCGCGCGGCGGACGATCGCCTCGACCGGGTTGACCGTGCCCAGGATGTTGGACACCAGGACGAACGAGACGACCTTGGTCTTCTCGGTGATGATCTCGTCTATGTTCGACAGGTCAAGACGGCCGTCGTCGGTGAGGCCGAACCACTTCAGCTTCGCGCCCGTGCGCTGCGAGAGCAGCTGCCAGGGGACGATGTTGGAGTGGTGCTCCATCTCCGTGATGACGATCTCGGTGTCGCTGTCCACGCGGTAGGGCTCATCGGCCCAACCGAGCATGTTGGCGACGAGGTTGAGCGACTCCGAGGCGTTCTTGGTGAAGATCACCTCGTCCCGGCTCGGCGCGTTGATGAAGGCGGCCACCTTGTCCCGGGCGCCCTCGTACAGCGCCGTGGCCTCCTCGGCGAGCACATGCACTCCGCGGTGCACATTCGCGTTGTGCACCTCGTAGTACTCGCTGAGTACGTCGAGCACCTGGCGCGGCGTCTGCGAGGTCGCCGCGTTGTCCAGGTACACGAGCTTCTTGCCGTCGTGGACCAGCCGGTCCAGGATCGGGAAGTCCTTACGGATCGCCTCGGTGTCGAGGAGGCCCGGCAGCTGTGTCATGTCCCTGCGCCTCCGTATCCCGCGCCGAATCCCTCGCCGCCGAAGCGGCCCCTGTCGTCGTCACTCACTCGTCGCGCCGCCCTTCACATAGGCCTCGTAGCCCTCTTCCTCCAGCTTGTCCGCGAGCTCGGCGCCGCCGGACTCGGCGATCCGGCCCGCCGCGAAGACATGGACGTAGTCGGGCTTGATGTAGCGCAGGATGCGCGTGTAGTGGGTGATCAGCAGGGTGCCGACCTCACCGGTCTCGCGGACGCGGTTGACGCCCTCGGAGACCACGCGCAGCGCGTCGACGTCCAGACCGGAGTCCGTCTCGTCGAGGATCGCGATACGGGGCTTCAGCAGCTCGAGCTGGAGGATCTCGTGGCGCTTCTTCTCACCGCCGGAGAAGCCCTCGTTGACGTTCCGCTCGGCGAAGGAGGGGTCGATCGAAAGGCGCTCCATGGCCTCCTTGACCTCCTTCACCCAGGTGCGCAGCTTCGGCGCCTCGCCGCGGATGGCGGTGGCCGAGGTGCGCAGGAAGTTGGAGACGGACACCCCGGGGACCTCCACCGGGTACTGCATGGCGAGGAAGACGCCGGCGCGGGCCCGCTCGTCGACGGACATGGCCAGCACGTCCTCGCCGTCCAGGGTCACCGTGCCGCCGGTGACCTGGTACTTCGGGTGGCCCGCGAGCGAGTACGCGAGCGTGGACTTGCCCGAGCCGTTGGGGCCCATGATGGCGTGCGTCTCGCCCTGCTTCACGGTCAGGTCGACGCCGCGCAGGATCTCGCGGGGGCCGCCTTCGGCCTCGACGGAGACGTGCAGGTCGTGGATCTCAAGCGTTGCCATGGGTGCCTCAGGACTCCTGGGTGACGGAGACGAGCACGTCGTCCCCTTCGATCTTTACGGGGTATACGGGGACGGGGCGCGTCGCGGGGAGGCCGGACGGCTTACCGGTACGCAGGTCGAAGCTGGAGCCGTGCAGCCAGCACTCGATCTGGCAGTCCTCCACCTCGCCCTCGGACAGCGACACGTTCGCATGCGAACAGATGTCGTTGATCGCGAAGACCTCGCCCTCGGTGCGCACGAGCGACACGGGCACGCCGTCAAGCTCCACCCGCTTGGGGGTGTCGTCTTCCAGCTCGCTCAGCGCGCAAGCGCGTACAAAGGTCTGGCTCATGCGACGGACGCCTCCAGCTCGGCCTCGATCTTGGCGATCAGGCGCTCCTCCAGCTCGGGGATGCCGATCTGCTGGACGAGCTCGGCGAAGAAGCCGCGGACGACCAGACGGCGGGCCTCGTCGGCCGGGATGCCGCGCGCCATCAGGTAGAACAGCTGCTCGTCCTCGAAGCGGCCGGTCGCGCTCGCGTGGCCGGCGCCGACGATCTCGCCGGTCTCGATCTCCAGGTTCGGCACCGAGTCGACGCGCGCGCCGTCGGTCAGGACGAGGTTGCGGTTGAGCTCGTAGGTGTCGGTGCCCTCCGCGGCGGCGCGGATCAGCACATCGCCGATCCAGACCGCGTGGGCGTCCTTGCCCTGGAGCGCGCCCTTGTAGGCCACGTTGCTCCGGCAGTGCGGGGTGTCGTGGTCGATGAAGAGCCGGTGCTCCTGGTGCTGGCCGTTGTCGGTGAAGTACAGGCCGTAGAGCTCGGCCTCACCGCCCGGGGCGCCGTAGATGACGCGCGGGTGGAGGCGCACCAGGTCGCCGCCGAAGGTGACGACCACGGACTTGAACGTGGCGTCACGGCCGACGAGCGCGGTGTGCTGCGCGGCGTGGACGGCGGTGTCGTCCCAGTCCTGGATGGAGACGACGGTGAGCTTTGCGCCGTCGCCGATCAGATACTCCACATTGGCCGCGAGGGTGGCGTCGCCGGTGTGGTCGATGACCACGACGGCCTCGGCGAAGGCGCCGACCTCCACGACCTGGTGGCCGTAGGCGGTGCCGCCCTCGCCGTGCACGGAGATCCGCACGGGCTCGGTGAGCACGGTCTCCTTGGCGACCGAGACCACCGAGGCCTTCTCGAAGGAGCTGTACGCCTGCGCCGCGACCCGGTCGACCGGCTTGCCGGCCTTGCCCAGGCGCGGGTCCGTACGGTCCACGGTCTCGGCGGTGACACCCTCGGGGGCGCTCACCTCGACCCGCACACCGCCGGTGGCCTCGGCGGTGCCGTCGTGCAGACCGCGCAGCCGCTCCAGCGGAGTGAACCGCCAGTCCTCCTCGCGGCCATGCGGCACCGGGAAGTCGGCCACGTCGTACGACGCGATGGCGCCGACCCTCGCATCGGTGGGCTGGCCCACCTGGATGGCACCGTCCGTGGTGGATCCGGCCGGAATGGTTTCAGCAGCCATGGCAGCTGTACAGCTCGCTTTCTGGTGACGTACCTCGGCCCTCCCTCAGGACGGCCGCCGCGGGTATCGGGGGAAGGGTCCGGCGTCAGCCGACCGCGCCTTCCATCTGCAGCTCGATCAGCCGGTTGAGCTCCAGCGCGTACTCCATGGGAAGCTCGCGCGCGATCGGCTCGACGAAGCCTCGCACGATCATCGCCATGGCCTCGTCCTCGGACAGGCCGCGGCTCATCAGATAGAAGAGCTGGTCGTCGCTGACCTTGGAGACGGTCGCCTCGTGGCCCATCGACACATCGTCCTCGCGGACGTCCACATAGGGGTAGGTGTCCGAGCGGGAGATGGTGTCGACCAGCAGCGCGTCGCACAGCACATTGGACTTGGAGCCCTCGGCGCCCTCGCCGATCTCGATCAGACCGCGGTAGGAGGTGCGGCCGCCGCCGCGCGCCACCGACTTGGAGATGATGTTCGACGAGGTGCGGGGCGCCATGTGGACCATCTTGGCGCCGGCGTCCTGGTGCTGGCCCTCGCCCGCGAAGGCGATGGACAGGGTCTCGCCCTTGGCGTGCTCGCCCATCAGGTAGACGGCCGGGTACTTCATGGTCACCTTGGAGCCGATGTTGCCGTCGACCCACTCCATGGTCGCGCCCTCGTAGGCCACGGCGCGCTTGGTGACCAGGTTGTACACGTTGTTCGACCAGTTCTGGATGGTCGTGTAGCGGCAGCGGGCGCCCTTCTTCACGATGATCTCGACCACCGCGGAGTGCAGGGAGTCCGACTTGTAGATCGGCGCGGTGCAGCCCTCGACGTAGTGGACGTACGCGTCCTCGTCGACGATGATCAGCGTCCGCTCGAACTGGCCCATGTTCTCCGTGTTGATCCGGAAGTAGGCCTGGAGCGGGATCTCCACGTGCACGCCCTTCGGCACGTAGATGAACGAGCCGCCGGACCACACCGCCGAGTTCAGCGAGGCGAACTTGTTGTCGCCGACCGGGATCACCGAGCCGAAGTACTCCTGGAAGAGCTCCGGGTGCTCCTTCAGACCGGTGTCGGTGTCCAGGAAGATGACACCCTGCTCCTCGAGGTCCTCACGGATCTTGTGATAGACGACCTCGGACTCGTACTGCGCGGCGACACCCGCGACCAGGCGCTGCTTCTCGGCCTCCGGGATGCCCAGCCTGTCGTAGGTGTTCTTGATGTCCTCGGGCAGCTCTTCCCAGGAGGCGGCCTGCTGCTCCGTGGAGCGCACGAAGTACTTGATGTTGTCGAAGTCGATACCGGAGAGGTCCGAGCCCCAGGTGGGCATGGGCTTCTTCTCGAAGAGCTTGAGGCCCTTCAACCGGAGCTTCAGCATCCACTCCGGCTCGGACTTCTTCGCCGAGATGTCGCGGACGACCGCTTCGGAGAGGCCGCGCTTGGCCGCGGCACCGGCCACATCGGAGTCGGCCCAGCCGTACTCGTAGTTGCCCAGCCCATCGAGCTCGGGGTGAGCAGTCTCCGTGGGGAGAGTCATTCGGGGTTCCTCCCGGCCGTGCTGGCAGATGCTTTGGTGGTCTTGGTCTTGCTGAGGATCTTGCTGGGGGACGCCTTCTCGGCCTTGCCGGTCCCGGGGATGTAGGTCGTGCACACCCCGTCGCCATGGGCGATGGTGGCCAGACGCTGCACATGAGTCCCGAGCAACTGGGAGAAGACCTCGGTCTCCGCCTCGCACAGCTGCGGATACCGCTCGGCCGCGTGGGCGACCGGGCAGTGGTGCTGGCAGAGCTGTTCGCCGACCGGTGCGCTGCGCGCCGTAGCAGCGTACCCGTCCGCGGACAGTGCGCGGGCGAGAGCTCGGGCGCGGGCCTCGGGCTCCGCGGCCTCGACGGCCTCGCGGTACGCCACGGCCTGGGCGGCGAGCCTGGCACGCGCGAAGGCGGCGACCGCCTCGCGGCCCTCCTCGCCTCCGCCGGCGCTCTGCTCGATCCAGCGCAGGGCGGCCACGGCCAGCTCGTCGTACGCCTGGTCGAACGCGTCACGCCCGCAGTCGGTGAGCGCGAAGACCTTGGCCGGGCGGCCGCGGCCGCGCGCCCCGTACACCCTCTTCTCGCGGGGCTCGACGACGCCGTCGGCGACGAGGGTGTCGAGGTGGCGGCGCACGGCCGCCTGGGTCAGCTCGAGCCGCAGGGCGAGCTCGGCAGCGGTGGACGGGCCGTGGTCGAGGATGGAGCGGGCGACCTTGTTACGGGTGCCGTGCTGCTCATCGGGCGCGGGCACGGGCACGACGGACCGCGCGGCCGACTCGACCGCGCGTTCCGCCGGAGCTTCGCTCGCGTATTTCACAACGCCATTGTTGCGTAATTCCCGGCAAAGGTACAAGCGCGGTCCCCCCGACCCCCCGGTGGAGTGCGTCACTAAGGCACACCTAACTTGGCCTGCGGAAACGGGGTCGGTGACCGCCCTGCCCGCCGGCGCCGGCCGGGCGATTCGTAGACTGCCCGGCATGCGAGAAGAGCCCGCCGTCGACATCGTCGGCCTCGTCAAGCGGTACGGCTCGAAGACCGCCGTGGACGGGCTCGACCTGTCCGTGGCGCGTGCCGCCGTGACCGCCGTGCTCGGCCCCAACGGAGCGGGCAAGACCACCACCGTCGAGACCTGCGAGGGATACCGCCGGCCCGACGCCGGCACGGTCCGCGTCCTCGGTCTCGACCCCGTGACCCAGGCGGCCGCGCTGCGCCCCCGAATCGGCGTGATGCTCCAGTCCGGAGGGGTTTACTCCGGAGCGCGCGCAGAAGAGATGCTGCGCCACACCGCGGGCCTGCACGCCCACCCCATAGACGTCGACCTCCTCATCGAGCGGCTCGGCCTCGGCTCCTGCGGCCGCACGCCCTACCGGCGGCTCTCCGGCGGCCAGCAACAGCGCCTCGCGCTCGCCATGGCCGTCGTCGGCCGCCCCGAGCTGATCTTCCTCGACGAGCCCACCGCCGGACTCGACCCCCAGGCCCGGCGCGCCACCTGGGAACTCGTCCGCGATCTGCGCCGGGACGGCGTGACCGTCGTCCTCACCACGCACTACATGGACGAGGCCGAGGAGCTCGCCGACCACGTCGCGATCGTCGACGGCGGCAAGGTCATCGCCCAGGGCAGCCCCGAAGAGCTGTGCCGCGGCGGCGCGGAGAACACCCTGCGCTTCACCGGCCGCCCCGCGCTCGACCTGCCCTCCCTGCTCAAGGCGCTGCCCGCCGACTCCGCGGCCGACGAGCTGACCCCCGGCTCGTACCGCGTCACCGGCAAGATCGACCCGCAGCTGCTGGCCACCGTCGCCTCCTGGTGCGCCCAGAACGGCGTCATGCCGGACCGGATCTCGGTCGAGCGCCACACCCTGGAGGACGTCTTCCTCGAGCTGACCGGCAAGGAGCTGCGCGCGTGACCGCCACGGGAACCTTCACCCCCCAGCCGGGCGCGGCGCCGCTGCACCGCATGATCCGCACACAGGCGGCTCTGGAGACCAGGATGCTGCTGCGCAACGGCGAGCAGCTGCTGCTGACCGTGATCATCCCGTCCCTGCTGCTGGTGCTGTTCAGCACCGTCGACATCGTCGACACGGGCGCGGACGGCAAGGCCGTGGACTTCCTCGCCCCCGGCGTCCTCGCGCTCGCCGTGCTGTCCACCGCCTTCACCGGCCAGGCCATCGCGACCGGCTTCGAGCGTCGCTACGGCGTCCTCAAGCGGCTCGGCGCCTCGCCCCTGCCGCGCTGGGCCCTGATGACCGCGAAGACCTGCTCGGTGCTGGTCACCGAGGTGCTCCAGGTCGCGCTGCTGACCGTGATCGCGCTCGCCCTGGGCTGGTCCCCGCACGGCAACCCGCTCACCGTCGCCCTGCTCCTCCTCCTCGGCACCGCCGCGTTCTCCGGCCTCGGCCTGCTGATGGCGGGCACCCTGAAGGCCGAGGCGACCCTCGCGGCCGCCAACCTCGTCTTCCTGCTGCTGCTCGTCGGCGGCGGGGTGATGGTGTCGCTGGACAAGTTCCCGGACGCGGTCCGCGGCGTGCTGGAGCTGCTGCCGATCTCGGCCCTGTCGGGCGGCCTGCGGGATGTGCTGCGGGACGGGGCGGGGGTGCCGTGGGGCGATCTGGGGATCCTGGCGGTGTGGGCGGTGCTGGGGCTGGGGGCGGCGGCGCGCTGGTTCCGCTGGGAGTAGGGCGGGCTTCTGTAGGCGGGGGACTCCCCCCGACCCCCCTCGTGCTGCGTCTCCACGGGGGAGCGACTCCCCCCACACCCCCCTCGTGCTGCGTCTCCACGGGGGAGCGACTCCCCCCACACCCCCCTCGTGAAAAGCTGCACAAGCGCCCGCCTACGATGGGCGACGTGCCCTCTTCGCTGAACCCCCTTGAGCAGATCGCCCGCCGCTGGCAGCCCTCCGCGCGCTTCGTCGAACGCGCGGCGCTGGTCGCCGTGGTGATGACCGTGGTCATCGTGGTGACGGGCGGCGCGGTCCGGCTGACGCAGTCCGGGCTCGGCTGCCCAACCTGGCCGACCTGCACGGAGGACAGCCTGACGCCCACCCGCGAGATGGGCATCAACGGAGCCATCGAGTTCGGCAACCGCATGCTGACGTATGTGCTGTGCGCGGTCGTCGGCGTGTTGATCATCGCGGCCCGCGCCCGTACGCCGATGCGCCGCTCGCTCACCCGGCTCGGCTGGGCACAGTTCTGGATCGTGATGGGCAATGCCGTCGTCGGCGGCATCACGGTGCTCACCGGCCTGAACCCGTACATCGTCAGCTCGCACTTCCTCCTGGCCACCGCGCTGCTCGTGGTCACCGTCGTGACCTGGCAGCGCGCCCGCGAGGGCGACGCCGAGCCGCGCGACCTCGTCGCCCGTCCCATCCGTCAGCTGACCTGGCTGCTGGTCGGGGCGACCGGTGTGCTGATCCTCATCGGGACCGTGGTCAGCGGGGCCGGGCCGCACGCGGGCGACGCCCGGAAGGTGCACCGCATCCCGCTGGACTGGCAGGAGATCACCCAGCTGCACGTGGACTTCGTGTACATCGTGCTGGGCCTGAGCGCCGCCCTGTGGTTCACGCTGCGCGCCGTGAAGGCCCCGGCCGCGCTGCGCCGCCCCGTCGTCGAGTTCCTCGTCGTCCTGCTCCTCCAGGGCGTGATCGGCTACGTTCAGTACTTCACGCACCTGCCCGAAGTCGTCGTCGGCGTCCACATGTTCGGCTCCTGCCTGGTGCTGATCGCGGTGCAGCGGGTCCTGCTCTCCCAGCGCGAGCGCGCGGAGCTGCCCGCCCCGGTCGCGGCCCCCGCCCCGGCTCAGCCCGTCGCCGAGGCCGCCGGGTCCAGCCGGTAGACCCGGCGCGCGGTCCCGGCCGCGACGAGTGCGGCGATGCGCCGCGCCTCGGGCCGGGTGCAGACGCCGTCGGCGACCCACTCGGCCGCCAGCCGCGCCATGGCCCGTACGAACAGCCGGGCGCCGGTCACATACAGCTCGGGCAGCGCCCGCGCCCCGGTCGAGAACAGCAGCTTGCCGAACGGCGCCTCGCCGAGGGTCTCCCCCGGCCGCGGCCCGGCGTCCGCGTAGACGTGCGAAAAGGTCGCGGCCAGTTGGGCGGCGCGGCGGTGGTGCGGGCGGCCGGGCAGCAGCACCAGGTCGGTGCCGGCGCCCGCGGTGGCGTGCAGAAAGCCCGCGAGCGGCTGCGGGTCGGCGCAGTGCAGCTGTACGGGCAGGCCGGTCGCGACGGCGCTCCACAGCAGATGCTGAAGCAGCGCGGGGTCGGCGGGACGGGCGCGCGGAGTGCGTCCGCCGAGCCAGCGGTCCGCGGCGCGCCGCACCTCCCGGGGGTCCGGCGGGGTCTCGTCGCAGAAGGTGATGCCCAGGGCGAAGGCGGTGGCGTGCTGGGCCGCGGAGTACAGGGCCTCGGCGGTGTTGCCGATGAACGAGTCGACCGAGCCCGAGGTGTCCGCGACCTCCTCGGCCAGCGGCTCCAGCCGGATGACCTCGTGGACCGGGCCGTCCGCGGCCGCGGCCAGTTCGGCGGCCGAGGTGAGCTCGCCCGGCGACCCCGACTCCAGCAGGAAGGTGCCGATGCCCGCGCCGCGCAGCAGCAGCCGCCCCGCGTGGTACGCGCCCAGCTCGCGCCGCCGGGCGAGATAGCGGACGGGGGCGCAGTGGGCCTCCAGGCCGAGCAATGGGGGGCACCAGCGGCGTACGGCCAGGCCGGTCCAGCTGTCGAAGAAGGTGGTGCCCGCGGGGGCGGCGGCGCCGGAGCCCGCGGCGGCGGCGAGATGGGCCTCGAACGAGCCGAGGCCGAGCTCGGTGTGGAGGGTGCCGTGGCTGTGCTGGTCGATCAGCGGCGGCAGGACGCCGACCTCTGCATGCGGGGAGGGGTCCCAGGCGTCCTCCGGGGCGGCCGAGGAGGCCGGGTCGGCCGAAGTGCCCGTCGCCTCGTCCGTCACCGCCGCCTCCTCGCCGTCGGGCATCGAAGGGCTTAACGGGCGAAACGGTGGTGAGGTGTCGCCAGGCCCGCCCCCGAGCGTGACCCGCCCCGGCCCACCCGGCAAGAGCGCCCCTCGGGGACGGGAGGGTTTCCCCCCTCCCCGCCCCTTCCCGATCCCGGGGCAAGCCCCCAGCCCCCGCGCCCTCGCGGGTTCAGGGCCCCTGCCGATATGCGGCTCCGCCGTGTGGGGGGCTCCGCCCCAGACCCCGGGGTCCAGGGGCAAAGCCCCTGCCACGCGGCGGAGCCGCAAAGAGACACTGCGGGAAGGGGCGGGGTGGGGGCTGCGTCGATTTGCTGCTCCGCAGCGTGGCCGCCGCAGGCCTCAAGATCCGCCGGCCAGGGCCCAGGCCCGGCAGGGGCACCGACGCGAGGCCTGGAGCAGAGCCCGGCCCGGACCCCGGCGCCGGGCCCGGCGCGCGGTGGGCCTCCCTCCCTCGCCCCGAAGACAGCCCGGGGTCGGCTGGGGCCGCGCCCCTCGTTGCCCGCCGGGCCCGGGCTTGGCCCGACAAGGCGGGGCCGACCCCGTACGCGAGCCCAGCCCAGCCCTGGCCAGGGCCGGCGTGGACGCCAACCGCGCGGCGGGGCCCATGGAGATGCTGCGGGAAGGGGCGGGGCAGGGGAGAAAGAGCCGCCGCGGCGGGGGCTACGCGTTGGGCGGGCCGCCGAGTTGGATCCCGGCCATGCGGGTCCACTCGTACGGCCCGGTGCGTACCTTCGCCGCGAGCTCGCCGGCGAAGTCGTCGTGCAGGGTGATCCCCGCGGACTCCGCGGCGCGGCGGGCCGTGTCGTGGGACGGGGCGACCAGGGTGCCCCAGTCGCCGTTGGCCCCGACGAGGGCGACGCGGACGGTGCCTCGGCCGATGTGGGCGAGCTGGCCCTCGGCGCTGCCGCCGTGGTCCCGCGCGAAGGCGGTCATCTGGTGGGCGAGCCGCTTGACCTGCTTCTCGGCCTTGGCCGACGCGGCCTTGCCCGCGCGGCCCTCGGGCTCGGGCTCCGTCTGCGTGCTGTCTGCCATGAGACCGATGCTACCGGTCAGTAATCGGCGCGGGAAGGGTGATCAGCGCAGGAAGGGGTCCACGGCGACGGCGGCGAACAGCAACGACGCATAGGTGATGGACCAGTGGAACAGCCGCATCTCCTTGAGCTGCGCCCCCGTGATCCCGGCCTTGGCGCGCGCCTGAAGCGCATGCGCCTCCTTGAGCCAGAACGCGCCCAGCACCGCGGCCACGGTGGGGTAGAACCAGCCGGTGTAGCCGAGCGGCCAGAGCAGCAGCGAGACGACGACCATCACCCAGCTGTAGAGGACGATCTGCCGGGCGACCGCCTTGTTGCCCGCGACCACGGGCATCATCGGCACGCCCACGCGCGCGTAGTCCTCCTTCACCTTCATGGACAGCGGCCAGTAGTGCGGCGGCGTCCAGAAGAAGATGACGAGGAAGAGAATCACCGCGGCCCAGGAGAGCGAATTGGTGACGGCGGACCAGCCGATGAACACCGGCATACAGCCCGCGATGCCGCCCCACACGATGTTCTGCGCGGTACGCCGCTTGAGCAACATCGTGTAGACGACGACGTAGAAAACCAGCGCGCCGAGCGACAAAATCGCGGACAGCGGGTTGACCAGGAACCAGAACCAGGCCGTCGACCCGATCGCGAGCGCGAAGGCGAAGACCAGGCACTCGGCCGGCGAGACCATGCCGGTCACCAGCGGGCGTTGCGAGGTGCGGTCCATGAGCGCGTCGATGTCGCGGTCGTAATACATATTGAACGCGCCCGCGCCACCGGCCGACAGATAGCCGCCGACGCAGGTGGCGAGCACCAGCCACAGATCCGGGACGCCCTGGGCGGCCAGGAACATCACCGGCACCGTTGTCATCAGCAGCAACTCGATGACACGCGGCTTGGTCAGTGCCACGAACGCCTTGACTCGGGCACCGAGCGGCCGGCGGCTCCGGCTCGAATCGAGCACCCCCGCAGGACGGGAATCGACGGCCGTCACGCACACCCCTGGTAGAAGGCAAGAACAAGCAAGCACCGGACATGAAGAGCCGGTAAAGACTTGCGCGTACCACGCCACTCTAGACGTTGCGGATACGCCGCCCGCCGCCGGGGTCGGCTCGTGTTCGCGGAGCTCGTGGCCTCCGGGGGAATGCCGCATCTCCGGCATTCGTTCCCCGTATGCCGGGTACTCGCTCGAAAAGATGACCGTTGTTCCAGGGGTAGGCTCGACAAAGCCGGTGCGCATGTCGCCGGATATCGACATTGTGGAGAGGAGCCCTGACTCAGGGTGAGCACGAAGCCGACTACCACAGATCTCGAGTGGACCGATGTGGACCAGCGCGCCGTGGACACGGCCCGCGTCCTGGCCGCGGATGCAGTGCAGAAGGTCGGCAACGGCCACCCCGGCACCGCCATGAGCCTGGCCCCCGCCGCGTACCTCTTCTTCCAGAAGCTGATGCGGCACGACCCCTCCGACGCCGGATGGGTGGGCCGTGACCGGTTCGTCCTCTCCCCCGGTCACACCTCGCTGACCCTCTACATCCAGTTGTACCTGGGTGGGTTCGGCCTGGAGCTGGAGGACCTGGAGTCGTTCCGCACCTGGGGCTCGTTGACCCCGGGCCACCCGGAGCACGGCCACACCACCGGGGTCGAGACCACCACCGGCCCGCTGGGCCAGGGCGTAGCCAACGCGGTGGGCATGGCGATGGCCGCCCGCTACGAGCGCGGTCTGTTCGACCCGGAGGCGCCCGCGGGCGCCTCCCCCTTCGACCACACCATCTGGGCGATCGTCTCCGACGGCGACCTGGAGGAGGGCATCTCGGCGGAGGCCTCCTCGCTGGCCGGCCACCAGAAGCTCGGCAATCTGATCGCGGTGTACGACGACAACCACATCTCGATCGAGGGCGACACCGCGACCGCCTTCTCCGAGGATGTGCTGAAGCGGTACGAGGCGTACGGCTGGCATGTGCAGCGCGTCGAGCAGGCGCCCAACGGCGACTTCGACGTCCAGGCGCTGTACGCGGCGCTGAAGGCGGCGAAGGCCGAGACCGAGCGCCCCTCGATCATCGCCACCCGCACGATCATCGCCTGGCCCGCCCCGAACGCGCAGAACACCGAGGCCGCCCACGGCTCGGCGCTCGGCGCCGACGAGGTCGCCGCCACCAAGCGCGTCCTCGGCTTCGACCCCGAGCAGAACTTCGAGGTGGAGGAGCGAGTCATCGCCCACACCCGCGGTCTGCTCGACCGGGGCCGCGAGGCCCACGCCGCCTGGGACAAGAAGTTCCAGGAGTGGCGGGACAACAACCCCGAGCGCGCCGCCGAGTTCGACCGGATCAGCGCCGGTGAGCTGCCCGCGGGCTGGGACAAGGCGATCCCGGTCTTCGAGCCCGGCAAGGACGTGGCCACCCGCAAGGCCTCCGGCCAGGTGCTCAAGGCGCTCGGCGGGCTGCTCCCCGAGCTGTGGGGCGGCTCGGCCGACCTCGCGGGCTCGAACCTCACCACCATCGACGCGTCCTCGTCCTTCCTCCCGAAGGACAACCCGCTTCCCGAGGCCGACCCGTACGGCCGCACCGTGCACTTCGGCATCCGCGAGCACGCCATGGGCTCGACCATGAACGGTGTGGCGCTGCACGGCAACACCCGTATCTACGGTGGCACCTTCCTGGTCTTCTCCGACTACATGCGCCCCGCCGTCCGGCTCGCCGCCCTGATGAAGCTCCCCGTCACCTATGTGTGGACGCACGACTCCATCGGCCTGGGCGAGGACGGCCCGACCCACCAGCCGGTCGAGCACCTGAGCGCGCTGCGCGCCATCCCGGGCCTGAACATCGTGCGCCCGGCCGACGCCAACGAGACCGCCATCGCCTGGCGCGAGATCACCCGCCGCCACACGGAGCAGCCGGCCCCGCACGGCCTCGCGCTGACCCGGCAGAACGTGCCGACGTACGACGTCAACGAGGACGCCGCCAAGGGTGGGTATGTCCTGGCCGAGGCCGAAGGGCCCGAAGGGCAGAGCACTGCCCCGCAGGTGATCCTCATCGGCACCGGGTCCGAGGTGCAGCTCGCCGTCGAGGCGCGCGAGCAGCTTCAGGCCGCCGGCGTCCCGACCCGCGTGGTCTCGATGCCCTCGGTCGAGTGGTTCGAGGAGCAGGACCAGGCGTACCGGGACAGCGTTCTGCCGCCGTCCGTGAAGGCCCGTGTGGCCGTCGAGGCGGGGATCGGCCTGACGTGGTACCGCTTCGTGGGCGACGCCGGCCGCATCGTCTCGCTGGAGCACTTCGGCGCCTCCGCCGACTACAAGGTGCTCTACCGGGAGTTCGGCCTGACCGCGGAGGCCGTTGTCACCGCCGCCCGCGAGTCGCTTGAGACCGCCGGGCGCTGACGCCGTATACGAACCTGTAGCGACGAGTAGGAGATGCAAACCCGATGACAGACGCACTCAAGCGGCTGGCCGACGAAGGCGTCGCGGTCTGGCTCGACGACCTTTCGCGCAAGCGCATCACATCCGGCAATCTGGCCGAGCTGATCGACCAGAGCCATGTGGTGGGCGTGACCACCAATCCGTCGATCTTCCAGAAGGCGATCGCCGGCGGCGACGGCTACCAGCAGCAGGTGGCCGACCTCGCGACCCGCAAGGTCACCGTCGACGAGGCCGTCCGCATGATCACCACGGCGGACGTCCGGGACGCCGCCGACATCCTGCGCCCGGTGTACGACGCGACCGGCGGCCAGGACGGCCGGGTCTCCATCGAGGTGGACCCGCGCCTGGCGCACAACACGGCCGCCACCATCGCCGAGGCCAAGCAGCTGGCCTGGCTGGTGGACCGGCCCAACACCTTCATCAAGATCCCGGCCACCCGGGCGGGCCTCCCCGCGATCACCGAGGTGATCGGGCTCGGCATCAGCGTCAACGTCACGCTGATCTTCTCGCTGGAGCGCTACCGCGAGGTCATGGACGCCTTCCTGGCCGGCCTGGAGAAGGCCAAGGCCGCGGGGCTCGACCTCCAGAAGATCCACTCGGTGGCGTCCTTCTTCGTGTCCCGCGTGGACACCGAGATCGACAAGCGCCTCGACAAGCTGGGCACCGACGAGGCCAAGGCGCTGCGCGGCAAGGCCGCCCTGGCCAACGCCCGCCTCGCGTACCAGGCGTACGAGGAGGTGTTCGGCTCGCACGACAAGTCGACCGCGCCGTCCGAGCGCTGGGCCGCCCTGGACCGGGCCAACGCCAACAAGCAGCGCCCGCTGTGGGCCTCCACCGGCGTCAAGGACCCGGCCTACAAGGACACGCTCTACGTGGACGACCTGGTCGCCCCGGGCACGGTGAACACCATGCCGGAGGCCACGCTGGAGGCCGTCGCCGACCACGGCGGGATCACCGGTGACACGGTGCGTGGTACATACGAGCAGGCCAAGGCCGATCTCGACGCGCTCGCAGGCGTCGGAATCTCGTACGATGACGTTGTACAGCTCCTCGAGGACGAGGGCGTCGAGAAGTTCGAGGCGTCCTGGAACGACCTGCTGAAGTCCATTGAGGCGGAGCTGGGCCGCCTCGCTCCTTCGGAGGCGTGAGAGATCTTGTCACTTTCCACGAGCGGAGCCAATCCGCTGCGTGACCCCCGGGACCGGCGGCTTCCGCGCATCGCGGGGCCGTCGGGCCTGGTCATCTTCGGCGTCACGGGCGACTTGTCCCGCAAGAAGCTGATGCCGGCCGTCTACGACCTGGCCAACCGTGGCCTGCTGCCGCCGGGCTTCTCGCTCGTCGGCTTCGCCCGCCGCGACTGGGAGAACGAGGACTTCGCCCAGGTCGTCCACGACGCGGTCAAGGAACACGCCAGGACCCCCTTCCGCGAGGAGGTCTGGCAGCAGCTCGCCGAGGGCTTCCGCTTCGTGCCCGGCGAGTTCTCCGACGACGAGGCGTTCGAAAAGCTGCGGGGGACGATCGAGGAGCTGGACAAGGCGCGCGGCACGGGCGGCAACTTCGCCTTCTATCTGTCGGTCCCGCCGAAATTCTTCCCCTCCGTCGTCCAGCAGCTCAAGAAACACGGACTGTCCTCCGGGCCCGGCGACTCCTGGCGGCGCGCCGTCATCGAGAAGCCCTTCGGCCATGACCTGACCAGCGCCCAGGAGCTCAACCAGGTCGTCCACGACGTCTTCCGGCCGGGCGACGTCTTCCGGATCGATCACTACCTGGGCAAGGAGACGGTCCAGAACATCCTGGCGCTGCGCTTCGCCAACACCATGTTCGAGCCGCTGTGGAACCGCTCGTACGTCGATCACGTACAGATCACCATGGCCGAGGACATCGGCATCGGCGGCCGGGCCGGCTACTACGACGGCATCGGCGCGGCGCGCGACGTCATCCAGAACCATCTGCTGCAGCTGCTCGCGCTGACCGCCATGGAGGAGCCCTCCTCCTTCGACGCCACCGCGCTGGTCACCGAGAAGCTGAAGGCGCTCAAGGCCGTCAAGCTGCCGAAGGAGCTGGGCAAGCACACCGTGCGCGGCCAGTACTCCCACGGCTGGCAGGGCGGCCAGGAGGTGCTGGGCTACCTGGAGGAGGAGGGCATCGACTCCAACTCCAATACCGACACCTATGCCGCGATCAAGCTGGAGATCGACAACCGCCGCTGGGCGGGCGTGCCCTTCTACCTGCGCGCGGGCAAGCGGCTCGGGCGGCGGGTCACCGAGATCGCGGTGGTCTTCCAGCGCGCCCCGCACTCCCCCTTCGACACCACCGACACCCAGGAGCTCGGGGAGAACGCCCTGGTCATCCGGGTGCAGCCGGACGAGGGCGTCACCATCCGGTTCGGCTCCAAGGTGCCCGGCACCTCCATGGAGATCCGGGACGTGACGATGGACTTCGCCTACGGCGAGTCCTTCACCGAGTCCAGCCCCGAGGCCTACGAGCGGCTGCTGCTCGATGTCCTGCTCGGCGATGCCAACCTGTTCCCCCGCCACCAGGAGGTGGAGGAGTCCTGGCGGATCCTCGATCCCGTCGAGGCCTACTGGGACCAGCACGGCAAGCCCGAGCAGTACACGGCGGGCACCTGGGGGCCGAAGGCGGCGGACGAGATGCTCGCACGAGACGGACGGAGCTGGCGCCGGCCATGAACATCGATCTCACCGACACCACGTCCAGCCAGATCAACGCTGCTCTGGTCCAGGCGCGGAGGGCGGCGGGGATACCGGCCGTGGGCATGGTGCTCACCCTTGTCATCGTCACCGACGAGGGCAATCACTACGACGCGCTGAAGGCCGCGAGCGACGCGTCCAAGGAACATCCCTCGCGCATCCTGGTCGTCATCAAGCGGCCGGGGCGCTCGCCGCGCGACCGCAAGGTGGCCCGGCTGGACGCGGAGGTGCGGATCGCCGGCGAGAGCGGCACCGGCGAGACGGTGCTGCTGCGGCTCTACGGCGAGCTGGCGGCCCACGCCCAGTCGGTGGTGCTGCCGCTGCTGCTGCCGGACGCCCCGGTGGTGGTGTGGTGGCCGGACGACGCTCCGGAGCACCCCAGCGAGGACCTGCTGGGCCGGCTGGCGGCCCGCCGGATCACCGACGCCCAGGCCACCGAGGACCCGGTGAGCACGCTCGGGCTGCGGGCCAGGACATACACCCCGGGCGACACCGACCTGGCCTGGACGCGCATCACTCCGTGGCGCAGCGTGCTGGCCGCGGCGCTGGACCAGAAGCACTCGACGATCACCTCCGCGGTGGTCGAGGGCGAGGCGTACAACCCGAGCGGCGAGCTGCTGGCACTGTGGCTCGCCGAGCGGCTGCGGGTCCCGGTGCACCGGCAGGTCTCGGACGGCCCCGGGCTGACCGCGGTGCGGCTGGAGACGGCCGACGGCACGATCTGCCTGGACCGGGCGAACGGGTCGCTGGCCGAGCTGGCGATGCCGGGGCAGCCGGACCGGCATGTCGCGCTCCAGCGGCGGGACAAGTCGGAGCTGATAGCGGAGGAGCTGCGCCGTCTCGACCCGGACGAGATGTACGCCTCGGCGGTGAAGTTCGGGGCGAGCCGGCTCGGCAAGGGCGTGATGGGCTCGACCCCCGACCCGTCGGTGGCGCGAACCGGTTCCGCTGCCGGATCCGGCTCGGGCTCCGGTGGTGGCGGCAAGGCCGGCGCCGAGGCCCGTCCGGAGGCCCCGCGCCCGGTGCCCAAGGCCCCGGCGAAGCCGGGCGGCTCCGGTTCCGGCTCCAGTGGTGGCGGCAAGGCCACCGGCAGGGCGGCGTCGTGACCGCTCCGCAGGTGGTCGTCCACCGCGACAAGGAGCTGATGGCGCAGGCCGCGGCGGCCCGGCTGATCACCAAGGTGGTGGACGCCCAGTCCGCCCGCGGCTCCGCGTCGGTCGTGCTGACCGGCGGGCGCAACGGCAACGGCCTGCTGGCCGCGCTCGCCGAGGCGCCCGCCCGGGACGCGGTGGACTGGTCGCGGCTCGACCTGTGGTGGGGCGACGAGCGGTTCCTGCCGGACGGCCACCCGGACCGCAATGTCACCCAGGCGCGGGAGGCGCTGCTGGACTCGGTGGGTCTGGACCCGGCCCGGGTGCACGCGATGCCCGCCTCCGACGGCCCGTGGGGCAGCGATGTGGAGGCGGCCGCGGAGGCGTACGCCGAGGAGCTGGCCCGGGCCGCGCGCCCGGAGAACCACGGTGCGGCGCCGTCCTTCGACGTGCTGCTGCTGGGCGTGGGCCCGGACACGCATGTGGCCTCGCTGTTCCCGGAGCTGCCCGCCGTGCGGGAGACGGAGCGGACGGTGGTGGCGGTGCGCGGCGCGCCCAAGCCCCCGCCCACCCGGATCAGCCTGACCCTGCCCGCGATCCGCGCGGCGCAGGAGGTCTGGCTGCTGGCGGCGGGCGAGGACAAGGCCAAGGCGGTGACGATCGCGCTGTCGGGCGCCGGGGAGATCCAGGCCCCGGCCGCGGGCGCGTACGGCCGCCGTCGCACGCTGTGGCTGCTGGACCGGGCCGCCGCGGCGGGCCTGCCGCGCGAGCTGTACCCCCCGGCGTCGCCCTGACCGGAGGCGAGCCCTTGCAAAACCGACGGGCCGGACCGGGCCCACCCCGTGTGAGCGGGGCGAGCCCGGCCGGCCCGTCCGGCGTGTGCGGCTCTTTGTGTGTGCTCGGCGGCCTCAGCGGCCGCGCAGCGAGCGGTATGTGGCGACCAGCCCGGCGGTGGACGGGTCGAGACCCGGCACCTCGGCCCCCTCGGTGAGCGCGGGCTCGACGCGCTTGGCGAGGACCTTGCCGAGCTCCACCCCCCACTGGTCGAAGGAGTCGATGTTCCAGACGGCTCCCTGTACGAACACCTTGTGCTCGTACAGCGCGATCAGCTGACCGAGCACCGAGGGGCTCAGCTCGGCGGCCAGGATCGTGGTCGTGGGGCGGTTGCCGCGGAAGGTCTTGTGCGGCACCAGCTCCGGAGCCACCCCCTCGGCGGCCACCTCCTCCGACGTCTTGCCGAAGGCCAGCGCCTGGCCCTGGGCGAAGAGATTGGCCATCAGCAGGTCGTGCTGGGCGGCGAGCTTGGGGCTCAGGTCGGCCACCGGGTTGGCGAAGCCGATCAGATCGGCCGGGATCGTCTTGGTGCCCTGGTGGAGCAGCTGATAGTAGGCGTGCTGGCCGTTGGTGCCGGGCGTCCCCCAGACCACCGGGCCGGTCTGCCAGCTCACCGGCCGGCCCTCGCGGTCCACCGACTTGCCGTTGGACTCCATGTCGAGCTGCTGGAGATAGGCGGGGAACTTGGACAGGTAGTGCGAGTACGGCAGCACGGCGTGCGACTGCGCGTCGAAGAACTGCCCGTACCAGATGCCCAGCAGCCCGAGCAGCATCGGGGCGTTCTCCTCCGGCGGGGCGCAGCGGAAGTGCTCGTCGACGAGGTGGAAGCCGGCCAGCATCTCGCGGAAGCGGTCCTGGCCGATGGCGACCATCAAGGACAGGCCGATGGCCGAGTCGAAGGAGTAGCGCCCGCCGACCCAGTCCCAGAACTCAAACATGTTGTCGGTGTTGATGCCGAACTCGGCGACCTTCTCCGCATTGGTCGACAGCGCCACGAAGTGCTTGGCGACCGCTTCCTGGCCCGCGCCGAGACCGCTCAGCAGCCAGCGGCGGGCGGAGGTGGCGTTGGTAATGGTCTCGATGGTGGTGAAGGTCTTCGAGGCGACGATGAACAGCGTCTCGGCCGGGTCCAGGCCGCGCAGCGCCTCATGCAGATCCGCCCCGTCGACATTGGAGACGAAGCGGAACTCCAACTCGCGGTGGGTGTAGGCGCGCAGCGCCTCGAACGCCATCGCCGGGCCCAGGTCGGAGCCGCCGATGCCGATGTTGACGATGTTCTTGATGCGCTCGCCGGTGTGCCCTCGCCACTCCCCCGAGTGGATCCGGTCGACGAATGTGCCCATCTTGGTGAGCACCGCGTGGATTTCCGCGACGACGTCCTTGCCGTCGGACTCGATGACGGCGGAGTGGGGCGCGCGCAGCGCGACATGCAGCACCGACCGGTCCTCGGTGGTGTTGATCTTCTCGCCCCGGAACATGGCGTCCCGCAGCTGGGTCACGCCGGTCGCCGTGGCCAGCTCCCGCAGCAGCCGCAGGGTCTCGTCGGTCACCAGGTGCTTGGAGTAGTCCAGATGGAGGTCGCCGACCGACACGGTGAACCGCTCCGCGCGGCCGGGGTCCTGGGCGAACAGCTCGCGCAGATGTGTGTCGCCCAGCTCCTGGCGGTGTGCGGCCAGTGCGTTCCACTCGGGCAGCTGGTCGAGTCTGCTGCGGCCGTCTGCGTTCATCTCGGAATCAGCCCACTTCTTGTCGGTGCCTGGCCCCCGTGCCCCCAACCTAGTTGATCGGGGCCCGTATCCCCGGGACGAGGGCCACCAGGCCGCCGGCGAAGAGCACGGCGGCCGCCAGCGCCGGGGTGTTCAGCCCCCACGCCGCGGCGATGACCCCGCCGAGCAGGGCGCCGAGCGGGCTGCCGGCGATCGACAGGGTGCGGAAGGCGGCGCTGACCCGGCCCAGCATCTCGGCCGGGCTGCGCTGCTGCATCATCGTCACCTCCGTGACGTTCCAGATGATCCCGGCGAAGCCGAAGACCCCGAGGGCGGCCACGGCGGCCGGCAGCGTGCGGATCGTGCCCAGGGCGAGCAGGGCGGCGATCTGGACGAGGCCGCACACCATGATCGTGGGGGCGCGGCCCAGCCGCTCCGCCACCCGCGCGGCCACCAGCCCGCCCGTGACGCTGCCGATCCCGTACGCCGTGATGACGGCCGCGTAACCGCCGTCCCCTGCGCCCAGCCATCCGGTGATGTGCAGCACCAGCGTGGCGATGAGGGCGCCGATGCCGATATTGCACAGCGTGGTCGACACGCACAGCGCCCGCAGCAGCCGGTCCCGCCACAGCACCTTGATGCCCTCGCCCATGTCCCGGCGGATCGTGCGCCCCGGCGCCCGGGGCTCCCGCCGCGGCGCCCGCGCACCCCCGCCCAGCGAGGCGACCAGCGCGGCGGCGGCGAAATACGTGACCGCGTCGGCTATGTACGGCATCGCGATGCCGAGGCCCAGGGCCACCGGCACCAGCGGCGCGCCCACGAACCGGCCCATGACCTCCTGCCCGGTCATCAGCCTGGCGTTGGCCCGGCTCAGGGCCTCCCCGGGCACCACGGACGGCAGCAGGGCCGTGGCGGCGTTGTCGAAGAGGGTTTGCAGGGTGGTCAGCGCGAAGGCCAGGGCGAGCAGCAGGCCGATCGAGGCATGTCCCAGCCATACTGCGACGGCGAACGCGGCCATCAGCACCCCGCGCGCCGCGTCCACCGCCCACATCGCCCGCCGCTGGTCCACCCGGTCGGCGATGGCCCCGCCGAGCAGCCCGAACAGCAGCCACGGCAGAAATCCGCACGCGGTCACCAGCGCGACCAGCACCGCGGAGTCGGTCAGCGAGACGGCCAGCAGCGGAAGCGCCGCCCCGCGCAGCGCGTCCCCGAACCGGGACACCACCGCGGCCCCCCACAACCGCCCGAAGCCGCCCCGCCAGGCAAGCGGCACGGACCGCCCGGCAGCCTGCTCGTCCGCCTCCACCGTGGCCATGACGCCCCCTCCCGACCCGCACGGCACCTCACGTCACGACCGTAGCCCCCACCACTGACAACGGCCCGGCCGCGCACCCCCGTCAGAGGTGCCCGGCCGGGCCGTCGTACGTGCGTCGTCCCGCCTGTCGCTCAGATCTCGCCGCGAAGCTTGGCGAGAGCCTCGGCGAGGATCGCCTCGCCGTCGGCGTCGCTCCGCCGCTCCCGCACATACGCCAGATGCGTCTTGTACGGCTCGGTGCGCGGCGGGTCCGGCGGGCTGTCCCGGTCCTTGCCGGCCGGGAAGCCGCAGCGGGGGCAGTCCCAAGTGTCCGGGATCTGCGCGTCGCTGGCGAAGCTCGGCACAGTCTCGTGCCCATTCGAGCACCAGAAGGAAATGCGCAGCCGAGGCGCCGATTCGCCTCGCTCCGCTTCTCCCATCGGCCCCGCTCCGACCCGACTTCCACGGATCGCGTTGCCACTTGCCACGGTCGTAACTCCCTGCGTGATGGTGCCGCGAAGCATTGGTAGGCAGCTCCGCTGCCGGGCGCCCCAGTCTACGTAAGGCCCAACGCGCGTCCAGTAGGAGGAGTTACACCGCCTCCGGCCTTCGGCCGGGAGGTGCCCCCGAGGACGCAGACCCATGATAGGCCGCGCTCACGACGGTACGTCAGCTATCGGCTCAATCGAGCTTCATCAGCAGGCCGAGCACCACGATGCAGACGAACCAGAGCAGGCCGACGACGATGGTGATCCGGTCCAGGTTGCGCTCGGCGACCGAGGAGCCGCCCACGGACGACTGCATGCCACCACCGAACATGTCGGACAGACCTCCGCCCTTCCCCTTGTGCATGAGCACCAGCATCATCAGCAGGAGGCTGAAGATGATGAGGGCGATCGAGAACCCCATGACCACGGCTGGAACCAACTCTCTCGGGCTTGGACGGGACGGTAGGGAACGGGGGCCGGGTGGTGACGCGCACCACCTCGACCCCCGCCAGGGTACGCCGAGTGACCTGCTACGGCCTACTCACCGTCCTGCTCACTGGTCGCGGAACCGGACGATCTTGACGAACTCGTCCGCGTCCAGGCAGGCGCCGCCGACCAGCGCGCCGTCCACGTCCGGCTGCGCCATGATCGCGGCGACGTTCCCGGACTTCACCGAGCCGCCGTACTGGATCCTGACCTTGTCGGCCAGCTCCTGGCTGTACAGCTCGGCCAGGCGGCCCCGGATCGCCCCGCAGACCTCCTGGGCGTCCTCGGGGGTGGCCACCTCGCCGGTGCCGATGGCCCAGACCGGCTCGTACGCGATCACGATCCGCTCGGCCTGCTCGGCCGGGACGTCCTTGAGACCCCCGTCGACCTGCGCGAGCGTGTGCGCGACCTGGTTGCCCGCCTTGCGCACCTCCAGGCCCTCACCGACGCACAGGATGGGGGTGACGTCGTTCTTGAAGGCGGCCTTGACCTTGGCGTTGCACAGCTCGTCGGTCTCGTTGTGGTACTGGCGCCGCTCGGAGTGGCCGACGGCCACATAGGAGCAGCGCAGCTTGGCCAGCATCGCGCCGGAGATCTCCCCGGTGTACGCGCCGGAGTCGTGCGCCGAGATGTCCTGGGCGCCGTACTTGAGCTTCAGCTTGTCGTGCTCGACCAGGGTCTGAAGGGTCCGGAGGTCCGTGAACGGCGCCAGGACCGCGGCCTCGACGTCCTCGTAGTCCTTGTCGGTGAGCGAGAAGGTGATCTTCTGGACGTGGGCGATGGCCTCGAGGTGGTTGAGGTTCATCTTCCAGTTGCCCGCGATCAGCGGGGTGCGGTCACTCACGGTGTTCAGTCCTCCAGTGCTGCCAGGCCGGGGAGCGTCTTGCCCTCGAGGTATTCGAGGCTCGCTCCGCCGCCGGTCGAGATGTGGCCGAAAGCATTCTCGTCGAAGCCCAGGATCCGCACGGCGGCCGCGGAGTCGCCGCCGCCCACCACGGTGAAGGCCGGGCTCTCGACCAGCGCCTGGGCGACGGCCTTGGTGCCCGCGGCGAAATCGGGGTGCTCGAAGACGCCCATCGGGCCGTTCCAGAAGACGGTGGCCGCGTCGGCCAGCTTCGAGGCGTACAGCTCGCAGGTCGCCGGGCCGATGTCCAGACCCATCTGGCCGGCCGGCATCTCCGCGGCGGACACGGCCTGGGGGTGCGCCGGGGCCTTCGTCTTCAGATCCGGGAACTCGGCGGCCACCAGGACGTCGACGGGGAGCACGAACTCCACGCCGCGCTCCTTGGCGCGCGCCAGGTACTCCTGGACGGCCGGGATCTGGTCCTCCTGAAGCAGCGAGTTGCCGATCTCATGGCCCTGGGCCTTGAGGAAGGTGTAGGCCATGCCGCCGCCGATGAGGATGCGGTCGGCCCGCTCCAGGAGGTGGTCGATGACGCCGAGCTTGTCGGACACCTTGGCGCCGCCGAGGACCACCGCGTACGGGCGCTTCACGTCGTCGGTGAGCTGCTTGAGAACGTTCAGTTCGGAGGCGATCAGATGGCCCGCGGCGTGCGGCAGCCGCGCCGGAAGGTCGTACACCGAGGCGTGCTTGCGGTGCACCGCGCCGAAGCCGTCGCCCACATAGACGTCCGCGAGAGCGGCGAGCTGATCGGCGAAGGCGCCGCGCTCGGCGTCGTCCTTGCTGGTCTCACCGGCGTTGAAGCGCAGATTCTCCAGCAGTGCCACATCGCCGTCGCCGAGCCCGGCCACGGCCTGCCGGGCGCCGTCCCCGACCGTGTCGGTCGCGAAGACGACCTCCTTGCCGAGGAGTTCACCGAGCCGCCGGGCGACCGGGGCGAGCGAGAAGCGGGGGTCCGGCGCGCCCTTGGGCCGGCCCAGGTGGGAGGCGACGATCACCTTGGCGCCCGACTTCACGAGCCCGGCGATGGTCGGCACGGCAGCGCGGATGCGGCCGTCGTCGGTGATCGTCTCGCCGTCGAGCGGGACGTTCAGATCGGCACGGACGAAGACCCGCTTCCCGCCGACCTGAAGATCGTCAATCGTCTTCACTGAGGACTCCTAGTTCATGGGAACAGGGCCCGTACGACAGCGTCGTACCGGGCCCTGTCCTGGCTCATCGCGGCAGCGGTCAGAGCTGGTTGCCGACGAAGACGGTCAGGTCGACGAGGCGGTTCGAGTAGCCCCACTCGTTGTCGTACCAACCGATGATCTTGACCTGCTTGCCCTGGGCCATGGTCAGCGAGGAGTCGAAGGTGCAGGAGGCCGGCCAGTTGACGATGTCCGAGGAGACGATCTCGTCCTCGGTGTACTCGAGGATGCCCTTGAGCTGACCCTCGGCGGCCTTCTGGAAAGCGGTGTTGACCTCGTCCCTGGTGACCTCGCGGTCCAGCTCGACCACCAGGTCGGTGACCGAGCCGGTGGGCACCGGGACGCGCATGGCGATGCCGTCCAGCTTGCCCTTGAGCTGCGGGAGCACCAGGGCGGTCGCCTTCGCCGCACCGGTCGAGGTCGGGATGATGTTCTCCGCGGCGGCCCGCGCACGGCGCAGGTCCTTGTGCGGGAAGTCCAGGATGCGCTGGTCGTTGGTGTACGCGTGCACCGTGGTCATCAGGCCCTTGGTGATGCCGAAGGCCTCGTCGAGGACCTTGGCCATCGGGGCGACACAGTTGGTGGTGCAGGACGCGTTGGAGATGACGTGGTGGTTGGCGGCGTCGTACTTCTCCTGGTTGACGCCCATCACGATGGTGATGTCCTCGCCCTTGGCGGGCGCGGAGATCAGGACCTTCTTGGCACCGGCGGCCAGGTGCTTCGCCGCGTCCTCGCGCTTGGTGAAGATGCCCGTCGACTCGATGACGATGTCGGCGCCGAGCTCCGCCCAGGGCAGCTTGGCCGGGTCCCGCTCGGCGAACGTCTTGAACGTCTGGTTGCCGACGGTGATGGTGTTGTCGGTGTGGCTGACCGCCTGCTTCAGCCGACCCAGGATGGTGTCGTACTTCAGCAGGTGGACGAGAGTGGCGTTGTCGGTCAGGTCGTTGACACCGACGATCTCGATGTCCGCGCCCTGGTCCAGGAGCGCGCGGAAGTAGTTGCGTCCGATGCGGCCGAAGCCGTTGATGCCTACGCGGATCGTCACGAACCGATCTCCTCGTTGGTGTGCCGGTATGGACGCCGGCGAGCCTTATTGGATGTCCCCGACCGCGTCCGACCCTACCGCTATCACGGGACGTACGTGACATTGGCACCGGCGGCCCACGTCCACTGAAAAGTGGTACGGACCGCCGGCTTCGATTCACCTATGAGGCACTTTCCGTCACAGCTGGTCAACGCCGCAGCGCACGCAGCGCAATTGCGCCACAAGCCACATATGGCTTGAAAGGGCCACGGGACGCCCCCGGCTTCGCGGTGGAAGCCGGGGGCTTGAGAGGTCTGTCGTACGGGCGGTCGGTCCGCCCGGCCGGGGTGGTCAGCCGACCATGCCCTCGGCCATCTCCTCGGTCAGGCTGGACTCGGTGCCGGGGATCCCCAGGTCCTGGGCGCGCTTGTCCGCCATGGCCAGCAGGCGGCGGATGCGGCCCGCTACCGCGTCCTTGGTCAGCGGCGGGTCGGCGAGCGCGCCCAGCTCCTCCAGGGAGGCCTGCTTGTGCTCCATGCGCAGCCGGCCGGCCGCGGCCAGGTGCTCGGGCACCTCTTCGCCCAGGATCTCCAGCGCGCGCTGCACCCGGGCCCCGGCGGCGACGGCGGCGCGGGCCGAGCGGCGCAGGTTGGCGTCGTCGAAGTTGGCGAGCCGGTTGGCGGTGGCGCGGACCTCGCGGCGCATCCGCCGCTCCTCCCACGCGAGCACCGACTCATGGGCGCCGAGCCGCGTCAACAGCGCGCCGATGGCGTCACCGTCACGGACGACAACGCGGTCAACACCGCGCACCTCCCGCGCCTTGGCGGCGATCTGGAGCCGGCGCGCGGCGCCGACCAGCGCGAGCGCGGCCTCGGGGCCGGGGCAGGTGACCTCCAGCGAGGAGGAGCGGCCGGGTTCGGTGAGCGAGCCGTGGGCGAGGAAGGCCCCGCGCCAGGCTGCCTCGGCGTCACAGGTGGCGCCCGAGACGACCTGCGGCGGCAGCCCGCGGATCGGCCGGCCGCGGCCGTCGACCAGCCCGGTCTGCCGGGCCAGCTGATCACCGCCCGCCACCACCCGCACCACGTAGCGGCTGCCGCGGCGCAGCCCGCCGGGGGCCATCACCACCAGGTCGGAGGAGTGCCCGAAGATCTCCAGGATGTCCTTGCGCACTCTTCGGGCCGCGATGCCCGTGTCCAGCTCAGCTTCGATCACGATGCGCCCGCTGACCAGGTGCAGACCGCCCGCGAACCGCAGGATCGCCGAGACCTCCGCTTTCCGGCAGCAGGTGCGGGTGACGGGGAGCCGGGAGATTTCGTCCTTCACCGCTGCCGTCATCGCCATGGGCCGATCCTTCCATGCATCCGAAAAATACGGTCGTACGCGGCCGCCAGAAGCTCCGGGTCGTGCTTCGGGGAGCCGTCGGGCCTGGCCACCGGCGCCAGCTCGACCGTGCCGCCCAGCCGCTTCGCGGCGTCGCACAGACTGCCCTGGTCGGGGACGGCGGCCTGGTCGGCCAGCACCACGTCGAAGGCGAGTTTAGGGGCGTGTCGGGCCAAAACCTCCAAATGACGCTGCGGGGAGAAGCCGTCGGTTTCGCCGGGCTGGGGGGCCAGGTTCAGCGACAGGACCCTTCGGGCCTTGGTCTCGGTGAGCGCCTCCAGCAGCTCGGGGACCAGCAGATGCGGGATCACGGAGGAGAACCAGGAGCCGGGGCCCAGGACCACCCAGTCGGCGTCAAGGACCGCCTCGACGGCCTCGGGGACGGCCGGCGGGTCATGCGGCACCAGATGGACCGACTGCACCTCGCCGGGGGTGAGCGCGACGGTGGCCTGCCCGCGGACCGTGGTCACCTCGTCCGGCCGGCCCGGGTCATGGCCGCGGACGAACGCCTGGAGCTCCAGCGGGACCGCCGACATGGGCAGCACCCGGCCGTGCGCGCCCAGCAGCTTGCCGACCAGGTCCAGCGCCTTGACGTGGTCGCCCAGCTGCTCCCAGAGGGCGACGATCAGCAGATTGCCGACCGCGTGGCCGTGCAGCTCGCCCTCGCTGATGAAGCGGTGCTGGATGACCCTGGCCCAGGTCTGGCCCCAGTCGTCGTCGCCGCACAGCGCGGCCAGCGCCTTGCGCAGATCGCCGGGCGGCAGCACGTCCAGCTCGTCGCGCAGCCGCCCGCTGGAGCCCCCGTCGTCGGCGACGGTGACGACGGCGGTCAGATCGCCGGTGATCCGGCGCAGGGCGGCGAGCGAGGCGGACAGCCCCATCCCGCCGCCGAGCGCGACCACCTTGGGCTGCGCTCCTCTGCTGGTACGGGATCCGACCAGCCGCCGCAGCCGTCTGGTCCTGATCGTCACTCGCGCCCCATGTCACGGTGGACGATGACGGTTTCGACTCCCTCGGCGGCGAGTCGGGCGGCGAGCCGCTCGGACATCGCGACGCTGCGGTGCTTGCCCCCGGTGCAGCCGACGGCGATGGTCACATAGCGCTTGCCCTCGCGGCGGTAGCCCGTCGCGATGAGCTGGAGCAGCTCGGCGTAGCGGTCGAGGAACTCCTTGGCGCCGGGCTGGTTGAAGACATAGCCGGCGACCTCCTCGTTGAGGCCGGTGAAGGGGCGCAGCTCCGGGACCCAGTGCGGGTTCGGCAGGAAGCGGCAGTCCACCACCAGGTCGGCGTCGACCGGCAGGCCGTACTTGTAGCCGAAGGACATGACGGTGGCGCGCAGCTCCGGCTCCTCCTCGCCGGCGAACTGGGCGTCCATCTTGGCGCGCAGCTCGTGCACATTGAGGCTGGAGGTGTCGATCACCAGGTCGGCATCGCCGCGCAGCTCGCGCAGCAGGTCCCGCTCGGCCGCGATGCCGTCCACGATCCGGCCGTCGCCCTGGAGCGGGTGCGGGCGGCGCACCGACTCGAAGCGGCGCACCAGGGCGTCGTCGGAGGCCTCCAGGAACAGGACGCGGCGCTTGACGTTCTTGGCGGCCAGGTCCGCCAGGGACTCGCGCAGATTGTCGAAGAAGCGGCGGCCGCGGACGTCGACGACCACCGCGATACGGGCCACATTGCCCTGGGAACGGGCGCCGAGGTCCACCATGGTGGGGATCAGCGCGGGCGGCAGGTTGTCCACGACGAACCAGCCGAGGTCCTCCAGACACTTGGCGGCGGTGCTGCGGCCCGCGCCCGACATGCCGGAGATGATCACCAGCTCGGGGATGGCCGCCGCCTCGGCGGCGGTGTCTCCCGGGGTGCCCGTATTCACCTGCGCTCCGTCTCCATGATTCTCATGTTCGTTCATCTGTCCGTCCCCCGCGTCGCTGACGACACCGCGCTCGCGGCCTCGTCCTCAATGATCTCTCCTGTGGCGGTGTTCACCGCCGGGGCGGCCGGGGCCGCCATGGCGAGGGCGGCGGCGACCGTCTCGGCCGTCTTGCGGCCCACCCCCGGCACCTCGCATATCTGCTCGACGGTCGCGGCGCGCAGCCGCTTGAGCGAGCCGAAGTGCTTCAGGAGCGCCTGCCGACGGCTGTCGCCGAGCCCGGGCACGGTGTCCAGCGGCCCGGCCTTCATGGACTTGGCCCGCTTGCCGCGCTGGTAGGTGATGGCGAAGCGGTGGGCCTCGTCGCGCACCCGCTGGAGCAGGTAGAGCCCCTCGCTGCTGCGGGGCAGCACCACCGGGTCCTCCTCGCCGGGCAGCCAGACCTCCTCCAGCCGCTTGGCGAGGCCGCAGACGGCCACGTCGTCGATCCCCAGCTCGTCCAGCGCCCGCTGGGCGGCGGCGACCTGCGGCCGGCCGCCGTCCACGACGACGAGCTGCGGCGGGTAGGCGAACCGCTTCGGCCTGCCGCTCTCGTCGATGGGCCCGGCGGGGGCGGCGAACTCCTCCTCGGACTGCTTGGGGTGTCCGCCCGGCGCCGCGTCGCCGTCGGGCGCCGGGCCCCACTCGCCGGTGTCCGTCTTCTCCCGGAGATAGCGGCGGAACCGGCGGCCGACCACCTCGTGCATGGCGCGGACGTCGTCCTGCCCCGCGAAGCTCTTGATCTGGAAGCGGCGGTACTCGCTCTTGCGCGCCAGGCCGTCCTCGAAGACCACCATGGACGCCACCACGTCCTCGCCCTGGAGGTGGGAGATGTCGAAGCACTCGATGCGCAGCGGGGCGGAGTCCAGCTCCAGGGCCTCGGCGATCTCCTCCAGTGCGCGCGAGCGCGTGGTCAGGTCGGAGGCGCGCTTGGTCTTGTGCAGCGCGAGCGCCTGCTGGGCGTTGCGCGCGACGGTCGCCATCAGGTCCTTCTTGTCGCCGCGCTGCGGGATGCGCAGATCGACCCGGGAGCCGCGGCGGTCGCTCAGCCACTGGGCGACCGGCTCGGCGGGCTCGGGCAGGGCGGGGACCAGGACCTCCTTGGGGACCGCGTCGCCCTTCTCCTCCCCGTAGAGCTGCTGGAGCGCGTGCTCGACCAGCCCGGCGGTGTCGACGGCCTCCACCTTGTCGGTGACCCAGCCACGCTGGCCGCGGACCCGGCCGCCGCGCACATGGAAGATCTGGACGGCGGCCTCCAGCTCGTCCTCGGCGATCGCGATCAGGTCGGCGTCGGTGGCGTCGGCGAGGACGACGGCGTTCTTCTCCATGGCGCGCTTGAGCGCCCCGATGTCGTCACGGAGCCGGGCCGCCTTCTCGTACTCCATCTCCTCGGCGGCCTCCTGCATCCGCTCCTCGAGGCGGCGCAGATAGGTGCCGGTGCGCCCGGCCATGAAGTCACAGAACTCCTCGGCCAGCCGCCGGTGTTCCTCGGCGGTCACCCGGCCCACACAGGGGGCGGAGCACTTGCCGATATAGCCGAGCAGACAGGGGCGGCCGATCTGGGCGGAGCGCTTGAACACCCCGGCCGAGCAGGTGCGCACCGGGAACACCCGCAGCATCAGGTCGACCGTCTCGCGGATGGCCCAGGCGTGGCCGTACGGGCCGAAGTAGCGCACGCCCTTCTTCTTGGGGCCGCGCATGACCTGGACCCGGGGGAATTCCTCGTTGAGCGTGACGGCGAGGGACGGATAGCTCTTGTCGTCGCGGTATTTGACGTTGAACCGGGGGTCGAACTCCTTGATCCAGGAGTACTCGAGCTGCAACGCCTCGACCTCCGTGCTCACCATGGTCCACTCGACGGAGGCGGCGGTGGTGACCATGGTGCGGGTGCGCGGGTGGAGGTTCGCCAGGTCCTGGAAGTAGGAGGAGAGCCGCGGGCGCAGGCTCTTCGCCTTTCCTACGTAGATCACCCGGCCGTGCTCGTCTCGGAACTTGTAGACCCCCGGCGACTCGGGGATCTGTCCCGGCTTGGGGCGGTAGCTGCTCGGGTCGGCCATGGTCACCACCCTACTGGCGGGGAGTGACAGTCCGGAGCGATCGGGCCGCCGCCCGGCGGCGGCTTTCCGCCCTCGGCCCCGCCCGAGGCCCCGGCGGGGTTCACGGTCCGCGACGGGTAGCGCGTAAACGCTTGCGTAAGCGTTTACGCGCGGCGTTCGATGCGGTACGTTCCTGCTCCATGGCGACCATGGCTGATGTGGCCCGGCGCGCGGGCGTGTCCGTGGCCACCGTCTCTCATGTGCTCAATGAGACCCGCCCGGTGCTCCCGGGCACCCGCCAGGCGGTGCTCGACGCCATCGACGCCCTGGGCTACACCCACAACACCCTCGCGCGCTCCCTGGTCACCGCGCGCACCCGCTCGATCGGCCTGGCGGTCTCGGCGATCAGCAATCCGTACTTCACCGAGATCCTCCAGGGCGTCGAGGCCGGCGCCCTGGAGCACGGCTACGGGCTGCTCATCGCCGACCCGCACGACGACCCCGGGCACGAGCGCGAGGCCGTGCGCCTCCTCCACGAGCGACGGGTGGACGGAGTGATCGTCGCCGCCTCCGCCGAGCCCGGCGCGATGATCGACTATCTGACCCGCCACCGGGTCCCCGCCGTCTTCCTCGACCGGCTGGTCGGCGACGGCCACGACCAGGTGGGCGCGGAGAACGCCTTCCACGTCGAGCAGCTCGTCCTCCACCTCGCCGACCTCGGCCACACCCGCATCGGCCTGGTCGCGGGCGCCCACGGGCTGAGCACCACCGACGAGCGGATCGCCGGCTACCGCGCCGGGCTGCTCCGGCGGGGGCTGCCATTCGCCCCCGAGCTGCTGGTCGGCGGCGACTCCGAGGCGGACGGCGCCCGGGACGCCACCCAACGGCTGCTGGCGGCGTCCCCGCGGCCCACCGCGATCGTCACCGCCAACAACGCGATGACCATCGGCGCGCTGCGCGCCCTGCACGAGGCGGGCCTCGGCGTGCCCGACGACATCGCGCTGGTCTGCTTCGACGACTTCTCCTGGGCCGATGTGTTCTCGCCGCGGCTCACCGCGATCTCGCAGCCCAGCCGGCAGATCGGCGCCACCGCGGTCACCCTGCTGCTCGACCGGCTGGCGGACCCCGCCCGGCCGCCGCGGACCGTCCGGCTGCCCTGCACCTTCGTCCACCGCACGTCGTGCGGATGTAGGGCATGAAGCGCCCGGACAGGACCTGAGACCCCAACGGCCCCGGAACCCCAACCCACCCACAACGTGAGGAATCGCCTCATGATCGTCGTCGCCGGAGAAGCCCTGATCGATCTGGTGCCCGACCGCCCGGCAGCGGCCGGACCCGCGGTGGACCCGGCCCTGCCGGCGCTGCTGCCGCAGCGCGGCGGCGGCCCGTACAACACGGCGGTGGCGCTGGGCCGGCTGGGCTCGCCGACCGCTTTCTGCTCCCGGATCTCGACGGACGGCTTCGGCGAGTCGCTGATGGCGGGGCTGCGCGACGACGGCGTGGACACCGCGCTGGTGCAGCGCGGCGCGGAGCCGACCACACTGGCGGTCGCGTCGATAGCCCCCGACGGCTCGGCGGGCTACGGCTTCTACGTCGAGGGCACCGCGGACCGTCTCTTCGAGCTGCCCGAGGCCCTTCCCGACTCGGTCACGGCCGTGTCCTTCGGCACCTGCTCGCTGGTGCTGGAGCCGGGCGCGAGCGCGTACGAGGCGCTGCTGCGGCGGGAGGCGGCGCGGGGCGTCTTCACCGCGCTCGACCCGAACATCCGCACCGGCCTGATCCCGGACGCCGACGCCTACCGCGCCCGGTTCCTCGGCTGGCTGCCACACATCGGCCTGCTCAAGCTGTCCCTGGAGGACGCCGCCTGGCTGGCCGGCCCCGGGGACCCGGCGGCGGCCGTCCGGGAGTGGCTGGCGGCGGGCCCGGCGGCCGTGGTCCTCACCCACGGCGGGAACGGCATCAGCGTCATCACCCGGGGCGGGGCCGACTGCTCGGTCCCCGGCGTACGGGTCGATGTCGTGGACACCATCGGGGCGGGCGACACGGTGAACGCCGCGCTGCTGCACCGTCTGGCGGCGCACCAGGCGCTGACGGCGGAGGCGGTGGCGAAGCTGGACGAGGCCGCCTGGCGGGATGTGCTCGGCTTCGCCGCGCGGGCGGCCGCCGTCACCTGCTCCCGGGCGGGCGCGCAGCCGCCCTACGCGGCCGAGCTCTGAGCCGAGGGACCTCCGAGGCCCGCCGCCGGCGCGGCGGGGTCCGGAGTGTGCCGCGCCCGGCGGGGGCGCGGCACACTCCGGGCGCTACTTCGCGGCCGCGCGCCGCCCGGAGACCGTCGCCTTCGCCGCGGCCTTCTTGACGGCGGTCTTCGCGGCGACGGTCTTGGCTGCGGCGGTCTTCTTGGCCGCCGCCTTCTTGGCCGGAGCCTTCGCGGGGGCCTTCTTCGCGGTCTTCCGCCCGACCGGCGGCGCCACCGCGTCGCTCACCAGATCCCCCAGCATCTCCCTGAGGAACTTGCCGGTGTGGCTGGCCGGGACCGAGGCCACCTGCTCGGGGGTGCCCTCGGCGACGACCAGACCGCCGCCGCTGCCGCCCTCCGGGCCCATGTCCACGACCCAGTCCGCCGTCTTGATCACATCGAGGTTGTGCTCGATGACGATCACGGTGTTTCCCTTGTCGACCAGCCCGGACAGCACCTTGATCAGCTTGCTGATGTCCTCGAAGTGCAGCCCGGTCGTGGGCTCGTCCAGGACATAGACCGTGCGCCCCGTCGACCGCTTCTGGAGCTCGCTGGCGAGCTTGACGCGCTGCGCCTCACCGCCGGAGAGGGTCGGCGCGGGCTGCCCGAGCCGGACGTAGCCGAGCCCGACCTCGTTGAGCGTGCGCAGATGGCGGGAGATCGTCGGCACCGCCTCGAAGAAGTCGAGCGCCTCCTCGATGGGCATGTCCAGCACCTCGGCGATGGACTTGCCCTTGTAGTGCACCTCCAGGGTCTCCCGGTTGTAGCGCGCGCCGTGGCAGACCTCGCACGGCACATACACATCCGGCAGGAAGTTCATCTCGATCTTGATGGTGCCGTCGCCGGAGCAGTTCTCGCAGCGGCCGCCCTTGACGTTGAAGGAGAACCGCCCGGGCTGGTATCCGCGGACCTTGGCCTCCATCGTCTCCGCGAACAGCTTGCGCACATGGTCGAAGACGCCCGTGTACGTCGCCGGGTTGGAGCGCGGGGTGCGGCCGATGGGCGACTGGTCGACATGGACCACCTTGTCGACGAGGTCGTCGCCGGCGACCCGGGTGTGCCGGCCCGGGACGGCCCGCGCCCCGTTCAGCTCGCGCGCCAGGTGGGTGTACAGGATGTCGTTGACCAGGGTCGACTTGCCCGATCCGGAGACGCCGGTGACGGCGGTGAGCACACCGAGCGGGAAGGACACATCGATGTCCTGGAGGTTGTTCTCCCGCGCGCCGTGGACCGTCAGCTGCCGCCCGGGGTCCATGGGCCGGCGCATCCCCGGCAGCTCGATGGCCCTCTTCCCGGCCAGGTACTGCCCGGTCATCGAGTCCTCGTTGGCCAGCAGCTCCTTGAGCGGCCCGCTGTGGACCACCTTGCCGCCGTGCTCACCCGCGCCCGGGCCGATGTCCACCACCCAGTCCGAGGTCTTGATGGTGTCCTCGTCGTGCTCGACGACGATCAGGGTGTTGCCCAGGTCGCGCAGCCGCACCAGCGTCTCGATCAGCCGGTGGTTGTCGCGCTGGTGCAGCCCGATCGACGGCTCGTCCAGCACATACAACACGCCCACCAGGCCGGAGCCGATCTGGGTGGCCAGCCGGATGCGCTGCGCCTCGCCGCCGGAGAGCGTGCCCGCCGCGCGGTTGAGCGAGAGATAGTCCAGGCCGACGTCGACCAGGAACCGCAGCCGCTCGTTGACCTCCTTGAGCACCCGCTGGGCGATGGTCTTGTCGCGGGCGCTCAGCTTCATGTCGCGCAGGAACTCGGCGCACTCGCTGATCGACATCGCGGAGACCTCCGCGATGGAGCGGCCCTCCACGGTGACCGCCAGGATGAGCGGCTTGAGCCGGGTGCCCTCACAGGTGGGGCAGGGCACCTCGCGCATATAGCCCTCGAAGCGCTCACGGCTGGAGTCGCTCTCCGCCTCCGTGTACCGACGCCTGACGAACGGCACCGCCCCCTCGAAGGCCGTGACATAGGCGCGCTCCCGCCCGTAGCGGTTGCGGTAGCGGACCTCGATCTGCGTCTTGTGCCCGTAGAGCAGCGCCTTCTTGGCGCGCTGCGGGAGCCCGGCCCAGGGGATGTCCGTACGGAAGCCGAGCGCGTCGGCCAGGCCGCCGTAGAGCCGGGCGAAGTAGTCCTTGGTGTGGCCGTGGGACCAGGGGTGGATGGCGCCCTCGTCGAGCGACTTCTCCTCGTCCGGGATGATCAGCTCGGGGTCGACCTCCATGCGGGTGCCGATGCCGGTGCACTCCGGGCAGGCGCCGAAGGGCGAGTTGAACGAGAAGGAGCGCGGCTCCAGCTCCTCGAAGGACAGGTCGTCGTACGGGCAGTAGAGGTGCTCGGAGAACATCCGCTCGCGCTGCGGGTCGTCCTCGTCGAGGTCGACGAAGTCGAGGATCACCATGCCGCCGGAGAGGCCGAGCGCGGTCTCCACGGAGTCGGTCAGCCGCCGCTTGGCGCTTTCCTTGACGGTCAGGCGGTCGATGACCACCTCGATGGTGTGCTTCTCCTGCTTCTTCAGCTTCGGCGGGTCGGTCAGCTGGATGGTCGCGCCGTCCACCCGCGCCCGGCTGTAGCCCTTGGTCTGGAGGTCGGCGAAGAGGTCGACGAACTCCCCCTTGCGCTCGCGCACCAGCGGGGACAGCACCTGGAAGCGGCTGCCCTCGGGCAGCTCCAGCACCTTGTCGACGATCGCCTGCGGCGACTGCCGGGAGATCGGGCGGCCGCACTCGGGGCAGTGCGGCTTGCCGATCCTGGCGAACAGCAGCCGGAGGTAGTCATAGACCTCCGTGATGGTGCCGACCGTGGAGCGGGGGTTCCGCGAGGTGGACTTCTGGTCGATGGACACCGCCGGGGACAGGCCCTCGATGAAGTCCACGTCGGGCTTGTCCATCTGCCCCAGGAACTGGCGGGCGTACGAGGAGAGCGACTCGACGTAGCGGCGCTGCCCCTCCGCGAAGATCGTGTCGAACGCGAGGGACGACTTGCCCGACCCGGAGAGCCCGGTGAAGACGATGAGGGAGTCGCGAGGGAGGTCGAGCGAGACGTTCTTGAGGTTGTGCTCGCGAGCGCCACGGACGATGAGACGGTCGGCCACGCCGGTCGGCACCTTTCTTGAGAGAGGTGGGGGTCCGCGGGCCCCGCTGCCATGGAGCTCTGCCGGGACGCAGAGCCGGAGCGAGGCGAAGCCCCCCGACCCAGGGTAGGGGGCGCTGCGGCGATGTCTTTAAGGATGCAGCACATGAGCCTATAGCACGCACATTCGAATTGCGGCCGGAGTCCAACAGCTTCACCCGAACGTGTGGTGAGCACTACCGTCGGAACATGACCGACTACGCACGTGACGCCGCCGCGGTGCGGGGCGCGACCGACCGCCTCATGAGCTCGGTGTCCCGGCTGGAGGAGAGCGCCGTCGACGAGCCCTCGCTGCTCCCCGGCTGGACCCGCGGCCACGTGCTGGCGCATCTGGCGCGCAATGCGGACGCCCTGGTGAACCTCCTCACATGGGCGCGCACCGGAGAGCCGACCCCCATGTACGAGAGCGAGGACGCGCGCGACAGCGCCATCGAGGACGCGGCGGGCCGCCCGCTGCCGGTCCACCTCGACGACCTGCGCACCAGCGCCTTCCGCCTCTACGCGGCGGCCGCGGCGCTCCCCGCCGGCCGCCGGTCGTACGAGGTCACCATGCGGCGCGGCGTCGTCGAGCCGGCCGGCCGACTGCCCTTCCGCAGGCTGCTCGAGGTCGAGCTGCACCATGTGGACCTCGGGGTCGGCTACACCCTGGCGGACCTGCCCGCCGCGTTCGTCGAGCAGGCGCTGGACTTCCTCACCGAGGTGAGATTCGCCGGACAGCCCGGCGTCCCCCCGCTGCGGCTGGTGTCCGGCGAGGGCGGCCGGGTCCGGCACACCGGCCGCGCGGGCGCGGGCCGCGAGGACCTCACGGCGGTCACCGTCGAAGGCCCCTCCGCCGCCCTGTTGGGCTGGCTCACCGGGCGCACGGACGGGGCCGGGCTGTCCTGCCCCGACGGGCCCCTGCCGGTCCTGCCGCCACTAGGCTGAGGCCATGACTTACAGCGGAGCGGTGAAGGTCGGCGGACCGGCGGACGTGCACGAACTGACCGATCTCATGATCTCGAAGGTCGCGGTCGGCCCGATGAACAACAACGCCTATCTGCTGCGCTGCCGGGCCACCGACGAGCAGCTGCTGATCGACGCCGCGGCCGAGCCGCACACGCTGCTGACGCTCATCGGGAGCAGCGGTATCGCCTCCGTCGTCACCACCCACCGCCACCAGGACCACTGGGGCGCGCTGCGCGAGGTGGTGGAGGTCACCGGTGCCCGCACCTACGCGGGCCGTTACGACGCCGAGGGCATCCCGGTCCCCACCGATGTGCCCGTCGAGGACGGCGACACGGTGCGCGTCGGCCGGGTCGAGCTCACCGCCCGCCATCTGGTCGGCCACACCCCGGGCTCCATCGCCCTGGTCTACGACGACCCGCACGGCCACCCGCACGTGTTCACCGGCGACTGCCTCTTCCCGGGCGGGGTCGGCAACACCTGGAAGGACGCGAAGGCGTTCGAGAGCCTCATCGACGACGTGGAGACCAAGCTCTTCGACCGGCTGCCGGACGAGACCTGGGTGTACCCCGGCCACGGCGACGACACCACCCTCGGCGCCGAGCGCCCGCACCTGGGCGAGTGGCGCGAACGGGGCTGGTGAGCGACGTGTGAGGGGAGCGCGCGCCGCGCCCGCACGCCGCGCGCTCTTCCCCGCGCCGCACGCCCCGTAACCGGGGGCGCGCGGCGGCGGTTGGCGCTTCATGCACGACGACCGCCCCCCGTCGATGGTCCGGCTCGCCGCCGCGTCCCTGGTCGGCACCGCCATCGAGTTCTACGACTTCTTCGTCTACGGCACCGCGGCCGCCCTCGTCCTCGGCCCGCTCTTCTTCCCCAATGTCTCCCCGCTCGCCGGGACCCTCGCCGCCTTCGGCACCTTCGCCGTCGGCTTTCTCTCCCGGCCCCTGGGGTCGGCGCTCTTCGGCCCGCTCGGCGACCGGTACGGCAGACGGCCGGTTCTCATCCTGTCGCTGCTGCTCACCGGCGTCGCGACGGTCGCGGTCGGCTTTGTGCCCAGCTACGACTCGATCGGCGTCGCGGCCCCCGTGCTGCTGCTCGTGCTGCGCTTTCTCCAGGGCCTCGGGCTCGGCGGCGAGTGGGGCGGCGCGGTGCTGCTGACCGTCGAGCACGCGCCCGAGCGGCGGCGCGGGCTGTGGGCGGGCTTCCCGCAGATCGGCCCGTCCGTCGGCTTCCTGCTGGCCAACGGCGTGATGCTGACCCTGTCGGCGACGCTGACCGAGGACAGCTTCCGGTCCTGGGGCTGGCGGGTGCCGTTCTGGGCGGCCGGCCTGCTGGTGGCGGCCGGGCTGCTGCTGCGCGCCCAGCTCGCGGAGTCGCCGCGGTTCCAGGAGCTGGCCGAACGCGATGAGCGCGCCGCGGCGCCGCTCGCCGAGGTGCTGCGCCACCACTGGCGGCTGGTGCTGCTCACGGCGGGCGGGCTCGCGGTGGGCTACGCCGTGTTCTACACCGTGACGACCTGGTCGCTCGTGTACGGCACGGAGCGGCTGGGGGTGGACCGCACGGTCATGCTCGGCTGTGTCATGGCGGCCGTGGCGGTCCTGGGCGCGCTGACGCCCCTGGCGGCGCATCTCGGCGACCGCCTCGGGCGGCGGACCATGTGCCTGGCGGGCTGCACCGCCACGGTGTTGTGGATGTTCCCGATGGTGGCGCTGTTGCACACCGGGCGGGTGCCGCTGATGTTCCTCGGCTTCCTGGGTGCGCTGCTGGCCTTCATCGCGATGCTCGCCGTCACGGCGGCCTATCTGCCCGAGCTGTACGAGCCGCGGGTGCGCTGCACGGGCGCGGCGCTCGGCTACAACCTCGGGGGCGTGCTCGGCGGCGGGCTCACCCCGCTGGTGGCGACGGCCCTGTCGCGCGGCGACGGTCCGCCGTGGGGCGTCGCCGCGTATCTGACGGGCATCGCGCTGCTCAGCCTGGGCTGCTTCGCGCTGCTGCCGGAGACCCGCCCGGCGGACGGCGCGGACCGCCGCCTCTCGCGGCCGATGGAGGCCGGGGAGGCGACGGTCTAGGGCCCGCTCCGGGGTCAGGGCGGCCCGGGGCGAGTTCGGCCCGCTCCGGGGCCGTCAGGGCGGCCCGGGGCGAGTTCGGGGCGGGAGCCGGCGGGTGCGGCCGCCGGCTCCCTGTGGGGTGGATCAGGCGTCCACGCTGTCCCGGTCCGTGGCCTCCGGGTCCGACTCGCCGGCCGCCCGCTCCCGCTCGGCCTGCTTCTTGGAGGCGTAGAGGCTGGTGACCGTGGTGATGGCGAGCACCGAGCAGATGACCCCGAGGGAGACCGGGATGCTGATCTCGGGGACGTTGACCCCGGACTCGTGGAGCGCGTGCAGCACCAGCTTCACGCCGATGAAGCCGAGGATCACCGACAGCCCGTAGGACAGGTGGACCAGCTTCTTCAGCAGCCCGCCGATCAGGAAGTACAGCTGGCGCAGGCCCATCAGCGCGAAGGCGTTGGCCGTGAAGACGATGTACGGGTCCTGGGTGAGGCCGAAGATCGCGGGGATCGAGTCGAGCGCGAACAGGACGTCCGTGGTGCCGATCGCCAGCATGACGATGAGCATCGGGGTCATCAGGCGCTTGCCGTTCTCGACGATGAACAGCTTGGTGCCGTGGTACTTGTCGGTGGACGGGAAGCGCTTCTCGACCGCCTTCAGGAGGCGGTTCTCCTCGAACTCCTCTTCCTCCTCGTCGGCGCGGGCCTCCTGGATCAGCTTCCAGGCGGTCCAGATGAGGAAGGCTCCGAAGAGGTAGAAGACCCAGGCGAAGTTCGAGATGATCGCGGCGCCGGCGCCGATGAAGATCGCCCGCAGCACGAGCGCGATGAGCACGCCCACCATCAGCACCCGCTGCTGGTAGATCGTCGGCACCGCGAACTTCGCCATGATCAGCACGAAGACGAAGAGGTTGTCGACGCTCAGCGACTTCTCGGTGATGAACCCGGCGAAGAACTCACCTGACGGCTGGCCGCCCGCGAAGATCAGCAGGCCGAGGCCGAACAGCCCGGCGAGGGCGATCCAGACGGCGGTCCAGATCCCCGCCTCTTTGATCGAGACCTCGTGTGGTTTGCGGCCGCCTATGAAGAAGTCGACGGCGATGAGGGCGCACAGACCCACGATGGTCAGCACCCATAGGGTCCAGGAAACGTCCACTGTTCCTCCGGCATTCGTACGGCAATTTCAGCGTCGTCGCTGCCGGAGGTCTCTTCCGCCCGGGCTCGCGCCGCGGGCCGACGCCCCGGGATCACGTCCGGCCCGGCCAGGGCGCCGGACGCGATCCGTACTGACGGGAACGCCGCGATAGGAGTACTCCCCTCCGCGTAAAGAAGAGTACAGGAATCACCAAGGAAGAGTAAAGAGACGGGTAAATCCCCTGCTCAGCGGCCCTCTCTCGCAAAGTAACGAAGTATCAGGAGTCAGCGTCCGTAGGACTGTCGGGCCCGCGCCACCTGGGCCAGCACCTGCTCCACCACCCGGCTGCCGGCCGGCACCAGCGACGGCTCGTACGTCCAGGCGTGCCCCACCCAGGGGTCTGCCAGGTGGTCGTCGGGGACCGGGGTGACACGCAGCAGCGAGCGCCACAGCGGGTCCAGCACCGGGCCGTAGGCCTGCGCCTCCTGCCGGTCGGCGACCATCATCAGATGCACGCCCACCGAGGGCCCCTCGTCGGCGAGATAGCGCAGCTGGGTGACGGCCCGGTCGTCGAAGCCGTGCGGGAAGTCATTGACGATCAGCAGCTGTTCGGCGACGTCCAGATCGGGCGGCAGCGCGTCCGCGGCACCGCTGCGGACCGCCATCTGCACCAGGTCGACCCGGCGCGTCAGCGCGGCGAGCGTCGCGCTGACCCCCTGGGCGCCGGCCGCGGGCGGCCCGCTCAGCACACCGGAGCTGAGCAGCGGGGCGAGGGACGCCGCGGCCGAACCGGCCGGGTCGATCACATGCACCGAAAACTCACCCGCCGGGTAGACCGCCAGCAGCCGCGCGGCGTGCGCGACCGCCGTCTCCGCGGCCAGCCGGCGCAGCTCGCCGGAGTCCACCAGCGCCGCGTCGGACAGCCCGTCCCGCCCGCTGTCGATCCACAGCCCCCGCTCCAGCGGCAGCCGCACCAGCATCGGGATGCGCAGATCCCGGCGCTCCGGGAGGTGCACCTCGCCCAGGCGCAGCGCCATCGGGATCTCCATGGGCACCTGGTAGGCCTGCCAGACCGGGCTGTCCCAGCGGGCGAACGCCGGAGGCAGCGCGGGCTCGACCACCTCGGCCTCCGCGGCGAGCTGGGCCAGGTCCCGGTCCAGGACCGCGCGGGCCTGCTCGACCAGGGTGGTGTGCTTGGCGCGGGCCGCCGCGCGGGCCGAGTCGGCGACCGGGCCGACGCGGGTGCGCGGGTCGGAGAGCACCCCGTCCAGCTCCTTCTCCATGCGGGAGTCGGCGAAGTCGACGGCGCTGCGGTAGGCCGCGGCCGTACGGGCCAGGTCCTCGAACATGCCCCAGACCTGGTTGTACAGCCGCTCGTCCATGGTCCAGCCCGAGGCGTCGCCCGCGACGGGCTGGGCGGGCCGGCCCGGCTGAGCGGGCGGGGCGACCGGTGGGGGCGTCGGCGGCGCGGACGTACGGCGGCCGGGGTGCTGGTAGTTGACCGGCCCGCCCGAGCCCGGCCCACCCGCGGCGGCCGAACCGCCCGCGGGCGTCTGCTGCGGCGCGGCGGCGGGCTCGGCCACCGGGCCGCTGCCGCCGGCCGTGGCCGTACGCACCCGGCCCTCGCCCTCCGGGCGGGGCGGCGGCGGGGCGATCGAGCGGGCCATGCCCCGGGCGACCGCGTCATTGATCCGCGCGGCCAGCTCGACGGCCTCAGGCAGCCCCTGGTCCTGAAGCATCGAGGCCAGCCCGCCCGCGTACCCCTGGCCGACGGCGCGCACCTTCCAGGCGCCCTGTCTGCGGTACAGCTCCAGGGCGACCACCGCGGACTCCGAGTCCAGGTCGGTGATGGTGTAACTGGCGATCTCGGCGCCGTCCAGGCCGGTGACGGCGAGGAACGGCGCGGGCATGGCGCCGAAGCGGGTGGGGCCTCCCACCCCCGTCGGCAGGGCCAGCAGCACATTGACCCGGTGGACATCCTCGGACACCGCGCCGAGGTCCACGGCGAGCCGGTGGTCCGCCGCGGCCTGCCTGGACACGTCGATGCCCGGGAGCTGGGGCGCGGCGGGGTGCGCGACCCACTCGGTCCCCCGCACCGTGCCCTGCTCGTCGCCGAGCGTCGCCCCGGCCACGACCGGATGGCCCGCCGAGACCCGGATCTCCAATCGGGTCTGGGGCAGTGCGTGGTTCTGCCCCCGGACCAGCTCGGCCGTCATGGCTGCGTCCCCCTCATTGTGTTTCGTTGTAGCGAAGTGTGTGTGGTGCTTGTCGGGTGTGTGCCGAGGAGAGCACATCGGCCCGGCGGGCGTGCGCCTACCGGGCCGACGGGCTCAACTGCTCACAGATGCGGCACGATGTGCGGCATCAGGTCCTGGAAGGTGCGGCCGTTGGCCGGCTCGCCCACGGCCTTCATCGCCCAGCCCGAGCCGGCGCGCTCCACCTTGGCCATGATCTGCGCGGTGTACTGCCCGCCGCCGGTGAGGGTGTAGCGGGCCAGCTCCTGGCCGTTGGTCTCGTCCACCAGGCGGCAGAACGCGTTCTGCACCTCGGCGAAGGTCTGGCCGGTGAAGGAGTTCACCGTGAAGATGATCTGGTCGATGTGCACCGGCACCCGCTGAAGGTCGACCAGGATGGCCTCGTCGTCCCCGCCCTGGCCGGCACCGCCCACCAGGTTGTCGCCGGTGTGACGCACCGAGCCGTCGTCGCTGACCAGGTGGCGGAAGAACACGACGTCCGTCGGCTGCTTGTCGGCGAACAGGACCGCAGACGCGTCCAGGTCGATCTCGCGCGTACGGGAGCCGAACAGCCCGCGGCGAGGGGCCGCCTGCCAGCCAAGTCCCATCCGCACCGCGGTCAGGGTGCCTCCGTCCGCCTTCTGAAGGCTGATGGACTGACCCTTGGACATATTGACCGTCACGTGCTGTCCCTACTCTCGTTTCTCGAAATCCCCGCGGCCGGTTCGGTCGCACGGCCTGTTCAGAACCCTATGCACTGGAACAAGGCCGCCATCCGCCCTGACCGGCTTTTGTGTCGGTCTTGCAACACAGCGGGACGGTACGGCCGGTGGCGGGGCGCCGCAGCCGTCAGGAGAGCCCGGCCTCCTTCATCTGGCGCAGCTCTTTCTTCAACTCCCCCACCTCGTCGCGCAGCCGCGCCGCGACCTCGAACTGGAGCTCGGCGGCCGCGGCCCGCATCCGGTCGGTCATCTCCTCGATGAGCTCGGCCAGTTCGGCGGCCGGACGATCCGTCAGCGCCCCGTCCTTGCCCGCCTTGCCGCCGCCCTTGCCCGCCTTCTGCCCGGCGAGGGCCGGCACCGGGGCCTTGGCCTGCCCCTTGGCGCCCTTGCCGCCGTCGGTCTTGCGGTAGCCGGAGCCCAGCAGCTCCTTGGTGTCGATCTCCTCGCGGGCGATGGTCGCCACGATGTCGCCGATCTTCTTGCGCAGCGGCTGCGGGTCGATCCCGTTGGCCTTGTTGTAGGCGACCTGCTTCTCCCGGCGCCGGTTGGTCTCCTCGATGGCCTTCTCCATCGCCGCGGTGACCTTGTCGGCGTACATATGCACCTGGCCGGAGACGTTACGGGCGGCGCGGCCGATGGTCTGGATCAGCGAGGTGCCGGAGCGCAGGAACCCTTCCTTGTCGGCATCGAGGATCGCGACCAGCGAGACCTCGGGCAGGTCCAGGCCCTCGCGCAGCAGGTTGATGCCGACCAGGACGTCGAACTCGCCCGCGCGCAGCTCGCGCAGCAGCTCCACGCGGCGCAGGGTGTCCACATCGCTGTGAAGATAACGGACCTGGATGCCCACCTCGAGCATGTAGTCGGTGAGGTCCTCGGCCATCTTCTTGGTGAGGGTGGTGACCAGGACGCGCTCGTCCTTCTCCGTGCGCGTACGGATCTCGTGGATCAGGTCGTCGATCTGCCCCTCGGTGGGCTTGACGACGACCTCGGGGTCGACGAGGCCGGTCGGGCGGATGATCTGCTCCACGAAGCCGTCGCCGCGCGAGAGCTCGTACGGGCCGGGGGTCGCGGAGAGATACACCGTCTGGCCGGTGCGCTCCAGGAACTCCTCCCACTTCAGCGGGCGGTTGTCGAGCGCGGAGGGCAGCCGGAAGCCGTGCTCGATCAGCGTCCGCTTGCGGGAGGCGTCGCCCTCGTACATCGCGCCGATCTGCGGGACGGTGACATGGGACTCGTCGATGACCAGGAGGAAGTCCTCCGGGAAGTAGTCCAGCAGGGTGTGCGGCGGGGATCCGGTCTCGCGGCCGTCGATGTGCAGGGAGTAGTTCTCGATGCCGGAGCAGGTGCCGATCTGGCGCATCATCTCGATGTCGTAGGTCGTCCGCATCCGCAGCCGCTGGGCCTCCAGCAGCTTGCCCTGCTTCTCCAGCCGGGCCAGGGTCTGCTCCAGCTCGGCCTCGATCCCGGCGATGGCCTTCTCCATGCGCTCGGGCCCCGCCACATAGTGGGATGCCGGGAACACATACAGCTCCTGGTCGTCGCTGATGACCTCGCCGGTGAGCGGGTGGAGCGTGGACAGCGCCTCGATCTCGTCGCCGAACATCTCGATCCGGACGGCGAGCTCCTCGTAGACCGGGAAGATCTCGATGGTGTCGCCGCGGACCCGGAAGGTGCCCCGGGTGAACGCCATGTCGTTGCGCGCGTACTGAATGTCGACAAAGCGGCGCAGCAGCTGGTCGCGGTCGATCTCCTGGCCGACCTTCAGCGGCACCATGCGGTCCACGTACTCCTGCGGTGTGCCGAGGCCGTAGATGCACGACACCGAGGCCACCACGATCACATCACGCCGGGTGAGCAGGGAGTTCGTCGCGGAGTGGCGCAGCCGCTCGACCTCCTCGTTGATCGAGGAGTCCTTCTCGATGTAGGTGTCCGACTGCGGGACGTACGCCTCTGGCTGATAGTAGTCGTAGTACGACACGAAGTACTCAACCGCGTTGTTCGGCAGCAGCTCGCGGAACTCGTTGGCGAGCTGGGCGGCGAGGGTCTTGTTGGGCGCCATGACGAGCGTCGGCCGCTGGAGCTTCTCGATCATCCACGCGGTGGTCGCCGATTTTCCGGTGCCGGTCGCGCCGAGCAGGACGACATCCTGCTCGCCACCGCGGATGCGCCGCTCCAGGTCGGCGATCGCGGTCGGCTGGTCACCGCTGGGCTGGTACGGGCTGACGACCTCGAAAGGCGCCACCTTGCGTTCGATCTGGGATACGGGCCGCATGACACCCACCGTACGACCCGCCACTGACAACGGCCGACCGGCCGAACCCGGGGCCAGGAGGGGTGACCCCCGCTCGCGCCCCCGGCGCCCGCCCGGGCGGCCCGTGCTTCACTCTGTCCAACCGCGACCTTTCCTCCGGGACGGCACGACTGGGACCCTCTGCCCGTCCGCGAGTCACGCGAGCCAGACGACGCGAGGAGTCCGTATGCGCATCCGCCCCACAGCCGCCCTCACCGGCGCGCTCATCGGCATGTCCACGCTCTTCCTCTCACCGGCGGTCGCCCAGGCCGACCAGCCCGACGACCAGGCGCAGCAGACCGTCACCATCGCCCACCGGGGCGCCTCCGCCTATGCCCCGGAGAACACGCTCGCAGCCGTCGACGCGGCCGACGACCTCGGCATCACCTGGGTGGAGAACGACGTCCAGCGCACCAAGGACGGCGAGCTGATCGTCATGCACGACACCACGCTGAACCGCACCACGGACGCCGAGGAGGTCTTTCCGGACCGCGCCCCCTGGAAGGTCTCCGACTTCACCATCGACGAGATCCGGCAGCTGGACGCGGGCAGCTGGTTCAGCACCGAGTTCGCGGGCGAGGGCGTACCGACCCTCGAGGAGTACCTCGATCGGGTGGAACACAACCACCAAAAGCTCCTCCTGGAGCTCAAGGCCCCCGAGCTCTATCCGGACATCGAACGCCAGACGCTGCGCGAGCTGCGCAGAGAGGGCTGGCTGGACCGCCGCCACGTCAAGCACAAGCTGATCGTCCAGAGCTTCAGCGGGGAGGCCGTGAAGCGGGTCCACGACCTGCGGCCGGACATCAAGACCGGCTTCCTCGGCACGCCCGCGCTCGGCGACCTGGCGACCTACGCGGAATTCGCCGACCAGATCAACCCGAGCTACAAGACCATCGACGCCGATTATGTGGCCGCGGTCCAGGACGTGGAAGGCGCGCACGGCCGGCCGTTCGAGGTCTACGCCTGGACGGTGAACGACGGGCCGACGGCGGTGGACATCGCGGGCATGGGCGTGAACGGCATCATCACCAACAAGCCGGACGTGGTGCGGGACGCGCTGGAGGACGCGGGCTACGAGGTGCCGGCCGCCCCGGCGGAGGTCTCGTAGCGGCTCTCGCGGCCGCTGTCGCGCGGCTCGGGGGGCGGGGCACCACGGCCCCGCCCCCCGTCCGGGGAAGCGCTGTCGGACCCGGCGCCTACCCTGAAACCGTGACGATCTCAGGAGAGCGGGAAGAGCCGGCGGAGCGGCGCGAGGCACGCGGGTGGTGCTGGAGCGTGCTGGACTCCCCCATCGGCCCGCTGCTGCTCGCGGCGACGGATCAGGGCCTGGCCCAGGTCGTGTTCCACGCCGACGAGGCGACGGCGGCCGAGGCCGTCTCGCGGCTCACCGCCCGGCTCGGCGCGGCCCCGACGCCCTCGCCGGCCCGTGGTTCCGACGCCGGGGACGACACCGGGGGCGACGTCGGGGGCACGCCGGACCGCCTCGTCCATCTCGGCACGGCCGTGCGCCAGTTGGAGAGCTATTTCGCGGGCTCGCTGCGCGAGTTCACCGTCCCCCTGGACTGGTCGCTCACCGCCGGTTTCAACCGCCGCGTCCTGCGCGAGCTCGCCGACCACGTGCCGTTCGGCACGGTCGTCGGCTACGGAGAGCTCGCCGACCGCGTGGGCGATCCGGGCGCCGCCCGGGCCGTGGGCGTGGCCATGGGCAGCAATCCGCTGCCGGTCGTGGTGGCCTGCCACCGCGTCGTCGAGAGCGGCGGCGGCATAGGCGGCTTCGGCGGCGGGCTGGAGACCAAGCGCACGCTACTGGCCCTGGAAGGGATCCTTCCGCAGCCGCTCTTCTGAACCGGTCTACTGAACCGGGCCGTCGCCCCGGAAATATCTTGTTCCGGAAAACTCCCTCCCGTCTTGTCGTGGACACGTTTCGCTCCTATCTTTGGAGCGCTCCCGAGAGCACGGCACCGCGAGCTCTTTCTTGAAGGCTGGACCGCATTCCCCCACACAGCACTTCCCCCCACAGCGGATAAGGCCTCCCCGGATATGCCGTGAAGAACCGCGGACGACCACATATGCCCGCGGCCACTGCCGGACATCCGGACATCCAAACATCCGACGAAATCGCGCCGGGACGCGCACGTCGGCACGCTCCACACCGCGGGCTTTCCACCCCCCACGGTTCAGTCACGCTTCATCCACGTTCGATGGGAGAACCATGTCTTTTGGCCTGCTCGCCGGCGGCGCGGTCGCGGCGTTATTCGCATCGGGTATTTCCCCGCAAGGTGCGTCGGTCACCGATGTGCCGACCGAGAAGATCCAGGTCACCATCAACACCGTGAACGGATCGGGCTGCCCCAAAGGGACCGCCGCCGTCGCCGTCTCCGGCGACAACACGGCCTTCACGGTGACCTACAGCGACTATCTCGCCCAGGTCGGCGCGGGTGCCGACCCGACCGACATCCGTAAGAACTGCCAGCTCAACCTGGGCGTCCACGTACCGCAGGGCTTCACGTACGCCATCGCCAGCGTCGACTACCGCGGCTACGCCTACCTGGAGAAGGGAGCGAAAGGCACCGAGAAGGCGAGTTATTACTTCCAGGGTTCGGCGGACACGACATCACGGACCCATGACTTCAGCGGTCCGTACAGCGACAACTGGCAGACCCGCGACTCCACCGATTACAGCGCCCTGGTCTGGGCGCCCTGCGGCGTGGAACGCAACTTCAACATCAACACCGAGCTGCGGGTGAACGCGGGTACCTCGCCGGCGGGCAGCACCAGCTTCATGGCCATGGACTCGACCGACGGCAGCAACAACACGATTTACCACATCGCCTGGAAGGAATGTCCTTCCGTCCGGTAAGGCGCGAAACTCCACCAGCCAGGGCGGCGTCGGAGCCTGCCCGGCTTTCCGTCGTCGTCCACAGACGATCGAATGGAGAATCATGCCAGGTGCAATGTTCGCAGGCAGCGTGGCCGCGGCTTTGTTCGCCACGGCACTCGCTTCCTCTCAGCCCGCGTCCGCAAAATCGCCGTTCGACGACCCGCCGCCCGACAAAATCGTGATCACGGTCGCGACGGTCAACGGTTCGGGCTGTCCGGCAGGGACCGCGGCGGTGGCCGTATCGCCCGACAACACGGCCTTCACCGTCACCTACAGCGACTATCTCGCCCAGGTGGGCAAGGGCGCCAAACCGACCGACTTCAGAAAGAACTGCCAGCTCAACCTTGTGGTGCATGTGCCGCAGGGCTTCACGTACGCGATCGCCAGCGTGGACTACCGCGGCTACGCACACCTGGAGAAGGGCGCGACCAGCGTCGAGAAGGCGTCGTACTACTTCCAGGGATCGTCGAATACGGCGGCGAAATCCCATGAGTTCACCGGCGTCTTCGACGACAACTGGCAGGCGACCGATGTCTCCGACATCGCCACCGTGGAGTGGGCCCCCTGCGGCGCGCTCCGGAACTTCAACATCAACACCGAGTTGCGGGTCAACGCCGGCACCTCGGACACCACCAACACGACGAGTTTCATGACCATGGACTCGACGGACGGCAGTGTCAGCACCACCTACCACTTCGCGTGGAAGGAGTGCCCGCCGGCGTAGCCACCCCCCGCCGGACTCCGGGCCCCGTGCGCCCCGCTCCCGAGGAGAGCGGGGCGCACGGCTGCGTCGTGACGCGGCGCGTGCGGGGCTCAGGCGCCCGGTCCGCCCCAGGCCGGATGGCGCGGGTCGTCCGCGCGGACCACCACATCCGCGGCCTCCGCGGGCCGCACCTCCTCCTCGTAGCGCGCGAAGGCGGGCAGCGTCCACTGCTCGTCCTCGTCCGTACGGCGGGCGAGGGCGGCCGGGGACAGCCGCAGATGCACGGACAGGTCGAACGGGAACCAGCGCCCCAGCAGCAGCGCGCCGTGGAGCAGCAGCACCCCGCCCAGCGGCAGTTCGACATACGGGGAGCGGGTCGCCCGGTCGGTCACCGGGTCCCACAGATCGGGGAGCACCCGCCCCGTGCCGCCCGGCGCGGGCTCCAGCGGGCCGAAGACCTCGCGCCACAGCGCTCCGGTGTCCAGCCACATGTCGTAGTACGCGTCGGCGTCCCGCCGCCCGTACTCGTAGCGCAGCGACGCCGCGCGCAGAAAGCCGCCCGCCGCGACCACCAGCGCCGGGCGCCCGCGCACCCGCAGCGCCTCCGCCAGGCCGTGCGCCAGTTCCCCGGGGCGCGCCGCCGGGGCCCCGTCGACCGCCACCCGCAGCCAGGGGCCGCCGTCCGCCGCCGTCAGATCCGCGACGCGGTCGGCGAGCGCGCCGGTCAGCCGTTCCCAGGAGATCGCTTCGAGCCGCACAGCCCCCATCATGCAGGGAGGAGTCGCGCAACTGAACGCGGGCGTACGATCCCCTCATCCCGTCCGGAGGAGTCCCCGCCATGTCGTCGCAGATCGCGCTGTTGCGCGGCATCAATGTCAGCGGCCACAACAAGTTCCCGGTGGCCCGGCAGCGCGAGCTGATGCTGGACCTGGGGTTCGACGGCGTCACCGTCCATCTGCAGACCGGCAACATCGTCTTCGCCGACCCCGGCACCCCGCCCGAGCGGACGGCCCGTACGATCGCCGACCGCATCACCGCCGACCTCGGCCTGACCGTGCCGGTGATGGTCCGTACCCGCGACGAGCTCGCCGCCGCCATCGAGGCCAACCCCTATCCCGAGGCCACGGCCGAGCCGAAGACGCTGCATGTGGTGTTCCTGTCGGCCGCCCCGGCCGACCCGGCCCCGCTGGAGGCCCTGGACCTGGCCTCGTACACGCCGGACGAGTTCCGGCTGTCCGGCCGGGAGATCTATCTGCGCACCCCGAACGGCTCCGGCCGCTCCAAGCTGGCGGACAAGGTCACGCGGGCGCCGCTCGGCGTCACGATGACGGCCCGCAACTGGAACACGGTCACCAAGCTGCTGGCGCTGGCCGACGCCTGACCCGGCCCGCCCCGCTCATTCAGACTTTCTCAACTCCAGCCGTACCGCTGCCTCAGCCGGGCCACGACCAGGTCGAAGCGCGGCCGGTCCAGGGCGCAGGCCTCCCGGCGCATGCCCTCCGGGTGCACCCGCAGCACCCGGTCCAGGTCCACCCACGAGTCGCGCCCCGCCCGGTCCCACGGCCCGGACCCGATGGCCACCCACTCGCGGTCGCCGTCGTGCCGCTTGCTCGACAGCTGTACGGCCAGCAGGGTCCCGGCGCGCTCGCGGGCGACGACGAGCACCGGCCGGTCCTTGCCGCGGCCGTCCAGCTCCTCGTACGGCACCCAGGTCCAGACGATCTCCCCGGGGTCCGGGTCGCCGTCCGGGTCCGGCGCGTACTCCGTCCGCACCCGGCCGACCTGGCGCGGATGCGCCTCCGCGGTGGCGGTGGGGCCGGTGCTGCCGGGAAGCGGGGGCTCGGCGCCGTCGTGCTCGTTGAATGGCGTGATCACGGCCCACACGTTAGCCCGTCCGTGGTTCCGGGTGGCGTGTGAGGGTCCGCTCAGGTGGCAAGGGGCCGTAGTGATGCCTTTGTGACTTCTGATGTGGGAAGGGGCAGAAGGTGCCAGATATTCTCGACCCGGTGGCGGGCCTCGTCAAGCGGCGCAAAGACCCCGTCGTCGTCCAGACGCTGCGTGCCACGGCCGCCGCGACCATCGCGTACGCCGTCGCGCTCCAGCTGAGCAGCGAACCGGCCCCGCTCACCGCGCCGCTCACCGCCCTGCTGGTGGTGCAGGTCACCCTGTACGCCACCATCACCACCGGCATCCGCAGGGTGAACGCGGTGGTCGTCGGCGTCATCATCGCGATCGGGTTCAGTGCGCTGGTGGGGCTGACCTGGTGGAGCCTGGGGCTGATCATCCTGGTCGCGCTGACCGTCGGCAATTTCGTACGGGTCAGCGAGTTCGTCGTCGAGGTGGCGATCAGCGCCATGCTGGTCCTCGGCGTAACCCGGGTCGGCGCCACGGCCTGGGACCGCGTGCTGGAGACGCTGATCGGCGCCGGGGTGGGACTGGCCTTCAACCTTCTGTTCGCCCCGCCGGTGTGGGTCGAGACCGCCGGCGAGTCCATCGAGGACCTCGCCCGCCGCATGCGCCGGCTGCTGCTCCACATCGGCGAGGAGCTCGGCGGCCACACCCCCGTCGAACGCGCCGCCGCCCGGCTCCACGAGGCCCGCCGCCTCGACCAGGACATCGCCCAGGTGGACGGCGCCCTCCGGCAGGCGGAGGACAGCCTGCGGCTCAACCCCCGCGTCAAGGAGGGCCTGCTCTACCGCGTCGTGCTGCGCACCGGCCTGGACACCCTGGAGATCTGCATGGTCGTCCTACGGGTCATGGCGCGCACCCTCACCGACCTCGCCAAGAAACGGACCGACGAGCCCCTGTTCCCGCCCGATGTGGCGACCGCCCTGGAGGACCTCTTCGTCCACCTCGCCTCGGCCGTCGAAAGCTTCGCCGTCCTGGTCACCACCCAGGTCAGCGCCAACGCCGAGGAGGCCGAGTCCCGGCTGGCCAGCGAACTCACCAAGGCCCACGCGAGCCGCGACGAGGCCGCCCACACCCTCCTCCAGCGCGTCCAGCAGCATCCGCGCCAGTGGCAGCTCCATGGCGCCCTGCTCGCCGAGATCGACCGGATCCTCGACGAGCTGGACATGGAGCAGCGCTCCATCCGCCTGATGGAGGAGCTCGACCGCAGCGCCCGCGAACAGCGCGAGCGCTACCCCCTCCTGCACAAGCTCCAGCGCCGGCTCCGCGAGCGCCGCGCGGAGGGCGGCGGCCCGGCCTGACCGCGCCCCGAACCCCCTGAAAGCCGTCCCGGAGCTGCGGATAGGGTCGTGGCCATGGGGACGCCGATCATGGGTACGCCCGGTCCGGGGCCCGCCTGGGTGCCGCCGACCGACGTCGAGCAGGCTCTGGTCGCCGCCAAGTCCCGCGGGGACTGGGACGGTTATCTGCGGGTGCTGCTGGGCGCCGACACCCTGGCGTACGCGCCTCAGGAGAAGGTCGACCGCAAGAAGTTCGCCACCCCATGGCTGCCGTACCGGGGCCCGGACGGCGGCGAGTACTTCGCGGTCTACACCCGCGGCGAGCTGCTGCCGCGCCGCCCCGACGTCGTGGCCTGCCCGGTCTCGCTCCCGCTGCCGCCCGAGGAGTGGTGGGGCGAGGAACTGCGCGGTCTGTTGGTCAACCCCGGCACCCCCTCCGAGGCGTTCTTCCCCGAGGCCCGCCGCGAGCGCCGCCGCTGGAAGGCCCTGAGGAAGGACGTACCGCGCCGCGGCCACGACGACGACGCGCTGCTGACCAAGTACACCGGCCACCTGCACGGCCCCCTCGCCCACGGCCTCGCCTGCGGCGCCCACCTGGCCGTGCACCGGCAGGATCTGTGGAACGACATCGGCGACGTCTGCACGGACTACCGCACCGACGTCGCGGCCCTCGCCGACTCCTGGGACATCACCGACCGGCACGGCTGGCAGGAGCAGATGACGTATCTGCTCGAAGGCCGGAACAGCCCGCCCCAGCCGGAGTTCCTCCTCCGCCTCCGCCAGGCGATATCCCGCGACCGCTGCGCCGCGCACACCGACCCGGAGCTATGGCGGCGGGCGGCCGTCGACTCGCTCCGCGAGCGCGGCGCGGACGACGCCGAGATCGCGCACGTCCTGGACATCCTCGAGCAGATCGTCCGCTACGAGGGCCGCTTCCGCGCGGACAGCATCCTTCCGCCCGACGGCTGTGTGACCTCGGCGCTCGGCTACGACTACGGCCGCGCGGTCAACGTCGCCCGCTGGGGCCTGGGCGCCCGCTTCGCGGAGAAGTCCGAGGTCGAAGAGATGGTGACCCTGGTGGGCGAGCTGTGCCGGGAGCAGTACACCTCCTGGGCGGACTTCTCGGCCGGCTACATCCTGGGGCGGGCGCTGCGCTTCGACGAGGAGTCCTTCGGCCATATGTACAGCTCCGCGCTCTCCCCGCACCGCATCCTCACCCAGGACCCCGCCAGCCCCTGGCGCAACATCCCCTTCCAGCTCACCTCGGACTGATCCGGGGCCGGGCCCCGCGGCAGTAGCGACGTAGCGGCGGCCCCGGGCCGGGCCCCTTCCTCCAGCGCACTGCGCTGTGCCGGGGAGGGCGCGCGTGTCCCCGATCAGCTGGTTGCCGTCAATGCTGCGCGCGCGGCGGTGAGGATCTCCTCGGAGAGGGGGGAGCCTTGGGTGGCTCGGGCCAGGACGAGTGCGCCGAGCATGGTGCACAGCCGGGTGATGCCGTCCTGGTCCTCGGTGGCGAGCCACTCGGCGAAGTCGCCCACTCCCTCGGTGTAGATGCGGCGGGCCTCACGATCTCCGGGTTCGCGCGCGATGTCGGTGGCGAGTGCGGCGACGGGGCAACCGTCTGCCGCGCTGTCGCGGTGCTCGACGGAGAGGTAGGTGTCGATCAGCGTCTGCTGGGCGGCGTCGCGCTGCCCGGCGTGCTGCTCGAGTCCGTCATTGCGGAGCCGGGTGAGTCCGTCGAACGCGTGGGCGGTGGCTTCGTCGATAAGCGCCTCTTTGGAGGCGAACTGCTTGTAGAAGCCGCCGTGGGTCAGGCCGGCCGCCTTCATGAGGTCGGCGACGCTGACGTGGGTGCCCTGCTCCCGGAACATCCGCGAGGCGGTTTCAACGACCCGCCTGCGGTTCTCCTCCGCTTGCGCCTGCGATACGCGGCCCATCAGCCACCTCCCGGTTGGATTTCGATCGCCATCTATTCTAGGCTCGGCTTTAGATTGTTATCGTAATCTAAATCGTGCGGGCCTCTAGTCGCCCGCAACGCTGGGAGCAGACATGGAACTGAAGGACGCGGTCTCGGTGGTCACCGGCGCCAACCGGGGGCTCGGGCGGCATCTGGCCGCCCAACTCGTGGAGCGCGGGGCGAAGGTGTACGCGGCGGCTCGCCGCCCCGAGACGGTGGACCTGCCGGGCGTCATCCCGCTGCGGCTGGACGTGACCGACGAGGAGTCGATCAGGGCCGCGGCCCGTGCCGCATCCGACGCGACGCTGCTGGTGAACAACGCGGGCATCTCCACCGCCACGCCGCTGATCGCGGGTGGCCTGGACACGGTGCGCCTGGAGATGGAGACGAACTTCTTCGGTCCGCTCGCCGTGACCCGGGCTTTCACTCCTGTCATCGAGGGCAACGGCGGCGGCGCCGTGCTCAACGTCCTCTCCGTCCTGTCCTGGCTGCACCCGGCCGGCCTCGGGTCCTACGCCGCGGCCAAGGCCGCGGCATGGGCGCTGACCGACGCGGCCCGGGAGGAACTGGCGCCGCGCGGCATCACCGTCTCGGCGCTGCACGTCGGATACATGGACACCGACATGGCCGCGGGCGTTCCCGCCGATCAGAAGGCCGACCCCGCCGATGTGGCCGCACAGGCCCTGCACGGCGTCGAGACGGGCCTGCCCGAGATCCTCGCCGACGAGACCACCCGGTACGTCAAGCAGAGCCTGGCCGCTTCGCCGAACGCGGCGTGAGGCGCGCCCGCCGCACCCTCGCCTCCCCCTGCCAATCCTTGAGTAAGGACATACCTGATGCGTTACACGACCTTTGGGCACCGGACGGGACTGCGCGTGTCCGAGTACGCGCTCGGCACGGCGAACTTCGGAACCGGCTGGGGTGCCGGCGCTGAGCCGGACGAGGCGCGCCTCATCTTCGACCGATTCGCCGAAGCCGGTGGCACCTTCCTCGACACCGCGGACACCTACCAGTTCGGCGAGTCGGAAGAGCTGACGGGGAAGTTCGTCTCCGCCGACCGGGACCACTTCGTCCTGGCCACCAAGTTCACCCTCGGGGCCGCGCCGCAGCCGGGCGTCTCCACGACGGGCAACAGCCGCAAGAACATGGTCGCCTCGGTGGAGGCCAGCCTGAAGCGCCTGGGCACCGACCACATCGATCTGCTCTGGGTGCACTTTCCCGACGGGCTCACCCCCATGGAAGAGATCCTGCGCGGGCTCGACGACCTGGTGAGGTCCGGCAAGATCCACCACGCCGCTCTGTCCAACTTCCCCGCGTGGCGGGTCTCGCGCGCCGTGACGCTCGCGGACCTCAAGAACTGGGCGCCCATCGTGGGCATCCAGAACGAGTTCAGCCTCGTCGAGCGGACCGCCGACCGCGAGTTGCTGCCGATGGCCGAGAGCCTCGGACTCGGCGCCGCTCTGTGGTCCCCGCTCGGCGGCGGACTGCTCACCGGAAAGTACCGGCGCAGCACCGAGGGGCGCCTCAGCGACCTGGGGGCGGTCATCCACACGGAGAACACGGGCCAGAAGATCGCCGTCGTCGACACCGTCCTGGCCATCGCCGAGGAGATCGGCGTGACGCCTGCCCAGGTGTCGGTGGCCTGGGTGCGGGAGCGTGCCGTTCAGTCCGCGACCTCGCTCGTCCCGATCATCGGGCCGCGCAACCTCACCCAGCTCGACAGCTACCTGGGCGCTCTTGACGTCCAGCTGTCCCCCGAGCAGTTCGCCCGCCTGTCGGAGGTCAGCGCGGTGCCGCTCGGAGCTCCTCACGAGGCGATCGCCGGATCCCTGGCCGGCATCCAGGGAGGCGACTCCCACCGCATCATCGCCCCGGCCGCGCCGGTGGCCTGACGCCCGAAGGCACTGCGACTACCTCGTACTGGGTGAAGCCCGGGATGAACAGAGAGATCCCGTCCCCCTCGCGGACGAGAAACGGAGACGATGATGAAGACTTTCATGGTCGAGCGGTACGGCGACAAGGCCGGGGTGCGCGCCGGTGAGCTGCCCGACCCGCAGGTGGGCGACGACGACGTCCTGGTCCGGATCCACGCGGCGAGCGTCAACCCGCTCGACCTCAAGCTCCGCGACGGGGACTTCAAGGCGTTCCTGCCGTACCGTCTCCCGCTCATCCTGGGCAACGACCTCGCCGGGGTGGTGGTCCAGGCGGGATCGTCCGTGACGCGGTTCGAGGTGGGCGATGAGGTCTACGCACGGCCCGACAAGGACCGCATCGGCACGTTCGCCGAACTCATCGCCGTCCACCAGGACGATGTGGCGATCAAACCCGCCACGCTCACCATGGAGGAGGCAGCGTCCCTTCCCCTGGTCGCCCTGACCTCGTGGCAGGCGCTGGTCGATCGGGCACAGGTGCAGCCAGGTCAGAAGGTCCTGATCCACGCGGGCTCAGGCGGCGTCGGCACCATCGCCATCCAGTTGGCGAAGCAGTTGGGCGCGCACGTGGCCACCACCGCGAGCACGGCCAAGATCGACCTGGTGAAGGAGCTCGGCGCAGACGTCGTGGTCGACTACAAGCACCAGGCTTTCGAGACGGTCCTGCACGGCTACGACGTCGTCCTCGACACCCTCGGTGGCGAGACGCTCGAGAAGTCCCTGCAGGTACTCAAGCCCGGCGGGAAGGTCATCGGCATCGCAGGCCCTCCCGACCCGGCCTTCGCCCGCGAGCTGGGCGCGAACGCGATCCTCCGACTGGCGATGAGTGCGCTGAGCTTCAAGATCCGGCGCCGCGCCAAGCGCCGCAACGTGACGTACTCGTTCCTGTTCATGAAGGCCAGCGGCGACCAACTGCGCGAACTCACGCCGCTCATCGAGGCCGGGAAGATCCGTCCCGTCGTCGACCGCGTCTTTCCGTTCGCGGAGACCCGGGAGGCCATGGAGTACGTCGAGAAGGGCCACGCGAAGGCCGGCAAGGTCGTCGTCGCGATGACGTGAGAGGGGCTGAACCAGGAAGAATCCATCCGACGGATCGAAGAAATCGAGAAAGAACTCCGATGAACCAGGAAAAGGACGCTCTCTACACCACTCCACTCAACGGTGAGTGGCAAAAGGCTTCTTTCAGCAACGGTTCCGGTGAGAACTGTGTCCAGCTGATGGGGATATCAGGCGGTGTCGCCATAGGCGACTCCAAGCGCCCGGACCGTCCGGAGCTGCGCTACACCCCCAGCGAGTTCGCCGCTTTCGTCCAAGGCGTAAAGGCCGGCGAGTTCGACCACCTGCTCAGCGACTGACCGCAAGCCCAGAACGCCCCCGTTGGCGATGCCAACGGGGGCGTTCTGGGCTTCCGCCGCCGCAAATTCGGTGGCCGGTGCGCTCGTCCGCGCCCCACAGTGGTGGCACACCACTGAACGAGCAACGGGGGATCCACGTATGTCGACACTGCGTGTCACCGCTGAGCGGCTGACGATTCATGAACACCCCAACGCCGACGCGCTGGAGCTGGCGCAGGTGGGGCTGTACCGGGCCGTGGTGGCCAAGGGGGCTTTCCGGTCCGGGGAGTTCGCCGTGTATGTGCCGGAGCAGGCGGTACTGCCCGAGGAGCTGATCAGCGAGCTGGGGCTGACGGGGAGGCTGGCAGGGGCCCAGCACAACCGGGTGAAGGCGATCCGGCTGCGCGGGGAGCTGTCACAGGGGCTGGTGTGCCGGCCGCGGGCGCTGGCGGGGGTCGACCTGGAGCGGGCGGCGCGGGAGGGGGTGGACTTCGCGGAACGGCTCGGGATCGTCAAGTGGGTGCCTCCGGTGCCGATCGCGATGAGCGGAGACGTGGCGTCCGCGCCGGATCTGGTGGCGTGGATCGACATCGAGAACCTCAAGCGCTACCCGGACGTGTTCGAGGACGGGGAGGCCGTCGCGGTCACCGAGAAGCTGCATGGGACGGCGTGCTGTCTGACCTACCTCGCGGACAGCGGGGAGGTGCAGGTGACCTCGAAGGGGCTGGGGGCGCAGCGGCTGGCGCTGGTGGAGGACGAGAAGAACCTGTACTGGCGGGCCGTGCGCGGGCACGGCGCGCCCGCCGTGGCGGCGCGGGTGGCCGCCGAGCTGGGTGCGGCACGGGTCGGGATCTTCGGCGAGGTGTACGGGGACGGGGTGCAGGACCTCGGGTATGGGACCGACAGCCGGCGCGGTGTGCCCGGCTATGCCGTGTTCGACATCGCGGTGGACGTCGGCGGGCGGACGCGCTGGCTGGATCCGGAGGAGATGGCGAAGGTGCTGGGCGGCGGGCTCCCGGTGGTTCCGATCCTGTACGCCGGGCCGTACGACGCCGGGCGGGTGCTGGAGCTGGCCGAGGGGCGCGAGACCGTTTCCGGGAGCGGGCTGCATATCAGGGAGGGGGTGGTGGTCCGGGCGGCGAGCGACCGGTACAGCCCGGTGCTCGGCGGGCGGGCCATCGCCAAGGTGGTCAGCGGTGCGTATCTGACGCGCAAGGGCGGCACCGAGTACGAGTAGGGGTGGGGCCGAGGATGGCCGGGGCACCGGAGTCCTCGGCCACCGCCCTGGCGATCGGCGGCATGGCGCCCGCGCATGCGGAGCGGGCCCGGGGGCGTAGCCTGCCCCCGAGCCCTGTGATGCCGCCCAAATACGCACGCCGGTCGGTTGTGGACACGGGTCAGTCTGATGCCGTCGTGTTCTGCCTTTGAACTACCGCGCATCGAAGCTGCACGGGCCGGAGTTGAACCGGCATCCGACGACTCGGGCCCGGGCCCGGTCGATCCGGCGATCGGCGGCGAATGCTGAGTCTGGAGCGAGAGTCTGAGATTGATCGCGGTCTGCCTCTGCCTGATTGGGCTATCCCGGCCTGGTGAGCGCCGGGAGGAGGATTTGAACCTCCACTGACGACCGCGCCGTCACGACAAGCTTCAGCTTCAGCTTGCGCTCCTCGCGCACCCCGCCCGCGCTCGGGCGGACGGGGAGTTCATCACGCTACCCGAACAGGTAGCCGAAGACCACGTCGCCGACGCGCTGGTCGGTGGCCTCCGCGCCGTTCGCCTCCTCGCGGGCGAACTTGACCGCCTGCTGGAGCTTTTCGACACGGTCGAGAAGCTCGTTGACACGGCGGGCCGGGAGGGCGCCGGAGAACTTGACGGTGGTCCAGTAGCCGACCGGGATGTCCTCGTAGTAGACCTCGACCTGGGCCGGGTGCTTGTCCGTGGCCTCCGCCTTGACGTGGTTGCGCGGGACCTTCTTGGTGCGGAGGGTGCGGACCGGCTCGGTCTTCCAGGAGTCCGTGGACGGGTCCAGGGACCAGAACTCCGCGGCGTCGAGGACCGGGAGCTTGCGGACGAGGGCGTTGAGGTCGGTCAGCTGCTTCTCGAGGAAGAGGAGGTAGGAGACCGGGACGTCGCGCAGCAGCGTGCGGCCCTCGACCGTCACATCCGCCTTCGCCGAGCAGTTCGACCAGTCCTTGGTGGCGGTGACGTCGAAGAGGCGGGTCAGGATGGCCGCGGTGTCGCGCAGCACGTCCTCCCCCTTGACCTGCACCCGGGTGGACTCGGGCGGAAGCTGCTCGCCCTCCTCGTCCTTGGGCTGGTACGTGCGGGATATACCGGCCAGCAGGGCCGGCTTCTGAAGACCGTGGTGGGCGGCCGTCAGGTCCTGCTGCGACTTGGACTTGACGCCCTTCTCCACGGCGATGATCTGATTTAGTTTCGCCACACCCGCACGTTAACAGGCGGGTGTGACAGCGCTCGAACGAATTGTTCAGTAGAGGGGGTAGCGGGAGCGCGGAAGGACCACGTCCTCGTAGGGCTCGTATGTCTCGACCGACTGGTGGAACACATAGGCGAAGTCGTCGGCGAGTTCGGCGATGGTGCCCCGGCCCTCGATCTGCGCCAGCCACATCGGAGGCAGGCGGAAGTCGCCGTAGTAGGCGCCCAGCAGATTGCCGCAGATGGAGCCCGTCGAGTCGCTGTCGCCCGAGTGGTTCACGGACAGCAGCAGGGCCCGCTGGAGGGGGGTGCGCCGCCACTTCGGGTCGTAGCCGAGCCCGCCGCCCTTGCTGAGGAGGTTGCGCTTCGGGGCCGTATGGGCCAGGGCGCTGTAGACCGCGATGGCCAGGGCCTCCTCGGCGATCCACCCGCCGCCGAGCGACTCGGCCTTCTCCGGGGTGGGCTCGCCCTCGGCGGCCAGGGCGACGGCCTTGCGCAGTGCGGTGCTGGTCTCCTCGTGTCCCGGGTAGCGGGTGAGCAGCTCCAGGGTGCGCAGGGCGGCGCCCTCCAGGGAGTCGCCGTCGAGGATGAGGGCGATCATCGCGGCCAGGGCGCCCGCCGCGTAGTAGCCGGTGGGGTGGCCATGGGTGATCTGGGCGCAGTGCGCGGCGAGTTCGAACGACTCGCGGGCGCCCGAGCCGGTGAGGCCGAAGGGGGCGGAGCGCATCACCGTGCCGCAGCCCTTGGAGCCGCTGTTCACCGGGCCGGGGGTGCCGTCGAGGGCGTCGGAGTACGAGGGGATGTGCTCCGACGCGAGGCCGGACAGGCAGGCGTTGCCGGGGGCCCGGCGCGCGTACAGCCACTTCTGCTCGCGCAGCCAGCCGGAGCGCACCAGGTCCTGGTCGTCCCGCGCGGGCGGCGGCGTGGAGTGGTTCTGGGTGTCGAGCCAGCGCAGATAGGAGTTGCGCACGATGGCGACCTCGGCGCCGCCGATGCCCTTGGCGGAGTACCTGGCGCCCGCCCGTATCAGCCCCTCCGCGGTGAACAGGGTCATCTGGGTGTCGTCGGTGATGCGGCCGACGACGCCGCTCGAGTCCGGGACGAGAGCGGTGATCCCCTTCTCCCCGTGGACCTCGTGGATCCGGTGCAGGGAGAGGAACTCGATCGGGTTGCCCAGGGCGTCGCCGATCGCGCCTCCGAGCAGACAGCCGCGGATACGAGCCCGCCTGGCGGCCGTTTCGTCCCATGACTCGCGGATCATCGCGCGGCTCCTGATGTGCTCGGGTGCTCAGATGCTCGGGCCATGATTCCAGACCGCGGATCACGGATCGCGCCGGGTGCGCGGCGTTAGATTCGTAGTGGGAGATGGTGCGCCATGCCGAGCCGACTGATCCGTACGGGCGACGAGCCGCTGCACGCGCGCAGCCCGCTGCGTATGCGCTGTGCGCTGGCCATCTGGGGCCTGGCCTGGGCCGTAGCGGGCACGGTGGTCTTCTGGATGGTCCACCGGCCCGGCTGGGCGGCCGCCTGCGGGGTGCTCGCCGTCGTCACCCTGACCGATCTGGTGCTGGTCGTCCGGCACATCCGGCAGGGGCCGCACTACCAGCCCGGCCGGGATGTGCCGCCGTACGCGCCGGTGCGCGGCCCGTATCCGGCGGGCCGGCGGGGGCCGAGGTTCGTCAGCCGTTTTCACCGAAGCGCGCGGCCTTGACGAAGTCCGGGCGCGGGTCGAGCGCCGCCGCCAGGCGGAAGTGGCGCGTCGCCTCGGCCGGGCGGTTGGCGCGCTGCAAGGTGCGGCCGAGGGCGAAGTGGGCGAACGCGTTGTCCGGTTCCCGCTCCAGGACGAGCTGGAACTCCAGCTCGGCCGCCCGGAGCTGCGCCGCGCCGAAGAAGGCGCGGGCGCGCAGCAGCCGGGCGGCGGTGTTCTCCGGGTGGGCGGTGATGACCGAGTCGAGCAGCTTCACCGCGCCGCGCGGGTCGCGGGCGGCCAGCAGCTGCTCAGCCGCGCGGTAGTCGATGACATGGGTCTCGGGCGTGGGCTCGGACACAACCGTTTCCTTCCCGGAGCGCGCCGACGACCACCGTCGGCCGCGAAGTCGATCGTCGGGCGAGGTGATCGCGTCGGTGCGGGTGGTGATCGTTGGTTGGTACTGGCTGGACAACAATGACTCCACACCGGGCATTCCCGCCAGAGCCCCGCCGCCCCCGCACCCCAGCCGTCGGCCCCCCGTGCCTCAGCCGTCGGCCCGCGCGCCGCCCGCCGCCCGCTCGGCCAGCTCCGCCCAGACCTTTCTGACCTGCGGCTCCAGCTCCTCCAGCGGGCCGTCGTTGTCGATCACGACATCGGCCACGGCCAGCCGCTCCTCGCGCGTCGCCTGGGCCGCCATCCGGGCCCGCGCCTCGTCCTCCGTCATGCCGCGCAGCCTCACCAGCCGGTCGAGCTGGGTCCCGGGCGCGGCGTCGACCACCAGCACCAGGTCATAGAGAGGGGCCAGGCTGTTCTCGGCGAGGAGGGGGACGTCGTGGACGACGATGGCGTCCGGCCCGGCGGCCGCCTCCAGCTCGGCGGAGCGGGCGCGGACCAGGGGGTGCACGATCGCGTTCAGGGCGCGCAGCCGCTCGGGGGCGCCGAAGACGATGCCGCCCAGCTTCGGGCGGTCCAGGGCTCCGTCGGGTGTGAGGACGCCGGGCCCGAACTCGGCGGCCACGGCCGCGAGTCCGGGGGTTCCGGGCTCGACCACCTCACGGGCGATCCGGTCGGAGTCGATCAGCACCGCTCCGTATGAGGACAGCATGCGTGACACTTCGCTCTTGCCCGCACCGATTCCGCCCGTGAGACCCAGCCTCAGCATGGGGCAAGCCTATGCGCTTCCGTCGCCTTCGCGCTCTGCCAGGAAGCGCTCGAACTCGGCGCCCAGCTCGTCCGCGGAGGGCAGCTCGACCGGCTCGGCGACCAGGCTGCCGCGGCTCTCCGCCCCGGCCACCGCGTCGTACTGGTGCTCCAGGCCGCGGACCAGCGCGACCAGGTCCTCGTCGCCCTCCGAGATCTGCCGCTCGATCTCCTCCTGGGTCTTGAGCGCCTCGTTGCGCAGCGCGTGGGCCGCCCCGGGGAGCACCAGGCCGGTGGCCGCGGTGATCGCCTCCAGCGCGGTGAGCGCCGCGTCGGGGTAGGCGGAGCGGGCCAGGTAGTGCGGGACGTGGGCGGCGACGCCGAGCACGTCATGGCCGGACTCGGCGAGCCGGTACTCGACGAGGGACTCGGCGCTGCCCGGCACCTGGGCCTCGTCGAAGTAGCCACGGTGACCGGGCATCAGGTCGGAGCGGTTGCCGTGTGGGGTGATGCCGACGGGGCGGGTGTGCGGAACGCCCATGGGGATGCCGTGGAAGTTCACCGACAACCGCACGCCGAGCCGCTCGATCAACTGCCGCACGGCCGCCGCGAAGCGCTCCCACTCCACATCCGGCTCGGGCCCGGAGAGCAGCAGGAAGGGGGCCGCGGTCGCGTCGCGCATCAGGCGCAGCTCGATCGCGGGGGTCTCGTAGTCGGTCCAGCGGTCGCGCTTGAAGGTGAGCAGGGGGCGGCGCGCCCGGTAGTCGACGAGCCGGTCGTGGTCGAAGCGGGCGACGACCTGGTGCGGCAGACCGTCGAGCAGCCGCTCCACGATCTGGTCGCCGGTCTCACCGGCGTCGATGTAGCCGTCGAAGTGGTAGAGCAGCACCAGCCCGGCCGAGTCCCGGGAGGTTATCGCGTTGACTTCCGCGAGCCCGCTCGGCTCCCACTCGTACAAATCCTGCGGATCTAGCACTGTGACCGCTCCTCCTTGTGTTCCGTTCGGGGAACGTCGGGCGGGGGCACGGCATTCCCGGTCCTCCGTCCTTGTCCGGGTGACGTCTGCGCAGAGTGAGATCAGGACAGTACGCGATGGCGCCCCGTTCCCCGGGAGATGGTGACGGAGCGTCATGAAGGGGTTGACCGCGCCCAAGCGGCGCCCCTAACTTCGCGACGCGTCAGAGGTTCACGCTGTCGTCTCACGTTCAGCCACAAGAACATTCACGCGTCACGAAGGTGCCACCCCTGACCACGGCAGGAAGGCGGAACGCCCCATGCACTCCCACACCCCCACCCGCTCCCGGACCCGTGCCCTCGTCGCCGCACCCGCCGCCGGGATCCTCGCCATGGGTGGCCTGGTCGCGGCGGGAACGGCCGTGAAGGACGGACGCCCGCACTCCGCCCGCCCGATCCCCGTCTCCGACGCGGCTCAGCTCAAGGAGGCCCTCGCGGCCGCCAGGCCCGGCGACACCATCGAGCTCGCTGACGGCACGTACCGCGGGGGCTTCGTGATCACCGCCTCCGGGACCTCGGGCTCCCGGATCACCCTCACGGGGTCCCCGCGAGCGGTGCTCACGGCGAGTGACGGCTATGGGTTCGGACTGCACCTGGACGGCGCCTCGTACTGGACGGTGCGCGGCATCACGGTCACCGGCGGCCGCCAGGGGATCATGATCGACAGAGCGGAGAGCGTCACGGTCGACTCGGTCACGGTGCAGGGTCGCGCCTAGGTGGCGTCCGGGCATGCGTAAGGCCCGCTCTCCGGGGAGAGCGGGCCTTACGTCAGCCGTTCAGGCCGTCAGCCGAAGCCGGGCGGCCGGTGATCAGCTCTGGCCGCCGGCCAGCTTCTCGCGGAGCGCGGCCAGCGCCTCGTCCGACGCCAGGGCGCCGGAGTTGTCGGCCGACTCCGAGGAGTACGAGCCGCCGGACGCCTGGCCACCCTGCGCCGGGGCGCCGCCGCTCGCCTCGGCAGCGGCCTGCTCGTCGGCCTCGCGCGACTTGATGACCTGCGCCTGGTGCTGCTCGAAGCGCTGCTGCGCCTCGGCGTACTGGGTCTCCCAGGCCTCGCGCTGGGTCTCGAAGCCCTCGAGCCAGTCGTTGGTCTCGGGGTCGAAGCCCTCGGGGTAGATGTAGTTGCCCTGGTCGTCGTAGGACGCGGCCATGCCGTACAGGGTCGGGTCGAACTCGACCACGGACGGGTCGGCACCGAAAGCCTCGTTGGCCTGCTTCAGCGAGAGGCTGATGCGCCGGCGCTCGAGGTCGATGTCGATGACCTTGACGAAGATCTCGTCGTTGACCTGGACGACCTGCTCCGGGATCTCCACGTGGCGCTCGGCCAGCTCGGAGATGTGGACCAGGCCCTCGATGCCCTCGTCCACGCGGACGAACGCACCGAACGGAACCAGCTTGGTGACCTTGCCGGGGACGACCTGGCCGATCTGGTGGGTCCGGGCGAACTGCTGCCACGGGTCTTCCTGGGTCGCCTTGAGCGACAGGGACACGCGCTCGCGGTCCATGTCGACGTCCAGGACCTCGACCGTGACCTCCTGGCCGACCTCGACGACCTCGGACGGGTGGTCGATGTGCTTCCAGGACAGCTCGGAGACGTGGACCAGACCGTCGACGCCACCCAGGTCCACGAAGGCACCGAAGTTGACGATGGAGGAGACGACGCCGGAGCGCACCTGACCCTTCTGGAGGGTGGTGAGGAAGGTCTGGCGGACCTCGCTCTGGGTCTGCTCCAGCCAGGCACGGCGGGACAGGACCACGTTGTTGCGGTTCTTGTCCAGCTCGATGATCTTGGCCTCGAGCTCCTTGCCCACGTAGGGCTGAAGGTCGCGGACGCGGCGCATCTCCACCAGGGAGGCGGGGAGGAAGCCACGGAGGCCGATGTCGAGGATGAGACCACCCTTGACGACCTCGATGACGGTACCGGTGACGATGCCGTCTTCTTCCTTGATCTTCTCGATGGTGCCCCAGGCACGCTCGTACTGGGCGCGCTTCTTCGACAGGATCAGGCGGCCTTCCTTGTCCTCCTTCTGAAGGACAAGGGCCTCGATCTCGTCGCCGACGGCCACGACCTCGTTGGGGTCGACGTCGTGCTTGATCGAAAGCTCGCGAGAAGGGATGACGCCTTCGGTCTTGTAACCGATGTCGAGCAGGACCTCGTCCCGGTCGACCTTCACGATGACGCCGTCGACGATGTCGCCGTCGTTGAAGTACTTGATCGTCTCGTCGATCGCGGCGAGGAAGGCTTCCTCGGAACCGATGTCGTTTACCGCCACCTGCGGGGTGGTGCGGGTTGCCTCGGTGCTGCTCGTCATGTGGGAAAGGGCTCCGGTTACGGACATGAAGTCGTAGGTACTGCTACGCCGGGACCCGTTATCGCACTGCAGAAGCCGGACAGCCTCGGAGGCGTTGATCTCTTCCCGAGGGATCGAAAAGCGCCTCGGTGACCGAGGGACATACAACAGATGCGAGCGCGGCCTGCTCCGTCTGAGGCGCGCAGGCCCGCAGCGCAACTTGTAGCATACGGGGGCAGCCGGGCATGGTCAATGCACGAAGAGCCCACCCGGGACTTTTCGCCCCAAACCCGGCAAGTCGCACGGTCCCTGCTGCGACGCGGAGTCCAGCCGTTCCCCACAGCCACAGGTCGACACAGAGAGTACGACGACGCGCCCGATGGTCCAAGAACACATGCCCCGTGCAACCGACGAGCCCGGAACGCCCGGCGCCACCGAAGATCTCATAGCGCCGCCCGACGAGCCGGCCGAGCCCACAGCCACCCGGCGGATCGCCGGCGACACGGAGAGCAGCCGGGCCAGCCGCGGCTGGTGGGACCGCAACGCGGACGAGTACCAGGAGGAGCACGGCGGCTTCCTCGGCGACGACCGCTTCGTCTGGGGCCCCGAAGGGCTCGACGAGGCCGAGGCCGGGCTGCTCGGCCCGGCGGACGGCCTCAAGGGGCTCACCGTCCTGGAGGTCGGGGCGGGCGCGGCACAGTGCTCACGCTGGCTGGCGGCCCAGGGGGCGCGGCCGGTGGCGCTCGACATCTCCCACCGCCAGCTGCGGCACGCGATGCGGATCGATACCGAAGCAGGCGCGGCGGTCTCGGCGCGCGAAGCGGGCGCGGGGCCGGTCGCGCTCGTCCAGGCCGACGCCACCGCGCTCCCCTTCCGGGACGCCTCCTTCGACCTCGCCTGCTCGGCGTACGGGGCGATCCCCTTCGTCGCCGATCCGGTGCGCGTGATGCGCGAGGTCCACCGGGTGCTGCGGCCGGGAGCGCGCTGGGTGTTCTCGGTGACACACCCCGTGCGGTGGGCGTTCCCGGACGAGCCCGGCCCCGAGGGGCTCAGCGTCGCCGCCTCCTACTTCGACCGCACGCCGTACGTCGAGCAGGACGAGACGGGCCGTGCCGTCTATGTGGAGCACCACCGGACGCTGGGCGACCGGGTCCGGGACGTGGTCGCCGGGGGCTTCAGGCTGCTCGACCTGGTCGAGCCGGAATGGCCCGCCTGGAACGACCAGGAGTGGGGCGGCTGGTCCCCGCTGCGCGGGAATCTGATCCCGGGGACGGCGATCTTCGTGTGCGAGCGGCACTGAACGGGACCTGAAGGTGCGGAGCAGGGGCTGACAGGATGGTCCGATGACCGCCCGCCGTACGCCCAGCACGCCCCGTACCGATGTGCTCGACGCGCTTCCCGTACGGGCCGCCGTGCCCGCCCTGCTGCGCGCGCTCGACGACCGGGGCGCGGCGGTGCTGTGCGCCCCGCCCGGGACCGGCAAGACGACGCTGGTGCCCCTGGCGCTCGCCGGGGCGGCGGGCGGCGGGCCCGCCCGGCGCGTGCTGGTCGCCGAGCCGCGGCGGATCGCGGCGCGGGCCGCCGCGCGGCGGATGGCGTGGCTGTTGGGCGAGGAGTCGGTCGGCGGCCGGGTGGGGTTCACGGTGCGCGGCGAGCGGCGGGTGAGCCGCGAGACGGCCGTGGAGGTGGTCACCACCGGTGTGCTGCTTCAGCGGCTCCAGCGCGACCCCGAGCTCGCCGGGGTCGACGCGGTGGTGCTCGACGAGTGCCACGAACGGCACCTGGACGCCGATACGGCGGCCGCCTTCCTGCTGGACGTACGGGCCACCCTGCGGCCCGACCTGTGGCTGATCGCGGCGTCCGCGACCACGGACGCGGAGGGCTGGGCCCGGCTGCTGGGCCCGGACGGCGGGCCCGCGCCGGTCGTATCGGCCGAGGGGGTGTCGTATCCGGTCGAGGTGGTGTGGGCGCCGCCCGCGCGCCCCGTCCGCCCGCCGCACGGAATGCGGGTGGACCCCGCTCTCCTCGACCACGTCGCGGCGGTGGTGCGGCGGGCGCTGCGCGAGCGGGAGGGGGACGTGCTGTGCTTCCTGCCGGGCGTCGGGGAGATCGCGCGTGTCGCGGGGCTGCTCGGCGGCGCCGGCGCGGAGGTGCTTCAGGTGCACGGTCGCGCGCCCGCCGCCGTGCAGGACGCGGCGCTCGCGGGCGGGGGCGGGGGCGGCGGACGGCGGCGGGTGGTCCTGGCGACCTCGGTCGCCGAGTCGAGCCTGACCGTCCCGGGCGTACGCACCGTCGTGGACTGCGGGCTCGCGCGCGAGCCGCGGGTGGATCACGCGCGGGGCCTGAGCGCGCTGACGACCGTACGCGCCTCGCGGGCCGCGGCCCGGCAGCGCGCGGGCCGGGCCGGGCGCGAGGCGCCGGGCACCGTCTACCGCTGCTGGCCGGAGGCCGAGGACGCCCGGCTGCCGCGCTTCCCGTCCCCGGAGATCGGCGTCGCGGACCTGACGGCGTTCGCGCTCCAGGCGGCGTGCTGGGGAGACCCCGACGCCTCCGGCCTCGCGCTGCTCGACCCGCCGCCCGGCGGCGCGATGACCGCGGCGCGCGAGGTGCTGACCGCGATCGGCGCCGTGGACGGCGCCGGGCGGGCCACGGACCGGGGCGCGCGCATGGCCCGGCTGGGCCTGCACCCCCGGCTCGCGCGGGCGCTGCTGGACGGCGCGCGAGAGGTCGGCGCACGCCGGGTGGCGGAGGCCGTGGCCCTGCTCAGCGAGGAGCCGCCCCGGGACTACGGCGACGACCTGGCAGCCGCCTTGCGCACCGCCCGCCGTGGCACGGACACGTACGCCGCCCGCTGGCGCCAGGAGGCTCGCCGTCTCGAGGGCGCGCTGCGGTCTTCCGGCCATCCGACGGCCGAGGCGGCCCAGGCGGGGGCCGAGGCCGGGGCCGGGGCGGCTGGGGGTGAAGCACCGGCGCGGGCCGACACCGCGAGCACGGTTGCGCCACGCCGCGCCGTGCCGGACGCCGACGCGCGGGGCGCGAACAGCCGTCAGCACGCTCAGGCCCCGCGCTCCACCACGCGGACAGCCGAGCGCGATCGGGCATACGCCGCTCCGCACGCCACTCCCCCGAGCGGCGTGCGGAGCGGCGGCAGCCCTGACGCTGCGGCGCCGGGATCGGTCGGCGACAGCTCAGCCCGAAGGGCGGCTTCCGCCCCCGCTGCGCCGGGCGCCGCGGCACCGAGCGCGACCCGGGGCGCGGCCGGTACGGGAGCGCCACGCGGCACCGCGCCGGGTCCCGGCGATCACCCCGCCGCCGCACCGGCAGCAGGCGGACACGGGCAGGCACGGGCCGACGCCGCGGACCACACCACCACCCCAAGCGCCCGCGGCGCGGGCGCGGTGGGTGATGACGCCGTCGTGGGGCTGGTCGCCGCGTTGGCCTTCCCCGAGCGGGTGGCGCGACGACGCGGGGAGAGGGCGTATCTGATGGCGTCGGGCACCGGGGCGGAGCTCGGCGAGGGGTCCCGACTGCGGAACGCGCCGTGGCTGGCGGTGGCGGTCGCGGACCGGCCGGTGTCGGCGGCGTCGGCGCGGGTGCGGCTCGCGGCCGTCGTGGACGAGGAGACGGCCCGTACCGCGGCGGCGGCCCTGTGCGAGCGGCGGGTGGAGGTCGGCTGGTCCGGCGGGGACGTCGTGGCGCGGCGGGTGGAGCGGCTGGGGGCGGTGGAGCTGGCGGTACGGCCGCTGGCCGCGCCCGATCCGCAGCTGGTGCGCGCCGCGCTGCGGGACGGGCTGCGCGGCGAGGGGCTGGGGCTGCTGCGCTGGTCCGCGGAGGCCGTCGCCTTCCGGCAGCGGCTGGCGTTCCTCCACCGGGAGTTGGGCGGCGCGTGGCCCGATGTGTCCGATCCGGCGCTGCTGGCGGACCTCGACGCCTGGCTGGGCCCGGAGCTCGGCAGGGCGCGGCGGCGGGCCGACCTGGAGCGCGTGGACGCGGGCCAGGCGCTCGCCCGGCTGCTGCCCTGGGCGACCGGGGACGCGGCCCGCTTCGACGAGCTGGCCCCGGAGCGCGTACGGGTCCCCAGTGGCTCGCGGGTGCGGGTGGACTACGGCCAGGAGCAGCCCGTGCTGGCCGTCAAGCTCCAGGAGCTGTTCGGGTGGCAGGAGACGCCCCGGATCGCGGGCGGGCGGGTGCCGCTGCTCGTACACCTGCTGTCACCGGCCGGGCGCCCCGCCGCGGTCACGGCCGATCTGGCGTCCTTCTGGCGGGAGGGCTACCGGTCCGTGCGCGCGGAGCTGCGCGGCCGGTACCCCAGGCACCCCTGGCCGGAGGACCCGGCGACGGCCGAGCCGACGCGGCGTACCAACGCCCGCCGCTGAGCAGCTGAGCCGCCGGGCCCCGCGCGCCCGCCCCGGCGGCCGTCAGCACTCGATGAGGCCGTCGAACTCGCCCGCCCCCGGGAACGGCCGCTCCACCGGGTAGGGGGCGATCCACACCAGCGCCTGCTCGAAGGTCATGTACGAGCCGTTGTCCGTGCACTGGCCGACCACCAGCGCGTTTCCCCCGCAGCGCCACGCCGCGTAGTTCCAGGGCGATTCGCCCTCCGCGTCGCGCACGGCGACCTCCGGCTCCCCGAGCCGCTCGGTGAACAGGACGACGGCGGCGCGCCATTGCGCGTCGAAGTGCGCGCGGCCCGTGTCGCGCTCGAAGCGCCATTCGGGGTCGTCGGCGTGGTGTTTCTCCAGCCAGTCGATATTGCCGCTGAGCCCGCCCGCGGCCAGCTCCTCGTCGAAGTCGTCGGCCTCGTAGTAGTAGCAGAACGGTATGTGGCACTCCTCGTCCTCCGCCCGCTCCTCCGGCGGCACGGCGAACCACTCGGGTACGACGTAATGGCCGGTGTTGGTGGCGAAGGCGGCCCTCCGGGCTCCGTCGTCCACGGGCGTCCAGCCGAAGCGCCGGGCGGCCGCGGAGGTGGCGCCGGGCGTCCATTCCAGGCGCGCCAGCTCAGCGAGCTGATCGGCGAGTTCGAGGCTGGGCAGGCAGGTGGTGGTAGGCATGGGCGTACGGTACGGGCACCCACCGACAGCGCTGACAGCGCCGACAGCGCCGACACCGCCGACAGCGCTGACACCGCTGCCGGCACCGCCGGCACCGCCGGCACCCACAGCCCCGTCGCCCCCCGTCACACCGGGGCGGGTACGGGCCGTGGGGACGGGGACTCGTCGTGGGCCTCGGTGCCGCCCCCCGGGCGGCGGCCGCAGGCCTCCAGCACCAGGGACAGCGCCAGCAGCCCGGCGCCGAGGACGAGGAAACCCCAGGGCAGATAGGCGGTCAGCAGAAGGACGAGCTGCCGCTGGGACTTGACCAGTTTCACGGTGTGGTCGATGTAGTCCTCGCGCATCTTCACATGGCCGGAGAAGACGGTCACCCTGTCCCGGTCGCCGAGCAGCGTGCCGCCGCGCAGCTCCTCCCGGTGGATCTCCTCGCCGTTGACGGGCGCGCCGGTGGTGGGCTCGACCCAGAACATGCGCTTGGTGGTGTACCAGCGGGTGGTGCCCGCCTTGCGGACGGTCTCGGGGGTGATGCCCTCGACCGGCATGGTCTTCGGCAGCGCCACCTTCGTCCAGGGGATGGTCTGCTCGAAGTAGTAGACCTCCAGGCCGCGGAAGTTCCGGGTGCCCTTGTAGTGGATGGGCGCGGAGGTCCTGGTCTGGGCGTCGAAGTAGTTGTAGTCGCGCTTCTCGGTGAGGAAGGGCCACTTGTACTCGATGCCCTCGCGGCGGACCGGGTCCCCGTCGACGTGTTCGCCGCCCTGGTGGACCGGGTCCTGCGAGTGGGCGTCGAAGACATAGCGTTCGGGGATCTTGGAGACCATCTTGCCGTCGGGCCCGGCGATGTACGACAGGGCGTCCCAGACGACGACATCGCGCCCGGCCGTCTTTCCGGCCTTCTTCGCCGCGGCCACGTTTCCGCGGAGCGTCTGCACGATGCTGACCTTGGGCACCTTGCGGGGCTGCATGGTGGCGTAGTCGAGAAGCACGGCGGGCTTGGCCTCGAGGACGGCGGTCTGGTACTCGCTGGGCGGGATCTTGGCCAGCCGGGGGAAGGCGTACCAGCGCAGCAGCGGCGCGAGGGCGGTGAAGAAGACGGCGAAGGCGAGCAGCACCAGGCTAGCTTTGCGGCGCATGGCGGGATGTCCCTCCCTCGGGGCTCAGGGGTGCTCGGGCACGGTGGTGAGCAGCGGTTTGGGGGAGGTCTTGCCGCTGGGGACGCCGATGGCCGTCATCGTGAGGACGAGGGCGAGGGCGGCGGCCAGTCCGATCGCGGCGGCGGCGAGGGCGCGCATGTCTCAGCCTCCGGTTGCTGCGGCGCACGGGGCGCCCTGACGGTGCGTCAGGGCTGGGGCACCGTAGCAACGGGGGGCGGAGATGAGAACACGAAGGCGGGAACGCGAAGGCGGGAACGCGAAGGCGGGAACGCGAAGGCGGGAACGCGAAGGCGGGAACGCGAGGGCGGGAACGCTTCGGGATGAACGCCACACCGCCCCTGGGCCCGGTGGGGGCGCAGGGGCGGTGGGGTGTCGGCGTGGTGCCCGGCGGTCTCGGCCGGTTACTGGGCCGTGGGCTCGGAGCTGGGCTCGGCCGTGGGCGGCTCCGTGGGCGCAGCCGCGGGCTCGGTGACGGTCAGCTCGATGGTCAGGACCGCGCCGTCGGCGGTGGTAAGGCGGAGCAGGAAGGTGCCCGCGTGGTCGTCGGTGTAGATCTTGGGGAGGACGAGCTTGCCGTCGGCGTCCGTCTTCAGGGTGGTCAGGGTGCGGATCGGCTGACCCTTGTCGTCCTTGAAGTAGGGGCCCTTGTCGTTCTCGGTGGGCTTGTCCGTCGCCTTCGCCGCATCATCGACGATCATGGTGGCGGTCACCGGCACACCGGCCGCGGCCTTGCCCTTGTAGCTGGCCTTGACGCCGACCGCGTCGGCGAAGGAGCCGCCGGTCTCGGCCTTGAGGTCCTTGTCGTCGGCGCGGGCCAGCGCGTCGGCCTGCGGTACGGGGCGGGCCTTGACGGTGGCGGCGATGTCGGTAGCGGTCGCGGTGCGGCCGACGACCGTGACCCGGACCGTGAAGGACCCGGTGGTCTCGCCCGCGCGCAGCACCGGGGCGGTGGCGGTGCCGTCGCTGCCGGTCATGCGGCTGACGCGGGTCGCGTTCCAGGGGAAGCGGGCGTCGGTCTCGCCTCGGATCTCGTACTGCACCCACACGCCCGCGACCGGCTTGCCCGCCGCGGTCTCGGCGCGGACCCGGGGCTTGTCGGCGAACTGCTCGCCCGCCGTGGCGGTCAGCTTCGCGGTGCCGACGGCCTTGAGCCGGGCGACGGTGGCCGGGGCGGGCGTCTCCGGAGAAGGCGTCTCCGGGGAGGGCGTCTCGGGGGAAGGCGTCTCCGGGGCGGGGGTCTCGATCCCGCCGTCGTCGGTCGCGGGGGGTTCGGGGGTGGGGCTGTGGTCGCCGCCGGGCTCGGTCGGGTCGGGCAGCGGCCTGGGGCTCTCCGAGCCACCGCCACCGTCGCGGCCGCCGTCCGAGCCGCCGCCGGTCTTGTCCGGGTCGGGCAGCACGCCGGTGCCGTCGGGCACCTCGTGGGTGCCCTTCTTGTAGTACTCGAACCAGGACAGGACGGTGGCCAGATACTCCTGCGAGTGGTTGTAGCCGAGGATCGCCCGGTCGAGGTGGTCCTTGACCGACAGATCGCGGCCGCTGGCGCACAGATACGCGCCGGCCGCGAGCGCGGCGTCATAGATGTTGTTCGGGTTCTTCTCGCCGTCGCCGTTGCCGTCCCGGCCCCAGGTGGCCCAGGTGGACGGGATGAACTGCATGGGGCCGACGGCGCGGTCGTGGGTGGTGTCCCCGTCGTACGCGCCGCCGTCGGTGTCGGTGATCCTGGCGAAGCCGTTGCCGTTGAGCACCGGGCCCAGGATGGGCGTGAAGGTGGTGCCCTCGGCGTCGACCCGGCCGCCGCGCGCCTGGCCGGACTCGACCTTGCCGATCGCGGCGAGCAGCTGCCAGGGGAGGTTGCAGCCGGGCTTGGACTCCTTGAGGGCCGCCTCGGCCTTCTTGTACGCGTCGAGCACGGTCGCGGGTATGCCCGCCTCGGCGGTGGCCTTCTTGTCCGGCAGCCCCGGCAGGTCGATCGAGGTGCCGGGCTTGCCGGGCTTCTGAAGGGGCGGCAGATCGGTGTGGTAGGACGAGCCGCCGTCGATGGGGGTGTCGGACGGTGCCGGCGTCTCGCCGGCGCTGTCGTGGTGCCGGTCTTCCCGGGCCGTGCCTGCGAAGCCGGGGGCCTGCGAGGCGGTGAGGGCGGCCATCGCGACCGCCGCCACCGCCGTCGTGGCCGCTCCCTTACGCAGTCGTCGGCCGATCTGCGGTGCCATGCGTATTCCCCTCCCGTCGAGCAGTGTGCGCGCTCCCCCGCGCCAACCCTCGTGACACTACGACAACTTGCCGCCCCGCAGCTACCGGGCAGCTACCGCCAGGCACCGCGCGTGTCGCCCCCTGGGGGGCGGCCCTGACGCCCCGGCCGCCCCCTAGTGCGCCGCCGATTCCCAGTCGGAGCCGGAGCCGACGGAGACATCGAGCGGGGCCCGGAGTTGGAACGCCCCGGCCATCTCCCGGCGCACCAGCGCCTCCACCCGCTCGCGCTCCCCGGGGGCGACCTCCAGCACGATTTCGTCGTGCACCTGGAGCAGCATCCGCGACGACAATTCCTCTCGCGTCAATGCCTCGTCCACCCGCAGCATCGCGATCTTCACGATATCCGCGGCGGTGCCCTGGATCGGGGCGTTGAGGGCCATCCGCTCGGCCATCTCGCGGCGCTGGCGGTTGTCGCTGTTGAGGTCGGGGAGATAGCGGCGGCGGCCGAGCATGGTCTCGGTGTAGCCGGTGGCCCGGGCCTCGTCGACGACCCGCTGGAGATAGTCGCGCACCCCGCCGAACCGCTCGAAGAAGGTGTCCATCAGCTTGCGCGCCTCGTCCGGCGTGATGGCCAGCTGCTGGGACAGGCCGAACGCCGAGAGTCCGTACGCCAGCCCGTACGACATCGCCTTGATCTTGCGGCGCATCTCCGGGTCGACCGCGTCCTTGGGGACGCCGAACACCTGGGAGGCGACCGTGGTGTGCAGGTCCTCGCCGGAGGTGAACGCCTCGATCAGGCCCTCGTCCTCGGACAGATGGGCCATGACGCGCAGCTCGATCTGGCTGTAGTCGGCGGTCAGCAGCGACTCGAAGCCCTCGCCGACCACGAAGCCGCGCCGGATGGCCCGGCCCTCGTCGGTGCGCACCGGGATGTTCTGGAGGTTGGGGTCGGTGGAGGAGAGCCGGCCGGTGGCCGCCACGGTCTGGTTGAAGGTGGTGTGGATGCGGCCGCCGGGGGCGACGGTCTTGATCAGGCCCTCGACGGTGGAGCGGAGCCGGGCCTGCTCACGGTGGCGCAGCATGATCACCGGGAGTTCGTGGTCGGTCTGTGTGGCCAGCCAGGCCAGCGCGTCCGCGTCCGTGGTGTATCCGGTCTTGGTCTTCTTGGTCTTGGGCAGGCCCAGCTCGCCGAAGAAAACCTCCTGGAGCTGCTTGGGGGAGCCCAGGTTGAACTCGTGGCCCACCGCGTCATGAGCCTCCTTGACGGCCTGCTGCACGGCCGCGGCGAACTGCTGCTCCATGCGGTCCAGCCACGCGCGGTCCGCCGCGATGCCCGCCTGCTCCATGCGGGCCAGCAGCGCGGAGACGGGCAGCTCGACATCGCGCAGCAGCTCCACCGCGCCGACCTCGGCGAGCCGCTCGCCGAACGCCGTGCCCAGGTCGAGGATCGTCCGGGCCTGGATCATCAGGGCGTCCTGCTCGGCCTGCTCGTCGGCGCCGAAGGCCAGCTGCCCGCTGTCGGCGGCCTCGGCCGGGGACAGCTCACGGCCCAGATACTCGACCGACAGGGCGTCCAGCGCGAAGGAGCGGCGGCCGGGCTTGACCAGATAGGCGGCGAGCGCGGTGTCCATGGTGACCCCGGCCACGGTCCAGCCGTGCTCGTCGAAGACCCGCATCACGCGCTTGGCGTCATGCATCACCTTGGGCCGGCCCGGGTCCGCGATCCAGCCGGCGAAGGCCTGCTCGTCCGACTCGTCCACCTCCGACGGGTCGAAGCAGACGGCGGGGCCGGAGGCGGTGGCCAGGGCGATCTGGCTGACGCTGCCGCTGCCCAGCGCCCAGGTGTCGAGGGTGGCCAGGCCCAGCGGCTCGGCGCCGTGCAGCTCCAGCCAGGGGGCGAGGTCGCCCGAGCCGATCACCGCGCCGTCCACCGCGACGCCGGGGGCCGCGGCCGCGGGCTCCTCCTCGGCGGCGCCTGGGTCGACGGCCAGGACGCGGTCCCGGAAGTTCTGGTGGCGGAACTCCAGCGCGTCCATGATCACCGAGAGCGCCTGGCGGTCGTACGGAGCGCGCGCGAGCCCGTCGGGGCCGGCGGACAGCTCGACGTCCCGCACCAGCTCGGTCAGCTGCCGGTTGAGCTTGACGGCCTCCAGGTGCTCGCGGAGCTTGTCGCCGACCTTGCCCTTGACCTCGCCGACCCGCTCCACCAGCTCCGCGAAGGAGCCGAACTGGTTGATCCACTTCGCGGCGGTCTTCTCGCCGACGCCCGGGATGCCGGGGAGGTTGTCCGACGGGTCGCCGCGCAGCGCGGCGAAGTCCGGGTACTGCCGCGGGGTGAGGCCGTACTTCTCCTCGACCTTGGCGGGGGTGAAGCGCGTCAGCTCGGAGACGCCCTTCGTCGGGTAGAGGACGGTGACGTGGTCGCTGACCAGCTGGAACGAGTCGCGGTCGCCGGTGACGATCAGCACCTCGAACCCCTTGGCCTCGGCCTGGGTGGCGAGGGTGGCGATGATGTCGTCGGCCTCGAAGCCCTCCACCGCGAAGCGGGGGATGTTCATCGCGTCGAGCATCTCGCCGATCAGCTCGACCTGCCCCTTGAACTCGTCCGGCGACTTGGAGCGGTTCGCCTTGTACTCCGTGAACTGCTCGGAGCGCCAGGTCTTGCGCGAGACGTCGAACGCCACGGCCAGATGCGTGGGCCGCTCATCACGGAGCGTGTTCGCCAGCATCGAGGTGAAGCCGTAGATCGCGTTGGTGGTCTGGCCGGTAGCGGTGTTGAAGTTCTCCGCCGGCAGCGCGAAGAATGCCCGATATGCCAGGGAATGCCCATCCAGCAGGAGCAGCCGGGGGCGGTCTCCCGCACGGTCGGCGGTCGCGGGCGCTGCGGTCTTCTTCGATGCTTTCTCTGCCACGCCCCCGATCCTGCCACGCCCCACCGACAACACCGCCGCTCGCACAACACCGTGAGCGCAGCAGTCGGCCGCCATGGCAGGATCGGGGGCGGGCACTCGCCACTCAGCAAGGGAGACAGCGACGTGACTCCGCTCACCGCCGAAGCGGCGGGCTTCCAACCCGAAAGGGTTGCGGTCCAGCCCGAACCGATCCCCGAAGAGACAACAGAATGATACCGCGGCGCTACGCACCGCAGCGCCAGGGAAGGTGAGTCACATGGCAGCCAAGCCGCCCGCAGGAGACCCGGTGCAGGACGCACCCGAGGTGGCCGCCCCGCAGCACGCCGCCGCCGGGCTGCCCGCCATCGGCCACACACTGCGCATCGCCCAGCAGCAGATGGGCGTGCGCCGCACCGCGCTCACCCTCCTCAGGGTCAACCAGAAGAACGGCTTCGACTGCCCGGGCTGCGCATGGCCCGAGGGCGACAAGCGCCACAAGGCCGAGTTCTGCGAGAACGGCGCCAAGGCCGTCGCCGAGGAGGCGACGCTGCGCCGCGTCACCCCCGACTTCTTCGCCGCCCACCCCGTCGCCGACCTGGCCACCCGCAGCGGCTACTGGCTCGGCCAGCAGGGCCGCCTCACCCAGCCGATGTATCTGCCCGAGGGCGCCGAGTCGTACGAGCCGGTCACCTGGGAGCGCGCCTTCGACCTCGTCGCCGAGGAGCTGCGCGCCCTCTCCTCCCCCGACGAGGCCGTCTTCTACACCTCGGGGCGCACCAGCAACGAGGCCGCCTTCCTCTACCAGCTCTTCGCCCGCGAATTCGGCACCAACAACCTGCCCGACTGCTCGAACATGTGCCATGAGTCCTCCGGCTCGGCGCTGACCGAGACCCTCGGCGTGGGCAAGGGCAGCGTGCTGCTGGACGACCTCCACCAGGCCGATCTGATCATCGTGGCCGGGCAGAACCCGGGCACCAACCACCCGCGGATGCTCTCCGCCCTGGAGCGGGCCAAGGCCGGCGGCGCGAAGATCATCAGCATCAACCCGCTGCCCGAGGCCGGCCTGGAGCGGTTCAAGAACCCGCAGACACCGCGCGGCCTGGTCGGCGGCGGCACCGCGCTCACCGACCTCTTCCTCCAGATAAGGCTGGGCGGCGACCAGGCCCTCTTCCGCGCCCTGAACCGGCTGATCCTGGAGGCCGCCGACACCGGCGCGGGCGCGGTCGACGAGGAATTCGTCCGCGAGCACACCCACGGGTTCGAGGAGTTCTCCGCCGCGGCCCGCGCCGCCGACTGGGACGAGACGCTGCGCGCCACCGGCCTGGAGCGGGCCGAGATCGACCAGGCCCTGCGGATGGTCCTCGCCTCCGAGCGCACCATCGTGTGCTGGGCCATGGGCCTGACCCAGCACAAGCACTCCGTGCCCACCATCCGGGAGGTCGTCAACTTCCTGCTGCTGCGCGGCAATGTGGGCCGCCCCGGCGCCGGGGTGTGCCCGGTGCGCGGACACAGCAATGTGCAGGGCGACCGCACCATGGGCATCTTCGAGCGCCCCGCCCCGGCCTTCCTGGACGCCCTGGAGCGGGAGTTCGGCTTCGCCCCGCCGCGCGAGCACGGCCTGGACGTCGTACGGGCCATCCGGGCTCTGCGCGACGGGCAGGCCAAGGTCTTCTTCGCCATGGGCGGCAACTTCGTCTCCGCCTCCCCCGACACCGAGGTGACCGAGGCCGCGATGCGCCGCGCCCGGCTCACCGTCCATGTGTCCACCAAGCTGAACCGGTCCCATGTGGTCACCGGCGCCCGGGCGCTGATCCTGCCCACGCTCGGCCGTACGGAGCGCGATCTCCAGGGCGGCGGGGAGCAGTTCGTCACCGTCGAGGACTCCATGGGCATGGTGCACGCCTCGCGCGGGCGCCTGGAACCCGCGAGCCCCGGGCTGCTCTCGGAGCCCGCCATCGTCTCCCGGCTGGCCCGGCGCGTGCTGGGCGACGAAAGCCGCACCCCCTGGGAGGAGTTCGAGAAGGACTACGACACGGTCCGTGACCGCATCGCGGCCGTGATCCCCGGCTTCGAGGACTTCAACGCCCGGGTGCGCCGGCCGGGCGGGTTCGCGCTGCCGCACGCCCCACGCGACTCCCGGAGCTTCCCCACCGCCACCGGCAAGGCCAACTTCACCGCCGCGCCCGTCGAGTACCCGCGGGCGCCCGAGGGCCGGCTGCTGCTTCAGACCCTCCGCTCCCACGACCAGTACAACACCACCATCTACGGCCTGGACGACCGCTACCGCGGCATCAAGAACGGCCGCCGCGTGGTGCTGGTGCACCCCGACGACGCCCGCGCGCTCGGCTTCGCCGACGGCTCGTACGCCGACCTGGTCAGCGAGTGGACGGACGGCAGCGAGCGGCGCGCGTCCGGCTTCCGGGTCGTCCACTACCCGACCGCGCGCGGCTGCGCGGCCTCCTACTACCCGGAGACCAACGTCCTGGTCCCGCTGGACGCCACCGCCGACACCAGCAACACCCCGGCCAGCAAGTCCGTGGTGGTCCGCCTGGAACAATCCACCCCCGCCTAAGCGTTTGCTCAGTCGACTGACAGGATGCGGCCAGGACAGAACGACGGCAGGACACCCGAGCGATTGGAGCAGGACCCGATGGGCGAGCAGACCGGTGTGACGTTCCCGCAAGAGGTCATCGACGAGTACGCGGCGCTCGGCGTCGACCTCCCCGCGCTGTTCTCCGCCGGGCACCTCGGCACCCGCATGGGCGTGCAGATCCTCGAGGCCTCCGCCGAGCGCGTGGTGGGCACGATGCCGGTCGAGGGCAACACCCAGCCGTACGGGCTGCTCCACGGCGGCGCCTCGGCGGTGCTCGCCGAAACGCTCGGCTCCATCGGCTCGATGCTCCACGGCGGCAGCGCCAGGATCGCCGTCGGGGTCGACCTCAACTGCACCCACCACCGCGGCGTCCGCTCCGGCCTGGTCACCGGCGTCGCCACACCCGTCCACCGTGGCCGCTCCACCGCCACGTACGAGATCGTCATCACCGACGAGCAGGACCGGCGCGTGTGCTCGGCCCGGCTGACCTGTCTGCTGCGCGAGGTCGGCACGGAGCAGGCGCTGACCGAGGCCGCCGGCGAGGCCAAGGACGGCCCGGCGCGCTGACGGCGGGCGGAGTTGGGCCCGGCCACCCGCCGGGCCCTCCCAGGCCCCCAGAGCGCCGCGCCCGAGCACCACCCCGAACGGCCCCCGTCCGCACGGCCGTTGCCCGCCCGCAGAGGCGGCTCTACGGTCTTCCCATGGGGGCATCGACCCGTCACCCGCCGACCCGCGCACGGACCCGCACAGGCGCCGTCCGCGCCCTCGCGCCGACACTCGCCGCCGCGCTGGCGCTCGCCGCCGCGGCGACCGCGTGTAGCGGCCCGGAGTCACGCCCCGCCCCCGCCCCGCGAAGCACCTCGGCCAACAGCGCCTCCCCTCGGGCGACTTCACCCGTCCGGCTGTGCTTCGACCTCATCTCGTACTGGGCCGGGCAGGATCTGCGGGGCAGCACCTGGGCCGGGCTCGACTGGGAGCAGAAGGGGATGTCCAACCAGCAGTTCGAGATCTACGACGACATCGTGCACGCCGCGCGGGCGGAGCAGCGGCGGCGTGGCGCCGCGGCCGCCAGGAAACTGATCAGCCAGGAGACCCTGCGGCGCTGCACGGCGGAGGGGGGCGCGACCCACAGCTCGGAGAACTGGCGCCCGCCGTCATGACCGTCAGCCGTAACACTCCGTAACATTCACGCAATGCAAGACTAGGTCTTGACTTAGACCCGCGCCTGTACTGTTGATCTTTTGACGTACATGATCCCACGTCAGTCCACACACCCCCCGTCGCTCCCCCGCACTGCTTAGCGGAACTGCGGCTTCTCAGTATCCGGACTTCACAGGTTCAGCGCATATGCCCCATTCATCCCTTAGGTTCCGCTACACGGACACGGCCTGGCGACCTGTGTCATAACAAGACAGTCACATCATGGTCTGGCCCACTGCCCCCCGCTGCCCTACGCGCCTAGAGTCACAGCCAGTCACCACGCCGTCGGGTGTTCACTCAACATCCGCCGAACGTTCCAGAATCTCCGGCGACGGCACGCGGAAGCGGGGCCGGCCAGGGAAAGGATTCCTCGTGCGACACCGTTCCTTGCTCATCATCACGACCGCGGTCACTGCGGGAGCACTCACCCTCAGCGCCTGTGGGTCGCGCGACAAGAGTGACAGCAGCAGCGGCGACAACAACAAGAAGACCACCGTTGTCATCGGTGTCGACGCCCCGCTGACCGGCTCCCTGTCCGCCCTCGGCCAGGGCATCAAGAACTCGGTCGACCTCGCGACCAGAGTGGCCAACAAGAACAACGAAGTGCCCGGCGTCACCTTCAAGATCAAAGAATTCGACGACCAGGCCGTGCCCTCGTCCGGCAAGCAGAACGCCACCTCGATGGTCGACGACGACCAGATCCTGGGCACGGTCGGCCCGCTGAACTCCGGCGTCTCCCAGTCCATGCAGGGCGTGTTCGCCAAGGCCGACCTGGCGCAGGTCTCCCCCGCGAACACCAACCCCGAGCTGAGCCAGGGTCCCGACTGGGCCGCGAACAAGAAGACCCGCCCCTTCAAGACGTACTTCCGCACCGCGACGACCGACGTCATCCAGGGCCGCTTCGCCGCGCAGTACTACTACAAGGACGCCAAGAAGCGGAAGGTCTTCGTCGTCGACGACAAGCAGACCTACGGCGCCGGCCTCGCCAAGATCTTCTCCGAGGAGTTCAAGCGCCTCGGCGGCAAGGTCGTCGGCACCGACCACCTGACCGTCAAGGAGACCGACTTCTCCGGCATCGCCGGCAAGGTCAAGTCCACCGGCGCGGACTCCGTCTACTTCGGTGGCCAGTACCCCGAGGGCGGCCTCCTGTCCGACCAGGTCAAGCAGGCCGGGGCCGACGTCCCGATCATGGGCGGCGACGGCATCTACGACCCCGCCTTCATCAAGGCCTCGGGCACCAACAACGACGGCGACCTGGCCACCTCGGTCGGCTACCCCGTCGAGGACCTCGCCTCCGCCAAGAACTTCGTCAAGGAGTACGCGGCGCAGGGATATGACGACCCGTACGCGGCCTACGGCGGCTACTCGTACGACGCCGCCTGGGCGATCATCCAGGCCGTCAAGACCGTGGTCCAGGAGAACGACGGCAAGCTGCCCGACGACGCCCGCGCCAAGATCACCGAGGCGCTGAACAAGGTCTCCTTCGATGGCGTGACCGGCAAGGTCTCCTTCGACCAGTACGGCGACACCACCAACAAGCAGCTGACCGTCTACGAGGTCCAGAAGGGCGCCTGGAAGTCCGTGAAGAGCGACACCTTCAAGGACTGACCCTTCAGGGATCTGCCCCGCACATCACCCCCCAGCCGCGCGGAGGCGCAACAGCGCCCCCGCGCGGCGTCATATCCGACACGCTCATCGGAGGCCCTGCGGTGCACGAACTGCCGCAAACGCTGGTCAACGGCCTGACCCTTGGCGCCCTCTACGGCTTGATCGCCATCGGGTACACCATGGTCTACGGCATCGTCCAGCTCATCAACTTCGCCCACGGCGAGATCTTCATGATCGGTGGCTTCGGAGCCCTCACCATCTACATCTGGCTCCCCAGCGGCACCGCGCTCTCCCTGGCCCTGCCCCTCATGCTGATCGGCGGCGTCGTCGCCTCGGTGGCCATCGCCACCGCCGCCGAACGCTTCGCGTACCGGCCACTGCGCGGAGGCCCCAGGCTCGCGCCCCTGATCACCGCGATCGGCCTGTCCATCGCGCTCCAGCAGGCCGTGTGGGCCTTCTACCCGGACGCCAAGAAGCCGCGGCAGTTTCCCCAGTTCGAGGGCAAGTCCCTGGAGATCTTCAGCAATCTGCACATCCAGCGCGGCGACGTCTTCCTCCTCATAGCCGCCCCGCTGTGCATGCTCGCCCTGGGCCTGTTCGTCTCCAAGAGCCGTGCCGGACGCGCCATGCAGGCCACCGCGCAGGACCCCGACACCGCCAAACTGATGGGCATCAACACCGACCGCATCATCGTGATGGCCTTCGCCATCGGCGGCGCGTTCGCCGCCGTCGCCGCGCTGGCCCACGGGCTGAAGTACGGTCAGATCAACTTCGAGATGGGCTTCATCGCCGGCCTCAAGGCCTTCACCGCCGCCGTGCTCGGCGGCATCGGCAACATCTACGGCGCCATGCTCGGCGGAGTCGTCCTCGGCATCGCCGAAGCCCTGGCCATCAAGTACATCCAGGACATCCCGGGCATGGAACAGCTCGGCGGCGGTGCCTGGAAGGACGTCTGGGCCTTCACCCTGCTCATCGTCGTTCTGCTGGTCAGGCCACAGGGCCTGCTCGGCGAACGCGTGGCGGACCGGGCGTGAGGAGGGAACACATGACCACCGACACGAACAAGACCACGGGCGAGAACACCCAGCGCGGGGGAAGCCCCGCCACGCTGCGGGCGATCACCGCCGCCGGCGGCCTCGCCTCCGTCGTCTCCACCTTCCTCGCCTGGACCTGGACCGACGAGTTCCCCGGCGACCTCACCTTCAACGGCTACCCCGGCGGCCTCCAGCTCCTCACCCTGGTGCTGGGCCTGGCCACCATCCTCTTCGCGCTGTCCGCCATGGACCTGCGCGGCCTGCGCTGGCTCACCCCCGCCGGCTCCACCCAGGCCCTGCGGCTCATAGCCCTCGGCACCTTCGCCACCACCTGGTTCACCATCATCGCCATCGCCGTCGACCTCGGCGGCGTGGCCAACTGGGAGCCCGGCGCCTGGGTCGCCGCCGTCGCCAGCGTGATCCCCCTCGCGGCCCTCCTGCTCCCGAACGACACCCGGCCGCTCAAGCGCCCGGCGGAGCTTCCCTCCTGGGCCGAGATCCTCATCATCGCCGCGGTCTTCGCGGTCGGGCTCTACATCGTCAACTACGGCATCCAGACCGACGCGGACAACCCCGAGCCGTTCCTCGGCTACCTGATCGCCGTCGGCTTCGCCGCCGCCGCTCTCTTCAAGGCCGGGGTGATCGCCCGGCTGAGCGCGCTCACCGGGGAGTATCGTTCCATCACTCTCATCGCGGCCCTGGTGACCGCGGTGGTCTTCCCGTTCACCCAGAACAAAGCCAGCTACACCGAGCTCGGCGTCAACATCCTCATCTTCGCGACCGTCGCCCTCGGCCTGAACATCGTGGTCGGCCTGGCCGGCCTCCTCGACCTCGGCTATGTCGCCTTCCTCGGCGTCGGCGCGTACACCGCCGCCCTGGTCTCCGGAGCCGGCTCCTCCACCATCGACCTCCACCTCCCCTTCTGGGCCGCCATCGTCGCGGGCGCCGTCGTCTCCCTGATCTTCGGCGTCCTCATCGGCGCACCCACCCTGCGGCTGCGCGGCGACTACCTCGCCATCGTGACCCTCGGGTTCGGAGAGATCTTCCGCATCGTCATGCTGAACCTCGACGGCACCTCCGGACCCTCCGTCACCAACGGCCCCAACGGCATCCCCAACATCCCCGCGCTGGAGATCTTCGGCTTCAACTTCGACGAAGATCACACCGTTCTCGGCCACACGCTCGACTCGAACGCCAACTATTTCTTCCTGATGCTGCTGGTGACGATCGTCGTCGTGCTCGTCTTCAGCCGCGCCGGCAACTCCCGTATCGGCCGCGCCTGGGTCGCCATCCGCGAGGACGAGACCGCCGCCACCGCCATGGGCATCAACGGCTTCCGCGTCAAGCTCATCGCCTTCGCCCTCGGCGCCACCCTCGCCGGTGTGGCCGGCACCGTCTGGGCCCACGTCCAGACCACCGTGGTGCCCGAACAGTACGTCTTCGCCGGGCCCGTGCCCCCCAACTCCACCTTCCTGCTCGCCGCCGTCATCCTCGGCGGCATGGGCACCATCGGCGGCCCGCTCCTCGGCGCCACGCTCCTGTTCCTGATCCCCAAGAAGCTGGAATTCTTCCAGGACTACCAGCTACTCGGTTTCGGTATCGCGCTCATCCTCCTGATGCGCTTCCGCCCCGAAGGGATCATCCCCAACCGGCGTCAGCAGCTCGAATACCACGAGAAGGACCAGCTCGACGCCCCCGACCAGCCCCAGCTCTCCGGCAACGCCGTCGGCGTGACCAAGGCGGAGGCGTAACAGAGATGACGACCACCACCTCTCCCGTACTCAGCGCCAGCGGCGTGACCATGCGCTTCGGCGGACTGACCGCCGTACGCTCCGTCGACCTCACCGTCAACTCCGGCGAGATCGTCGGCCTCATCGGCCCCAACGGCGCCGGCAAGACCACCTTCTTCAACTGCCTGACCGGGCTGTACGTCCCCACCGAGGGCAGCGTCACCTACCAGGGCAGCGTCCTGCCGCCCAAACCCCACCTGGTCACCCAGGCCGGCGTCGCCCGCACCTTCCAGAACATCCGGCTCTTCGCCAACATGACCGTCCTGGAGAACGTGCTCGTCGGCCGCCACACCCGCACCAAGGAGGGCCTGTGGTCGGCCCTTCTGCGCGGCCCCGGCTTCAAACGCGCCGAAGCCGCCTCCAAGGCACGCGCCATGGAACTCCTCGAGTTCACCGGGCTCGCCCACAAGGCCGACCACCTCTCGCGCAACCTCCCCTACGGCGAACAGCGCAAGCTGGAGATCGCCCGCGCCCTCGCCAGCGACCCCGGCCTGCTCCTCCTCGACGAGCCCACCGCCGGCATGAACCCCCAGGAGACCCGGGCCACCGAGGAACTCGTCTTCGCCATCCGGGACCAGGGCACCGCCGTCCTCGTCATCGAGCACGACATGCGGTTCATCTTCAACCTCTGCGACCGCGTCGCCGTGCTCGTCCAGGGCCAGAAGCTCATCGAGGGCACCCCCGACGTCGTCCAGAGCGACGAACGCGTGATCGCCGCCTACATCGGCACCCCCTTCGAGGGCGAGCCGGGCGCGGAGGAGGCCGCCGAGGTCGAGGCCGCCGAGGCGCAGCAGAGCACCGGGACGGGCGCGACCCCGCAGAGCACCACAGCACGTACGGAGGACGGACAGTGACCGCACTGCTCGAGGTCGAGGACCTGCGCGTCGCCTACGGCAAGATCGAGGCCGTCAAGGGCATCTCGTTCAGTGTCGAGGCCGGCCAGGTCGTCACCCTCATCGGCACCAACGGCGCGGGCAAGACCACCACCCTGCGCACCCTGTCGGGGCTCCTCCAGCCGCTCGGCGGCTCCATCCGCTTCGACGGCAAGCCGCTGAACGGCGTCCCCGCCCACAAGATCGTCGCCCTGGGGCTGGCCCACTCCCCCGAGGGCCGGCACATCTTCCCGCGCCTGACCATCGCCGAGAACCTCCAACTCGGCGCGTTCCTGCGCAAGGACAGCGACGGCATCGCCGCGGACATGCAGAAGGCGTACGACCTCTTCCCCATCCTCGGCGAACGCCGCACCCAGGCCGCGGGCACCCTCTCCGGCGGCGAGCAGCAGATGCTCGCCATGGGCCGCGCCCTGATGTCCCGCCCCAAGCTGCTCATGCTCGACGAGCCCTCCATGGGCCTCTCCCCGATCATGATGCAGAAGATCATGCAGACGATCGCCGAGCTCAAGGCCCAGGGCACCACGATCCTTCTCGTCGAGCAGAACGCCCAGGCCGCCCTGTCGCTGGCCGACCACGGCCATGTGATGGAGATCGGCAAGATCGTGCTGTCGGGGACCGGCCCGGAGCTGCTGCACGACGAGTCGGTGCGCAAGGCCTACCTGGGCGAGGACTGACCCCCGCGCCGCCCCGACAACCTGCGAGGGCCTGTCCGTACCACCGCGGTACGGACAGGCCCTCGTCTTGTGCTGTCGCTACTGCTGCTGCTTCTTCTCCGCCGCGTCCTCGATGACGGCCTCGGCCACCTGCTGCATGGACAACCGGCGGTCCATCGAGGTCTTCTGGATCCAGCGGAAGGCGGCGGGCTCGGTCAGCCCGTACTGGGTCTGGAGGATGCTCTTCGCGCGGTCGACGAGCTTGCGGGTCTCCAGGCGCTGGGCGAGGTCGGCGACCTCCTTCTCCAGCGTCTTCAGCTCGGTGAAGCGGGAGACGGCCATCTCGATGGCCGGGACCACGTCGCTCTTGCTGAACGGCTTCACGAGGTACGCCATGGCGCCGGCGTCCCGGGCCCGCTCGACGAGTTCGCGCTGCGAGAAGGCGGTGAGCATGAGGACCGGGGCGATACGGTCGGCGGCGATCCGCTCGGCGGCGGAGATCCCGTCGAGGACCGGCATCTTCACATCGAGAATCACCAGGTCGGGGCGGTGCTCCTGAGCGAGCGCGACGGCCGTCTCACCATCGCCCGCCTCGCCGACGACGGAGTACCCCTCCTCCTCGAGCATCTCCTTGAGGTCGAGGCGGATGAGGGCCTCGTCCTCGGCGATGACCACGCGGGTGGTGTGCGGGGGGACGTGCGACTGCGCGTCGGGGGCGTCAGTGGTGCTCAATGTGCTCCTCGCTCCTTAACAGGTGGGGCACCACGAGCCTACCTAGCTGCGGTAAGGTGGACGCGCAGCGGGTCGTTGGTGACCTTCGAAACCGCAAGCCCCGGTAGCCCAATTGGCATGAGGCAATGGATTCAAAACCCATACAGTGTCGGTTCGAGTCCGACCCGGGGCACTTTTCCTTCGATTCCAAGGTCACAGCAGAATCGCTGCCCTTCACTCGATGAAGTGAACATCCCTTCGAGCGGGCAACGCGCACGCCAGCACCAGCCACGCTCGATGGTGTGTACGACCTCGAAACGCGCAAGCGAGCCCTCGCTCTCGTCGGCCAGGGCCGAAGCCTCAACTCCGTGAGCAAGCAGACCGGGATATCCCGTGCTGCGATTCGTGCCTGGCAGATCCGGATCGAACCTCTGTCCCAGGGCGACGCGTGTCCCAGATGCGCACCGGAGCCGCGGCCGCCGGAGGACCCCGCCGCCTACGCCTACCTGCTCGGCCTGTACCTCGGCGACGGTTGCGTCAGCCGCCTCAAGAAGGGCGCGTACTTCCTTCGCATCGCATGCGCGGATGTCTGGCCGGGCCTCATTGACGCCCCGGGGGCTTTACACCAAAACGCTCGACCAGTTAGGCATCGACTGGAAGCAGCCGAACGCCTGGAACATCTCCGTCGCCCTCATGGACGCCCACATCGGGCCGAAGTACTAGGCGCGCGCCCAGCGCCCCGTACTCCGGCCCGCGTCGGACCCCTACCGCAGGTCGCCCTCGCCGATGTGGTGCACGCGGACGAGGTTGGTCGAGCCGGAGACGCCGGGCGGGGAGCCGGCGGTGATGATGACGAGGTCGCCCTTCTGGCAGCGGCCGATCCGCAGCAGTTCCTCGTCGACCTGGGCCACCATCTCGTCCGTGGACTCGACCATCGGACCGAGGAAGGTCTCCACACCCCAGGTGAGGTTCAGCTGGGAGTGGGTCGACGGCTCGGGGGTGAAGGCGAGGAGGGGGATGGGTGAGCGGTAGCGGGAGAGGCGGCGGACGGTGTCGCCGCTCTGGGTGAAGGCGACCAGGAACTTCGCGCCGAGGAAGTCGCCCATCTCCGCCGCCGCGCGGGCGACCGCGCCGCCCTGGGTGCGGGGCTTGTTGCGTTCGGTGAGCGGGGGGAGGCCCTTGGCGAGGATGTCCTCTTCGGCCGCCGCGACGATACGGCCCATGGTCTTGACCGTCTCGATGGGGTACTTGCCGACGCTGGTCTCGCCGGAGAGCATCACCGCGTCCGTGCCGTCGATGACCGCGTTGGCGACGTCCGAGGCCTCGGCCCGGGTGGGGCGGGAGTTCTCGATCATGGAGTCGAGCATCTGGGTCGCGACGATGACCGGCTTCGCGTTCCGCTTGGCGAGCTTGATCGCGCGCTTCTGGACGAGCGGCACCTGCTCCAGCGGCATCTCCACGCCCAGGTCGCCGCGCGCGACCATGATGCCGTCGAAGGCATCGACGATCTTTTCCAGGTTCTCGACCGCCTGCGGCTTCTCGATCTTCGCGATGACCGGGAGCCGGACGCCCTCCTCCTGCATGACCCGCCGCACATCCACCACGTCGTTGCCGTTGCGGACAAAGGACAGGGCGATGATGTCGGCGCCGGTGCGCAGCGCCCAGCGGAGGTCTTCGATGTCCTTGTCGGAGAGGGCGGGGACGGAGACGGCGACTCCGGGTAGGTTGAGGCCCTTGTGGTCGGAGACCATGCCGCCTTCGATGACCATGGTGTGCACGCGCGGACCTTCTACGTCCACGACTTCAAGGGTGACCCGGCCGTCGTCGACGAGGATGCGCTCGCCCCGGCTGACGTCGGTGGCCAGGCCTTTGTAGGTGGTACCGCAGCGCAGCCGGTCGCCCTCGATCGGCTCGACGGTGATGGTGAACTCATCCCCGCGTTCAAGGAGTACAGGGCCTTCTTGGAAACGGCCGAGACGAATCTTCGGACCTTGAAGGTCGGCGAGGATGCCGACGCTGCGGCCGGTTTCCAGCGCGGCCTTTCGGACTCGCCGGTAACGCTCCTCGTGCTCGGCGTAGGTGCCGTGGCTGAGGTTGAAGCGGGCCACGTCCATTCCGGCTTCGACGAGCGCCTTGATCTGCTCGTACGAGTCGGTTGCGGGTCCCAAAGTACAGACGATTTTTGCTCGGCGCATGCCGCGAGCCTACGACTTACCAGTCGGTAAAGAACCGGGATCCAGCCACTCCCCCATGGCCTTTGGGTAGCCGGTCGTCGACAACTAATGAAACGTGCGCGGGTCCGCTCTGATGAGCGGTTTATCTGACCCGCGCACGTCAGTGTGCGGGTCGCTCAAAGCTGCGGAGGCGACATCGTAAAGCGGGCGTTGACCTGCGCGTACACGGTCTGGCGCTGGGGTTCGAGGTCCAGGGCGGGGGCGGCCTGGGGCGCGCCGCCGTAGCCGGCGGAGCGCGCCGCCCCGTAGGCGACGGGGTAGGGCTGCTCGGCGTGCTCCGCGTTGAGGTCGGCGAGCTCGACGAGGGCGACGAGCCGGGCGTCGAGGGCGCCCGCGTACTCGCGGGCGCGCTGGACCGCTTCCCGTACGGCCTGGCGGCGCGCTTCGGCGTGGGCGGGCGAGTCGGGGCGCAGGGCCCAGAAGGGGCCGTTGACCTGGGTGAGGTCCAGGTCGGCGAGGCGGGTGGTGAGCTCGCCCAGCGCGGTGAAGTCGGAGACGGTGGCCGAGAGATGCACTCGGCCGTGGTAGGCGTGTATGCGCTCGTGACGGCCCTTGGCGGTGAGCTGCGGGGTGATGGCGAAGGCGCCGGTCTCCAGCTTCTCGACCGCCTGGCCGTAGGACTTCACGAGGTCGAGGACGTGGGCGTTGCGGCGGGTGAGGTCTTCGAGGGCGGTGCGGCGGTCGCTGCCGCGGGCGCTGACGGTGACGCCGAGGCGGGCGATCTCGGGGTCGACTTCGAGGCGGGCCTCACCGCGGACCGCGACGCGCGGGGTTTCGGGGGTGCCGTAGGGCACGGCGGTCAAAGGCTGCGGGGAGGCGTGATCCATGGGGTGGGCTCCTTGCGCGCGGGTGAGGAGAAAAGCAGAGGAAGGGGGAGAAAAGGGTGGGGCGGTGGGTGCGGACGCCTGGTCAGACGGGCGTCTGAACGCGGCCCTGCCCGGGGCGGTCTCGGTGCAGCGACAGGGCGATGTCCACGAGCGGGACGCGGGGCAGCTCGGCGACGCGGTCGAGGTCGACCCAGGCGGCCTGGTCCGTGGAGCCGTTGGTCTCGTGGCGCAGTTGCCCGCCGACGACATGCGCGGTGTAGACGACGCGGAGGCCGTGGAAGTCGGCGTCGCGGCCGCGGCGGCGGGCATAGCGGTGGTGAACGGAGTCGATGCCGAGCAGGTCGTCGATCTCGACGGTGTAGCCGGTCTCCTCCTCGACCTCGCGAATGGCGGCGTCGTACGGGTCTTCGCCGTGCCGGATGCCGCCACCGGGCATCGTCCACTGTTTGGCGTCGGGGCCGACCCATCGGGCGAGGAGGATCTTGCCGTCCTGGATGCAGACGGCGTACGCGGCGACTCTGAGCTGTCTGTTGGCCATCACCCAAGGATGGCCTGGGTGTCGGTTGATCGAAAGCTGGGGTGGTCAGGTACTGGTATGGGCGAGGCGGTCGCGCTGCTCGGGGAGGTGTCCGCCGATGACGGGGGCGCCGGGGCCGGTGGGCGGGAGGCCGAAGGTGGTGAAGGCGGTGCGCCGCGGGAGGGCGTAGACCGGTTCGGTGGTCAGTGAGTTGAGGATGACGGCGGAGCGCCAGGCGGCGAGGCCGAGGTCGGGTGCGCCCACGCCGTGGGAGTGGCGCTCGGCGTTCTGTACGTAGATGGAGCCCTTGACGATGGGGTCGAGGACGATGCGGTGGTGTTCGTCGATGCGGGGGCGTTCCCGGGAGTCGCGGCGGATGTAGGGGTCGAGGGCGGCGATGAGGGTCTCGATGCGCCGTTCGCGGTAGCCGGTGGCGAGGACCACGGCTTCGGTGGTGTGGCGGCTGCGGGTGCCCTGTTGGCGGTGTTCGAGGTGGAGTTCCAGGCGGGCGTCGGCGATGCGGCCGGCGGTGCGGACGGTGACGTCGGGGGTGAGCACGGCGTCGGGCCAGCCGCCCTGTCGGGCGCGGCGGTAGAGCTCGTCGTGGATCTCCGTCATGGTGTCGTGCGCGATGCCCTTGTAGAGCTGCCACTGGCGGCGCAGCAGTTGGTCGCGCACGCACTCCGGCAGGGCGTGGAAGTAGCGGGTGTAGTCGGGGGTGAAGTGTTCGAGGCCGAGCTTGCTGTACTCCATGGGCGCGAAGGCGGGGGTGCGGGTGAGCCAGTGAAGGCCTTCGGCGCCGGGCGGCCGGTTGCGGAGCAGGTCGAGGAAGACTTCGGCGCCGGACTGGCCGGAGCCGACGACGGTGACATGGCCGGTGGCCAGCAGCTGTTCGCGGTGCTGGAGGTAGTCGGCGGAGTGGATGACGGGGACGCCGGGGGCGTCGACGAGGGGGCACAGGGGCGCGGGGACGTGGGGTTCGGTGCCGACGCCGAGCACCAGGGAGCGGGTGTAGCTGCGGCCCATGTGCAGGGCCTGGCCCCTGGCGTCGAGTTCGGTGAAGTCGATCTCGAAGAGCAGGTGGTCGTGGTTCCAGCGGACGGCGTCGATCTGGTGGCCGAAGTGGAGGCTGGGGAGGTGGTGGCTGACCCAGCGGCAGTAGTCCTCGTACTCGGCGCGTTCGATGTGGAAGCGCTCGGAGAGGTAGAAGGGGAAGAGCCGTTCGTGGGCCTTGAGGTAGTTCAGGAAGGTCCAGGGGCTGGCCGGGTCGGCGAGGGTGACGAGGTCGCCGAGGAACGGGACCTGGACCCTGGCGCCGTCGACGAGGAGGCCCGAGTGCCACTGGAAGGCGGGGCGCTGTTCGTAGAAGGCGGTGCGCAGGCTGGGGACGCCGTGGGCGAGGGCGGCCAGGGAGAGGTTGAAGGGGCCGATGCCGATGCCGGCGAGGTCCAGGGGATGTTCGGGGCAGGCTGCGGCGGGCGCGGGGGTGGGAGCGGGAGCGGGGGTGGTGTTGTGGGTGGGGGGTTGTGCGGTGCTCATGGGGAGTTGCCTTCCACGAGTTCGACCAGCGCCCGCAGGTCGCTGGGCTGGATGTGCGGGTTGAGGACGGTGGCCTTGAGCCACAGCCCATCGGATGTGGCGGCTCGGCCGAGTACGGCCCGGCCCTCGCGCAGGAGGCGGCGTCGTACGGCGGCGACGGCGGCCGGGCCTGCTCCGGTGGGCCGGAAGAGGACGGTGCTGATGGCGGGGCGTGCGTAGAGGTCGAGTCCGGGGCGGGAGTCGATGAGGTCGGCGAGGTCCTGGGCGGCGGCGCAGGCGCGCTCGACGAGGTCGCCGAGGCCGCGGCGGCCGAGGGCGCGCAGGGTGACGGCGATCTTGAGAATGTCGGGGCGGCGGGTGGTGCGCAGGGAGCGGCCGAGGAGGTCGGGGAGGCCGGCGGCGGCGTCGTCGGCGGCGTTGAGGTACTCGGCGCGGTGGGCGAGCGGGGCGAGGGCGGCGCTGTCGGGGACGGCGAGGAGGCCGGCCGCGGCGGGCTGCCAGCCGAGTTTGTGCAGGTCGAGGGCGGCGGTCCGGGCTCGGTCGAGCCCGTCGAGCCTGGTCCGCAGGGTGTTGCTGAACAGGAGCGGGCCGCCGTAGGCGGCGTCGATGTGGAGGGTGGCCGCATGGCGGTCGCAGAGGTCGGCAATGGGCGGCAGGGGGTCGATGGCGCCGGTGTCGGTGGTGCCCGCGGTGGCGACGACGAGCAGGGGGCGGCCGGGGAGCCCGGTGAGGGCGTCGTGGAGGCGGGCCGGGTCCAGGACGCCGGTGGGGGTGGGGATCGTGAGCGGCTCGGGGAGGCCGAGGAGCCAGGCCGCGCGGTGGACGCTGTGGTGGGCGTTGGCCCCGCAGACGACCTGGAGGGGGTCCGTGGCGCCCGCCGTACGGGCGGCCTCGCGGGCGAGCAGCAGGGCGAGTTGGTTGGCCTCGGTGGAGCCGGTGGTGGCGAGGGCGTCGGGGGCCGGGCGGCGGGGGTGGACGAGCCGGGCCAGGGCGCGGCAGGTCAGCGTCTCGAGCTCGCCGGCGGCGGGGGCCTGGTCCCAGGAGTCGAGGGAGGGGTTGAGGGCGCTGGCGGCGAAGTCGGCGGCGGCCGCGACGGCGAGCGGCGGGCAGTGCAGATGGGCGGTGCAGTGCGGCTCGGCGGGATCGGCGGCGCCCGCGGCGAGGGCCCGGACGAGGGTGTGCAGGGCTGCGCGGGCGCCGGTGCCGACGGTGGGCAGCACGGGCTCGGCGGCGGCCCGTACGCGGCGGGCGACGGCGCGGGGGCCGCCGGGCGGGAGGGGGCCGCCGCGGTCGGCGGCGCCGGTGGCGAGGGCGTGGAGGACGGTGTCGAGCATCGGGCGGAGCGCGCGCGGGCCTTCGATACCGCCGGCCAGGAGGCGGGCGGTCCCGGAAGCGGGCACAGGCATGGGTGTGCCCCTCGTCTCGAGTTCGGGCGGGGTGGGAGCGGTCCTGGCGATGTCTCGGAGGCGGCGCCGATCGCCCGGGAGGCGGGTCTCGCGGCGTCAGTGGACGGACCAGACCTCGCGGAACGGGCGGAACTTCGGCGAAGCTTCCGGAACACGGCCTAAAGTACTTCGCAGGCAAGCGGTTCGGGGCGTGGCGGCGGCAGGTCCACTCGTACGTGGTAGTGCCGGTGCGGGAATTGATCGCGGAGCGGCACGCGGCGGTTTCCGTACGATGCCGGGCACGGAACGGCAGGAGGCCAGGGGGGCGCGATGGACCGGCAGCCGGACGACAGCGATCTGACCGAGGAGCTCATCGCCTCGGTGCTGGCCGCGACGCGGCTGCTGGTGGCGATCTCCGCGCGGGCGCTCGCCTCGATCGACGAGACGCTGACGGCGACGCAGCTGCGCGCCCTGGTGGTGCTGGACAGCTGTGGCCCCGCGAAGCTGGCGGCGCTGGCGTCCGGGCTGGGGGTCAACCCGTCCACCGCCATGCGGACGGTGGACCGTCTGGAGTCCCTGGGGCTGGTGGACCGGCGGGTCAATCCGGACAGCCGCCGGGAAGTGGTGCTGCGGCTGACGGACCGGGGCGCGGAGGTGGTGGACCGGGTGCTGGAGTACCGGCGCGCGGAGATCGCCGTCCTGGTGGAGCGGTTGCCCGCGGATGTGCGGTCCGGGCTGGTGCGCGGGCTGCGGGCGCTGGGCGCGGTCGCGGACGAGCCGGACCTCCGCGCGGCCGGGCCGCCGGGGGCCGGGCCCGCCCGGGTCAGCGATGTGCTCGCCGCCGCTTCCGGGGAGGTCCGTCCGCGTCGTCCGGTCCGGTGAGCGCGGGGTGGCGGTACGGCCGGGCCGGGGTGCGGGAGCGGTAGACCACGTACGGCCTGGCCAGGTAGCCGAGGGGGGCGGCGAAGGCGTGGACGAGCCGGCTGAAGGGCCACAGCGCGAACAGCGCCAGGCCCAGCAGGGCGTGCAGCCGGTAGACGAGGGGCGCGTGGGCCATGGCCGGGACGTCGGGGTCGAGGGTGAACAGGCTGCGGAACCAGACGGACACGCCCTGCCGGTAGTCGTAGGCGTCCTTGCTCGCGCCCGTGGCGGTCGCGGTGAGCCCGGCCAGCAGGACGGCGGCGAGCACCGGGTAGACGGCCCGGTCGCTGCGGCTGGTCGCCGCCCGTACGGCGGGCACCCGCAGCCGCCGGTACAGCAGCAGCCCCAGGCCAGCGGCGGTGGCGAGGCCCGCGGTGCCGCCGACCAGCAGCGCGTTGGCGTGGTACAGCCCTTCGCTGACGCGCAGCCGCTCGGTGAGCGACTCGGGGACGACGAGGCCGACGACATGGCCCGCGGCGACGAACAGCAGCCCGAAGTGGAAGAGCGGGCCGCCGATGCTCAGCAGGCGGTGTTCGTGCAGCTGGCTGGAGCGGGTGGTGAAGCCGAAGCGGTTGTAGTGGTAGCGCCAGGCGGTGCCGGCGGCGAAGAGCACGAGGACGAGGTAGGGCAGTACGCCCCACAGGGCGATGTTCAGGTGTTTCATCGGCCGGTTCCTCCCGGAAGGTGGCCGGCGCGCTCGGGGGCGGTCGCGGCGAAGGGGGTCAGGCCGACCGCCTCGGCGGGCGGTCCGCTGCGGGCGAGGGCCAGGGCGGTGGCGCGGTCGGCGGGGGACGGGCCCGGCAGGGTGTCGCAGACGCCGAGCAGGACGTCGGCGTAGGGGCTGTCGTGGTCGGCCAGGGCCATCCTCAGCAGCTCGATCGCGGGGCGGTGTTCGCTCAGCAGCCGCACCCCCGGGGCGGGGCAGCGGGCGGCAAACTCCAGGGCCAGGGGCAGGTGGTCGGGCAGCTCGTCCTCGGGGGGCTCCCAGCCGTGCGCGCGGTAGCGGGCCTTCCAGTCGGCGAGCGAGCCGCCGCGGCGCCGGGTGTCGCCGTCGGTGTAGTAGGTGAGGTGCAGGGTGCGCCGTCGGCTGCGGTCGAAGGTGACGACGTAGCGGGCGGCCAGGTCGAGTACGGGGATGTCCCGTACGGCGGCGCAGAATCGCAGCAGCGGCGCGGGGCCGGGGCCGGTCAGCTCGCCGAGGGCGTCCCGTACCAGGGTCAGGCGCGCGGGCCAGTGCCGGTCGGGGTAGCCGAGGAGGAGGGCGGCGGCCTGGTGCACGGCGGGGGGCGCGTTCATCGGGCTCACCGCTGTTCCTCGGCGTGGCGCGGGAACAGTCCGCCGGGGCGTCCGCGGCCGTTCCAGTTGAGCAGGTTGAACCGGCCGGCGAGCCCGGCACCCGCTCCGGAGGGGGCGGGCACCGGTGGGGCGTGGAAGTCGTCGGCGCCGGGGAAGCCGTCCGGCATCATGCCGGGCAGTCCGTCGGCGTCGAGGCTGCACGTGTCGGTGGGACCGGCGCTGCCTGTGCTGCCCGAGCCCGCGGCGTAGCCGGTGGGGATGACGTACCGCTCCTCGTACTTGGCCAGGGCCAGCAGTCGGTACATGCCCTCGATGGCCTCCTGGTCCATGCCGACCGCGCGGGCGATCGCGGGGTCCCGCTCCTCGCCCAGGTTGATCCGCCGCATGTGGCTGCGCATGGCGGCGAGCCGGCACAGGGCCGCCTCGACCGGCTCCGGGTCGCCCGCGGTGAACAGTTCGGCGAGGTACGAGACGGGGATGCGCAGGGTGTCGATGGCGCCGAAGAGGTTGGCGGGCTCCTCGCCGTCGTGGCCGGTGGCGGTGAGCGCGTCGACGACCGGGGAGAGCGGGGGGATGTACCAGACCATGGGCATGGTGCGGTATTCGGGGTGCAGCGGCAGCGCCACCTTGTACCGGGTGATCAGCGCGTGGATCGGGGAGCGGCGGGCGGCCTCGATCCAGTCGTGCGGGATGCCGGACTCCTCGGCGGCGCGGGCCACTTCGGGGTCGTCGGGGTCGAGGAAGCAGCCGAGCTGGGCCTCGTACAGGTCCTTCTCGTCGGGGACGGCGGCGGCCTCGCCGACCTTGTCCGGGTCGTAGAGCAGCACGCCGAGGTAGCGCAGCCGGCCCACGCAGGTCTCGGAGCAGACGGTGGGCTCGCCGGCCTCGATCCGCGGGTAGCAGAAGGTGCACTTCTCGGCCTTGCCGCTGCGGTGGTTGAAGTAGACCTTCTTGTACGGGCAGCCGCTGACGCACATCCGCCAGCCGCGGCAGCGGTCCTGGTCGACGAGGACGATGCCGTCCTCGACCCGCTTGTACATCGCGCCGGAGGGGCAGACGGCGACGCAGGAGGGGTTGAGGCAGTGTTCGCAGATGCGCGGCAGGTAGAACATGAACGCCTGCTCGTACTCCAGGCGGACCTTCTCGGTCATCTTGGCGAGTACGGGGTCGCCGGCGAGGTGTTCGGGGCCGCCGCCGAGGTCGTCGTCCCAGTTGGGGCCCCAGGTGACGGCGGTGGGGCGGCCGTCGATGAGGGAGCGGGGCGGGGCGGTGGGCAGGTCCTCGCCGAGGGGGGCGGTGGTGAGGTTGTCGTAGTCGTACGTCCAGGGCTGGTAGTAGTCGTCGAGGGAGGGGAGTTCGGGGTTGGCGAACAGCCGGGCCAGGCGGCGGGCGCGGCCGCCGGTGCGCGGTACGAGCCGGCCGTTCTTCAGGTGCCAGCCGCCCTTCCACTTGTCCTGGTCCTCGTAGCCGCGTGGATAGCCCTGGCCGGGGCGGGTCTCGACGTTGTTGAACCAGACGTACTCGGTGCCGGACCGGTTGGTCCAGGTCTGTTTGCAGGTGACCGAGCAGGTGTGGCAGCCGATGCACTTGTCGAGGTTCATGACCATGGCGACCTGGGCCATCACCCTGGGGCGGGACGGCTGGCGGCGGGGCATGTCAGTACTCCACGTTCTGGGACCGGCGCCGGATGACGGTGATCGCGTCGCGCTGGTTGCCGGTCGGTCCGTAGTAGTTGGGGGCGAAGGAGAGCTGGGCGTAGCCGCCGATGAGGTGGGTGGGCTTGATGAGCAGCTTGGTGAGGGCGTTGTGGGTGCCGCCGCGGCCGCCGGTGGCTTCGGACTTGGGCACGTTCACCATGCGTTCCTGCACGTGGTACATGAACACCGTGCCTTCGGGCATGCGGTGGGAGACCACGGCCCGGGCGACGACGACGCCGTTGGCGTTGACGGCCTCGATCCACTCGTTGTCGGCCACGCCGATGGCCTGGGCGTCGGGCACGCTGAGCCAGATGACGGGGCCGCCGCGGGCCAGCGTCTGCATGATCAGGTTTTCCTGGTACTCGGAGTGGATGGACCACTTGGAGTGCGGGGTGACATAGCGGACGGTCACGGAGCGGCCGCTGCCGCCGGTGTCGGGTGGCGGGGCCTCGCCCAGGGCGGCCATGTCCAGCGGGGGCCGGTAGACGGGCAGTTGCTCGCCGAGCTCGGCCATCCAGTCGTGGTCCAGGTAGAAGTGCTGGCGGCCGGTGAGGGTGTGCCAGGGCTTGCGGTGCTCGGTGTTGATGGTGAACGGCGCGTAGCGGCGGTCAGGGGCCTCCTTGCCGGACCACTCGAAGCTGGCGCCGACCTGCACCGGGCGGGTCTGGGTGTCGGAGAACACCACGCGGCGCTCGGCCACCGAGGCGCCCAGTTCGGTGAGGCCCGAGTCCGGTCCGCAGCGGTCGGCGAGCTGCCGGAATCCCTCGGCGGCGATGCGCCCGTTGGTGGTGCCGGAGAGGGCGAGGATCGCCTCGCACATCTTGGTGTCGGTGTCCAGCAGCGGCCGTCCCTTGGCGGCGCCCCGCGCGGCGGTGCCACAGCGGTCGGCCAGCCAGGCCGCCTCCGGCGTGGGGTCGACGCCCACGCCCTTGACCCGCATCCCCTGCCGTTCGGCGAGGGGGCCGAAGGCGGCGAGCCGGGCAGCGACGGCGGTGTAGTCGCGCTCGACGAGGGCGAAGTCCGGCAGGTTCCGGCCGGGCTCGGCGCCCGTCACGGCGCCGGTCGCGGCATCGCGCCAGTCCGGGACGGTGCCGCCGGGCTGGGCGGTTTCGCCGGGGGTGTCGTGCATCAGGGCGCAGGCCACCAGGTCGTGGGCGACCTCCAGCCGTCCGGCGGCGAGTTCGCTCAGCTTGCGGGCGAGGCCGTGGAAGATCTCGAAGTCGGTGCGGGCCTGCCAGGGCGGGATGATCGCCGGGGTGAAGGCGTGGACGTACGGGTGCATGTCGGTGCTGGACAGGTCGTGCTTCTCGTACCAGGTGGCGGCGGGCAGGACGAGGTCGGCGAAGAGCGTGGTGGAGGTCATCCGGAAGTCCAGCGCCAGCAGCAGGTCGAGCTTCCCGTGCGGCGCCGTATCGCGCCAGGTCACATCCGCCGGACGGTTGCCGGGCGGGGCCTCCTCTGCGGTGGCGTTGTCGCGGGCGCCGAGGAGATGGCGCAGGAAGTACTCGTTTCCCTTGGCCGAGGAGCCGATGAGGTTGGCTCGCCAGACGGTCAGCACGCGGGGCCAGTTCTCCGGCGCGTCCGGGTCCTCGCAGGCGAAGTCCAGTCCCCCGGTGGCCAGTTGTTCCGCGACCCACTCCCCCGCCGGCCGTCCGCTCTCCTGCACCCGGCGGCCCAGGTCGAGGGGGTTGGTGGAGAAGGTGGGGTACGAGGGCATCCAGCCGAGCCGCATGGACTGGGCGACCAGGTCCGCGGTGTGCCGGCCGGCGAACAGGCCGCGGCCGGTGGGGGACGCCAGCGCGTCGGCGCCGTACCGCTCGTAGCGCCACTGGTCGGTGTGCAGATACCAGTACGGGGTGCCGGCCATCTGCCGGGACGGCCGCACCCAGTCGGCCGCGGTGGCCATCTGCTGCCAGCCGGTGAAGGGCCGCACCTTCTCCTGGCCCACGTAGTGCGCCCAGCCTCCGCCGTTGACGCCCTGGCAGCCGGTGAGCAACAGCAGGGTGAGGAAGGAGCGGTAGATGGTGTCGGAGTGGAACCAGTGGTTGGTGCCGGCCCCCATCACGATCATGCAGCGCCCGCGGCTCTTCTCGGCGGTGGCCGCGAACTCGCGCGCCGCGCGGATCACGGCAGCGGCCGGGACGGAGGTGATGGCCTCCTGCCAGGCGGGGGTGCCGGGCACCGAGGCGTCGTCGTAGCCGGTGGGCCACTGTCCGGTCAGGCCCGGGCGGCCCACCGCGTACTGGGCCATGAGCAGGTCGAAGACCGTGGTGACCAGCCGGCCGCCGAGCCGCCGCGCGGGGACGGCGCGCCGGACGGTGGCGCCTGGCACATCGAAGCGGGGCAGTTCGACCTCGACGGTCTCGACGCCGGTGGTTCGGTGGAAGGTGAGCCGGGGCGTGATGCCCGCCAGGTCCAGGTTCCAGCGGCCCTCGCCGCCCTTGCTCCAGCGGTCGCCCATAGTGCCGTTGGGGACGACCGGGCGGTCGGTCTCCGCGTCGTGGAGCACCGGCATCCAGCGCCGGGCCGCCTCGTCGGCGTGGGCGGCCAGGCCCGGGTGGGTCGCCTCCAGGTCGGCGGCGGTGAGGAACTTGCCGGGGGTGTGGTGTCCGGACGGCTCCCGCTCCGTCGGTTCCACCAACTCCACCAGGAACGGCAGGTCGGTGAAGCGGCTGACGTAGTCGGTGAAGTAGGGGACCTCGCGCTCGGCGAAGCACTCCTTGAGGATCACGTGCCCCATCGCCATGGCGACCGCGCCGTCGGTGCCGGGGTGCGGGTGCAGCCACTCGTCGGCGAACTTGGTGGCGTCCGCGTAGTCCGGGGAGACCACCACCACCTTCTGCCCCCGGTAGCGGGCCTCGGCCATCCAGTGGGCGTCGGGGGTGCGGGTGACCGGGACGTTCGACCCCCACAGCATCAGATAGGCGGCGTCCCACCAGTCGCCCGACTCGGGTACGTCGGTCTGGTCGCCGAACACCTGGGGGGAGGCGATGGGCAGATCCGCGTACCAGTCGTAGAAGGAGATCATCGGCGCGCCGATCAGCGACATGAAGCGGGCGCCGACGGCGTGCGAGGCCATCGACATGGCGGGGATCGGGGAGAACCCGGCGATCCGGTCCGGGCCGTAGGCGCGCAGGGTGTGCACATGGGCGGCCGCCGCGATCTCCAGCGCCTCCTCCCAGCCGATGCGCACCAGCCCGCCCTTGCCGCGGGCCGACTGGTAGCGATGGCGCTTGTCCGGGTCGCCGGTGATCTCCGCCCAGGCCGCCACCGGGTCGCCGAGCCGCGCCTTGGCCTCCCGGTAGAGCTCGACCAGCACGCCGCGGGCGTGTGGGTAGCGCACCCGGGTGGGCGAGTAGGTGTACCAGGAGAAGGAGGCGCCCCGCGGGCAGCCGCGGGGCTCGTACTCCGGGCGGTCCGGGCCGACCGAGGGGTAGTCGGTCTGCTGGGTCTCCCAGGTGATCAGCCCGTCCTTGACGTACACCTTCCAGGAGCAGGAACCGGTGCAGTTCACGCCATGCGTGGAGCGCACCACCTTGTCATGCGCCCAGCGCTCCCGGTACGGGGAATCCTCCACGGCCTGGTCGGTCCGGTACACGGCCCGCAGGTCTCGGGTGGTCGGGGTGCGCCTCAGGGACGCCCCGGCCCGCAGGAGACGCTCGGTCACCGCTGCTGCGGCTGCCTCGGCCTCCGATCGTGTTGTGCGACGCGCCACGGACCAACAACTCCTCTGGGGTGGGGGCCCCGTGCCGTTTCCCCCGGCAGCGGACGTGACCTGATTCGGTTCGCGCCACAGCATCGCTCGCGCATCAGCCGCACAGTCTGACTGCTTTCAGCCATTTAGCATCACCTGAAACTGTTTTTTCTTGCACTTTGCAATGCTTGCCTCAGGCCTATGACTTGCCCACATGGCAAAAATGAACGGGAGTTGACTGCGCGTCAAAGCTGCCTGGCGGGCGGGTGGGGTGCGGGCCTCTTCAGCGCCCGGACGGCGCCGGACGGGGGACCTTGCCGTTTCTTGACCACTTTTTCTGGCCGGATCTTCGACCGGCCCACGCGCCGAACGAGACCAGCGCCCATGCCACAGAGGCAGCCCACGCCATCACATGCCCGACGGCGACGAGGCCGTACGGCCCCTCGGCGGCGCCGACGGCGGCCGTGGACACGGAGTACATGCCCAGCGGGAAGACGATCGTCCACCACGTCGGCTCATAGCTCAGCGGCACCCGGTGCACCCCGTGCCGCCAGACCCCGGCGGCCACCAGCACCGGCAGCAGACAGGTGGCCCAACCCCACATGACCAGGAGAAACCCCTCGACCGGGGCCCGCAGGGGCGAGGTGCCAAGCCCCTGTGCGACGAGCCGGGCGCCGGCCAGCAGGCTGATCGCGCAGGCGCCCATCGTGACCCAGTACGGCGGTGTCAGCTCCCGCGGCCGGACGCCGAAGCGCAGCAGCCGGCCCGCCACCCCGGTGGCCACCACGACGTACAGCACCACCCCCAGCGCCCAGCCGGCCGTCTTCGCCGCCAGGGCCCGGTGGGGTTCCAGCGCGCCGGCCGCCAGCACCACGGACTGGAGCCCCACCACGCACAGAAACCAGCCGCCCTCGACGCGCCGCAGGGCTCCGGCGGGGCCGAGCCCGCGCACCACGCGCCCCGCGCACCACATCAGGGCCGGCCATACGGGCAGTGCCACGGCCAGCAGAGTCGCCGCGGCCGGCCACCACGGCCCGGCCGCCAGCCGGGTGGCGAGCACATCGGAGCCCGCGACGAAGGTGAAGAAGCCGAACACCGTCGCCGGGTCCCTCAGCTCCGCCGCCACGTCATGCCGGTGCCTCATCACGCGCCGCGCCCAGGCCGCCAGCAGCAGCCCGTACATCGCCACGGCCACCGCCAGCAGCCCGTCCGACAGCCATCGCGCACCCGCCGATCCGACGGCCTGCGAGACGATCCCCGTCGCCATCACCGGAGCGAAGCCGCCCGGCGGCAACTCCCGGTCCGGCCGCGCCCATCTCATCCACATCACGCCAGGAGGCTGCCACCGGCCCGGCGCGCCGACGCCGCGGTTCGGCGGGGCGGGCCCTCGGCGGGGGTGCGTTCGGCCAACGGCACCCCATGATCTGGCCACGCCGTCTTGGTGATTGCTTGGCGCTATGCAGAGATACGCGATACCCGGCGGGGCGCCGGGCCGCCCCGGGTACGCGGGACGGCTCGAATGGCTGTCGCGAACAGGGCCGCGAACAGGTGAACGCCCCCTGGGGAGGGGGCGCGGAGCGATCGAAAGGTGCTGGTTTGTGGGGGTTCGTGATGCCCTTCTGGTGCGGTTGTGTCGTGCGTGCTTCTGGGGCCTCCTGCCGGGCCTACGCCTCGTTCTCCTGGGCCTGCCGGACGCGCAGCGCCCGGCGCAGATCGTCGATCTCGTCGCCCAGGCGGCGGCGCAGCTCCGGGGAGGTGGAGGCGGAGGCCGACGGGTCGTCGCTGTTCAGGCACTCCTCCCCCAGCCGCAGCGTCCGCTCGTCCACCGTCGACGGGAAGCCCCAGCGGGCGACCGAGTCCGCGATGGCGGGGCCACGGCGGTCGGCCAGGGCGACGGCGGCCGGGAAGTAGGCGGTGACGTACTCGTCGAGGAGGGCATGCTGTTCGGGCTGCCAGAAGCCCCCGGCCGTGGCGGTGACCAGGTAGTTCGACAGCTCGGGGCCGTCGCCGGGCTCGAACAGCGCGGCCCAGGCGGCGCGTTTGGCCTCGGCGTCCGGGAGCGCGGCGCGGCAGCGCGCGGCGCCCTCCTGGCCGGTGGCGCTGGAGTCCCGGACGAGCTCGGCGTCGATGTCGCCGGGGGTGGCGGCGCCGAGGACGGCGAGCCGTCCGAGGATCTGCCAGCGCAGCTCGGGGTCGAGGGCCGGGCCGCCGGGGACGGTGTCGCCGTCGAGCCAGTCGCTCAGCTCGGCGGCCGAGGTGGCGCTGTGGATGAACGTGCGCACGGCGGCGAGCCGCAGCCCGGGGCCCGAGCCGTCCTCGGTACGGCGCAGCAGGTCGCGGCAGGTGGCGGTGATGGTGGCGAGGGCGGCGGCGCGGCGGTGGGCGGGCAGATAGCGGTCGGCGATCTGGTTGCGGGCGAAGGCGAGCACACCCTGGACGATGGCTATGTCCGTCTCGTGCGGGAGGTGGGCGCGGGCGGCGTCGAGATAGGCGCCGGGCGCCAGCTCCCCGTCGCGCACCATGTCGCGCGCGGCGTTCCATACGACGGCGCGGCTGAGGGCTTCGGGGAGGCCGGACAGGGAGCGCAGGACGGTCTTCCAGGAGCCGGGGTCCAGGCGGATCTTGGCGTAGGTGAGGTCCCCGTCGTTGAGGAGCAGCAGATCGGGGCGGGGCCCGGTGAAGGGGAGGGTCAGTGCGCCGTCGCCCTCATTCAGCTCGGCCTCGACGCGGTCGCGCAGCACGAGCTTGTGGGGGGCGGCGGGCTCGTGGTCGTACAGGCCGATGGCGATGCGGTGGGGGCGGGGGCTGCTCTCGTCGGTGCCCTGGTGGTGGATCTCCGCGGTCCACCGGCCGCCGTTGGTGGTGATCACGGGCGTGAGGGTGTCCACTCCGGTGGTGCGCAGCCAGCGGTCCGCCCAGGCGTGGACGTCCCGGCCGGACGCCTCGGCGAGCGAGTCGATGAAGTCGGCGAGGGTGGCGTTGCCGAAGCGGTGCCGGGCGAAGTGGGCGTTGATGCCGTCGAGGAAGTTCCGCTCGCCGAGCCAGGCGACGAGCTGGCGCAGCGCGGAGGCGCCCTTGGCGTAGGAGATCCCGTCGAAATTGAGCCGGGCGGCGGCGGTGTCGGGGACCTGCTCGGGCTCCGGGGCCACGGGGTGGGTGGAGGGGCGCTGATCGGCGTCGTAGCCCCAGTTCTTGCGGCGGACGCCGAAGTCGGCCCAGGTGTCGGTGTAGCGGGTGGTCTCGGTGAGGGTCTGGTAGCCCATGTACTCGGCGAAGGACTCGTTGAGCCAGATGTCGTCCCACCACTTCATGGTGACCAGGTCGCCGAACCACATGTGGGCCATCTCGTGGGCGATGACCATGGCGCGGGTCTGGCGCTCGGCGTCGGTGACGGCGGAGCGGTAGACGAATTCGTCGCGGAAGGTGACGAGACCGGGGTTCTCCATGGCGCCGGCGTTGAACTCCGGGACGAACGCCTGGTCGTAGGAGTCGAAGGGGTACGGCTCGTCGAAGATCTCGTGGTAGCGGTCGAAGCAGCGGCGGGTGATGTCGAAGAGCTCGTCGGCGTCGGCCTCCAGGTACGGCGCGAGGGAGCGGCGTACGTGCAGGCCGAACGGCAGACCGGCGTGCTCGGTGCGCACCGAGTGGTACGGGCCGGCGGCGACCGCGAACAGATAGGTGCTGATGGGCGGGGTGGGCGCGAGCCGCCAGCGGCCCTCGTGCGGTTCGCCGACGCGGGTGGCGATGCCGTTGCCGAGGACGGTCCACTCGGGCGGGGCGGTGACGTGCAGCTCGAAGACGGCCTTGAGGTCGGGCTGGTCGAAGCCGACGAAGACGTCGTTGGCGTCGGACATACAACACATGGTGTAGAGGTATGTCTCGCCGTCGGCGGGGTCGGTGAAGCGGTGCATGCCCTCGCCGGTGCGGGAGTAGCGCATGTCCGTCTCGACGCGCAGCTCGTGCTCGCCCTCGGCGAGCCCGGTGAGCGGCAGGCGGCCCTCGGCGATCACGTCGGCGGCGTTGTCGAGGGGGAGCTCCTGGCCGTCGAGCACGGCGCGGTGCAGGGCGGCCGGTTTGAGCTCGGCGAAGGTGTCTACGTCCGTTTCGCGCGCGGTGAAGCGGATGGTGGTGGTGGAGCCGAAGATCTCATCGCCACGGGTGAGGTCGAGGTCGATGGTGTAGCGATGGACCTCGATGAGGCTGGCTCGGGTCTGCGCTTCGTCGCGCGTCAGTACGGACATGAAGACATGCTGCCCTACTGCCTGTGGGGGTCACACGCGTGGGAAGAGGTTGCGGGGCGCGCGGGTCCGGTGGGGGTGCGCCTGCTGTTCGTGGTGGTGCCGGGGGCGGGGGCTCCGAGGCTGTCACGCCTGGACCGCGCCGGTCCGGTGTGGGGTGCGCGTGGGGTGCGTGGGTGGTGCCGGGGGCGGGGCCTCCGGGGCTGTCACACCTGGACCGCGCCGGTCCGGTGGGGGTGCGCCTGCTGTGGGTGCGTGGTGCGGGGGTGGGGCCTCCGGGGCTGTCACCCTGGACCGCATATTTACGGCGCCGGTGCCCGGAAGCGCGGTGTTACCCGGAACTTCGCGCCACAAATATGCGTAAGCGTCCAGGGCACCACCCCTGCACCCCCACCCCCTCCCGCCGTCGGCGGCTCCCCCTGCGTCCCGCCCCCGGTGCCTTGCCGCCGGGGGCTCCGGACCGGCCGGGAAGCGTCAGCAGCGCCGCAGGCCGGGCCCGCCCGCCGGGCCGCCCGAGCGCATCGGGGGTCAGGGGGCGGAGCCCCATGGAAACGGGAAGGGGCGGGGTGGGGAAAGGCCCCCCTCAGCCGCGCGGGCGCGCGGTCACGTTCGCAGACGACGGCCATGCGGCGGCCGGTCCCGTCCGGCCCGGGGCCTTCGGGGCCCGGGCCGCAGAACTGTCGGCAGGCGTGTGCCACGTCGTGGACGCGTCGGCCCGGCGCGGCGGTGTCCCAGTCGATGAAGGCGACGGGGCGGGGGCGGTAGACGGTGTTCTTCGGGGACAGGTCGTTGTGGCACACCACCTCGTCGCCCTCGGCGAGCGGCGTCCCGGCGGTCAGGTCGTGGAACTCGCGGATCAGGCGGGCCATCGCGGCCAGGCTCTCGTCGTCGCCGACGGTGGGCGGCTGGTCCGGCTGCCATGCGACGTGACCGTCGAGGTACGAGAGCACCTCGCGGCCCTGCTCGTCGGTGCCGAGGTGGCGGGGCGCGCCGGGCCAGCCGTGCCGGGCGAAGTGGGTGAGGCGTACGTAGGCGGCCCGTTCGGCGGGGCGGCGCCGGACGGTGTTGCCGACCCGGACGACCTCGGTGACGAAGCCGCCGGGCAGCGGCTCCTCGTCCATCAGGAGCGCGCGATGGTCTCGTGGTGCCGGATGACCTCGGCGATGATGAAGTTGAGGAGTTTCTCGGCGAAGGCGGGGTCGAGCTTGGCGCTCTCCGCGAGGTCGCGGAGCCGCGTGATCTGGCGGGCCTCGCGGGCCGGGTCGGCCGGGGGGAGCTTGTGGGCGGCCTTGAGGTAGCCGACCTGCTGGGTGCACTTGAAGCGCTCGGCCAGCATATGGACCACGGCCGCGTCGATGTTGTCGATGGAGTCGCGCAGCCGGGCGAGTTCCGCGCGGACGGACTCGTCGATCTCGTCGTTGGTGCTCATGGCGGTGAGCCTATGCGGCCCGGCACGCTCCGGTTACCGGCGGGTGACCGCCCCCGGCCCCTGTGGGGGGTGGGTGAGGGGCCGGAGGCGGTCGGGTCGGAGTGCTCTCCCCGGTCGAGCGCCTCCACCCTGGAGGAGTGGGTTATGGATCTGCGGGTTCCATTCGGGGTGGGAATTCCGGGTGCGGAGATATCGTCGGGAGATGATCGCGAAGCTTCAGTGCATCGTCGTGGACTGCCCCGACCCCGGGGCGCTGGCCGGTTTCTACGCCGGGATCCTGGGCGGGCGGGTGGACGACAGCAGGCCGGAATGGGTGACGCTCACCTCGCCGGAGGGGGTGAGGTACGCCTTCCAGGCGGCGCCCGACCACAAGCCGCCGCGCTGGCCGGACCCGGACCATCCGCAACAGTTCCATCTGGACTTCGACGTCGAGATGATCGAGGACGCGCAGCGGGAGGTGATCGCCCTGGGCGCGACGTTCCTGTACGACAGCGGGGGCGAGCGGGCGGGGTTCCGGGTGTTCAGTGATCCCGCGGGGCATCCGTTTTGTCTGTGTTACGGGCAGGGCTGAGCGCCCCTGGCTGATGGGCCAGGGGCGCACACGTGTCAGCCGCCGAGCTGGGTGGCGCCTGCCTTGATGTCCTTGGCGAAGGTGCTCACCTCGGTGTAGACGCCGGGCTTGCCGGGGCGGGCGCAGCCGTCGCCCCAGCTGACGATGCCGACCTGGATCCACGCCCCTGCCTCGTCCTTGCGGAACATCGGGCCGCCGGAGTCGCCCTGGCAGGTGTCGACGCCGCCGGTGTCCATGAATCCGGCGCAGATCTCCTCGCCGGCGACAAGGTCGCTGTACGCCCTCTTGCAGGTGGTGTCGTCGACGAAGGGCACGGTGGCCTTGAGCAGGTAGCGCTGCTGGCCGCCGCCCTCGACCGCGGCGCCCCAGCCCGCGACGGTGAAGTCGCCGTTGTTGTAGGCGGTGGTCTCGGCGATCTTGAGGGTGGGCTGGTTGATGGGCTGGGCGAGCTTGATCAGTGCCCAGTCCTTGCCGGTGCCGTTGTAGCCCGGGGCCTGGAGGACCCGGGTGGACTTGACCTTGACGGCGCTGGAGCTCTGGAGGTCGACCACGCCGGCGGTGGCGGTGATGGAGGTGTTCGCGCCGCTGCCGGACACACAGTGGGCGGCTGTGAGCACGATGTCCTGGGTGTAGAGGGCGCCGCCACAGCCCATGGACAGCCGCACCATGAACGGGAATTCACCCTGGGCGGCGCGGGTGCCGCCGACGACGGAGGGGCCGGGCTCGGGGCTCTTGGCCTGGGCCAGGGAAGTGCCGGGCAGCAGGCTGAACGCGGCGAGGGCGACGGCTCCGACGGCGGCCGCTCTCTTGACGGGCTTCCGGTGATTCCGCAACGGAGTTCCTTTCGTGGGGGGTTGAGCTACTTGCCAGGCTCATGCCAAGCAGCGTTGCGATTATCCGAACGGCCCGATCGGCCTGACAAGGGTCGCTTTCCGGCCAGGCCTGCGGCGCGACCGGGCCCGGCGCCCGTATCGTGGAGACAGGGGGCACGGCGGACGACGGCTACGGGGTGACGGCGTGGCGGCACCGGGCAGCGACATCGAGCACGGATTCCCGCACCTGGACACCGTCCGGGCCGCGCTCACCGCGCTCTACAAGCGCCTGTCGTACGACGGGGTGCGGACCTTCGGGCTCAGCGTGGCCCCGGGCGATGTGGCCTTCTCCGACCAGGACGATCTCTACCTCGGCGCCCAGCGGGTGGCCCGGGTCATGGTGCGGCATCTGCGCCTCCCCGACGCCCGCATGATCGTGAGCTTCCGCGAGATGCGGCACGCGGGAAACGTCGAGCTGGCCGCGGGCCCGGAGTACTTCGTCGAGCTCAACTCCCGCTTCAAGACCCACCGCCGGGACATCGGCGCGGCCCTCGCCCACGAGGTCACCCATGTGTATCTGCACCGGCTCGACCTGGCGTTCCCCGGCACCCGCGACAACGAGATCCTCACCGACACCACGGCCGCCTATCTCGGCGCGGGCTGGCTGCTGCTCGACGCGTACCGCGAGAGCTCCGTCTCCAGCCAGAAGCTCGGCTATCTGACCCCGGAGGAGTTCGGCTATGTCCTGGCCAAGCGGGCGCTGACGTTCGGCGAGGACCCGGCGATCTGGTTCACCAGCCCGCAGGCGTACGAGGCGTACGTCAAGGGCCTGGACGTGGCGCGGCGCGACGAGCGGCAGCCGCCGCTGGCCGCGTCCGGCTGGGCGGGCCGCCGCCGGTATGCGCGGGACCGCCGGTTCGCGCAGGTCGATCCGCTGGCGCCGGTGACCGGCGGGGGCGGGTACGCCTTCGAGAGCGGCTCCCCGCTGCGTGTCACCTTCCCCTGCCCGACCTGCCGGCAGCGCATCCGAGTCCCCGTGGGCGGCAGGATTCGGGCCCGGTGCGGGCTGTGTCGTGCGGTGCTGGAGTGCGACACATGATCCAGGCGTCGTAAGGTCGGCCGTATGAGCCCCTCCATCGCCACCAACACCCGTGTCGGCCGCGACGAACTGCTGGAGTTCGTACGGCCGCGCCACCGCGCCATCCTGATGACCCGCCGCGCCGACGGCTCGCCGCAGGCCTCGCCGCTGACGTGCGGCGTCGACGACGCGGGGCGCGTCGTCGTGTCGACGTACCCCGAGCGCGCCAAGGTCCGCAACGCGCGGCGCGACCCGGCCGTCAGCCTCATGGTGCTCTCGGACGAATGGAACGGGCCGTGGGTCCAGATCGACGGCACCGCCGAGGTGATCGACATCCCCGAGTCGGTGGAGCCGCTGGTCGAGTACTACCGCAATATCGCGGGCGAGCACCCGGACTGGGACGAGTACCGCGCGGCCATGGTCAAGCAGGGCAAGTCGCTGATCCGGATCACGCCGGAGCGCTGGGGCCCGATCGCCACCGGCGGCTTCCCCGCCCGGCTGGTCGAGGACTGAGCGGCCCCGGGGAAGTAGGGGTGGGTTCCCGCGTCGTCTGGTGCAGGGGGCACCTCCCAGCGGTAGCTGGGGGCGCCGTGCCAGGCGGCGTGGGGGCCCGCCTCTACTTCCTCGGGGTCGCTCAGGGCTGACGCACCCGGGTCAGCACGCGCCGGGGCGGGCGTAGAGGAGCACCACCATCCCCTGCACCTCCCGCTCGGCGCACCGGCGGAAGTGCTGGGCGAGCACCTCGCGCTTCGTCCGCTCCTGCGGGGTGTCGTCCGGCCGCCGGCCGGGCGGGTCCGTCACCACGGCGATCCGCTCGGCGGTCATCATGCGGGCGCGGATGCGGGGCGCGCCAACGCACGGGCTTCCCTCGTCACTGCTCGCTCCTCCGTCGCTGCGCGGCTCCTCAGTCCAGCCCGCACAGCGCGCCAAGACACGCTCATGCCGGCACCTCCGCATCGGGGCCGCGGGCGCCGGAGGTGATCAGCGGCGGGGCGTCGGGCGCGCGCAGATAGCCGAGCAGGACCTCCTCCAGGGACGGCTCTCTGACGATCCAGCCGTCCTCGGCCGGCGGGGCCGACGGGCGGATCAGCGCCGTGAGTTGACGGCCCGTCACACGCCTTTCGACCACGGTGTGGCGGGCGATCTCGGCCGTTCCGTGGTCGGCGCGCGGGCCGGTGATCAGGCGGTGGGCGGCCTGGACGGCTTCGGTGTCGCCCGCCAGCCGGACCCGGCCGCCGCCCATCAACAGCAGGAAGTCGCAGACGCCGTCGAGTTCGGCGAGCACATGGGTGGAGATGACCACGCTGGTGCCGTGTTCGGCTGCCTCCGCCATCAGGGCGCCCATCATCCGGTGCCGCCGCAGCGGGTCCTGATCGGACATCGGCTCGTCGAGCAGCAGCAGGTCGGCGCGTTTGCCGAGGGCGAGGGCCAGGGCCACACAGGTGCGCTGGCCGCCGGAGAGGGAGCCGACGCGGGCGGCCGGCTCCACCTCGGCCTCGGCGATGACGCGCTCGGCGGCGGCCTGGTCCCAGCCGGGGTTGAGTTCGCGGCCCAGGCGCAGGGTCTCGTCGACGGTGAAGCGCGGGTAGAGCGGCTTGTCCTGGGCGACGAAGGCGATGCGCCGCCGCGCCTCGGCGGACCGCGGGTCGGCGCCGAAGACCCGTACGGCGCCGGTGGTCGGCGCGATGAGGTCCGCGGCCAGGGACAGCAGGGTGCTCTTGCCCGAGCCGTTGGGGCCGACCAGGGCGCAGATGCGCCCCGCGGGCAGCCGGAACGTGACATCCCGCAGGGCCCAGCCGCGCCGGTACTTCTTGCCCAGTCCGGTGGTCTCCAGGGCGGTGGAGGGATCGTGTCGGTCGGTCACCCGTGCTCCCTGTTCAGGACGGTGCTCTCGCCGGTGGTGGTGGGGCCGTCGGGGAAGCGCTCGTCGAGGACCGCGGCGATCAGCGCGGCGACGTCCTCGCGGTCAAGACCGGCGGCGCGCGCCCGGTCCGCCCAGGCCGCCAGCTCGGCGCGCAGCGGCGAGTCGGCGGCGGCGCCGGGCCGGGCCAGCGAGCGCCGTACGAAGGTGCCGAGGCCGGGCCGCGGTTCGACCAGGCCCTCCCGCTCCAGTTCGCGGTAGGCCTTGAGGACGGTGTTGGGGTTGATCGCGGTGGCCGCGACGACCTCCTTGGCCGTGGGCAGCCGGTCCCCCGGCTCCAGCAGGCCCAGGCGGAGCGCCTGCTTGGTCTGCTGGACGATCTGGAGATAGGTGGCGATGCCGCTGCGGCGGTCGATGCGGTATTCCACCACCCTCCACCACCCTTTCACTAATCAGTTAGTGGAATGATGATGTGGCGATCTCCGAGGGGTTGTCAAGGCGGGCCGGTGGCGGGGGCGGAAACCACGCGGCGCCCGCCCCCGGTCGGGTGGGGGCGGGCGCCGTGCGGCCGGTCCGTACGCCGTTGTACGGGCGGAGTCCTGAGGAGTTACCTGATCAGACGGTCAGCGAGCGGTCGGTCGGGCGGATCGGGGCGGGCAGCGCGCTGGTTCCGGCCAGGTAGCGGTCCACGCCGCGGGCGGCCGAGCGGCCCTCGGCGATGGCCCAGACGATCAGCGACTGGCCGCGGCCCGCGTCGCCGGCCACGAAGACGCCGTCGACGTTGGTGGCGAACTCCGCGTCGCGGGCGACGTTGCCGCGCGCGTCCAGCTCCAGGCCGAACTGCTTGACCAGGCCGTTCTCCTGGTCGGTGCCGGTGAAGCCCATGGCCAGGGTGACCAGCTGGGCCGGGATCTTCCGCTCGGTGCCCGGCTGCTGCTCCAGCTTGCCGTCCTTGAACTCCACCTCGGTCAGGTGGAGCCACTGCACATTGCCGTCCTCGTCGCCCTCGAAGTGGGTGGTGGAGACGGAGTACACCCGCTCACCGCCCTCCTCGTGCGCCGAGGTGACCTTGTAGAGCATCGGGAAGGTCGGCCAGGGCTGGCCCGCGGAGCGCTCCTCGCCCGGGCGCGGCATGATCTCCAGCTGGGTGACCGAGGCGGCGCCCTGGCGGTGGGCGGTGCCGACGCAGTCCGCGCCGGTGTCGCCGCCGCCGATCACCACGACGTGCTTGCCCTCGGCGCTGATCGGGGCGGTGACATAGTCGCCCTCCTGCACCTTGTTGGCCAGCGGCAGATACTCCATGGCCTGGTACACGCCCTTGAGCCGGCGCCCGGGCACCGGCAGATCGCGGGCGGTGGTGGCGCCCGCCGCGATGACCACGGCGTCATAGCGCTTGCGCAGCTTGGCGGCGTCGATGTCGCGGCCGATCTCCACCCCGGTGCGGAACTTGGTGCCCTCCGCGCGCATCTGCTCGATCCGGCGGTTGATGTGGCGCTTTTCCATCTTGAACTCGGGGATGCCGTAGCGCAGCAGCCCGCCGATGCGGTCGGCGCGCTCGTACACGGCGACCGTGTGGCCGGCCCGGGTCAGCTGCTGGGCGGCGGCCAGGCCGGCCGGCCCGGAGCCGATGACGGCGACGGTCTTGCCGGACAGCCGCTCGGGCGGCTGCGGGGTGACGTCGCCCGTCTCCCAGGCCTTGTCGATGATGGTGACCTCGACGTTCTTGATGGTCACCGCGGGCTGGTTGATGCCCAGCACACACGCGGCCTCGCACGGGGCGGGGCACAGCCGCCCGGTGAACTCCGGGAAGTTGTTGGTCGCGTGCAGCCGCTCGCTGGCCTCCCGCCAGTCCTCGCGGTAGGCGTAGTCGTTCCACTCGGGGATCAGGTTTCCGAGCGGACAGCCGTTGTGGCAGAACGGGATGCCGCAGTCCATGCAGCGGCCGGCCTGCTTGCTGATGATCGGCAGCAGCGAGCCGGGGACGTAGACCTCGTTCCAGTCCTGGACGCGCTCGCCCACCGGACGGGTCGTGGCGACCTCGCGGTCCGTGCTCAGAAAGCCCTTGGGATCAGCCATTGGTCGCCGCCTCCATCATCTTCTCGGTGGTCTCGGACTCGGAGAGCCCGGCTCGCTCGGCGGCGTCCTTGGCGGCGAGCACTGCCTTGTACGTGCTGGGGATGATCTTGCTGAAGCGGGCGAGCGCGGCGTCCCAGTCGGCGAGCAGCGCACCCGCGACGGTGGAGCCGGTCTCCTCGTGGTGGCGGCGCACCACATCGTGCAGCCACTGCCGGTCGGTGTCGTCGAGCGCCTCGATCGCCTCGACGTTGCCGACGTTGACGTTGTCCCGGTCCAGGTCGACGACATAGGCGATGCCGCCGGACATGCCCGCCGCGAAGTTGCGGCCCGTCGGGCCGAGCACCACGGCCCGGCCGCCGGTCATGTACTCGCAGCCGTGGTCGCCCGCGCCCTCGGAGACCACGGTCGCGCCCGAGTTGCGGACGCAGAACCGCTCGCCGACGCTGCCGCGCAGGAACATCTCGCCGCCGGTGGCGCCGTACGCGAGGGTGTTGCCCGCGATGGTGGAGTACTCGGTGAGGTGGTCGGCTCCCCGGTCCGGCCGGACGATGACCCGGCCGCCGGACAGGCCCTTGCCGACGTAGTCATTGGCGTCGCCCTCCAGCCGCAGGGTGACACCGTGCGGCAGGAACGCGCCGAAGGACTGGCCGGCCGAGCCGGTGAAGGTGATGTCGATGGCGTCCTCGGGCAGGCCCGCGCCGCCGAACTTCTTCGTCACCTCGTGGCCGAGCATGGTGCCCACGGTGCGGTTGATGTTGCGGATGGCGACCTGGGCGCGGACCGGCTGGGCCGCCTCGGCGCTCTCCGCGTTCAGCGCGTCGGCCGCGAGCTTGATCAGCTCGTTGTCCAGCGCCTTCTCCAGCCCGTGGTCCTGGCCCACCACCTGGTGGCGCGCCGCGCCCTCGGGCAGCTCCGGGACGTACAGCAGCGGGGCGAGGTCCAGGCCCTGCGCCTTCCAGTGCTGCACCGCGCGGCTGGTGTCCAGCAGTTCGGCGTGGCCGACGGCCTCGTCCAGGGTGCGGAAGCCCAGCTCGGCCAGGAGCTCGCGGACCTCCTCGGCGATGAACTCGAAGAAGTTCACCACGAACTCCGGCTTGCCGCCGAACCGCTCGCGCAGCACCGGGTTCTGGGTGGCGATGCCGACCGGGCAGGTGTCCAGGTGGCACACGCGCATCATCACGCAGCCGGAGACGACCAGCGGGGCGGTCGCGAAGCCGAACTCCTCGGCGCCGAGCAGCGCGGCGATCACCACGTCGCGGCCGGTCTTCAGCTGGCCGTCGGTCTGCACCACGATGCGGTCGCGCAGGCCGTTGAGCAGCAGCGTCTGCTGGGTCTCGGCCAGGCCCAGCTCCCAGGGGCCGCCCGCGTGCTTGAGCGAGGTGAGCGGGGAGGCGCCGGTGCCGCCGTCGTGGCCGGAGATCAGCACCACATCGGCGTGCGCCTTGCTGACGCCCGCGGCCACGGTGCCGACGCCGACCTCGGAGACCAGCTTGACGTGAATGCGCGCCTTCGGGTTGGCGTTCTTCAGGTCGTGGATCAGCTGGGCGAGGTCCTCGATGGAGTAGATGTCGTGGTGCGGCGGCGGGGAGATCAGGCCGACGCCCGGGGTGGAGTGCCGGGTCTTGGCGACCCACGGGTAGACCTTGTGGCCGGGCAGCTGACCGCCCTCACCGGGCTTGGCGCCCTGCGCCATCTTGATCTGGATGTCGTCGGAGTTGACCAGGTACTCGCTGGTGACGCCGAAGCGGCCGGAGGCCACCTGCTTGATCGCCGAGCGGCGCGCCGGGTCGTACAGCCGCTCCGGGTCCTCGCCGCCCTCGCCGGTGTTGGACTTGGCGCCCAGCTGGTTCATGGCGATCGCCAGGTTCTCGTGCGCCTCCTTGGAGATGGAGCCGTACGACATGGCGCCGGTGGAGAAGCGCTTGACGATCTCGCTGACGGGCTCGACCTCCTCGATCGGGATCGAGGGCCGGTCGTTCTTGTCGTTCTTGAAGGCGAACAGGCCGCGCAGCGTCATCAGCCGCTCGGACTGCTCGTTCACCCGCTCGGTGTACATCTTGAAGATGTCGTAGCGGCGGGAGCGGGTGGAGTGCTGGAGCCGGAAGACCGTCTCGGGGTCGAAGAGGTGCGGCTCGCCCTCGCGGCGCCACTGGTACTCGCCGCCGATCTCCAGCGCCCGGTGGGCGGAGGGGATGCCGGAGACGGGGTACGCCTTGACGTGGCGGGCGGCGACCTCCTGGGCGATGACGTCCAGGTCGGCGCCGCCGATCTTGGTGGCGGTGCCGTGGAAGTAGGAGTCCACGAAGGACTCGTCCAGGCCGACGGCCTCGAAGACCTGCGCGCCGCGGTAGGAGGCCACGGTGGAGATGCCCATCTTGGACATCACCTTCAGCACACCCTTGCCGAGCGCCTTGATCAGGTTGCGGATCGCGGTCTCGGCCTCGACACCCGGCAGGAAGGTGCCGGCGCGGACCAGGTCCTCGACCGACTCCATCGCCAGGTACGGGTTGACGGCCGCGGCGCCGAAGCCGATGAGCAGCGCGACATGGTGCACCTCGCGGACGTCGCCCGCCTCGACCAGCAGGCCCACCTGGGTGCGCTGCTTGGTGCCGATGAGGTGGTGGTGGACGGCTGAGGTGAGCAACAGGGAGGGGATCGGGGCGTGCTCGGCGTCCGAGTGGCGGTCGGAGAGCACGATCAGCCGGGCGCCGTCCTCGATGGCGGCGTCGGCCTCGGCGCAGATCTCCGCGATGCGCGCGGCGAGCGCCTCGCCGCCCCCGCCGACCCGGTACAGGCCCGACAGGGTCGCGGCCTTCAGGCCGGGCATGTCGCCGTCGGCGTTGATGTGGATGAGCTTGGCCAGCTCATCGTTGTCGATCACCGGGAAGGGCAGGGTGACGCTGCGGCAGGCGGCCGGGGTGGGCTCCAGCAGATTGCCCTGGGGGCCCAGCGAGGAGATCAGCGAGGTGACCAGCTCCTCGCGGATGGCGTCCAGCGGCGGGTTGGTGACCTGCGCGAACAGCTGGGTGAAGTAGTCGAACAGCAGCCGCGGCCGCTCGGAGAGGGCGGCGATCGGGGAGTCGGTGCCCATCGAGCCGATCGGCTCGGCGCCAGTCTTGGCCATCGGGGCCAGGATGACGCGCAGCTCCTCCTCGGTGTAGCCGAAGGTCTGCTGGCGGCGGGTGACCGAGGCGTGGGTGTGCACGATGTGCTCGCGCTCGGGCAGGTCGGTCAGGTCGACCAGACCGGCCTCCAGCCAGTCGCCGTACGGCTGCTCGGCGGCCAGCTCGGCCTTGATCTCGTCGTCCTCGATGATGCGGTGCTCGGCGGTGTCCACCAGGAACATCCGGCCCGGCTGGAGCCGGCCCTTGCGCACCACCCTGGCCGGGTCGAGGTCCAGCACGCCGACCTCGGAGGAGAGCACGACCAGGCCGTCGTCGGTGACCCAGTAGCGCCCGGGCCGCAGACCGTTGCGGTCGAGGACCGCGCCGACCTGGGTGCCGTCGGTGAAGGTGACACAGGCCGGGCCGTCCCAGGGCTCCATCATCGTGGAGTGGTACTGGTAGAAGGCGCGCCGCGCCGGGTCCATGGAGGGGTGGTTCTCCCAGGCCTCGGGGACCATCATCAGCACGCTGTGCGGCAGCGAGCGGCCACCGAGGTGGAGCAGCTCCAGGACCTCGTCGAAGGTCGCGGAGTCGGAGGCGTCGGGGGTGCAGATCGGGAAGATCCGCTCCAGGCTCTTGTCCCCGAACAGGTCGCTGACCAGCTGCGACTCCCGGGCGCGCATCCAGTTGCGGTTGCCCTTGACCGTGTTGATCTCGCCGTTGTGCGCGACGAAGCGGTACGGGTGGGCCAGCGGCCAGCTCGGGAAGGTGTTGGTGGAGAACCGCGAGTGGACCAGCGCGACGGCCGTGGCGAAGCGGCGGTCGGACAGGTCGGGGAAGAACGGCTCCAGCTGACCGGTGGTCAGCATGCCCTTGTAGACCAGGGTGCGCGAGGACAGCGAGGGGAAGTAGACCCCGGCCTCCCGCTCGGCGCGCTTGCGCAGCACGAACGCCTTGCGGTCCAGGGCCAGCCCGCTGCTGGCCCCGTCGGCGACGAAGAGCTGGGCGAAGGTGGGCATGACGGAGCGGGCGGCCTCGCCGAGCAGGTCGGGGGCGACCGGGACCTCGCGCCAGCCGAGGACGGTCAGGCCCTCCTCGGCGGCCATCCGCTCGATGTGGTCGGCGGCGGCGTCGGCCTCGCCGTCCGGGAGGAACGCGATGCCCACGGCGTACGAGCCGGCCTCGGGCAGCTCGAACCCGCTGACACTCGTCCGGAGGAACGCGTCCGGGACCTGGACGAGGATGCCCGCGCCGTCACCGGACCGGGGGTCGGCACCGGTGGCTCCGCGGTGCTCAAGGTTGCGCAGCACGGTCAGAGCCTGCTCCACGAGCTCATGGCTGGCCTCGCCGGTGAGGGTCGCCACGAAGCCGACGCCACAGGCGTCGTGCTCATCGCGCGGGTCGTACATCCCCTGTCGGGCGGGGTGGGATGCGGAGCGCATCGGCTCTCCCGTCGTCGTCTACGGCATTTGGGTGTGCCGAGGGACGACGCTGGCCCTCCGCCAAGAAATTTTCGTGCAGGTTACATGATGGGTCGCTTCTCGGGAAGCGGATAGCACGTTCCATCATGCGGACACCGGGCACGAGGGATGAAGTGAGGCAAGGGGGATCAAAAGATCACCCCGCCGGGAGCGCGAAGCGGGCGACGTTGCCCGCGGCGCTCCGGCGTTATGCCCGTTGGTAAACGGATTGAAACCGTCGAGTTACGGCGCAATCTTGCGGCTCGCCGTATGGTAAATCAACCCACGGCCGTGCCAAAGAGTATGCCCAAGGCATATGTCACACCGGCGGCCGCGCCACCCAGCGCCAGCTGTCGCAGTCCGCTGAACCACCAGCTACGGGCCGTCACCCGCGCCACCACCGCACCGCACGCGAACAGCCCGATCATCGCCAGCACCACGGCCGGCCACAGCGCCGACGCCCCCAGCAGATAGGGCAGCAGCGGCAGCAGCGCGCCCAGAGCGAAAGAGCCGAACGAGGACACCGCCGCCACCAGCGGCGACGGCAGATCGTCCGGGTCGATGCCCAGCTCCTCGCGGGCGTGTATCTCCAGCGCCTGCTCCGGGTCCCTGGACAGCTGCTCGGCCACCTGGCGCGCCAGCCCGGGCTCCACGCCCCGCGACTCGTACAGCGCCGCCAGCTCCTCCAGCTCGTCCACGGGGTGCTTGCGCAGCTCGACCCGCTCGACCTCCAGCTCGGCCTCCACCAGCTCGCGCTGGGAGGCCACGGAGGTGTACTCCCCGGCCGCCATCGAGAACGCGCCGGCGGCGAGCCCCGCCAGCCCGGTGATCACGATCGTCTGCCGGTCCACGGCGCCGCCCGCCACACCGGTCATCAGCGCGAGATTGGAGACCAGACCGTCCATGGCGCCGAACACGGCCGGCCGCAGCCAGCCGCCGTTCACATCGCGGTGGGTGTGGTTGTCACGGTGTGCGATGTGCGGCGGTTCGGTGCTCGCGATGACAGACATGATGGATACTGCGCTCCCTTCGAGGGGGGTGCGGGCGTGGCCGCCCTCATCCCAACAGCTCGAAGGTACGCACGAATTCCTTGTCCCCGCCAGCAAGGAAGGCCGAACTTACCTCGCTGACCTGCGGAAATACGAAAGCCGCCGAACCCGGGCGGGTCCGGCGGCCTTTCCGGGAACACTACTTGGCAGGTTTGGCCGGTTCGGCCGGCTCGGTCGCGGCGGTCTTCTCGGCGCCACCGTCCTCCGCCTCGGCCTGCTTCTCGGCGCCACCGTCCTCAGCGGCCTGCTCGCCCTCGGCCACCGCGGCGGGCTCCACGATCTCCTCCCGGCCGGGAGACTTCTTCGCGGAGATCACCATGTAGGCCACCGCCGCCAGGAAGACGAAGATCGCCGTCCAGTTGTTCAGCCGCATGCCCAGCACATGATGGGCGGTGTCCACCCGCATGTACTCCACCCAGAAGCGGCCCACCGTATACGCGGCGACATACAGCGCGAACGCCCGGCCGTGTCCGAGCTTGAACTTCCGGTCCGCCCAGATCACCAGCAGCGCCACACCGACGCACCACAGCGACTCGTACAGGAACGTCGGCTGGTATGTACCGGCCACCCGCCCTATCCCCGGGTCCGCGTCGATCTTCAGGCCCCAGGGCAGATCGGTCTTCTCGCCGTACAGCTCCTGGTTGAACCAGTTGCCCCAGCGGCCGATCGCCTGGGCGAAGGCGATCCCCGGCGCGACCGCGTCGGCCCACGCCGGGAGCGGGATCCCCCGGCGCCGGCAGCCGATCCAGGCGCCGAGCGCGCCCATCGCGATCGCGCCCCAGATCCCGAGGCCGCCCTCCCAGATCTTGAAGGCGTCCACCCAGTCGCGGCCGTCGGTGAAATACAGCTCGTAGTCGGTGATGACGTGATACAGCCGGCCGCCGACGAGGCCGAAGGGCACCGCCCACACGGCGATGTCGGCGACCGTGCCGACCCGGCCACCTCGGGCGACCCAGCGTCGGCCGCCGAGCCAGACCGCCACGAAGACACCGATGATGATGCAGAAGGCATAGCCGCGCAGCGGGATCGGGCCAAGGTAGATCACGCCGGACGACGGGCTGGGAATGTATGCGAGGTCCATGTCAGAGTCGACGCTACCTTGCCGAGCGGCGGATGCGGCAACCCACCCGGCGCAACGGCTGGATAACTCTAGCCCTTGACGACCATCCGCTTGAGCTTCCGCGGGCTCAGCGGCTTGTTCGGATCGCCGTAGATCGACTTCCCCTCCAGGAGAACGGTCGGCGTCGAGCTGTAGCCCGAGCGGGCGAAGCCGTCATTGGACTTCCGCACCCACGCGTCGTGCCGGCCCTCCTCCACACAGCCGCGGAAGGTCTTGGTGTCCAGCCCCGGGACCTTGCCCGCCAGCTTGATCAGCTTCGACTTGTCCGCGTACGTGTCCTTGGTCTCCGACGGCTGGTTCTTGTAGAGCACATCGTGGTACGCCACATACTTCCCGGCGTCCTGCGCACAGGCCGCCGCGTTCGCCGCGGTCAGCGAGCCGGTGCCGCCCAGGTTCCCGTCGATGATCGTCACCAGGTGGTAGCGCACCTTCAGCCGCCCCTTGTCCTGAAGCTGGTGCACGGTCGTACGGAACACGTCCTCGAACTGCTTGCACCCGGGACAGCGGAAGTCCTCGTACACGGTCAGCGTCTTCTCCGCGCTCGCCTTCCCCGTCGGGATCACGGTGCCGCTCGCGCCCCGGGGGGCGACCGCCGCGCCCCCGGACTTCGCGTCCCCGCCGGTCCTGGTGGCGACCATGCCCACCCCGGCGGCCACCCCGAGCACGGCCACGACCGCCCCGGCCACCCCCATGCCGCGGCGCCGCTTGGCGCGGATCCGGTCCTTCTCTCGCTGTTCCCGCAGCCGCTCCCGGGCGCTGCTCTTACCCACACGGTTTTTCTCGCTCACGCCCTCGACAACGAGGCGGAGGAGCCCCACTGAGCTCCTCCGCCCCGTATTCCCTCTATCGGGGGACGCGAACGCCGTCCGCCAGCTCACCCGCCAGCGCCCGGACGGCCGTCAGACCCGCCTCCAGGTCCTCGGCGTCCATCAGCCGCCGCACAAACGCCGTGCCCACGATGACGCCGTCCGCGTACTCGGCCACCTCGGCGGCCTGCCGGGCGTTGGACACCCCCAGCCCCACGCACACCGGCAGCGAGGTCGTCGCGCGAGTGCGCTCCACCAGCACCCGCGCCCCCTGCCCCACCGATTCCCGGGTGCCGGTCACCCCCATGATCGAGGCCGCGTACACAAAGCCGCTGCCCGCCGCGGTGATCTTCGCCAGCCGCTCGTCAGCGCTGCTCGGCGCCACCACGAAGACCGTGGCCAGGCCGTGCTGCTCGGCGGCCTTCCGCCACGCCTCCGACTCCTGGACCGGCAGATCCGGCAGGATGCAGCCCGATCCGCCCACCGCGGCCAGATCGGCGGCGAACCGCTCGACGCCGTACCGGTCCACCGGGTTCCAGTACGTCATGCACAGAACGGGCGCCCCCGTAGCCGCATGCACCTCGCCGACCGTACGGATCACATCGCGGATGCGAAGTCCGCCCCGCAGCGCGATGTCGTCGGCGGTCTGGATGACCGGGCCGTCCAGCACCGGGTCGCTGTACGGCAGGCCGACCTCGATGACATCGCAGCCGCCCTCGACCATCGCCGTCATCGCCCGCACCGCGTCGTCGACGGTCGGATAGCCGGCGGGCATATAGCCGATGAGCGCCGCGCGCCCCTCCGCCTTGGCCTTCGCCAGCACGGACCCCAGCAGCTCTGCGCTCATCACTTCTCTCCCTCGTAGAGCCCGAAATACCGCGCCGCCGTGTCCATGTCCTTGTCGCCACGGCCCGACAGATTGACCAGCACCAGCCCGTCGCTCCCCAGCTCACGCCCCACCTCGAGCGCCCCCGCCAGCGCGTGTGCGCTCTCGATCGCCGGAATGATCCCCTCGGTGCGGGACAGCAGCCGCATCGCCTGCATCGCGGCGTCGTCGGTGACCGCCCGGTACTCGGCCCGCCCCGAATCCTTCAGATACGCGTGCTCCGGGCCGACCCCCGGGTAGTCCAGACCGGCCGAGATCGAGTACGGCTCCAGGATCTGCCCGTCCTCGTCCTGGAGCACATACGACCGGGACCCGTGCAGAATCCCCGGCTCCCCCTTGGTCAGCGTGGCCGCGTGCTCCCCTGTCTCCACGCCGTGCCCGGCCGGCTCGAAGCCGAACAGCCGCACGGAGTCGTCCGGCAGAAAGGCGTGGAAAAGCCCAATGGCATTGGAGCCGCCCCCCACACACGCCGCGACCGCGTCCGGCAGCCGGCCGACCCGCTCCAGGATCTGCCGCCGCGCCTCCACGCCGATCACCCGGTGGAAGTCACGCACCAGCGCCGGGAACGGGTGCGGTCCGGCCGCGGTCCCGAACAGATAGTGCGTGCGGTCCACATTGGCCACCCAGTCGCGGAACGCCTCGTTGATCGCGTCCTTCAGCGTCCGGCTGCCGGTCTTCACGGCGATCACCTCGGCGCCCAGGATCCGCATCCGCGCGACGTTCAGCGCCTGGCGCTCGGTGTCGATCTCACCCATGTAGATCACACACTCGAGCCCGAACAGCGCACACGCGGTGGCCGTGGCCACGCCGTGCTGCCCGGCCCCGGTCTCGGCCACCACCCGGGTCTTGCCCATGCGCCTGGCGAGCAGCGCCTGGCCCAGCACGTTGTTGATCTTGTGCGATCCGGTGTGGTTGAGGTCCTCCCGCTTCAGAAAGACCCGCGCGCCGCCCGCGTGCTCGGCGAACCGCGGCACCTCGGTCAGGGCGCTGGGCCGCCCCGTGTAGTTGACCAGCAGATCCTCGAGCTCGGCGGCGAAGGTCGGATCGCCCTTCACCTTGTCGTACTCGGCGGCAACCTCATCGACCGCGGCGACCAGCGCCTCGGGGATGAACTTGCCACCGAAGGCGCCGAAATACCCCTCGGCGGTGGGGACCTGACCCTCCGGGTCCGGGACAAAGAAGCCAGACGGCATCTGACGTACTCCTCAGTCGGGGCGGATGCCCCACAAGTCATAACGGACAAACGACACGATGATCGCTGCGCGCGGTCGGGGGTCCGGGGGTTTTTCCCTACCCGCCCCTTCCCGCAACTGGGGTCGCGCCCCCAGCCCCCGGCGGTAGCCGGGAGAGGCGGCAGGACCGGTGGACGGCGCGAGGGCTGCGGGCGCTCGGGGGCGCGGTGGGCTTACCCCTGACCCGCCCCTTCCCGGCCCCTGCCGATGTGCGGCTCCGCCGCGCGGGGGGCTCCGCCCCAGACCCCGCCGGCGGCGGGACCGCAGAACCGGCGCACGGCCAAGGGCTACGCCCCGGACCCCACCGGCGGCAGGGCCGCCGCCCACCGGAGAAGCCGAGGGCTCCGCCCCAGACCCCAGCGGTAGCCGGGCAAGGCCGCAGAGCCGGCTTACAGCCAAGGGCTGCGGACCGGACGCTCCCCGGGGCTCCGCCCCAGACGCCAGCGGTGGCTGGTGGCTACGGGCAGGTGGCGGGGCGCCGTCGGAGGCAGGGCCGCCGTGGACGGCACGAACGGAGGGAGGCCCCCTGGGTACGCCTCAGACGACGAGGGGGCCAGTCAACCGGGCATGCTCGCCGCTGAGGCGACCCACCCGTCCCGGCGCTGCTCAGGCCTTGGCCGGGGTCACCGGCGGGAGGGGGTGGGGGTGCAGGGGTGGTGCCCTGGACGCTTACGCATATGTGTGGCGCCAAGTTCCGGGTAAGGCAACGCTTCCGGGCACCGGCGCCGTAAATATGCGGTCCAGGGTGACAGCCCCTTAAGGCCCCGCCCCCGGCACCGATCCACGAACCCTCAGCGCACCCCGCCGCGCCATCGGCGCCCATTGACCTGGCCAGGCTCGCAGCCGATGTGGTATCGCACGCGCCGCCCCCGCACCCGCCTCGCGGGCGCGCGGCAGCCTCGGGGGCGGCACCCCCGGGCCAAGCGCGCGTACGTGTCCATGAGGGCCTCAGTCCCGCCCGTGCCGCAGCGCCGGATGCGCACCCGCCGCGACCAGGTCCGCGACCGCGCCCTTCGGGTCCCGGCCGGTGACCAGCGACTCGCCGACCAGTACGGCGTCCGCCCCGTCGTTCGCGTAGGCGATCAGGTCGTGCGGCCCGCGCACGCCCGACTCCGCGACCTTCACGATGTGGTCCGGGATCTCCGGCGCGACGCGCGCGAACGTCCCGCGGTCCACCTGGAGCGTCTTCAGGTTCCGCGCGTTGACGCCGATCACCCGCGCCCCCGCGTCCACCGCCCGCGCGACCTCTTCCTCGTCGTGCACCTCGACCAGCGGCGTCAACCCGATCGACTCGGCACGCTCGATGAGCGAGACCAGCGCCTCCTGGTCCAGCGCGGCCACGATGAGCAGCGCGACATCCGCGCCGTACGCCCGCGCCTCCCACAGCTGGTACGAGGTGACGATGAAGTCCTTCCGGAGCACCGGAATGTCGACCTTCGCCCGCACCGCCTCAAGGTCGGCCAGCGATCCGCCGAAGCGCCGCTGCTCGGTCAGCACGCTGATGACTGCCGCGCCGCCCGCCTCGTAGTCCGCGGCGAGCCCGGCCGGGTCGGCGATCGCGGCGAGCGCGCCCTTGGACGGGCTGGAGCGCTTGACCTCGCAGATCACCTTGACGCTGTCGCCCTTGAGCGCGGCGACCCCGTCCTTGGCCTGGGGTGCCTTGGCGGCCCGCTCCTTGAGCTCGTCGAGGGTGACGCGCGCCTGCCGCTCCGCGAGGTCGGCACGGACTCCGTCGATGATCTCGTCGAGCACACTCACGCGAGCGGCCCCCTTCCAGACGGGGATGAAGCTTCTGATCACTACTGGCGCAGCAGGCGTCCATTCGGAGGCGAGCACTTCACCAGGCACTGCGATGGTAGCTGCCGACGGACCGAGGTCTCGCATCCGGTTGACGCGGACCTGCGCATTCGACCTTCCCAAAGCCGATGCGGAACATCCGCCTACTTCCATTGTCTACGGTCACGGAGTGAGGAAACTTCCGAAGGGGAAGTTCCGGATAACGGTGAAACCCAGAACCGCCCCGGACAGCAGCCACCCGTGCACGGCCCTCAGCGGCACGACCGGCCCCGCCGTCCGCCCCCGTGCGCAGTCCGCGAACCACCGCAGCCACACCACGGCGAACCCGAGGTAGCCGAGGACGGCGAGCGCGTTGGCCCCGAGCGCGGTGAGCGGCTCCCCATGGGCGACCGCGTACGCGCTGCGCAGCCCGCCGCAGCCGGGGCAGTACACGCCGGTGAGCCTCAGCAGCGGGCAGGCGGGGTAGTGGCCCGGCTCGTTGGGGTCGACGAGCCCGACGAAGGCGAAGGCGGCCAGGACCGCCGCGAGCACCCCCACGGGAGCGCCCAGCCGACCCACAAGCCCGGCCCCAGGGCCATCCGACGGCGCGGGTGTTTCCTCGGTCACATCGCCGAGTCTCCCCGCGGATACACGAAGGCGCAGCTCAGGGCCCGCGTACCCGCCTCCGTACGGACGTACTCCGGAGGACGCACACCGGACCCCGCGCCACATCTCAAGACGGATCAGGCGGGTCGCCTCAGCCCCGCACCCCGCCCCGTCCAGCCCAGCCCCGGCCTACTACTGGGTCTGCGCCTGCGGCTGCGGCTGGCCCTGCGGCTGCCGCTTCGGCGCCTGCCCGAGGCCGGCCGCGCGCATCGCCACGCCGACGACGCCACCGAGGGCCACCACGACCATGCCCGCCCAGAAGCCGATCGGGTTGGCCAGCACGACGAACGCGCCTGCGACACAGAAGCCGATGAAGGCGATGGTGACGCCGGTCCAGGCGGCCGGGGTGTGTCCGTGGTTGTTACCCGCCATGAATACTCCTCGTTGCTCTACTGCCCCCGGGTCCCGGGCGCGCGGGGCGAACGCTCCCACGTCATTGTCCCCGACGCGCGAAACCGCCTTGAGCGGGGGTACCGCTCAGACCGGGGCCGGCCCACCGGGCCGGGGCCGGGCCAGGGCCGGCCAAACCGCTCAGGCCGAATCCGCCCGCTCCGTCGGGTCCTCGCCGCGGTCGAGGGCCTTCCACAGCTCCTCGGGCCGCTCCGGATCCGCCGCGGACCCTCCGCGCCGCGCCCGCGCCGCCGCGCCGTGGCTCTCCCCACCGCCCGCGCGCTCGTAGCGGCCGGACATGGCGGGCCAGTGGCGGCCGTAGCCCAGCGCGAGCACCCCGGCGAGCAGCAGCAGCAGCCCGCCCACCATGGCGACCCAGGGCCACGGGGTGTACGCCACGTCGTGGATGGCGCTGTCGGCCAGGCCGGTCGCCTTGGACGCCTTCTCCTCGAGCGCCGCCTTGTCGGACGCGCCCAGCATCGCGCTGACCACGATCCCCGCCCCGCTGAGAGCCAGCAGCCCGGAGACGGCGTAGCGGCCGAGGCGGCTGACGGCGAACACCGCGACGAGCGCGGCGAGGCCGACGATGGCCAGCGCTCCGGGCAGCCCCGTGATGTCGTCGCCGTTCGCACGCTGCGGCAGGGTGCCTTGGGCGACCGCGGCCGTGCCCTTGGCCCAGGTACGGCTGGTGGCCAGCAGGACGAGTGCGGCGCCGAGCGCGCCGGACAGCAGCGCTATGCCGAGGCTGCGTCTATGGCCGCGCGCGGCTGAGGCGGTGGGCTCGTGATGGGCCCGGGGCTGGGGTACGGCTGCTGCGCTCACGCGTACCACTATCCCCCACGGGTCGGACAGCCCCGTCGCGGGGATACGGTATGCCTGATTCGACGCCGGACACCCGGAACGTCAGCCCCGCTCCAGAACATCAGCCGACCCGAAACGTCAGCCCCGCTCCAGCCGTCCCGCCGTGTGCACGGCCCGCAGCACCGCCGCCGCCTTGTTCCGGCACTCCGCGTCCTCCGCCACCGGGTCGGAGTCGGCGACGATCCCCGCGCCGGCCTGGACGTATGCCGTCCCGTCCCGCAGCAGCGCCGTACGGATCGCGATCGCGGTGTCGGAGTCGCCCGCGAAGTCGAGATAGCCGACGCATCCCCCGTACAGGCCGCGGCGGCTCGGCTCCAGCTCCTCGATGATCTGCATGGCGCGCGGCTTGGGGGCGCCGGAGAGGGTGCCCGCGGGGAAGCAGGCGGTGAGCACGTCGAAGGCCGTGCGGCCCTCGGCGAGCGTGCCGGTCACGGTGGAGACGATGTGCATGACATGGCTGTAGCGCTCGACCGACATGAAGTCGACGACCTCGACGCTGCCGGGCTCGCAGACCCGGCCGAGGTCGTTGCGCCCGAGGTCGACGAGCATGAGGTGCTCGGCGCGCTCCTTGGGGTCGGCGAGGAGCTCGTCGGCGAGGGCGGCGTCCTCCTGCGGGGTGGCCCCGCGCGGGCGCGTGCCCGCGATCGGGTGCACCATCGCCTGCCCGTCCTCGACCTTGACCAGCGCTTCGGGGCTGGAGCCCACGACGTCGAACCCCTCGAAGCGCAAGAGGTACATATACGGGCTCGGGTTGGTGGCCCGCAGCACGCGGTAGACGTCCAGGGCGCTCGCCTCGCAGGGCGTCTCGAACCGCTGGGAGGGCACGACCTGGAACGCCTCGCCCGCGCGGATGCGCTCCTTGATGTCCTCGACGGCCGCCATGAAGTCCGGCCCGCCCCACAGCGCGGTGTACTCGGGGAGCTCGGAGGCCGGCAGGGCGGTGGGGCCCGTGGGGACGGGGCGGGCGAGGTCGGCGGCCATCGCGTCGAGGCGCGCCACCGCGTCCGCGTAGGCCGCGTCGACTCCCGTGTCGAGGTCGTTGTGGTTGATCGCGTTGGCGATCAGCAGGACGGTGCCGTCCCAGTGGTCGAGTACGGCGAGGTCCGAGGTGAGCAGCATGGTCAGCTCGGGCAGCCGCAGATCGTCCCGGCCGCTCTCGCCGATCTTCTCCAGGCGGCGCACGATGTCGTAGCCGAGATAGCCGACCATGCCGCCGGTGAACGGCGGCAGATGGACCAGCCCGCCGAGGTCGCGCGGGGTGTGCAGGGTCTCGATGGTGGCGCGCAGCGCCTCGAGCGGGTCGCCCTCGGTGGGGACGCCGACGGGCGGGGTGCCCAGCCAGTGCGTGCGGCCGTCGCGCTCGGTGAGGGTGGCGGCGCTGCGTACACCGATGAAGGAGTAGCGGGACCAGGACCGGCCGTTCTCGGCGGACTCCAGGAGGAACGTGCCGGGGCGCTCGGCGGCGAGCTTGCGGTACAGCCCGACCGGGGTGTCGCCGTCCGCCAGCAGCTTCCGGCTGACGGGGATGACACGGCGGTCGGCCGCCAGCTTGCGGAAGGTCTCGAGGTCCATCGTGTGCGCAGCCTGAGTCATGGCTGGCGAGCCTACTGGCCGAGCGGCAGGACGTCGGAATCGAAGCAGGTGCGGTCGCCGGTGTGGCAGGCCGCGCCGACCTGGTCGACCTTGACCAGGACGGTGTCGGCGTCGCAGTCGAGGGCGACGGACTTGACCAACTGGATGTGGCCCGAGGTGTCGCCCTTGACCCAGTACTCCTGGCGGCTGCGGCTCCAGTAGGTGCAGCGGCCGGTGGTGAGGGTGCGGTGCAGCGCCTCGTCGTCCATCCAGCCGAGCATCAGCACCTCGCCGGTGTCGTACTGCTGGGCGATGGCGGGGACGAGACCGTCGGCGTTGCGCTTGAGGCGGGCGGCGAGGGCCGGGTCGAGGGCGGAGGGGCGGTCTGAGCCGGTCATGCGACCATTCTGCACTCCCGGAGCCCGGGGCCGGGCCGCGCGCCGGGGCGCCGGGCGCGCGTGGGATCCCGATGGCTCGGATGTCGGTGGGATGGGGCATGCTTCGGGCATGACGTTTCCGCCGTCGCCGAACGATCCCAACCGGCCTGGAAACGGCGGGGGGTTCGGGCCACCGCCGGAGCAGGGCTTCGGACCACCTCCCGAGCAGGGCTTCGGGCCGCCCACACAGCCCGGCCCGCCCGCGCCGCAGGGCCAGCTGCCGCCGTCGGGCGGCTTCGGGCCGCCCTCCCCCGCGCTGCCGCCCGGCGCACCGCCTTCCGGTGCGCTCCCGCCCGGCGCGTTCCAGCCCCCCGGCGCGCTTCCCCCCGGTGCCTATCCTCCAGGTTCACTGCCGCCTCCGCCCCCGCCCCCGCCGGGCCGCAACTCCAGGACGGCGGCGATCGCCATCGCCGCGGTGGTGGCGGGCGCGCTGGTCATCGGGGGAATCGTCCTCGCCACACGGGACAGCGGCGACAAGAACGAGGCGTCCAACGACACGAAGTCGTCGGGCTCCCCTTCGGGCTCTCCGTCCGCCTCGGCCTCGTCCTCCCCGTCGGCGTCCGCCTCCCCCTCCGACGAAGGGTCCGGCTCGGCCGACCCCGGGCAGGGCGCGCCGCTGGGCGGCGGCAGCGACGTCCCCGACGACGGCACGTCCCCCTCGGCCTCGTCCTCCGACTCCGCGGACCCCGGCGACCTGGTGCCGTATGCGGTGCTCAAGCCCGGTGAGTGCTTCGACCACCCCGCGCTGGACAGCAGCGTGACGAAGATCGAGAAGCGGGGGTGCAGCAGCCCGCATGACGGCGAGGTGGTCGCCAACGAGACCCTGACCGGGGACTTCTCCACCGAGAAGGAGATCCAGGACAAGGCGCTCACGCTGTGCGAGACGGACGCCAAGAAACGGCTGAAGTCCATACCGAACGACGGCCGGATGTATTACTACTACGCGCTGTACCCGGCGCTGGGCACCTATCGGATCCAGGGCGAGGACCAGGTCTCCTGCGCCCTGACGCTCAGCTCGGGCCCGGGCGGCAAGAAGCTGAGCAAGCCGCTTCCGGGCTGACGGACTGACGGCTGCTGACGGGCTGACGGGCTGACGGCTGACGGCTGACGTGGCCTCATCCGGGGTGGCTCCGGGGGCGTCCCGGAGGCACCCCGGGCGCGCGATGGCACGGCGTGCCAGTGGCGGGGGCCGAGGGGCGGTCGTAGGGTGGGCGGTATGTCCACTCACGCGAGGCGCGAACGGCTGCTCCTGGCCGACCTGTTGGAGACCGCAGGCCCCGAGGCCCCGACGCTGTGCGAGGGCTGGACCACCCAGGACCTCGCCGCCCATCTGGTCGTGCGCGAGCGCCGCGCCGACGCGGCCGCCGGTCTGCTGCTCAAGCCGCTCGCCAAGCGGCTGGACCGGGTGCAGGCCGAGTTCGCGGCGAAGCCGTACGCGGAGCTGGTCCGGCTGTTCCGCGAGGGCCCGCCGCGGAGCTCGCCGTTCGCCGTCAAGCAGGTGGACGAGGCGGCCAACACCGTCGAGTTCTATGTGCACGCCGAGGACGTCCGCCGGGCCCAGCCGAACTGGCAGCCGCGCGAGATCGACCCGGTCTTCGCCGACGCGCTGTGGTCCCGGGTCGAGCGGATCGCCAAGGTGGTGGGCCGCAAGTCCCCGGTCGGCCTGGTGCTGCGCCGCCCGGACGGCCGTACGGTGGTGGCGCACCGGGGCACCCCGGTGGTCACGGTCACCGCGGAACCGGCAGAGCTGGCGGTCTTTCTGTTCGGCCGCCAGGACGTCGCCCGGGTCGAGCTGGAGGGCGACAAGGAGGCGGTGGCCACGCTCCAGACCGCGAAGCTGGGCCTCTAGCCCCGCGTCGGTCGGAGCGTCGGCGCACCACCCCCTCGCCTCACCTCACCACGGTCACAGCGCCCGGTTCACCGCGGCCAGGACGGCGTGCACCGAGGCGGTGAGCACGGAGGTGTCCTGACCGGCCCCCCAGCGGACGGTGTCGCCGACGCGGCATTCGACGTAGGCCATGGCGGGGCTGCCGGGCCCCGCGGCGGTCGCGTGCTCGGCGTAGTCGAGGATGTCCACGGCGAGCCCGGCGCCCGCCAGGGCGTCGGCGAAGGCGGACAGCGGCCCGTTGCCCGTCCCCTCGTACCGGCGTTCGCCGTCGCCCGCGTGTCGCAGGTCGCAGACGAACCGGTGCTCGCCGGGGGCGGTCTCCTCGGTGCTCCATGACGCGAGGGTGACCGGCCCGTCGTGACCGGGCGCCAGATACGCGCCCCGGAACAGCTCCCACAGCTCCTTCGCCGTGGCCTCCCGGCCGCTGTCGTCGGTGGCGGCCTGCACGACGTGGGAGAAGTCGGCGCGCAGCCGCTTCGGCAGGTCGAGGCCGTAGTGCGCCCGCAGCAGATGGGCGATGCCGCCCTTGCCGGACTGGCTGTTGACGCGGATGACCGCCTCGTAGGTGCGCCCCACGTCGGCCGGGTCGATGGGCAGATACGGCACCGCCCATGGCGCCTGCCCCTCCGGCACCCCGGACTCGACGGCCTGCCGGGCGTGCCTGGCCAGCCCCTTGCTGATGGCGTCCTGGTGGGTGCCGGAGAAGGCCGTGTAGACCAGTTCGCCGCCGTAGGGGTGGCGGGGGTGGACGGGCAGCCGGTTGCAGTGCTCCACGGTGTCGCGGACGGCGTCGATGTCGGAGAAGTCGATCATCGGGTCCACGCCCTGGGCGTACAGGTTCAGGGCGAGCGTGACCAGGTCGACATTGCCCGTGCGCTCGCCGTTGCCGAACAGACAGCCCTCGACGCGCTGGGCGCCCGCCAGGACCGCCAGTTCGGCGCAGGCGACCCCGGTGCCGCGGTCGTTGTGCGGGTGCACGGAGAGGACGACGTCCGAGCGCCGCTCCAGGTGGCGGTGCATGTACTCGATCTGGTCGGCGTACACGTTGGGGGTGGCGCACTCGACGGTGGCGGGCAGGTTGTGGATCACCGGCCGCTCGGGGCAGGCGTCCCACAGCGCGGTGAGGCCGTTGCAGACCTCCAGCACGAAGTCGGGCTCGGTGAGGTTGAAGACCTCCGGAGAGAACTGGAACCGGATGTCCTCGGGCCGCGCCGCCGCGAGCCGGGCCAGATGCCCGGCGGCGTCCCGGATCATCTCGTGCACCTCGGCGCGCCCGCGGCCGAGCACCACCTCGCGCCAGACCGGGGCGGTGGCGGTGTAGAGGTGCACCACCGAGCGGGGCAGGCCCTCGATCGCGGCGAAGGTCCGCTCGATCAGATCGCGCCGGGCCGGGGTGAAGACCACCACGGTCACATCGGCGGGGACCGCGTCGCTCTCCGCGAGGTGGCGTACGAAGTCGAAGTCGGTCCGGCTCGCGGAGGGATAGCCGATCTCGATCTCCTTGAAGCCCATCGCGACCAGGAGGTCGAACATCCGGCGCTTGCGCGGGGTGTCCATCGGCTCGGCCAGGGCCTGGTTGCCGTCGCGCAGATCCACCGGCACCCACAGCGGTGCCCGCTCGATCCGGCGGGCCGGCCAGGCGCGGTCGGTCAGGGGCACCGCGACCCGCTCGTACACGGACCGGTAGCGGTGGTACGGCATGGCGCTGGGCCGCTGCGGGTTCCAGGAGGGGACGTGGTCGTCATGAACAGCCATGGGGCCGGGGTTTCCTTCTCTCGATCGGAGGGCGACCGGCGAGCAGCACGGCACTCCGCGGCGGGGTGCCGGTCGGATCAGGCCCCGCCGCGGCAGCCGAGAAGGAGACCACGCAGCGTCATGCGGAACAGGCTAGCCACACCTCAGGTCCTCAGACAAGCTGAGGACCTGAGGAATACTGGAGAGAGGGGACGTGCCGCGGAGCGGCCGCCCCTGGGAAGCCATGAGCGCTCCTGGGAAGCTATGACCCTCCGCGAAAGCGATAAGACGACCCTCCCTGAAAGTCGCTCCCTGAAAGGTGAACCGGATGCCGCTGGGCGCCCTCCGTCCCACTCCCCTGGTCGACCAGGCGGCCGCGCGGCTGCGCGAGGAGATCACCGGGGGCCATTGGCCGGTCGGCACCAGGCTCCCCGGCGAGACCACCCTGGCCAAGACGCTGGGCGTGGGCCGCTCCACCGTGCGCGAGGCGGTGCGCGCCCTGGCCGGAGCGGGGCTGGTCCAGGCCCGACAGGGCTCCGGGGTCTTCGTCATCGCCACCGAGCCCGCCGAGGACTGGCCGGCCCGGCTCCGCCGCGCGGCCGTCACGGACGTGTTCGAGGTGCGCATGCTGGTCGAGGTGCAGGCCGCCCGGCTGGCCGCGCTGCGCCGCACCGACGCCGACCTCACCGCCCTCGGCGCGGCCCTGGACGCCCGGAGCGCCGCCGCCGCGGGCGACGACGCCTCGTTCGTCGACGCCGACATCGCGCTGCACGCGGCGGTGGTCGGCGCCGCGCACAACCCCGTGCTCACGGACCTGTTCGCCGAGTTCGCCCCCCGGCTGCGGCAGGGCCTGATCGACCTGGTGGACCTGCTCGCCCTGCGGACCGGAGCGGCCGGGACGCCGAACCCGGGCGACGAGGCCCACACCGCGCTGGTCCGGGCCATCGAGCGGGGAGACGCGGAGACGGCGGGCCGCGTGCTCCAGGCCGAGCTGGAGCAGACCCTGACCCGGCTGCGCGACGGCGACGGCCGCCTCGGCTGAGCGACACCGCGCTGACGGCCAGGGGACGGCGGCCATCCGGTCGGTGAGCGCGCGCTTCTGCCCCTCGGTGTCGTATCAGCGATCGAACCCCGCTGACGAATCGAGGCCGATTTTGCCCGGCCGCAGCCGGAGTGATGTCATCCGATTCGGCTAGCATGCGTTTTTATTCGCGATGTGGTGCGGCGGGCCAGGGGAGGGACGGCCGCAGCGCCGGGCGCGCTGATGTCCTCTTCGGGAGGTAACGGGGAAATGTCGTTCGACAGCGAGTGGTCTCAGCTCAAGGCGGACGCGGCCGGGCAGCAGAGCGCCCATACGCGACTCAACCAGCTTGCCGCGGCCGGCGGGGGCGAGGACGGCGGCAAGGCCTCCGATCTCATCGTTCACCAGGACGACTTGGGCGCCGTGGGGCACGAGGCCTTCGTTCTGCACGGGGAGCTCCAGATGTGCGCCCATATCTCCAATCACCTGGACCACTCGAAGAAGAGTCACGCGAACGACGACGAACTGATCGCGGCCTCGCTCCGAAACCGGGACGGCTCGGCCGTCAGCGTTTCCGAGATATCCAAGATGGTGAAGTAGCGGAAACGGGGGAATGACGATGGGGACTCTCACTTACACGGATCTCGTCGGGGTCGATCTGGGAAAGCTCAGTACCGCGGTCACGGACTGGAAGTCCGTTGTCGATGGTTTGAAGAAGCTGGTGAGCGATGCGCGTTCGGGACTGCTGAAGAAGTCGGAGGGTGCGCGGTGGGCTGGGCTCAACGCGACCGTCACGCATGAATTCGTCAAGAAGACCGTGAAAGAGTTCGAGGACCTGTACAAGGAGGCCAACAGCATCTGGGTCATCCTGGACGACGGGCATTCCGAGCTGACCAAGATTCAGTCCAAAGTCAAGTGGCTCGTCGCAAGGGCGCAGGAAGACGGGTTCACGGTCTCCGACGACTCCGACGGCACCGTGAGTTTCCATGAGTCCGGGGAGGGCGGGTCGCGGTGGTCACTGGACTCCACGCAGTCGTACACCGAAGCCGTCAATCATGAAATGCGCCGGGCCGTCACGACCGACCTTCTGGTCAAGCGCGCACTGGCCAAGATCCACGGCGGAGACCCGTCCGACGCGGGCCACACCCAGTACCACACTCTGCTGGACGTATAACGGGGGAGTCGCGACGGTGGAGCCCGGTGGCCATGGGAAGCCCAAGGTGTCTGCGCGCGCACGACCGGAGGGGCCGGTGCCGGGTCGGCGCCGGCCCACGTCCCCGCCGACGCCGCCCTGCGCCCTCCCCCGCCCCTCCCCAGCGGACGGCGGCCATCCGGCCGGCGAGCGCCCGCTTCCGCCCCTCGATGTCGCGGTGGTCGATCCGCTGCTCCTGGGGCCCGGCCGCAGCCGGAATGATGTCATCCGATTCAGCTGGCATGCGTTTTTATTCGCGATGTGGCGCGGCGAGCCAGGGGAGCGACGGCCGCAACACCGGACGCGCTGATGTTCTTTACGGGAGGTAACGGGGAAATGTCCTTCGATAGCGAGTGGTCTCAGCTCAAGGCCGAAGCAGCCGGGCAGCAGAGCGCCCATACGCGACTCAACCAGCTTGCCGCGGCCGGCGGGGGCGGCGGGGGCGAGGACGGCGGCAAGGCCTCCGATCTCATCGTTCACCAGGACGACTTGGGCGCCGTGGGGCACGAGGCCTTCGTCCTGCACGGGGAGCTCCAGAAGACGGCCGACATCGCCGGGGCCGGGGCGGACAAGGACGGCGTGGGGTCGTCCATGCAGTCGGCCAAGGCGCTGAGCGACCATAACTTCACCATGGGCGACGAGTTGAGCACGACGGTGTCCGTCTGGACTTCCCAGGTGAATACCATGTTGCAGATGTGCGCCCATATCTCCAATCACCTGGACTACTCGAAGAAGAGTCACGCGAACGACGACGAACTGATCGCGGCCTCGCTTCGACACCGGGACGGCTCGGCCGTCAGCGTTTCCGAGATATCCAAGATGGTGAAGTAGCGGAAACGGGGGAATGACGATGGGGACTCTCACTTAAACGGATCTCGTCGAGGTCGATCTGGGAAATCTCATGATCGCGGCCATGGACTGGAAGACCGTTGTCGATGGTTTGAAGAAGCTGGTGAGCGATGCGCGTTCGGGACTGCTGAAGAAGTCGGAAGGTGTGCGGTGGGCTGGGCTCAACGCGACCGTCACGCATGAATTCGTCCGCAAGACCGCGAAAGAGTTCGAGGACCTGCACAAGGAGGCCGGCAGCAGCTATGCCGTCCTGGACGACGCGTATGACCAGCTGACTGCGAGTCAGGACAAAGTCAAGGGGATCGTCAGAGACGCGGAGGTCCACGGGTTCAAGGTCTCCGACAACTCCGACGGCACCGTGCGTTTCGTCGGCGGGCGGCCTCCTGGAGCACTTCCACGAGGACAACGTGGGGTCCCGGGTAGCCGGTCCGGGTGATGGTCGGGGCGCACGACACGAGATCGCGTTCCGCACGGAAGATCGCCACCTGCAATCCCGAGGGATGCTGGAGGGCCGCGACGCCGTCGCCGAAGACGTACTCCGCGCCATCCCGGGTCCGCTCGTACAGCAGCCCCGTCAGGTCCTCGCGCAGTGGGCCGGTGCGCCGCGTCGCGCGGAAGCCGTACGGGCGCGCGGAAGCCGTACGGGCGCTGGGGTGCAAACCCTCGCAAACCGGAGCAAGCTGGGGACGGGCGGGAGAACAACGACCGGCCGTACGGTGGGCTTGTCTCTCTCCCCCCGGCAGCCCGGGCAGCCCGGGCGAAGGAGGAGTCCCGGTGAACCGCTACCCGCCGATCGCCGATCACGGCATGGTCGGCGATCTTCAGACCGCCGCGTTGGTGTCCTCCGAGGGATCGGTCGACTGGTGGTGTACGCCGCGCTTCGACTCGCCCAGCGTGTTCGCGTCCCTCCTGGACAGCGAGCGGGGCGGCTACTGCCGGCTCGCCGCGGATCTCCCCGGCGGGGACGACGGCGCGGGCACGGTCCGTCAGCTGTATCTGTCCGACACCGCGGTCCTGGTCACCCGGTTCATGGCTCCCGGCGGCGTCGGCGAGGTCGCCGACTTCATGACACCGCTCCAGGGCGCGGCGCCGACCGACCGGCACCGGCTGATCAGGCTCGCGCGGGTGGTGCGGGGCGCGCTGCCGTTCACGCTCGTCTGCCGCCCGCGGTTCGACTACGGGCGTGCGCCGCACACGCTCGCCCGAACCGGCGACCGCTCGGCGGTCTTCCGGGGCCCCGGCACGGATCTGCATCTCCAGGCCTCCGAACAGATCGCTTTGCAGAACGACCGCGGTGACGAGAGCGGCGGCGACATCACGGCCCGCTTCACCCTCCGGGCGGGCGAGATCGCCGCCGTCGTCCTCACCAGCGTCTCCAGCGGCGGGCCCGCCCCGACCCCGCTGTCGTCGAGCGCCATCCGTGACGAGCTGGAGGCCTGCCGCGCCTTCTGGCTCGGGTGGCTGCGCTCCTGCACCTACCGGGGACGCTGGCGGGACATCGTCAACCGCTCGGCGATCACCCTGAAGCTGCTCACCTACGACCCGACCGGGGCATCGATCGCCGCGGCCACCGCGGGGCTGCCCGAGCAGATCGGCGGTGAGCGCAACTGGGACTACCGGTACACCTGGATCCGCGACGCCTCCCTGTCGGCGCGGATCCTGGTCGACCTGGGCTTCGTCCGGGAGGCTCAGGTCTTCCGCGGCTGGCTGCGCGAGCGCATCGGGACCGCGGGCACCGCCTCGGGCGAGCCGCTTCAGATCATGTACCGGGTCGACGGCGACCCCCGCCTCACCGAGGAGACCCTCGGGCACCTCGAGGGCTACCGGGGATCGGCCCCGGTCCGGATCGGCAACGCGGCCGCGGACCAGATCCAGCTCGACATCTACGGCGAGGCGGCCGACACCCTGGCCCGGGCCGGCGACATCGGGGGCCTGCGAGGCTGGCGGGCGTTCTCGTCCATGCTGGACTGGCTCGCCGACGCCTGGGACCGGCCCGATGAAGGGATCTGGGAGACCCGGGGCGGCCGCCAGGACTTCACGTACAGCCGGCTGATGGCCTGGGTCGCCTTCGACCGCGGCATCCGGCTGGCCGCCGAGTACTCCCGCCCCGCCGACACCGCCCGCTGGACACGCGCCCGCGACGCGGTCTTCCACCAGATCGTCGAACGCGGCTGGAGTGCGAAGCGGGAGGCGTTCGTCCAGCACTACAACACCGACGTACTGGACGCATCGCTGCTGCTGATGCCCCGAGTCGGCTTCCTCTCCCCGCGCGACCCCGCATGGCTGACCACTCTCGACGCCATGGACCAGGAACTGGTCAGCGACAGCCTCGTCTACCGCTACAACCCCGAGGCCTCCCCCGACGGGCTGCGCGGCTCCGAGGGCACCTTCAACCTGTGCAGCTTCCTCTACGTCGAGGCGCTCGCCCGGACCGGCCGGCTGACCCAGGCCCGCTACGCCTTCGACAAGATGCTCACCTACGCCAACCACGTCGGTCTGTTCGCCGAGGAGATCGGCCCCTCGGGTGAGCAGCTGGGCAACTTCCCCCAGGCCTTCACGCATCTCGCCCTGGTCGCCGCGGCCATGGCGCTCGACAAACAGCTCGACCAGGCCGAATCCCGGCCGCCGATGACCACCGCACCCATGTGATACGCGATGACCGAAGCAGCAGCCCCGGCCCCGGAACGCCCGCACAGCGCACTGCGAGGGGTACTGGTGCCGCTCGCCCTCGCCCAGTTCATCTGTAGCTTCGCCGGCTCCAACATGAACGTCATGATCAACGACATCAGCAGGGACCTGAACACCAGCGTGCAGGGCGTACAGGTCGCCATCACGGTCTTCCTGCTGGTCATGGCCGCCCTGATGATCCCCGGCGGAAAGCTGACCGACCGCTACGGCCGCAAGCGGTGCTTCCTGGCCGGGCTGATCGTGTACGGCGTCGGCGCGCTGCTGAGCGCGGCCTCCCCCGCCCTGGGCGTGCTCATCCTGGGCAACTCGATCCTGGAAGGCGTCGGCACGGCCCTGCTCATCCCGCCCGTCTACATCCTCACCACGCTCTACTTCACCGAGGTGACCTCACGCGCCCGTGCGTTCGGCGTCATCATGGCGCTGGGCGGCATCGGCGCCGCCGCCGGGCCGCTGATCGGCGGGCTCATCACCTCGACGCTCGGCTGGCGGGCCGCGTTTGTGTTCCAGGCCCTGGTGATCGCGCTCATCGTGCTGCTCAGCCGCCGCGTCCGGGATCCGCTGCCACCGGATCCCACGAGCCCCTTCGACACGCGCGGGGCAGTGCTCTCGGCGGTCGGCCTGGTGCTCCTCGTCATGGGCATCCTGGCCGCCGACAACAACCTCTGGCTGATGCTCGGCCTGCTCGTGCTCGGCGCGCTCGTGCTGGTGTGGTTCTTCCGGTGGGTGCGCGCCAAGGAACGGGCCGGCGAAGAGCCTCTGCTGTCCATGAGCCTGTTCCGCGACCGCACCTCCAACCTCGGCCTCGTCACCCAGAACGTCCAGTGGCTGATGCTCATGGGGACGTCCTTCGTGGTGGCGGCGTACCTCCAGGTCGTACGCGGCTACGACGCGATCCAGACCGGCGTCATCTTCACCGCGGCCACCCTCGGCCTGCTCGCGTCGTCGCTGGCCGCCGAACGCCTGGCGAAGCGACGCGCCCAGCGGACCCTGATCGTGACGGGCTTCGGCGCCACGATCGCCGGCATCGTCATCCTCCTCGCCCTGGTCGGCGGCTCCCCGAGCCCCTGGGCCCTCGCGCCCGGGCTCCTCGTGATCGGACTGGGCCTCGGGCTGATGCTGACCCCCTCGGTCAACATCGTCCAGTCGAGCTTCCCCGAGGAGCAGCAGGGCGAGATCTCGGGCCTCTCACGCAGCGTGTCCAACCTCGGATCCTCGCTCGGCACGGCCATCGCCGGCACGATCCTCGTCGCCAACCTCACCACCCACGCCTACGCGGCCGCGATGAGCACACTCGCGGTCATCGGCGTCCTCGGCCTCACCGCCGCGACCCGCCTTCCCCGGCAGCCGAGTGCCTGAACTGGGCAACGCGGCCGCCGGAGAAACCTCGGCTATGACTCGGCGGCTCCGTGCCCGGCAGATGGGCGCCAGTGCCCGACGTATCCCTCCCGGAGGGGACCGCCCAGCAGCTCCAGCACGCCGCGGGCCGCGGTGGTCAGCGGTGCCGGGTCGGCGCGCTCGGCAACGGCGAGGTGCCCACGGAGCAACTCCCGGCCGAGGACCGGATCGGCCGCGGTCAGGCGCCGGGGCAGCCACTTGCCGGCCCCGTTCCAGGCGCGGCGATGAGCGATCAGGAGATGTGCGGCTTCGTTCAGCGTCCGGTCGGCGATGGCCAGTTGCTCATGGCGGTCACTGCCGAGACCGGTCTCGGCCAAGTCGTCCAGAAGGTCGGTGAGCAGGAAGCGGCCGAGCTCGCTCTCGTTCGGGGTAAGGGGTTCGGGCCCGGCAGCGAGCAGGGCCTGGGCCTCGGCACGCCAGGTTTCGACATGGCCATCCGGGTCGTGCAGCAAGACGGACTCGGCGTAGATGAAGAGCGCGGTCGCCCGGCGGCTGGCCCTGGCTGCCGCGAACACCTCCCCCAAGTCGGCACGGGTGTGCAGGAACACCTCGGCGAGGCGGCCTTCGTGACGGAGCACTTCTCGGCGGCTGATGCCGTCGTCAGGGAGAAGGACAGCGATGTCGAGGTCGCTGCCAGGGGTGGCCCGACCGGAGGCGCTGGACCCGCCGAGCGCGGCACCGAGCGCGTCCGGGTAGCGGGCCAAGACCAGTCTCCGGGCTTCTCGGGCGTACTCAGCGACCGCGCCGGAACCGGTCGTCTCCGGGAAGGTTGTGGGGTCAGGCTGTGACTGGGCATCCATGGCTGCCATCGTTCCAAGCCGACGGGCGAATGTGGGCGTGGAGGTCAATGAGATGGTGCTCGATGCCGCTTCCTCCATCCTGGAGTACGACTTCGACGCGTGACCGGGGGGGTTCGGCGCTCATGTCTCCCGGACCAGGCCGCCGAAGAAGACCTGGGTCTCGGTGAGCCTTCCGTCCCGCACGGTGATCAGCTCGACATTGCGATAGCGTCCGCCGGTCTTCAGTTCGTACTCGTAGAGGAGGAAGACGTCGTCGCCCCCGGCTGGGACCGCTTCCAGGACCTTCTGGTACCGGAGGCGATCGACCGTGGGGAAGCAGCGTTCGAAGAACGCGGCCTTGTCGATGTGGTCGTCCTGCGGGCTCGTGAAGACGAAGTCCTCGGCGATCAGCCGGTCCGCGGTTTCACGGTCCTGTGCGAGATAGCTCTCCATACATGCGCGGACGACATCGACGTTCGCCATAGCTGGTCCTCCTTCCGGGCCGGGTCTGTCTCCTGGCCTCCATATGGGCAGACCGATCCCGTCGCCGGAACTCATCGGTGATGGCCGTCGGCGCGTGAATCACGCGGGTGGGATGCGATGACCCGATCGCCCCACGGGACGGGCGCGCCGACCCGGAGTCGGAGCAGCTCAGTTCAGGGCGGCGAGCAGGCCCACGTGGAAGGGGCTGAGGTCCGCTGTGCGGTCGGTCAGGACCTTGGTGAGCCAGTCGGGGTCGCCGAGCAGGGCGCGGCCGACCGCGGCGAGGTCGAACTCGTCGCGCTCCATCCGGTCGAGCAGTTCTCCGATGCCCGTGACCTCGCCCTGTCGGCCCTGGATCACATCGGTGAACTCGTTGTCGAGGCCGATCGCGCCGACGGAGATCGAAGGCTTGCCCGTGAGCTTCTTCGTCCAGCCTGCGAGGTTGAGGTCGGACCCTTCGAACTCGGGCTGGTGGAAGCGGCGGGTGGAGCAGTGGAAGGCGTCGGCTCCGGCGTCCGCCAGCGGGGCGAGCAGGGCTTCGAGTTCCTGCGGCGAGCGGGCGAGCCTGGCGTCGTAGGCGCCCATCTTCCACTGTGAGAAACGGAGGGTGATCGGGAAACCCGACGAGACCGCCCGGCGGACCGCGGCGATGACTTCGGCGGCGAAACGGGAGCGGGCGACGAGGTTCCCGCCGTAGGCATCGGTACGCCGGTTGGTCCGCTCCCAGAGGAACTGGTCGATGAGATAGCCATGGCCCGCGTGTATCTCCACGCCGTCGAACCCGATCCGCTCGGCGGCTTCGGCAGCCGTGGCATAGGCCGCGACAACATCGTCGATGTCCGTCCGGGTCATCGCCCGGCCGGACTCCGTACCGTCGACGGCGATGCCGGAGGGGCCCATGGGCGGGGCGGCGGGCACGGGCGGGGTGCCGGGTTTGCGGTCCATACCCACATGCCACAGCTGGGACATGATTTTCCCGCCGGCGCTGTGCACCGCGTCCGTCACCCCGGCCCAGCCCGCCAGGGCCTGTTCTCCGTGGATACGGGGGACGCGGTCGCTGCTGCCCGCCGATTCATGGCCGATGTACGTCCCCTCGGTGATGATCAGGCCCACCCCGCCCGCGGCCCGCCGGGCGTAGTACGCCGCCACATCCCCGCCCGGTATGCCGCCGGGCGAGAACTCACGGGTCATCGGCGCCATCACGATCCGGTTGGGGAGGGTGAGGTCGCCCACGGTGAAGGGACGCAGCAGGACATCCTTGGCGCGTGCCGCGGAGGTGCTGGACATGGCTGGTCTGCTTTCTCTGTCGGGGCGGTGTGACAAGGTCTCAGTCCGTCGCCGTCGTCGGGATCCGGGCGCGGTCCGTCTCTTCCGCCGGATCGGACGGCTTGGCGGCCACGTTTCCCCCGACGAACCAGGCGAGGGCGAAAGCGGCCGCGGCGAGGACGGCCGTGCCGATGAGGACGCCGTGCAGTCCGCCGATGAACGCCTCCTGGACGGCGTGGCGCACCTGGGCGGGCATCCTGTCGACCGAGGCCGGGGTCACCTCGCCCGTGGAGGTGAGCCTTTCGGCGGTGCGGTGGCCGAGCCGGTCGGCCAGTTCGGCCGTCATCCGGCCGATGTGTACGGCGCCGAGGGCGGCGACGCCGAGTGAGCCGCCGATCGTACGCAGCAGGGTGACGGTGCCGGTGGCGGCGCCCATGTCGCGCGGCGGGGCGGTGTTCATCGTGGTGAGCAGCGTGCTCTGCATCAGCATGCCGACGCCGGCGCCGAACACCAGGGGGAGGGCCGAGGCGGCGAACACCGGGGTGCCGGTGTCGAGCAGGAGCAGCAGGAACACGCCGGTGACGGTGAGGGCGGCGCCGGTGATCGGCACCACGCGTTCCAGACCGCCCCGGTCCATCAGCCGGCCGGTGATGAGCTGCGCCGCCAGCATGCCCATCATCAGGGGCAGGCCCTGCATGCCGCTGACGGTGGAGGAGGAGCCCTGCACGAACTGCATGTACTGGGGCAGGTAGTTCGCCACCGTGATCAGCGCGGCGCCGACCAGGAAGCTGAGGACCTGGGCGAGGGCGAAGTCACGGCTGCGGAACAGCCGCAGCGGGATGACGGGCTCCGTCGCGCGCCGTTCCACCCGGAGGAACGCCGCGAGGGCCGCGGCGGCCACCGCGCCGAGCAGCACGATCTGCGGTGAGGCCCAGCCGTAGCGGGTGCCGCCCCAGCCGGCCAGCAGGGTGAGGGACAGGATGGCGGCGGTCAGCAGGGCCGTACCGGGGTAGTCGATCCGTCCGCCGGCGCGCGCTTGTGGCAGCCGTACGCCCTTGCCGACGGCGAGCAGCGCGGCGATACCGAAGGGCACGTTGACGTAGAAGACCCAGCGCCAGTCCAGGACGTCGGTGATGAATCCGCCGAGCAGCGGCCCGCCGACGAAGGCGACGGGCAGCATCACGCCGATCATCGACTGGACGCGGCCGCGTTCCTGAGCGGGGATCAGTACGCCGATGACGGACATCGCACCGACCATGAGACCGCCGGCCCCGAGGCCCTGGGCGGCGCGGAAGGCGATGAGTTGTCCCATGTTCTGCGCGAGCCCGCACAGGACGGTGCCGATCAGGAAGAGCACCACGGACCAGAGGTAGGCGCCTTTGCGGCCGTAGAGGTCGCCGAGTTTGCCCCAGATCGGGGTGGTCGCGGCCAGGGTGAGCAGGTAGGACGTGACGGCCCAGGAGAAGTGGTCGAGGCCGCCCAGGTCGCCGACGATGGTCGGCAGTGCGACGCCGACGATCTGCCCGTCGAGTGTGGCGAGGAAGATGCCGAGCATCAGGCCGAAGATGCCCAGGTAGGGAGGGTTCCGCCGGGCGGGAGGGGGCGTGTCCCCCGGGTCGCCGGTCGTGGCGTCGCCGGTCATGGCCGCGCTCCCCCGCCTCAGCCGGTATACGGGCGGGCGGCGCGGGCGTCCCGCAGCGCCAGCCCCCACCAGGCCAGCTGGTCGAGCAGGGACTTGGCCGCGGCGTCGCACTCCGGGTCCAGGGGCTTGCCGTCCGCGTCGAACTTGTCGCCGTAGTTGTGGAAGCTGACGGTGTTGCGGATGGTCACCGCGTGCAGTTCGGCGAGGACGCCCCGCAGGTGTTCGACGGCGCGCAGGCCGCCGGAGATGCCGCCGTAGGAGACGAAAGCGACCGGCTTGGCGTGCCACTGCGGGTTGTGCCAGTCGATCGCGTTCTTCAGGGCCGCCGGGTAGCTGTGGTTGTACTCCGGGGTGACGATGACGAACGCGTCGGCCGCCGCCAGGCGCGGAGCGACGGCGCCGAGCAGCGCCACATCCTCCTCCGACGGCTGCTGCCCGAACGCCGGCATGACGGTCGGCACCGGGGTCTCGACCAGGTCGACAAGGTCGGCCTCCATGTCCTCGCGCTGGGCGATGTGGCCGGCCGTCCACTCGGCCACCACGGGCCCGAAGCGGCCGTCCCGGGTGCTGCCGACGAGGACCGCCACCCGCAGGGGGCCGTCGTTGAGGTCGTTCATGGAGAGGCTCCGTTCGATGTGTACAACGTATCCGTCGAGATACAACGTACGCATGACTGTGTACGTTGTCCACTCATGAATACTCTGTACACTGGGCGGTCCTGAAAGGAGCTCACCCCATGCCCCCTCGGAAAAAGCCGGAGCGGTCCGAGCGGCCGGAGCCCGCCTTCCTGTGGGAGCGGCTGGACCGCCCGGCCCCCGCCCCGCGCTCCACGCTCACCCCCCGGCGTATCGCCCAGGCCGCGGTGGCGATCGCCGACGCGGAAGGCCTCGACGCCGTCACCATGCGCCGCCTCGCGACCGATCTGGGGGTCGCCCCGATGGCCGCGTACCGCTATGTGTCGGGCAAGGACGAGCTCCTCGAGCTGATGGTCGACCATGTCTACGGCGAGATGACGCCGCCCGAGGGCGCCAAGGACTGGCGGCAGGCCGCGCGGGCGCTCGCCCAGCGCACCAGGGCGGTGCTCCTCCAGCACCCCTGGGTGGCCCGCGCGGCGGTGTTCACGCTGACCCCGAACCAAGTGGCCGTGGTCGAAAGCGCCCTCGCCTCGCTCGCCGAGCTCGATCTGGACGTCGACACGATGATGGCGGTCTGCCGCGCCGTGGACTCCTATGTGAAAGGCGCCGTGGACCGGGAGATCGGCCTCGCGGAGCTGATGCAGGAGCAGGGGTGGTCCAGCGCCGACGAGACGCGCATCGCCCTCGCCCCGCGCATGAGCTGGCTGATGAACACCGGCCGGTACCCGACATACGCCCGCTACATCAACGAGGCGACCCGCAAGGACGACGCGCAGTGGCAGTTCGAGATCGGGCTCGACGCCGTCCTCGACGGGATCGCGGCCCGCTTGGGGATCTGAGCCATGAGCGCGCGGAGGCGGAGTCCGGCCGGCCGCCCCGCCCTTGGCGCAACGTACAACTGGTACCACGTGCAACGCTTCGGCGCCTGTCGTCGTCTCTTCAAACGGGCACATGACGTGGCCCGGTCATGACTGGACGGGGGTCGGAACGGTGACATACGAGGGCGGCAACGAGGACGGACAGCCGGCGAACCAGCGGCCACCCGTACCGCCGAGACCCCCGACCCCGCCCGCCGCCGGGCCACAGCCCACGCTGCCCGCCTATCCGCAGCAGCAGCCCGGCGGGCCCGGGGGTGCCCCCGGGGCCGCCCCGGGCCCGCCGTGGCCGACTCCCCCGCCGCCCCCGCGGCGCGGCGGGGGCAGGGTCACGGCCATCCTCGCCATCGTCGTGCTGCTGCTGGCAGGCGGCATCGCGGTCGCGCTGTTCGAGCACGACCGCTCCGGCGACCCGGCGGCGAAGAAGTCATCGCGTCCGGCCCACGCCCTGCGGCAGAAGTGGGAGACTCGGCTGCCCGACGCGCACGTCCGCGGCACCCTCAGCGGACTGCCCGCCCTCTGGACCACCTCGCGCGGCCCCGTCTACGCCGACGACAACGGCGTACGCGCCTTCGACCCCGAAACCGGCAGGACGCTGTGGACGGTGCGAACGCCGAAGGGGGCGAGCGAGGTCTGTGCCATAGCCCCGCGCCCGAACTCCGACGGTGTCGGCGCCGCCGTCTATGACGCCGGCGGCGATGACTGCGCGTACCTCGTCGTCTTCGACACGGACACCGGACGGACCCTGTGGTCCAAGAACCTGGCGCGCGACAGCAAATCCCTCACGCCGCATGTCGAGGTCGGCGAGGACGTGGTGGTCGCGGGGATCGGCCCGGTGTCGGCCTATGCCATCTCCGGGGGCGAGAAGAAGTGGACGCTGACGTCACGCGGCCGCGACTGCGGGACCGACATCGCGTGGTCCGCCGGCTATCTGGCCGCCTCCAGCAGTTGCAGCGACGTCACGCCGGAAAACCAGCTGAGCATCCTGGATCTACGGGACGGAGATGCCGACTCCTGGAAGTTCCCGAACGAGAAGCGGGACGTGGAGCTGGTGGTGGGGAACGACCCGCTGACGCTCATGCTCGCCGAGGAAGAAGACAGCAACGACACCAAGCGCTATCTCCAGACCTATACGAAGGACGGAAAGCCCGACAAGACCTTCCCGATGACGGGCAAGCGCAAGAACCTCCAGTTCGACCCCACGGCCACCGCCGTCGGGGACGACTCGGTACTGCTGTCCTCCTACGACAACACCTCGGGCCTGGGGGCCACCGACCTCAGGACCGGCACGGTGCTGTGGTCCAAGGCGGACACGATCCAGGTCGGCCTGGAGTCCGGCAAGGTGCTCGCCGTGAAGGCCCCCGAGCAGCCGGGGCAGGATCCGAACGTCGTCTCCATCGGGCTGCGGGACGGCAAGGAGGAGCCCCGGGGCCTGCTCCTCACCCCCCGGCACTCGCTGAGCCGCGTACAGAGCCTGACCGCCGGCGTGTGGGGAGGCACGCTCTACGTGGTCAACCAGGAGATCGACGACCCGAAGGGCGGGCGAGTGCTGCGCGCCTTCGACATCAGCGGGTGACACCCCCTACAGGCGCACCGGGTGCCCCGCCTCCCGCAGCGCCTCCTTGACCTGGCCGATGCGCAGGTCACCGAAGTGGAAGACCGAGGCGGCGAGGACCGCGTCCGCGCCGGCGTCGATCGCCGGGGAGAAGTCGGCGAGCCGGCCGGCGCCGCCGCTGGCGATGACGGGGACGGTGACGTGCTTGCGCACCCCCTCGATCATGGCGGTGTCATAGCCGTCCTTGGTGCCGTCGGCGTCCATCGAGTTCAGCAGGATCTCCCCCGCGCCCAGCTCGGCGGCGCGGTGGGCCCACTCGACGGCGTCGATGCCGGTGCCGCGGCGGCCGCCGTGGGTGGTGACCTCGTAGCCGGACGGGGTGACCGGTCCCCCGTCGGGAGTAGGCGCGCAGCGGCGGGCGTCGACGGACAGGACCAGGACCTGGCTGCCGAAGCGCTCGGCGATCTCCCGGATCAGCTCGGGGCGGGCGATGGCGGCCGTGTTGACGCCGACCTTGTCCGCGCCGGCCCGCAGCAGCTTGTCGACGTCGTCCACGGTGCGGACCCCGCCGCCCACGGTGAGCGGGATGAAGACCTGCTCGGCGGTGCGGCGCACCACGTCGTAGGTGGTCTCGCGGTTGCCCGAGGAGGCCGTGATGTCGAGGAAGGTCAGCTCGTCGGCGCCCTCCTCGCCGTAGATCTTGGCCATCTCGACGGGGTCGCCCGCGTCCCGCAGGTTCTGGAAGTTGACTCCCTTGACGACCCGGCCGTTGTCCACGTCCAGGCAGGGGATGACTCGGACCGCCAGGGTCATGACGCTCGGGCTCCTCGGAATGCTTCTACTTCGACTTCCACCAGGACACGCGAGTCGACGAAGCCGGACACCACGACCAGGGTCGCGGCGGGGCGTACGGCGTCGAAGAGCTCCTTGTGGGCGCGGCCCACCTCGTCCACATCGCGCGCGTGGGTGAGATACATACGGGTACGGATGACCGATTCGACGCCGAGGTCGAACTTCCGCAGCGCGTCCAGCGCGTTGCGGAAGGCCGCCAGCGTCTGTTCGTACGGATCGCCCTCGCCCTGGAGGACCCCGCCCACCAGCGGCATCGTCCCGGCGACCAGGACCCGGTCACCGGCCGCGACGGCCCGGGCGAAGCCGATGGTCTCTTCCCAGGGGCTGTCCGCCTGGACGCGCCGCACACTCTCGGCTGAGGTCATACGGATACCGCCTCCAACGCCTCTTCCAAGGTGAACGCCTTGGCGTAGAGGGCCTTGCCGACGATGGCGCCCTCCACACCCTCCGGTACCAGGGTCGCAAGGGCACGCAGATCGTCAAGGGAGGAAACGCCGCCGGAGGCGACGACCGGCTTGTCGGTCGCGGCGCAGACGTTCTTCAGCAGCTCCACGTTGGGGCCCTGGAGGGTGCCGTCCTTGGCGATGTCGGTGACGACGTAGCGGGCGCAGCCCTCGGCGTCCAGGCGGGCCAGGGTCTCGTACAGGTCGCCGCCGTCGCGGGTCCAGCCGCGGCCGCGCAGGGTGGTGCCGCGGACGTCGAGGCCGACGGCGATGCGGTCCCCGAACTCGGCGATGATCTTGGCGACCCACTCCGGGGACTCCAGCGCGGCGGTGCCGAGGTTGACGCGGGTGCAGCCGGTGGCGAGGGCCGCGGCGAGCGAGGCGTCATCGCGGATGCCGCCGGAGAGCTCGACCTTGATGTCCATGGTGCGCACGACCTCGGCGATCCGCTCACGGTTGTCGCCGGTGCCGAAGGCCGCGTCCAGGTCCACCAGGTGCAGCCACTCGGCGCCGGCCCGCTGCCAGGCGAGGGCGGCCTCCAGCGGGTCGCCGTAGGACGTCTCGGAGCCGGACTCGCCGTGGACCAGGCGTACGGCCTGGCCGTCGCGGACATCGACGGCGGGGAGGAGTTCGAGGCGGTGGGTGCTCATGGGAGACCTTACGGTGAGGTGCGGGCGGGTACGGGAAGGCCTGGCCAGGGCGGGGCGTGCCGCCGGTCAGAGCGTGTCGAGCCAGTTGCGCAGCAGCTGCGCTCCGGCGTCACCTGACTTCTCGGGGTGGAACTGGGTGGCCCACAGTGGTCCGTTCTCGACCGCGGCGACGAACGGCTCGCCGTGAGTGGCCCAGGTGACCTTGGGGGCGCGGATGTTCGGGTTGGTCACTTCGAGCTCCCAGGTGCGGACCGCGTAGGAGTGCACGAAGTAGAAGCGGGCGTCGTCGTCCAGGCCCGCGAAGAGCTGGGAGTCCTCGGGCGCCTCGACCGTGTTCCACCCCATGTGGGGGACGACGGGGGCCTTCAGCTGCTCGACGGTGCCGGGCCACTCGTCCAGGCCCTCGGCCTCGACGCCGTGCTCGATGCCGCGCCCGAAGAGGATCTGCATGCCCACGCAGATGCCCATGACCGGGCGCCCGCCGGACAGCCGGCGCCCCACGATCCAGTCGCCGCGGGCCTCGCGCAGCCCCTTCATACAGGCGGCGAAGGCGCCGACGCCGGGCACCAGGAGGCCGTCGGCGGCGGTGGCGCGGTCGTAGTCACGGGTGATCTCGACATCCGCGCCGACATGGGCGAGGGCCCGCTCGGCGGACCGTACGTTGCCGAAGCCGTAGTCGAAGACGACGACCTTCTTGGCGCCGGCCGTCAACTCCACACCTCCAGCCGAAGGATTCCGGCCGTGAGCGACATCGCCGCGCCGATGCCGAGCAGCACGATGACGCTCTTGGGCAGGCCCTGCTTGACGAAGGAGTAGACCCCGCCGAGCAGAAACAGACCGAGAACGATGAAGACAGTGGAAAGACCGCTCACAGGGCGCCCTTCGTGGAGGGGAGAATTCCGGCGGCCCGGGGGTCGCGCTCGCTCGCGTAGCGCAGCGCCCGCGCCAGCGCCTTGAACTGGCATTCGACGATGTGGTGGGCGTTCCGCCCGTACGGGACGTGGACGTGGAGGGCGATCTGCGCCTGCGCGACGAAGGACTCCAGGATGTGCCGGGTCATCGTCGTGTCATAGCTGCCGATCATCGGCGCCATGTTCTCCGGCTCGGTGTGCACCAGGTACGGGCGGCCCGAGAGGTCGACGGTCACCTGGGCCAGCGACTCGTCCAGCGGCACCGTGCAGTTGCCGAAGCGGTAGATCCCCACCTTGTCGCCGAGCGCCTGCTTGAAGGCGGCGCCGAGCGCGAGGGCGGTGTCCTCGATGGTGTGGTGGGAGTCGATGTGCAGGTCGCCCTCGGTCTTGACGGTGAGGTCGAAGAGACCGTGGCGGCCGAGCTGGTCGAGCATGTGGTCGTAGAAACCGACACCCGTCGATACGTCGACCTTGCCGGAGCCGTCGAGGTCGATCTCGACGACGACCGAGGTTTCCTTGGTGGTGCGCTCCACACGGCCCACGCGGGTCATGCGCTTCTCTCCTTCATCAGCTCGCGGACCGCGTCGAGGAACGCGTCGTTCTCGGCCGGGGTACCCGCGGTGACCCGCAGCCTGCCCGGCACTCCGTTGTCACGGACCAGAACCCCCCGGTCCAGCAGGGCCTGCCACGCCGTGTGGGCGTCCTCGAAGCGGCCGAACTGCACAAAGTTGGCGTCCGAATCGGTCACCTCGCAGCCGAGTGCGCGCAACTCGCTCACCAGCCGGTCCCGCTCGGCCTTGAGCGCCTCGACGTACCCGAGCAGGGTATCGGTGTGCTCGAGGGCGGCCAGCGCGGTGGCCTGGGTGACGGAGGACAGGTGGTAGGGCAGGCGGACCAGCTGGACGGCGTCCACCACCGCCGGGGCGGCGGCGAGATAGCCGAGGCGCAGCCCGGCAGCGCCGAAGGCCTTGGACATCGTCCGGGAGAGGACCAGCCGGGGCCGTCCCTCGATCAGCGGAAGCAGCGAGGGGCGGTGGCTGAACTCGCCGTACGCCTCGTCGATCACCACCAACGCCCCGGCCGCGTTCGCCCGCGCCGCCTGGGCCGCGTCGTGGAGGGCCAGGACGGTCTCGGCCTCGACGGCGGTGCCGGTCGGGTTGTTCGGCGAGGTGATGAAGACGACGTCGGGGCGGTGCTCGGCGATGGCCGCGCGGGCCGCGTCGACGTCGATGGTGAAGTCGGCGTTCCGCGGGCCGGAGATCCAGCGGGTGCCGGTGCCGCGTGAGATCAGCGCGTGCATCGAGTACGAGGGCTCGAAGCCGATGGCCGAGCGCCCGGGCCCGCCGAAGGTCTGGAGCAGCTGCTGAAGCACCTCGTTGGAGCCGTTGGCGGCCCACAGGTTGGCCACGCCGACCTCGTGCCCGGCGGTGCGGGTCAGATACTTCGCCAGCTCGGTGCGCAGCTCGATCGCGTCCCGGTCCGGGTAGCGGTTGAGGTGGCGGGCCGCCTCGGTGACCCGCTCGGCGATCCGGGCCACCAGCGCCTCGGGCAGCGGGTACGGATTCTCGTTGGTGTTCAGCCGTACGGGGACGTCCAGCTGAGGGGCGCCGTACGGGGACTTGCCGCGCAGCTCGTCCCTGATGGGGAGTTCGTCCCAGCGGGACGTAGAGGGGTTCCCGGTCACTTGTCCCCTGGCACCTTCCAGTCGAACCTTGCCTTCACCGCGGCGCCGTGGGCGGGCAGATCCTCCGCCTCGGCGAGCGTCACCACATGGCCGGCCACTTCCGCCAGCGCCTCCCGCGTGTAGTCCACGACATGGATGCCGCGCAGGAAGGACTGCACCGAGAGCCCCGAGGAGTGACAGGCGCAGCCGCCGGTGGGCAGCACATGGTTGGACCCCGCCGCGTAGTCGCCGAGGCTGACCGGCGCGTACGGGCCGACGAAGATCGCTCCGGCGTTCCGCACCCGGGCCGCGACCGCCGCCGCGTCCCTCGTCTGGATCTCCAGGTGCTCGGCGGCGTAGGCGTCCACGACCGCGAGCCCTTCGTCGACGCCGTCGACCAGCACGATGCCGGACTGGCGCCCGGACAGCGCCGGGCGGATCCGGTCCTCGACGTGTTTGGTGGCGGCGACCTGCGCGTCCAGCTGCTTCTCGACCGCCGAGGCCAGCTCCTCGGAGTCGGTGACCAGCACCGAGGCGGCCAGCGGGTCGTGCTCGGCCTGGCTGATCAGGTCGGCGGCGACATGGACCGGGTCGGCGGTGGCGTCGGCGAGGATCGCGATCTCGGTGGGGCCGGCCTCGGCGTCGATGCCGATGCGCCCCTTGAGCAGCCGCTTGGCGGCGGCCACAAAGATGTTCCCCGGCCCGGTGACCATGGAGACCGGGCGGCACTCCTCGGTGCCGTACGCGAACATGGCGACCGCCTGGGCGCCGCCCGCCGCGTACACCTCGTCCACGCCGAGCAGCGCGCAGGCCGCCAGGATGGTGGGGTGCGGCAGCCCGCCGAAGTCACGCTGGGGCGGCGAGGAGACGGCCATCGAGCCGACCCCGGCCTCCTGCGCGGGCACCACGTTCATCACTACGGAGGACGGGTAGACGGACCGCCCGCCCGGCACATAGAGCCCCACCCGCTCGACCGGCACCCAGCGCTCGGTGACCGTGCCGCCCGGCACGACCTGCGTGGTGTGGTCGGCGCGCCGCTGCTCGCGGTGGACCAGCCGGGCCCGGCGGATGGACTCCTCCAGGGCCGCCCGCACGGCGGGGTCCAGCTCCTCAAGGGCGCTGGTCAGCGCCTCCTGGGGGACCCGCACCCGCTCGATCGTCACACCGTCGAACCGCCGCGCGTAGTCGATCAGCGCCGCGGTGCCGCGATGGCGCACGTCGTCGCAGATCGGCCGCACCTTCTCCAGGGCGGCCTCGACGTCGAGCTCGGCACGGGGCAACAGGTCGCGGTCGATCCCGCCCTCCGGGAAGGCGGCACCGCGCAGATCGATACGGGAGATCACGCGATCAATTGTCTCAGACCCGCACCAGCGGCCCGCCCCCCGTATCAGTGAGTGATACGTACCGTTCCTCGACAGTGAGCGGAGTGCCCCCACACTGGCACGCCCCGAACGGTGCTGGGCGCTCCCCCAGCTACCGCTGGGAGGTGCCCCCTGGTCGTCCGCTTTCGCAACCGGGCGGCGACACGGATCCTGTCCGTGGTCCGATCCCGGAAGGGCGGAGTCCCTGACGACCTGGCCATGTGGATACAGCCAGAGGCGACGGGGAGGCCCTGAACCATCTCTCTGGTGGAGCAGGGGCCCCGCACGCTGGCACTGCACCCGGCGTCCCAGATCGCACAGCCAAGCTACCCCTGCCTGCCCCGAAGAGCACAAGCCCACAAGCAGCACATCACACGATCGAGCTAAGCCGATCCCATACTCCCCCACCCGAGTGAACATGTGCCGCCCCCTACAGTTTGGCTCTGACCGCAAGCGTTCAAGCGGTTACTCAGCGGGAATGGGGATCCGTACGGGGGTACGGAGAACAGGAGGGGACACGGCTGTGACCGAGCCACGCGATGGCGATCCACCCCCGGGGCTCGACCTGACCACCGCGGAGTGGGGCATGTGGCAGGCGTTCCGCAACGGCAGCACCCACGATCTGCGCACCGCCCACCCCCAGCGCAACGACCCCTCCGGCCCCTACGCCTGGGGACCCGAGCGCAGTGTGCGCGCCCGGGTCGTCGCCCTCCTGCTGCTCGACGGCCCTCCCCCGCAGCCGGGCCGGGTGGCCGCGCTCAAGCTCAACGGGGTGCACATCACGGGCCAGCTGGACCTGGCCGGCGGCTCCATCGAGCCGTATGTGGAGATGAAGAACTGCCGCTTCGAGCAGGAGGTGCTGCTCCCCGAATCCCACTTCACCACCCTCCGCCTGGTCGGCTGCGCCCTGCCGCGGCTGGAGGCGGCCCGGCTGCGCACCGAGGGCGATCTGCATCTGCCGCGGTGCATCGTGGAGCACGGCATCCGGCTCACCGACGCCCATATAGGCACGGATCTGCTGCTCAACCAGTTAGTGGTGCGCCGGGACCGCCGGGGCCAGTCGATCACCGCGGACGGGCTGACCGTAGGCCAGGATCTCCAGGCCGAGATGATCGAGTCGCACGGCGAGCTGAGCATGCGCGGCGCGCAGATCGGCGTGTCGCTCAGCCTGCGCGGCGCCCAGCTGCGCAATCCGTACGGCCGCCGGGCGCTGAACGCCCCGCAGCTGACCGTCGAGCGCAGCCTCTACCTGACCGCCGCCGGGGTGAGCAGCTACGGCAGCTCCACCCCGCCGTACGGCACCAGCAACACGCCGACGCGCGGGACGCGCATCCAGCGCTTCGAGTGCGAGGGCGGCATGCGCCTGGACGACGGGCGGTTCAACGACGCGGTCGACTTCGACCAGGCCCGCTTCATCATGGAGAACGACCAGGAGCTGTCGCTGCGCCGCATCCAGACGCCGGAGCTGCGGTTCGTCGGGGAGCGGCCGCAGCGCGGGCGGGTGATCCTCTCCGGCGCGCGGGTGGTCAACCTGGTCGACAAGTCGGTCAGCTGGCCGGGCCCCGGCGGGCTGGCCATGGCGGGCTTCTCCTACGAGTGTCTGATCCCGGTCGGCCACTTCCCGCTCTCCCGGCGGCTGGAGTGGGTGGCGGCCGCGACTCCGGAGTTCTCCCGGGGGCCGTACGAGACGCTCGCCACGGCCATGCGCACCAGCGGCGAGGACGCGGAGGCGCGCGAGGTGCTGCTCGCCAAGGAGCGGCGGCGGCGCGAGACGCTGCCGCCGGCCGGAAAACTCTGGGGATATCTCCAGGACTGGACCGTGGCCTACGGCTACCGCCCCGGCCGGGCGGCGGTGTGGATGGCGGTGCTGTGGGCGATCGGCTCGGTGTTCTTCGCCCACAACCGGCCGGATCCCATCAAGCCGGGCGAGTCGCCGAACTGGAACGCCTCGCTGTACACCCTCGACCTGCTGCTTCCGGTGATCGACCTGGGCCAGGACGGCTACTGGAAACCCGACGGCGCGGTGCAGTGGGCGGCCATCGTGATGGTCATGCTCGGCTGGATACTGGCCACCACGGTCGCCGCCGGCGCGTCCCGGCTGCTGCGCCGCCAGTGATCGGAGCGCGCGGGGCCATTAGGCTTAACGCCCGTGACCTCCGCGCGCCTTCCGCTCTTCCCGCTGAACACGGTGCTGTTCCCGGGGCTCGTCATGCCCCTGAACGTCTTCGAGCAGCGGTATCGCGCCATGATGCGCGATCTGTTGGCGCTCCCCGAGGACGCGCCGCGCCGCTTCGGCGTCATCGCCATCCGGGACGGCCGCGAGGTCGCGGCCACCGCGGTCGGCCTCCCGGACCCCACCGCCGAGCCCGAGCGCGGCGCGGCGGCCGGGTTCGGGCCCGACCCGATGAAGTCCTTCCACGCCGTCGGCTGTATCGCGGACGCGGCCACCATCCGGAAGCAGAAGGACGGCACCTTCGAGGTGCTCGCCACCGGCACCACCCGCTTCGAGCTGCGCTCGGTCGACTCCTCCGGCCCGTATCTGACGGCCGAGGTCGACGAGCTCGACGAGAAGCCGGGGGACGGCGCCGGGGCGCTGGCCTCGGGGGTCGTACGCGCCTTCCGCACCTACCAGAAGCGGCTCGCGGGGGCCCGCGAGCGCACCCTGGCCGCCCAGCAGGAGCTGCCGGGCGAGCCGTCCGTGCTCTCGTACCTGGTCGCGGCCGCCGCCGTGCTCGACACGCCCGCCAAGCAGCGGCTGCTCCAGGCTCCCGACACCGCCACCCGGCTGGCCGAGGAGCTGAAAATGCTGCGCGCGGAGAGCGCGGTCATCGGTAAGCTCCCGTCGCTGCCGGCGGTCGATCTGACCCGCCACCCCACCAGCCCCAACTGAGCACACCACCGGATATGGCCAAGAAGAAGTCCTCCGCCGGTACCCCGGCCACCACCGCCCTGACCGCGGCGGGCACCGACTTCACGGTGCACGCCTACGAGCACGACCCGGCGGCCCCCTCGTACGGCGAGGAGGCCGCGCAGGCCCTGGGCGTGGATCCCGCCCGGGTCTTCAAGACCCTGATCGCGAACGTCGACGGCGGCCTCACCGTCGCGGTGGTGCCCGTCTCCGCCACGCTCGACCTCAAGGCCCTGGCGGCGGCGGTGGGCGGCAAGCGCGCGGCGATGGCCGACCCGGCGGCGGCCGAGCGCAGCACGGGCTATGTGCTGGGCGGGATCTCCCCGCTCGGCCAGCGCAAGCGCCTGCCCACGGCCCTGGACGCGTCGGCGGCCACGTACGAGACGATCTGCGTCTCGGCGGGCCGCCGCGGGCTGGAGGTCGAGTTGTCGCCGGAGGATCTCGCCGCGCTCACGGACGCGGTGCTGGCGCCGATCGCGCGCTTCGACGCCCGGCACGCGCCGCCCGTGGCCTGAGACGCCGGACGGCACTCGCGTCAGGACGCGGGCGCCGTGCGCTTCACGTCCGCGGCGGTGGCCTCGACGCAGAACTTCTGCCACTTCGGGCTGCCGTCGGAGTCGTCGGGCTCGGCGCAGGCCTGGAGCCTGAAGTTCCCTTCGGCCGGGACCATCGAGGTGTGGTTGTCGTTCCCGGTGGCGATGACGTCCCGGGCCGGTTTGCCGCCCTCGGGCGTGATGACGACCTGGTCGCCCACCTCGCCGCTGGTGATCTTGGCCCAGGCCGCCGCACAGTCCGGGCTGTACTTGAGCTGGAGGACCACTGGCTGATCCTTTTGGCGCAGCACCTGGGCGTCGTCGTCGCAACCGGCCTCGGCGGGCTTCAGCATCCGGCACCGCTCGCCCCTGCACTCCTCGGCCTTACCGCCGGTCGGGCCGGCCGCCGAGGACGGTCGCGCCTGATCGTCGCCCCCGCTGTCGCTCTCGAACAGCCCGGACACCACAGCCGCGGCCATCGCGGCGACCACCGCGACGACCGTGGCACCCACGAGTGTCTGCGGTCCATGGCTGCTGATCCAGGATCCGATCCGCCGTAAACGGCTCCGCGCGCCTCCGCTGCCGCCGGGCGCCGGGTCCGGGGCGGGGTCCGGGGCGGGGTCCGGGGCCGGATCCGGTCCCGGGGCCGCCGGTGACTCGTCACGTCCCGGGGACGGAGAGGTGGACGCTCCACCGTTGTCCGATCCCATGGCCACCTCCCAGAGGGGTTCCACTACGCCAGACTGAATCACCCGAAGTATCCCAGCGATGACCGACAGTGAACAGAGCGCCTGTGCGCCACCGTCCCCGTCAGCCAGGTCTCAGCGGTGGTTCGTCGGCCACGGTCAGTGCCCGCACCACATGCCCGTCGCGGATCTCCACATCCAGCTCGGCGCCGACCCCGAGCGGGGTCCGTACGGCGAGCGCCGCCCCGGTCAGCCGCCCGCTCTGCCGCGTCCACTCCAGTCCGACCAGCACATCGGCGGCCAGTGCGCCGGGGTCGGGGCCGCTCGGCTGGGGTGGGCGCCACACGGGCGCCGGGCGCCCCCAGGGCTCGCTCACCCCCTCGATCCGGCTGAGATAGGCGCGCCTCGACCAGGCGGGCGAGGCGAGGTGGGCCAGGGCCGACCGGGCCGCCGCCGGGGTCTCCAGCACCACCTCGGCCCGGCCTTCCGCCAGCGCCGTCTCCAGCAGCGTCTCCGGCACGGCCCGGGGCCCGGCGCCGGTCGGGCCGACCTTCAGCACGACCCCCGCCCGCCGGTCGTCCGCCGGGGTCGCGAGCCGGCCGGAGGGCCGGCCGGCGTCCGGCGGGGCCGGGTCCGCCCCCGCCGCCAGGCGGCGTACCGCGGCGACGAGCGCCGTGAGGTCTTCGCAGGAGGTGACGGCGCCGGTCGGGCCGGTCACCAGCCAGCCCCCGCTCCCCGCCGTCACCCGCACCCCGGGCCGGGCGCCCGCGCGCAGCGCCGCGGCGGCCACGGCCCGACGGGCCGCGAGCCTGCTGGTCCACGGCCGCGCCCAGTCGAACGCGCCGCGCTCTCCGCACGCCCCGCACATCCCGCGTCTCCTTCCTCCCGACCGCGCCGACCGCACCGGCCGAACACGGCCTACGGCATGACGTCGCCGCTGTTGGGGCCGAGGGTCTGGCCGACGTACAGATTGCCACCGGGGTCGCTGGCGAGCAGGACGGCGGTCGGCGCGACCTCCTCGGGCCGGCCGAACCGGCCCAGCGGCAGCTCCGCCTGTTTGGCGGCCTTCCACTCCGGGGTGATCGCGGCGACCATCGGCGTCTCGATCGGCCCCGGCGCGATGGCGTTCACCAGGACGCCCCGCTCCGCGACCTCCAGCGCCAGCGACTTGGTCAGCCCGATGACCCCGGCCTTGGCCGCGGCGTAGTGGGCCAGCGAGCGGCCGCCCTTGATGCCCAGCTGCGAGGCGATGTTGATGACCCGCCCCCAGCCGCGCTCCGCCATCTGCGGGACGGCGTAGCGGCAGCAGAGGAAGACCCCGGTGAGGTCGACCGCGATGGTCTCGGACCACTGCCGCGGGTCCATCTCCAGCAGGGGCGCCTCGGTGAGGATGCCCGCGGCGTTGACCAGGATGTCGATGCCGCCGTACTCGCTCACCGCCGCCGACATCGCCGCCTCGACGACGGCCGCGTCGCTCACGTCCAGGGCCGTGTACCCGGCCGCGCCGCTCTCGGCGGCCACGGCCTTCGCGCGCTCCGCGTCGCGGTCGGCGACCACGACCCGGGCCCCTTCGGCCGCGTACGCCTCGACGACGGCCCGGCCGATGCCGCTGGCCCCGCCGGTGACGAGCGCGGTCCGTCCTGCCAGCACACCGCTCCCCATGTCCCGCCTCATGTCGCGCCCCGTGTCCTTCCTCGTGTCCTCCCTCATGCCGGCATCCTCACGGTGAGCCCGCCGTCCACGACCAGGCTCTGCCCCGTGATGTACGAGGCGTCGTCCGAGGTCAGATAGGCGATCGCGGACGCGATCTCCTCGGGCCGCCCGACCCGCCCCACCGGGATGCCCGCCGCGGCGCGGGAGAGCCCGGCGGGGCCCAGCGAGTTGACGGGGTCGGTGGACTGCGGGGTTTCGATGAGCCCGGGGATGAGGGAGTTGACCCGTATCCCCCGCGGGGCGAGTTCGACCGCGAGGCTGCGGCACAGCCCCAGCACCCCGGCCTTGGCGGCGGCGTAGTGGGCATGGTAGTCCCAGCCGTAGACCCCGCCCGCGATGGAGGACACCGCCACCATCGCGCCGGATCCGGCCATCCGCCGGGCGGCGGAGCGCAGGGTCCGCAGCACTCCGGTGAGGTCGACCGAGAGCATGTCGTCCCAGGCCTCGTCGGTGAGTTGGTCGAGCGGCGCCCGGCGCAGCACCCCGGCGTTGGCGACGGCGATGTCCAGGCGGCCGAAGACGGTCAGGGCGTGTTCCGCGAACGCCTCGACCTGCGCGGGGTCGCGGACGTCCACCTCGTGGCGGACGCACTCCCCGCCCGCCGCGCGCACCAGGCGCTCGGTCTCCCCGGGGTCGTGGGGGTCGCCGGGGTAGCTGCCGATGACGGTGCGCACCCCGCGGCGGGCGTACTCCACCGCGAGCGCGCGGCCGATGCCGCTGGCCGCGCCCGTGATGACGGCGACCGGCTGGTCGGACTGGTCTGTTCGTACCACTGTTGGTCTCCGGGTGGGTTCAGTCGTCGACGGTGTCGACGCTGCGGGCGGCGAACATCACGAAGCCGGACAGGAAGGTGCCGACCGCGCCGACGAGCAGTGCCGTCTGGTTCCAGTGCGCGCCGGAGGCGAGCATCGCGGTGGCGATCGCGCCGGCGGCGATGGCCCCGGGCTGGCTGAAGGCGTTGATGAACGAGGTGCCGGTGGCCCGGCACTGGGTGTCGTAGCACTCACCCATGTAGAAGAGCATCGCCGCGTACGGGCCGATCAGGAAGAACATCCCGAGCGAGTACAGGATCACCACGGAAACGGTGCCGTGGGCGACGGTCAGCATGAGGGCGAACAGGATCCCCGAGAGGATCCAGCCGAAGGCGATCACATTGCGGCGTCCGTAGCGGTCGCCGGCCCAGCCGTGGAAGAGGTATCCGGCGAAGCCGACGGCGTTGATGACGATGAACAGCACCAGGGAGTTGGCGAAGCTGATGCCCTTGGCCTTGGTGAGGACCGTGGTGCCCAGGACGCTGAAGATCTGGATGCCGAACCAGTTGACCAGCCAGGCGAAGCTCAGCACCAGGGTGTTGCGGCGGGCGCGGCCGCGGAAGATCTCCACCAGCGGGGCGGCGGGGGTCTCGTCCACGCCGTACTCGGCGGCGAGCTGCCGGGCCTCGTCGGCCTTGCCCTCCTGGCGCAGCTTGCGCAGTCGCCGCTGGAGCTCGAACTGCGGGGTCTCGGGCAGGCCGCGGCGCAGCAGGGCGATGGCGATGGCGGGGAAGGTGGCCAGCAGGAAGCAGCCGCGCCAGCCGACGAGCGGGAGGAATATGGCCACGAAGGCGGCGGCGACCAGGGTGCCGACCGGCCAGCCGGACTGCACCAGGCTGTAGACGAAGCCGCGGCGCTTCTTGATCGCCTCGTCTTCGGTGACGGCGTAGATCTCGTTCAGGTAGGTGGTGTTGACGGCCTGTTCGGACAGTCCGAGGCCGCCGAGGGAGCGGATGCCGACCAGGTAGGAGGCGTTCATGGTGCCGGCCGAGGCGGCGGAGGCCAGGGCGGTGCCGGACACCGTGAGGATCATGCCCTTGCGGCGGCCGAGCCGGTCGACGAGCGGGCCGACGCCGAGGACGACGACGGCCGTTCCGACCGAGATCAGGGTGGAGACGAGGGCGGCGTGTTCCTCGCTCCACCCGAAGCGGTCGGAGATCTCCGGCAGGAGGGTGCCGAACAGGATGTAGTCGTAGACGGCGAAGACCCAGGCGCAGAAGGCGATGGCCGTCGCTCGTCTGGTGGTGCGGACCCCGATGCGCGGCAGTCTGCGGGTGGGGGTGGTGGGTTCGGAGGAGACGGTGGTCATGACAGGTGCCCCTTGTCGGAAGCGGGGGTTCGCCGCGCCGTCGCGGCGAGAGCGGGAGGGTGAGGGGGTTGCTTCGGCCGGGGGTGGGGCCGGGAGCCCGGCGGCGTATCGCCTGTCGTCCGGGGAGGGGTACCGGGGAGGGGTACCGCGCCCGGACGCGGGGTGGCCGCGCCCGGGGGCTGGGTCGAGCGGGTGTCGGGCCCGGGGGAAGCGGGCCCTGGGGAAGCGGGCCTAAGGGCTCCGGGAAGGGAAGCGGGCCCTACGAAAGGGGGGTGCGGGTCTTGAAGTCGGTGGCGATCTCGTCGAACGTGGACCAGCGCACGCCCTCGTGACCGCTGATGTACTCGATGAGCCGCTCCAGCATGAGGAGCATCTGGGGCCGGCCGGAGACATCGGGATGGATCGTCATGGTGAACGCGGCGTAGTCCATCTCGCGGTACACCCAGTCGAACTGGTCGCGCCAGGTCTGCTCCAGGTCACGCGGGCTGACGAAGCCGTGGCTGTTCGCGCTCGCCTTGATGAACATCATGGGCGGCAGGTCGTCGAGGTACCAGTTGGCCGGGATCTCGATGAGCCCGGTCTCCTCCCCGCGCACCAGCGGCTTCATCCACTCCTCGGCCGGCCGCGAGTAGTCGATCTTCGTCCAGCTGTCCCCCACCCGGACGTGGTACGGCGTGAAGTCGTTGTGCATCAGCGAGTGGTCGTAGGTGATGCCGCGCTCGATCAGCAGCTCGTTGGTGACCGGCGAGAACTCCCACCAGGGGGCGACATAGCCGGTGGGGCGGCGGCCCGCGACCTTCTCGATGAGGTCGATGCTGCGGTCGAGTACGGCGCTCTCCTGGGCCCGGGTCATGGCGATGGGGTTCTCGTGCGAGTAGCCATGGGCGCCGATCTCATGGCCCGCGTCGACCACCTGGCGGGTCTGGTCGGGGAAGGTCTCCACGGAGTGGCCGGGGATGAACCAGGTGGTGCGCAGTTCCTTCCGCTGGAACAGGCGGAGCAGCCGGGGCACCCCGACCTCTCCGGCGAAGAGGCCGCGGGAGATGTCACAGGGCGAGTCCTCGCCACCGTAGCTGCCCAACCAGCCCGCCACCGCGTCGACATCCACGCCGAACGCCACAAAGATCTCTTTAGCCATGGTGGTTCCTCTCCAGTGAGTTGTTGAGTTCGGCCCGCACCCGCGCCGGGTCGCCGTAGCAGCCGAGCAGGGCGATGAGCAGGATCCGCGCCTGGGACGGGCGCAGTGTGCCGGTGGGTACGGCCCCGGCCCGCAGCAGATCGGCGCCGCCGCCGTTGCCGTACACCGCGGCGACGGGCCCCGCCTGCACCCGGGTGGACAGGGCGACCACGACGCCGGAGGCGGTGAGCCGGGCCACCTCCTCGGCCACCGCCGGGTTGGCGTTGCCCGCGCCGGTGGCTTCGAGCACCACCGCCCGGGCGCCGGCGTCGGCCACCGCGCGCAGCGCCCGGGTGTCGCAGCCGGGGTAGCAGGCGACGATGTCGGTGCGCACCCGGTCGGGGTCGGGGCGGAAGGCCGCGAGGTCGAGCGGCTTGGGGCGGACCGGCACCGCCGAGATCGCCACCTCGCCGTCGCCCACCCGCCCCAGCGGGCCGCCGTCGGGGGCGGCGAAGGCGGCGGGGGCGGTGGTGTGCGCCTTGCGGGTGCCCCGCGCCGGGTAGATCTGGCCGTCGAAGGAGACCAGCGCGCCCAGGTCGCGCGCTTCGGCGGCGGCCGCCACGGCGATGGCGTCCGCGAGGTTGCGCGGGCCGTCGCTGTCCGCGGCGTCCGCCGGGCGCATGGCTCCGGTGAACACCACGGGCCGCGGATCGTTGTGGAAAAGGTCCGTCAGATACGCGGTCTCCTCGAGGGTGTCGGTGCCGTGGGTGACGACGACCCCGCTCACCGCCTCGTCCGCCAGCGCCTCGCGGGCGGCCACGGCGACGCCGTGCATATCGGCCGGGGTCAGCAGATAGCTGCCCAGGCAGAACACGTCCTTCGCTTCGACCGCCACCCCCACGGGCCAGGGGAGCCGCTCCAGCAGAGCGTCCGCCGGATCGGCGGCGAGCCTGGTGCCCTGGGCGTCATGGCGCGTGGCAATGGTTCCGCCCGTCGACAGCACGACGATTCTGCGCACCCCTGCCTCCTCATCCACGGATAACTGCGGCCACGGAAAGCCGTGGCGCAAAAACGCGCCACTGTGGCTCGATTCATTGCCCAAACGTTTGGGGCAATCGTTTGGGTAGGATGTGCGTCACCGACGGCGGGTGTCAAGGGGTCCGCTGTTACCATCGCGCTAACTGGCTGTACCGAGGTCCGTGTACGGCAGTGGACAACCGGAGGCCGAGCCGAAGTGGGCACGCAGCGAGCACAACCGGTCACCCTGCGGACCATCGCCGACCAGCTCGGTCTGCATGTCTCCACGGTCTCGCGGGTGTTGCACGCCAAACCGGATGAAAGCCTGCGCGCCGCCTCCAGCACCACGGTCGAGCGCATCCGCCGGCTCGCCGACGAACTCGGCTACCAGCCCAACCCCCATGCGACCAGCCTGCGCACGCGGCGCAGCAATCTGGTCGGCGTGCTGGTCCCCCGGCTGTCCGACATCGTGCTCGCGACGATCTACGAGGGCGTCGAGGAGGCCGCCGCCGAACACGGTCTGTCGACCTTCGTCGCCAACACGGGCGACAACCCGGAGACCCAGCGCACCCGCACCAACATGGTCATCGGGCGGCGTGTCGACGGCATGATCTTCGGCGACGCGTATGTGGACGGGCGCTTCCTCGACGAGGTGGCCGGCCGGGACGTACCGTTCGTCCTCGTCAGCCGCACCGCGGCCGCCCACCCCTCGGTGACCTGCGACGACTACCTCGGCGGCCGTCTGGTCGCCGAGCATCTGCTGTCGCTCGGCCACCGTGATGTGGCCGTGGTCGCGGGCGAGCCGTACGCCAGCACGGGCATCGACCGCACGGCCGGGCTCGTGGACCGCTACCGCGAGGCGGGGTTCCCCGTTCCGGCGGACCGCATCACGCACTCCCGCTTCGACGTCTCCGGCGGCCACGAAGCGACCGCGCGGCTGCTGGACACCCCGGACCCGCCCACGGCGGTCTTCGCGGTCAACGACTTCGCGGCCATCGGCGCGATCGGCGCGCTGCGCAACCGGGGGCTACGGGCCGGAGCGGATGTGGCCGTCGTGGGCTTCAACGACACGCCTCTGGCGGCGGAGTTGCCGCTCCCGCTCACCACGGTCAGATCGCCCATGCTGGACATGGGCCGCCGGGGGCTGAGGCTTCTGGTCAGGCTGTTGGAGGGGGAGCCGGTGGAGTCCGAGCGCCTCGCCCCGGAGCTGATCGTCCGGGCCTCCAGCGTCCCGTCCTGAACGAAGCGGAACACACCGGCCCGGCGTACACCGGGCCGGGCACCCGCGCCCGGATTACTTCGGCCCCTGCGGACCCAACGGCCCCTGCGGACCGAGTTCCGCCGGCTCCTCGTCCCGCGGCCCGAACAGCGCGGTGAGCCCCAGATGTACCGCCATGGCCGCCAGCGACCAGGCCAGCAGCGCGCCCTTGGCCCCCAGCTTCAGCGGCGCGTCGAACGATACGCCCCGGCCCACCGCCCTGGCGTGGGCCTCGATGCTCGACTCGGGCCCGAGCCACACGCCGAGCCGCCAGGCGATCACGGAGGCCAGCACCCCGCCGATGGCGAGCCCCACGACCAGCGCGATCCCGCCCCGCCGGAAGAACCAGAAGACGACGGCCGCGGACACCGCGCCGAAGGCCAGCGCCCACAGGGCGAACACCGCGTCCGCCCCCATCGCCTGCTCGCCCTCCGCGTCCTTCGGGTAGTAGATCCCGTCGCCGATCCAGACCAGCGGCACCCGCGGCGCGAGCCACAGCCACACCAGCCCGAGCAGCACCCCGGACACCGCCACCCCGATCGCCACCAGCGCCGCCTGCACCAGCTCGGCGCGCAGCTCGGGGCCGGGCTCGGACTGGTCCGGAGCCGAGGGGCCCGGCCCGGAGTGGTCCGGGGCGGAGGGGTACGGCACAGCACCTCCATACGGAGCCTGATGCGGCTGATGCGGCTGTTGGGGCTGATCGTGCGGAGTCAACGGTGCGGTCACCCCGTCATGGTGCCAGGCGATGGGCGTACTGCGGTCGGCGGGAGGCCCGCCGTGGCGCGTCACCGCACGGCTGCCCGCCGATACGCCCAGGTCGCGGCGGTCAGCGAGATCACCGCCACGCCCGCGCACACCCCGAGGTCCACACAGACCACGAGCCAGTCGGGCCGTCCGTCGAAGGACCGCGCCAGTGCCTCCACACCGTACGTCGACGGCAGCAGATCGCGCAGGTACGACACCGGGGCAGGCATCCGCTCGGCGGGCAGCACGCCCAGCAGCAGCGCGGCCGACATGCCCAACTGCCCGCACAGCGTGGCCAGTTCCTGACGGGGCGCGAGCAGCCCGAGCGCCGCGCCCAGACCCGCGAGCGCCGCGCCGGACAGCGGGATCACCGCGACCAGCACCCACAGATGCGCCATCGGCAGCTGGAACAGCACGCTCCCCACCACCGCAGTGACCACCGTCCCGGGTGCGGTGAAGGAGGCGTACGCGGCAGCCGCGCCGAGCACGACGGCGGCGGGCGGCACCGGCAGGGTCGCGTAGTGGTCGAGCCCTCCGCTCGCCCGCAGCTGCCCGAAGTACTGCGCCAGCAGGTTCAGCGCGACGAACGCCACGACCAGCACGCTGGACCCGGCGACCACGGACCGCGCCTCCACCCCGCCGTCCACGACCCCGCGCATCAGGACCATGATCCCGACGGACTGGAACGTCGCCACGAACAGCAGCGGGATCCGGGCCACCCGGGCCCGGGACAGCTGCGCCCGGTAGACGGCGGCCAGCGCGGGCAGCAGCCGCGCCGGCGCCGCGAGCGGGGCGGGCGCGGCGTCGCCGCCGGGCCACGGCGCCCCGCCGGCCCCGGCCAGGGCGTCTTCGCCGGACACGGCCTCCGCGGGCACGACACTCACCTTGCGCTGCTCCTGTTCCCCGCGATGGCCGCGGCGCCTGTGGTCACCACGTCTGTGGTCCTCACGCCTGTGGTCGTCACGCCTTCACCAGCCCCTGCGCCCCCTCCGAGCGGCCGCCGAGCGCGAGATAGACGTCCTCCAGGCTAGGGGTCGTCAGCGTGAAGTCGTCGAGCGCGGCGAAGGCGGGGCCGCCGGTCACCGTGGCGATAGCCGCCCGCGCCTCGTCCGGGGCCATCCGCAGCGTCCAGCGCCGCCCGGAGGCCTCCGCGGCCTCCCGGAGCGCCGCGACCCCGGGCACGTCCAGCGGAGGCTCGTCGCGCCAGACGAGCTCCACCCGGACCTCGTCGGCGACCAGCGTCTTCAGCCCGGCCGGGGTGTCGCAGGCGATGACCCGGCCCCGGTCCAGCACCGCCACCCGGTCCAGCACGGTCTCCGCCTCGATCACATTGTGGGTGACCAGCAGCACCGTCGCCCCGCGCTCCGCGCGCCGCCGGTCGACCGCGGCCCACACCGCGCGCCGGGCGATGGGGTCCATCCCGGTGGTCGGCTCGTCCAGCACCAGCAGCGGCCGCTCCCCCACCAGCGCGGCGGCGAAGCAGGCCAGCCGCCGCTGCCCGCCGGAGAGCTTCTTGAGCGGGCGCCCGGCCAGCTCGCCGAGGTCCAGCTCCTCGATCACCGCGTCCCGCTCCGCGCGGGCCGCGCGCACGTCAAGACCGCGCAGCCGCCCCGTCGTCTCGGCGGCGAGCGCGACGGTCAGCTCGTCCAGCGCGGTCGAGTCCTGCCCCAGATAGCCGAGGAGGCGCGCCGCGCGCTCGGGGTGGCGTACGAGATCGTGGCCGAGCACCCGGACGCTGCCCTCGTCAGGGCGGAGCAGCCCGGTGAGCTGGCGCACCAGGGTGGACTTCCCGGCGCCGTTCGGGCCGAGCAGCCCGAACACCTCGCCGCGGCGCACGTCGAGGTCGATGCGGTCGCTCGCCCGGACGGCGGGCGCGGCGGGCACCCCTCGGCGGCCGCGCGCGGCGGGATAGGTCTTGACCAGACCGCGCACGGTGCACACCACATCGCCGCCCACAGCCTGTTTCGCGCCCGTCCTCACGAGCTATGAGAGTACGCGCCCAATCACCCGAGCCCGCCTTCGGGTCGCCCGCAGTCGGCCTCCGGGTGGGGCGCCCCCAGCCGGATGCCGGCCTCAGTCCGGCGCCGGGGCGTGCTCGGCGGCCGTGCGGGTGTCGATCTCGCGCCAGAACCCCGCCCGGATCGCATAGCGGTCGTGCTCGTCGATCTGGTCGTCCTTATGGGCGAGCAGCCCGAAGCGCGCGGCGTAGCGGAGCAGTTCCCCGTCGATGCGGTGGGGGATGCGGGGGTATTCGGTGGAGAGCTGCTGGAGGTGGCCCGGGGCGGAGAGCCGCTCGATCCAGCGGCGGGCGAAGACCTGGCCCACCTCGAAGGGGTCGCCGCTGACGGTGGTGATGTCCTCCTCCCGGTCGGCCCAGCGCTGCTCCGGGCTGGTGAGCTGGGCCAGCATGGGCAGCCCTGCGGTCTCCGGCGGCTCGCCGAGCCCGGTGCCCGGGCCGCGCTCGATCCAGCCCTTGTCGGAGGACCAGCGCAGCGTGGCGCTGGGGGCCGGGTGGGGGCCCGGGTGGCTCCCGGCGGGGCCGCGGCCGAGGTCCGCGAGGTCCTTGGGCGTGGGCACCCCTCTGCCGCCGGGGGCGGAGCCCGTATCCGTGGCGTCCGCCGGGTCGGTGGCCGTGGCGGGGCCGGCGGCGTCGGAGCCGCCCGCCGGGGACGCGTCGGCGGCGGGCCGCCCGGGGGCGTCCGCGGCGCGGCCGGGCCCGCCGCCGGGCCGCGCGGTGCCGTTGCGGCCGGGGGCCGGCTCGCCGGGGACGCCCGGAACCCCGGCGACCGCCCCGGTGGCGGCCGCCGCGGCGGTTTCGGGCAGCGGGGCGGAGAGGATGGCCGCGATCTCCGGCCGGGGCTCGGAGACGGGCGCGCAGACCCCGGTGAGGTCCTTGGCGCGGACGGCCCGGGTGATCCACGCGCGGTCCAGGACCCGCCGCTCGTCGGCCTCGGCGACGAGGTCCTCGGACTGGTTGTAGTCGCCGTCGGCGGCCTGCACGGCCCACAGGTGGACGGCCACGCCGTGTTCCTTCGCGGACATCAGGCCGGGCAGCAGGTCGCCGTCGCCGGTGACGAGCACGATGTCGGAGCAGGCGCGGTTGCGGGCCAGCTCGGTGAGCTCGGCGTGCATGGCGGCGTCCACGCCCTTCTGCGCCCAGCGGCCGTCGCTGCGGGTCAGGGCGCCCAGCCGGACGGTGACGCGGGGCATGACGCGCAGCCGCCGGTGCTCGGGCTGGGGGACGCGGTCGGGGGCTCCGTCGAACCAGTAGATGCGCAGCAGTGGTCGCTCGGTCTCGGCTTCGGCGCGCTCGCGCAGTCCCTGGATGAGGGTCGCGTGGTCGACTGAGATGCGGGACCGGGCTGGCTCCCCGGCGAGCAGGCTCGCGGCGGCGCCCAGCAGATAGCCGGCGTCCACCAGGACGACGCAGCGGTCCACGTTCCACCCTCTTTCCTGAAGTCCAGTCCTCTGTCGCCCCCCGTGCGCAGCCGTGCCTCAGATTCGCGTGTTCGGCCTTATCTGGAGTGTGCCCGACGATGCGGGGGTTATCAGTCCGAACTGGATCACTGGCGTGGCGGATACGGCCTACCCTCGAAGACCCTCCTTCTCACTCACCGTAATTGCCCGAAATGCAGCCTTCGCTCGGACGTGCCAGTGTTCTTCACGGAGGGCTCTTCCTCTGGGGGGGCGATCCCAACTGGAGGCACAGCACCATGGCTAAGAACAAGAACCGCGACCGCAAGCAGCAGCAACAGCAGCAGCGGCAGGGCCGCGGGATGGCCGAACGCCAGGGCGAGCAGTCCCAGGACTCGTCGATGGACGAGCAGTCGCAGGCCATGCGGTCGGAGGGCGGCCAGGCGGCCCCTTCGGCCACTGCCCGTAAGGACCGGCAGAAGAGCTTCGGCCACAATTGACAGCCGCCGGAAAGCGGTTGAGGGGCGCGCCCGGTGCGGGCGCGCCCCTCTCGCGAATGATGGTCCGTCAGCCCGCCAGGCAGGACGGGCCCAGCAGCACCTTGAGGTCGCCGAACAGCGCGGGGTCGGCGGTGACCCGGTGCCGGTCGAGCCGGAGGACCGTCGTCTTCCGCGCCCCCTGGAGCTTGATCCGCACCTCGGTGGAGCCCCGGTGGTGGGTGAGCACCTCGCCGAGCTTCTCGACCAGCGGCGGGGTGACCTTCACCGTGGGGATGGTGATCGTGACGGGCGCGTTGGCCCCGGCCTCGGAGAGGTCGGGGACCATGAGCTCCATGGCGACCAGCCGGGGCACGTCCTCGCGCTTGTCGAGGCGTCCCTTGACGAACACGACGGTGTCCTCGACGAGCTGGGTGGAGACCAGCTGGTAGGTGGCGGGGAAGAACATGCAGTCGATGGAGCCCGCCAGATCCTCGACGGTGGCGATGGCCCAGGCGTTGCCCTGCTTGGTCATCTTGCGCTGGAGGCCGGAGATGATGCCGCCGATGGTGACCACTGCCCCATCGGCATGCTCACCACCGGTGAGCTGGGCGATGGCGGCGTCGGCCTTGTCGTTGAGGACGTGCTCGATGCCGAAGAGCGGGTGGTCGGAGACGTACAGGCCGAGCATCTCGCGCTCCTGGGCCAGCAGATACGCCTTGTCCCACTCGATGTCGGAGAACTCGACGTCGAGCCCGAAGCCCGGCCCGTCGCCCCCGCCGTCGTCGCCGCCCATCCCGCCGAAGAGGTCGAACTGCCCCTCGGCCTCCTTGCGCTTCACCGCGACCACGTTGTCGATCATGGTCTCGTAGTGGGCCGTCAGCCCCTTGCGGGTATGGCCCATCTCGTCGAAGGCCCCGGCCTTGATCAGCGATTCGGTGGTGCGCTTGTTGCACACGACCGCCTCGACCTTGTCCAGGTAGTCCGGGAAGGAGGCGTACTTCCCCTTCGACTTACGGCCCCGGATGATCGCCTCGACGACGTTGGCGCCCACGTTCCGGACCGCGGTGAGACCGAAGAGGATCACATCGTCACCCTGGGCGGCGAAGTTCGCCTCGGACTCGTTGACGTTCGGCGTGAGCACCTTGATGCCCATGCGCCGGCACTCGTTGAGGTAGATCGCCGACTTGTCCTTGTCGTCGCGCACCGAGGTGAGCAGCGCGGCCATGTACTCGGCGGGGTAGTTGGCCTTCAGATACGCGGTCCAGTACGTGACCAGGCCGTACGCGGAGGAGTGGGCCTTGTTGAAGGCGTAGCCGGCGAACGGGACCAGCACGTCCCACACCGCCTGGATGGCCGCGTCGGAGTAGCCGCGCTCACGGCAGCCCTTCTGGAAGGGCACGAACTCCTTGTCGAGGACCTCCTTCTTCTTCTTGCCCATCGCGCGCCGCAGCAGGTCGGCCTGGCCGAGCGAGTAGCCCGCGAGCACCTGGGCGGCCTTCTGCACCTGCTCCTGGTAGACGACCAGGCCGTAGGTGATGCCGAGGACCTCCTTGAGCGGCTCCTCCAGCTCCGGGTGGATCGGGGTGATCTCCTGCTGGGCGTTCTTCCGCAGCGCGTAGTTGATGTGCGAGTTCATGCCCATCGGGCCCGGCCGGTAGAGGGCCGAGACGGCGGAGATGTCCTCGAAGTTGTCGGGCTTCATCATGCGCAGCAGGGAGCGCATGGGGCCGCCGTCGAACTGGAAGACGCCGAGCGTGTCACCCCGGCACAGCAGCTCATAGGTCTTGGGGTCGTCCAGCGGCAGCTCGAGCAGCTTGAGATCGACGCCCTTGTTCTGGCGCACCATCTTGACCGCGTCATCCATGATGGTCAGGTTGCGCAGGCCGAGGAAGTCCATCTTCAGCAGGCCGAGCGACTCACAGGTGGGGTAGTCCCACTGGGTCACGACCTGGCCGTCGTTCTTCGGCGAGAAGACCGGCACATGCTCGGTCACGGTCTCGCTGGACATGATCACGCCCGCGGCGTGCACACCCATCTGCCGCACCAGGCCCTCGATGCCGCGAGCGGTGTCGATGACCTTCTTGACGTCCGCCTCGTTCTCGTACATCCCGCGCACCTCGGCCGCCTCGCTGTAGCGGGGGTGCTTCTCGTCGGTGATGCCGGACAGCGGGATGCCCTTGCCGAGCACATCGGCGGGCATGGCCTTGGTGATCCGGTCGCCCATCGCGTACGGGTAGCCGAGCACCCGGGCCGAGTCCTTGATCGCGTTCTTGGCCTTGATGGTGCCGTACGTGCCGATCTGGGCGACCTTGTCGGCGCCGTATTTCTCGGTGACGTACCTGATCACCTCGCCGCGCCTGCGCTCGTCGAAGTCGATGTCGACATCGGGCATGGACACGCGCTCGGGGTTCAGGAACCGCTCGAAGATCAGGCCGTGGTCGATCGGGTCGAGGTCGGTGATGCCCATCGCGTACGCGACGATCGAGCCGGCCGCGGAGCCACGGCCGGGCCCCACCGCGATGCCGTTGTTCTTCGCCCACATGATGAAGTCGGCGACCACGAGGAAGTAGCCCGGGAACCCCATCTGGATGATGACGTCCATCTCGTACTCGGCCTGCTTCTGGCGGTCATCCGGGACTCCGGCCGGGTACCGGCGCTCCATGCCGCGCTTGACCTCCTCCTGGAACCAGGAGACCTCCGTGTAGCCCTCGGGCACGTCGAAGCGCGGCATCAGGTCGCGCTTGTCGAACCACCCGGTGGCGTCGATCTGCTCGGCGACCAGCAGGGTGTTGCGGCACCCCTCCTGCCAGGCGTCGGAGGAGTCGATGGCGTACATCTCGTCCGTCGACTTCAGGTAGTAGCCGGTGCCGTCGAAGCGGAAGCGGTCGGGGTCGGAGAGGTTCTTGCCGGTCTGGACGCACAGCAGCGCGTCATGGGCCACGGACTCACGGGAATAGGTGTAGTGCGAGTCGTTGGTGACCAGCGGGGGGATGCCGAGCTTCTTGCCGATCTCCAGCAGGCCGTCCCGGACCCGGTGCTCGATCTCGATGCCGTGGTCCATCAGCTCCAGGAAGTACCGGTCCTTGCCGAAGATGTCCTGGTACTCCGAGGCGGCCTTGAGGGCCTCGTCGAACTGGCCGAGCCGCAGCCGGGTCTGCAACTCGCCGGACGGGCAGCCCGTGGAGGCGATCAGGCCCTCCGACCACTGGGCGATGGTCTCCTTGTCCATCCGGGGCCACTTGACGAAATAGCCCTCCATATAGGCGTCCGAGGAGAGCCGGAAGAGGTTGTGCAGACCGGCCTTGTTGGAGGCCCACATCGTCTTGTGGGTGTAACCGCCGGAGCCGGAGACGTCGTCCCGCTTCTGGTGCGGCTGACCCCACTGGACCCGTCGTTTGTAGCGCCGCGACTCGGGGGCGACATACGCCTCGATCCCGATGATCGGCGTGATGCCCGCGCCGGTCGCCTGCTGGTAGAAGTCGTACGCGCCGTGGAGGTTGCCATGGTCGGTCATGGCGATGTGCGTCATGCCCATTTCCTGGCAGGCGTTGAACATGTCCTTGAGCCGCGCCGCACCGTCCAGCAGCGAGTACTGGGTGTGGACATGCAGGTGCGTGAAGGGCGGCTTGGTCACGGTGGCAGACCTCCGGCGAACGGTCGATGAAGGGTGTGCGGAACAGCTCCGAAGGTTACCCCTCCGGACTGACAGCGGACGGGCACCCACGAGTAGCCTCAGGCGTTGGGACGGACGGACGGGCCGTCCCGTTCGCGATCTTCGTCATGCTCTTCTTCGCGTACTCACGTACTTTCTCCACGACACCAGGAGGCGCCCCGCGATGCCGACCCAGCAGACCCTGGCGGGACAGCGCGGCGAGCACATCCTCGCCGTTTTCGACACCGCCTTCGGCGAGCTGCTCGCCGCCGACCCGGCCGCCTTCCGTGTGAAGTTCCGCAAGATGGCCGCCTCGGCCTTCGCGTTCTACCGCGGCACGGCCTCGCTGTTCTACGCCGATGTGGAGCAGGAGCGCGACGGCGGCCCCTACCTGGACGAGCGCACGGGCCGGGTATGGATCCATGGTGACCTCCACGCCGAGAACTTCGGCACCTATATGGACGCCAACGGCCGTCTGATCTTCAATGTGAACGACTTCGACGAGGCGTATGTCGGCCCCTTCACCTGGGACCTGAAGCGCTTCGCGGCCTCTGTCGCGCTGATCGGCTACACCAAGGCGCTCAGCGACGAGAAGATCAGCGAGCTGGTGCGCATCTACGCCGCCGCCTACCGCGAGCGTATCCACGCGCTGGCCGTCGGCGCCAAGAACGACGAGGTGCCGCCGTTCACCCTGGAGACCGCCGAGGGCCCGCTGCTGGACGCGCTGCGTGACGCCCGCTCGCTGACCCGTTTCGGGCTGCTGGACTCGATGACCTCGATCCGCGACTTCGAGCGGCGCTTCTCGGCCGGCGGCGGCTCGGTCGAGCTGGACGCGGCGACCCGCTACAAGGTCCTGGCCTCGTTCGACGGCTATCTGGAGACGCTGCCCGAGTCCAGCCTGTCCCGGCCGGACTCCTACCGCGTCAAGGACGTCGTCGGCCGCCGCGGCATCGGCATCGGCAGCGCCGGGCTGCCCTCGTACAACATCCTCCTGGAGGGCAACAGCGACGCCCTCGAGAACGATGTGGTGATCTACATGAAGCAGGCGCAGACCCCGGCGGTCTCCCGGCACATCCTGGACGAGCGGGTGCGCTCGTACTTCCACCACGAGGGCCACCGCACGGTCATCTCGCAGCGCGCCCTCCAGGCGCACGCCGACCCGTGGCTGGGCTGGACCGAGCTGGACGGCACGGGGCAGCTGGTCGCCGAGGTCTCCCCGTACGCGGTGGATCTCGACTGGTCCGACATCGACGACCCGGCCGAGATCGCGGCGGTCGTCGCCGACCTGGGGCGGGCGACGGCCACCATGCACGCGGCCGCCGACGACCAGAGCGGCCACTCCCTGGTGCCCTTCTCCACCGAGCGGGCCATCGACGCGGTGATCGCGGCGGACGAGGGCGGCTTCGCGGAGTTGCTGGTGGACTTCGCGCACTCCTACGGGGCGCGGGCGCGGGCCGACCACCAGATCTTCGTGGACCTCTTCCGGAACGGCCGCATTCCCGGCCTGTAGGACCCTGCTCAAAGCAATAGGTGGTCCGGGCGGGGAGTGATCCCCGCCCACGATCTTGACGCCGCCCCTACAGCCGGCCGTGTGACAATCGATGCTTATGGACGGTACGGGACCACTGCTGAGGGCACTGCGCGCCGCGCTGTTCACAGCGCTGTGCGTCACGCTGTCCTCGGGCGCCCACGTTCTGCTGTCGCGCACACCGCTGCCGCTGTCGACCGTGGCGGTGCTGTCCGCCGTCGTCTTCGTGATCGCGTACGCCCTGGCGGGCCGGGAGCGCGGCTACTGGAGCATCGCCGCCCTCCTGGTCCCCCTGGAGCTCGCCGCCGACACGGTGTTCACCACCGGCCAGAGCGCCTGTTACGGGCCCTCCGGCGGCCCCGTGGCGGGCTCCCTGCGCTCCCTGGGCGTGGACCTCCTGTGCGGCAGTGGCGGCATCGGCTCCCCGCTGGCCCGGATCACCGGGCCGGACGGGAGCGGAGCGCTCACGTCCGTCGTGGGCTCCGCCACCCCCTGGCTGCTGCTCGCCGCCCATGTCGCGGTCGGGCTGCTCGCCGCGGCCTGGCTGCGGCGCGGCGAGGCCGCCGTGGCCCGGCTGCTGACCTCGCTCGCCGCCTTCGCCTTCCGCCCGCTGCTGCTGGCCGTCGCGGTCGTCACCGCGGCCTTCGCGCCCCGGCACCCGGCCCCGCGGCCGGAGCGCTCCGCGAGTGCGGTCCCGGCGCTCCCCCTCCTCGTGCACTCCGTCGTGCGGCGTGGTCCGCCGTGCTCAGCCACCGCCTGAGCACAGCGATTCCCACCCTTTCGCAGACCTTCACACGACGGAGACCGATCCATCATGAGCAACCGCAACAACCACCAGAACAAGCAGGCCGCACGCGAGCGGATGCGCGCCGAGCGCGAGCGCCAGGCCAAGAAGGACCGGGCGCGCCGCCAGCTGATCGTCGGCGGCGCGGTCGTCGGCATCCTGGCGATAGCGGGCGGCATAGGCTACGCCGTCACCCAGATGAACGGCGGCGGAAACGCCAGCCAGGAGTGGAAGACGGCCGCGGAGAAGAAGGCCCTGGTCAAGCCCGCCCACACCACCGGCCCCCAGGGCACGACCGTGATCATCGGCAACAAGAGCGCCAAGAACACCCTGCATGTCTACGAGGACATGCGCTGCCCGATCTGCGCCCAGTTCGAGCAGTACACGGGCACGACCCTGGCGAAGGACATCAAGAACGGCACCTTCAAGGCGCAGTACACGATGGGCACCTTCCTGGACGACAAGAAGGAAATCAACGGGTCCGGCTCGAAGAACGCCCTGAGCGCCCTGGGCGCGGCCCTCAACGTCAGCCCCGACGCCTTCCTGGAGTACAAGTCGGCCCTCTACTCGGCCAAGAACCACCCCACGGAGAGCGACGACGCCTTCGCGAGCGACCAGAAGCTGATCGCCATCGCCCAGCAGGTCAAGGAGCTCAAGGGCAACACGACCTTCGAGAAGGCCGTGACCAACGGCACCTACGACCGGTGGGCGCTGGCCATGTCGAAGACGTTCGACGACACCAAGGACGTGACCGGCACCCCGACCTTCAAGCTGAACGGCAAGATCCTGACGACGGACCAGGGGGGCGTCCCGCTCACCCCGGACCAGTTCACCCCGCTGGTCCAGCAGAACCTCAAGAAGTAGGGCCGAGGGGCGCGCGTGGCTCAGGGGCTTACCCCTCCGCCACCTCCGAGAGGAAGCCGAGCGCCACCTTCCAGGTGGCCTCGGCGGCCTCCTCGTCGTAGTCCGGCAGCTCCGGGTCGGTGAACACGTGCCCGGCGCCCGGGTAGCGGTAGATCTCCACATCGGCCCCGGCCCGGCCCATCCGCAGGTACCACGCGTTCAGCCAGTCGTGCGGCTCGAAGGGGTCCGGGTCCGCGACGTGCAGCTGCACCGGCAGGCCGTCCGTCGCCGCGTCGTCGGGAAGGTCCGAGGTGCCGTGCAGAAGCAGCAGCCCGCGCGCCTTCTCGTCGCCCAGCGCGAGGTTCTGGGCGATCGACCCGCCGAGCGAGAACCCCGCGTACACCACGCCGCGGTCCGACAGCGGAGCGGCGGCGATCACGGCCCGCCGCAGCAGTTCGTCCCCGCCGATCTCCTCCTTGAGCGCCATGCCCTCCTCGGCGCTGTCGGCCGTCCGCCCCTCGAACAGATCGGGCACATGCACCTCGTGCCCGGCGGCGCGCAGCCGGTCGGCGGCCGCGTGCACGGCGGGCCGCAGCCCGTACATCGAATGGAGAAGCAGGATCGGGGAACGGGTCACTTCGTCACTTCCTTGTCGCACGGGGAGGATCAGGATAAGTGTCCATGGAGGACGTACTGCGTCCGCTCGCCGTCATCGGCGGCTCGCTCGCCATCACTCTGAGCGTCGGCTGGGCGGTCGACCGCCTGCTGCGGCGCACCGACGCCCGCCACGCGGAGACGCCGCTGTGGGGTCTGCTGCGCCGCTGCCGGTTTCCGCTCCAGGTGACGGTGTGCACGGCGCTGCTGCGCGGCTCGTACGACCAGACGCACGCCCGGGTGGTCCGGGAGCACGCCTCGGGTGTCGCCCAGTTCCTGGCGCTGGTGCTGATCGCGGCCACGGCGTGGCTCGCGGTGCGGGTCTCGGCGGCGGTGGTGGAGTCCTCGTACTACCGCTATGCCGCCAGCGCGCACGACCCGGCGCGGGTGCGCCGGGTGCGCACCCAGGTGACGCTGATCCAGCGGGTGGTGACCGCGGTCGTCGGGGTGGTCGCGGCCTCGGCGATGCTGCTGACGTTTCCCGCGATGCGCACGGTGGGCGCCTCCGTGCTGGCCTCCGCCGGGATCCTGGGCATCGTCGCCGGTGTCGCCGCGCAGTCGACGCTGGGCAATCTCTTCGCCGGGCTGCAGATCGCCTTCGGCGACATGGTGCGGATCGGCGACACGGTGGTGGTGGACGGCGAGTGGGGCACGGTCGAGGAGATCACGCTGACCTTCCTGTCGGTGCGGACCTGGGACGAGCGCCGGATCACCATGCCGGTGTCGTACTTCACGGCCAAGCCGTTCGAGAACTGGTCGCGCGGCGGGGCGCAGAAGACCGGCTCGGTCCTGTTCCACCTCGACCACTCGGCGCCGGTCGCGGCGATGCGGGTGAAGCTGGGCGAGATCGTGCGGATGTCCCCGGCGTGGGACGGCCGGGACTGGACCCTCGCGGTCACGGACACCACGCCGTCCACGATGGTGGTGCGGGCGCTGGTCACGGCGCGGGACGCGGACGACGCGTGGACCGTGCGCTGTGAGGTGCGGGAGCAGATGATCACGTGGCTGCGGGAGCACCATCCGTACGCGCTGCCGCGCATCACCACGGCCACGGTCCAGCCGCCCCGGACCTCGCCCGAGTCCGAGGACCGCCGCCTCACCCGCCTCGACGACGACCTGAGCAAGGACGGCACGCGCCAGGGCTAGAGGGCCCTGCGCATGGCTCGGTGCGGGATGCCGCTGCCCTCGTCGAACTCCGGACCGTACGCGGCGTAGCCGAGCCGCTCGTAGAAGCCGAGGGCGTGGGTCTGGGCCTCCAGGTAGACCTCGGCCAGCCCGCGCCGCCGCGCCTCCGCCTCGACCGCGCGGACGAGCTCCGCGCCGAGCCCGGTGCCGCGCGCGGTCCGCAGGACCGCGAGCCGGCCGAGGACCGCGGTCGTGGCGCCGTCCACGCCCGCGCCGCCGTACTTCTTGTCCGCGGCCGCCCCGTGCAGAAAGCGGACGGTGCCCACCGGGCCCCCTGGGCCGGTGGCCAGGAGGTGGACGGCGTGCGCGTCGTACTCGTCCATCTCCTCCGGCTCCGGAATCCGCTGCTCGACGACGAAGACCTCGCGGCGGACGTCATGGCAGGCCGCGAGGGCGTCCGCGGCCACGACCTCGATCCGGTAGGTCACGCGCTGTCCGCGCGCACGGTGTCCAGCGCGTTCTGGAGGTCGTCCGGGTAGCGGCTCTCGAATTCCACCCAGCCGACGCCCCCGGGGTGCTCGAAGCCCAGGCGCACGGCGTGCAGCCACTGCCGGGTCAGCTTCAGCCGCTTGGCGAGCGTGGGGTCGGCGCCGTACGTCAGGTCGCCGACGCACGGGTGGCGGTGGGCCGCCATGTGGACGCGGATCTGGTGGGTGCGCCCCGTCTCCAGCTTGATGTCGAGGAGGCTGGCGGCGCGGAACGCCTCGATGAGGTCGTAGTGGGTGACGCTGGGCTTGCCCTCGGCGGTCACGGCCCACTTGTAGTCGTGCTGCGGATGGCGGCCGATCGGCGCGTCGATGGTGCCGCTCAGCGGGTCGGGGTGGCCCTGGACGAGGGCCTGGTAGCGCTTGTCGACCGTGCGCTCACGGAACTGCTGCTTGAGCAGGGTGTAGGCGCGCTCGGACTTGGCGACGACCATGAGGCCGGAGGTGCCGACGTCCAGCCGGTGCACGATGCCCTGCCGCTCGGCCGCCCCGGAGGTCGAGATCCGGAAGCCCGCGGCGGCCAGGCCGCCGATCACGGTCGGGCCGGTCCAGCCGGGGCTGGGGTGCGCGGCGACCCCGACCGGCTTGTCGATCACCACGACGTGCTCGTCGTCGTGCACGATCTCCATGCCCTCGACGGGCTCCGCGACGATCCGTACGGGCGGCGCGGCCTGCGGCATCTCCACCTCGAGCCAGGCGCCGCCGGAGACCCGGTCGGACTTGCCCGCGACGCTGCCGTCGACCTGTACCTTTCCCGCGGCGGCCAGCTCCGCCGCCTTGGTCCGAGAGAAGCCGAACATGCGCGCGATCGCGGCGTCGACACGCTCGCCTTCGAGGCCGTCGGGTACGGGGAGGGTGCGGATCTCGGGAATCGTACTCACCCGTCGAGTATGCCGGACCGCGCACCCCGGTTCGTACGTCAGTCCTTGTGGACGGTCCCGTCCGGGTCCAGGCCGCGGAAGGACAGGATGACGATCAGGATGCCGCCGCAGACGATGGCCGAGTCGGCGAGGTTGAAGACCGCGTAGTGGCGGGGCGCGATGAAGTCCACCACCGCGCCCTGGAGCCCGCCGGGGGCGCGGAAGATGCGGTCGGTGAGGTTGCCGAAGGCGCCGCCCAGCAGCAGCCCGAGCGCCGTTGCCCAGGGCAGGCTGTAGAGCTTGCGGGCCAGCCGGGCGATCACCACGATGACGCCGGTCGCGATCACCGTGAAGGCGATGGTGTAGGCCTCGCCGAAGCCGAAGGCCGCGCCCTTGTTGCGGACCACCTCGAACTGGAGCCAGGTGCCGATCACCTCGATCGGTTCGCGGTGCTCCAGCTTGGCGACCACCAGCAGCTTGCTGCCCAGGTCGAGCAGGTAGGCCAGCGCGGCGACCGCGAGCAGCACCCCGACGCGCCGCGTGCGCCCGGCCCCCGCGCCGTCAGCGCCCGCGACAGCGCCTTCCTCGGCCTTCCCCGCTTCTGGCGTACCGATGGCCTGCTCCGCCTCTGTCACGTGAGTCCCTCAAACATCGTCCGGGGCCAGTCTCCCCCTGGCTGAGGACGAGGGTACGGCACTTCCGGCAAGCGGTCAGCGCCGCTCCTGCCGCTGCTTGCACTCCACGCAGAGAGTGGCCCTGGGAAACGCCTGCATCCGGGCCTTGCCGATGGGGTTGCCGCAGTTCTCGCACAGCCCGTACGTCCCGGCGTCCAGCCGCTCCACGGCGCGCTCGGTCTGGTGCAGCATCTCGCGGGCGTTGCCGGCCAGGGCCAGCTCGTGCTCGCGGGTGATGTTCTTGGTGCCGGTGTCGGCCTGGTCGTCGCCGGCGCCGTCCCCGGAGTCCCGCATCAGCCCGCTGATCGCCTCCTCGGAGGCGAGGATCTCGGTGCGCAGCCGTCCGGCCTCGGTCAGCAGCTCGGCGCGCGCCTCGGCCACCTCCTCCGGCGACCAGGGCTCCTCGCCCGGGCGTACGGCGAGGTCGGTGGCGGCCACGGCGCCGGCGCGGGCCTTGGGGACGGCGCCGGGCGCCTCGGGGGCCTGCTTCGCGGCCGGCGCACCGCTCGGAGTCTTCTTAGCAACCACTTTCCTGGCTCCCGTCTTCTTCGCGGGCACCGCCTGTTCGGCCGGTGCGGCCTTCTTGGCTGTGGCTTTGGCCGTGGTCCTGGCTGTGCTCTTCTTCGCCGCGGCCCCGCGGGCCTCGGTCCCGGCGGCGGTCTTCTTGGCGGCGGTCTTCTTGGTCGCGCCCTTCTTGGTGTCCGCTTTGCTGGCGTCGGCCTTCCTGACGTCCTTCTTCGCGTCGGCCTTCTTGGCGTCGGTCTTCTTCCCCACCGGACTCTTCGCGGCCTTCTCGGCCGCCGTGGCGGCGGTCGCGGCCTTCGTCGCCTTCGCCGTGCTCTTCTTCACGGCGGTCTTCCTAGCCACCATGGCCGCGGCCCCTTCACATATTGTGATCTTGCACGCGAATCGTTCCGGAACGATAAATCGACTCCAGCCACGGGGCAACGGGGCACGCCGCCCGATTCGCCCGGCTTGCCCGCGGGACAAGCCGGTCTCATCGGTTGTGCCCCACCGCCCGCCCGGTAATCCGGCCATGAACCGGTACCGCGTGGTGACGCCCCGGCCGGGCGGACTCCGGCACCCGGCGTATCGCCATTCGGGTCACCGCCCGGGCGGCCCGTACCTCAGTCGGCGCAGCCCGGAAACCGGTCGGCCCGACACCGCCCGGACCCGTACACTGGGCGAAGCGAAAGGCGTGGAAGGGGACGAGTAGCGTCGTACGCAGCCATGAGCGACCCGGGGACGGTGCGAGCCCGGGGGCGAGCGCGATGTGAAGGATCACCCCGGAGCCGCCGGAAGAACGCCCGCCCAGGGCCAGTAGAACCGGCGTCGCGACCCCAATGAGGGGGCCAGGAGCTTCAAGGCGCTCCCGGCCAAGGAGGGTGGTACCGCGGGAGCGCGAGCTCTCGTCCCTCCGACGGAACGCAACCAGCACGTGTCCGCCGGAGGAAGAATCCGATGACGCAGTACCGCCAGGTGCCCGCCCAGGTCGACCTGCCCGCTCTCGAACACGCCGTGCTCGACTTCTGGCGGGAGAACAAGATCTTCGCCCGGAGCCTCGAGCAGTCGGCGGGGCGGCCGGAGTGGATCTACTACGAGGGCCCCCCGACCGCCAACGGCATGCCGGGCGCCCACCACATCGAGGCCCGCGTCTTCAAGGACGTCTTCCCGCGCTTCCGCACCATGCGCGGCTATCACGTCGAGCGCAAGGCGGGCTGGGACTGCCACGGCCTGCCGGTCGAGCTGGCCGTCGAGAAGGAGCTCGGCTTCAGCGGCAAGCAGGACATCGAGGCGTACGGCATCGCCGAGTTCAACGACAAGTGCCGCGAGTCGGTCGGCCGGCACATCGACGCCTTCGCCGAGCTCACCAAGCGCATGGGGTTCTGGACCGACCTCGACGGCGCGTACTGGACCATGAACCCCGAGTACATCGAGTCGGTGTGGTGGTCGCTGAAGGAGATCTTCAACAAGGGGCTGCTGGTCCAGGACCACCGGGTCGCCCCCTGGTGTCCGCGCTGCGGTACCGGCCTGTCCGACCACGAGCTGGCGCAGGGCTATGAGACGGTCGTCGACCCCTCGGTCTTCGTGCGCTTCCCGCTGACCTCCGGACCGCTGGCGGGCGAGGCCGCGCTGCTGGTGTGGACGACCACGCCCTGGACGCTGGTGTCCAACACCGCCGTGGCCGCGCACCCCGAGGTCCGGTACGTGGTCGCCACGAACGGCGAGGAGAAGCTGGTCGTCGCCGAGCCGCTGCTGGAGAAGGCGCTCGGGGAGGGCTGGACCGCGACCGGTCAGGCCTTCACCGGCGCCGAGATGGAGCGCTGGACGTATCAGCGCCCCTTCTCTCTCGTGAACTTCGAGAGCGACGCGCACTTCGTGGTCAACGCCCACTACGTGACCACCGAGGACGGCACCGGCCTGGTCCACCAGGCCCCCGCGTTCGGCGAGGACGACCTGCTGACCTGCCGCGCGTACGGCCTGCCGGTGGTCAACCCGGTCCGCCCGGACGGCACCTTCGAGGAAGGCCTGGAGCTTGTCGGCGGCCAGTTCTTCAAGAAGGCCGACGAGGCGCTGACGGCCGATCTGGACGCCCGCGGCCTGCTGTTCCGGCATGTGCCGTACGAGCACAGCTACCCGCACTGCTGGCGCTGCCACACCGCGCTGCTCTACTACGCCCAGCCGTCCTGGTACATCCGCACCACCGCGATCAAGGACGCGCTGCTGCGCGAGAACGAGCGGACGAACTGGTTCCCCGACTCGGTCAAGCACGGCCGCTACGGCGACTGGCTGAACAACAACATCGACTGGGCCCTGTCCCGCAACCGCTACTGGGGCACGCCGCTGCCCATCTGGCGCTGCCAGGAGAACCACCTCACCGTCGTCGGCTCCCGCGCCGAGCTCTCCGAGCTCACCGGCGCCGACCAGAGCGGACTGGACCCGCACCGGCCGTTCATCGACGAGATCACCTTCACCTGCACCGCCGAGGGCTGCGAGCTGGAGGCCACTCGGGTCCCCGAGGTCATCGACGCCTGGTACGACTCGGGCTCGATGCCCTTCGCCCAGTGGGGCTACCCGTACCGCAACAAGGAGATCTTCGAGAAGCGCTACCCGGCGCAGTTCATCTCCGAGGCCATCGACCAGACCCGTGGCTGGTTCTACACCCTGATGGCGGTCGGCACGCTCGTCTTCGACAAGTCGAGCTACGAGAACGTGGTCTGCCTCGGACACATCCTGGCCGAGGACGGCCGGAAGATGTCCAAGCACCTGGGCAACATCCTGGAGCCGATCCCGCTCATGGACCAGCACGGCGCGGACGCCGTCCGCTGGTTCATGGCCGCCGGCGGCTCGCCCTGGGCCGCGCGCCGGGTGGGCCACGGCACCATCCAGGAGGTCGTCCGCAAGACGCTGCTCACCTACTGGAACACGGTCGCCTTCCAGGCCCTGTACGCCCGCACCTCGGGCTGGGCCCCGAGCGCGGCCGACCCGGCCCCGGCCGACCGGCCGCTGCTCGACCGCTGGCTGCTGAGCGAGCTGGGCGTGCTGACCGACCAGGTGACGCAGGCTCTGGAGGCGTTCGACACCCAGCGCGCCGGCAAGCTGCTGTCGGGCTTCGTCGACGACCTGTCCAACTGGTACGTCCGCCGCTCCCGTCGCCGCTTCTGGCAGGGCGACGCGGCCGCGCTGCGCACGCTGCACGACGTGATCGAGACGGTCACCCGGCTCATGGCCCCGCTCGTCCCCTTCATCACCGAGCGGGTCTGGCAGGACCTGATCGTCCCGGTCGTCCCGGACGCCCCGGAGTCCGTGCACCTCGCCTCGTGGCCGGAGGTCGCCGAGGGCCAGGTCGACCCCGCCCTCTCGACGCACATGACGCTGGTGCGCCGGCTGGTCGAGCTGGGCCGCGCGACCCGCGCCGAGTCCGGGGTCAAGACCCGCCAGCCGCTGTCGCGCGCGCTGGTCGCGGCGTCCGGTTTCGAGTCGCTCTCCGCGGAGCTGCGCACGCAGATCGAGGAGGAGCTGAACGTCTCCTCGCTGGCCTCGCTGAGCGAGGTCGGCGGCTCGCTTGTCGACACCACGGCGAAGGCCAACTTCCGTGCCCTCGGCAAGCGCTTCGGCAAGGGCACCCAGCCGGTCGCCAAGGCGATCGCCGAGGCGGACGCGGCCGCGCTGTCGGTGGCGCTGCGCGAGGGGACGGCGTCGGTGGTCGTGGACGGCGAGACGGTCGCGCTGTCCCCGGACGAGGTGATCATCACCGAGACGCCGCGCGAGGGTTGGTCGGTCGCCTCCGACTCGGGCGCCACGGTGGCCCTCGACCTGGAGATCACCCCGGAGCTGCGGCGCGCGGGGCTCGCCCGTGACGCGATCCGGCTGATCCAGGAGGCCCGCAAGAACAGCGGCCTCGACGTGGCCGACCGGATCGCGCTGCGCTGGAGCACGGCCGACGAAGAGGTTCGTACGGCGCTGACCGACCACGCGGCGCTGATCGCGGACGAGGTCCTCGCGACGGACTTCGCATCCGGTGACGGCGACTCCGGCTACGGCGAGGAGTTCGCCGACGCGGCGCTGGGCCTCACGTTCCGCCTCCGCAAGGCGTAGCCCCCTTTTGCGCCTGAACCGGCGCCGCTCTCGCGGACCTGGTTGCTCGCCGTATGGGTTACGCAATTGATGGTTGCGTCTTCGGCGCGGACATCGTGGTGGGGCCGGGGCTTCGGCCCCCACCATGCGGCGGAGCCGCGTGCATACGGTTACGCACCCCAGTCCGCGAGAGCGGCGCCGGTTCAGGCGCACGACACGGGTCGGGCCCGGGAGCATCGCTCCCGGGCCCGACCCGTCTGATTGCCGACCCTTACGCGCTGCGCGCTACGCCGCGCGCCGCCGCGTCAGTTGTCGTCCTCGTCGATGAGGAACCCGCGCATGGGGCTCGGCGCCTGCTGCATCGGCTGCGGGCTCTGCGGCCGCACCGGTGCCATCGGCTGGGTCATCGCGGGGGACATCTGCTGCTGGCCGCCGTAGGACGGCGCGCCGCCGCCCTGGGTGTGGCCGCCCATGGGCTGGTTGCCGCCCATGGTGTGGCCGCCCATCGCACTCGCGCCGGCCGAGGCCATGGAGCCCGTCATGGACGGGGACGGCGGCAGGGAGGCGGTCGCCGGGGTGCGCGGCGGGGCCAGCGAGTCGTCGGCCTGGTTCTCCAACTGGCGCAGCTGGCTCTCCAGGTACGACTTCAGCCGGGTGCGGTACTCGCGCTCGAAGCCGCGCAGGTCCTCGACCTTGCGCTCCAGCGTGGCGCGCGCGGACTCCAGCGAGCCCATCGCGACGCGGTGCTTCTCCTGCGCGTCCCGCTCCAGCGCGTCGGCCTTGGCGCGGGCGTCGCGCTCCAGGCCCTCGGCGCGGCTGCGGGCCTCACCGACGATCTTGTTGGCCTCGGAACGGGCCTCCGCGATCGCCTGGTCGGCGGTCTGCTGTGCGAGCGAGAGCACGCGCGCGGCGCTGTCGCCGCCCGGGCCCTGGCCCGGCTGCGGCAGCTGCGGGCCGCCGGGGCCGCCCATCGGACCACCCATGGGGCCACCGGGGCCCATCGGACCGCCCTGGCCCATCGGACCGGGGCCGCCCTGACCCATCGGGCCGCCCTGGCCCATCGGCCCACCCTGACCCATCGGACCACCCTGGCCCATAGGCCCACCCTGGACCATGGGACCGCCCTGACCCATCGGGCCGCCCTGGCCCATCGGGCCGGGACCACCCGGACCCATCGGACCCGGTCCGCCCTGGCCCATGGGGCCCGCCGGCAGCTGCGGGGCACCGCCCGGAAGTTGGGGCGGGCCACCCATCTGCTGCTGGCCGGGCGGCACGGGCTGCGGTCCGGATATGGCGGCGGGGACGGGGGCGCCGGGTCGCTCCTGCTGTTCCGGCGGTTTACGCATGTTCTGTTGCTGACTCTGCGCGGCGGCCCGGGTCGCGGCGGCCAGTTTGGCCCGCAGATCCTCGTTTTCGCGCAGCAGACGGGTCAGTTCGGCTTCGACCTCGTCGAGGAAGGCATCGACCTCGTCCTCGTCATAGCCTTCTCGGAGGCGGACGGTCGTGAACTGCTTGTTCCGCACGTCCTCGGGGGTCAACGGCATCTCTAACTCACCTCAACGTAGTCGTCGGCAATCGGCAAGACCGTATCGTTCACACGCTGCTCGCAAAATTGCGCACGACGTTGATCAGGATCCAGACGATGATCATCAGAACGAAGAAGGACAGGTCGAGCGCCACACCCCCGAGCTTCAGCGGCTTGATGAACCGCCGCAAGAGCTTCAGTGGCGGATCGGTGACAGTGTAGGTGGCCTCCAGGATGACCACCATCGCCTTGCCGGGTTGCCATGAGCGGGCGAACTGGAAGACGTAGTCCATCACCAGCCGGAAGATCAGCACGATCAGGAAGCAATACAGCGCGATGTAGATCACCTGCAGTGCGATGTCCATCCCGCCGGTCCCTCTCCCCTTGTTCGTGCCCGGCCGTACGGCCTGTGGATGACTCGGTGTTGCCGTGTTGCGTCTCAGCTTTGGTTGAAGAACCCGCCCTCTGCGATACGGGCCTTGTCCTCCGCCGTGACATCGACGTTAGCAGGAGACAACAGGAACACCTTCTGAGTCACCCGCTCAATGCTCCCATGGAGGCCGAAGACGAGTCCGGCCGCAAAGTCGACAAGTCGCTTCGCGTCCGTATCGTCCATCTCCGTCAGATTCATGATCACCGGAGTGCCCTCACGGAAGTGTTCCCCGATAGTACGGGCCTCGTTGTAGGTCCTGGGGTGCAGCGTGGTGATGCGGTACGGCTCTCGCTCGGACACGACCTTGGGCATGATCACCGGCGCGTTCTTCTCCAAGTTCTGGCGTTCAGGTGTGATGGATGCCACGGGGGCGATTCGCGCGGGTCGTCCGGTTTCCACTGTGAGCGGGGCGGGTTCACGCTGCGCCGGAGGATGGACGACTCGTACAGATTCGCTCCTCTCCGGCCTCGGCTCGGTTTCCGCCACCTGATGCCTGCGACGATCCCGATCGGGCTCCGGTTCGGGCTCGAACTCGTCGTCGGGGTCGAATCCCCGGCCGTCGTACCCATCGTCCTCCACGAGGCCGAGGTAGACCGCCATCTTGCGCATCGCGCCGGCCATTCTCTGCGTCCTCCGCTCTGTGGTGGATCGGCTCCGCCACCGGATGCCTTGGATCCACGCGGCCTGCCCGCCTTTTGGCGGGAATGACCATATTTTCTGCTGTGGTCCAACTTCTTCGCGACGTTACCGGAGCCTGGGTCGGACTCCGAGCACCGCCGTGCCGACGCGCACATGTGTCGCTCCGGCCGCAACCGCGTCCTCGAGATCCGAGCTCATCCCCGCCGAGACCATGTTCGCAGCAGGATGGGCCACGCGCAGGCTGGATGAGATTTCCATCAGCCGATCGAAGGCGGCCCGAGGCCGCCCCTCGTACGGTCCGGCCAGCGGGGCCACCGTCATCAGCCCGTCCAGCCGCAGCCCCTGAGCCTCCGCCACCGCCTCGGCGAGCGCCTCCACTCCGTCCGGGGCGACACCTCCCCGCTCTCCCTGTTGCCCCGACTCGGCGTCGAGGGCCACCTGAATCAGACAGCCGAGTTCACGGCCAGCCCCCGCCGCCGCGCGTGACAGCGCGCCGACCAGCCGCTTGCGGTCGACAGATTGCACCATATCGGCATAACTGGCCACCGATCGCACCTTATTGGTCTGCAATTGCCCGACAAAGTGCCAAATCAGCGGAAGGTCGGCGCATTCGGCCGCTTTCGGGGCGGCATCCTGGTCGCGGTTCTCCGCCACATGATGAACGCCGAGTTCCGCGAGCAGCCGGACATCGCTCGCCGGGTAGGTCTTGGTCACCACAATCAACGTGACTTCTTCACGTTTGCGGTTGGCAGCCGCACAAGCCGCGGAGATACGTTCCTCCACGCGTGCGAGATTTTCGGCCAGTTCCGTTCTGCGGTCCGTCACAGCTCAGCCGTCCAACCAGACATAACTCGCGAGCCGCCCCGTGGTGCGCTCGCGCCGGTACGAGAAGTGGTCCGCGGATTCCAGCGTGCAGATATGGGGGTGATCTCCCACCGGCACGCCCGCGCGCACGAGTTGGGAGCGCGCTCCGGCGGGCACATCCACCGCCGGAGTGCCCCAACTGGTCTCGGCCCACGCCCCGGGCACCGCCTCGGCGACCTCGGCGCGCATCTCCGCCGGGACCTCGTAGCAGCGGCCGCAGACCGAGGGGCCGGTGCGGGCGAGAATGCGGGCGGGGTCCGCGCCCAGTTCGGTCATCACACGGACCACGGCGGGCACGACCCCGGCGACCAGGCCCGGCCGCCCGGCGTGCGCCGCCCCGGCGACCCCGGCCACCGGATCGGCCAGCAGCACCGGGGTGCAGTCGGCGGTGAGGACGGCGAGTGCGAGCCCCCGACGCGCCGTCACCACCGCGTCGACCGCCGGAACCTCGCGGTCACCCCACGGCCCGTCGACCACGGCCACATCCCGGCCGTGCACCTGGTTCATCCACACGACCTCGGCCGGGTCCAGGCCCAGTGCCTTCGCCGCCAGCTCGCGGTTGGTCCGGACGGCCGCGGGGTCGTCGCCGACCGCGCCGCCGAGGTTGAGCTCGTCATACGGAGCGGCGCTCACCCCGCCCCACCGGTCGGTGAAGGCGAAGTGCGCGCCGCTCGCGTCGTGCTGTTGCGCTATCACTTCTGGATCGCTTCAGGATCGCCGTGGAGCCATGTCGGCACGGCTCACTTGAGGAAGTCCGGCACGTCCAGCTCCTCGGCCTGGCTGTCCGAGTACGGACGGGCCGGCGGGACCTGGTGGGTGGGCATCGGGGCCGGCGGGACCTCGGCGACGGGGGCCGGCTCGGGCGCGGACTCCTCCTCGCGCGGGGTGACGCTGCCGAGCCCGCCGAAGGACGGCCGGCTGCCGGTGTCGGAGGACGAGCGGCCGACGCTGGAGCCGACCGAGCCGAGGCCCTCGTCACGGCTGCCGCCGCCGTAGGAACCGAGCACCTTGTCGCGGTTCTTGGCCGGCGGCTGACCGCCGTCGAAGCCCGCCGCGATGACGGTGACCCGGACCTCGTCGCCGAGCGCGTCGTCGATCACCGCGCCGAAGATGATGTTGGCCTCGGGGTGCGCGGCCTCGCTCACCAGCTGGGCGGCCTCGTTGATCTCGAACAGGCCGAGGTCGGAGCCGCCGGAGATGGAGAGCAGCACGCCGCGCGCGCCGTCGATGGAGGCCTCGAGCAGCGGCGAGGAGATCGCCATCTCGGCGGCGGCCACCGCGCGGTCGTCGCCGCGGGCCGAGCCGATGCCCATGAGCGCCGAGCCGGCCTCGGACATCACCGACTTGACGTCCGCGAAGTCGAGGTTGATCAGGCCCGGGGTGGTGATCAGGTCGGTGATGCCCTGGACGCCCGACAGCAGCACCTGGTCCGCGGACTTGAACGCGTCGAGCACGCTCACCTGACGGTCCGAAATGGACAGCAGCCGGTCGTTCGGAATCACGATGAGGGTGTCGACCTCGTCGCGCAGCCCGGCGATGCCGTCCTCGGCCTGATTGGCGCGGCGACGGCCCTCGAAGGTGAACGGACGGGTGACCACGCCGATCGTCAGTGCGCCCAGCGAGCGGGCGATGTTGGCGACGACGGGGGCGCCGCCGGTGCCGGTGCCGCCGCCCTCGCCCGCGGTGACGAAGACCATGTCGGCCCCCTTGAGGACCTCCTCGATCTCCTCGCGGTGGTCCTCGGCGGCCTTGCGGCCGACGTCGGGATTGGCGCCGGCGCCGAGGCCGCGGGTGAGCTCACGGCCGACGTCGAGTTTGACGTCCGCGTCACTCATCAGCAGGGCCTGCGCATCGGTGTTGATCGCGATGAACTCGACGCCCTTGAGCCCGACCTCGATCATCCGGTTGATGGCATTCACGCCACCGCCGCCGATGCCGACGACCTTGATGACTGCGAGGTAGTTCTGCGGTGCTGCCACGTCGAAGGCCTCTCGCCTCGAGTTACGTGTCGTCACCCCGCTGTTGCCGCGGTGCGCCGACTGATGCCGAATGGGACGGTTCTGATCGCCGACCCCAACCCTAACGCTGAAGTTTAGGGTTACCAGTGCCTCTGTTTCCTGGAGTCTTCGGAACAGGACACTAAGTCGACAAGTGGCGCGCGTTCAACGAACACGCCGAACCTCCCGTTTTTCTTTTCACCCTATGTGATCACCCAGCGGGCAAGCGAACCAGGGTCCTGGCCTGCCGCTATGTACGTCAACTATGCGACACGGCGGGAGCCGTCGGCGCCTGGACGTCGTAGCGCTCCGCGTCCGGCACCGCCTTCATGAGCGCGGTCAGCGTCTTGGCCTTCGCAGCCCCGCGCTCGGAGCTCCCCCAGGCGACCGTGCGGCCCCGGGTCAGCCCCAGCGTGATCGAGTCATAGGACCTGACGCGCACGGTGAGCGTGTCCGCCCGGACCGTCTCGGGCAGTTGAGCGAGCACGCCGACCGCCTCGCGGCGCAGCCTGGTCGCCCCGAAATGGCGCGAACTCGGCGACCGGTCCGCCTCCACTTCCAGCAGCGGAACGCCCTTCACGGCCTGTGGGACGGTCGCGAACAGCACGCCCTCCTCGTCCACTTCGACGTACTTGCCGCTTTTCTCGACCAGCGCCTCGGGCCGGCGCTCGGTCACCCGTACGGCGATGGTGTGCGGCCAGGAGCGCGATACGTCCACCTCCGCTATCCGCGGCAGCCGCTCGCGCAGCCTGCGCTCGGTGGCGTCGGTGTCCACCGCGGCCAGGGGCTCGCCCAGCGGGACGGAGGCGGCCCGGCGCACCTCTTCCGGGGTCAGCGCGGCCGTGCCGCTGACGTTCACCTGCTCGACCCGCAGCCAGCTCGACCCGTACAGCAGCCAGGTGACCCCGGAGCCGAGGAGCGCGACCGCCACCGCCGTCACCAGCAGGGTGCGGCGGCGGGGCAGCCGGAGACGGCGGCGCGCCTTGATGACGGGCGGGGGCGGGCCGGGCGGCGGCGTCCGTCGGGCACCGCTCCTGGCGGTCGTCGCTCCGGCCACGCTTCGCGCCTTTCTCTCCGGTTGCCCCCGGCCCCACCTCTCCGGCCGAGGGCCCCGGAGGTCACCCTCCGGGGCGGCCCCGCGTACGCCCTAGCGGCGTGCCGCGATCGCCTCGTACACCATGCCGACCAGCAGCTCGTCGGCGTCCCTGCGGCCGAACTCGGCGGCGCGCCGGGACATCTCGTACAGCCGGTGCGGGTCGCCGAGCACCGGGAGCACATTGCCCTGCACCCACTCGGGGGTCAGCTCCGCGTCGTCGACCAGCAGCCCGCCGCCGGCCTTGACCAGTGGCTGGGCGTTGAGCCGCTGTTCGCCGTTGCCGATGGGCAGCGGGACATAGGCGGCCGGCAGCCCGACGGCGGACAGCTCGGCGACGGTCATCGCGCCCGCGCGGCAGAGCATCATGTCCGCCGCGGCGTACGCGAGGTCCATCCGGTCCACGTACGGTACCGGGACATAGGGCGGCATACCGGGCATGTTGTCCACGCGCGGCAGTTCGTTTTTCGGTCCGACCGCGTGCAGGATCTGGATTCCGGCCCGCTGGAGGAACGGGGCGACCGACTGGACCACCTCGTTGAGCCGGCGGGCACCCTGCGAGCCGCCGGAGACCAGCAGCGTCGGCAGGTTCTGGTCGAGCCCGAAGGCGGCGCGCGCCTCGGGGCGGACCGCCGCCCGGTCGAGGGTGGCGATGGTGCGGCGCAGCGGGATGCCGACGTAGCGGGCGCCGCGCAGCTTGCTGTCCGGGGTGGAGACCGCGACAAACTTGGCGTAGCGGGAGCCGATCTTGTTGGCGAGGCCCGGCCGGGCGTTGGCCTCGTGGACGATGATGGGCACGCCGAGCCGCTTCGCGGCCAGATAGCCGGGCAGCGCCACATAGCCGCCGAAGCCGACCACGCAGTCGGCCTTGGTGCGCTCCAGGATCTGCTCGGCGGCCTTGATCGTGCCGCGCAGCCGCCCGGGGACGGTGATCAGCTCGGGGGTCGGCTTGCGCGGCAGCGGTACGGCGGGGATCAGCCCCAGTTCGTAACCCCGCTCGGGCACAAGCCGGGTCTCGAGCCCCCGCTCCGTGCCGAGCGCTGTGATCCCCACGGTCGGATCCTGCCTGCGCAGGGCGTCCGCGAGGGCGAGCGCGGGCTCGATGTGGCCGGCGGTCCCCCCACCGGCGAGTACGACATGCACCGAAATTCACCGCTCTCCGGACGGCCGCTTCTTGACGCGCCGTCTCATCGTCTTCCGTCTCACCCGAGCCAGCTTCTTCCACAAAGCAGGCTGCCGCATGGCCAGTGCCGCCCGCGCGCTCGGCTCCGCTCGCGCGAAGGCGATCAGCAGGCCGATCGCGAACATGGTCGGCAGCAGGGCGGACCCTCCGTAGGAGAACAGCGGGAGCGGGACCCCGGCGATCGGCAGCAGACCGAGCACCGCACCGATGTTGACCACGGCCTGGGCCGTGATCCAGGTGGTCACGCCTCCCGCGGCATACCTCACGAAGTGGTCCTCCGTGCGTCCGGCCACGCGGATACCCGCATAGCCTAGAGCCGCGAAGAGGACGAGGACCGACAGCGTCCCCGCAAGACCGAGTTCCTCCCCGGTAATGGCGAAGATGAAGTCGGTGTGCGGTTCGGGTAGTTCGCCCCATTTTTCCATACTTGCTCCGAGTCCGGAGCCGAACCAGCCGCCATTGGCCAGGGCGTAGATCCCGTGCACCGCCTGCCAGCACTGATCATTATGACCGGGCTCGGTGGCCCCGATGCAGGCGAGCCGGGACATCCGGTTGGCGCTGGTCTTGATCAGCAGCACGCCGATCGCCACGGCGAAGGCGAGCACCCCGCCGAACAGCCGGGTGGGGGCGCCGGCCAGCCACAGCAGGCCGAAGAGGATCGCGGTGAGGATGATCGCGGTGCCCATGTCCCCGCCCAGCATGATCAGGCCGAGCAGAATGGCCGCCGCGGGCACCAGCGGGACCAGCAGATGCTTCCACTGGCCCAGCAGCCGCTTGTCCTGCTTGCGGGCCAGCAGATCGGCCCCCCACAGCACGAGCGCGAGCTTGCCGAACTCGCTGGGCTGGAGCATGAACGGGCCGCCGAAGGAGATCCAGTTCTGGTTGCCGCCCACCGCCACCCCTATCCCCGGCACCTGGACCAGGCACATCAGGAAGACCGACACCGCGAGGAGGGGGTAGGCGAAGGCGCGGTGCAGCTTGATGGGCATGCGCACGGCGAGCAACAGCAGCACGCCGCCCAGCGCGGCGGCGAACAGCTGCTTGCGGAAGAAGTAGGAGGGGGCAAGACCCGACTGGAGCGCCTTGATCTGGGAGGCGGAGTAGACCATCACCAGGCCCAGCACGAGGATCAGCAGGCTGCCGCCCATGATCAGGTAGTAGGCCGTCAGCGGCCGGTCCCAGGCCCTTCTGACCCGCGTCTGCGCCCCGCGCACCGCCTCCAGCACGCTTGCGCGGGTGGGGCGGCGGGACGGGCGGGGGGCGCCCGGCCCGCGCCGGGGGCGGGTGAGGCGCATGGCCCGCTCGCGGGTGGCCGACCGGGCCCGGGGGGCCGCCCCCTTGCTCGCCGCCGTCCCCTCGCGCGCTGCCACGCCCTGACGCGCGGCGGTGCTCTTACTGGCGGCGGAGTTCTTACTGGCGGTCGCGCCCTTACGCGCGGCCGTGCTTTTACTCACGGCCGTGCTCTTGCGCGCCGAGTCGCCCTGGCGCGCTCCCGCCCGCGCCCGCGTGCCCGCGCGCTCCCGCGGATCGGCCTGGGCCCGCGGGGCCGCCTGGGCGCGTGGCGCGCCACGGCCGGTGCCCGGGCGGCCGGGCCTCCAGGGTCGCGGCGCGGCCGGCTGGTCAGCCGTCATGTCGTATCCCCTCCAAGGTCCCCGCGCGAGCGGTCCGCGCGGGGGACCGGCGGGTTACTGATCGTCCGGACCCTGGCCGGAGGCCAGGTCGCGAACCGCCGTGGCGAAGGCGTCGCCCCGCTTGTTGTAGTTGACGAACATGTCCATCGAGGCGCAGGCCGGGGCCAACAGGACCGTATCGCCCGGCCGGGCGAGCCGGGCCGCTTCCCGGACAGCCGCCGCCATCGCCCCAGTGTCGGTCCGGTCGAGGTCCACAACCGGGACATCTGCCGCGTGTCGCGCGAGCGCTTGCCGGATCAGGGCACGGTCCGCGCCGATCAGCACGACCCCGCGCAGCCGCTTCGCCGAGGCCACCACCAGCTCGTCGAAGGTGGCGCCCTTGGCCAGGCCGCCGGCGATCCACACGATGTGCTCGAAGCTGTCCAACGACGCCTGCGCCGCGTGGGTGTTGGTGGCCTTGGAGTCGTCCACATAGGCCACGCCCGCCACCTCCGCCACATGCTCGACGCGGTGCGGGTCGGGCCGGAACGCGCGCAGCCCGTCCCGTACGGCCGCGGGCGGCACGCCGTAGGCGCGGGCCAGGGCCGCCGCCGCGAGGGCGTTGGCGATGTTGTGCGGGGCCGGCGGGTTCACATCGGAGACCTCGGCGAGCTCCTGGGCCTGCTTCTGCCGGTTCTCCACGAAGGCCCGGTCGACCAGGATGTTCTCGACGACGCCGAGCTGTGACGGGCCGGGCGTGCCGAGGGTGAAGCCGATCGCGCGGCAGCCCTCCTCGACGTCGGCCGCGCGCACCAGGTCCTCGGTGGCCGGGTCGGCCACGTTGTAGACGCAGGCGACCTTGTTGCCCTCGTAGATCCGGCCCTTGTCGGCCGCGTACGCCGCCATCGAGCCGTGCCAGTCCAGGTGGTCCGGCGCGAGGTTGAGCACCGCGCCGGAGTGGGCGCGCAGCGACGGCGCCCAGTGCAGCTGGTAGCTGGAGAGCTCGACGGCCAGCACGTCGTACGGCTCCTCGCCGAGGACCACGTCCAGCAGTGAGACGCCGATGTTGCCGACCGCGGCGGTGCGCAGCCCGGCCGCCTCCAGGATGGCGGCCAGCATGCGCACGGTGGTGGTCTTGCCGTTGGTGCCGGTGACCGCGAGCCAGGGCGGCGCGTCAGGAGCCCTCAGCCGCCAGGCCAGCTCCACATCGCCCCACACCGGCACCCCGGCCTCGGCGGCCGCCTGGAACAGCGGGCTGCTCGGCTTCCAGCCGGGCGTGGTGACGATCAGGTCCGTGCCCTGGGGCAACGTGTCCCCGTCGCCGAGCCGGACCGTGACCCCCAGCGCCTCCAGCTCGGCCGCCTCGGCGCGCTGCCGCTCGCCGTCGACGCCGTTGACCACGGTCACCGCGGCCCCGAGGCCCCGCAGCGCACGCGCCGCGGGGACCCCGGAGACGCCGAGTCCGGCGACGGTGACATGCCGCCCGGCGAGGTCGGAGACGTCCAGTGTCACTGGGCTCGCCATCCCCCGTAGAAGAGGCCGAGTCCGACGATCACGCACATGCCCTGGATGATCCAGAACCGGACCACCACAAGGACCTCGCTCCACCCCTTGAGTTCGAAGTGGTGCTGTAGTGGAGCCATCCTGAAGACGCGCCGGCCGGTGAGCCGGAACGAGCCGACCTGGATGACCACGGACATGGTGATCAGGACGAACAGACCGCCGAGGATGGCGATCAGCAGCTCGGTGCGGGAGCAGATGGCCAGACCCGCGAGCGCGCCGCCGAGTGCGAGGGAGCCGGTGTCACCCATGAAGATCTTCGCGGGCGAGGTGTTCCACCACAGGAAGCCGAAGCAGGCGCCCATCAGCGCGGAGGCGACGACCGCGAGGTCGAGCGGGTCGCGGACCTCGAAACAGGACGCGGGGTTGGTGAGCGTCTGCGCGTTGGCGCAGGACTCCTGGTACTGCCAGACGCCGATGAAGGTGTAGGCGCCGAAGACCATCACGGAGGCGCCGGTGGCCAGACCGTCGAGGCCGTCGGTGAGGTTCACGCCGTTCGACATCGCCAGGATCATGAACAGCGCCCAGATCGCGAAGATCACCGGGCCGAAGGACCAGCCGAAGTCCTGGACGAAGGAGAGCCGGTCGGAGGCCGGGGTCTGCTGCCGGGAGTCGGCGAAGTTCAGCGAGAGGATCGCGAAGGCGACACCGACGATCAGCTGACCGAGCATCTTGGCCTTGGCGCGCAGCCCCAGGCTCCGCTGCTTGACGATCTTGATGTAGTCGTCCAGGAAGCCGACCAGGCCCATGCCCGCGAACAGGAACAGCACCAGCACGCCGGAGAAGGTGGGCTCGCTGCCGGTGATCACCTTCGTCAGGGCGTAGGCGATCAGCGTGGCCAGGATGAAGGAGATACCGCCCATGGTGGGCGTGCCCTTCTTGCTGCCGTGGCTGCGCGGGCCGTCGTCCCGGATGAACTGGCCGTAGCCCTTGCGCGCCAACAGCTTGATCAGCAGCGGGGTGCCGATCAGGGTCAGAAAGAGCCCGATGGCTCCCGAGAAGAGGATCTGCCTCATGCCACCCATCAGCGGACGCCCTCACCCTCGCCCTCGAGCAGAGCCTGCGCGACCCGCTCCAGCCCCACCGACCTGGATGCCTTCACCAACACGACGTCCCCCGGTCGCAGCTCGCTGCGCAACAGATCGACCGCCGCCCGCACGTCGGACACGTGCACCGACTCCTCACCCCACGAACCCTCGTTCTTGGCGCCCATGTCGAGCCAGGCGGCCTCCTGGCCACCGACCGCCACGAGCTTGCTGACGTTGAGCCTGACGGCCAGCCGCCCGACCGCGTCATGCTCGGCCAGTGACTCCTCGCCGAGCTCGGCCATCGGACCCAGCACCGCCCACGTGCGCCCCCCTTCCGCCTCCCCGGCCTTGCCCATCGCGACCAGCGCGCGCAGCGCGGCTCGCATGGACTCGGGGTTCGCGTTGTAGGCGTCGTTGACGACCGTCACGCCGTCCGGGCGCTCGGTGACCTCCATCCGCCAGCGGGAGAGCTGCCCCGCCTCGGAGAGCGCTGTGGCGATCTCGTCGACGGACATGCCCAACTCATGGGCGACGGCGGCCGCGGCAAGCGCGTTCGGCACGTGGTGCTCACCGTACAGGCGCATGGTCACTTCGCTGCACCCGGTGGGGGTGTGAAGGGTGAAGGCGGGCCGACCGCCGTCCGCGAGCCGGACATTCTCGGCACGGACGTCGGCGTCGGCGGCCTCCCCGAACAGCACCGTACGGGCCTTGGTGCGCGTCGCCATGGCGCGGACCAGGGGGTCGTCGGCGTTGAGCACCGCGACCCCGCCCTCCGCGGCGGCGGGCAGCGCCTCGACCAGCTCACCCTTGGCCTCGGCGATCGCCTCGCGGCCGCCGAACTCGCCGATGTGGGCCGTGCCGACGTTGAGGACCAGGCCGACCCGGGGTGGGGTGAGGTCGGTCAGGTACCGGATGTGGCCCTTGCCGCGGGCGCCCATCTCCAGCACCAGATGGCGGGTCGTCTCGTCGGCGGTCATCGCGGTCAGCGGCAGGCCGAGCTCGTTGTTGAGCGAGCCCGGCGTCCACACGGTGGGGCCGTGCCGCCGCAGCAGCTGCGCGATCAGGTCCTTGGTGCTGGTCTTGCCCGCCGAGCCGGTGAGCGCGACCACGGTGGCGTCCAGCCGCTGCACCACGGCACGGGCCAGCGCCCCCAGGGCGGCCTGGACGTCGGGCACGACGATCGCCGGTACGGGCGCGTCCGCGTCGGCAGGTGAGATGGGGCGGGCGGCCAGCACCGCCACCGCGCCCGCCTCGACCGCGCCGCGCGCGAAGTCGTGCCCGTCCACGCGCTCACCGGGGAGCGCCACGAAGAGGCCGCCGGGGCGCACCTCGCGGGAGTCGATCACGACGGGGCCGGTGACCTTCCGGTCCGTGTCCGGTATGTCGTGCGGCTGTCCGCCGACGATGCCGATGATCTCGGCGAGGGACAGAGCGATCACTGATCACCTCCGGCCGTGCGGGGAAGCTGCCGGGAGGGGGCTGGTGCGCGCATGGCGATCTGTCATCCCTGGTTGTCTTGGCGTTTGATGGCGAGCTCGATGGCTTCGCGCAGTACCTGGCGGTCGTCGAAGGGGCGGACCACCCCGGCGATGTCCTGGCCCAGCTCATGGCCCTTGCCCGCGACCAGAACGGTGTCGCCGGGCTCGGCGCGGGCCACGGCGGCGGCGATGGCGCGCGCCCGGTCGGCGTCGACCAGCACTTCGCCGCGTTCGTGGGCGGGCACCTCGGCGGCGCCCGCGAGCATGGTGGCCAGGATCGCCAGCGGGTCCTCGGAGCGGGGGTTGTCGGAGGTCAGTACGGCGGTGTCGGAGTAGCGGGCGACGGCGGCGCCCATAGGGCCGCGCTTTTGCTGGTCGCGGTCGCCGCCGCAGCCGAGAACGGCGTGCAGCCTGCCCTCGGTGACCTTGCGCAGGGCGCGCAGCACCGACTCGACGGCGTCGGTCTTGTGGGCGTAGTCGACGACCGCGAGATAGGGCTGCCCGGCGTCCACGCGCTCGAGCCGGCCGGGCACCCCGGGGACGGCCGCGACGCCGTCGGCGGCGGTCTGCGGGTCGATCCCGGCGACGGCGAGCGTCACGACGGCGGCGAGCGCGTTGGCGACGTTGAAGGGGCCCGGGAGCGGCGCGGCGGCGGCCACGGACTCGCCATTCGGGCCGAGGACGGTGAACTCGGAGCCGAGCGGGCCCACGGTCACGTCGGCCGCGCGCCAGTGGGCGTCGGGGTGGCCCTCGGCGGAGAAGGTGGTGACCGGGACCTCGGACAGGTCCGCCAGGCGTTTGCCGTACTCGTCGTCGTAGTTGATCACCGCGGCGCGGCTGCGCGCCTTGGTGAACAGCTGGGCCTTGGCCTGGAAGTAGTCCTCCATGTCGGAGTGGAACTCCATGTGCTCCGGGCTGAGGTTGTTGAAGACGGCGACGTCGAAGACGCAGCCGTCGACCCGGCCGAGCACCAGGGCGTGGCTGGAGACCTCCATGGCCAGCGAGCGGACCCCGCGTTCGCGCATCACCGCGAAGAGGGCCTGGAGATCGGTGGCCTCGGGGGTGGTGCGCTCGGACTTGATCCGCTCGTCGCCGATCCGCGTCTCGACGGTGCCGATGAGGCCGGTGAGCGAGCCGTCGCCCTTGGCCGCGGCCGCCTTCAGCCCGCCCTCGATGAGATACGCGGTCGTGGTCTTGCCCGAGGTGCCGGTGATGCCGATCTGGAGCAGGTCCCGGCCCGGCTCGCCGTAGATCGTGGCGGCCAGCGCGCCCATCCGGCCGCGCGGGTTCTCGACGGCCAGGACGGGCAGCCCGGTGGCCGCGGCGCGGTCGGCGCCGGCCGGGTCGGTGAGCACAGCGACCGCGCCGAGGTCGGCGGCCTGAGCGGCGAAGTCGGCGCCGTGGAGACGGGCGCCGGGCAGGGCCGCGTAGACATCGCCGGGGCGCACGGCCCGCGAGTCATGAGTGATGCCCGTGACGACGGCCTCCTCCGGGACCTTCGGGGCGTCGATGCCCAGCTGACCGACCAGCTCCCCGAGCGGGGTGGGATCGACCTTCAGAGGCCGGGGCGCTCCCGGGTAGGTCGAAGGAGCACCCTTCTGAGAGAGCTGAGAGGGCTGAGAGGTTTGAGACTGATCAGCGTGGGGCACGGCGTGAGCGTACCCGCCGCACCCGCTCCCCCGCTAAATGAGGGGGGTCCGTGCGCGGAAGCGGAGTGATCGGTGTCATGGCTTGACGATCACGGGCTGGGGTCGTAGCTGACCGGCAGCCGCGCCGCCCGCTTCCCGGACGGGGCCACCTGGAGCGTCTTCAGCGAGAACTCCATGACCTGCTTGAAGACCGGCCCGCAGACCTGGCCGCCGAAATAGCTGCCCTTGGTCGGATTCTGAACGGCGCAGTACACGGTCACGCGCGGCTGATCGGCGGGTGCGAAGCCCGCGAAGGAGGCGGTGTAGCCGCGGTAGCGGCCGGTCTTGGGGTCCACCCGGTTGGACGTGCCGGTCTTGCCCGCGACGCGGTAGCCGGGGATCTTCGCCCTCGTCCCGGTGCCCTGCTGGTTGTCGACGACGGATTCGAGCATGGCGGCCAGCGTCTTCGCGGTCTTCTCGCTGACCACCCGGGTCCGCTTGGGGTCCGGCGTGGCCGTGAAGCGCCCTCCGGAGTCCTTGGTGCCGCGCACCAGGGAGGGCTGGACGCGCTCGCCGCCGTTGGCGATGGTGGAGTACACGGAGGCCGCCTGGACGGCGTTGAGCGACAGCCCCTGGCCGAAGGGGATCGTGTACTGCTGCGAGGCGCTCCACTTCTCCGGCCGGGCGAGGATGCCCCGGGTCTCGCCGGGGAAGCCGAGCCCGGTGTAGCTGCCGAGCCCGAACTTCCGCAGATAGGAGTAAAGAATCCGGTCGGCTTCCTTCTGGTTCTTCCCCAGCTGCTCGGTGGCGAGGATGGTGCCGATGTTGCTGGACTTGGCGAGCACCCCGTTGAGGGTGAGGTACCAGGTGGGGTGGTCGATGTCGTCCGCGAAGGCGCGGTCGGCGCGCGGCAGCCGGTTGGGGACCACCACATGGGTGTCCCAGGTCGCGGCGCCCTCCTCCAGGACGGCGGCCATCGACATCAGCTTGCTGACGCTGCCCGGCTCGTACGCGTCCGAGAGCGCGGCGTTGCCCAGGACGTCCGCGTTGGCGTCCGAGATGTCGTTCGGGTCGAACCCCGGGGCGTTGGCCAGGGCCAGGATCTGCCCGGTGCGGGTGTCCTGGACGATCACATAGCCGCGGTCCGCCCTGGACTTCTTCACCTGCTCGCTGATGGCGCTCTGGGCGGCCCACTGGATGTCGCGGTCGATGGTCAGCTCGACGTCGCTGCCGGGCACCGCCGGCTGTTCCTTGACGTCGCCGGTGGGCACCTGGCGGCCGCCGGACTGGGCGTAGACCCGCTTTCCGTCCTTGCCCGCGAGCTGCTTGTTCAGCTCCCGCTCGATTCCGGCGGCGCCGTGGCCCTCGGCGTCCACGAAGCCGAGCACCCCGGCGGCGAGGTCCCCGTTCGGGTAGACGCGCTTGCTGTGCGCCTCGCGGTTGACCCCGGCCAGGACGTTGACACCCTTGCCCTTGGCCGCCGCGTCGCTCAGGGCGCTCTTGAGGTCCTTGATCTGATTCCACACCTGCGGGCTCTGCTGGCGGGCCAGGACCACGTACTGCGACTTCGGGTTGGCCGTGAGCTTGCGCTCCAGGGCCGCCTGGTCCTCGCCGAGGATCGGCGCGAGCAGCGCGGCGGCCTGGCGCGGGGCGTCGTCGACCTTGGCCGTCTTGGGGGTGAGGAGGTCGGGGGCGGCGGTGATGTCGTACGCGTCCACGGTGGTGGCCAGGTCGACGCCGTCGCGGTCGGTGATCGAGCCGCGCTCGGCGGCCAGGGTGACCGGGATGTAGCGGTTCACATTGGCCTTGGCCGCGTAGGCGTCGGCGTCGACGGCCTGCACCTGGAGCAGCCGTACGACGAAGATCAGCATGACCAGGGTGAGGCCGAGGCTGATCAGCCGAAGCCGGGGGCGCGGGCTGCCCAGCCGCAGCGGCTGGGCGGCGTTGCCCGGGCGGCGGGGCTGCCCCGGGCGGGCGGCCGCGGACCGGCGCGGGGCGGGGCGCGCGTCGCCCGTGCGGCGCGGGGCGCCCTGGCGCGGGCGGCCGTCGCCCCGCGGGCCCGCGGGGCCGGGCAGCCGGCGGGGGTCGCGGTCGCGCGGGGCGGTCACGCGGCCGTTCCCGGTCCGGGCTGGGTGCGGGCAGAGGGTCGCGTCACCGTGTCACCTACCGGGGGGCGGGGTGGAGTTCGCGGAAGTGGAGTTCGCGGAAGCGGAGGGAGCGGCGGCGGACGGCGCCGCCGAGGCGGCGGCCCTCGGGCCGGGCGCGGCCGACGACGGCGGCGCGGCCGTGGGGGCGGGGGTCGCGGCGGGCAGCGACCGCAGGGGCGGCGCGGGGGCCCGGGCCACCGAGGGCGCGCCGGACTCGGAGCCGGGCACGCCGCTGACGCTGCCGTCCGGGTTCAGGAACGCCGGGCTGCCGCCGGGCACCATGCCCAGCCTCCGGGCCTGCCGCTCCAGCGCGTCAGGGGCCGAGAGCCGGTCGACCTCCTGCTGGAGCGCCTGGCGCTCGTCGGAGAGCTCGGTGGTCTGCTTCTCGAGCCTGCTGAGCTCGAACGAGCCCTGGTTGAGGGAGGAGTTGAGCAGCAGCAGCGCGATCAGGCCGGAGCCCAGCAGCACGACGACCAGCAGCACGAACGGCGTCCGCCGTGCCGCCCGCGGCCCGGCGGCCATCATGGGGCGACCTCCTCGCGGATGCGTTCCGCGCCCCGCAGCCGCGCGGGGGCGGCACGGCGGTTCTCGGCGATCTCCTCTTCCGTGGGGAGTTCGGCGCCGCGGGTCAGAAGCTTGAGGCGGGGCTGGTAGCGCTCGGGGACGACCGGCAGGCCGGGCGGCGCGGTGGTCTCGGCGCCGGCCGCGAGCACGTGCTTGACCAGGCGGTCCTCAAGCGAGTGGTAGGAGAGGACGGCGATCCGGCCGCCGACCGCGAGGGCCGCCACGGCCGCCGGGATCGCGCGCTCCAGGACCGCGAGCTCGCCGTTGACCTCGATCCGCAGCGCCTGGAAGGTGCGCTTGGCGGGGTTGCCGCCGGTGCGCTTGGCCGCCTGCGGCAGGGCCTCGCGGATCAGCTCCACCAGCCGGGCGCTGTTGCGGAACGGCTCCTTCGCACGCTCGCGCACCACCGCGTCCACGATCTTCCGGGCGAACTTCTCCTCGCCGTACGTCCGCAGGATCCGCACCAGGTCGCCCGGCGGATAGGTGTTGAGCACCTCGGCCGCGCTGATCCCGGTGGTCTGGTCCATCCGCATGTCCAGCGGCGCGTCCTGCGCGTAAGCGAAGCCGCGCTCGGCCTCGTCCAGCTGCATGGAGGACACGCCGAGGTCGAAGAGGATCCCCTGGACGCGGGGGACGCCGAGCCGGGCGAGGACCTCGGGGAGCTCGTCGTAGACCGCGTGCACGAGCGTCGCCCGATCGCCGTAAGGGGCCAGCCGTTCGCCGGAGAGCTTGAGCGCCGCCGGGTCGCGGTCCAGCGCGATCAGCCTGGCCTCGGGGAAGGTGCGCAGCAATGCCTCGCTGTGCCCGCCGAGGCCGAGGGTGCAGTCCACCACGACCGCTCCGGGCCGCGCGAGGGCGGGGGCGAGCATGTCCAGGCAGCGCTGGAGCATGACGGGGACGTGGAGGGCGTTGCTGCTCATGCGCTGCTCGTGCGCCCTTCTGAGGGTAGGGCGAGGAGGGCACGCACCGCCGGGTCCCCGCCCGCTCTGAAGGGGAAGTGGCCTACTGGCGCCGGGGAAGTGACGTCAGGCGGCCGGAGCGGGAGGAGGCCGAGTGGTACGTACGCACCGCGCTCACGCGAAAATCCGGGATCCTAGGGGAGCGTCGGGCCTCCCACTTCGCGTCACTTTAGTCCACTCGTCCCTTCGGTCAATCAACCGGCCAACGTGCCCGGCGCGGGTGTCGAACACCCCGAACGGGCGCAAGGTAGAGGAAGCGTCACCCGTGTGGACTCCCTCACACCGAGTGTCGCGCGCCTGTCGATGCCCCTCTATGCCCTATCTAAAGAAAAGACAAAATCCGCTGGTGGAAGGTAGTGTCCTAGCCATGTCGATATCCGCGCCGCAGCCGCTGCCCCCGTCCGCCGACAGCGCCGCCCGCACGGGAGGTACGGTCACCGATCGCCTCGTGGAGGCCAACCGGAGTTACGCCGCCGAGTTCCAGGACCCCGGCATGGACGCCCGTCCCGTGCTGCGCGTCGCCGTGGTCGCCTGCATGGACGCGCGTCTGGACCTGCACAAGGCGCTCGGCCTCGAGCTCGGCGACTGCCACACCATCCGGAACGCGGGCGGTGTGGTCACCGACGACGTCATCCGCTCCCTGACGATCAGCCAGCGCGCGCTGGGCACCCGCAGCGTCGCGCTCATCCACCACACCGGCTGCGGCCTGCTGAACCTGACCGAGGACTTCCGGCACGAGCTGGAGGACGAGGTCGGCCAGCGGCCGTCGTGGGCGGTCGAGGCGTTCAAGGACCTCGACAACGACGTACGCCAGTCGATGCAGCGGGTGCGCACCTCTCCGTTCCTGCTCCACACGGATGATGTGCGTGGCTTCGTCTTCGACGTGACGACCGGTCTGCTCCGCGAGGTCATGCCCCGCGGGTGAGCCCGTTTTAAGTCCCCAAAGCCCTCCACTCCCGACAAATCACTCCGGGTTATCCACAGCCGAGTGACGAGATGAGGCAGGGACCGCAAGAATGCGTATGTGACATCGCCTCCCGCGGCTTGCGGGGGGCCGATGTCAGCGTGTTGCGGTGGGCCGGTCCGTTCCGAGGGCAGCGGCCCGAGATCGGGCCGAGGAGGGCCGGGTGACGACCTATGACGAGCGAGCGAGCCTCAGCGATCTGACCACCACAGCGGAGCGTGTCCGCAGGTCGGTGGAGGGTGTGATCGAGGGCAAGCCCGAGGTCGTGCGGCTTTCGCTGACCGTGCTGCTCGCTGAAGGACATCTGCTGCTGGAGGATGTCCCGGGCGTGGGGAAGACCATGCTCGCCAAGGCGCTGGCGAAGTCCATCGACTGCTCCGTGCGCCGGATCCAGTTCACTCCCGACCTGCTGCCGTCGGACATCACCGGTGTGAGCGTCTACGACCAGCAGCAGAAGGACTTCGAGTTCAAGCCGGGCGCGATCTTTTCCCAGATCGTGATCGGTGACGAGATCAACCGGGCCTCGCCCAAGACCCAGTCGGCGCTGCTGGAGTCGATGGAGGAGCGGCAGGTCACCATCGACGGGCAGACGTACGAGCTGCCGACCCCGTTCATGGTGGTGGCCACGCAGAACCCGATCGAGATGGAGGGCACCTACCCGCTGCCCGAGGCGCAGCGCGACCGCTTCATGGCGCGCGTCTCGATCGGCTATCCGAGCCCGCAGGCCGAGCTCCAGATGCTGGATGTCCACGGCGGTGTCTCCCCGCTGGACGATCTCCAGCCGGTGGCCCATGCCCATGAGATCGCCAAGCTCGTCGAGACGGTCCGCGAGGTCCATGTAGCCGAGGCGGTCCGGCGGTACACGGTCGACCTGGTCGCCGCCACCCGCAACCACCCCGATCTGCGGCTGGGCGCGTCCCCCCGGGCGACGCTGCATCTGCTGCGGGCGGCCAAGGCGTCCGCGGCGCTGGCCGGCCGGGACTTCTGCCTGCCCGACGATGTGCAGTCGCTGGCCGTCGCGGTGCTGGCCCACCGGCTGCTGCCCACCGCGCAGGCCCAGCTGAACCGGCGCACCTCGGAGCAGGTGATCTCGGAGATCCTCCAGCGCACCCCGGTGCCCAGCGCCGCGCCCCGCGGCGCGGGCCCGGTGCCGCCCGGCCCGGTGCCGCCCGGCGCGGCCCCGATGCCGCCCCATGGGGCCCCGATGCCACCCGGCGCCGGTCCGATGCCGCCCGTGCCGCCCGCGCCCCCGGTTGAGTACGGCCAGCAGCCGCCGGGCGCGCGGAGGCTGTGATGACGGCAGGGGGGGCACCCATGGCCCCCGGCTACGACGACGGGTACCGCGAGGGCGATCGCGAGGGTGATCGTGAGGGCAAAGAGGACAAGCGGGGGGTGCGTTCGGCGCTGGCCGGCCTGACCACCCGCGGCCGCTCCTTCCTGGCCGCCGGTGTGGCGGCCGCGGTGTGCAGCTATGTCCTGGGGCAGGCCGATCTGCTGCGGGTCGGGCTGCTGCTCGCGGCGCTGCCGCTGGTGTGCGTGGCCGTGGTCTACCGCACCCGCTACCGGGTGGCGGGCAGCAGACGGCTCGCGCCCGCGCGGGTCCCGGCGGGCTCCGAGGCCCGGGTGCATCTGCGGATCGACAATGTCTCGCGGCTGCCCACCGGTCTGCTGATGCTCCAGGACCGCGTGCCGTATGTGCTCGGGCCCCGCCCCCGCTTCGTGCTGGACCGGGTGGAGCCGGGCGGCCGGCGCGAGGTGTCCTACCGGGTCCGCTCCGATCTGCGCGGCCGCTATCCGCTCGGTCCGCTACAGCTGCGGCTGAACGACCCGTTCGGGATGTGCGAGCTCACCCGCTCCTTCAGCGCGTACGACACGCTGACGGTCGTGCCACGGGTCGAGCCGCTGCCCCTGGTGCGCTTCGCGGGTGAGGCCGCGGGGTACGGCGACGGGCGGCATCGCTCGCTCGCGCTCGCCGGCGAGGACGACGTGATTCCGCGCGGCTACCGCCACGGCGACGACCTGCGCCGGATCCACTGGCGGTCCACCGCCCGCTACGGCGAGCTGATGGTCCGCCGGGAGGAGCAGCCACAGCGCGCCAGCTGCACGGTGCTGCTGGACACCCGGCTGGTGGCCCACCAGGGATCGGGTCCCGACTCGGCCTTCGAGTGGGCGGTCTCCGGCGCCGCCTCGGCCGCGCTGCACCTGCTGGAGCGGGGCTACGGGGTCCGGCTGCTGACCGACACCGGCACCTCGGTGCCGGGCCCGGACAGCGGGGGCGGCTTCACCGGCACCGGCCATGACTCGGCGGACACGGCCGGGCTGATGCTGGACACCCTCGCGGTGGTGGACCACTCCGAGGAGGAGGGGCTCGCCCGTGCCTATGAGGCGCTGCGCGGTGGCAACGAGGGACTGCTGGTGGCGTTCCTCGGCGATCTGGACGAGGAGCAGGCGACGATGGTCGGGCGGATGCGGCACCGCACGGGGACGGCGGTGGCGTTCGTCCTGGACGGCGCCGCCTGGTCCCGGGGCGCATGGGCCGCGGACCCGCGGGAGCTGGAGGACCAGCTGCGGATGCTGCGCGAGTCGGGGTGGACGGCGCTGCCGGTCGCCCCGGGCGCCACGCTGGCGCAGCTGTGGCGGCAGGCCGACGCCCAGGGCGGCATCGGGGCCGACGCCGGCTCGCCCATGGCGGGCGGCGGCATGACAGGGGGGTGGGCATGAGCGGAAGCGTGCGACTGGCGATATGCGCCGCGCTGGCGACGGTGGCGGCGGGCTGCGCGCTGCTGCCGCTGGTCGACAAGCCCGGCTGGCTCGTGCAGGCCGGGCTGCTGCTGGTGATCCAGAGCGCGGTGGGCGCGCTGACCCGCCGGGTGCCGCTGGCCCGCCCGCTGACGGTGGCGGCGCAGGCCCTGGCGGGCCTGCTGCTGCTCACGTTCACCTTCGCGCGCCATGAGGCGTTCGCCGGGGTGCTCCCGAGCCCGCAGGCCTTCCAGGAGCTCGGCGATCTGCTGCGGCAGGGCACCGTCGACGTGGGCCAGTACGCGATCCCGGCACCGGTCACCGACGGCATCCGGCTGCTGCTGGTGGGCGGGGTGCTGGTGATAGGGCTGGTGGTGGACGCGCTCGCGGTGACCTTCCGCAGCGCAGCGCCCGCCGGGCTGCCGCTGCTCGCGCTGTACTCGGTCGCGGCGGGCCTGTCCGACGGCAGCGACGACTGGCTGTGGTTCCTGCTGGCGGCGGCCGGCTATCTGCTGTTGCTGCTGGCCGAGGGGCGGGACCGGCTGTCCCAGTGGGGCCGGGTGTTCAGCGGCGGCGCCCCGCGCCCGTACGGGATGGCTCCCTCCGGCCTTGCCGGGGCGGGCGGCGGCCAGCCGCTGGCCCCGGTCCGCACCGGCCGCAGGATCGGCGCGCTCGCGCTGGGCATCGCCGTGGCGGTGCCGGCGGTGCTGCCGTCCCTGGACGGCGGGCTGCTGGACCAGCGGAACGGCGGCAGTGGCGGGGGCGGCGGAAGCGGCACGATCTCGGCGGTGAATCCGCTGGTGTCGCTCCAGGACAGCCTGAACCAGCCGGAGAACCGGGAGGTGCTGCGGTATCGCACCAGCTCCCAGTCCACCCAGGACATGTATCTGCGGATCGTCGCGCTGGACAAGTTCGACGGGACGACGTGGAAGTCCTCGGAGAGGCATGTCCAGGACGTGCCGGACAATCTGCCGACCCCGACGGGTCTGGGCCCCTCCGTCCGCGTCTCCTCGGTCGACACCACGATCACGGCCGCCGACTGGTACGCGCAGAACTGGCTGCCCCTCCCCTACCCCGCGATGCAGGTCGACATCGACGGCCGCTGGCGCTACGAGCCGGAGGGCCGGACCCTGGTCGGCGACCGCGGGCAGACCACCCGTGGCGCGCGGTACAAGGTCAACAGCCTGGTCGTGGAGCCGACGGCGGCGCAGCTTGCCGCCGCGCCGCCGGCTCCGGCGCAGCTGCTGCGGGAGTACACCGAGGTGCCGGAGTCACTGCCGGCCGTGGTCGCCCGCACGGCGCGCCAGGTGACCGCGGGCGCCTCGAACGCGTATGAGCAGGCGGTGAAGCTCCAGGACTGGTTCGCGGTGAACGGCGGATTCCGCTACGACACGCGGGTGCAGTCGGGCAGCGGCTCGGCCGCCATCGTCAGGTTCCTGCGGCAGAAGGAGGGCTTCTGCGTCCACTTCTCCTTCTCCATGGCGGCCATGGCCCGGACGCTGGGCATCCCGGCCCGGGTGGCCGTCGGGTTCACCCCCGGCTCGGCGAATGCGGACGGCTCGGTGTCGGTCGGGCTCAAGGACGCCCACGCCTGGCCCGAGCTGTACTTCGAGGGCGTCGGCTGGACCCGCTTCGAGCCCACCCCCAGCCGCGGCAGCCAGCCCGACTACACGATGGAGCAGACGCCGTCCGGCGACTCCACCGATGAACCGACGTCGGCGCCCACCGCGTCCGACGAGCCGTCGGCGGCGCCCTCGGCGTCGGACAGCTGCGCGCAGGACAGGAGGAAGGCCGGCGAGTGCGGAGGGGCCGTGGGCGAGCAGCCCGACAACACCTCCTCGGGCGGCGGCTGGTCGATGAGCACACAGGTCGGCTGGAGTTCGTTCGCCGCGCTGCTGATCGTGATCCCCCTCCTGCCGATGCTCTGGCGGCAGCGCGTCCGGTCCCGCAGACTGAGCGGCTCCGGCGGACGCACCGAGCAGGACGCGGCCGACCGGGTGCTGGCGGCCTGGCGGGAACTGCTGGACACCGCCTGGGACTTCGGCATCGTGCCCGACGACTCCCAGACCTCGCGCAACGCGGTGGCCCGCATCGTGCGGATGGGTGAGCTCGATCCGGAGGCGGCCGAGGCGGCGCGCCGGGTGGCGGCAGCGGTCGAGCAGGTGCTGTACGCACCGCAGCCGCGTCCGGTTGCGGGCCTCGGTGACGAGGTGCGGCTGGTGCTGGCCGGATTCCGGGCCAAGGCCGGGCGCTGGGCCCGGCTGCGGGCGCTGCTGGCCCCGCGGTCGGGGGTCCGGGTGGTGTGGGCCGCGTCGGCGCGCTGGTCCGCTCTGGTCGAGCGGTGGGGCGCGCCCCGGTGGGCCCGGTGGGTGTCCGGGCTGCGGCGCCCGAGCCGCCAGCGGGGCTGACGGCAGCCGGGAACAACCGGCACAGGGAAGCGTGAGGGGCGGTCGCCATCCGGCGGCCGCCCCTCACGTCTCACGTATGGCGCGCTGTCGTCTCTTGTGCCGTGAATGCCTTGGTGTCACAGGCGCCTGCTGTCACAGGCGCCTGTGACAGCGACGCGTGACGCATCGATGTGCGCGTTTGCACGCGCGGCGGGCACAAACCGCCGCGCGTGCTCGCCGACGTTGGCTCAGTGGCCCTGCTCGTCGCGGCGGCGCTGCCACCGCTCCTCGATCCGGCTCATCATGGACCGGCGCGAACGGCTCTGGCCACGGGCCGCGGGCCCGCCCGCCTGGGGCCGCTCGCCGGGCTTGGGCGCCTTGCGCCAGCCGGTCACCGCCAGCCCGGCGCACCCCAGCATGACGAGGAAGCCCACCACGCTGATCCAGATCTGCTGCGGGATGATCACGCCGACCATCAGGAGCGCAACGCCTACCAGAAAGCCCGCGATCGCCTGATAGACCCGTCGCCGGGTGTACGTGCGCAGGCCGCTGCCCTCAAGCGCTGTCGCGAACTTGGGGTCTTCGGCGTACAGCGCTCGCTCCATTTGCTCGAGCATGCGCTGCTCGTGCTCCGAGAGCGGCACGGAGTCCTCCTACTCGTCGGTCGCGGGGGGCGACCGGGGTGCGACCCTTTCAGGATAGGCAGGGAATCGCCCCCGTGAAACCCGCCCCTCTGCGCCAATTCGCCACCAGTACGCGCGCGGCGCTTGTTGACGCTGAGACGTGCATTCCCCTCCCGCCGATCCGCCATGCCGGACGGTGTACCTCGATCATACGGGGCCAGGCGGCCGATCGGGGGGCCTGTGGCCTACTCCACCTGCGCGGACCGCTCAGACGGTCACCGAGGCCGGACGGCCGGTAGCGGTCAGTCGCGCTCGGCGAGAACGTGCAGCTGGGTGGCCACGGCGTGGAAGGCGGGCAGCTCGGCGGCCGCGGCCTCCAGCTGAAGCAGGGCCTCCAGGGCGTCGGGCTCGGTGTCGACCAGCACGCCGGGCACCAGATCGGCGAAGACCCGCACGCCGTGCACCGCGCCGACCTCCAGGCCCGCCTCCGTGACCAGCTCGGTCAGCTGCTCGGGGGTGAAGCGGCGGGGCATCGGGTCACCGGCGCCCCAGCGGCCCGCCGGGTCGGCAAGCGCTTGCCGGGCCTCGGTGAAGTGGCCGGCCAGCGCCCGGGCGAGCACCGCGCCGCCGAGGCCCGCGGCGAGCACGCTGAGGGTGCCTGCCGGACGCAGGGCCGCCACCGCGTTCCGCAGGCCCTCGGCCGGGTCGTCCACGTACTCCAGCACGCCATGGCACAGCACCACGTCATAGCCGCCGCGCTCGGCCACGTCGAACAGGTCGGAGGCGTCGCCCTGGACCCCGCGCACCCGGTCGGCGACCCCGGCCTCGGCGACCCGCCGCTCCAGCGCGAACAGCGCGTTGGGGCTCGGGTCGACCACCGTGACACGGTGGCCGAGGCGGGCGACCGGCACCGCGAAGTTGCCGCTGCCGCCTCCGGTGTCGAGCACCTCCAGCACACCGGGCACGCGCTCGCCGGCGTCGGGGCGCTGGCCCGCGGCCTTGACCCGGCGGTCCAGGGCGTCTTTGAGGACCTCCCACACCACGGCGGTACGGAGGGACGCACGGGGGCGCAGCGGATCTGACACGGCGGGTGGCTCCTCGGCGCGATGCCGCCACCGCCTCCGGCGGTGACGACGAGTTACTGACGTCGACGCTCCCAGCCTATTGCCTCCGCCGCCCCGCGCCGCGCGCCGGTCCGGGGGCCGCGCCCCCGGACCGGCTCCCGCGCCCCCGGAACCTGCCTCCCGGGCGCCGGGAGCGGGGCCTACGCGCCTTCCTTCCCGCCGGGCACGGCCGACTGTGGCTGCTGGGGCAGGACGGGCTGGAGGGACAGCATCCGCTCGACCAGGCGCAGGAACATCGCGACGGCGCGCAGCAGATCGTCTGCCTCCCGGCAGGTCGCCGCGCCCGGTATGCCCGCCTCGGCGCGGGCCCTTCGATCGGCGCCCGCGGCGAACAGGGCGCTCCACTCGGTCAGTTCGGGGGCGACTTCGGGCAGCACTTCCCAGGCACTGCGGATCCGCGCGCGGCGGCGCGCGGTGGGCTCGGGGCGGCCGCGCACGGCGAGCACGGCGGCCGCCGTGCGCAGGGCGGCCAGATGGGCGGTGGCGAAGCGCTCGTTGGCGGTCTCCAGGCCTCCGGCCTCCTCCAGGCCCTGGTGTGCCTGGGAGAGCAGGTCGAGCGCGGCGGGCGGCGCGGACGCGCGGCGCAGCACGGGGTGGACATCGCTCGCGGGACCGGTCAACGAAGGGGCAGGGGCGGCGGCGGCACGGTGCCGGCGCGCTGCGGCGGTACTGGCCATGACGAACCTCCTGTCGTCGCGTGGCGGCCGGCTGTGTGGTATAGCGACCGCCGTATGGACCCATCGTGGGGCACACCACTGACAATCCCCTCTGACCTGCGCGAACGTCTCGCAGCACCGCGGCGGCCCTCGCACGCCGCCCGGTCCGCGCGGCGGGGGCGGACCGGGGGCGCGCCGGGTCGGTAAAAGGGCCCGTCCGGATCCGGACATGTGATCGTCTTGGGTAACGGACCTGTGAGCGGGGCCACTTCGGCAGCGTGCACAATCAGCGCCATGGACAGCAGCAGCACGCGACGCCAGGCCACCCGGCAGAAGCTTTTCGAGGCAGCGGTCACCCTCATCGCGGAGCAGGGGTTCTCCTCCACCACGGTGGACGAGATCGCCGAGCGGGCCGGAGTGGCCAAGGGCACGGTCTACTACAACTTCGCGAGCAAGACCGTGCTCTTCGAGGAGCTGCTGCGGCACGGCATCGGGCTGTTGACCGCCTCGCTTCAGAGCGCCGCCGACGAGACGGCCGAGCGCGGCGGCAGCCATGCCGACGCGCTGGACGCGATGGTCCGCGCGGGCCTGCACTTCATCGCGCGCCACCCGGCGCTGACCCAGCTGTACGTGGCCGAGCTGTGGCGCACCAACCGCGCCTGGCAGTCGACGCTGATGGTGGTGCGGCGGCAGGCCACGGCGGTGATCGAGTCGGTGCTGCGGGAGGGCGTGGCCGCGCGGGAGCTGAGCGAGGACGTCGACATCCCGCTGACGGCCTCGGCGCTGTTCGGGATGGTGCTGGTGGCGGCGCTGGACTGGCAGTCGTACCAGCCGGAGCGGCCGCTGGACGATGTGCACGCCGCGCTGTCGCGGCTGCTCCAGGGACGTGTGGTCGGAGCCCCGGCCAAGGGGGTCGGAGCCCTGGCCAAGGGCGTCGGAGCCCTAGCCAAGGGCGTCGGAGCCCCGGCCGAGGGCGCCCGGACCTCGGGGTGAGCCCGGCCCGACCGGCCGGACAGGGCCCCGGCCACCACCGGGCCCCCTGTTCTGGCGCGGTTCGAACCCCGATCGAACCGCGCCGGAAGAGGGGCGCTCCCGGCAGAGCCGGGGGAGCCTCGCCCCCCCGTAATCCCCCACGGTTCCCGTGGGGGACCCCGGCCGGGTCGCCGCGCCGTTCCGCCGCCCCGTGTCGGCGGTCCGGCGCCGCGCCCCTTCCGCGCTCACCACTCTCCCGTCCGTGCAGGTCATACCCCATCCGCGCGGCTACTCATCTGACCGCCTAGGTACACGTACTCAAGCCCTGGGCACTCGTCCCCAGGCCGCGGTGCCCGGTTGTCGGTGGCGGCGGATAAAGTCGCGGTCATGGCACGGATTGCGGTGATCGGCGCTGGGATGGGCGCCATGGCGGCCGCCGCCCGGCTGGCCGTCGCGGGCCACCAGGTGGCGGTGTACGAGCGCGGGCGGACCTACGGCGGCGGGGTCGGGCGCTTCGAGCGGGACGGCTTCGCCTTCGACACCGGCCCCGGCCTGCTCCATCTGCCCGCGGTCTATCGCGATCTGTTCGTGAAGACCGGCAAGGAGACCCTGGAGCAGTCTGTCGAGCTGACCCAGGTCGACCCCGCGAGCAGACATGTCTTCGCCGACGGCACCAAGGTCACGCTGCCCAACGCCTCGCGGGCGGGGGTCGTCCGGGCGCTGGACGACGCCTTCGGCGCGGGCGCGGGCGAGCGCTGGAGCGACATGGTCAACCGGGCGCGCGAGGCGTGGGACGCCACCCGCAGGCCACTGCTGGAGGAGCCGCTGCGCGCGGACTGGCGGACCCTGGGCCGCGATCCGTATCCGGCGCCGGTCCGCCGCGGGATCTCCGGGTGGCTGCGGCGGGACGGCGGGCAGCCGGCCACCCTCGCCGACGTGGCGCGCCGCGAGCTGAAGGACCCCAGGGCCGTCGCCCTGCTGGAGAGCCACGCCGTCGCGCACAGCCTGGATCCGCGCACCGCTCCGGCCGCCGCCGCGGTGCTGCCCTATCTGGAGCAGACCTTCGGCAGCTGGTATGTGCGCGGCGGGATGCGGGCGCTGGCCGACGCGCTGTACGAGCGCTGCCGGGCGCGGAGGGTGCGGTTCAGCTTCGATGCCGAGGTCGTCGGCGTCCTCGAGAAGGACGGCCGCGCGGCGGGCGTGGATCTGGCGGACGGCTCGGTGGCGGAGGCTGACGCGGTGGTGGCCGCCGTCGACCCGGCGCTGCTGCCCGCGCTGCTGGGCGGGGCCGAGCCGTGGCGCGAGGGCGATGTGCGGCCCGGCGGCGGGGTGGCTGGGCGGCTCACCGTCCTCCTCGCGCTGCGCGGCGCCCGCCCCCAGGGCACGGCACACCGCACCGTGGTCCACGCCCCGGATCGCGCCGCGGAGCTGGCCGCCGTCTTCGGCGCGGCGGGTGACGGCCACGACGGGCTGCGCGAGCCCTGCCCCCACCCCACGGTGACCGTGCTGCGCCCGGACGACCCCACGACCCGCCCCGACGAGGACCACGAGGCCGTCACGCTCACCGCCACCGTCGCCCCGCACGGCCCGGTGGACTGGATAGACGGCACGGCCGCCGAGGAGGACGCGGAGCGGCTCGTGGCGGCCGCGGAGGCGGCCATACCGGGGCTGCGCGACCGGCTGCTGTGGCGCGAGGTGCGCACCCCCGCCGACACCGCCGCGGACACCGGCGCCACGGGCGGCGCGGTGCCCGGGCCCGCCCTGGCCGGCGCGGAGGGCCGCTTTCTGCGGCCCGCTAACCTGACCCGGCTGCCGGGCCTGTATCTGGCGGGCGGCTGGGCACATCCGGGCGGCGGGCTGGCCCATGCCGGGATGTCCGGCGCGATGGTGGCCGGGCTGATCGTCGACGGCGCGGAGTGGCGCGGCTCGCAGTGACGCGTTGACGCGACGGGGCAGTGACGCGACGGGGCGGCGCGGGAAGCCCCGCACCGCCCCGTCAAGAGCCGTCAGCCGTCAGTAGCGATACCGCTCGTCGTAGCCGCCGTTGTTGTAGTCCTGCTGCTGGTACGGGTACGGCGGCTGGTCCTGCGGGAGCCCCGTGTCGCCATCGCGCTGCTGGGGGACCCACCCCCCGCCGGGCTGCATCCCCGCGTCGGGGGCGTACTGCTGCTGCCCGCCGTACGAGGGCTCCGCGGCGTAGTGGTCGCCGTGGCCCCCGCCGCCGTACTGGTCCTGCCCGTAGGCGGCGTACTGCCCGGCGTACTGCTGGTGCTGATCGGCGTACTGCTGACCGCCCTGCTGCTGACCGCCCTGCTGCTGCTCGTACCCCTGCTGCTGGGAGCCGCCGTACGGGTCGGTGTAGCCCGCGTACGCCCCGGCGTCGTACCCGTACTGCCCGGCTTCCGCGTAGACGTCCTGGCCGTTGCTGTGGCCCTGGGCCGCGGCGTAGTCCTGGCCGTCCTGGGTGCCGTAGCCGCCGTAGCTCTCATAACCGCCGTAGCCGCCGCCGGGCCCGGCGGCGCCCGGCGCCGCCTGCGCGGCGGCCTGCGCGGCAGAGCCGCCGTAGACGCCGTACTCGCCCGTGTCGTCGGGCAGCGGCTCCGGCCGGTACGCGGGCGGCTCCTGCTCGGCCACCGGGACCGCCTCCAGGTCGGAGACCTGGAGCGTCGGCTCGGCGTCCATCGCGGGCGGGGCATCCCTGTCGTGGTCATCGCCGCGGCTCAGCCCCGGCACCCCGCGCAGCGCCCACCCGGCGGCGAAGCCGCGCCGGAAGGACAGCGTGACGTACGTCTGGCCGATCGCGAAGGTGATCGCGCCCGCGCCGATCACCGGCACGGACGGGATGAGCACGCCGACCACCACCCCGAGGAAGCCGGTGAAGGCGAGGAGCCGCCAGCGCAGCCGCGCCTTGTATTGCAGCAGCACCTCTCCCAGCAGCCACAGCGCGACGACGCCAAACGCGATGTAGAGGACCGTCCAGCCCATGCCCGCCCCTCTCGTGCGGCCGCCCGTCGGCTGCCGTCCTCAGGACCGCTGATGCAGTCCCAGATTCTCGTAGATCTCCAGTGTCGCCGGGGAGTGGTTCAGCGTAATGAAGTGAAGTCCGGGAATCTCCTCGGCCATCAACTGCGCGCACAACTCCGTGGCGTAGTCGATTCCGATCGAGCGTACAGCCGCCGCGTCGTCCTTCACCGCCAGGATCCGCTCCGCGAGGTCCGGCGGGAAGGCTGCGTTGCTCAGCTGCGCGAACCGTTCGATCTGCCGAACGTTCGTGACGGGCATGATCTCAGGGATGATCGGCGTCGTACAGCCCGCTGCGGCGACCCGGTCGCGCAGCCGCAGATAGTCCTCCGCGTAGAAGAACATCTGGGTGATCGCGAAGTCGGCGCCCGCGCGGCACTTGTCCACGAAGTGGCGGATGTCGGTGTCCCAGTCCGTGGAGCGGGGGTGCATCTCGGGGAAGGCCGCGACGCCGACGCAGAAGTCCCCCGATTCCTTGATCAGCTGGACCAGTTCGGCGGCGTAGGTGACACCGTCGGCGTTGCGGACCCACTCGCCCATCGGGTCGCCGGGCGGATCGCCGCGCAGCGCCAGCATGTTGCGGATCCCGGCGTCCGCGTACTGTCCGATGACGTTGCGGAGCTCGGCGCGGGAGTGGTTGACGGCGGTGAGGTGGGCGACCGGGGTGAGCGTGGTGTCGGTCGCGATGCGCTCGGTGACGCGCACGGTCCCCTCACGGGAGGAGCCGCCCGCGCCGTAGGTCACGGAGACGAAGGTCGGTGAGACGGCTTCGAGCCGACGGATGGCGTTCCACAGTGTCTGCTCGCCCTTCTCCGTCTTCGGGGCGAAGAACTCGAAGGAGTACGACTGCTCGCCTGACGCGAGCAGATCACGCACCGTCCGCGCGCGATCCGTCCTGGTGGAAGCTGTGCCAAGGGCCATACGGGAAGGTTAGCCAGCACTGGGGCGCACGCCCAGTGGACCGAGGCGTTATGCCCTTTTCGCCGGGTCCTGGTCCGCACTGCGGACACCCTGCCGCCGACGGGCGGCCAGGGCGCCCCGCACCGGCGGCCCGCACCGGCGGCGCTCACAGGTCGAGAGCGCGCACCCGCTTGGCCAGCTCGGCGGCGGCCGCGCCGGGGTCGTCGGCCTCGGTGATCGCCCGCACCACGACGACCCGCCGGGCCCCCGCCTCCAGCACCTCGTCCAGATTCGAGGCGTCGATGCCGCCGATGGCGAACCAGGGCCGCGCGGGCTTCAGGGCGGCGGTGTGGCGCACCAGCGACAGCCCGGGGGCGGACCGCCCCGGCTTGGTGGGGGTGGGCCAGCAGGGCCCGGTGCAGAAGTAGTCGACGCCGGGCTCGGCGGCCGCGGCCTCCGCCTCGGCCGGCGCGTGAGTGGACCGCCCGATCAGCGCATCCTCGCCGAGGATCGCGCGCGCCGCCGGGACCGGCAGATCGCCCTGGCCCAGATGCAGCACATCGGAGCCGATGGCATGGGCGACGTCCGCCCGGTCGTTGACCGCCAGCAGCCTGCCGTGGCGGCGGCAGGCGTCGGCGAACACCGCGAGGTGGTCCAGCTCCTCGCGGGCCTCCATGCCCTTGTCGCGCAGTTGGACGATGTCCACCCCCGATCCCAGCACGGCGTCCAGGAACTCCGGCAGATCGCCCTGGCGCCGGCGCGCGTCGGTGCACAGATAGAGCCGGGCGTCGGCGAGCTGCCGGCGGGCGGTGGTGGCGGCGGTGGCCATCGGGACGGCTTTCCCCCTGGATCGGCGGCGTACGGGCCGGAGCGGCCGGCCCGTACGCCGCGGGTGGTGATTCGGCGGTTGGTGATTCAGACGGTAGGGACGGTACGGATGGTGCGAACGGTGCGGATGGGTGCGGCGGGTCGGCCGTGGCTTCGGCTCATACGGCGAGCGCCTGGGCGCGGCGCTTCACCTCGGTGCCACGGTTCTCGCGCAGGGCCTGGGCCGGGGTGCCGGGGAGGCTCGGGTCCGGGGTGAAGAGCCACTCCAGCATCTCCTCGTCGCTGAAGCCGTCGTCCTTCAGCAGTGTCAGGGTGCCCACCAGGCCCTTGACGACCTTTTCGTCACCGATGAACTCGGCGGGCACTTGAAGCACCCGGTTCTCGCCACGGCGCACCGCGATCAGCTGACCCTCCTTGACCAGCTGCCGCACGCGCGTCACCTCGACGCCGAGCCGTTCGGCGACGTCGGGGAGGGTGAGCCAGGCGGGGACGAGAGCATCGATCTTTGCGTCAATCTCGGTCACGGGACAAGCCTGCCATCTAGGACTGACAGTGGGTAGTCGGGCACCCGGCACAGCCTCGGCCCAGCCGCCGTCCGCCGGCCCGCGGCCGGGGGCGCCGCCGGGGCGCGGCGAGGATCACAGGACCGCCGACTTCAGCGGCACCGACGGGTCCACGGCGCGGGCGCGGTCCAGCCGGGAGCCCTGTTCGATCAGCTTGCGGCCCTGGGCCAGATCGCGCGGACGGCCGACCGCCAGCAGGGCGACCAGCGCCCCCTCGCGCAGCCAGCACACCGACCAGGCCGCGCCAGACGGGTCGCCGCGCCAGACGAGTTCGTCGGCGGCCGCGTGGTGGCCCGCGTACTGCACGAAGCGGCCGAACTGCTCGGACCAGAAGTACGGCACCGGGTCGTAGACCGAACCGGTGAAGTGCGCGGTCCGGCTGCCGACCACATTGGTGGCGACGGTGCGCGGCCCCTGGAGGGCGTTGTCCCAGTGGTGCACCAGCAGCCGCTCGCCGTAGCGGGCGGAGGGGAACGACGCGCAGTCCCCGACGGCGTAGACGTCCGGCACGGTGGTGCGCAGCTGTTCGTCGGCGACGACGGACCGGTCCGCGGCCAGCTCGACGCCCGAGCCGGCCAGCCAGCCCGTAGCGGGCCGCGCCCCGATGCCGACGACCACCGCGTCGGCCGGCAGCCGGGTGCCGTCGCCGAGCAGCAGCCCCTGCTCGTCCACGGCGGCCACCGCCGCGCCGGTGATCAGCTCGACGCCGTAGTCGGCGTACCAGTCGGCCATGGGGGCGGCGACCTCGGCGGGGAGGGCGCTCGCCAGCGGGCGGTCGGCGGCCTCCACGACGGTCACGGCGCAGCCCGCCTCGCGCGCCGCCGTGGCGAACTCCGCGCCGATCCAGCCCGCCCCGACCACCACGATCTCGCGCTGCCCGGCGAGCACCGGGCGCAGCCGCTCCGCGTCGTCGAGCGTGCGCAGCAGATGCACCCCCGGCACGCCCTCGGAGCCGGGCAGGGTGATCGGCTCGGCGCCGGTGGCGATCACCAGGACGTCGTACGGCACCGGCCCCGACTCGGTCTCCAGCCGCCGCGCGCCGGTGTCCAGGCCCGTGACGGACACGCCGAGCCGCAACTCGACGCCGAGCGCCTCGAAGTCCACGTCGAAGGCGGAGCCCTCGGCCTTGCCGAGCAGCACGGCCTTGGACAGCGGCGGCCGGTCGTACGGCTGGTGCGCCTCGGCGCCGAGCAGCAGGATGGAGCCGGTCCAGCCCTGGTCGCGCAGCGCGACGGCGGTCTGGACTCCGGCCATTCCCGCGCCGACGATCACCACCTGCCGGCCGTTGCTCTCCGGGGATGCCGACTTCGTCGTCGTCTCATCGCTCACACGATCACTCTAGGACGGTGTGCGGTGCCGACCGGAGAACCGACGGACGAGATCTCCGGCACAGCGGGCACTGGCACACCCCGTGGCCGGGGGCTCGCCCTTCCGGGCGGTTCCGGCCTCGTACTAGGGTGGCGGGACGAAGCTCTCGCGGGAGCCCGGACGCACCGGGCTGAGAGGGAGGCTGAAGCGGCCTCCGACCGTACGAACCTGATCCGGGTCATGCCGGCGAAGGGAGGGGCGTCACGCCCATGCACGCATCATCACGTACGCCGTCACGCACATCCTCGGGTACGCGGCCATCCTCGGGTACGCGGCCGGACGGGTCGTACGACGCGCTGGTCATCGGAGGCGGCGTCATCGGCCTGGTCACGGCGTGGCGGGCGGCCCTGCGGGGCCTGCGCACCGCCGTCGCCGACCCGGCGCCCGGCGGCGGCGCGGCCCAGGTCGCGGCGGGGATGCTCGCGGCCGTCACCGAGCTCCACTACGGCGAGCAGACGCTGCTCGCGCTCAACCTGGCCTCCGCGCGCCGCTATCCGGACTTCGTGGCCGAGTTGGAGGAGGCGAGCGGCCAGGACGTCGGCTATCGCGCCTGCGGCACGCTCGCCGTGGCCTTCGACCCCGACGACCGCGCCCAGCTCCGCGAACTCCATGACTTCCAGCGGCGGCTCGGGCTGGAGTCGCAGTGGCTGACGGGGCGCGAATGCCGCCGCCTGGAGCCGATGCTCGCGCCGGGCGTGCGCGGGGGCCTGCGGGTGGACGGGGACCACCAGGTCGACCCGCGGCGGCTGGCGGCGGCGCTGCTGACGGCGTGCGAGCGAGCCGGGGTGGTCTTCCACCGGTCCCGCGCGGAGCGGCTGACGCTCTCGGCGGACCGCGCGACCGGCGCCGAACTCGCCGACGGCACACGGCTGGCGGCCGAGCGTACCGTGCTGGCCGCGGGCAGCCTCAGCGGACGGCTCGCGGGCGTCCCCGAGGACGCGCTGCCCCCCGTGCGCCCGGTCAAGGGCCAGGTGCTGCGGCTGCGCGTGCCGCCCGCGTACGCACCGTTCCTGTCCAGGACCGTACGGGCCGAGGTGCGCGGCGGGCATGTCTATCTGGTGCCGCGCGAGAACGGCGAGCTGGTCGTCGGCGCCACCTCGGAAGAGCTCGGCTGGGACACCACGGTCACCGCGGGCGGCGTCTACGAACTGCTGCGCGACGCCCATGAGCTGGTGCCCGGCATCACCGAGCTGCCGCTCGTCGAGACCTGCGCCGGGCTGCGCCCCGGCTCCCCCGACAACGCGCCGCTGCTGGGCCCGAGCGCGCTGCCCGGGCTGTCCGTGGCCACCGGCCACTACCGCAACGGCGTTCTCCTCACCCCCGTCACGGGCGATGTCATGGCCGAGGTGCTGACGCGCGGTGAGCTCCCGGACGAGGCCCGGCCGTTCTCACCGCGGCGCTTCCCCGCCGCCCACCCCACCCCACCCGTACCGCAGGAGCAGCCCGCATGAGCGCCTCCATGACCGTCTCCGTGAACGGCGAGCCCCGCGAGCTCCCCGGCGGCACGACCCTCGACCTGCTGGTCGCGGAGCTGACCCGGGCGCGCTCGGGGGTCGCCGCGGCAGTCAACGAACAGGTCGTCCCGCGCGGCCAGTGGCCCGCCACCCCGCTCGGCGACGGGGACCGGGTCGAGGTCCTCACCGCGGTCCAAGGAGGCTGAACCCCGGATGGCCGAAACGATGCACAACACGACGTACACCACGATGCGCCCTGCCCCGGACCCGGACCCGGACCTCGATCCGGACCCGCTCACCATCGCGGGGACCGCCTTCTCCTCCCGTCTGATCATGGGCACCGGCGGGGCGCCCAGCCTGGAGATCCTGGAGCGCTCGCTGCTGGCCTCCGGCACGCAGCTCACCACCGTCGCGATGCGCCGCCTGGACCCCACCGTGCAGGGCTCGGTCCTGTCGGTGCTCGACCGGCACGGCATCCGCGTGCTGCCCAACACCGCCGGGTGCTTCACGGCCGGGGAGGCGGTGCTGACCGCCCGGCTCGCGCGGGAGGCGCTCGGCACCGACTGGGTGAAGCTGGAGGTGGTGGCCGATGAGCGCACCCTGCTCCCCGACCCGGTCGAGCTGCTGGACGCCGCCGAGACGCTGGTGGACGACGGCTTCACCGTCCTGCCGTACACCAACGACGACCCGGTGCTGGCCCGCAGGCTGGAGGAGGTGGGCTGTGCCGCGATCATGCCGCTGGGCTCCCCCATCGGCTCCGGTCTCGGCATCCGCAATCCGCACAATTTCCAGCTGATCGTCGAGCGCGCCACGGTCCCGGTGATCCTGGACGCGGGCGCGGGCACCGCCTCGGACGCGGCGCTCGCCATGGAGCTGGGCTGCGCGGCGGTGATGCTGGCGTCCGCCGTCACCCGGGCGCAGGAACCCGTCCTGATGGCCGAGGCCATGCGGCACGCGGTCCGGGCCGGACGGCTGGCCCACCGAGCCGGCCGCATCCCGCGCCGCCACTTCGCCCACGCGTCCTCACCCGCCGAGGGGCTCGCCGCGTTCGACCCGGAGCGCCCGGACTTCGGGTAGGCCGGTGAGCGGCTAGCGTGGGTGGCATGGTGGCCGACCGGATCGAGCGCGAGGTGTACATCCCGGCGCCCGTCGACCGCGTATGGCGGGTGCTGACGACCCCGGAGCACATCCGCGCCTGGTACGCGTTCGGGGGCTGCGAGATCGACCCGCGCCCCGGCGGGACGCTCCGCTTCCGCTGGGACGAGCAGGGCGAGTTCCACGGCCGGGTGGAGCGGGCGGTGCCGGACGCACTGTTCCGCTTCCGTCTGGCCAGCGAGCCGGACCAGCCCCTGGGCGCGGCGCCGGGCGACTCGACCCTGGTGGAGTTCGCCCTCTCCCCCGAGGGCCCCGGCACCCGGCTCCGCCTGGCCGAGAGCGGCATCCGGGCACTCGCGGTCCCGGACGCCGCGAAGGCCAAGCACGCGGAGTACGCGGCGGCGACCTGGACCACCGCGCTGGAGGAACTGGCCGCGCTGGCCGCCGCGTCCCACAACTAAGACTTGATCCGCAGTTCACCAGGGGGTGAGCTGTGGACTGCACGCGGGGCGGGGTCCGGGCTTTCCGACGTGGTCACGCACGGGGCGTGTCTCATCCGGGGTCGCTCGGTCCCGCCGTCCGGCGTTCGGTGAGCAGAGGTCCCAGGCTGACGTGGGACTGCCACGCGACCAGCACCCCGAGGGGTGTTCTGGCACGGTGTGGTTGACTCACTCAGGGCCTCTTCCAGCCCTTCGTTGAAGATGATCTGTGCGTGCCGCGACCTGGCGGAATCCAGTCGGGCCGTCTTGGGGTCGTCGGGGTCGGCCAGGTCCACGAAGGCGGCCAGCGCTGCGGATACCAGGTCGCGTTTGCCGACGAGTGCGCAGGCAATGCACTTGTGTTCCCGGTCGCGCAGGGACTTGGTGACGCGCTCGCCGCACAGGCAGTGCTGGGACAAGGCCGTTGACCAAGTGGAGGCGCGTACGAGGCGGCCACCGGCGGCCTTACATTCGATGTCCAGGGCGGAGATGAGCGTGCCGGGCGTGGTCTGGGAGAGGCGCTTGCCCCACAGCCGGTACCAGGTGCGGATGTCGCAGTCCTCCACCGTGAGACGGGGGCCGTGGACGGCGATGATCTCCCGTGCGATCTGGCGGGCGCGGTGGCGCCGGTACTCGGCAGCGGACGCGGCGGCTTCGGCCTGGCGGGCGCGCATCTCCCAGTAGTTGCGGGACAGCCAGTCGCGGCGGAACGCCTGCTTCGGCACCCCATCCAACCGTGCGGCACGTGCACCGCCCGGCACCGTCACGGCCTTGGGCCCCAGACCCTTCGCCGCCCGGCGCTCCGCCCTTCGGGCCTGTCTCTTGGACAGTCCGTACTGGGTGGCGTTGGTGGCCCGGCGGGAGCGCTCCAGCGCCCGCGCGCGGGCCCGCTTCTTCTTGGCCTCCTTCTCCAGCCGCACCCGCTCCTGTTCGGTCAGCGTGATCTCCGAGGAGGCCGGGGTGCCTTCGTCGAGGTCCAGGGATGCGGGGAAGGAAACGACAGACAAGTTGGAGACGTTGCCGTCCACCCCGCCGATCCGGCCCAGCTCGGCGGCGCGCTGCCGCATCTGCCGGACAGCCGGGGAGGCGTGACCGGGGCGGAGGACCATCAGGCGCGCCTCGTACACCCAGCCGCCAGGCGCGGATGCCTTGCGACGGCGTACGAGATCCACCTTGTGCCAGCAGCGCGGATCGGCGAGGAAGTGCTCCACCCTGGCCCACTGGCCCGGCCCCTGCGGGATACGGACGGGCAGCACGAAGTCACCGCGCCTGCCGACTGGCCCTCCGGCGAACACCACGGCCAGCGGGCCGGTGTGGTCCCACCAGTTCGCCTTCCGCATGCCCGGCTTCCCGGCGGCGGCGAGCTTGCCGGTGGGGACCTTGCCACCCGGCACAGTCGGCTTCGGCATCCGGCGCGGCTGCATCAGGTCGTGCCGGCCGCCGTCGGTGTAGGCCATGGCGTGCCCGTGGAGGGTCCCGACCAGGCGAAAGGTCTCCCACTTGTTCTCGGTGGTGTGGGAGCGAGCGCGGCCCGGAATGCGGGTGAGGTCGTACCACCGCCCGACTTTGGGGCGGCCAAAGCGCTTGCCTGTGTTGTCGGCGAACAGGTGGCGGGACACGCCGTTCCACACCTCGTCAGCGATGTGCATGGCGAGGGCCTTGCTGGCGTGGTGCTTGAGGTGTCCAGCGTTCTCCAGATGCCGGTAGGCGCAGCGTTCCAGGGCCTCACGGGACAGGCCGAGGCGCTGGCGTACAGCCTTCGCGCCATCTCGGTCGCGCTCGTGCTTCGCCGCCCAGTAGGCATCGACCTTGGCGCGGGCGTCGCGCTGAACGGCCCGCTTGATCGACCACATCGCGCCGAACAGCTTCTCCAGCCGGGCCAGGTCGGTGGGGTCGGTCACGGCCAGACGCAGCACCATCACGGACACGATCCCGTCGTCGGGCTTTGTCCACTTCGAGGCCTTGTTCTTCCCCCGGAACTTCCGCGTCTGCGCAGCCCCCGTGACCGTCACCCCCCCCCAAGAATTAGTTGACCTAAGAACACTACACGATGAATTCAGCTATGACAATCAAGGTAGAGTGGGTGAATGAGCGCTGAGATTCCTGGTTATCTCGACGCACGGCAGACGGCAGAACGTCTGAAGATCACCGTGCAGCACGTCTACAACCTGAACAGCTCCAACAACGACTTTCCCAGCGCCCTTTACGTGGGGCGCACCCCGCTGTGGCCGGAGGACCGAATCGATGCATGGCGGAAGCGGCACCCGCTGCGTGGAAAGCAGATGAGCTAAGCGCGCGGTACGCGGCAGTCCAGTGCAGGGGCGGACCGGGGCCGGAGCCTCAAGCGCGTCCGCTCGGCGTGGGCACGTCTGCCCATCGAACTCGGGGCTTGTCCGGTAGGGAGCGCCACTGATCCCGCACGGCCGGAGGCTACGGGGGAGCATCTCCGACCATGCGGGCGTCATTAGCAGGTCAGCCGGTGTCGTGACCGGTCCCGATGAGGTAGCCGCCGAGTCCGGCAACCACCATGAAGGTGGCCAGGACCAGCGGCCCGGCGAGTCGCCCCTGACACGCCACGGCGCGACGCCAGCAGGCGCCCCAGCGTCCGGGGGCGCGGTGCGTGGCGGGCGCCTGGCTGACGGTGCTGGCGCTGCGGGCCGGGGGCAGCGTGGCCGTGCCGTGTCCGTTCGGGGTGTGCACGGAGGCCGCGCGCCAGTGACGCTCAACGGTCACAAGGAACTGACCATGATTCGGTTCTTGTTGCTGGGTGCGGAGGATGGCCCAGCGCGCAACGAGACCGGGATCGCTGTCCACCCGCCCCGACGTGGCCGGGCACGTCATGCACTCGGCGCGATAGATCCCGTCCAGCGCACCCTGCGCGCGTTCGGCACTGAGCACCAGGTCCAAGCTTCTCAGGATGGTTCGCGTCACTGCCACGCCCCCGACGCGAACCGGCAGGGACGGGTGATGATCTCCCGATAGGTGAAGTGCTCCGGGTTCGCCTTCAGGTGACCGGTCGCCCACGTGTGCGCGGCGGCCTGGTCATCGCTGGCCTCCCCAGCCTGCTCGCACACCGCGCACTGCATGGTGAACGTGAGCGGTTCGGCATCAGGCTCGGTATCGGGGATGAGCTGGAACTCACAGAAGCGGCAGATGGCCCGAGTCATCTCCCCCCCTTCCGGCGGGAGCCCTCCTCTTGCTGTGATCGGGGTGTCGTCTCAGTAACACCGCACAGTCGGTGACCTTGCTCAGGTCCCCCGTTCGACGCGCCGCTTCCTTCTCGCGCTCCAGGCGGGCGCACTCCACACAGTTCGCGCTCATGACACTCCCGCCGCACGCCGCGCCTCTTCCAGCCGTCGCGCTATGTCACACGACTGGTCGGGCGTGCACGTCTCGCATTCGGCCCGGTGCATGAGATACGCCGCTTGAAGTTGCTGAATGTCGGCGGTGCGGGGGTGTTCGGAGACTTCGCGCTCAGGCAAGGCAACCCCCCGCCGAGCGAAGATCTTCCGGGCGTGCCTGCCATTCCTTGCCTCCGAACTGGAGCCCGAGCATGACGTATGGTCCACCCCAGCTCATGCAGATACCGACACGATCTTCGGCCATATCTCGTACGAGCGACACCACGTTCGGGTGACTGTGGCTAATCTTGCTCACGGCTGCCTGCCTCTCACATCAGGTGGTCCGCGCCCCCGGGCCCGACGCACATCGGTTGCGGGGGTACTTGCTGACTAGACGTCAGACCCTAGAAAGAGGCAGGGGTGCCGGTCATTAGCGAGTTGAAGCAGATTAGGAACCTGCCATCACCGCTACTCGCGTTCTGCAGTAGCGGCTACGCAGTAGTGCCACGAACTACTGCATAGCGTGTAGTCAGGCAGCGACGCCAAGTATCGCCATGATGTGGCGCTGCTCTCCCGTAAGCCTCCGCTTGCGCTTGCGGGCAATCTTCTCCATCACGTCTCGCGCGTCCTTCTGATGACGCAGCCACTCGGCGCCCTGCTGATTCTCGATGGCCGTCAACCGTTCGAAAGCCTTGTCGAACTCTCGAACTTCGATGTAGGCGGACGCCACGGTGAGCCTGTGGCGGTTCTTGTCTGTCCCGGAGAGACCAGGGGTTTTCAGTAGGGCGCGGTCAGACAGTTGGGCTTTGTCGGTCGATTCTTCGATGACGCGGTAAGGGTCACCGTCCGACTTGATCAGTTCCTCTTCGAGGGTCTTCATACCTACTACAGTTGAGTCGAACCCCGCGAAGCGCTGAACGCCGACGGGCTTCACACCTAGCGCGGAGGCAGCAGACGCGGCAATCCGACCCGCTTCTCCCGCAGCGTCATCCCGGTTGTTCCGGACGGCGGAGGCAGCACTCGCAAGGGCCAGCCAACCCCACACGACCAGCCGTTCCGGTTCCGCCGTTGAGATGCGCGGCTCTACGCGGTCTGCCGCCTCTACCGCCACGCGCTCAGCCTCATCCAGACGACCCTGCCGCAACAGAAGATAAGACATGGCCGCAACGGCGAATGCTGCCGTATTGGTGTCGCCAATCTCGCGAGCGTCACGGATCGCGCCGGACAGGGCACGGTACGCAAGATCGTATTGCCGGACTTGCGTCAGATAGCGCCCCCCCGAGAAGGTACGCCTCAGCCCGTGTAGCCAGTGCTCGGTTTCGCTCTTCTCCGCTATCGAAATGGAACACGGCGGAGTCAGCGTCACGGATAACCTGCGGAAGCCTCTTCGCGAGTGCCCTAAAGCCCAAGGTGTCGTACGCTGCTGCCCCGCTCCTGATCACCTCCAAGAGCGCGGGCAAGTCGGGCTCTTCGCTTGTTTGACGCGTTGGGTCTGTCAGGCTGATTGGAGGAGTGAGAGTGTTTCGCAACTCGACGAGCCCAAGCCGGGAACTGTCTTCGTTGACGGGATCGGGAGTGTCCGGCGCCATGAGCTGAGAGGTCTTGACGTGAAGGGCGCGGGCGATTTTGTTCAGCGTCTCGATGCGGACGCTTCCGCCTTGCTCCAGTTTCGCGACAGTGGAGGGTGCGAGCCCCGCGGTATACGCAAGGGTTTCCTGAGTGATTCCGGCCGCCATCCTGTGGCGCCGAAGGTTCTCGCCAATTTCCGGTAACATCTCTTACCCGCCTAACTCGAACGGCATTGGCTCAACTACACGGTACGCCGCTGTAGTCCCAAGCGCCAAAGGTCGATGACTGGTTGCACCCTCGCATGACCGCCGCAACGCGAGAGATATATATTTTGTCATGAAATGCGAGGAAAGACCCTTCCGGCTGCGCGCCGAGGTCGTCAACGAAGGCTTATGCCACGCCGGATGTGGCCCCGTATCAGCCATCAGGCACAGCCAGTACGGGGCATGGTAGGTCAGCCCACGGCACGGCCATCTCGGTCGGCATGGTCTCGGATCTGCGATTGCCCAGAATCCGCGAGCGGCGAATACCGGCGCCGCAACGAGGGTGCCAGCCCCTCGTCAATCGGAGGAATCTTCGGGATAGCGCTGCCCCGGGCCTTCACCGCTCCAGACCGTCGCTCTTGCTGCGCTGGCGGCGCTGGTTGAATCGCTTCGGGACAGGGCCCGGCATGGCACCACCTCCAATAACTGGTCATTTAAGGATGATTGAGGACAGAATGCATGGGGCGAGGCGCGCGCGAAGCGTGGTAACTCCGAATGCGCGCGACGCCGCCAGACGTGCCGCTAGACTTCTGTGAGCGGATCAGATGCCAAGGAGGTGTAATGGAACGGAACGAGTCCGAACTCCCAAGTAGATGGGAACTGGGGTTCTTGGACACACTGGTTTCCTCCTCCGAAGAAGATCTACTTCGTGCCCCTATGGGCGGAGGAAAGTCACACGCCTTCGTCAATGCCCTCGTAGCCCTCAGCGAGCTCGAAATCCTCGACGAGGGAGACCATGCGCATGCTCGCGTTAAGTCTGCCGTTGAAGACTTGCGCTTGGCGTCCACAGCGCAGGAACGGCGCTGTGCGGTGCAGCGGTTCCTCGCAGCACTGGCCGAGTTGATCGCTTGTCTCCTGCGTTTCCTCGGACGGTTGCTGATCTTGCTGTTGTCCCGGCTACTGGGTCGGGCGGCAGCAGATGAAATACCGCTCTGGACGCCCGAGCCGATCGACGCATCACCGCAGATCACGCCTCGGGGGCCCAACCTTGCCTTCCTCGTGTACACGCACCGGGGCGGGTTCCGTCGCAGCGCGCTGGGGAGCGCCGTACTAGCTGCCTGATCGCGACCCGCCGACCGATACTAGGTCGGAAGGCTCTCCACTATGTTCCAGCTTCCGGACGGGGCTCCTTGGGGTTCCGTACTGGTTGTCGCCGTCCTCGGGCTGCTGCTCCTCGGACTGAGGGCGCTTGCGCGCGAGCTATGGCCCCAAGACTCCGAGCACCGGAAAGAGTTGTTGCTAGACCGGCAGCGGGAGCGTGCCCGGCGTCGGCGAGAGATCAACTGGCGAAAGCGTGACCGCCGTCAGCGAGAGATCAACCGTCGGGAGTAACCACCGAGCGGGGACGGGCGAGGCCATCGCGTGGAGGCTTCGCCCGTCGTTTCCCGGGACCGTGGCACGTCCTCGCACACCTCGGCCGCCGCGTCGCGGGCCACGGCCAGCAGGGTCTCAGCAGCCCCGCCCATTACCGAAGTCCTGGTCTCCATACCCATTGGGGAGCGCAAAGGGTGCGAGACAGTCTCGACCTGCTGCGATACCGCCGCTGTCGATCACTCCACAACTACCTGTCTGGAGCGTGGAGCATCGGGAAGGGGCGGGGCAGGGGCAAGATCCACCGGAACACGCCCTCGCGGCAAGGCCGAACGCGGCGAAAGCCGCACCCCCGCGACGCCCGGTGTCACCGTTCGGCACCAGTCCCGCGGCCGGGCCGCGCTGGTGTCCGGGCGTGCCGGATCGGGCTCGTAGACTCCTCTCTCGTGGATACGACCCTGCATGACCCCCTGGTCGGACAGCTGCTCGACGGCCGCTACCGCGTCGACGCGCGCATCGCGGTGGGCGGCATGGCGACGGTCTACCGGGCCGTCGACACCCGGCTCGACCGGGTGCTGGCCCTGAAGGTGATGCATCAGTCGCTCGCCGTGGACGACGCCTTCGTCGAGCGCTTCATCCGCGAGGCGAAGTCCGTGGCCAGGCTCGCCCACCCCAATGTGGTCGGCGTCTTCGACCAGGGCACCGACGGCTCCCACGTCTATCTCGCGATGGAGTACGTCGCCGGGTGCACGCTGCGCGATGTGCTGCGCGAGCGCGGGGCGCTTCAGCCGCGGGCCGCGCTGGACATCCTGGAGCCGGTGCTGGCCGCGCTCGGGGCGGCGCACCGCGCGGGGTTCGTCCACCGCGACATGAAGCCGGAGAACGTGCTGATCGGCGACGACGGCCGGGTGAAGGTCGCCGACTTCGGGCTGGTCCGGGCCGTGGATTCCAACACCAGCGCCTCCACCGGCACCGTGCTGGGCACCGTGTCCTATCTCGCGCCCGAGCAGATCGAGCACGGCACGGCCGACACCCGCAGCGATGTCTACGCCTGCGGCGTGGTGCTCTACGAGATGCTGACCGGCGCCAAGCCGCACACCGGCACCACCCCGGCGCAGGTCCTCTTCCAGCACCTCAACGAGGACGTGCCTGCGCCGTCGGCGACCGCGCCCGGGGTCGCGCCCGAGCTGGACGGCCTGGTCGCCAGGGCCACCGCGCGCGAGGTCGCTCAGCGCCCCGCCGACGCGGTCGAGCTGCTCGGCCTCGCGCGGGCCGCGCGGGCCGCGCTGACCGAGGAGCAGCTCGACGCCGTGCCCCCGCAGGCCAGGGCGGACGCGCACGACGGCTCCGAGGACCGTACGAGCGTGATCCCGCGCCCGGTCGGCGGCATCGGGGGGCCGGTGCCCGCCGATGAGCAGCAGCTCAATCTCACCAGCAGGCTGGAGCTCCCGCCGGAGCCACCGCAGACCGGTCGTCCCCGGCAGTCCGCCGGCCGCGGCCGGCTGCCGCGCCGCGGGATCGTGACGATCGTCGTCGGCGTGCTGCTCGCGCTCGGCATCGGGGTGGGCGTCTGGTACATCAATTCAGGCCAGTTCACCAAGGTGCCCTATGTGCTGGGCAAGTCCGAGGCGGACGCCCGGAAGAAGCTGAAGGACGCCGGGCTCGAGGTGAAGGTCGCCCGGGAGTTCAGCGATGTCGTGGACAAGGGCAAGGTCATCAAGACCGACCCGGGCGGCGGCAAGCAGATTCGCAACACCGGCACGGTGACGATCCACATCTCCGACGGGCCGCCCCGCACGCAGGTCCCCAATGTCGTGGGCATGCCGCTCACGGAGGCGAAGCAGCAGATCTCGGACGCGAATCTGTCCATCGGCGAGGTGACCCGGACCTTCAGCTCCGAGACGCCGCAGGGCTCGGTGCTCAGCACCGACCCGAAGGCCGGCACCACTCGCCGGCCGAACACCACCGTGGGGATCGTGGTCAGCCGGGGCCCCGAGATCGAGATCCCCGATGTGGTCGGCGAGTCCGTGGACGACGCCAGGTCCGACCTCGAGGACGCGGGGTTCAAGGTGAAGATCGCGGAGGAGCGGGTGTTCTCGGACGAGGACGAGGGCTCGGTCGCGGAGCAGTCCTCCTCGGACGGGGACACCAAGGGCGCCAAGGGCGACACCATCACCCTGACCCTGTCCAAGGGCCAGGAGATGATCGAGGTGCCGGACGTCACGGGCGAGTCCGTGGACGACGCCACGGCGGCCCTGGAGGCGGCGGGCTTCGAGGTCGACGTGGACAAGCCGCTGCTGTTCCCCGGCGACACGGTCACCGACCAGTCGGTGGACGGCGGGGACGAGGCGCCCAAGGGCAGCACGATCACGATCAAGGTCAAGGGAGTCCTCTAGGCGCCGGCCCCCGTGCGCCGGGCCCGAGCCCGGCGCACGGGGGCCGGGCCGGGGCTGGCACTCTGGGCTCGTGAGTACGTCCAAGAAGCGCGCCCGCGACCGCAATCCGGTCGGCGGCCATATCCGTGTGGCCGGCGGCCTGGCCGCCATCGGTCTGCCGTACACCCGAGACATCGGCGCCGAGGTCGTCCAGGTCTTCGTCGCCAATCCGCGCGGCTGGGCGACCCCGCGCGGGGTGGCGGCGCAGGACGAGAAGTTCCGCGCGGCGTGTGCCGACCAGTCCATCCAGGCGTATGTGCACGCCCCCTACCTGATCAACTTCGGCTCGCACACGGCCGAGACGGCCGAGCGGTCGGTCGACTCGCTGCGCCACTCGCTGCGGCGGGGCCGCGCCATCGGCGCGCCGGGCGTCGTGGTCCACACGGGCTCGGCCACCGGCGGCCGGGCGCGGCCCAAGGCGCTCGCCCAGGTACGGGAACGGATGCTGCCGCTGCTCGACGAGCTCACCCACGACGACGACCCCTGGCTGCTGCTCGAGCCGACCGCCGGACAGGGCTCCTCGCTGTGTTCGCTGGTCGAGGATCTCGGACCGTACTTCGACGCGCTGGACCGCCATCCGAAGCTGGGGGTCTGCCTGGACACCTGCCATGTCTTCGCCGCCGGTCACGACCTGGCAGCCCCGGGCGGGATGAAGAAGACGCTGGACGAGCTGGTCTCGGTCACGGGCAAGGGGCGGCTGAAACTGATCCATGCCAATGACTCCAAGGACGTCGCCGGGGCCCACAAGGACCGGCACGAGAACATCGGCGCGGGATATATCGGCGCCGATCCGTTCCGGGAGCTGTTCCGGCATCCGGCGACCAAGGGGGTGCCGCTGGTGATCGAGACCCCGGGCGGCAAGGAGGGGCACGCGGCGGACGTGGCGCGGCTCAAGAAGCTCCGCGACGACTGACAGGCGTCGGGAATGACAAGCGTCGGGAATACCCCAGGGGGGTATGGTGTTTCCGCCAGGCGACGGACACGCCACTACCCTCCGGGGGGATCCGATGGAGCACCACGGCCACGCCACCCACGACGGCCACGCCGACCACAGCGAACACACCGGCCATGCGGATCATGGCGGCCACAGCGGTCACGCCCCGGCGAGCTGGGCCATGGCCATGCAGGCCACGCTGCACTGCCTCACCGGCTGCGCCATCGGCGAGGTCCTGGGCATGGCCGTCGGCACCGCGCTCGGCTGGCACAACGTCCCGACCATGATCCTGGCGATCGCGCTCGCCTTCGTCTTCGGCTACTCGCTCACCATCCGCGGCGTCCTGCGCGCCGGGCTGGACCTGCGGGCCGCCCTTCGGGTCGCGCTCGCCGCGGACACCGTCTCGATCGCCGTGATGGAGCTCGCCGACAACGCGACCATCCTGGTCTTCCCGGGGGCGATGGACGCGACGCTGGCCGACGCGCTGTTCTGGCTCAGCCTGGCGCTGTCCTTCGTGGTCGCCTTCGCCGTGACCACCCCCGTCAACCGGTGGATGATCGGCCGTGGCAAGGGCCACGCCGTGGTGCACCAGTACCACTGACGCCGCCGGCACCGCCGACCGCCGACACCTGGAGCTCCGGGCTGACGCCTAGAGCTCCGGGCCGTCTCCCGGCTGCTCCTGGTAGGAGTAGCGCTGCTCGCTCCACGGGTCGCCGATGTTGTGGTAGCCGCGCTCCTCCCAGAAGCCGCGGCGGTCGGCGGTCATGTACTCCACACCCCGGACCCATTTGGGCCCCTTCCAGGCGTAGAGATGGGGGACGACCAGCCGGACCGGAAAACCGTGCTCGGCGGTGAGCAGTTCGCCGTCCTTGTGCGTGGCGAAGATGGTCTTCTCCGCGGTGAAATCCGAGAGCCGCAGATTCGAGCTGAAGCCGTACTCCGCCCACACCATCACATGCGTGACCCCGGGAGCGGGCGGCGCGAGTTCCACGATCCGGCGCGCCGTCACGCCGCCCCATTCCGCGCCCAGCATGCTGAATTTCGTCACGCAGTGCAGATCGGCCACGACGGTGGAGTACGGAAGCGCCGAGAACTCGTCATGCGTCCAGGCGTGCTTTTCCCCGTCGGCCGTGGCGCCGAAGACCCGGAACTCCCAGCGGTCCGGCTTGAACTTGGGCACCGGCCCATAGTGCGTAACCGGCCAACCGCGTTGCAGCCGCTGCCCCGGAGGCAGCGATCCGAGCTCCCCCTCGCGGCTTTCCGACTGACCCATGGGCTCCATGGTGTCAGACCTTCGGGGGTGGTCGTGACCAGGGCGGCAGCTATCCGGGCAACTCGTACTAAGCGTGCACTTACTGGACGCCCCGGATGGGCGGTGCGACGATGCGCACAACCGGCCGTCCCCGTTCGGATTGGAAGGAGCCCCTTCGATGCAGGGCGACCCCGAGGTCCTCGAGTTTCTCAACGAGCAGCTGACCGGCGAGCTGACCGCGATCAATCAGTACTTCCTGCATTCGAAGATGCAGGAGAACTTCGGCTGGACGAAGCTCGCGACGTATACCCGGGCGGAATCGTTCGACGAGATGAAGCACGCCGAGGTGATCACCGACCGGATCCTTCTCCTGGACGGGCTGCCCAATTACCAGCGGCTGTTCCATGTGCGCGTGGGCCAGTCGGTCACCGAGATGTTCCAGGCGGACCGCCAGGTGGAAATCGAGGCCATCGACCGCCTCAAGCGCGGCATCGAGGTCATGCGAACCAAGGGCGACATCACCTCGGCCAATATCTTCGAGGACATCCTCGCCGACGAGGAGCAGCACATCGACTATCTCGAAACCCAGCTCGCGCTGATCGAGAAGCTCGGCGAGGGGCTGTACATCGCCCAGCAGATCGAACAGCCGGACACCTGAGCGGAGACCTGACCGGAGACCCGGTCAGGGCGTTACGCGGCTTCCGCGACCTGGGGCCCGGACGCCGACGCGACGGCGGGCATACCGGCCGGGCCGAGCGTGGCCGGCGACTCGCGCCGGGGGCACGCCCCGCGGCCCAGCAGCGCCTGGATGCGCCGCACACAGGAGCCGCAGTCCGTGCCGGCCTTGCAGGCGCCGGCGATCTGGCGCGGGGTGCAGGCGCCGGACTCGGCGTGCTCGCGCACCTGCTTCTCGGTGATGCCGAAGCATGAGCAGACGTACACGCGGCTCTCCAGATCGATCAGTGAGGTAACCCTTACCTTACCGTCCCCCCGGGAGGGCGGACAACGCCGATGGGGCACGGATCGTTGTGATCCGCGCCCCATCGCACCGTTCAGTCCCGGTATGTCACCGGCCTCGGCATGTCACTGGTCGCGGTACATCTCCGCGACCAGGAACGCCAGGTCCAGCGACTGGCTGCGGTTGAGCCGCGGGTCGCAGGCCGTCTCGTAGCGCTGGTGCAGATCGTCGACGAAGATCTCGTCGCCGCCGCCCACGCACTCGGTCACATCGTCGCCGGTCAGCTCCATGTGGATGCCGCCCGGGTGGGTGCCGAGACCCTTGTGGACCTCGAAGAAGCCCTTGACCTCGTCCAGCACGTCGTCGAAGCGCCGCGTCTTGTGCCCGGACGCCGCCTCGAAGGTATTGCCGTGCATCGGGTCGCAGACCCAGACCACCTGGGCACCGGAGGCCGTGACCTTCTCCACCAGATCGGGCAGCTTGTCGCGGACCTTGTCCGCGCCCATCCGGGTGATGAAGGTGAGCCGGCCGGGCTCGCGGTTCGGGTCGATCCGCTCGATCAGCGACAGCGCCTCTTCCGGCGTCGTCGTCGGGCCGAGCTTCACCCCGACGGGGTTGCGGATCCGCGCGGCGAACTCGACATGCGCCCCGTCCAGCTGGCGGGTGCGCTCGCCGATCCACACCATGTGGCCGGACACGTCGTACAGCTCGCCCGTACGGGAGTCCGTGCGGGTCAGCGCCGACTCGTAGTCCAGGATCAGCGCCTCGTGCGAGGCGAAGAACTCGACGGTCCTGAACTCCTCCGGGTCCACCCCGCAGGCGTTCATGAAGTTCATCGCCCGGTCGATCTCGCGCGCCAGCGCCTCGTAGCGCTGCCCCGCGGGGGACGACTTCACGAAGTCCTGGTTCCAGGCGTGCACCTGGCGCAGGTCCGCGTAGCCGCCCGTGGTGAAGGCGCGCACGAGGTTCAGCGTCGAGGCGGAGGCCTGGTACATCCGCTTGAGCCGCTGCGGGTCCGGGATCCGGGCCTTCTCGGTGAACTCGAAGCCGTTGACCGAGTCGCCGCGGTAGGTCGGCAGCGTCACCCCGTCGCGGGTCTCGGTCGGCTTGGAGCGCGGCTTGCTGTACTGGCCGGCGATCCGCCCGACCTTCACCACCGGGATCTGCCCGGCGTAGGTCAGCACGGCGCCCATCTGCAACAGCGTCTTCAGCTTGTTGCGGATCTGGTCCGCGCCCACGGCGTCGAACGCCTCGGCGCAGTCGCCGCCCTGGAGCAGAAACGCCTCACCCCGGGCCACGGCTCCCAGACGCTCCCGCAGCTGGTCGCACTCGCCCGCGAAAACGAGCGGCGGATAGGACTCGAGCTCGGCGATCACCTCGCGCAGAGCCGCTTGGTCCGGCCAGTCGGGCTGCTGCGCCGCGGGGAGAGACTTCCAGGTGTGGCCACCGGTGTGGGTTTCAGCGTTCACGGTCACGCCAGCAAGGTTACGGGGTCCCCACGCGCGTCCAGCCCCCTGCCCACGGGTTGAGACACCTTCCGCCGCCCCGGCCGCGGGCCGCACGGCTCCCGTCCGGCGAGCGACCACGCGGCGGAGCCGCATATCGATACTGTCCCGCGGGGCTCCTCGGCGCTACAAAGAACTCATGGGGGATGACATCAGAAACGAGTTCTCGGGGACGGCTCACACGGTCGTTCAGGCGGGCTCGATCGAACGGCTCACGATGGCCGGGCCGCCCGCCCCGCCGCCGGAGGCACTCGCCGGGCTGCCGCCCGCCCCCGGCGCGTTCACCGGGCGGCGGGAACCGCTCCAGGAGCTGCTCGCCGGACTGAAGCCGAAGAGCGGGCCGCGTGGCCGGAGGGGCCGCGGACCCGCGAGATCCACAGTCCGGGCCTGGGCCGGCCAGAAGAACGCCATCGCCCTCTCCGGGCCGGCGGGCGTCGGCAAGACCGCGCTCGTGCTGCACGCCGGGCACACCGCCAGGGCCCGCCGCTGGTACGGCGCCGAGCTGTACCTGGACCTGCGGGGTTACGAGCGCCGGCCCGACGACCGGGTCTCGGCGTACGACGCGCTCGGCTCGTTCCTGCGGGCGCTGCGCGTGGCCCAGCGCGACATCGACGGCCGGAGCGTGGGGGAGCGCCATCGCCTGTACCGCAGCGAGATGAGAGCCCTGGCCGAGCGGGGGCGCCCGGTGCTCGTCGTGCTCGACAACGCCGCCTCCATAGAGCAGGTGGCCCTGTTGCTGCCGCCGCACCCCAGGAACTGCTGCGTGGTCGTCGGACGGCACATCCTGGCCGGGGGCGTGCTGAGCGGCGTGCGCCAGCATCAATTGGACGTCCTGACCCAGGACGAGGCGGTCGCGTTCCTCGCCGCCTCGCTGGGGGCCGCCGACCCGGCGGACCTGCGGGTGAGCGGGCACCGGCGGGACGCGCTGCGCCTCGCCGAGCTGTGCGACCGGCTGCCGCTCGCCCTGGACGTGGTCGCGGCGAGGCTCGTCACCACACCGGGGCTGCCGGTGGGCGAGCTCGCCGACCGGCTGCGCGACGAAACCCGCCGCCTCGACGCCCTGCGCGCCCCCGACGCCGCACCCGCCCCCTCGTCAGCGGTGCGCTCGGCGTTCGCGCTCTCGTACGAGCGGCTGCCCGCCGCCGAGGCCCGGCTGTTCCGGCTGCTCTCACTCCACCCGGGCCCGCACCTCTCCGCCGACACCGCCGCGGCCTTGACCGGCGAGCCCGTCGCCGAGGTCGAACCCCGGCTCGAGGAGCTGCGCCGCGCGCACATGATCACGGAAGGGCGCGCCCGCACCTACCGCCTCCACAGCCTGGTGCGGCTGTACGCGGCCGAGCGCGCCGCCGCGCGGGAGCCGGCGGCGGCCCGGCACGACGCGATCGGGCGGCTGGTCGCTCACTACGCCGACCGGGCGGGCGAGGCCGACGCCTGGCTGCGCCCGTCCTCGGAGCGCGGACAGCGGCTGCGCAGCGGTGCCGAGCGGTCCCTGCTCACCAGCCGTCCGGCGGCCCTGTCCTGGCTGGTCACCGAGCGCCTGTGCCTGATCGCGGCCGTGCGGCTGGCCCACGCGAGCGGGCACGACGCCGCGGTCACCGCTCTGGCGCTGCGCCTGACCGCCTTCTTCGACCTGTACAAGTTCTGGGACGACTGGCTGGACACCCATCAGCTGGCGGCGGAGGCCGCGCACCGCTCGGGAGATCCGGCGGCCGAGGCGGAAGCACTGTTGCGGATCGGCACCGCGCACCGCCAGCAGGCCCGTCGCGCACCGGCGCTGGAGGCTTACACGCAGGCGCGGCGGCTGTGGACGGAGGTCGGCGACGAACGGCGAGTCGCCGAGGTGTGGGGCGAGGCGCTGCGCGTCCTCCAGCAGTGCGAGGACGACCTGGCTTCCCAGGCCCGCCCCGTCGACCGGGCAGCCGTCGAGGCGTACGAAAGGACGGTCGAAAGCTTCGCGGACGGGGCGGATGAGGCGGGGGGCTTCGAGGGCGCCGCCCGCGCCGCCGTACTGAGCAACCTCGGCAACCTCTACGCCGACGACGCGGTGGCCGACTTCACCGCCGCGCTCCGCTGCCACCAGCGGGCCCTCGCACTGCGCGAGCGCGGCGGGGACCTTCGCGGCCAGGCCCAGTCCCTGGCCAATCTGGGACATGTCCACTACCAGCGGAACAGCCAGGACGACCTGGCGGCGGCCACGCGCAGCTATGAGCGGGCGCTCGGCCTCTTCCAGGAGGCCGACGACGCCCACGGCGAGGCGTGGACCGCGTACAACCTGGGCCTGGTGGCCCTCAAGGCCCGGTCCGCGCGCCGGGGCGGCCCGGGCGGCCTGCGCCCGGTGAGACGGGCCAGGCGCCACTGGCGCAGAGCCGTCCGACTGCTGGAGAGCCATGGCCTGGGGGCGGAGGCACACCGGATCCGGATCGGCCTCGACCGCCTCCGGCCCGGCCAGGGCCGGCGGACACGGATCGCCGGGCTCGTCCGGAGCGCCGGCCACACGTTCGGCGTCGCCCTGACGGCCGTGGTGGTGGGCGGGGAGTTGCTCCCGGACGCGCCGGACCGCTCCGCCGTCGAGCACCACCCGACGGACTTCCTGTCCGACCTGGGCCTCCCCGCCGACTCCGGCATCGCCGGGCTCGTCGCGGACGTGATCGAGGATTTCGGGGATCCGGTCCCCGATTTCGGAGTGGACTACGTGAACGACGACGACGCGGCGCCCGACCCCTCGGGCGGCGGCGGTGGAGGCGGGGGCAGTGGGGGCGAGGGCGGTGGGGGCGAGGGCGGTGGGGGCGGCGACCACCACGGTGGCGGTGGGGGCGGCGACCACCACGGTGGCGGCGGGGGCGGTGGAGGAGGAGGCAGCCACCACAGCAGTGGCGGCGGTGGGCACGACCACGACGACCACGGCCACGGTGGCCACTGGGACTGACATCGGCGGGCCGCGCGGGAACACACGGGCGGAAACATGGGGTAGGGTCCGGCCCATGTTCGCGCGACTGACCATGACCTGGTGGTGGACCGCTCATCCGGCGGCCCACTGATCGCGCGTACGCACCGACACCGCGAAGGCCGCCCGAGGGGCGGCCTTCGGCGTTTCCGCGGGCCGTTCCTCCCTCCCGGAAGGAACCACCGCAATGCACAGTGATCCGCACCACGACCCCCGTGCGATCATCCGGCGGCTGCTCTCCGCCGACTGCCCGCCCTTCGCCCTGCTGCACCGCCGTACGCCCGGCCACGCACCCGACACCGTCGAGGTGCTGCTGGGCCCCGTCACCGAGGTGGAGCGGCTGACCGACATCCCGCTGCCGACCGGGGCACCGGGCACCGGCGCGGGTGCGCACGACGCACTGGCCCTGGTGCCGTTCCGGCAGATCCGCGAGCGCGGGTTCGACGTGCGCGACGACGGGACGCCGCTGGCCGTGCTGCGCCCCGAGGAGACGTACGAACTGCCGCTGGGCGAGGTGCTGGACGCGCTGCCCGCGCACGAGGTACGGGTCGAGGGCGGGGCCTTCGACGTGGCCGACGACGCGTACGCGGAGATCGTACGGCGGGTCGTCGAGGACGAGATCGGCACCGGCGAGGGCGCGAACTTCGTGATCCGCAGGACCTTCCGGGGCGAGATCCCCGGCTTCGGCCGCGCCGACGCCCTCGCGCTGTTCCGGCGGCTGCTGGCCGGGGAGCGCGGCGCGTACTGGACGTATGTCGTCCGCCTGGCCGACGGCCGGACGCTGGTGGGCGCCAGCCCCGAGGTGCATGTGCGGATGTCCGGCGGGACGGTCGTGATGAACCCCATCAGCGGGACCTACCGCTATCCCAGCGACGGGGCCCGGCTCGACGGGCTGCTGGAGTTTCTGCACGACCGCAAGGAGGTGGAGGAGTTGTCCATGGTCGTGGACGAGGAGCTGAAGATGATGTGCACCGTCGGCGACATGGGCGGCGTGGTGGTCGGCCCCCGGCTCAAGGAGATGGCGCACCTCGCGCACACCGAGTACGAACTGCGCGGCCGCTCCTCGCTCGATGTGCGGGACGTGCTGCGGGAGACGATGTTCGCGGCGACGGTGACCGGCTCGCCGGTGCAGAACGCCTGCCGGGTGATCGAGCGGTACGAGCCCGCCGGGCCGGACGGCGCGGGGCGCGGCTACTACGCGGGGGCGCTCGCGCTCATCGGGCGGGACGCCGGCGGCGCGCAGACCCTGGACTCGCCGATCCTCATCCGCACCGCGGATATTGACTCCGACGGCTCCCTGCGGGTGCCGGTCGGGGCCACGCTCGTACGCCACTCCGACCCGCACGGCGAGGTCGCCGAGACCCACGCCAAGGCGGCCGGAGTCCTCACCGCCCTCGGGGTGCGCCCTTCCCTCGCGGGGCGGGCCGACGGGCCCGCACTCCCCCGGCTCGCCGACGACCCGCGGGTGCGGGCGGCCCTGGATGCCCGCCGGGCCGACCTCGCCCCGTTCTGGCTGCGCATGCACACGCCCGAGGATGCCCCGCGGGCGGGTGCGCAGCCGGCCGGGCACGCCCTGGTGGTCGACGGCGAGGACACCTTCACCGCGATGCTGGCGCACCTCCTGCGGACCACCGGGCTCACGGTGACCGTGCGGCGGTTCGACGAACCGGGCGTGCGGGAGGCCGCGCTGGCGCACGAGGGCCCCGTGATCCTCGGCCCGGGCCCGGGCGACCCGTCCGACACGGCCGACCCGAAGATGCGGTTCCTGCGCGGGCTGACGGCGGACCTGGTGCGCGGGCACCGGCACGGGCTGCTGGGGGTGTGCCTGGGGCACGAGCTGCTGGCGGCCGAGCTGGGGCTGGAGATCGTACGGAAGGACGTGCCGTTCCAGGGTGCGCAGGAGCGGATCCAGCTCTTCGGGCGCGAGGAGACCGTCGGCTTCTACAACACCTTCACCGCCCGGTGCGACGGGGCGGCGACGGGTGAGCTGGCGATGCACCGGGTGGAGGTCAGCCGCGACCCGGTGAGCGGCGACGTACACGCGCTGCGCGGGCCGAACTTCGCGGGTGTGCAGTTCCATCCCGAGTCCGTGCTGACGCTCAACGGCGCGACGATTGTCGCCGAGCTCCTGGCGGCCGTCCTGGTGTGACGCCGGCCCCGGTCGGCCCCGGCTGCCTGCGGCGCGTGTCCCCTACCCGCCCCTTCCCACAACTGGGGGCAAGCCCCCAGCCCCCGTAGATATGCGGCTCCGCCGCATGGGGAGAGGCGGAGCCCCGCCGGAGGCCAGGCGGCGCAGCCGGGGCCGCAGCCCGCCAGGGCCCAGGGGGCGCAGCCCGGGCCGGGCCCCACCGAGGCCCGGTGCCGGGGCTGGGGCGCGGCCCCGACCGAAGTCCGCCGGAGGCAAGGGCACAGCCTCCGTCGATATGCGGCTCCGCCGCATGGGGAGGGCGGAGCCCCGCCGGAGGCCAGGGCGCGGCCCCCGGCCGAAGTCCGGCGGGGCCAGGAGTAGTCCCGGCCGCAGCACGCCGGGGCCAGGGGCGCAGCCCCGACCACACCCCGTCGAGGCCAGGGGCGCGGCCCCCACCGCAGCCCTCCCGGGCCAGGCGGGGGTCAGGGGGCGGAGCCCCATGGAGCGGGGAGGGGTGGGGAGGGGCGGCGCCGCAGGCTGCCGGCCCTCCCCGGACGGGCCGGGTGGGTCAGCCGAAGAACACCTCGGCTTCGGCGTACAGCGAGAGGTCCACCGTCTTGAGCCGCGCGGTGGCCTCCGTGAGCGGGACGCGGACGATGTCGGTGCCGCGCAGGGCGACCATCTTGCCGTAGTCCTCGTCCCGGACGGCGTCGATGGCGTGCAGCCCGAAGCGGGTGGCGAGCCAGCGGTCGAACGCGCTGGGGGTGCCGCCGCGCTGGACATGGCCGAGCACCGTCGTGCGAGCCTCCTTGCCGGTGCGCTTCTCGATCTCCTTGGCCAGCCACTCCCCGATCCCGGAGAGCCGGACATGGCCGAAGGAGTCGAGCGACCCGTCCTTGAGGACCGCGTCACCGCCCTTGGGCATCGCGCCCTCCGCGACGACGACGATCGGGGCGTAGCGGATCTTGAAGCGGGACTCGACCCAGGCGCAGATCTGGTCGACGTCGAAGCGCTGTTCGGGGATGAGGATGACGTTGGCGCCGCCGGCCAGACCCGAGTGGAGGGCGATCCAGCCCGCGTGACGGCCCATCACCTCGACGACGAGGACGCGCATATGCGATTCGGCCGTGGTGTGGAGGCGGTCGATGGCCTCGGTGGCGATGTTGACGGCGGTGTCGAAGCCGAAGGTGTAGTCGGTGGCGGACAGGTCGTTGTCGATGGTCTTGGGGACGCCGACGCAGCGGATCCCGTACTCACTGGAGAGCCGCGCGGCCACCCCGAGCGTGTCCTCGCCGCCGATCGCGACGAGCGCGTCGACCTCCTGCTTGGCGAGGTTGTCCTTGACCCGGCGGATGCCGTCCTGGCTCTTGAGGGGGTTGGTGCGGGACGACCCGAGGATGGTGCCGCCGCGCGGCAGGATGCCGCGCACCGCGTGGATGTCGAGGGGCACGGTGTCGCCTTCGAGGGGACCCCGCCAGCCGTCCCGGAAGCCGACGAAGTCGTAGCCGTATTCCTGTACGCCCTTGCGGACGACGGCGCGGATGACCGCGTTGAGCCCGGGGCAGTCACCGCCACCGGTCAGCACTCCGACCCGCATCGTTTTTCCCTTCTCCGATAATTTCCCGTGAATGCCCGATACGAGAATCCACGCTAACGGTGATCCAGGTCACACGGGATAGGGCGGGAAGTGAATCCCCTGACTACAGGGGCAGTTGGGTTCAGGGTTCACCCGATCGTGCGGCGGCGGTCGATGACCGGTTTCAGACGCCGGTGTCCAGGCCGCGCTCGATCGCGTACCGCACCAGCTCGACGCGGTTGTGCAACTGAAGCTTGCCGAGGGTGTTCTGGACATGGTTCTGCACGGTGCGGTGCGAGATGACCAGCCGCTCGGCGATCTGCTTGTACGACAGCCCCTTGGCCACCAGCCGCAGCACCTCCGTCTCCCGCTCGGTGAGCCGGGGGGCGACGGGGCGGTCGGGCGCGGCGGGGGCGGGGTCGCTCGCCAGCCGGCGGTACTCGCCGAGCACCAGGCCCGCGAGGCCCGGGGTGAACACCGGCTCCCCGGCGGCCGTCCGGCGCACCGCGTCCTGAAGCTCCTGGGTGCTGGCCGACTTCAGCAGATAGCCGGTCGCGCCGGACTTCACCGCCTCCAGCACATCCGCGTGCTCCCCGCTCGCGGAGAGCACCAGCACGCGCGGGCCGGGCGGGCCGGGTTCGGCGCCCACGAGCTGCTTGCAGACCTCGACCCCGGGCAGCCCGGGGAGGTTGAGGTCGAGGACCAGGACGTCGGGGTTCGCGGCCTTGGCGCGGCGCACCGCCTGCGGGCCGTCCCCCGCTGTGGCCACCACGTCGAACCCGGCCTCGGACAGGTCGCGGGCGACGGCGTCGCGCCACATCGGGTGGTCGTCGACCACCATCACCGTGACCGGCCGCCCCTCCCGCCCGCCGTCGCCCCGCCCGCCGTCGCCCCGCACACCGCTGTCCTGCCGCTCGGTCATCGTCCGGTCTTCCCCTGTCGCGGAACCTTCAACTCCACCTCGGTGCCCTGGCCGGGGGCCGAGATCCACTCGGCGCTGCCGCCCAGGTCGCGCAGGCGCCCCCGGATGGACAGCGCCACGCCGAGGCGCCCCTCGCGCTCGGCGTCGGCCAGCCGCCCCTCGGGGATGCCGGGTCCGTCGTCGCGTACGGTCACCGTCACCTCGTCCGGCTCGTCCTCGACCAGGATCCAGGCGTTCGCGCCGTCCCCGGCGTGTACCCGCACATTGTCCAGGGCGGCACCGACAGCGGACGCGAGTTCGGTGGCGGCCTCGTCGGGGAGCGGTACGGGGGTGCCCGGGCCGGAGAGGGTGACGCGGGATCCGGCGTGCGGTGCCAACAGGGCCAGCAGATCACGCCGTTCGGGTGCGCCGTCGGCGGCGGGCGCCTCGGCCTCGGCCGTGAGGAGCGCGACCCCGGCCGGGGCCACCGGCTCCGCCCGGTCCGCCCGGTCCGCCTCGTGCGCCGCGTCCCGCGGGCCGGTGGAGATCAGCGTGCGCAGCGCAATCTCCTGCTCCCCCGCCATCCGCCCCAGTTCGGTCGCCTCCCCGCCGATGGCCGCGCCCCTGCGCTGCACCATGGCGAGGACCTGGAGCACGCTGTCGTGGATGTCCCGGGCCAGCCGCTCCCGTTCGCGCGTGGCGGCCTCGATCCGCAGCGCGCGGGCCAGGGTGCGCTCGCTGGCGCGGGCCACCTCGACGACATAGCCGATGGCCACGCTCGCCACCCACACCAGCATCAGCATGTGGACGGTGTCCTGGGCGAATCCGCCCCGCTCGATGATGTTGGCCGCGCAGACGACCGTGGAGGCCCAGGCGGCCCACCGCCAGCCGCCCTTGATCGCGAAGCCGAGCACCGCCCCCGCGGTCCATATCGACGGCAGGGTGGGGGTGCCCTCGGCGATGCGGTCATGGGTGTCGACGAGCGGGGTGAGCAGGATGCCCACCACCGCGACGGTCAGATCACCGACCAGAAAGCGCAGGGTGCACCGCTCGGCCGAGGAGACCATGCGGACGGTGAGCGCGGTCCACGCGGTCAGCACGGCCATGTAGGCGCCCGCGCCCAGCGGGTGGTCGTAGTCGTCGTAGCCGTAGGCGTAGAGGGTGAGCGCGTACAGCAGGGTGAGCACCCGGTAGGCGGTCAGCGCCCGCCACAGGGGCTGCTCCACCGACATGCGCACGACAGTCTTGCCCGTACGGCCCGGCCGCAGCGCCACTTCCCCACCCCCGTGCCGGACGCGGTCACGCCCCGGCCTTGTCCCCGCTGTCGTCCCCGGCCTTGTCCCCGCCGTCGTCCCCGCCCGCGTCCCCGCCCGTGTCCGCGGCCTTCTCCTCGCGCTTGCGCGCCGCCTCGGCATCCGCGATCTGCCGCTTGGCGACGGTCGCGTAGATGTCGACGTACTCCTGGCCGGAGAGCTTCATGATCTCGTACATGACCTCGTCGGTCACCGAGCGCAGGATGAAGCGGTCGTTGTCCATGCCGTGGTAGCGGCTGAAGTCCAGCGGCTTGCCGATCCGGATGCCCGGCCGCATCAGCTTGGGCATCACCTTGCCCGGCGGCTGGATCTTCTCGGTGTCGATCATGGCGACCGGGATCACCGGGGCGCCCGTGGCCAGCGCCACCCGCGCCAGCCCGCCCGGCTTGCCGCGGTACAGCCGCCCGTCCGGTGAGCGGGTGCCCTCCGGGTAGATGCCGAACAACTCGCCGCGCTCCAGCACCTCGATGCCGCTCTTGATCGCGGCCTCGCTCGCGCCGCGCCCGCCCGAGCGGTCCACCGGCAGCTGCCCGACGCCCTTGAAGAAGGCGGCGGTCAGCTTGCCCTTCACGCCCGGGGTGGTGAAGTACTCCTGCTTGGCGATGAAGGTGACCTTGCGGTCGAGCATCGCGGGAAGGAAGAAGGAGTCGGAGAACGACAGGTGGTTGCTGGCGAGGATGGCCGGCCCCTCCGCGGGGACGTTCTCCAGCCCCTCCACCCAGGGCCGGAAGGCCAGCTTCAACGCTCCGCCGACCGACAGCTTCATGGCGCCGTAGAACAACCGAGGACCTCCTGTATCCGACGAGGAGACCTTAACGTGCCTACCCCCTCTGCGGCGCGCCGCGTACGCTGAGGTCCCGGGCCGCCCGGCCCCGTTCCACCAGTGCCCTATACACCGAACGACCGCCATATTCACCGAACGGAGATCCTCGGTGCCGCTCCTTCCCGGGGCCCAGCCGTTCCGCCATGACGGCGGAGAGATCGGCGTCCTCGTCTGTCATGGCTTCACCGGCACGCCCCAGTCGGTCCGTCCGTGGGCCGAGCACCTCGCGCGGCAGGGGCTGACGGTCTCGCTCCCGCTGCTGCCCGGCCACGGCACCCGCTGGCAGGAGCTCGCGGTCACCAGCCGGGACGACTGGTACGCCGAGGTGGACCGGGAGCTGCGCGGGCTCGCCGAGCGATGCCGGCAGGTGTTCGTGTGCGGGCTGTCCATGGGCGGCGCGCTCGCCCTGCGGCTCGCCGCCCGCCACGGGGCGCGGGTCAGCGGGCTGGCCCTGGTCAACCCGGCCCACCGCATGCACGACCGGGCCGCCCCCGCGCTGCCGGTGCTGCGCCATCTGATCCCGTCCGTCAAGGGCATCGTGAGCGACATCGCCAAGCCGGGCACGCCGGAGTCGGGCTACCAGCGGGTGCCGCTGAACGGCGCGGACCAGCTGCGCCGGCTGCTGCGGGAGGTCGACGCCGAACTGCCGCGGGTGACCCAGCCGCTGCTGCTGATGCACAGCGCGGCGGACCATGTGGTGCCCCCGGTCGACTCGGCGCGCATCCTGAGCCGGGTCTCCTCCCGGGACGTCACCGAGCTGGTGCTGGAGCGCAGCTACCACGTGGCGACGCTGGACCACGACGCGGAGCTCGTCTTCGCCGAGACCCATGCGTTCATCAGCAGGCTGACGCGGGGTATCGATGAGAACAGTGGGACGGATACGCGACTCGGGAAGGAGGGGGCGGCGGCCAGTGGCGGAGCGTGACCCGAACGAGAACGAGGCAGGCGCTCGCGACGACGACGCCGCGTTCGCCGAGATCGTCGCGGCGTACGGCAAGGAGTCCCGGGACCCGGAGGCCCCGGCGCCCTGGCCCGAGGCCGAGGACCTGCCCGACGGCGATCCCCGGGACCGAGGCGGCCGGAGCGACCGCGACGCCCGGGACGACGAGGACGATGAGGACGACGACCCGGAGGGCCGGCGCGACCCGTCGGCGCCGGTCGCGGGGGCGGGCCCGGTCGATGTGGCCAAGCCCGACAAGCCCCTCGGCAGCTTCATCGTGTACGCGCCGGGCGTCGGCCCCCGCGACTGGGAGCCCGCCGAGCCGTCCGACGACGACTTCGACGAGACCGACGAGGGCCACTTCGTCCCGCCCGAGCCGCCCCCGCTCCCCGAGACCGACACCACCTCGCGCTTCGCGTGGCTGGGCGTGCTGGGCGGCCCGCTGCTGCTGCTCGGCGTGGTGCTGTTCCAGGTGGAGCTCACCTGGTGGATCACCACGCTCGCGGTGGGCGGCTTCCTGGGCGGCTTCACCACGCTGGTGCTGCGGATGGGGGACGACGACGAAGAGGACGACGACCCGGGCCGCGGCGCGGTCGTCTGAAGCCGGTTGAAACAGACTGAGGCCGCCTGAGGCCGAGCGGCAGCGGCCTCAGGCGGAGCGACCCGTGCCCGCCCGGCCGGCGGGCGCGGCGGCGGAAACGCGCGGGAGCCGGAGCGCGGCCAGGACCGGGAGATGGTCCGACGCCGCCCTCAGGTCCGCCTCCGTGACCCCGGGCAGCCCGGCCGGCACCCCGCAGCCGAGGACCTCCACGCCCTCGGTCGTGAACAGCGCGTCGATCCGGCGCCGGGGCCGGTCCTGCGGGTAGGTGAGCTCGCTCCCCCAGGGCTCGGCCGCCCAGGCGTCGCGCAGCGATCCGGCCAGCCGGCGGAAGGCGCGGCCCTCGGGCCGGTCGTTGATGTCACCGGCCAGCACCGTGTACGGGACGCCCAGCGCGGCGAGGTGGTCGAGCACCATCCCCGCCTGGTCGTGGCGCTCGGCCTCGGCCAGGCTCAGATGGCAGCTGACCACGCCGAGCCTGATGGCGTCCGCGCCCCGGTGCCCGCCCCCGAACCGCAGCACGGCGGTGGCCAGGCCGCGCTGGTGCAGACCGGGGATGCGGGGCAGCAGGATGTCCTCGCTGCGCTCCACGTGGGCGCGCAGCGAGGTCAGCAGCATCGGGCCGGCGGTGGTGGCGCCGCCGGTGGTGTGGACGAGGCCGGTCTCGCGGGCCAGCCAGGAGGCGGCCTTGCGCCAGCGGAAGTGACGCGGCGCCTCCTGGACGCACAGGACGTCGGGGGCGCAGGCCCGGACCACCCGGACCAGCGCCTCACGGTCGTCGCGCAGCGAGCGGATGTTGTAGCTCAGCACCCGCACCACGGCGGCGTCCCGGTCGCCGGCCGAGGCCGGCAGGTCCGCGAGTACCACGTCCCGTCCCCCCGTTCCGGTCAGCCCTGGCGGGCCAGGTCGGCGGCGCCGACGAGCCCGGCCTTGCCGCCGAGCTGGGCGGCGAGCACCTGGGCGTGCGGGCGCCACTGGTTGCCCACCAGCCAGCGGCGGAAGGACTTGCGGATCGGCTCCAGGACCAGGTCGCCCTCGTCGGACACGCCGCCGCCGACGATGAACGCCGAGGGGTCGAAGAGCGAGGCGAGGTCGGCGAGGCCGGCGCCGGCCCAGCGGGCCAGCTCGCGGAAGGAGTCGATGGCGACCGGGTCGCCCTGGCGGGCCGCGTCGCTGATGTGCTTGCCCTGGATGCCCTCGGGGGTGCCGTCGCCGAGGCGGAGCAGCACCGCCGCGTTCTCCGGGGTGGCGTTGGCGCGCTGCTTGGCGTAGCGGACCAGGGCGCGGCCGGAGGCGTACTGCTCCCAGCAGCCCTGGCTGCCGCAGCCGCACAGCAGCCCGTCCGGGACCACGCGGACGTGGCCGAACTCGGCCGCGACGCCGAAGCGGCCGCGGTGCAGCTTGCCGCCGATGATGATGCCGCCGCCGAGGCCGGTGCCGAGCGTGATGCACACGACGTCGTCATGGCCCTGGCCGGCGCCGAAGCGGTACTCGCCCCACGCGGCCGCGTTCGCGTCGTTCTCGACGACGACGGGCAGGCCCACGCGCTGCTCGACCTTGTCCTTGAGCGCCTCGTGGCGCCAGTTGATGTTGGGCGCGAAGATCACCGTGGCGCGCTTGTCGTCCACGTAACCGGCCGCGCCGATGCCGACGGCCTCGATGTCGTGGCCGGCGCTGACCGTGCGCACCGCGTCCGCGATGGCGTCGACGACCCCTTCCGGGGTCGGCGGGGTCGATACCTTGCTCGTCTCGAGAATCGAGCCCTCTTCGTCGACCACGCCAGCTGCGATCTTCGTGCCGCCGATGTCGACGCCGATGGTGAGTCCCATGTGTCCCTCAGTTATTAGGTCGAACCCCGCCGGGCACAACGGTACCGGAGGTGGGGGCTCAGTCGAGGTCGATGTGTTCACTACTCGAAGACTCATCGCCCTTGTCGGCGCCATCGGCCTTGCCGTCGCGGTCGTCTCCGCCCCTCGTCCAGCGCTCCTCCTGACCCTGGACCGCGGCCCGGTAAGCGGCGAGAAGCTCGGTGCCGGCGGTGGCGAGGTGATCGAAGACCTCAGGGTTGCGTTCGACGACCGGTTCGACGGCGGCCTTCGCCTGTGCGATCAAGTGTTGTACGGCACCCTGCACGGCCGTTCCGGCCAGCGGGGCCTGGGCCCCGGCGAGCTTGTCGGCGATGGCCTCGGCCAGTTTGCGCAGCTCCTCGGCGGCGCTGCCCGGCTCGTGGCCGCCCTCACGGGCCCTGCGGCGGGCCCGCTCCGCGGCGAGGTCTTCGGCACAGGCCCGCTCCCAGGCGTCGGGGTCGATGTCGGTGACCGGGACATCGGTGTCCGGGGCATCGCCGGTGAGGGGAGTTTCGGCGGGGCGCTCGGTGGCGTCGCTCATGGCGGGCTCCTGCGGCGGAGGGACTGACGGCCCGGGGGTGTTCATCCGGGCTTGCTCCCGACGTTACCGGAATGAGGAAACAAGGTAAGGGGGCAAGGGGGATAAGGGGGGCAAGGGGCGCCTCCGTCACAGCCGTCACACGCTCTTCGGCCAGAGTTCGGGGTCCGGGGTGAAGCGGACGTGCAAGTGACCGTCGCGCAGCCCGGCGCCGGACACGGTGCAGCGGCGCAGGGCGGAGGGCAGCGGCAGCACGCGGTGGAACGGGCCGACGGTGACGATCAGTTCATCGCCGCGGCGCACCAGGCCGAGGGAGTCGCGGTCGGCGCCGGGCAGCGGCAGCCGCCACACCAGCACCCCTTCGTCGGCGAGGCGGTCCTCGACGGTCCACGGCTCGGCGGCCGGGCGGTCGGGGCGCGGCTCGGGGGCCCCGGCCGGTCCGGCGAGGGCGGCGAGCCCGGCGGCGGGGCCGCCCGGCCGGGGCGCTCCGGCCGGGCCGTCGGCCTCCCCCGGGTCGCCGCCCAGGTGCGGCAGTTCACGGACGGGGACGTCGGGCGCCCACTGCCCGTGCAGCTCCTTGAGCGCGGCCTGTTGCCGGCCGGACAGCGCCGCGAGCCAGGGGTCGGCGGTGCCGGTGGGCAGCAGCCGGTTGGCGACCACGGCCTCCACGCGGCAGCCGTACAGCGCGAGCCCGGCGCGGGCGGTGCGCAGCGCCCGGTCGGCGAGCGGCCCCGGGTCCACCACCAGCCGTACGGTGGTGGCTTCGGACTCGATCAGGTCCTGCACGCCGGCCAGCTCGCGCTCCCAGCGCTCGGCCGTCTCGTACAGCTTCTGGGCGGGCATCGGCACCCCGGCGAGCTGCGCCAGCATCGGCCGCAGGGCGCGCGCCGCCTGCCGCTCGGCGGGCAGCAGCCGCCGCAGATAGCGGCGCAGCTGCTCGGGCAGGGCGAGCACCGCGATGGTGTCGGGGGCGGGCGGCATGTCGACGACCAGGACGTCCCATCCGGCGGCGGCTCCGGCGGTGTCCGGGCCCGCGTCATGGGCGGCGCGCAGCGCGCGCAGCACCGCGAAGGCCTCCATGCCGGGCAGCCCGGTCAGCTCCTCGGGGTCCAGCGGGGTGGCGCCGAGCATGTCCAGCGCGCCGCGCCCCCGTTCCTGGAGGGTGGTTAGTTCGCCGCGGAACCAGTCGTCGGCGGCGATGCGCGCGGCCCACAGCCCGGGGGCGACCTCGACCGGTGGGTTCCACGGGGGCCGCCGGTCGGCCGGGGCGGTGGCGGGCCGGGGCGTGGGGAGGCCGAGCAGCGCCTCGGGGGTGGAGTCGCGGTCGGCCGTGAGCAGCAGGGTGCGCCGGCCCTCCTGGGCGGCGGCGAGCGCGGTCGCGGCGGCGACGGTGGTGCGGCCCGCGCCGCCGGTACCGGTGACGAGGACCGTACGCATGGAAAGGAGCCTCCGGGCAGGGTGGTGCGGTGTCTTCCCGACGGGGGCCGGGCCGGGGTTCGGTCGGGGCCGGGGTTCGGTCGGGGCCGGCGGGGTCCGGGCGAGGGGGCGCTCAGGCGGCGCTTTCCACCCGCTTCTTCAGGCCCGCCAGCGCGCGGTCGATGATGACCTTCTCGGCCTTGCGCTTGATCATGCCGAGCATCGGGATCTTGACGTCGACGGTGAGCTGGTAGGTGACCTCGGTGCGCTTGCCGCTGTCGAGGGGGGCCAGCTTGTACGAGCCGTCCAGGGAACGCAGCATCTGGGACTTGACCAGGGACCAGCTGACCTGGTTGTCACCGGTCCAGGTGTACGCCAGGGTGTAGTCGTCCTTGATCGCCCCGGCGTCGAGCAGCATCCGCACCTTCTCGGCGCGCCCGTGGTCGTCCTTGGTGAGGACGTCGGCCTCCTTCACCTCTCCGGACCACTCCGGGTAACGGTCGAAGTCGGCGATCACCTCCATCACGTCGGCCGGTGCCGCCTCGATCGTGATGCTCGAGCTGGTGTGTTCCGCCATCGCCGTCGTTCCTTCGGTATCGGTCCGCTTGATCCGCCGCCTGGGTGCCTGCCGCTGAAGGCTACCGCGCGCAGGTCACCACTCCAGGGTCCAGGGGGTGCCGGTCGAGGCGAAGTGGCCGACGTTGACGCACTCGGTGGCGCCGATCCGCATCCGGCGGGCGAGCGGCTGGTGGACATGGCCGAAGAAGGCGTAGCGGGGACGCACGGCGCGGATCGCGTCGAGGAGGGCGGCGCTGCCCCGCTCGAAGCGGCGGGCGACGGTGTCGTAGCAGAGCTCGGGGACGTCGGGCGGGATGTGGGTGCACAACACGTCGACCTCGCCGAGCGCCGCGATCTTCGCGGCGTACTCCTCGTCGTCGATCTCGTACGGGGTGCGCATCGGGGTGCGCAGCCCGCCGCCGACGAAGCCGAAGACCCGGCCGCCGATCTCGATCCGCTGGCCGTCCAGGACGGTGGTACCGGGCTGGGCGTACTCGGGCCACAGCCTCGGTATATCGACATTGCCGTAGGTGGCGTAGGTAGGGGTGGGGAAGGCCGCGAAGAGGTCGGCGTACTGCCGGCGCACCGCGGACTCGATGGCGGTCCGGCGGTCCACCTCAAGACCGCCCCACAGCCGGTTGCCGAAGTCACGGGCCTCGGCGAACCGGCGGGCGGTGCGCAGTTCCACGATGCGGTCGGCGTTCTCGACGCCGAACAGGTCGGGGAAGATCCCCCGGGAGTGATCGGCGTAGTCGAGGAACAGCACCAGGTCGCCGAGGCAGATCAGGGCGTCGGCGCCGTCGCCCGCCTTCTTGAGGTCGCGACTGTTGCCGTGCACGTCGCTGACCACGTGAACTCGCATGCGGGCCAGCCTAAGTCCTGCCGCGCCCCGCCGTCAGACGCCCGCCCGCACCGCTCCGCGGCCACCTGCCGTTACTTCCGGGTCCCGGGCCGGGTCGACTAGTCTGCGGCCAGTACGAGAGCGGGGTGTGACGCATCAAACATCTGGGAGGACCCCCTATCCCAGATGCCATACCCATCGGTAACGTCCGGGCAGTCCATCACCCCCCATTGCCCGTGTAGCGGCGCCGGCGCCCGACGAGGAGCAGCAGTCTTGCGCGAGTTCAGCCTTCCGGCCCTGTACGAGGTTCCGGCCGACGGGAATCTGACGGACCTCATCCGGCGCAACGCCGCGCATCACCCCGAGGTCGTGGTGGTCGGCCGGAAGGTCGACGGCGTGTGGCAGGACGTCACCGCGGCCGAGTTCCTCGTGGAGGTGCGGGCCGTCGCCAAGGGCCTGATCGCCGCCGGGGTGGAGCCGGGCGACCGGGTCGGCCTGATGTCCCGCACCCGCTACGAGTGGACGCTGCTGGACTTCGCCATCTGGAGCGCGGGCGCGGTCACGGTGCCGGTCTACGAGACGAGTTCGGCCGAGCAGACCCAGTGGATCCTCGGCGACTCGGGCGCGGTGGCCTGTGTGGTCGAGTCCGCCGCGCACGAGGCGGCCGTGGAGTCCGTGCGGGACACCCTGCCCGCGCTGAAGGGCCTGTGGCGGATCGAGGGCGGCGGGGCGATCGAGACCCTGCGGAAGCTGGGCGCGGACATCGCGGACGCGGTGGTCGACGAGCGCAGCGCCATCGCGAACGCCGACTCCCCGGCCACGATCGTCTACACCTCGGGCACCACCGGCCGCCCCAAGGGGTGTGTGCTCTCCCACCGCAGCTTCTTCGTCGAGTGCGGCAATGTCGTGGCCCGCCTCAAGCCGATCTTCGTGACCGGCGAGTCGTCGGTGCTGCTCTTCCTCCCCGAGGCGCATGTGCTCGGGCGTCTGGTGGAGATCGCGGCGGTGCTGGCGCCCATCAAGCTCGGACACGTCCCGGACGTCAAGACCCTCACCAATGAACTCGCCTCCTTCCGGCCGACGTTGGTGCTGGGCGTGCCGCGCGTCTTCGAGAAGGTCTACAACGGGGCGCGGGCCAAGGCGCAGGCCGACGGCAAGGGCAAGATCTTCGACAAGGCGGCCGCGACCGCCATCGCCTACAGCAAGGCGCTGGACACCTCCGCCGGGCCGTCCTTCGGCCTCAAGGTCAAGCACAAGATCTTCGACCGCCTGGTCTACAGCAAGCTGCGGGCCGTCCTGGGCGGCCGGGCCACCCACGCGATCTCCGGCGGCGCCCCGCTGGGCGCCCGGCTCGGCCACTTCTACCGGGGCATCGGCTTCACGGTGCTGGAGGGGTACGGCCTGACCGAGTCCTGTGCGGCGACCACCTTCAACCCGTGGGACCGGCAGAAGCTGGGCACGGTCGGCCAGCCGATGCCGGGCACGGTGGTCCGGATCGCGGACGACGGGGAGGTGCTGCTGCACGGCGAGCACCTGTTCAGCGGCTACTGGAACAACGAGGCGGCCACGGCCGAGGCGCTGTCGGACGGCTGGTTCCACACCGGCGACCTGGGCTCCCTCGACGCGGACGGCTATCTCACCATCACCGGCCGCAAGAAGGAGATCATCATCACCGCGGGCGGCAAGAACGTGGCCCCGGCGGTGATCGAGGACCGGATCAGGGCGCATGCCCTGGTCGCCGAGTGCATGGTCGTCGGCGACGGACGCCCCTTCGTCGGCGCGCTGATCACCGTCGACGAGGAGTTCCTGCCGCGCTGGCTGGCCGAGCACGGCAGGCCGGCCGGCTCCACGGTGGCCGAGCTGCGGGAGGACCCCGCGCTGCTGGCCGAGATCCAGCGGGCGGTGGACGACGGGAACGCGGCGGTCTCGAGGGCGGAGTCGGTGCGCAAGTTCCGCATCGTGACCACGCAGTTCACCGAGGACTCCGGGCATGTCACGCCGTCGCTGAAGCTCAAGCGGAGCGTGGTGGCCAAGGACTTCGCGCCGGAGATCGAGGCGCTGTACCAGGGCTGAGGGCCTGCGCGGGAGCGCGGCCTCAGCCTCAGAGCAGGCCCTCCAGCCGCTCGGCGAGCAGGTCCCAGCGCCAGCGCTCCTCCACCCACGCGCGCCCCCGCTCCCCCATCCGCCGCCGCAGCTCGGCGTCCTCCAGCAGCGCCACGATCCGCTCGGCCGCCTGCTCGGCGGAGCCGCCCCGCACCACCCAGCCCGTCTCGCCGTCGAGGACGGCGTCCGGCGCGCCGCCGGAGTCCCCGGCGACGACGGGCAGGCCGGTCGCGGAGGCCTCGAGGTAGACGATGCCCAGGCCCTCGACGTCCAGGCCGCCGCGGCGGGTGCGGCAGGGCATGGCGAACACGTCGCCCGCGCCGTAGTGGGCGGGCAGCTCCTCCCAGGGGACCGCGCCGGTGAACCGTACGGAACCGGCGACGCCGGTGGTCTCGGCCAGCCGGTGCAGCTCCTTGGCGTACGGGCCGCCGCCGACGATCAGCAGGACGGCGTCCGGGACCCGGTCCAGGATCCGCGGCATGGCCTGGATGAGGGTGTCCTGCCCCTTGCGCGGCACCAGCCGCGAGACGCACACCACCACCGGGCGGTCGGCCAGCCCGAGCCGGGCCCGGACCTCGGCGCCGCCCGAGTCGGGGTGGAAGGTCTTCTCGTCCACGCCGGGCGTCAGTCGGACCATGCGCGCCGCGGCCTCGGGGCCAACCGCCGCCGCGATCCGCGTGCGGGTGTACTCGCCGAGGTAGGTGAGGGTGTCGGTGCCCTCGCCGATCCGGCGCAGCAGCCCGCGGGAGGCGGGGAGCTGGGCCCAGGCCGCCTCGTGCCCATGGGTGGTCGCCACCAGCCGCCGGGCGCCCGCCGAGCGCAGCGCCGGGGCCATCAGCCCGAGCGGGGCGGCGGCCCCGAACCACACCGCGGTGCAGCCGTGCGCGCGCAGCAGCTCGGTGGCGCGCCGGGTCACCCGCGGGGTGGGCAGCAGCATGGTCGTGCGGTCCCGTACGACGGGGAACGGCTGCTCGGCGTCGAACCGGGCGGTGGCCTCGGCGCCCTCCCGCCCGCGCTTCCAGGTGGAGGCGTAGACGACGACCCGCCCAGGGTCCAGGCGCAGCGCCATGTTGTGCAGAAACGCCTGGATGCCGCCGGGCCGGGGCGGGAAGTCGTTGGTGACGATCAGGGTCTTGTCCATCGCCGCCGACAGTACCGGGTACGGGTCCCGGAGGCGGGCCGCAGCCGGGCCGCCCCGGCCTGTCGGAACGCCCCCGCCCGTCAGGGCGCCCCGGCCCGCTCCGCGGCCCGGCGGGCGGGCACCGGTGGCGGGGTCACCTTCTCGGCCGTGAACGGCCGAGCTTGTGCGCTCGGTCGTTCGCACCTCGTCGCGCTCCCGACTGTCCCCTACGACAGGACGGTCACGGGTCGCATCCACCCACCCCCAGGCTGATGTCAGGGGGAGGGTGCGGGCGCGGTGACAAGCACCCACGCCGGGCGTGCGCGATCGCGCACGTTGACCCCGGCGACGACATCGGCCGGGCCAGGGGGCACCTCCCAGCGGTAGCTGGGGGAGAGCCCGCACCGACGACAGCGGAAATGGTCCCGGTCGGACCGGTTGGCCCGCTCGGTATGCCCACAGCGCGGACAGCGCTGCGAGGTATAGGCCGCATCAACCTCGAGGAACGGCACCCCGGCCCTGCGAGCCTTGTAGGCGAGGTGCTCTCCGAGCTGGTGGAACGGCCAGGAGGAGAGAGTGCCCCGCTGGTCGCGGCGTAGCCGTACCCGCTCGCGGATCCCGCCGAGTGCCTCGACGGCGATACCGCGACCGGTGCGTTGCGCGACGGACACGATCTCCTTGCTGATGCGGTGGTTCACATGGGTGGCATGACGCTGACTCCGCCCCAGACCCCGGAGTCCAGGGGCGAAGCCCCTGCCACGCGGCGGAGCCGCATATCGACAGGGGCTCGAACGGGGCCGGGAAGGGGCGGGGTGGGGAAAGATCCGCCGGGCACCCCCTGGCCCCTGGGCCTCCGGGAGCCGGAGCGGGGGTCGGTGCCCGCTAGCCGAGCTCCGAGGCAACGTACTTGCGCCACAGGGCGGTGAACTCGTTCAGACTCGTGCCCAGCACCTCGCGCAGCGCGGACTCCACCGCCCCCTGGCGCCGCGAACTCTCCCCCACCGCGCGGTAGAACTCGACCAGCTTCTCCCCGCCCCACTTCTGCGCGATCAGGCGGCAGGCCAGCCAGCCCTCCTCGTACGCCTGGGACAGGCTCTCCGCCTTGCCGCCGAAGTTGAAGGCGCCGTCGCCCGGGAGGGCGTTCGGCAGGCGGCCGGCCTCGACGGAGCGGGCGAGCTCGGGGGCCACCTCGCGGGGGGTTCGGCCGGTGCCGAGGTAGCCCACCCAGTCGGCGAAGCCCTCGGAGAGCCACAGCGGGGTGGCGGCGGTGGTGGTGGCGCGGGTGGCCACATGGGCCGTCTCGTGGGTGAGCACGACGCGCCGGCCGAAGTCGCCGAGGATCTGGTAGGCCTCGGGGTTGACGATGACGCGGTCGGCGGCAGCGCCGTGGCCCCCGCCGACCTCGCCGGTGGTGACGGCCGCGATGCCGCGGTAGCCGCCGGCGGACGCGCCCAGCAGGGCGGCCATCCGATCCAGGGAGGCGGGCACCTGCACCACCACCCGCCCGGCCCAGGCGTGCGGCCACACCTTCCGCAGCGCGGTCACCGCCCGGTCCGCGCCGGCCGCCACCTCGCGCAGTCGCCGCCGGTCCTGGCCCACGCCGAGGACCAGGCTGCGCTCGCCGCGCACCGCGGTCACCGCGCCCTGGTCCCACAGCTGCACGGAGGTGCGCCGGCCGCGCTCCTCACCGTCGTCGGAGGCCACGTACCAGCGCCCGTCGCGCCGGGCGAGGGTCAGATACTCCTCGGCCACGACCGGCGCGGTGTCGTACCCGGAGAGCCGGTAGCGCAGTTCGACCCGGGCGGCGATCCGCCGGCCCTCGCCCAGCGAGGGGGTGAAGCCGCCGGTGTCCACCAGGTGGTAGGTCCAGGAGCGCAGCGGCACGGCGGCCAGGTTGGTGAACATCCGCCGCTGCTCGGCCCGATAGCGGGCGGAGCTCCCGTCGATGGTGGCCAGGAAGGCGTCCGCGTCCCGCTCGCGGATCGCCGCGGCCCGCCGGTCGAGCAGCCGCTGGACGGCCTGCCCGTCCCGCCCGGTGGCATCGTCGGGGGGCGGGACGCCGCCGCAGCCGGTGAGCGCGGCGGCCGACAGAGCACTGAGCGCGCACAGCGCCACCCACCGCCCGGCCCGCCGTCCGGCCCACGATTCGGCCCGTCCGCTGCCCGCCCGCCGTCCGCCCGGCCGCCACCTACCCGCCACGCCGTAGATCGTACGAGGCTCGCGGACCGGAATCAGACGCGCGTATCAGACACGTGTGATGGCCGAAATCGGCATCATCCCGACCGGGTCGTAGCGCACCCGCGCCCCCGGGTAGGGCGCGTGGATCACCTGTCCGTTGCCCGCGTACATCCCGACATGGCCCGCGTCGGAGCGGTAGACCACCAGGTCGCCGGGGCGGATGCGGCCGAGCGACACCTGGTGTCCGGCGGACGCCTGCTGCTGGGAGGTGCGCGGGATCGCCACCCCGGCCCGCCCGTACGCCCATTGGGTCAGCCCCGAGCAGTCGAAGGCGGTGGGCCCGGCCTGCCCCCAGGCGTACGGCTGGCCCACCGCCCCCTGGGCGGCCTCCAGCGCGGCGGCCGCGCGCGGCGAGGACGGCGGCAGGTCCGGCACTCCGGCCCGCCCGCCCGCGCCGTGCGGGCCCTGGAGATAGGCCGCTCGCGCGGCGGGGGGCAGGGCGTTGAACAGCCGGCGCGCCGTGGCCAGCTTGTGCCGTACGGCCCGCTTGTCGCGGACCACGGCCTCGCGGCTGCCCTCCAGCCGGGCGAGCCTGGCCGCCGCCTCCGCGCGCTGCTGGCGCAGCGTTCGCTGGGCGCCCTCGAAGACCTTCAGCTGCCCGGCCTGCCGCTTGCCGATGCGCTCCAGGGTGGCGGCCTTGGCGAGGTAGTGGGCGGGGTCCTCGGAGAGGATCAGGGCGAGGCTGGGGTCGACCCCGCCGGAGCGGTACTGCCCGCCCGCGAGGGCGCCGAGCGCCACCCGCATCCGGTTGACCCGCTCCTGGCCGCGGGCGACGCGGTCCTGGATCCGGTCGACCTGGCGGCGCAGCCCCTGGGCGTGCGCCTCGGCCGCGTTGTACCGCTCGGTCGCCCGCTCCGCCAGCGCGTAGAGCCGCTCGACCGCGCCGGGGGTGGCGCCGGGCGCCGTGGCGTCCGGCGAGGGGTCGTGCGGCTCGGCGCCGGCCGGCACCGCCGACAGCGCGGCCGCCGAGGCCACGGCGGCCGAGACGGCGGTCAGGGCGGTGGCCCGGCCCAGGGTGGTGACCCGGCCGGAACCCGGCCGAGCGGCACCGGACCGCGCCGGACCGGGCGCCGGCGAGCCGGGTGAGGAAGAACCGGGCGACGCGGAACCGGGCGAAGAAGCGCCGGGTGAGGAAGAACCGGGCGAGGAAGAACCGGGCTGAGAGGAACGCCGACAGGACGCCATGGGAAGCCGCACTCCCTTCCACTGTGTGGGAAGAACTGCGCGCAGACAGTAGCCGTACGATCGCGCACGGTCCAAGAAGCGCAGCGGGCACACAATGTGACACCCCGCCGGAGACGCAGGTCACCGGCGGGGCGGAAGCTCAGCGGAGGTTGTCGGCCGCTCTCGGATTTCCCCCGAACGGACGGTTCGGGGGAGGGCCGGTCAGACCCGGACGCCGAACATGAACGGCATGTTGTCCATCGACTCGTAGCGCACATTGGCCCCGGGCTTGGGGGCGTGCAGCACCTGGCCGTTGCCCGCGTACAGGCCTATGTGGTGCAGGTCGTTGTAGAAGAGCACCAGGTCGCCCGGCTTGAGGTCGCCACGGCCGATGCGGGTGCCGGCGTTCGCCTGGTCCTGCGAGATACGCGGCAGGGAGACGCCGGCCTGCCCGTACGCCCAGCCGGTGAGGCCGGAGCAGTCGAAGGAGGACGGGCCGGTCGCGCCCCACACATAGGGCGAGCCTATCTTCGTCTTGGCGGCGGCCAGGGCCGCGGCGGCGCGCTGCGAGTCGGGCACGTCGTTGCCCAGGTTCGCGCGCTCGTTGGAGCGGTTGGAGCGCTCCTGCTCCTTGGCGGCGAGCGCGGCCCGCTCCTTCTCGGTGAGGGTGTTCAGGAGCTGCTGGGCCTTGGAGAGCTTGCCCTGGATCTCCTTCTTCTTCTCACCCAGCGCCTTGCGGGTGTCCTCGAGGTCCTGGAGCTTCGTGGACGCCTCTTCGCGCTGCTGCTTGAGCGTGCGCTGCTTGTCGGCGATCTTGCGCAGCGACTCGGCCTGCTTGCCGCTCAGCTGGTTGAGGGTGGAGGCCTTGTCGAGGTAGCTGTCCGGGTCGGAGGAGAGCAGCAGCTGCACGGAGGGGTCGATGCCCCCGGAGCGGTACTGCGCGGTGGCCATCGAACCCAGGCTGTTGCGGAGCTTGTTGAGGTCCTCCTGGCCGCGGGCCACCTTGTCCTGGAGCTCGCCGACCTGCTTCTCCAGCTTTTCCTTCTTCTCCTTGGCGCCGTTGTACTTCTCGGTCGCCTGCTCGGCCTGCTCGTAGAGCGTGTCGACCTGCTCCTTGACGTCCTTCTTGTCCGCCTTGGGCGCGGCCTGAGCGGCCTGGGAGGAGAGGGCGACGGCCGCGGCGGCGGTCGCGGTGAAGACGGTCACCCGAGTACGGCTCGGCTGCTTGGGTCGACGGTGGGACGCCACGAAGGCGAGCTCCTTCTTCCTCCAGCCGCCTACCGGGTGATGAGGGGTCAAGACCCCGGCTCCACGAAACAAGCGCGCGGACTCGGCGGTACCCCCGCCGACACCCCGGATGAGTGATCAACCGTGCGGAGGTTCGAGCTGACCATAGTGACCTGGTCGTGATCCGTTCAAATCCCACCGACAAAAAAGTCGGTCCGGAGGCGCATCTTTTACAAACATCACACCGACAGTAACGGTCAGTTGACGCTCCGCAGGCGTCAACCGCCCCAACGGGGCACCCCCGGCGCCACTCAGGTACGCGCGAGCCGCTTGAGCAACAGCGCCGAGGAGACCGGTCGAGCCCCGGCCTTCGCCACCCCGTCGGCCACCTCGCGGTCCGTGGAGACCACGACCACCGGCCGGCCCGGCGGCTCGGCCCGCACCAGCTGCCTGATCAGCTCGTCCGCGGTCACCCCCGGCTTGCTGAACAGCACCCGCACCCCGCGCGGCGGCGCCAGCAGCACCGGCGCCGCAAGCTCCGCCCCGTCGAAGACACAGGTCATCTCCGCGCCCGTCTGGGCCGCCAGCCCCGCGAGCCCGCCCAGCAGCCGCAGCCGCTGCTTGTCCAGCGGCATCGTCGGATAGCCGGTCTTGGTGACGTTGTAGCCGTCCACCACCAAGTGGGCCTGGGGCAGCGCGAGCAGCTGGTCCAGCAGCGCGGGGTCCATCTCCGAGAGCGCCCTGGTCGCTATGTCCTTCGGCGTCATCTTGCCCGGCTCCACCGCGTCCACCGCGTCCGCCGGGCGCATCGACGCGGGCGGCAGCGCCAGTTCGCGCCGCAGTCCCTGCGCCGCGTCCAGCACCGTGTCCAGCAGCAGCCGCACCCGCATGTCCTCGACGCTGCGCCCCTCGCGGGCCGCCCGCCGGCTGGCCTCCAGCGCCGACTCCGTCTCCGCGAGCCGGGCCCGCAGCCGCCGCGCCTCACCCTCCGCCGTGGCCTGCCGCACCGCGGCCGCCGAGCGCACGGAGTCCAGCTCCGCCACGGCCTTGCGCAGCGCCGCCTCGCCGCGCTTGACGTCGCTGAGCGCGCTGCGCAGCTTACGGTGCAAGGTGTCCGATTCCTTGCGGACCGCCTCCAGCTCGGTGCGGGTCCGCTCGGTCTCGGTGCGCGCCGCGGCCCGGGCCTCGACGAGCTCCTCGCGCAGCCGCCGCAGTTCGCGCTCCGCCTCCTCGGCGGCCCGCTCGGCGGAGACCCGCTGCGCCTCCTCGCCCGCGGCCTCGACCAGCTTGACCCAGCCGACCGGCCGCAGCACATAGGCGATCGCCGCGACGTCCACCGGATCGGCGGCGGCGGGCGGCGAGCCGCCCTCGATGGCCTCGGCCAGCTCCGCCTGGGTCTCCCGCAGCCGCCCCGCGATCCGCTGCCGGAAGACCGGGTCGGACTCCACGGTGGCGGCCATGGCGTTGCCCGCGAACTTCGCCCGGCGGGTCGGGGTGAAGCGGGCGTACTGCCGCAGCTGGGCCGGGAGCTCGGTGACCGTCAGACCGCCGAACGCGTCCGCGACCAGGGCCACGACCCGGCGCCTGACCCCCTCCGGCAGGGGGCGGTCGAGCGCCTCGGCGACGCCCTCGGCGTCACCGGCCGAACCGGGGTCGCCTGTCCGCTCCACCACCTGTCACCGCTCCGTTCTCAGGCGCCCGCGCTTCTCAGGCGCCCGCGCTCGCGCCCGGACGATCGACCAGCTCGATCTGATCGACCGCGTTGCACCAGCGGCAGCGCACCGACTCAATGGTCTCATTGACCACCTCGCGCTCCTCGACCTTGGGCTCCCCGCCCAGGTCGAGATGGACGTACTCGACGACCTTGGTCGAACGCGTCACATCGAACCGCGTCAGATTGCCGCACAGGGTGCAGCGCCAGCGGGTCTCGGCTGTCGGCAGGGGCACGGCCATGGGGTCCTCGTCCGTCCTCGTCTTGATTCCACTCTCGCACTTCGGCGTGGAGTAACCCTACGGCCTGAGCCCTGCCCCGCGCCGAGGCCAGGTGCGCTCCCGGTCCGGCCCGGACGGCGGCGAGGCACTCTGGGCAGGTTGCGCCCGATACGCGATGATCTGCCCATGATCGAGACGTCGGAGGGGTCCGGCGGCGGGGCAGGCCGCCCCCTGATGACGTACGCCCTCATCGCCGCCTGCTGCCTGATCTTCGCCGTGGGCCCGGCCTCCGGACTCAACCCCGGCTATGGCACCGGGAGCGAGCTGCTGCGGGCCCAGACCGGCCATTTCGAGCGCTGGGGGGTGGTGCCCAGCGCCCTGTGGAGCGGCGCGCCCGCCGAGCCACTGACCCCGCTGACGGCGCTGTTCGTCCACGGCAACTGGCTGCATCTGCTGGGCAACATGCTGTTTCTGTACGTCTTCGGGGCGATGGCCGAGGAACGCATGGGACGGATCCAGTTCGTGCTCTTCTACCTCGCCACCGGCTATCTGGCGCTGCTCGGCTACGCCGCGGCGCACGCGGGCTCCACCCAGACCCTGGTCGGCGCCTCCGGGGCGATCTCCGGAGTCCTCGGCGCCTTTCTGTGGCTCTTCCCCCGGGCCCGGGTGACCAGCCTCTTCCCGTTTCTGTTCTTCCTGCCGCTGCGCTTCCCCGCCTGGGTAGTGCTGATCTTCTGGGTCGCGCTCCAGTGGCTGGCCGCCCGCGGGGCCGACGACCGCCCCGGGGTCGCCTACCTCGCCCACCTCGTGGGGTTCAGCCTCGGGTTCCTCTACGCGTGGGTCCGCTTCGGACGGGCGACCAAGACCGCCCGGCAATAGGACCCGCAGCGTCGCGCGCCGATGGGCGGCTCCCCCATGGCTTCGCACGGCCCCTGTCGGAGAAGCAAGCGAAGAAGCAGCGGGGCCGTGGCAGGGCGTTGGAGCGCTCACGCAGGGCAACGAACGCCGCGCAGTACGGGCTGTCGAAGAAGCAGGCGGCCCGCGCCGCCCGCCGAGCCGAGAACGGGCTGAAGCCCAAGATGGTGACCGTGCCCGGTGGTGACCGCACCGCCCGCGCCGATGGGCTTCCCCAGCAGGCGTTCCGGCGTGACCGGCTGTCCGCCCACTACCGGGAGCAGCGCGCCCGCCAGGCCGAGTATGCCGCCTCGCTGGCCGAGCACCGGCGCGATCGCGCCCGCACCGTGGCGCGGGAGATCATCGCCGCCCATGGCCCTGTGCTCGTGGTCGAGGACTGCGACATCCACATGTGGTACCGGCTGTGGGGCAAGCGCCTGTCGCAGACCACGCCGGGCATGCTGATCTCCGCCCTCGCGGTGGAGTGCGACGCGGCCGGGGGCAGGCTCGTCCGGGCCTCCACCTGGTCAACAGCCCTGTCCCAGCATTGCCTGTGCGGCGAGCGCGTCAACAAGACCCTCCGCGACCGCGCACACAAGTGCGGCGCGTGCGGCCTGGTCGGCAAGCGTGACCTCGTATCCGCCGCCTGGCCCCGTTCGTCCGCTTCGCAGATGTGGACGACCCCAAGACCGCGTACCTGGACACCGCCGCGTCCCGGCACGCACAGATCACATGTTCACAAGCGCTGGAAGAAGCGCTGCGGGAGTCAACCACACCGAGCCCGAAACCGCCCCGGCGGTCGGGTCGCGTGGCAGTCCCACGGCAACACCGTGAAACCTCTGCTCCCCGAACCGCCGGACGGCGGAACCGAGCGACCCCGGATGAGTCACGCCCGCGTGACCACGCCGGAAAGCCTGGTCCCCGCCCCGGCCGCAGTCCACAGCTCACCCTTTGGTGAGTTACGGATCAAGTCTTAGAGTGAGCGGGGCAGTCACCAGCGAGGGAGAAAGCCAGCCGTGATCACTTCGATCGTGCTCATCAAGACCGACGTGGACCAGATCCCCGAGATCGCCGAGAGGATCGCCGCGATCGACGGCGTGAGCGAGGTCTACTCGGTCACCGGGGCGCACAACCTGATCGCGATGGTGCGGGTGGCCCGGCACGACGACCTCGCGGACGTCATCCCGGGCCGGATCAGCAAGGTGCCCGGCGTGGCCTCCACCGAGACCCACATCGCCTTCCGCACCTACTCCCAGCACGACCTCGAGGCGGCCTTCGCGATCGGCCTCGACGGCTGAGTTCGCGCCCCTTCGCGGTTCAGCCGCGGTCCGGGACGCAGCGCCCGTCCTCGGTGCGGTAGCTCCACTTCGCGCCGTCCCGGACCAGCTCCTTCACCGCGCCCACGAACCGCTCGACGTGCTCGTCGGGGGTGCCCGCGCCGAAGCTGACCCGGATCGCGTTCAGCGACCGCTCCCCCGGCGCGGTCTCCGGGGCCCCGCACTCGCCCGCCTCCCCGGGCTCGCCGCCCAGCAGGGTGCGCACCAGCGGATGCGCGCAGAACAGGCCGTCGCGCACGCCGATGCCGTACTCCGCGGAGAGGGCGGCCGCGAAGTGCGAGCTGTTCCAGCCCTCCACCACGAAGGAGATGACCCCCACCCGGGGGGCGTCGTCGCCGAACAGCGACAGCACCCTCACCTCGTCCACCTCGGCCAGCCCCTCACGGACCTTGGCGATCAGCCGCCGCTCCCGGGCCACCAGGGACTCGAACCCGGCCTCGGTCAGCGCCTTGCAGGCCGACGCGATCGCGTACGCCCCGATGACGTTCGGCGAGCCGGCCTCGTGCCGGGCCTCGGTGGTGTGCCACTCCACCTCCACCTCGCCGACTCCCTCTCGGACGCTGAGGGCCACCTTGCGGCTGGCCCCGCCGCCCGCGAGATACGGCCGGGCCGCGCGCAGCCAGTCCGCGCGCCCCGCCAGCACGCCCGCCCCGAACGGCGCGTACAGCTTGTGCCCGGAGAACGCGACCCAGTCGACGTCCAGGGCGGCGATGTCCACGGGGTGGTGCGGGGCCAGCTGGGCCGCGTCCAGCACGATACGGGCGCCATGCGCATGGGCCACCTCCGCCAGCTCCCGCACCGGCCACAGCTCACCAGTCACATTCGACGCACCGGTCACACACACCAGCGCCGCGCCCGCGCCCGCGCCCGTGTCAGCCTCCTGGTCGTCCGCTCGCCACGCGGCCAGCGCCCGCTCCAGCGTCTCCACGGCCTGCCGCGGGGAGCGCGGCGCGCTCAGATAGCCGACCTCGATGCCCTCCCGCTGCTGCCACGGCAGCAGCGAGGCGTGGTGCTCGGTCTCGAACACGAACACCCGGGTGCCCTGCGGCAGCGCGGCGGCGAGCAGGTTGAGCGAGTCGGTGGTGGCGCGGGTGAAGACCACCTGGTCGTCGGGGCGGCAGCCGAGGAAGGCGGCCACCTCCTTGCGGCTGTTCTCGAACAGATCGGTGGACAGCTGCGAGAGATAGCCGGCGCCGCGGTGCACGCTGCCGTAGTACGGGGCGTAGGCCGCGATGTCGTCCCAGACCCGCTGGAGGGCGGGGGCGCTGGCGGCGTAGTCGAGTGCGGCGTAGTCGACCTCGCCGCCCGTGACGAGCGGGACCAGGACGTCCCGGCCGAGGACGGGCAGCGGGGTGTGGGTGGCGGTGGCGGCAGCAGCAGCGGTCGCGGACATGGCGAAGTCTCCCGGGAGGGCGAAGAGTTGAATGCGTCACGCGTGCGTGCGGCAGCCCGCCGTCGGGCACGCGGAAAGAAGCTCAACGCGCGGGCGAAGTCGGCACCGCGCCGGTTGAGGGGAAGAAGGGGCCGTCGGCCCTAGCGCATTCGCTGCATCACGGAAGAACTCCCTCGACGACCAGGACCCCTGGTTTTCGCGAGGGGTCCGCGCTTGCCGCAGACCTCGCTGCCTGCGGCCTGGTCATCACCCGGGGCACCCCGCCACGGACGGAGGGTTGCCGGACAGCGGGCCGGGGCCGAAGTCGCTGTCGCTCGTGACCTGCGCAGGAGTATGCCACGCCCGCCCGAAGCCCGAACCCCCTGTCCGCGATACGGACAACTCCGCCTGCGGCGTGCCTTGTCCCCGCCCCGCCCCTTCCCGAACCGGGGCTCCGCCCCGGACCCCGGTCCTCAATCGCCGGACGGGCTGTCAGCCCGTCCGGCGATTGAGGACACGCCCGAAGGGCGTCCGGGGGTCCGGAGGCTTGCCCCCTCACGCGGCGGAGCCGCATCTCGATGCTGCGGGAAGGGGCGGGTAGGGGAAGCGCCCGTCGCAGGCGCGGGGCCGGGGGGCGGCCCCGCCGGACCCGGGCGGAGGCTGCACCCAGACCGCCCGCCGCAGGGCGCTACGCGTTCGTGGCCAGAACCCACCGCTCCAGCGCCGCCCGCGCCGCGCCCGAGTCGATGGACTCCGCCGCCTTCTCCATGCCCGCCGCGATCCGCTCGGGCAGCGGCTTGCCGCCCGTCCCGCCCTCCAGCGCGACCAGCCCCGCGGCCGAGTTGAGCAGCACCGCGTCCCGTACGGGGCCGCGCTCCCCCGCCAGCAGCCGCCGCGCGACATCCGCGTTGTACGACGCGTCGGCGCCGCGCAGGGACTCCACCGGGGCCAGTTCGATGCCGACGTCGCGCGGGTCGAAGGTCTCCTGACGGACGGTGCCGCCCTCGACCACCCACACCTGGGAGGTGGAGGTGATGGTCAGTTCGTCCAGGCCGTCGTCGCCGCGGACGACCAGCGCGGAGGAGCCGCGCTCGGCGAGCACCCCGGCCAGGATGGGCGCCATGCGGATGTCGGCGACCCCGGTGGCCTGGGCGCGCACCCGGGCGGGGTTGGTCAGCGGGCCGAGGAAGTTGAAGATGGTGGCGATGCCGAGGTCGCTGCGCGCGGTCCCGACATGGCGCAGCGCGGGGTGGAAGTGCGCCGCGAAGCAGAAGGTGATGCCGGCCTCCTCGGCGACCTCGGCCACGCGCGCCGGGGACAGGTCCAGATTGACGCCGAGCTTGCCGAGGACGTCGGAGGAGCCGCTGGCGGAGGACCAGGCGCGGCTGCCGTGCTTGACCACCTTGGCCCCGGTGCCCGCCACCACGAGCGCCGACATCGTGGAGATGTTGACGGTCTTGGCGCGGTCGCCGCCCGTGCCCACGATGTCGACGGTCGGCCCGGGCACCTCGATCACGTTCGCGTGCTCGTACATGATCCGGACCAGCCCGGACACCTCCGCCACCGTCGCGCCCTTGGCGCGCAGCGCGACCGCGAAGCCGGCGATCTGCGCGTCGCTGGCCTCGCCGCGCATGATCCGGTCCATGACCCAGGCGGTGTCGTCGGCGGTGAGGTCCTGGCCGAGCAGCAGCGAGTCGAGTACGTCCGGCCAGGTGCGGGCCGTCGCGCGGTTGTCGCCTCCGGCTGGGGTCACAACGTCCATGGTCCGCTCCTGGAACTCGGCTGGTCAGGGCTGGGGCCTCATAGCTCGGCTGTGCGACGGCCCCCGGCAAGCCTATCGGCCCCATCGGCGCGGACCGGAGCGGTACGAAAACGGCCCGGGGCCCCGGGCCGGACCGTGTGGTCCGGGCCGGGGCCCTGGGGTGTGTGGCGTACAGCTGAGGTGTTCGCTGAAGGGGATCAGTGGTGGCCGTGGCCGCTGGTGATCTCCTTGTACTCCTCGGCGGTCGGCTTGGGGATGACGTTGTCCCCGCCGTAGTAGCCCTTGGACAGCTTGGCCCGGAGCTTCTCCGACCGCTTTATCTTCCGGCGCACACCGTTCTCGTCGACCTCGGGGCCGACCTCGAGCGCCTTGGGCTGCTCATGCTGGGTGAGCATGTGCAGGTCCTCCTGCGAGAGCGGCGCGTGCACCTCGATGAACTCGCCGTGCGGCAGCCGCTTGATGATGCCGGTCTCGCGCCCGTGCAGCACCTTGTCCTTGTCGCGCCGCTGGAGACCCAGGCAGATCCGCTTGGTGATGATGAAGGCCAGCACCGGGCCGACGAAGAAGCCGATCCGGACGAACCACGTGATGGCGTTGATCGACAGATGGAAGTGGGTGGCCCACAGGTCGTTACCACCACCGATCAGCATCACGAAGTACGCGGTCAGCCAGGCGACGCCGAAGGCGGTACGGGTCGGGGCGTTGCGCGGGCGGTCCAGGATGTGGTGCTCGCGCTTGTCGCCGGTGATCCAGGACTCGATGAAGGGGTAGACCCCGATCGCGAACAGGACCAGCGGGAACAGCACGATCGGGATGAACACGCCCAGGACCAGCGTGTGGCCCCACAGGGTGATCTCCCAGCCGGGCATCACACGGACCAGACCCTCGGCGAAGCCCATGTACCAGTCGGGCTGGGCGCCGGTGGACACATGGTCCGGGCGGTACGGGCCGATGGCCCAGATCGGGTTGATGGTGGCGACCGCGGAGAGGATCGCGATCACACCGAAGACCAGGAAGAAGAACCCGCCCGCCTTGGCCATGTAGACCGGCAGCAGAGGCATGCCGACGACGTTCTTCTCGGTCTTGCCGGGCCCGGGGTACTGCGTGTGCTTGTGGTAGAAGACCAGGATCAGGTGCGCCACCAGCAGGCCGAGCATGATGCCCGGCAGCAGCAGGACGTGGACCGGGTAGAGCCTGGGGATCAGGTCCATCCCGGGGAACTCGCCGCCGAACACGAACATCGAGATGTAGGTGCCGACGACCGGGATCGACAGGAACACGCCCTCGATGAACCGCAGACCGGTGCCGGAGAGCAGGTCGTCGGGGAGCGAGTAGCCGGTGAAGCCGGTCAGCATGCCGAGGAAGAACAGCAGGAAGCCGAACAGCCAGTTGATCTCACGCGGCTTGCGGAACGCGCCGGTGAAGAAGACGCGCATCATGTGCACGAACATCGCGGCGAGGAAGATCAGCGCGGCCCAGTGGTGGATCTGCCGGATGAGCAGACCGCCGCGCACCTCGAAGCTGATGTCGAGCGTCGAGGCGAACGCCTCGGACATCCGCACGCCCTGCATCGGGACGTACGGACCGTGGTAGACGACCTCTTCCATGCTGGGGTGGAAGAACAGCGTCAGATACACACCCGTGAGGATGATGATGATGAAGCTGTAGAGCGCGACCTCACCCAGCATGAAGGACCAGTGGTCCGGGAAGATCTTGCGCATGTTGGCCTTGGCCAGGCTGTAGATGCCCAGCCGGCCGTCCGCCCAGTCGGCGACGCGCTCGCCCGCGGGGGCCTTGCGGCCCCGCGCCTGCGTCTCAGTTGCAGTACTCATCCGCGCTCCCAGTAAGCAGGACCGACGGGCTCCGCGAAGTCGCCCTTGGCTTCGAGGTAACCGTCCTTGTTGACGCCGATCCGCAGCTGCGGCAGGGCGTGCCCGGCCGGGCCGAAGATCACGCGGCCGCCGTCGGAGAGGTCGAACGTCGACTGGTGACAGGGGCACAGGACGTGGTGCGTCTGCTGCTCGTACAGGTTGATCGGGCAGCCGACGTGGGTGCAGATCTTCGAGAACGCCACGATGCCGTCGTGCGACCAGTCCAGCTCGCGCTTGTCCTTGATGTTCTCCGGCTGGAGCCGGACCAGCATCAGGGCCGCCTTGGCGATCTGCGTCTGGAAGTCGTGGTCCGCCTCGCTCATGCCCTCGGGCATGGCGAAGGTGAGCGAACCGACCGAGATGTCCTCGGGGCGCAGCGCCCCACCCGTGTTGTAGTTCATCAGGCGCTTGCCCTTGGCCCACTTGGTGTGCCGGAGCTTGTCGCCCGGCAGCGGGCCGAGGTCGCGCAGCAGCACCAGGCCGGAGAGCGGCACCAGGGCCAGCGCGCCGAAGAGGGTGTTGCGGGCCAGCTTCCGCCGGCCGAAGCCGGACTCTTCCGCGCCCGCCCGGAAGTCCTCCAGGACCTTGGCCTTGACCTCGGGCTCGGCCTCGATCGGGTGACGCTCGTCGGCGATCTCCACGTCCGACATCAGCGTGCGGGCCCAGTGGACCGCGCCCGCGCCGATGGCGAAGAGGGCGATGCCGAGGGTCAGGCCGAGCGAGAAGTTCAGCGCGCTGATGTGGCCGAGCGGGAAGACATAGATGATCTTGTCTACCGGGAAGGCCACATACGAGGCGATGAAGGCGATCGTCGCCAGCATCGAGACCGTGAAGAACAGCGCGACCGTGCGCTCGGAGCGCCTGGCGACCCGCTCGTCGATGTCCTGCTGACGGTGCTCGTGCGGGGGCAGACCCGGGTCGGCGAACGGGTTGTCCGCCGTCTCTACCGCGCCGCCCTCGCCCTGCCCGTGTGGCAGGTTGTCTTCTGTTTGTGAAATGTCGTGGCTACTCATGACTTCTTGGCCTTTGCGGTCCGGGCGGCGACCCAGATGGTCAGGGCGATCATGGCCCCCATGCCGAAGACCCAGCCGAACAGACCCTCACTCACCGGGCCCAGGCCGCCGATCTCCATACCGCCGGGGGTCGCGGTCTTGTCGCTGTTGACCGTGTCCAGGTACGCGATGATGGCCTTCTTCTTCTCCTCCGGCAGCGTGGTGTCCGGGAAGGAGGGCATGTTCTGCGGGCCGGTCTGCATGGCCTCGTAGAGGTGCTTGGCGGACACGCCCTCCAGGGACGGCGCGTACTTGCCGTTGGTCAGGGCGCCGCCCTTGCCGACGAAGTTGTGGCACTGCGCGCAGTTGGTACGGAAGAGCTCACCGCCCTCGGCGATGTCCGCGCCGGCCGGGTTGTACTGCTCCTTGGTCGGAGTCACCGGGCCGGGGCCGAGCGAGGCGATGTACGCGGACAGCTGCTGGATCTCGGCGTTCGAGTAGATGTTCTTCTTCTTCGGCACCTGGGCGCCGGGCTGCTGCGCGGGCATACGACCGGTGCTGACCTGGAAGTCCACGGCGGCGGAGCCGACGCCGACCAGGCTCGGACCGTCGGTCGTACCCTGACCGCCGGTGCCGTGGCAGCTGGCGCAGCCGACGGCGTAGAGCTTCTTGCCCTCCTCGATGGCGAGGGACTGGGCGGAGCTGTCATCGGCCTTGGCCTCGCTCGGCGAGAACGCGGCGTACAGCCCCCCAGTGACCGCCAGCGCGAAGAGTAGGACGACGAGCGCAGCCAGCGGATGGCGCCGTCGTGCGGAGAGCTTTTTCACGGATTACCCCGGTGTCAGGATCTTCTGCGTCGATGCGATGAGGACGTGGTGCCGGTGCGGCGACCGGATTACTTGATCAAGTAGATCGTGGCGAAGAGGCCGATCCAGACGACATCGACGAAGTGCCAGTAGTAAGACACCACGATGGCCGCCGTCGCCTGCTGGTGGGTGAACCTCTTGGCCGCGTACGTCCTGCCCAGGACCAGCAGGAAGGCGATGAGTCCGCCCGTCACATGCAGTCCGTGGAAGCCCGTGGTCAGGTAGAACACCGAGCCGTACGGGTCGGACGAGAGCGACAGACCCTCGTGCTTGACCAGTTCGGTGTATTCGAAGATCTGACCGCCGACGAAGATCGCGCCCATGATGAAGGTGATCACGAACCAGGTGCGCAGCTTCTTCACGTCGCCGCGCTCGGCAGCGAAGACACCGAGCTGGCAGGTGAGGGAGGAGAGCACCAGGATCGTGGTGTTCGTCGCGGAGAACGGGAAGTTCAGCGCGGACGCCATTTCCTTCCAGTGCTCTGCGCCGGTCACCGACCGCAGGGTGAAGTACATCGCGAAGAGGGCCGCGAAGAACATCAGCTCGGAACTCAGCCAGATGATGGTTCCGACGCTGGTGAGGTTCGGCCGGTTGACCGTCGGGTGCGCGTGCCCGGTATCTACTGCTGTTGCTGTCGCCACGACCGACATTATGTCGGTCGCTTATCCAGCCCTCACTCCCGGGGGTACCGTTCGGAGTGTCAAGGGCATCGATGCTGCTCGTACGGCCGGTTGTGGGCGGTGGTACGCCGGCTGTCCCCGCGGTGGCCGGACGGACCCGCGGCCGGTCCGCGGCCGGTCCCTCGAAGGAGGGAGGGGCTTGCACGCCCCCTCCTCCCCAGGGCTGTACGGGAGTAGCATCCGCGCCAGGAGTCCACCCATGTAACGCGGAGGAACGATGCAGCCGACCGCCACGGTGCTGGTCTACAGCGATGACTCGGGCACCCGTCAGCAGGTGCGGCTCGCGGCCGGACGCCGGCCCGCCCCCGACGTCCCGCCCGTGGAGTTCGTGGAGTGCGCGACCCTCCCCGCCGTCCTCTCGGCGCTGGAGGACGGCGGCATCGACGTGTGCGTGCTGGACGGGGAGGCGGTTCCCGCGGGCGGCATGGGCGTCTGCCGGCAGATCAAGGACGAGATCTTCCGCTGCCCTCCGGTGCTGCTGCTGATCGGCCGCCCGCAGGACGCCTGGCTGGCCACCTGGAGCCGGGCGGAGGCCGCGGTCACCCACCCGATCGACCCGGTGGCCCTCGCCGACGCGCTGGCGGGCCTGTTGCGCAAGCGGCTCGCCGTGGACGCCTGACGGGTCGGCTGCCACCGGGTCGGCTGCCACCCGTCACACCTGGGGACGGAGCCTGGCCGACTCGGCCGGGGCGCTGCCGTCGGGCGGTGCGGTGACCACGGCACTGCCCGCGCGCCACTTGTCCCAGCCCATGTTCCAGTCGCCGAAGCCGTTGTCGAACGCCGTCATCATCGCTCCGCGGCTGTTGACGACCTTGACGATGTCGCCGAGGCGCACGGTGTCGAAGAACCAGCGCGCGTTCTCGTTGCTCATACCGGTGCAGCCGTGGCTGACGTTGGCCGCGCCCTGCGAGCCGGTGGACCAGGGCGCGGCGTGGACGTACTCGCCGCTCCAGGTCACCCGGGCAGCCCAGTGGACCAGCAGGTCGTAGGAGTTGCCGAGGCCGATGCTGGCGCCGGTCATCCGCACGGAGGACTCCTTGGCGAGGATCACCTTGATGCCGTTGCGGGTGTCGAAGCCGGGCATGCCGGTGGTGATGGGGATGGTGCGGATCGCCTGGCCGTTCCTCAGCACCGTCATCTGGTGGGTGCCGGAGTCGGTGATGGCCTCGACGCGGTCGCCGGTGGTCAGCCGCAGCGGCTTGGATTCCGCGCCGTAGATGCCGCTTGCGACCCTGATGCCCTTGAGGTTGGCGTGCACGTCGATCGTGGCGTGCGCGGGCCAGTAGTCACGCGGGCGGTAGTGCAGGTTCCGGTCGTCCACCCAGTGCCAGACGCCGTCCACCGCGGGCTGTGAGTCCACCTTCAGTGCGCGCTCCACGACGGCCCGCGCCGAGGCGTCCTTGACGGGCGCGCTGAGCTTCGCCGTGATGGGCTGTCCGACGCCGTAGGTGCCTGCCTCGGGGCCGAAGGTGACCTTCAGCCTGCTCTTTGCCTTCGAGGTGTCGAAGCCGATGGTGCGGCGCCCTGGTGCCCCGCCGGAGTCCTCGGTGCTCACCCGCAGCGTGTAGTGGGTGCCCGCGGCCAGCGGCACGGTGCTGCGCCAGCGCTTGCCGTCGGGCGTCAGCTCGCCGCGTACATAGCGGCCCGCGGAGTCGGTGGCCGTGACGTCGGTGAGGCGGCTGTCGTCGCCCTTGGCCGTGACCTCGAGTGGCTTGTCGGGGTCCGTCTTGCGGGACTCGCTGACGCCGCTGAAGGCGACCTGGTCGGCCGCGTCGTACGGTTTGGCCGCCAGCGGGTCCGAGGAAGGGCCGCCGCATCCGGTGAGCCCTGTCGCTATCAGGGGTGCCAGCAGCAGAGCGCAGCCGAGCACCGTCCGGGATCGAGGTGATCGAGGTGTGTGGCTCATGGTCACAAGCTAGAAAGCCCGGTTCCGGACGGCTCGTGGAATGAGGCAGTCGGGTGAACCGGGTCCTGACGGAACGGGGGAACACGGCACGGGGAAACGACGCAGCGGGGCCCGGACACCTGGAGAAGGTGTCCGGGCCCCGCTCGGGCCCCGGCTCAGCGGGACCCCGGTGGCCTGTCGGTCACTGGTTCTGGTTCTCGCCGCGGTAGTACTCGAACACCCAGCCGAAGAGGCCGATCAGGATGATCGGGGTCGAGAAGTACAGCAGCCACCAGCCGAAGATCACGCCCATGAAGGCCAGGGCGCCACCGACGGCCAGGGAGAGCGGCTGCCAGCTGTGCGGGGAGAAGAAGCCCATCTCACCGGCGTCGTCGGCGACATCGGCGTCCTTGTTGTCCTGCGCCCCGATGTCCACCCGGCGGGCGGTGAAGGCGAGGTAGTAGCCGATCATCACGCTCAGCCCGAAGGCCAGGAAGAGCGCGGTGGTGCCGGCGGGCTCCTTCGACCACACCCCATAGACGATCGCCATGATGAGGATGAAGACGGAGAGCCAGATGAACATCCGGCCTTGGACCTTCACTTGCCGGCCTCCTTGCCACCTGCGAGGGCCTTGTCATCGGACGAGACGGCCCCGTAGTTCTCGAGCTGGTCGAGCGCCGCGATCTCCGGGTGGTGCAGGTCGAACGCCGGGGATTCGGAGCGGATGCGGGGCAGGGTGATGAAGTTGTGCCGCGGCGGCGGGCAGGAGGTCGCCCACTCCAGCGAGCGGCCGTAGCCCCACGGGTCGTCGACCTCGACCTTCTTGCCGTACTTGGCGGTCTTCCAGACGTTGTAGAAGAACGGCAGGATCGACAGACCGAGCAGGAACGAGCTGATGGTCGAGATGGTGTTCAGCGTGGTGAAGCCGTCGGCCGCCAGGTAGTCGGCGTACCGGCGCGGCATGCCCTCGGCACCGAGCCAGTGCTGGACCAGGAACGTGCCGTGGAAGCCGATGAACAGCGTCCAGAAGGTGATCTTGCCCAGGCGCTCGTCCAGCATCTTGCCGGTGAACTTGGGCCACCAGAAGTGGAACCCGGCGAACATCGCGAAGACGACCGTACCGAAGACCACGTAGTGGAAGTGGGCCACCACGAAGTACGAGTCCGAGACGTGGAAGTCCATCGGCGGCGAGGCCAGGATGACACCGGTCAGACCACCGAAGGTGAAGGTGATCAGGAAGCCGATCGTCCACAGCATCGGGGTCTCGAAGCTCAGCGACCCCTTCCACATGGTGCCGAGCCAGTTGAAGAACTTGATACCGGTCGGCACCGCGATCAGGAATGTCATGAACGAGAAGAACGGCAACAGCACGCCGCCCGTGACGTACATATGGTGCGCCCACACCGTCACCGAAAGGCCCGCGATCGAGATGGTCGCGCCGATCAGGGAGATGTAACCGAACATCGGCTTGCGCGAGAAGACCGGAATGATCTCGGACACAATTCCGAAGAACGGCAGCGCGATGATGTACACCTCTGGATGGCCGAAGAACCAGAAGAGGTGCTGCCAGAGCAATGCGCCGCCATTGGCCGCGTCGAAGATATGCGCCCCGAATTTACGGTCCGCCTCCAGGGCGAACAGCGCGGCGGCCAGCACCGGGAAGGCCAGCAGCACCAGCACACCGGTGAGCAGCACGTTCCAGGTGAAGATCGGCATACGGAACATCGTCATGCCCGGAGCGCGCATGCAGATGATGGTGGTGATGAAGTTGACCGAGCCGAGGATCGTGCCGAAGCCGGAGAAGGCCAGACCCATGATCCACATGTCGGCGCCCACACCCGGCGAGCGGACCGCGTCCGACAGCGGCGAGTACGCGAACCAGCCGAAGTCGGCGGCGCCCTGCGGGGTGAGGAACCCGGCGACCGCGATCAGCGAGCCGAACAGGTACAGCCAGTAGGCGAACATGTTCAGCCGCGGGAACGCCACGTCGGGCGCGCCGATCTGAAGCGGCATGATCCAGTTCGCGAAGCCCGCGAACAGCGGCGTGGCGAACATCAGCAGCATGATCGTGCCATGCATGGTGAACGCCTGGTTGAACTGCTCGTTCGACATCAGCTGCGTGCCGGGGCGGGCCAGCTCGGCGCGCATGAACAGCGCCAGAAGTCCGCCGATGCAGAAGAACGCGAACGACGTGACGAGGTAGAGCGTTCCGATCGTCTTGTGGTCAGTGGTGGTCAACCACTTGACGACGACGTTCCCTGGTTGCTTACGGCGCACCGGCAGCTCGTCCGCTTCCGCGGCGGCTGCGGCGGCACCCTGAGGTTCGTTGAGGATGCTCATCGGTTCTTGGTCTCCGCGTTCCTGGCAGCGTCCGTCTGCTCAATGCCCGCCGGGATGTAGCCGGTCTGGCCCTTCTCTGCCAGGTCCGTCAGGTGGTCTCGGTACTCCTTGGGAGAGACGACCTTGACGTTGAAGAGCATCCGCGAGTGGTCCTGGCCGCACAGCTCGGCGCACTTGCCCATGAAGATGCCCTCCTTGTTCGGAGTCACCTCGAAGCGGTTGGTGTGCCCCGGGATGACGTCCATCTTCATCAGGAAGGGGACCACCCAGAACGAGTGGATGACGTCACGGGAGGTCAGGATGAACTGGACCTTCTCACCCTTCGGCAGCCACAGGGTGGGGCCGGGGCTGGGGTTGTCCTTTGTCCACTCGCCCGGGGTGCCCGCCTCGTACACGCCCTCCGCGCCCTTGGGCACGGCCGCGAGCATGCGGTCCGGGATCGAGGCGACTTCCTTGGGGGTCTTCGCGGGCGTGGACAGGTTGCCGTCCACGTTCTCCATGTAGTTGAAGCCCCAGCTCCACTGGTAGCCCACCACGTTGATCACGTGGTCGGGCTTCTTGGAGGTCTTCAGGAGCGCGTTCTCATCGCGCGCGGTGAAGTAGAACAACACCGAGACGATGATGATCGGGACCACGGTGTACAGCGCCTCGATGGGCATGTTGTACCGGGTCTGCGCGGGAACCTCGATCTTGGTCCTGCTGCGGCGGTGGAAGATGACCGCCCACAGGATCAGCCCCCAGACCAGCACGCCCGTGGCGAGCGCAGCCGCCCACGAGCCCTGCCACAGGGAGAGGATCCGTGGCGCCTCTTCCGTGACCGGCTTGGGCATTCCGAGGCGGGGGAAGTCCTTGGATGTGCAACCGGTGGCGGTCGCCAGGACCAAGCCCGCGGCCAGCGCCTGCAGCAGCTTCCGCCGCACCGGGCGCCGCGACGAGCGGTCGGAGCCGTTGGGACTCACGTAGCGCCTTCCCGAGAGTCTCGCCCGCACGGCCGCGGCCGTCTCTCAGGTCGGTCGCCGCCCCGGTGCGGGCAGGGGTTTGGATGTTTATGCGGACCAAACCCTACTGGACGCCATTTAGGGCCGCGCGGGGAGGGTGCCCAACGCGCCGGGGGGCTCCCCGAAGAGGTGGAGGAACCCGTTCGAAGCGGCTTTCAAGAGGCGGAGCAGATACTTCCGCAGACGGGGACTAGCGTTCTGTATGTGCCATATTTCGACGCCGCTTCGTCCGCCCCGCTGCACCCCGTCGCCCGCCAGGCGCTGCTCGCCGCGCTCGACGAGGGCTGGGCCGACCCGGCCCGCCTCTACCGCGAGGGGCGGCGCGCCCGGCTGCTGTTGGACGCCGCGCGGGAGGCGGCGGCCGAGGCCGTCGGCTGCCGCCCCGACGAACTCACTTTCACCCCTTCGGGTACCCGCGCGCTGCACGACGGGATCGCCGGAGCGCTCGCGGGCCGCCGCCGGGCCGGCCGCCATCTGGTCGTCTCCGCCGTCGAGCACTCCGCGGTGCTGCACGCCGCGGCCGCGCACCAGGCGGGCGGCGGCACGGTCGCCGAGGTGCCGGTGGACGGCGCCGGCCGGGTCGCGCCCGGCGCGTACGCCGCCGCCCTGCGCGACGCCCCCGGCCCGACCGCCCTGGCCTGTCTCCAGTCCGCCAATCACGAGGTGGGGACGCGGCAGCCGGTGGCCGAGGCCGCGCAGGAGTGCCGGGCGGCGGACGTGCCGCTGCTGGTCGACGCCGCGCAGTCGCTGGCCTGGGGCGCGGTCGCGGGCGACTGGTCGCTGCTGACCGCGAGCGCCCACAAGTGGGGCGGCCCGCCGGGCGTCGGGCTGCTGGCCGTCCGCAAGGGCGTGCGCTTCGCGGCCCACGGCCCGGCCGACGAACGCGAGTCGGGCCGCGCCCCCGGCTTCGAGAACATCCCGGCCGTCGTCGCGGCCGCGGCCTCGCTGCGTGCCGTACGGGAGGAGGCCGCCGCGGAGGCGGAGCGGCTGCGGGAGCTGGTGGACCGGATCCGCGCCCGGGTGCCTCGGCTGATCCCCGACGTCGAGGTGGTCGGCGACCCGGAGCGGCGGCTGCCCCATCTGGTCACCTTCTCGTGTCTCTATGTCGACGGGGAGACGCTGCTGCACGAGCTGGACCGCGCGGGCTTCTCCGTCTCCTCCGGCTCCTCGTGCACCTCGAGCACCCTGACGCCGAGCCATGTGCTGCGCGCGATGGGCGTGCTGTCCGAGGGCAACGTCCGCGTCTCGCTGCCCCTGGGGACGCGCGAGGAGGACGTGGAGCGCTTCCTCGCCCTGCTGCCGGACCTGGTGAGCCGGGTGCGCGGCCAGTTGGGCGCGCCGCGGCGGGAGGAAGCGGCCACGGCCGGCTCAGGTGTCGCGGGGCCCGCGGGCCCCGCGGGCGGCGGCGAAGAGGCGGAGCTGGTGGTCGACTCGCTCGGCAAGCTCTGCCCGATCCCGGTCATCGAGCTGGCCAAGGTCATCGGGGAGGTCCCGGTCGGCGGCCTCGTCACGGTGCTCGCGGACGACGAGGCCGCCCGGCTGGACATCCCGGCGTGGTGCGCGATGCGCGGCCACGAGTACGTGGGGGAACGCCCGGCCGAGCGCGGCACGGCCTACCGCGTCCGGCGCCGCGCGTAGGCGCCCCAGTCCTCAAGCGCCGGACGGGCTGGCCGGCCCGTCCGACGCTTGAGGACCGGGGTCCGGGGCGGAGCCCCGGCTGTGGGAAGGGGCGGGTAGGGGAAAGCCCCGCCTCAGCCGCCCATGTGGGGCTGGATCTCGGAGGCCGCCTCCTGGCCGTACGCCTTGGCGAAGCGCTCCGTGAAGTGACCGCGCCGCAGCTCGTACTCCTGCGGGCCGAGGGTCTCGATGACCAGTGTGGCGAGCATGCAGCCGACCTGGGCCGCGCGCTCGAGGGAGAGGTCCCAGGCGAGCCCGGCGAGGAAGCCCGCGCGGAAGGCGTCGCCGACGCCCGTCGGGTCCACCTTCGCCTCCTCCTCCGGGCAGCCGACGACGATCGGCTGCTCGCCGGCGCGGTCGATCCGCACGCCCTGCGCGCCCAGCGTGGTGACGCGGGTGCCGACCTTGGCCAGGATCTCGTCCGCCGACCAGCCGGTCTTGGTCTCGATCAGCGCGGCCTCGTACTCATTGGTGAACAGATAGGCCGCGCCCTCGACGAGCAGCCGGATGTCGTCGCCGCCCATCCGCGCGAGCTGCTGCGAGGGGTCGGCCGCGAAGGGGATGGAGCGCGTGCGGCACTCCTCGGTGTGACGGACCATCGCCTCCGGGTCGTCCGCGCTGATGAGGACGAGGTCGAGCCCGCCGACCCGGTCGGCGACGGGCTGGAGCTCGATCTGGCGGGCCTCGCTCATCGCGCCGGTGTAGAAGGACGCGAGCTGGTTGTGGTCGGCGTCGGTGGTGCACACGAAGCGCGCGGTGTGCAGAACCTCGGAGATATGCACGGACTCGGTGTCCACGCCGTGGCGGTCCAGCCAGGCCCGGTAGTCCGTGAAGTCCTTGCCCGCCGCCCCGACCAGGATCGGGCGCAGCCCGAGGACGCCCATGCCGTAGCAGATGTTGGGGCCGACGCCGCCGCGGCGGATGTCGAGGTCGTCCACCAGGAAGGAGAGGGAGACCGTGTGCAGCTGATCGGCGACCAGCTGGTCGGCGAAGCGGCCGGGGAAGGTCATCAGATGGTCGGTGGCGATGGAGCCGGTGACTGCGATACGCACGGCTGGTCTGCTCCTGCGGACGAAGGAGGAAAACGGACGCCTTACGCTATCGGCTCCGTCACCCCCGTACGAACGGATGAAACCCCCCGATAGTAGCCCTTTCCTTACCGCCTGCACGATGCATACGGTGGCCGTTACGGCGCCTGGAGGAACCACGTGCCACTTGGCTCCGTCTCAGCGACGTCCCCCTTGTAAGGGGTGGGACGGTACAGCTTGAGCGGAGCCGAAGGAGCGAAACGGTGAGCACCGACGACACCGACACCCCCAAGACCCCCGAGAGCGAGGATCCCCGGCCGCGGCGCCGTTCGCCACTGGCCGTCGCCTCGGTGGCGGCGGCGGTGCTGGTCGCCGGTGGCGGTGGGGCGTACTGGGCCTCGACCGCCGCGGGCGGCGGTACGCAGGACCCGGGCGCCGCGCAGAAGGACGGCTCGCCCGAGCCGCTCGCGCTGGACGGATACGGATCCGCCGGCCGGCCGGGCGTCGCGCCCGGCGAGCCGAATCCGTACGGCCAGCGGTACAAGGCCGTGGGCAAGCTGCCCGAGGGACCCGACTCGGCGGCGGTATATCGGGCGGGCGACGAAGTCACCAAGGCCGAGGTGGCGCGGCTGGCCAAGGCCCTGGACGTGTCGGGTAGCCCGCGCGTGGACCACGGCGTCTGGCAGGTCGGGGGCGCCAAGGACGCGATGGGCCCGGTGCTCCGGGTGAGCCGGAAGGCGCCGGGCGGCTGGTCGTACACGGCGTACGGGTCGCCCGGCGGCACCTCGTGTGTGGAGGTGCCGGACACCGGCTCGGACCCGCAGTCCTCCGACGCGAAGGGGGACTCCAAGAGCTGCCCCGCGTACCGCGACGGAGCCTCCGGACCCGAGGGCTCCAAGGAGTCCAAGGGGGCCAAAGGGTCCGAGAGCGACTCGGCCGTCTCGGAGCGCAAGGCGGAGCGCGCGGCCCAGCCGGTGCTGGAGGCGCTGGGACTGGACGGCGCGAAGCTGGACTCGACCCAGCTCTACGGCGCGGTGCGGGTGGTGAAGGCGGACCCGGTGCTGGACGATCTGCCGACGCACGGCTGGCAGACGAGTGTGCAGGTGGGCGCCGACGGACAGCTGGTCGGCGGCGCCGGTCTGCTGGCGAAGCCCGAGAAGGACGACACCTATCCGCTGATCGGCGCGGCCGAGGCGATCAAGGGGCTCAACAAGGGCCTCGACAAGGGCGGCGACAGCGGGCCCGCGGAGCCGCAGAAGGCCGAGAAGCCCGAGGAACCCGAGAAGGCCGAGAAGGGCGCCAAGGCCGCCGAGGTCCCGGTACACAAGGCGACCCTGGTCCTCGCGGCGCGCTCGGTGGACGGGCGGCGGGCGCTGGTGCCGTCCTGGCTCTTCCAGGCCGGGCCGTCGGGGAACACGGTCAGCTACCCCGCGGTCGACCCGAAGTTCATCAAGGGGAAGTCCTCCGGCAGCGCCCCGTCCACGGGGACCGGCAGCAGCCGGGTCGACGACATCACCTCGTACAGCGTGTCCGGCAAGACCCTGACGGTGCGCTTCTGGGGCGGGGTGTGCGAGTCGTACTCGGTCTCGGCCGAGGAGTCGGCGTCGCAGGTGAAGCTGGAGATCAAGGGCAAGCGGCTGCACCCGGGCCGACCCTGCATCCTCATCGCCAAGCTGATCGAGAAGAAGGTCGAGCTGGACAAGCCGCTGGGCGACCGCAAGGTCGTGGACGCCAGGACCGGCCAGGCCGTGCCCAAGCGGACGTAGGCTCACGCCGCGCTCGGACGCGCAACGCCGAAGGGGCGGCCCGGCCGGGCCGCCCCTTCGGCGTCTGTTCGCCGCTCCCGAAAAGGCAGCTCAGCTGAAGGAGTCGCCGCAGGCGCAGGAGCCCGTGGCGTTCGGGTTGTCGATGGTGAAGCCCTGCTTCTCGATGGTGTCGACGAAGTCGATCGAGGCGCCGTTCAGATACGGGGCGCTCATGCGGTCGGTCACGACCTTGACCCCGCCGAAGTCCTTGACGACATCGCCGTCGAGGGAGCGCTCGTCGAAGAAGAGCTGGTAGCGCAGGCCGGAGCAGCCGCCGGGCTGGACGGCGACGCGCAGCGCGAGATCATCGCGGCCCTCCTGCTCCAGCAGGCCCTTGACCTTCGACGCGGCGGCGTCGGACAGGATGATGCCCTCGCTCGCGGTGGTCTCGTCCTGAACGGTCATCTGCTTCTCTCCCGGGTCGTACGGACTGCTTGCCGTCGGCTCAACCAACGGCGTCCCGGATTCATTCCGGGGGTGGGCGCTTTTCTCCCGCGCTGTTCATGCTCGCACACGCGGGCGGCGCTCCGGAATGCGTCACATCGACGCGATGGCCATCGTCAAAGTGACATGAAGCGGATATGATAGATAGCGTCATTTTGACGATTAAGGGTCCCCGTGAAGAAAGAAGGGTGCGTGACGTGACCACCGCCCAGCCCCTCGACGTCCAGCCGACACCGCTGGCCCTGCTCCTCCTCGGCCGGGAGGCCGACCCCAGGAGCGAGCGCGGTGTGGAGTGCCCCGGCGACCTGCCCGCGCCCTCCGACCCGGACCTGGTGGCGCGCGCCCGCGCGGCCAAGGCCGAGCTCGGCGACCGGGTGTTCGTGCTGGGCCACCACTACCAGCGCGATGAGGTCATCGAGTTCGCCGATGTCACCGGGGACTCCTTCAAGCTGGCCCGCGACGCGGCCGCCCGGCCGGACGCCGAGTACATCGTCTTCTGTGGTGTCCACTTCATGGCGGAGTCCGCCGACATCCTCACCGGCGACAGCCAGCAGGTCATCCTCCCCGACCTCGCGGCGGGCTGCTCGATGGCCGACATGGCCACCGCCGAGCAGGTCGCCGAGTGCTGGGACGTGCTGACCGAGGCCGGGGTCGCGGGCGCCACGGTGCCCGTCTCGTATATGAACTCCTCCGCCGACATCAAGGCGTTCACCGGCAGGCACGGCGGCACCATCTGCACCTCCTCCAACGCGAAGCGGGCGCTGGACTGGGCCTTCGAGCAGGGGGAGCCCCGGCAGAACAAAGTGCTGTTCCTGCCCGATCAGCACCTGGGGCGCAACACCGCGGTGCGCGAGATGGGCCTGTCCCTCGACGACTGCGTGGTCTACAACCCGCACAAGCCGAACGGCGGCCTGACCGCCGACGAGCTGCGCGCCGCCAAGATGATCCTGTGGCGCGGCCACTGCTCGGTGCACGGCCGCTTCTCGCTGGACTCGGTCAACGAGGTCCGCGAGCGCGTCCCGGGCGTCAATGTCCTGGTGCACCCCGAGTGCAAGCACGAGGTCGTGGCGGCCGCCGACCACGTGGGCTCGACCGAGCACATCATCAAGACCCTGGAGGCCGCGCCGGCCGGGTCGAAGTGGGCGATCGGCACCGAGCTGAACCTTGTCCGACGACTGGCGAATCGTTTCGCCAGTGAGGACAAGGAGATCGTCTTCCTCGACCGCACGGTGTGCTTCTGCTCCACCATGAACCGGATCGACCTGCCGCACCTGGTCTGGTCCCTGGAGTCGCTGGCGGCCGGCAAGGTCGTCAACCGAATCCAGGTCGACAAGGAGACCGAGGCCTACGCCAAGCTCGCCCTGGAGCGCATGCTCGCGCTGCCGTAGTGCGCACAAGGCACAAGGGCCCGGGGTGACAAGCCCCGGGCCCTTGTCCGTTGTCCCTTGTCCCTCGTCGAGGCTGTCCCTCGTCGAGGCTCACGCCCGGGGCCGCACCAGCCCCGTCTCGTACGAGATCACCACCAGCTGGGCCCGGTCGCGGGCGCCGAGCTTGGCCATCGCGCGGTTCACATGCGTCTTGACCGTGAGCGGGCTGACCTCGAGCCGTGCCGCGATCTCGTCGTTGGACAGCCCGCCCGCGACCTGCACCAGCACCTCCCGCTCCCGCCCGGTCAGCGCGTCCAGCCGCGCCGCGTCATACGCGCCCGCCTCCCCGTCCCGCGAGCCGCTCTGCGCCAGGAACTTGGCGATCAGCCCCTTGGTGGCGGCCGGGGACAGCAGCGCCTCCCCCGCCGCCGCGATCCGGATCGCGGCCAGCAGCTCATCGGGCTCGGCGCCCTTGCCCAGAAAGCCGCTCGCACCCGCCCGCAGCGACTCCACGACGTACTCGTCCACCTCGAAGGTCGTCAGCATCACCACCCGGACGTCCTCGAGCCGCGGGTCCTCGCTGATCATGCGGGTGGCGGTCAGCCCGTCCGTGCCGGGCATCCGGATGTCCATCAGCACCACATCGGCGCCGCGGTCGCGGGCGATCTCCACGGCCTCCGCGCCGTCCGATGCCTCGCCGACCACCTCCATATCCGGCTCGGAGTCCACCAGCACCCGGAACGCGCTGCGCAGCAGCGCCTGGTCGTCGGCCAGCAGCACCTTGATCGTCATGAGACCCCTTCGCCCCCTGTTCCCCGTACTCCGCCTCGTTGACGCGACTCCCCCGTCCGCGCCTGCAAGGGCAGTCTCGCCCGGACCCGGAAGCCGCCCTGCGGCCGGGGTCCCGCCTCGCAGCTGCCGCCCAGCGCGGCGACCCGCTCCCGCATCCCGATCAGCCCGTGTCCGCCGCCGGGCTCCTCCGCCGCGGGCAGCTCCTCGGCGCAGGGACCGTCGTCGTCGACGGTGATCAGCAGCACGGCCGAGGTGCGCACGATCCGGACCTGCGCCTTGGCGTCCGGCCCGGCGTGCTTGTGCACATTGGTCAGGGCCTCCTGGACGATCCGGTACGCGGTGAGGTCCGCGGAGGCCGCGAGCGGGCCGAGCCCGTCCCGGGACACCGCCTCCACCTCCACCCGCAGCCCGGCCCGGACGAACCCCTCGACGAGCTGGTCCAGCACCGCCAGCCCGGGGGCCGGCTCGGTGGGCGCGGCCGGGTCGCCGTACTGCCGCAGCAGCCCGACGGTGGCGCGCAGCTCGTCCAGCGCCGAGCGGCTGGCCTCCCGTACATGCGCGAGCGCCTGCTTGGCCTGGTCCGGGCGGCTGTCCATCACGTGGGACGCGACCCCGGCCTGGACGTTGACCAGCGCGATGTGGTGGGCGACCACATCGTGCAGCTCACGGGCGATGCGCAGCCGCTCCTCGGCGACCCGGCGGCGGGCCTCCTCCTCGCGGGTCCGCTCGGCCCGCACCGCCCGCTCCTCGATGGCCGCGATATAGGCGCGGCGGCTGCGCACCGCGTCACCGGCCGCGGCGGCGAGACCGGTCCAGGCGAGGACGGCGAAGTTCTCCTGGGCGTACCAGGGGTGCACCCCGAAGAGCATCGCGGCCCCGGTGAGCAGGGCGACGGTGGCGAGGCCGACCCGCAGCGTGGTGGGCCGGTCGGTGCCGGCGGCGACGGTGCACAGGGCCACCACGGCGCCGAAGACGATCGAGGTGCGGGGCGGCCCGTCCTGGGAGGTGACGATCTCCACCATGGTGATCGCGCCGGTGAAGCCGAGGACGCCGATCGGGAACCGTCGGCGCAGCACCAGCGCGGCGCCGGCCAGCGCGGCCAGCAGCACGAACAGCGGGCCGATCGGATGGCGTCCGGTGTGCGGGCTGGCCGCCGCGCCGATCAGGATCAGCGCGAAGGTGAACACGGCCAGCAGCGTGTCCAGAGCGTGCGGGTGCGCGCACAGCCAGCGGTACGGGCGGGCCAGACCCGGCCCGACGGCGAGGGGAGTCACGACACCCAACGGTAAGCGCTGCACCCCGCGGGCCGGCCTCAGCCCGGGATGAGGCCGTCGTCCCTGAGCATGGCCTGGACCTCCAGGAGCGTCGCGTCGGAGGCCGGCAGGATCAGCTCCGACGGCTCCAGCGCGTCATCGGGCAGCGGCTCGCCCAGCGAGCGCACCGAGCCCAGCAGCGCGGCGAGCGTACGCCGGAAGCCGTCCTCGTCGCCGCTCTGCACCTCGGCGAGCAGCTCGTCGTCGAGCTTGTTCAGCTCGGTCAGGTGGCCGTCGTCCACCCGCACCTGCCCCTCCCCCATGATCCGTACGATCATGACGACCTCCTTCGGGGCCGGGTGGACTTACTTGTCCAGATTGTGGCGGGGCTGCTCCTGCTCCTGCTTCTTCTCCCCGCTCTCGATGGCCTGCTGCGGGGCGCCGCCCGCCAGCTCGGCCTTCATCCGCTGAAGCTCCAGCTCCACGTCCGAGCCGCCGGAGATCCGGTCCAGCTCCGCGGCGATGTCGTCCTTCGCCATGCCGGAGGGGTCGTCGAGCGCGCCGGATGCCAGCAGCTCGTCGAGGGCGCCGGCCCGGGCCTGAAGCTGCGCCGTCTTGTCCTCGGCACGCTGGATCGCCATGCCGACGTCGCCCATCTCCTCGGAGATGCCGGAGAACGCCTCGCCGATCCGGGTCTGCGCCTGGGCCGCGGTGTAGGTGGCCTTGATGGTCTCCTTCTTCGTACGGAAGGCGTCCACCTTGGCCTGGAGCCGCTGCGCGGCGAGCGTCAGCTTCTCCTCCTCGCCCTGGAGCGTCTGGTGCTGGGTCTCCAGGTCGGTGACCTGCTGCTGGAGCGCGGCACGGCGGGAGAGCGCCTCGCGCGCCAGGTCCTCGCGGCCCAGCGCGAGCGCCTTGCGCCCCTGGTCCTGGAGCTTGGCGGACTGCCCCTGCAACTGGTTGAGCTGGAGCTCCAGGCGCTTGCGGGACGTGGCCACGTCGGCGACGCCGCGCCGCACCTTCTGAAGCAGCTCCAGCTGCTTCTGGTACGAGTAGTCAAGGGTCTCGCGCGGGTCCTCGGCCCGGTCCAGGGCCTTGTTGGCCTTCGCGCGGAAGATCATCCCCATACGCTTCATGACACCGCTCATGGGCCTCGCGCGCCCCCTTCTGACGGACTACGGACTACCGGCTCCAGCACATCCAACAGACCCAGCCTACGGGCCCTGCATCCATTACCGCACTGTTCCGACCCGCTCGCGCTCCTCCTCCAGGACGATCGACTCCCCCGGCGCCTCCGGCGCAAGGAGGAGTGGGAGGAGTGGACCGCCGTTGCCGGATCGTTCCCCCTGGGGCTGGGGCCCACACCCGCAAACCCGTACCCTTGGGCTTTGTGTTCCGTAGCCGTTCAAAGGACGAGCAGGCCGCCACCGCCAAGGTGATCGCGGACCAGCCGCAGCAGACCCGTGACCCGCAGGCTCCCAAGGGCCGCCCGACTCCCAAGCGCAGCGAGGCCCAGTCGCAGCGCCGCAGCCTGGCGAACTCGCAGATGAGCCGCAAGGACGCCTCGCGGCGCCAGCGCGAGTCCCGCCGAGCCGACCTGGCGCGCCAGCGCGAGGCGCTGGCCGGTGGCGACGAGCGCTATCTTCCGGCCCGTGACAAGGGTCCGGTGCGGCGCTTCATCCGCGACTACGTGGACTCCCGCTTCCACGTCGCGGAGTTCTTCCTGCCGCTGGCCGTGGTGATCCTGGTGCTCAGCATGATCCAGGCCGGTGCCATGCAGACCTATGTGCTGCTGCTCTGGATGCTGGTCATCCTCCTGATCGTCGTCAACTCGATCGTCCTCTCCTTCCAGCTGAAGCGTCAGCTGCGCAAGCGGTTCCCGGATGAGAGTCTGCGCGGCGCGGTGCCCTACGCGCTGATGCGCACGCTCCAGATGCGCCGACTCCGGCTGCCCAAGCCGCAGGTCAAGCGCGGACAGCGGCCCTGAGCGGGTCCGGTTTCACCGGCGGGGCCGACAGCTGGCTGAGCGGCCTCGGGGGCTTGCGGAACACCGTCCGGCAGGCGCTGGTCGCCCGTCAGCTCGACGAGCGGCTCGCGGCCCACTTCCCGGTGGGCCGCCGGCTGCGCGTGCTCGACGTCGGCCTCGGCCAGGGCACCCAGGCCCTGCGGCTGGCCCGGGCGGGCCACGAGATCACCGGGCTCGAGTCCGACCCGGCGATGCTGGACGCGGTCCGCGATGCCCTGTCGAAGGAGCCCGCGGGCATCCAGGAGCGAGTGCGCCTCATCGAGGGCGACGGCCGCGACACCGGCGCGCACTTCCTGCCGGGCGCCTTCGATGTCGTCCTGTGTCACGGCGTGCTGATGTACGTGCCCGAGCCAGACCCGATGCTCGCCGCCCTGGCCCGGGTCCTGGCGCCCGGCGGCCTGCTCTCGCTCGTAGTGCGCAACGCCGACGCGCTGGCGCTGCGGCCGGGGCTCTCCGGGGACTGGGACACCGCGCTCGCCGCGTTCGACTCCCCCGTCTACACCAACCGCATCGGCCTGTCCGCCCGCGCCGACCGGCGCGAGACGCTGACCACCACGCTCACCGCGATCGGCGCACCGCTGCACACCTGGTACGGCGTGCGGGTCTTCACCGACCTGGCTTCCGACGACGCCCCGGCCCCGGCCCCGGACGACTGGGACCGGCTGCTCGCCGCGGAGGACCGGGCCGGCCGTACCGACCCCTACCGCGCGGTCGCCGCGCTCCTCCACCTGTGCGGGGTGCGCGGCTGAGTCAGCCGCGCACCCTCACCTCACCCCTACTCGGCCCGCAGACTCATCGGCCCGTAGATCTTGGACTCGTCCTCGAACAGGGTCACCTGCTCCGCCCCTCCCTCCAGCAGGGCTCTCCACTCCTCCCCGATCCACGACTCCGCGTCCCCCTGTGTCGTGAACTCATCGGGCTGCACCGCGGGCTTCGTCTCCGTACCGTCGGACTTCTCGAACCGCCATGTCCACACCATGTCCGCCTCCTCCATCCCGCCGGTCACATCATGTCTGCCCCGCAGACTAGGGGACTGATCACTCCCGACGGGGTGACCTGAGCGCGCCCGCCGCATCAGGGCGCGAGACGATCAGGGCGTGGAACTCACTCTCCTGGGCACCGGCGCCCCCGACGGACTGCCCCGCCACGGCTGCCCCTGCGCGGCCTGCGCCGCCGCCGTGGGCGACGAGGCGCGGGCCGCGACCGCACTGCTGATCGACGGCGCGCTGCTGCTCGACCTCACCCCGGGCGCGGCCTTCGCCGCCGCGCGCGCCGGATACTCCCTGACCGGCGTCGTGCAGGTGCTCCTCTCGCACCCCCACGAGGGCCCGGCCGTCGAGTTCCCCGCCGGGCTGCCCGCGCCGGGCCGGGTCCCGGACGGCCGCGAGTTGGCCCTCATCAGCGGCCACCGGGTACGCGCCCTCCCCCTGGACTCCCCCGGCACCGGCTACGAGGTCACCGGCCCCGACTCCACCCGCCTCCTCTATCTCCCGCCCGGCGCGGCCCTCGCCGGCCTGAACGGCCCCGCCGAGCCCTACGACATGGTGCTGCTCGACGTCCTCGGCCGCCCCGGCGCGCTGGCCCAGCTCCGCGCCACGGGGGCGGTCGGCCCGACCACGGACGTCCTCGCCGTCCACCTCGACCACACCGTCCCGCCCGGCCCCGAGCTGCACCGCCGGCTCGCGGCCGCGGGCGCACGGGCCGTGCCGGACGGGGAGACGGTCGTCGTCGGGGAGTACCACGCGGTGCCGGACCTGCCGCGCCGTACGCTCGTCCTGGGCGGCGCGCGCTCCGGCAAGTCCCTGGAGGCCGAACGGCGGCTCGCGGCGCGCCCTGATGTCCTCTACGTGGCCACCGGCGGCACCCGCGACGGCGACCCCGACTGGGCCGCGCGCATCGCCGCCCACCGCGAGCGCCGACCCGGCTCCTGGCGCACCACCGAGACCTGCGACCTGCCACCGCTGCTCGCCCAGGACGGCGGGCCGCTGCTGATCGACTGCCTCGCGCTGTGGCTCACCGACGCGATGGACTCCGTCGGCGCCTGGGACGACGACACCTGGGCCCACGGCGGCAGGCGCGCCCTCCACGAACGCGTCGACGCCCTGATCGCCGCCCTCCGGGCCACCACCCGCACGGTGGTGGCGGTCAGCAACGAGGTGGGCTCCGGCGTGGTCCCGGCCACCGCGTCGGGGCGCCGCTTCCGCGATGAACTCGGCCGTCTGAACGCGGCGTTCGCCGCGGAGTGCGAACAGGTCCTCCTGATCGTGGCCGGCCAGGCCCTCCCCCTCCGCGGCTGAGCCCCGCCGGGCCTAGTAACCAACCGTGAAGTGTTGGTCCTCCCCCGGGTTCTCGAGCTCGTCGAGGACCGCCACGGCGAGGTCTTCGGCCGAGATCCGGGACGTGCCGTCGGCTGTGGCGATGAGCGTGGTGGTGCCGCGTCGGTACGTTCCGGTGCGGTGTCCGGGTTCGAGGACGGCCGGCGGGCTGAGATAGACCCAGTCGGCCGGGTGCGCTCGGCAGGCGTCCAGCTGCGCGTGGCTGGCGGCGGCGATGGCGCGGTACGGCTCCGGCACGTACTCCGGGCTGTCGACGACGAGCCGGTCGGGGCTCCCCGGGAGCCGCAGGGGAGCGGCGCCGCCGACGACGAGGATACGCTTCCCGGCCTTCGCGGCCGCGTCGAGCAGCGCCGTCGTGGTCGGGACGGCGGTGTGTTCGTGCCCGGGGGCGGGACGGGTCGCGGCCACGACCGCGTCGGCGCCGTCGAACAGTGCGCTCATCCGGCCGACGTCGTGCGCGTCGCCCTCGACGGCGGTCACTCCGGCCGGCAGGGCGGCCGGCCGTCCGCTCCGGAACACCGCGACGAGGTCATGGCCCCGGCGCGCGGCTTCGTCGATCACGCGTGAGCCGACCATGCCCGCGGCTCCGACAACAGCGATCTTCATCGAGAGATCCTTTCCGATACGGGTGTTGAAACAGCGTCAGTTGAGCGAGTGGGCGCGGGAAGCTGCCCCGCGACGATCGCGGCGAGGGCGAGGCCGAACCCCACGAGCTGGACCGGGCCGAGGGTCTGACCGAGCAGGGCGGCGCCGAGCGTGGCGGCGACCAGCGGCGAGAGCAGGCCGAGGACCGCGACCGAGGTGACCGGCAGGGTGGCGATGCCCTGGAACCACAGGACGAAGGTGAGCAGACCGCCGACCAGCCCCAGCCACAGATAGCCGAGGGCGGCGGTCAGGTCGATCGCGGGAGGCGCTCCCTCGGCGAGGAAGGTGAGGGGCGCCAGGAACAGCCCTCCGGCGGTGAGTTGCCAGCCGGTGAAGGCGAGGGGGCTGACCCCTTCGGGGCGTCCCCAGCGCTTGGTGAGCGTCACGCCGAGGGCCATCGTGGCCGCGCCGGCGAGGCCGGCGACGATCCCGACGGTGTCGAGCGCCGCGTTCGGCCCGATCACCACCAGGCCGACCCCGACGACGCCCGTCACACCCCAGAACAGGCGCCGGGCGGAGAGGCGCTCGTGGAGCACGGGCACCGCCAGGACGGCGACGATGAGCGGCTGGGCAGCCGACAACGTGGCGGCGACGCCTCCCGGCAGCCGCTCGGCCGCGATGAACAGCAGCGGGAGGAACAGTCCGATGTTCAGCACGCCGAGCGCCGCGGCCTTCCCCCACCAGGCTCCGCGCGGCAGCGTCCGGGTGAACGCCAGCGCGATCAGACCGGCGGGCAACGCGCGCAGGAGCCCCGCGAACAGGGGGTGTCCCGGCGGAAGGAGTTCGGTGGTGACGATGTAGGTCGTGCCCCACACCGCGGGAGCGAGCGCCGTCAGCGCGGTGCGGGGCAGGTCTCGGCTTGTCATGCTTCGCAGTCTCACCGCGGCACGATCGATGAGTCCAACACATGTTTGTCACTTCATCGATCTCGATTCAAGATGGATCCATGGAGCTCCAGCAGATGCGTTACGTCGTCGCCGTCGCCGAGACGAACAGCTTCACCCGGGCCGCCGAGCGGTGCCTGGTCGTGCAGTCCGCCCTCAGCCACCAAATCGCCCGCCTGGAACGGGAACTCGGCGCGAGACTCTTCGAACGCACCAGCCGCCGGGTGCGGCTGACGCCGGCCGGTGAGGCGTTCCTGCCCGCCGCCCGCCAGTGTCTGGGCGCCGCCGAACGCGCGGCCGCCGAGGTCGCCGCGGCAGTCGGCGAGGTACGCGGGCGGCTCGCCGTGGGCCTGATCCCCACCGTCACCGCGGCCGACATCCCGGAGGCGCTGCGCGACTTCCGCGGCCGGTACCCGCAGGTGCGCATCAACCTGCGGGTGGGCGCGAGCGACGACCTGGTCGAGCAGGTCAGGCAAGGGTCCATCGACGTGGCGTTCCTCGGGCTGCCGACCACGGCGCGGCCCCAGGGCGTCGCCGCCCACGAACTCGCCCGCGGCCGGCTCATCGCGGTGGTCGCGCCGGACCATCCGCTCGCCGCCGAACCGGCCGTCGACCTTCGCCGGCTCTCCTCGGAGGTGTTCGTGGACCTGCCCGCCGGAACGGCCGGACGGGCCCAGACCGACCAGGCCTTCTCCGCCGCCGGCCTCGTCCGTGACGTCGCCTTCGAGGTGACCGCCGCCGACTACATCGCCCGGCTCGTCGGGCCTGGCCTCGCCGTGGCCATGCTCCCCGCCGCGTACGCGCCTCAGCTCAGCGGCGTCACCACCATCGAGGTCACCGACGCTCCGGACCGCGTCGAGTACGTCATCTGGAGCCACTCCGGCCGCACACCGGCGGCAACCGCGTTCCTCGGCATTCTCGACATCGCGACGGAAGATCGAGAGGACACATGAACCGAACCACGGGGCCGCCGCGCCGGGTAGGGTTCCGCCCGTGAGCGGTCTGAATCTCGATGACTTCGTCGACCTGATCGAGCGTCCCGACGGCGGTGTCCGGCGCGATGCCGAGGAGCGCCGGGAGCGGCTGGCGGCGCCCCCCGGGGCGCTGGGGCGCCTGGACGAGCTGGGTGAGTGGCTGGCCGCCGCCCAGCAGCGGGTGCCGGTCAAGCCCATCGAGCGGCCGCGCGTCGTGCTCTTCGCCGGCGACCACGGCGTCGCCGAGCTGGAGGTGTCAGCCCGGCCCGCCGGCACCGCCGACCGGCTCGTGCGCGCCGTACTCGACGGCGAGAGCGCCGTGGCCATCCTGGCCCGCCGCTACGGCGTACCCCTGCGCGTCGTCGACATGTCCCTGGACTGCGACCCCGACGAGCTGCCCAAGGAGATCACCCGCCACCGCGTCCGCCGCGGCTCCGGCCGCCTGGACATCGAGGACGCGCTGACCCTCGAGGAGGCCGAGCAGGCCTTCCGCGCGGGCATGGCTATCGCCGACGAAGAGGCCGACGCGGGCACCGACATCGTCGTCCTCGGCGATGTGAGCGTCGGCGGCACCACCGCCGCCGGCACCCTGATCGCCGCGCTCTGCGGCACCGACGCCTCCGTGGTCACCGGCCGCGGCGGCGCGGGCATCGACGACCTCGCCTGGATGCGCAAGTGCGCGGCCATCCGCGATGGTCTGCGCCGCGCCCGCCCGGTCCTCGGCGACCAGCTCCAGCTGCTCGCGACCTGCGGCGGCGCCGACCTCGCCGCGATGACGGGCTTCCTGCTCCAGAGCGCCGTCCGCCACACCCCGGTCATCCTCGACGGAGTCGTCTCCGCGGCGGCCGCGCTCGTCGCGCAGCGCGTGGCGTTCCGCGCGCCCGACTGGTGGCTCGCCGGGCAGAACAGCGGTGAGCCGGCGCAGGAGAAGGCGCTCGACCGGATCGCGCTCACCCCGCTGCTCGACCACGGCGTCACCCTCGGCGAGGGCACGGGGGCGCTGCTCGCCCTGCCGCTCGTCCAGGCGGCCGCGGCGCTCGCGGCGGAGCTGCCCGAGCGGACCGACGCGGCACCCGACGAGGAGACCTCCTCGGCCACCGACGACATAACCTGACCCGCCCACCCCCTTTCATCCCCTCTGCCCATATGCTCACGACATGGGAGAGGTCCGTTCGAAGTCCACAGAGGACGCCCACCGCGGCCGCCCCTGGCCGCGTCGCTCCGCCGCCTTCACCGTCTGGTATCTGCGCGCCGTCACCGCGCTGAACTTCCTCGGCGCGGTGTGGGTGTCCTTCGGCAACGACATCAGGCGCCACAACGTCGACGAGTACTTCACCCCGTACCTCCTCACCGCGGGCTTCTTCTCCGGCGCGTTCTCGATGTTCCTGGCGATCACCATGCGCCGCCGCAAGCGCGCGGCCTGGATCCTGAACCTCGTGCTCGGCGGGCTGACCGTCCCCCTGCTGGCCCTCGCGCTGACCCAGCGGCCCGTCGCCCAGCACCCGCAGAACTGGGTCTCGCTGGGCCTCACCGCCGTCTTCGTGGTCGCGCTGCTCGTCGGGCGCCGCGAGTTCTACGCCAAGGGCGACCGCTCGAACCCGAAGCTCGCGGCCGCCGTCGCCGTCGGCGGGCTGCTGATCGGCTCGCTGCTGGCGGCCGCGCTGGTGACCGTCACCAACACCGCGCCCGACGACTACCGCTCCTCGTTCCTGGACCGCTGGCACTACGGCGTGCTGCGCCTGATCTCGCTCGCGGCCCTGGAAGGCCGCTTCGAGGGCATCGAGACCCCGGGCTGGGCGAATGTGGCCATCAACATCATGAGCACGGGGCTGCTGCTGCTCGTGCTGTACGCCGCCTTCCGCTCCCGCCGCGTCGTCGACCCGATCTCCGCGGAGGACGAACGCGGGCTGCGCGCGCTGCTGGAGCAGCACGGCGACCGCGACTCGCTCGGCTACTTCGCGCTGCGCCACGACAAGAGCGTCATCTGGTCGCCGACCGGTAAATCCGCCGTGACCTACCGGGTGGTGAGCGGCGTGGCGCTGGCCGCCGGCGACCCCATCGGGGACCCGGAGGCCTGGCCCGGCGCGATCGAGCGGTGGCTGGCCGAGGCCCGCGAGCACGGCTGGACCCCGGCCGTGATCGGCGCGAGCGAGGAGGGCGGCACGGTGTACGCGCGGCACGGCCTGGACGCGCTCGAACTCGGCGACGAGGCGATCGTCGACACCGAGGAGTTCACGCTGGAGGGGCGCGCGATGCGCACCGTGCGCCAGGCCTACAACCGGGTCAAGCGCGCGGGCTACACGGTGCGCATCCGCTACCACGAGGACATCCCCGAGGAGGAGATGGCCGAGCTGCTGCGACTCGCCGACGACTGGCGGGACGGCGAGACGGAGCGCGGCTTCTCCATGGCGCTCGGCCGGCTCGGCGACCCCTCCGACGGCCGCTGTGTGCTGCTGGACTGCGCGGACCGCGACGGCAGGCCGCGCGCGATGCTGAGCTTCGCGCCCTGGGGCTCGCACGGGCTCTCCCTGGACCTGATGCGGCGCGACCGGGACTCGGACAACGGGCTGATGGAGTTCATGGTGCTGGAGCTGATCCAGCGGGCGAAGGAGGTCGGCGCCGACCAGATCTCGCTGAACTTCGCGGTGTTCCGGTCCGTCTTCGAGCGCGGGTCCAGGCTGGGCGCCGGGCCGGTCCTGCGGCTGTGGCGCTCGCTGCTCAGCTTCTTCTCCCGCTGGTGGCAGATCGAGTCGCTCTACCGCGCCAACGCCAAGTACCGGCCGATCTGGGAGCCCCGCTATCTGCTCTTCGAGAAGAGCACGGACCTGCCGCGGATCGGCATCGCCGCGGCGCGGGCCGAGGGTTTCCTGGAGGCGCCGGGGCTGCCCAAGTGGCTGAACCGCAAGCACCTGGAGACGACCGCGGCGCGCCGATAGCCGCGAGACCCCGAACCGCGGAGACCGCCGCACCCTTGCCCGTCAGGACCCCGTCTCGGAGAACCCCCCGATCCAGTCCTGCAACCGCCGCCGCACCCCTCTCCAGCGGGTGTCGTGCCGCTCCGCGCGGTTCAGCGCCCGCCGCCGCGTCCGTGGCCTGCGGCGGTAGAAGCGCCGTGCCCAGGGCGACCCCGGCCGGGCCAGCCGGACCGCGCCGACGAGCGCCAGCACCGGCACCAGCACTCCGATCACCGCGGTCCGCGGCTTGCCCTTGGCCAGCGCGAACAGGGCGAACAGGAAGTTGACGCAGACGTTCACGATCACCGCGCCGCGGTCGTGGCGCTCGGCGGCTGACACCTCGTTCACCCCGAACGGCACAAAGCCGCCCAGCACCAGGCCGACCAGCGCCGCGGTGATGACGACGACCTCGACGCTCTGCCGGCCCTGCTCGGTCCAGTACACGTCGTGCAGATGCAGGATCAGCGCGAACTCGTCGAGCACCAGCCCCGCGCCCACCCCGAACACCACCGCCGCGACGTACTCCCAGAAGCCGGCCTGCGCGCCGGCGATCGCGGCGAAGCCGCCGAGGACGGTGAGCACGACGCCGGGGACGACGTGGTGGATGTGCAGCCCGCCGGGGGCGATATTGCGGAACGGCCCCTTGCCGGCCCTGATGAGCCGGGTGATGGTGCGCGTGATCGCGAACGAGAGGATGAACGAGGCCAGGGCGAGGAGCAGCGGCAGCTTGCCCGGTTCGACGATGTTCCGATACCACCAATACCCCATGGCGTCTCAGGGTGCGCGATAGCCTGCGGCGCGATGGACACCACGCCGGAACAGTCCCCCGCACGCCCGCCCGGGCCCCCGCTGCCCGCGCAGCCCCCGCGTCCCCCGGCGCCCACAGACGACCAACCAGCGCCCCCACCACCCCCGCCGACACCACCCACCCCTCCCACCCCTCCCACCCCGCCGAACCCGCCGGACCCGCCGGACCCCCCACGCGCCTCGTGGGAAGACGGCATCCGCTTCGCCTTCGGCACGCTCACCGCCCTCCCCGTACGTGTGACGCGCTGGGATCGCGAGGCGGCGCGCGCGGGGATGCTGTGCGCCCCGCTGGCCGGGCTCACGGTCGGGCTGTGCGCGGCGTCGTTGGGTGCGGCGCTGCTGCTCCTGGGCGGCGGCGCGCTGTTGGCCGCGGTGGGCACGGTCGCGGTGCCCGCCGTGCTGACCCGCGGGCTGCATCTGGACGGGCTGGCCGACACCGCCGACGGCCTCGGCAGCGGCAAGCCGGCGGAGGACGCGCTGCGCATCATGAAGCGGTCGGACATCGGGCCGTTCGGGGTCGTCACTCTGCTGTTCGCGCTGCTCGCGCAGGTGGCCGCGCTGGCCGAGCTGTACGGGGCCGGCTGGGCGCACGGCGCGGTGGCGGCGGCCGCGGCCGGGATGGCGGCGCGGTGCGCGTTGACGCCGGCGGCGCGCGAAGGGGTGCCCGCGGCGCGGCCGGAGGGGCTGGGCGCGGCGGTCGCGGGGGCGGTTCCGTTCGGGCCCGCGCTGGGCGCGGCGGCGGTGACGGTCGTGGTGTGCGCCGTGGGCGGCGCGTCCTTCGGCGCGTACGGGGCGGTGCACCACGCGCTCGCCGTCCTCGCCGCGCTGGGCGCCGCGGAACTCCTCCTGCGCCACTGCCGCCGTCGCTTCGGCGGCGTCACCGGCGACGTCTTCGGCGCGCTCGCCGAGACGGCGGCCACGGCGGCCCTGATCGCCATGGCCCTGGGCTGACCCGTCGTACGGCTCGGCCCCCACGTCCACGGAGTGGACGCCCCGAATCCCGGCCGGGGGCCACCCCCGAACGGGTGCGCGAGAGGGCGCCCGTGCCCGCCCGTACCCGCGAGCCCGCGCGCCGGTGCCGTCGGTGGAGTTACCCTCGCGATGGCCCGCGACAGCCCGCCGCTCGGGCACCTGGTGACCCGCGCATACGATGCCGATGGGCTCGGCCGGCCCGTCCCCGTCTCAGCGGGACACCCCACGTCGGCCGAGGAACTAATCCGGAAGAGGGACCCCATCACCGTGACTTCTCTGACTCTCAGCACCTCCTCCGCCGCGACGCTGCGCGCGGACGCCGTCGTCGTCGGCGTGGCGAAGGGGGCCAAGGGCCCCGTCGTCGCCCCCGGCGCCGAGGCCGTGGACAAGGCCTTCGGCGGGAAGCTGGCCACCGTCCTGGAGACCCTCGGGGCGACCGGCGCGGACGGCGAGGTGACCAAGCTGCCCTCCGCCACCGGCCTCAAGGCCCCGGTCGTGCTGGCGGTCGGACTCGGCGACGCCCCGGCCAAGGGCGACGGTTACGACGCCGAGGCGCTGCGCCGCGCGGCCGGCGCGGCCGCCCGTGCGCTGTCCGGTTCGAAGAAGGGCGCCTTCGCGCTGCCGGTGGCGGACGCGGGGGACGCCGCCGCGGTCGCCGAGGGCGCGCTGCTCGGCGCGTACTCGTACAAGGCCAACCAGAACAACGGCGACGCCAAGAACGCCAAGAACGGCAACAAGAAGAACGGCGCACCGCTCGCCGAGGTCGCCCTGCTCGGCGCCAAGCCGCGCGACAAGGAGTTCAAGGCGGCGGCCGAGCGCGCCATCGCCCTCGCCGCCGAGGTCAACCGCGCCCGCGACCTCATCAACACCCCCTCGAACCTGCTCAACCCCGCCCTCTTCGCCGCCGCCGTGCTGGAGGCGGCCAAGGAGCACGGTCTCAAGACCGAGGTGCTGGACGAGAAGGCGCTGAAGAAGGGCGGCTACGGCGGCATCATGGGCGTCGGCCAGGGCTCGCAGGCCCCGCCGCGCCTGGTCCGGGTCGCCTACTCGCACCCGAAGGCGGAGAAGACCCTGGCCCTGGTCGGCAAGGGCATCACCTACGACTCGGGCGGCATCTCCCTCAAGCCGGCCGGCCACAACGAGACCATGAAGTGCGACATGAGCGGCGCGGCCGCCGTGTTCGCCACGGTGGTCGCGGCCGCGAAGCTGGGCCTGCGGGTCAATGTGACCGGCTGGCTGGCGCTGGCCGAGAACATGCCGTCGGGCTCGGCCACCCGCCCCGGCGATGTGCTGACGATGTACAGCGGCAAGACCGTCGAGGTGCTGAACACCGACGCCGAGGGCCGGCTGGTGCTGGCCGACGCGCTGACCCGCGCCTGCGAGGAGAAGCCGGACGCGATCGTGGACGTGGCGACGCTCACCGGCGCGATGGTGTTCGCGCTGGGCCACCGCACGTTCGGGATCATGGCGAACGACGAGGCGTTCCGTACCTCCCTGCACGAGATCGCGGGGGAGGTCGGCGAGCAGTCCTGGCCGATGCCGCTCCCCGGCGACCTGCGCAAGAGCATCGACTCCCCGGTGGCCGACCTGGCGAACATGGGTGAGCGGATGGGCGGCGGCCTGGTGGCCGGGATCTTCCTCAAGGAGTTCGTCGAGGACGGCGCGGTCTGGGCCCACCTGGACATCGCGGGTCCGGCCTTCAACGAGTCCGGCCCGTTCGGCTACACCCCCAAGGGCGGCACGGGCTCCGCGGTCCGCACCCTGGTGCGGCTGGCCGAGCGTACGGCGGACGGCGACCTGGGCTGAGCCACCACCGGTGCCGAGACCGGCCGGGTCCATGGCGGGCCCGGCCGCTCCGCGCGGGCGCCGCGGATTTCGCCTTAAACGAAATCCGGCCACCCTACGCGGGTAGTACGCGCGAGTAACCCCTGAACAGGGGTTTGGAGATATGTCACACAGCGGCCCCGCGTCCCGCCTGTCGTCAACAAGTGCGAAGATGTTGTCTCGGCAGGACAGGGCCCCCGACACCAGGGCCGAAAGCAAGATGCGGCCGAACCACAGCCGCCGCCCGGCCACCGACGGCCGGCCCCGGCGCACCATGCATGGAGGACGTGACGTGGCGAACGACGCCAGCACCGTTTTCGACCTAGTGATCCTCGGAGGCGGTAGCGGCGGTTACGCCGCTGCCCTGCGCGCGGCGCAGCTGGGTCTGGACGTCGCCCTGATCGAGAAGGACAAGGTGGGCGGCACCTGCCTGCACCGTGGCTGCATCCCCACCAAGGCCCTGCTGCACGCCGGTGAGATCGCCGACCAGGCCCGCGAGGGCGCCGAGTTCGGCGTGAAGACGACCTTCGAGGGCATCGACATCGAAGGCGTGCACCAGTACAAGGACGGCGTGGTCTCGGGCCTGTACAAGGGCCTCCAGGGCCTGATCGCCTCCCGCAAGGTCACCTATGTGACCGGTGAGGGCCGGCTGTCCTCGCCGACCTCGGTCGATGTCGACGGCCAGCGCTACACCGGCCGCCACATCCTGCTGGCCACGGGCTCCGTGCCGAAGTCCCTGCCGGGCCTGGAGGTGGACGGCGAGCGCGTCATCACCTCCGACCACGCGCTGGTCCTGGACCGGGTGCCGAAGTCCGCGATCGTGCTGGGCGGCGGCGTCATCGGCGTCGAGTTCGCCTCCGCGTGGAAGTCCTTCGGAACCGACGTCACCATCGTCGAGGCGCTTCCCCACCTCGTCCCGGTCGAGGACGAGAACAGCTCCAAGCTGCTGGAGCGCGCCTTCCGCAAGCGCGGCATCAAGTTCTCCCTCGGCGCGCGCTTCTCGGGCGTCGAGCACACCGCCGACGGTGTGAAGGTCTCGCTGGAGAACGGCAAGACCTTCGAGGCGGAGCTGCTGCTCGTCGCCGTCGGCCGCGGCCCGGTCTCGCAGGGCCTGGGCTACGAGGAGGCCGGGGTCGCGATGGACCGCGGCTATGTCCTCGTCGACGAGTACATGCAGACCAACGTTCCCACCATCTCGGCCGTCGGCGACCTGGTGCCCACGCTCCAGCTCGCGCACGTCGGTTTCGCCGAGGGCATCCTGGTGGCCGAGCGGCTGGCCGGTCTGAAGACCGTGCCGATCGACTACGACGGTGTGCCGCGGGTCACCTACTGCCACCCCGAGGTCGCCTCGGTCGGCATCTCCGAGGCCAAGGCCAAGGAGCTGTACGGCGCGGACAAGGTCGTGGCCCTCAAGTACAGCCTCGCGGGCAACGGCAAGAGCAAGATCCTGAAGACCTCGGGCGAGATCAAGCTCGTCCAGGTGCGGGACGGTGCCGTCGTCGGCGTCCACATGGTCGGTGACCGCCTGGGCGAGCAGGTCGGCGAGGCTCAGCTGATCTACAACTGGGAGGCGCTGCCGGCCGAGGTCGCGCAGCTCATCCACGCCCACCCGACTCAGAACGAGGCGCTCGGCGAGGCCCACCTGGCACTGGCCGGGAAGCCGCTGCACGCCCACGACTAGTAGTCCCGAGCGCGAACAATCCGTACAGATCGTTAGGAGCAACCGAAACCATGGCGGTTTCCGTAACCCTGCCGGCGCTCGGCGAGAGCGTGACCGAGGGCACCGTCACCCGATGGCTGAAGGCCGAGGGTGAGCGGGTCGAGGCCGACGAGCCCCTGCTCGAGGTCTCCACCGACAAGGTCGACACCGAGATCCCGGCCCCCGCGGCCGGTGTGCTCACCTCCATCAAGGTGGCCGAGGACGAGACGGTCGAGGTCGGCGCCGAGCTGGCCGTCATCGACGACGGTGGCGCGGCCCCGGCGGCCGCCCCCGCCCCCGCGGCCGAGCCCGCCCCCGTGGCCGAGCCCGCCCCCGTGGCGCAGCCCGAGCCCGCCCCGGCCCCCGTCGCCGAGGCCCCGGCCCCGGCGCCCGCTCCGGCCGCCGCCCCCGCGGGCGCTGCCGAGGGCACCGACGTCGTGCTGCCCGCCCTGGGCGAGTCGGTGACCGAGGGCACGGTCACCCGCTGGCTGAAGGAGGTCGGCGACTCGGTCGAGGCCGATGAGCCGCTGCTCGAGGTCTCCACCGACAAGGTCGACACCGAGATTCCGGCACCGGCCTCGGGCACCCTGCTCGAGATCCTGGTGGCCGAGGACGAGACCGCCGAGGTCGGCGCCAAGCTGGCCGTGATCGGCGTCGCCGGCGCCGCTCCGGCGGCCGCGCCCGCCCCGGCGGCTCCCGCCCCGGCCCCCGCCGCTCCGGCTCCGGCTCCGGCGCCTGCCCCGGCTCCGGTCGCCCCGGCCCCGGCTCCGGTGGCCGCCGCTCCGGCGCCCGCCCCGGCTCCGGTGGCGCCCGCTCCGGTCGCCCCGGCCCCGGTCGCGCCCGCCCCGGTCGCCCCGGCTCCGGTCACCCCGGCTCCGGCTGCCGCCGAGGGCGAGGGCGCGTACGTGACCCCGCTGGTGCGCAAGCTCGCCGCGGAGAACGGCGTGGACCTGGCCACCGTCAAGGGCACCGGCGTCGGCGGCCGCATCCGCAAGCAGGACGTCATCGCCGCCGCGGAGGCCGCCAAGGCCGCCGCCGCCGCGCAGGCCCAGGCCGCCGTCCCGGCCGCGGCGCCGAAGGCCGCCGCCGCGGCCCCGTCGCCGCTGCGTGGCCAGACCGTCAAGATGCCGCGGATGCGCAAGGTCATCGGCGACAACATGATGAAGGCCCTGCACGGCCAGGCGCAGCTGACCAGCGTGGTCGAGGTGGACATCACCAAGCTCATGCGGCTGCGGGGCCAGGCGAAGGAGTCGTTCGCGCAGCGTGAGGGCGTCAAGCTCTCGCCGATGCCGTTCTTCGTCAAGGCCGCCGTCCAGGCGCTGAAGAGCCACCCGGTGATCAACGCCCGGATCAACGAGGACGAGGGCACCATCACCTACTTCGACGTCGAGAACGTCGGTATCGCGGTGGACGCCGAGAAGGGCCTGATGACCCCGGTCATCAAGAACGCGGGTGACCTCAGCCTCGCCGGTATCGCCAAGAAGACGGCGGAGCTGGCGGGCAAGGTGCGGGCCAGCAAGATCTCTCCGGACGAGGTGTCCGGCGCGACCTTCACCATCAGCAACACCGGCTCACGCGGCGCGCTGTTCGACACGATCATCGTGCCGCCGAACCAGGTCGCCATCCTGGGCATCGGCGCGACCGTCCGCCGCCCGGTGGTCATCAACCACCCGGACCTCGGCGAGACGATCGCGGTGCGCGACATGACCTATGTGGCGCTCTCCTACGACCACCGCCTGGTGGACGGCGCCGACGCGGCCCGCTACCTGACCGCGGTCAAGGAGATCCTGGAGGCCGGCGAGTTCGAGGTCGAGCTCGGCCTCTGAGCCCTCGAGCCGGCACCCGCCGGTACGGCTGACAACGGCGCCCCCGCCCGGAGAGATCCGGGCGGGGGCGCCGTCGTCTGCCCGGCCGCCGTATTGTCATGTCAGTACCGTCCGGAGGAGTGTCATGGTCCATCCCGTCGTCCACTCGCTGCGCGAGCAGATCCGCGAGCACATCGTGGAGGGCATCGTCAGCGGGCGCTGGAAGCCGGGCGAGCGGATCGTGGAGCGCCGGATCGCCACCGAACTGGAGGTCAGCCAGACGCCCGTCCGCGAGGCGCTGCGCGAGCTGGAGACCCTGCGGCTGATCGAGTCGGCGCCCAACAAGGGCGTACGCGTCCGCAATCTGACCGCCGCCGACCTGGAGGAGATCTACCCGGTGCGGGCCGGTCTCGAGCAGATCGCCGCGGAGCTCGCCGCGCCCCGGCTGGCCGAGGACACCTCGGCGCTGGAGCCCGAGGTGGCGGCGCTGTACGAGGCGGACCGAAGATCCGACGGGGAGGCCCAGGTGCGGCACACCGTGGCCTTCCACCGCGAGCTGGTGCGGGCCTCGGGCAACAGTGTGCTGCTGCACACCTGGGAATCGCTGGGCATCGAGATCTGGACCACGCTGTCCATCCGCTGGCTCGGCACCCGCCAGGAGTCGTACGCGGAGGAGCACCAGGCCGTCGTGGACGCGTTCCGGCGACGGGACCCGCGGGTGGCGGAGCTGGTCAAGGAACACGTCCTGGGCTGCGCGCCACGCGCCTGACACCCCTCTGGCACTGCACGCCGTGCCTTCTTTCGCGGCACGGAATGCCAATTTCGCCTTTCGGAGAAGTTTTTGGCCTCAAGTACTTTGATCGATCATCGATCAGAATTTACAGTCGAGACATGACCGACCTCGTCAACGGAGGGATGGCCGCAGCCACCCGGAAGCAGCCCATCCAGCAGCCCGTCCCGAAGCAGTCCAGCGAGCTCGACCAGCTCCCGGACCGCGACCCCGAGGAGACCGCCGAGTGGGGCGCGTCCCTGGATGCCGTCACCCGGGCCGCGGGCCCACACCGCGCCTCGTACCTGATGCGCCGCACGCTGGAGCGCGCCGAGACCGCCGGTCTTGGGCTGCCCCCGCTGCTCGAGACGGACTACGTCAACACCATCCCCACCGCCGCGGAGCCTTCCTTCCCGGGCGACGAGGACATGGAGCGGCGGATCACCGCCTGGAACCGGTGGAACGCCGCCGCGATGGTCACCCGCGGCAGCCGTGACGGCCTCGGCGGCCACATCGCCACCTTCGCCTCCGCCGCCTGGCTCTACGAGACTGGCTTCCAGCACTTCTTCCGCGGCAAGGAGACGGACGGCTCCGGCGACCAGCTCTACATCCAGGGCCACGCCTCCCCCGGCATCTACGCCCGTGCCTTCCTCGACGGCCGGCTGACCGAGGCTCACCTGGACAACTTCCGCCGCGAGGCGGGCGGCTCGGGCCTGCCCTCCTACCCGCACCCGCGGCGGCTGCCCTGGCTGTGGGAGTTCCCCACCGTCTCCATGGGCCTCGGCCCGATCTCCGCGATCTACCAGGCGCGCTTCAACCGCTATCTCGCGAACCGCGGCATCAAGGACACCGCCGGCTCCCACGTATGGGCCTTCCTCGGCGACGGCGAGATGGACGAGCCCGAGTCGACCGCGGCGCTCGCCCTGGCCGGCCGCGAGGGTCTGGACAACCTCACCTTCGTCATCAACTGCAACCTCCAGCGGCTCGACGGCCCGGTGCGCGCCAACTTCAAGATCGTGCAGGAGCTGGAGGCGCAGTTCCGCGCCGCCGGCTGGAATGTCGTCAAGGCCCTGTGGGGCTCCGCCTGGGACGAGCTGCTCGCCCTCGACACCTCGGGCGCGCTGCTGCGCCGGCTGCGCGAGGTCCCCGACGCCCAGTTCCAGACGTACGCGACGCGCGACGCCGCGTACATCCGCGACCACTTCTTCGGCGCCGACCCCGAGCTCGCCCGGCTCGGCCAGGGCCTCACCGACACCAAGCTCGCCGAGTGCTTCCACACCTCCCGGGCCGGCCACGAGCCCCGCAAGGTGTACGCGGCGTACCGCGCGGCCATGGAGCACAAGGGCGCCCCGACCGTCGTCCTGGCCCAGACCGTCAAGGGCTACACGCTCGGCCCCGGCTTCGAGTCGCGCAACGCGAACCACCAGATGAAGAAGTTGAGCGGCAAGGAGTTCCGCGCTATGCGCGACCTCCTGGAGCTGCCCATCCCGGACAGCGCGCTGGACGACAAGCTGGTCCCGTACGTCCACCCCGGCGCCGACTCCCCCGAGGTGCGCTACCTCCAGGAGCGCCGCGCCGCCCTCGGCGGCCCCGCCCCGGCCCGCAAGGTCCACCCGGTCGCCCTGCCCGAGCCGTCGGCCAAGCCCTTCGAGACCCTGGCCAAGGGCTCCGGCAGCCAGGAGATCGCCACCACCATGGCGTTCGTCCGCCTGGTCAAGGACCTGATGCGGGACAAGGAGACCGGCCGCCGCTGGGTGCCGATCGTCCCCGACGAGGCGCGCACCTTCGGCATGGAGTCGCTCTTCCCGACCGCCGGGATCTACTCCCCGCTCGGCCAGACCTACGACCCGGTCGACCGCGACCAGCTGCTCTACTACAAGGAAGCGGCCAACGGCCAGATCCTCAACGAGGGCATCACCGAAGCCGGTTCGATGGCCGACTTCACCGCCGCCGCGACATCGTACGCGACGCACGGCGAGCCGATGATCCCCTTCTACATCTTCTACTCGATGTTCGGCTGGCAGCGCACCGCCGACCAGATGTGGGCGCTGGCCGACCAGCTCGGCCGCGGTTTCCTGGTCGGCGCCACGGCGGGCCGCACCACGATGACCGGCGAGGGCCTCCAGCACGCCGACGGCCACTCCCACCTGATCGCCTCCACCAACCCGGCGGCGGTCGCGTACGACCCGGCCTTCGCGTACGAGGTCGGCGCGATCGTGCGGGACGGTCTGCGCAGGATGTTCGGCCCGGACGCCGAGGACGTCTTCTACTACCTGACCGTCTACAACGAGACCAAGGTCCAGCCGCCCATGCCCGCCGGCGAGGGCGTCGAGGAGGGCATCCTCAAGGGCCTCTACCGCTACAAGTCGGCCGAGCTGACGGACGAGGGCGCCCCGCGCATCCAGCTCCTCGCCTCCGGCACCGCCATCCACTGGGCCCTGGAGGCCCAGAAGCTCCTCGCCGACGACTGGGGCGTGGCCGCCGACGTGTGGTCCGCCACCTCCTGGAGCGAGCTGCGCCGCGACGCCCTGTCCTGTGACGCGGCGCAGCTCAACGGTGAAGACCGGGTCCCGTACGTCACCCGTGCCCTGGCAGGCGCACCGGGCCCGGTCCTCGCCGTAAGCGACTGGATGCGCGCCGTCCCCGACCAGATCAGCCAGTGGGTCGAGCAGGACTGGTACTCGCTCGGCACGGACGGCTTCGGCCTCTCCGACACCCGCGAGGCCGCCCGCCGCCACTTCGGGGTGGACGTCCCGGCGATCGTGGTCACCGCCCTGAGCCGGCTCGCCCGCCGCGGCGAGGTCAAGCCCACGGCGGCGAAGGAAGCGGCCGAGCGCTACGGCATCTGACCGCCCCGCGGACTGCGGAAGCCCCGCCCATGCGCCATGCTGGCGTATGAGCGGGGCCGGTCGTTTCACAGGGGCCAGGAGTTCGCGGAATCGTCCAGCCAAGCGTGTGTCTCTTCGGCCGTGACCGTGAGACCGAACCGGGAGTGATCCGGTTCGCCATGGCTGACCCACCAGCGGTAGGCGCTCTCCACCTCACCCCACAATCGGCGCGGGCCGGACTGGTAGACCTTGGCCTCTCTGCGGTCATCACGGAAAACGACGACGGCCCAGGACCTGTCCGAGAGCCCGTAGAACCACACAGCGCGCCGACCATCCCGCTTGCGGTCGGGGTTGTGCGCAACGTCAGGCACACGCAGGCCCAAGGCGAAACCGACCGCGTCGAAACTCCCGGTGCCACAGAACTGCGCCTCAGTGAGCGTCGTGGTGGACGTCTCCGCGGCGTCCAGTGCCCCCGGCGGGACGTACTCGTCGTGCCGGGGCCACACGAACCGTTGAGAGCGCAGACGCATGAACGCCACGGGCCGGGTGAACGGCCCCGACGCGTTCTGTCCGTGCGGGGCGACCACGAGTCGGGCGGTCGCTTCGCCAGGACCGTAGTACGTCCCCCAGGGAACGAGGAGCACCCCGCCTGGTTTGGACTGCTCCACCCACGCGAACGGGATCTTACGTAACCCGCATGTGGCGATGACGCGATCGTACGGAGCGCGTGCGGGGTACCCGAGGAGCCCGTCCCCGTGCACCACCTGCATCGGTAGCCCGAAGCGATCCAAGGACTTCTTGGCATCCGAGGCAACAGCACCGTCCACTTCCACGGTGACGACGTTCTCAGCGCCCAGACGATGCGCCAGCAAGGCCGCGTTCCACCCTGTGCCCGTACCGATCTCCAGCACCCGGTGTCCCGGCTTCACATCCAGGTCGGCCAGCATGGAGAACACCAGGCTCGGCATGGACGACGAGGAGCTGAAGGAATTACCCGGCCCGGGACCCTCGTGCGCGCCGTCGTCCCATTGCGTGACGATGGGGTCGTCGGAGTCGGCGTATTGCTGCCACGCTTTCGGATCCTGCTCTTTGTTGACCGTGGAGTATCGGCCGGTGGCCATGTCATGCGGCCATATCAGGGCAGGCAGGAAGCGGGAGCGTGGCACGGCCTCAAAAGCCGGGACCCACTCGGCCGACATGGCACCCGTGTTGAGGAGGAGGCGGCCCAGCTCCTGACGAGTGGGCCGCCCCGCCTGCTCAGCCGAGCTTGTCACTTCTTGTGCGTCCCATCGCCGGGAGGCGTCGAACCGTCCGGGTGAGGCTCGTCGGTGGGCGTCCACGGCTGTCCGGGGTGCCCGTCGCCTCCGTCGTCGTCCTTTCCGTGCCCGCCGCCTTGTGCGAATAAATCATGACCGATGATTCTCATCGTTCCCGACGGTCTCAATGTTCCAAGAACGAAGCGGAGAGTGCGAGGTATATGCATGTTTGTCTTGATTCCCGGGGCCGGGGGTGCGGCCTGGTACTGGCATCGTGTGGTGCCCGAGTCGCACGCCAGGGGGCACGAGGCGGTCGCTGTTGAACTGCCCGGCGCCGACGAATCCGCAGGGCTGCCCGAGTACACCGACGCGGTGGTCGCTGCGATCGGCGACCATGACGACGTTGTGTTGGTGGCCCAGTCGATGGGCGGCTTCACCGCCCCGATGGTCTGCGCTCGCGTGCAAGTAGATCTGTTGGTGCTGGTCAACGCGATGATCCCGCTGCCGGGCGAGACGCCCGGACAGTGGTGGGACAACACCGGATCGCCGGCGGCCCGCGTCGCAGCAGCCGAAGCAGGCGGGTACAGCCCGGAGTTCGACCTGTCCACCTATTTCCTGCACGACGTGCCGGCCGAGGTCGCCGCCGCCGGCGCGGCGCATGACCGGCCTGAGGCCGACGCCGCGTTCAGCCAGCCTTGCGGCATCGAACGGTGGCCGGATGTGACCACTCGCGTGCTTGCCGCAGCCGAGGACCGGTTCTTCCCCTCGGAGTTCCAGCGCCGAGTGGCCCGCGACCGTCTCGGGATCAACGCCGACGACGTCCCCGGCGGTCACCTGGTCGCGCTGTCGCGCCCGGTCGACCTGGTCGACCGACTGATCGGGTATCTGCGCTGACGAGCGGCGGGCCGGACGCTGACGCCTGCCCTCGCCGCTGCCCTGGCTCGCGCCTTCGGCGTGACCATGGACGAGGTACTTGGCCGTGTCCCTGTCACTCAGGAGGATCAAGCGCGTCTCTCCTCTCTCAGGGCCGCCATCAGGGACTACGACCTGCCGGACAGACGGCCTGTCGAGGAGCCGCGCATGGGTGCGGCTCTGGAGGCCGCTGGAAGGTACCGGGACGCCGTAGACGTGGTTGGGCTCAAGAAATTGCTCCCGAGTCTCCTGCGGGACGCTACGGCTCACGCGCACGCGGCCAACACCGCAGAAGCGTGGATGACGCTCGCAGAGGTCTACAGCTCCGTGTCGCGGTATCCGTCCTGAACCTCCGAGGGATGACCCTTGCTGGTCGGCTGACAGATAAGCGGGAAGCGAAGCGGGAAGCGAAGCGGGAAGCGAAGCGGGAAGCGAAGCGGGAAGCTCAGCGCCATATCGATTCCGCCCATAACGCCAACATCGGCATTGGCCGTGACCTGGACGTGCATGGTCTGACCGTGGGACCTCAGAACACGTCCACGCACGAACTCGCCACCTGTGTGGATCTTGGCAGGCCCCGGGAGGCGCTGAGGCTGGCCGATGACCTGCCTGCCGCCCTGGCGGGTCTGCCTCCGACACGGGTAGCCCCGACGCACATCAACTACGCCAGGGCTCAGCTCGACCTCGGGAACCGTGACGGGGCGCTGGAAAACCTGAGCATCGCCTGGGACGCGGCACCACAGATGGCCCGTATCCATCCGATGGGTCGGGAAGTGTTCCGGGTGGTGTCGTCCCTGCACCGGAGGAGCAACGCGAAGTTGTTGAAGCTCTCGAAGTTGGCGGGGATTGAGCTCTGACTCCACCGCCTCGCTCGCGGAACGACGAGGGCCACAACTCCGGAGGAGTCGGTCCTGAGCACCGGGAAAGGGCGGGGAGGAACCCCGGCCCCGGGCCGCGCGCAAGGGCATGATGGACGCATGCGCGCCGCTCGGCTGATCCGTCTCTTGTTGCTGTTGCAGTCCCGGCCCTCCATGACGGGGGCCGACCTGGCGCGGGAGCTGGAGGTCTCGGAGCGTACGGTCACGCGCGATGTGGCCGCGCTCTCCGAGGCCGGGGTCCCGGTCTACGCGGACCGCGGCCGCACCGGCGGCTACCGCCTGGTCGGCGGCTACCGCACCCGGCTGACCGGCCTCGGCCGCACCGAGGCCGAGGCGCTGTTCCTGTCCGGGGTGCCGTCCGCGCTGCGCGGCATGGGGCTCGCGGACGCCGCCTCCGCCGCCCGCCTGAAGGTCTCCGCCTCGCTCCTCCCCGAGCTGCGCGACGCCTCGCACACCGCGGCCCAGCGCTTCCACCTCGACGCCCCCGGCTGGTGGCACGAGCCCGAGACGCCCGAGCTGCTGCCCGCGGTCGCCGACGCCGTGTGGGACGACCGCCGGGTCACGGCCCGCTACCACCGCCGGGACATCGAGGTGGAGCGGGAGCTGGAGCCGTACGGCCTGGTGCTGAAGGCGGGCGTCTGGTACCTGGCGGCACGGGTCGAGGGCGAGGGCGACTTCCGCGTCTACCGGGTGGACCGCTTCACCGCCGTCGGGCCGGCGGGCCCCGCCGACCGCCAGGACCGCCACGACCGCTTCGAGCGGCTGGCGGACTTCGACCTGCCCGCGTTCTGGGAGGAGCGCGCCGCGCAGTTCGCCCGCTCGCTCCTGCGCGAGAAGGTCGTGCTGCGGCTGACCGGGGAGGGCGCGCGCCGGCTGCCGCAGGTGACGGACCGGACGGCGGGCCAGGAGGCGGTCGCGGCGGCCGGGGCGGCCGGGGACCCCGACGGGCAGGGGCGGATCACCGTCACCCTGCCCGTGGAGTCGCTGGACGTGGCGTACGAGCAGCTGCTGGCGCTCGGCCCGGAGGCGGAGGTGCTGGAGCCGCCGGAGCTACGCGAGCGCTTCGCCGCGGCGGCCGCCCGCGCCTCCGCGCTCTACCGGTAGTCCGCGGCCGTCCCCTCCTTCCCGCCGGAGACGACATCCCGGAAGTAGCCGAACGCATCCGGCCGCGAGCCGTCCACATCCGTGAAGCCGTACTCCTTGGCCAGCTGGCCGCTGGACACCGACTTCCCCGACCACCGCGCCCGCTCCGGGTCCGCCGCGAGCGCCGCGACCGCCCGCCCGACCAGGTGCGGCGACTCGGCGATGGCGAAGTGCGGCTCCCGCTCGACGGCGTCGTGCCAGTTCTCCTCGGTCACCCCGAAGTGGTCGAGCATCTGCTCGGAGCGCAGAAAGCCCGGGGTGATGGAGACCGCCGTGCCGCCGAACTCCTTCAGCTCCTGGGCGAGCCCGAAGGCCGTCCGGATGGGGGCGTTCTTGGCAAGGTCGTAGAAGAGGTTCTCGCGGTAGGTCCTGTTGAATTCGGCCGTGCCGTCGGTCACCTCGACCACCAGCCCGCCCGGCCGCCGGGTCAGCAGCGGCAGCGCGTAGTAGCTGGTGACAAGGTGGGTCTCGACGCCGAGCCGGAGCATCCGCAGCCCGTTCTCCAGCTCCAGCTCCCAGGACTTCTTGTCGAAGGTGACCAGGTGCTCGCCTCCCCACACATCGTTGACGAGCACATCCAGCCGCCCCTGCTCGTCCTCGATCCGCTCCACCAGCGCCCGCACCTGCTCGGGCACCAGATGGTCGACCGGTACCGCGATCCCCGTGCCTCCTGCGGCCGTGACCAGCTCCGCCGTCTCCTCGATGGTCTCCGTCGTCCGCCCGACCTCGCTGGCCTTCTCCCGCGTGGTGCGCCCCGTCGCGTAGACGGTGGCCCCCGCCGCCCCCAGCTCCACGGCCATCGCCCGGCCCGCGCCGCGTGTCGCCCCTGCGACGAGTGCGACCCTGCCCGCCAGTGCGCCCTTTGTGCTCACGTCTGTATGCCCCTTCTCGGACTGGTGTGGACACCTCCGACCTTCGCAGTGAATCCCGCCATCTTCTGTCGTCTTTTTCTGTCGCCTTGCATTCCGGGCCACTCCGGCGTGCACAAGCGCGCACAAGGGCCGATGCTGGTCCCGTGATGGACGAGACGGAGTTCTGGGAGCTGGTCGACAGCGCTCGGGATGCCGCCGAGGGCGACCCCGAGGACCAGTCCGACCTGCTCGTCGACCGGCTGTCCCAGCTGGACCCGGACGCCGTCCTGGACTTCGCCCGTCACTTCGAGGCCCGCTCCAACCGCGCCTACCGCTGGGACCTGTGGGCCGCGGCCCAACTTCTGCTGGGGAATGTCGGCGACGACGCCTTCGACGCCTTCCGCTACTGGCTGATCGGCCAGGGCCGGGAGGTGTTCGAGGGCGCGCTGCACGAGCCGGACAACCTCGCCGAGCTGCTGGAGAGCTTCGACGAGCGGGTGGACGGGGACTGCGAGGACCTGGGCTTCGCGGCGGACGAGGCGTACGAGCAGCTGACCGGCGCGGTGCTGCCGGACCTGGGTCTGCCCTCGCGGACGGCCGAACCCGAGGGCTCGGCCGTCGACTTGGAGGACGAGCGGACACTGGCGGAGCGGTTCCCCCGGCTGTGGGAACGCTTCCGCGCCTGACTCAGTGAGGCCAGGGGCTCAGAGAGAGCGCCCCATCAGCACGTCGTCCACGTACTCTCCGTCCAGCAGGAACTCCCCCGGCAGCACGCCCTCCACCGCGAAGCCCTCGGACTCGTACAGCCGCCGCGCCGGCGCGTTGTGCCCGAGCACCCGCAGCGTGATGCGGACCGCCCCCTGGCGCCTGGCCTCCTCGTACGCCGCGCCGAGCAGCGCCCGCGCCACGCCCCGGCCGCGCGCCCAGTCGTCCACCGCCAGGCCCTGGATCGCGCGTACATGCGCGTTGCAGGCGAGCGGGGTCGGCGCGACGAGGCGTATGAAGCCCGCCGTCCGCCCCTCGGCCTCGGCGATCAGCAGCTGCTCGGGCCGGTTCCGGTCGGTGAAGAAGGGGGCGTCCGGGCTCGGCGGCGGCTGTACGGAGTGCAGCGGGGACCAGGTGCGCCGGTCCAGATCGGCGAGTGTCGCGTCGTCGGCGAGGGCGGCGGGTCGAATGATCAGATCGGACATGCGGGTCACTGTGCCATGACGGTCCGTTCGCCAGGGCGTTGAGCGGCGCATCCGGCATCCGGTATGCGATGGCGGCAGGATGGCCCCATGCGTATCGCGATCACCGGTTCGTCCGGACTCATCGGCACGGCTCTCGTCCGCTCCCTGCGCGCGGACGGCCACGAGGTGGTGCGGCTGGTGCGGCGCCCGCCGCGGGCGGCGGACGAGGTCCGGTGGGAGCCGAAGCGGCAGTGGGTGGACACCGAGGGGCTCGCGGGCTGTGCGGCGGTGGTGCATCTCGCGGGCGCGGGCATCGGCGACCGCCGCTGGACCGACGCCTACAAGAAGGAGTTGCGGGACAGCCGGGTGCTCGGCACCGCCGCCATCGCCGAGGCCGTGGCCTCCCTCGACACCCCGCCGCGGGTGCTGGTGAGCGGCAGCGCGATCGGCATCTACGGCGACACCGGGGAGCGCGCGGTGGACGAGAGCGCGCCCCCTGGCGAGGGCTTCCTCGCGGGCCTGTGCCAGGAGTGGGAGGAGGCGGCCGGGGCGGCCCAGGACGCGGGCGTGCGAACCGTGTTCGCCCGCACCGGGCTGGTGGTGGCCGGGGAGGGCGGGGCCTGGGGGCGGCTCTTCCCGCTGTTCCGGCTCGGCCTCGGCGGCCGGATGGGCAGCGGCCGCCAGTACTGGAGCTTCATCGCCCTGGACGACCACATCGCCGCCCTGCGCCACATCCTGACCACCGAGGGGCTGGCGGGCCCGGTCAACCTCACCGCACCCGAGCCCGTCACCAACCGCGAGGTGACCGCCGCCATGGGCCGGGTGCTGGGCCGGCCGACGCTGCTGTCCGTCCCCGCGCCCGCGCTGCGGCTCGCGCTGGGCGAGCTCTCCAGCGATGTCCTCGGCAGTGTGCGGGCCGTGCCCCGGCGGCTGTTGGACTCGGGGTTCACCTTCGCCCACCCGGGGATCGAGGAGGCGCTGCGGGCGGCGCTGGCCGCGCGCGGGGGTCGCCGCTGATCGACCGCCGGGGGCCGATGTGCGACCGCTGTGCGCCCATGCTCGGTCGATGCGCGTCTGGCATCGACCGTTTTTGTCCGTACTGTCATGACGGGCCCAGGGAACCCGAGTTGTGGGACAGAGGCATCCGGGCTGCCGGTCGGGGGCACCAGGCCCCCTAGCGTACGCACCGACCTCGGGGAGGGCACGTGCTCACCAGCGCGCACCGCACGGACGTCGTCATCGTGGGAGCCGGACTGGCGGGGCTGGCCGCGGCCCACCAGCTGACCAGTGCGGGGGTCACGGTCAGCGTGCTGGAAGCCGCGCCCCGCGTGGGCGGCCGCATGACCACCGATCTGATCGACGGCTTCCGGCTGGACCGCACCGGACAGCTCATCAACACCTCCTTCCCGGAGCTGCGGCGCACCCCCGGGCTCGGCGAACTCGTGCTGCGCCCCTTCGCCCCGGGCGTGCTGGTGCGCTCCGACGGCCGCACCCACCGGGTCGGCGCCACCGGCGGCGGCGGCTGGGGCACCAACGGCCGGAGCGCAAACGGCCGGGCCACGGGCAGCCGGAGCACGAGGGGCGCACTGACCACGGCGCGCGCCCTCGCGAACGCCGCCCGTGCGCCTCTCGGCGGCGCGCTCGACCAGGCCCGGCTCGGCTCGGCCCTCGGCAGGCTCGCCGCCCTGCCCGCCGACCGCCTCCTCACCCGCCCCGACCGGCCCGTCGCCGAGACCCTGGCCGGGCGCGGGCTGCCCGCCCGTACCGTCGAGGGCTTTCTGCGCCCGCTGCTCGTCTCACTGCTCAGCGACCCCGGGCTGACCACCTCCAGCCGCTGCGCCGACCTGGTGCTGCGCGGCTACGCACGGGGTCGGCTGTGCCTCCCGGCGGGCGGCGCCTCGGCCGTCCCGGAGCTGCTGGCCGCGGCCCTGCCGCCGGGCACGGTCCACACCGGCGTACGCGCCGTGACGGCCTCCACCACCGCCGTGGCCACCGCCGAACACGGCGAGTTCGCCTGCCGCTCGGTGCTGGTCGCCACCGGCGCGCGCGCCGCCGCGGACCTCCTCCCCGGGCTGCGGCTCCCGGACTTCCACCCGGTCACCGTGTTGCACCACACCGCGGACCGGTCGCCGCTGCGCGAGCCCGCTCTGGTGCTCACCGCCGGGGACCGCGGCCCGGTCGCGCACACCGCCGTCGCCAGCGAGGTCGATCCCTCGCGCACCCCGCCCGGCCGGGTCCTGATCACCTCAACGGTCCTGGGCGCCGCCGCGGCCCTGCCCGCCGCCGAGCTCGACCGGGCCGCCCGGGCCCAACTGGCCGCGGTCTACGGCACCTCCACCGCCCGCTGGGAGCTGCTCGCCGCCCACCACGACCCCAGCGCGGTCCCCGCCATGCCCGCACCCCACGATCTGCGGCGCCCGGTCCGGCTGCTGTCCGGCCTGTATGTGTGCGGCGACCACCGCGACTCCAGCACGGTGCAGGGCGCCCTCGTCTCCGGACGCCGCGCCGCCCGCGCCATCCTGCACGACCTCGGCGCGCTCCCCGGCGCCGAGCCCTCGACCCCGGGCGCGGCGGCGGCCTGACCCGCCGGCCCGGAGGACCTGCGGGGCGGCGGGCCCAGCCCGCCGCCCCGCGCCCAACCAGTTACGTCACGCCCCGCCCCGGCTACCCCAGCGCCGCCACCCGGTCCCGGTACCCCCGCACCGCCGCCGCGTCCCGGTACGGCTCGAGCCGCCGCTCGAAGTCCCGTACGTAGTCCGTGGCGCGCGCCGACCGCATCTCGGCCGCCTGCTGTGCCGCCTCCGCGCCCAGCGCGCACGCCTGCTCCAGCTCGCCGAGGCCCAGCCGCGCCGTCGCCAGCACCACTCGGCAGAACAGCCTGCTGCGCGCGTACGCCTTGCCGCGCAGCTGGAGCGAGCGCTCGGCGTGCTGGGCGGCGGCACGGTACTGCTGGAGATCGCGGTGGCAGTGTCCGAACTCGTCGGCCAGCTGCGCCTCGTCGAAGAACCGCGCCCAGTAGGGCACCTCGTCCCCCGGCCGGGCCGTCTCCAGCGCCCGCTCGGCGCGCGCCAGCGAGGCGGTGCAGGCACGCACCTCGCCCATGACGGCGTGGCCCCGCGCCTCCACGGCGTGCAGCAGCGACTGGAGGGCGGGCGGGGCGCCGCCGCCCATGCCCTGCTGGGCCACCCGGGCCAGCTGGACTGCCTCCCGCCCATGGCCGAGATAGACGGCCTGGCGGCTCATCGTGACCAGCACATAGCTGCCGTACGGCCGGTCCCCCGCGGCCTGGGCGAGCCGCAGCGCCTGGACGAAGTACCGCTGGGCCAGGCCGTGGGCCGCGATGTCGTACGAGGTCCAGCCCGCGAGCCGGGTCAGATCGGCGATCGCGGCGAACAGCCGCCGCCCCGTCGCCTCCCCGTAGGTGCCACGCAGCATCGGCTCGCCCTCGTGCTCCAGATACCGCACCAGGGCCTGCCGGGCGTGCCCGCCGCCGTACGTCTGGTCCAGGGAGCGGAACAGCTCGCCCACCGACCGCAGCGCGGCGATGTCCCCGCCGGTGACCCGGTGGCCGGGACCGCGCTGGCAGCGGTCCGTCTGCCGCTGCCGGGGCAGCGGCGGCCGGGCGCCCGGCCCGGCGGTCCTGCCCACCACCCTGACCGGCACCGCGCCCGGGGGCGGTGTGGGCGGCTCGCCGCGCGCCACCTTGTCGTCGGGTCGCCCGATCAGCCAGTCGCGGCTGGGGACCACCAGCCCCGCCGGGGTGAAGGCGATCTTCCGTAGCTCCGCCTGGCTGCCGGAGTCCTTGCGCCACAGCCCGCTGACGATGTCCACCGCCTCCTGCGGGGTGGCGGCGAACTCCAGCCCGGCATAGACCGGCGCACAGGCGTCGAGGCCCAGGTCCTGGGCGCTGAGCCGGCGTCCGAGGCGCCGGGTGAAGACCTCGGCGATCAGCGCCGGAGTGGTGCCGCGCGGCTGCTGTCCGCGCAGCCAGCGGGTCACGGATGTCTTGTCGTACCGCAGGTCCAAACCGTGCTCGAGGCCGAGCTGGTCCACCCGCCGGGCGAGCCCGGCGTTCGAGAAGCCCGCCTCCGCGATGAGCGCGGCGAGCTGACGGTTGGGAATGCGCTGCGGGGGTCGTTCCGTCATCAGCCTGCCGGTCTCCCTGATCGCTTCGTGGAAACGGCCCGAAAGTAGCCGCCGCCGGGCCACTGATCGTCTCGCTCGCCCGGCATTCATCCGATCGTGTGAGGGTCGGGTGAGAGCGCCCGGCGCAACGATCCGGCTGCGGGGGCCGGATCCGCCGGACGTAGAGTGGCTGAGGCGCACCGGACGGGCGCCGGAGCGCTGTACGAGGTCCGAAGGGATTGCCGCCGTGAGTGAGCTGCGCTTTGTCCATCTGGGATTCGGGGCGGACGCCGTCGACTACCAGGAGGCGTGGCAGGAGCAGCGGCGGGTGCACGCCGCGCGGTTCGCCGACGAGGTGCCGGACACCTGTCTGCTGCTGGAGCACCCGCCGGTCTACACCGCGGGCCGGCGCACGGCCGACAACGAGCGCCCCCTGGACGGCACCCCGGTCGTGGACGTGGACCGCGGCGGCAAGATCACCTGGCATGGGCCGGGGCAGCTCGTCGGCTATCCGATCCTCAAGCTGCCGCGTCCGGTGGACGTCATCGCGCATGTACGACGTCTGGAGGATGCCCTGCTCCTCACCTGTGCGGAGTTCGGCCTGGAGGCCACCCGGGTCGAGGGCCGCAGCGGGGTGTGGGTGCTGGGGGACCCGCTGGAGGAGCGCCGCGCGCTGGGCGGGCTGAATCTGGACTTCGATCCGCGCGTCGCCGACGAGGAGTTCGACCCCCGGCTGAACGGCCCGGAGTACGCCCCGTCCAACGCCGGCCAGCGCCGCGAGGACCGCAAGCTCGCCCAGATCGGGGTGCGGATCGCCAAGGGCGTGACGATGCACGGCTTCTCGCTCAACTGCAATCCCGACACCACCTGGTTCGACCGGATCGTGCCGTGCGGCATCCGCGACGCGGGTGTGACCTCGCTCTCGGAGGAGCTGGGCCGCGAGATCAGCGTGGCGGAGGTGGTTCCGGTGATCGAGAAGCATCTGCTGGCCGTCCTGGAGTCCGCCGTGCCGCTGCCCCGCGCCGTCTGAGGACCCTCGGTCGCCCTGGGCGTAAGGGCGTACGAATGACGGGCGTACGCTGGGGTTCGCCAAAGATTCGATGCCTCTCCACCCACTAAGGAGTGCCGGACGTGTCCGCAGTCGCACCCGACGGACGCAAAATGCTGCGCCTTGAGGTCCGGAACAGCCAGACGCCCATCGAGCGCAAGCCGGAGTGGATCAAAACCCGCGCGAAGATGGGGCCCGAGTACACCGAGCTCCAGGGCCTGGTGAAGCGCGAGGGCCTGCACACCGTGTGCCAGGAAGCGGGCTGTCCGAACATCTACGAATGCTGGGAGGACCGCGAGGCGACCTTCCTGATCGGTGGCGAGCAGTGCACCCGGCGCTGTGACTTCTGCCTGATCGACACCGGCAAGCCGCAGCCCCTGGACCGCGACGAGCCGCGCCGCGTGGCGGAGTCCGTCCAGTCCATGGAGCTGAAGTACGCGACGATCACCGGGGTCGCCCGCGACGACCTCGAGGACGGCGGCGCCTGGCTGTACGCGGAGACGGTCCGCCAGATCCACGCCCTGATGCCGGACACCGGCGTCGAGCTGCTGATCCCGGACTTCAACGCGGTGCCCGAGCAGCTCGCCGAGGTCTTCTCGTCCCGCCCCGAGGTGCTCGCGCACAATGTCGAGACCGTTCCGCGGGTCTTCAAGCGCATCCGCCCCGGCTTCCGCTACGAGCGCTCGCTCGAAGTGATCACCAGGGCGCGCGAGGCGGGTCTGGTCACCAAGTCCAATCTGATCCTGGGCATGGGCGAGGAGCGGGCGGAAATCAGCCAGGCGCTCCAGGACCTGTACGACGCGGGCTGCGAGCTGATCACGATCACGCAGTATCTGCGGCCGTCCGTCCGGCACCACCCGGTGGACCGCTGGGTCAAGCCCCAGGAGTTCGTGGAGCTGAAGGAGGAGGCGGAGGAGATCGGCTACGCCGGTGTCATGTCCGGCCCGCTCGTCCGCTCCTCGTACCGCGCGGGCAGGCTCTATCAGCAGGCGGTCGAAAAGCGCGGTGCCGTGGTGGCCGCGCAGGCGGTATGACCACCGGATGTGACCAACACGCTATGTGAGTACGGGCACACCCACGCGCCGCGCCTTGAGGGACGCCGCAGGTCAGAGCAAGATCGTCGGCTTTTCAAGGCTTCATCGGTGTTTGACCGGCCGGTCACGCACTGGTAACACCTTTGGGTAACGATTAAGCCACACAACGTTCTGTGTGTGAGCTTCGATCACACGGTTATTCGCCGCTCCCGAGGGGGACCCATGTCGGCCGCGCCCGTACGTCCGCCGTCCGTCACCGACGCGCTGCTCGCTCTGGAGGGTCTGCTGCTGGGCGGCGGGCAGCGCACCGCCCGCCGTAACGCTTGGACCGCGGTGCTGGAGGACCGTCGCCGGGCGAAGGACCGGCACGAGGCCCAGCACGTCCTGGAGGCCGTGTCCACCGGGGCTTCCCAGGCCACGTAAACTTCGCTGTATGGCGAGGAAGGAAAACTCCGAGAACCCCGGGCGTCTGAAGCAGATCGCCCTGACCTACAAGATGACCAAGAAGGTCGACTCGAAGGTCGGTCTTGTCGTCGCCGCGGTGGGAATCGTCACGTTCGGTGTCTTCCTCGCGATCGGCTTCTGGATCAACCACCCGATCTTCCTGGGCATCCTGGGCTTCGTCCTGGCTTTCCTCGCGATGGCGATCGTTTTCGGCCGCCGGGCCGAGCGGGCGGCCTTCGGGCAGATGGAAGGACAGCCGGGCGCGGCGGCGGCGGTGCTCGAGAACGTGGGCCGCGGCTGGTCGGTGACGCCCGCGGTGGCGATGAACCGCAACCAGGACGTCATCCACCGGGCCGTCGGCAAGGCGGGCATCGTGCTGGTCGCCGAGGGCAACCCGAACCGGCTGAAGTCCATGCTGGCCGCGGAGAAGAAGCGGATGGCGCGCATCGTCGCGGACGTCCCGGTGCACGATGTGATCGTGGGCACCGGCGAGGACCAGGTGCCGATCAAGAAGCTGCGCACCAAGCTGCTGAAGCTGCCGCGGGTGCTGCCCGGCGCGCAGGTGACCGCGGTCAACGACCGGCTGCGGGCGCTGGGCGACCTGATGAGCAACATGCCGATCCCGAAGGGCCCGATGCCCAAGGGGATGCGGATGCCGAAGGGCCGCTGAGACCCCGCTCCACTCCGCACACGACCGCATACGACTGGGCGGCCCGGAACCGAGGTTCCGGGCCGCCCAGTCGTTTGAATCCTCTGATGAATCCAGGGGCTCAGATCCGGATCTGCACCGAGCCGGAGAGCCGGTCGTGCAGACCGCGGGTGTCCCGGTCCCAGACCACGGCGGGGATCACGAGCAGCAGCAGCACGGCGCGCAGCACCACGCGCGGCAGGCCCAGCCGGCCGCCCTTCTCGGAGATCACGCGCAGCTTCAGCAGCAGCTTGCCGGGGGTGCAGCCGACCGTGCCGACGAAGACCACACTCACCGCGAAGAAGACGGCCAGCGCCCAGTTGCCCGCGGCCTGCGCCTTGCCGCCGGACAGCAGCGCGTAGGCGACGAGCAGGCACAGTCCCCAGTCGATGAGCAGCGCCCCCACGCGGCGTCCGAGGGGTGCGATGGAGCCCGGCCCGCTCTCCGGCAGCCCCAGTCCCTCGCCCCGGTAGCCCAGGTCGACGCCCATGTCCTCGGCGGTCGCGCGCGGCCCGGAGAGCCATGATCCGATTGCTTGCCTATTGTCCACCCGACCACGTTACTGCGACCGCATACGTTCCCCGTGGAGCGGGGCCCGCTTCCCGCGTGGCTCTCCCCCGGACCGCCCCCGCGCGGACCGGGCCCCCGCCTCACACACCCCCGGCGCATCTCACGCATCCCGGTTAACCTGGGTGAAACAAATGGGTCATGCCCGGGAAATCCCGTCTGCCTATGGTCGGCCCCAGCGCGTCAGCCGCACATGAGCCGCGCGACCGAACAAATCCCCGTCCCCCGCGGCCGGGCTAGGAGGAGTTGGATGTTCCAGAACGCCGACGACGCTCGGAAGTTCATCTCGGACGAGGACGTCAAGTTCGTCGACGTCCGGTTCTGTGACCTTCCCGGCGTCATGCAGCACTTCACCGTACCGGCGGAGGCGTTCGACCCGCACGAGGAGCTCGCCTTCGACGGCTCGTCGATCCGCGGCTTCCAGGCGATCCACGAGTCGGACATGGCCCTGCGTGCGGACCTGTCGACGGCCCGTGTCGACCCGTTCCGGCGGGACAAGACGCTCAACATCAACTTCTTCATCCATGACCCGATCACGGGTGAGCAGTACAGCCGCGACCCGCGCAACATCGCCAAGAAGGCCGAGGCCTACCTCGCCTCCACCGGCATCGCCGACACCGCGTACTTCGGCCCCGAGGCCGAGTTCTACGTGTTCGACAGCGTCCGCTTCGAGACCAAGTCGAACGAGGCCTTCTACCACATCGACTCCGAGGCGGGCGCCTGGAACACCGGTGCGCTGGAGGACAACCGCGGTTACAAGGTCCGCTACAAGGGCGGCTACTTCCCGACCCCGCCGGTCGACCACTTCGCCGACCTGCGCGCCGAGATCAGCCTCGAGCTGGGCCGGTCCGGCCTCCAGGTCGAGCGCCAGCACCACGAGGTGGGCACCGCCGGCCAGGCCGAGATCAACTACAAGTTCAACACGCTGCTCGCCGCGGCCGACGACCTTCAGCTGTTCAAGTACATCGTCAAGAACGTGGCGTGGAAGAACGGCAAGACCGCGACCTTCATGCCGAAGCCGATCTTCGGTGACAACGGCTCGGGCATGCACGTCCACCAGTCCCTGTGGCTGGGCGGCGAGCCCCTCTTCTACGACGAGCAGGGCTACGCGGGCCTGTCGGACATGGCGCGCTACTACATCGGCGGCATCCTCAAGCACGCCCCGTCGCTGCTGGCCTTCACCAACCCGACGGTGAACTCCTACCACCGTCTGGTCCCGGGCTTCGAGGCCCCGGTCAACCTGGTGTACTCGCAGCGCAACCGCTCCGCCGCGATGCGTATCCCGATCACCGGCTCCAACCCGAAGGCCAAGCGCGTCGAGTTCCGCGCCCCGGACTCCTCCGGCAACCCGTACCTGGCCTTCTCCGCGCTCCTCCTCGCGGGCCTGGACGGCATCAAGAACAAGATCGAGCCGGCCGAGCCGATCGACAAGGACCTCTACGAGCTCGCCCCCGAGGAGCACGCGGGCGTCCCGCAGGTCCCGACCTCCCTCCCGGCCGTCCTCGACTCCCTCGAGGCCGACCACGAGTTCCTGCTCCAGGGCGATGTGTTCACCTCGGACCTGATCGAGACCTGGATCGACTACAAGCGCACCAACGAGATCGCTCCGCTCCAGCTGCGTCCGCACCCGCACGAGTTCGAGCTCTACTTCGACGTGTGAGCCGAATTCGTCCGACGTAGCGTCAGACGCTGAACGGTGAAGGCCGCCACCCGGGTCCGGGTGGCGGCCTTCACCGTTTCCGCGAATCCCTCCGCCGCCGCAGATCGCATCTGCGAGGAGTTAGGGGCGATTAGCGCCGCAGATGCGACTTCAATTACCCATTGGGCTTGCATATGCGGATTAGCGTCGACGCGGGGCGGGCATAACGGCAGGATTGGCGTGCGATTCCCGCGGAGGTGGAAAGCCCATGAGCAATTCACCCCTACCCGTCAGCCCCGCCCCCTCCGGTGAGCCCGTTTCCGGGCCGTTCGCCGTGGTCCGGCTGGTGGGGGATCTGGCCCGGCCGGCTCGGCTCCGGGTGCGTGATCTGGGTGCCTGGCCTCAGCACCGGGCCCGGGTCAGCTTCGAGTGCGCGACCAGCGGGGTGCAGCACCACCGCTTCGAGGGCCCGCTGCTGCACGATGTGCTGTACGACGCGGGGCCCGGCTTCGACCCGGCCCGCCGCAAGGACCGGCTGCGTTTTCTGATCGATGTCACGGGGGCGGACGGGCACCGCGCGGTGCTCTCCTGGGGCGAGATCGATCCGGACTTCGGCCGCGCGCCCGTGCTGCTCGCCACGCGCATCGACGACACCCCGCTGGACCGGGCCGGGCCGCAACTGGTGTTGCCGCAGGACCGGTGCGGGGCCCGGCACATCAGCGGGATCACCGCGATCCGCGTCGACGGGCACTACACCGCCCGGGCGTGAGCGGCGCGGCCCATCGGCCGCCGGTCTATCGGCGCAGCCCGAGGGCGTCCCGGCCGGCGTAGCGGGCCTGGGCGCCGAGTTCCTCCTCGATGCGGATGAGCTGGTTGTACTTGGCGGTCCGGTCGGAGCGGGACATCGACCCGGTCTTGATCTGGCCGCAGCCGGTGGCCACCGCGAGGTCGGCGATCGTGGTGTCCTCGGTCTCGCCGGAGCGGTGCGACATGACCACCGTGTAGCCCGCCCGGTGGGCGGTGCGGACGGTGGCCAGGGTCTCGGTGAGGGTCCCGATCTGGTTGACCTTGACCAGGATGGAGTTGGCCACCCCGTCGACGATGCCCTCGCGCAGCAGCGTCTCGTTGGTGCAGAACACGTCGTCGCCGGTGAGCTGGCAGCGGTCGCCGAGCCGGGCCATCAGCAGCCGCCAGCCGTCGAGGTCGTTCTCGGCCATCGGGTCCTCGATCGAGGCGACGGGGTAGCGGTCGACCAGCCCGGCGAGGTAGTCCACGTGCTGCTCGGGGGTGCGGCGCACGCCCTCGCCCACGTAGTCGTAGACCCCGTCCCGGAAGAACTCGGAGGTGGCGGGGTCCATGACGACGGTGATGTCCTCGCCGGGCTTGTAGCCGGTGCGCTCGACGGCGCGGACGACGAAGTCCAGCGCCTCGTCGGCCGTGCGCAGGGCGGGGGCGAAGCCGCCCTCGTCGCCGACGCCGGTGCTGTGGCCGGCGGTGATGAGGTCGCGGCGCAGGGTGTGGAAGACCTCCGAGCCCATGCGTACGGCCTCGGCGAAGGTGGCCGCGCCGATCGGGGCGATCATGAACTCCTGGAAGTCCAGCGGATTGTCGGCGTGCGCGCCGCCGTTGACGATGTTCATCATCGGCACCGGCAGCCATCGCGCGTCCACCCCGCCGACGTACCGGTACAGCGGCAGCCGGTGCGCGGCCGCGGCCGCCTTGGCCACGGCGAGCGAGACGCCCAGGGTGGCGTTGGCGCCGAGCCGGGACTTGTTGGGGGTGCCGTCCAGCTCGATCAGGGCCGTGTCGACCGCGGACTGGTCCTCCGCGTCCAGGCCGACCACGGTGTCCGCGATGGTCTCGTTGACGGCGTCGACGGCCCGGCGTACGCCCTTGCCGTGGTAGCGGGACGGATCCTCGTCGCGCAGCTCCACCGCCTCCCGCGCCCCGGTCGAGGCCCCGGACGGCACGGCGGCGCGGCCGAGCGAGCCGTCGGACAGCTCGACGTCCACCTCGACGGTGGGGTTGCCGCGGCTGTCGATGATCTCGCGTGCGACGACGCGGGCGATGGCGGTCATGGTGCAGCTCCTCACATGCGCTGAATGTTCCCTCGTGAAACAAAGTGAGTTCCGAAAAGGAACTTACTATGGGGGCATGAGGATGCACAACGCCGACGCGACCTGCGGCATCGCCCAGGCCGCCACGATCGTGGGCGACTGGTGGAACGTACTGATCCTGCGGGAGGTCGCCCGCGGCCAGGTGCGCTTCGACGCCCTCGCCGCCGAGTTGGGCCTGTCCCGCAAGGTCCTCACCGAGCGGCTCGGCCGCCTCGTCGCCGCCGGTGTGCTGAGCCGCGGTCTCTACCAGCGCCGCCCGGTGCGCTACGAGTACCTGCTCACCGACTCCGGACGCGCGCTGCTGCCGGTGCTGGTGGCCATGCAGGACTGGGGCGACCGCTGGGCCCTCGGCGACGGGAGCCTGACCGCCACGGCGGCGGAGGACGGCGCCGAGCACGCCCGCGTCCATGCGCTGGCCGGCACGCGGCTGCCCGAGGGGCTGCTGCTGCCCGCCACAGGCGGCGCCCCGCTCGACGTGGTCGCGCCGGACGCCGCCGCGACCGTCCTGTTCAGCTATCCGGCCACCGGCGTCCAGTGGGAGGAGCCACTGCCCGGCGCCGCCGGCTGCGCCCTGGAGAACCGCCTCTTCCGCGACGCCTGGCCCGCGCTGCGGGACGCGGGCGTGGCCGTCCACGGCGTCAGCACCCAACTCCCGGACGAGCAGGCGGCCTTCGCCCGCGCCGAGTCCGTTCCCTACCCGCTGCTGTCCGACCACCGGCTGAGCCTCGCCGCCGCCCTGCGGCTGCCCACCTTCCACGGCGCGGGCAGGCTCCGGCTCAAGCGCGCCGTCCTCGTCCTCGACCCGCTGCGGACCATCCGGCATGTCCTCTTTCCCGTCGGCGACATCTCCCACGCCGTGGACGAGGCCCGGCGGCTCGCGACCGCACTGGCGCACGGCTGAGCCCCGGCCCAAACCCTCCTCCGGACCCCGCTGGTTCCGCGCCGGCTATGCCATCCTGATGGTGTGAGCGCCCTCGCTTGTCCGGGCGGGCACACGGGCGCGCCAGGAGGTGGAATGGCGCAATGGCCGGCCAAGGCGGCTCCGGAGTGGACCTCACGGTGGAGGGCGCCGTGACGGAGCAGGCCCTGGTGTTCGCCACGGCGGCGCTGACCGCCGTGTACGTACTGTCCCCGGACGGCGACGAGCTGCGGCTCACCGAGACGGCCGGCGGCCCGCGCGCCCTGTACGGCCTGCCGACCAGCTATCCGCTGTCCGGGCGCTCCCCCGTCGCCGACGCCTTCCGCACCGGCCGGCCCCAGTGGTCGACCTCCGCGAAGCTCGCCGCCTACGGGGAGGGCGCCCAGCGGGCCCTCCCGGCCGATATGTCGCTGGGCGCGCTGCCGCTGGGGGCGGACGGCAGACGGCTGGGCTGTCTGGTCGTGGTGTATCCGGGGGACGGCTTCGACGCCGAGCAGCGCAATTTCCTGGAGCTGTACGCCGATCAGATCGCCGCCCAGCTCAAGGCGGGCGACCGGGCAAGCGGCGGGGCCCCGGCCCGGACCGGGCCGCTGTCGGTGCTGCGCTCCGCGCTGGACCATCTGCACGTCGGCTCGTTCACCCTGGTGCTGGACACCGGGCGGATCGACGCGGACGCGCAGCTGCTCGAGCTGGTCGACATCGCCCCGGAGTCCTTCGACGGGCGGGTGGAGACCCTGCTGGCGCACACCGTGCCGGAGGACCTGCCCGCGCTGATGTCCATCGTCGAGCCGGGCCAGATGGCGCTCGGCAGCCGTGACCTGGAGTTCCGTATCCGCCGGCCGACCGGCGAGCTGCGCTGGCTGCGGCTGTGCTGCCGGATCCAGGGCGATGCCGTGGGCACCCCGGAGCGGCTGCTGGGCCTGGTGGCGGACGCCTCGTATCTGCGGCCCACCGCCGACGAGGTCTCCCGGGTGCAGCGGCTGTCCGCGGCGCTGGCCAACGCGATGACCGTCCGCGACGTCAGCCTGGTGGTGACCGCCGCGCTGCGCGAGCCGCTGGGGGCCGACCGGGTGGCGCTCGCCGAGCTGGAGGGCGACCGGCTGGTGGTGACCGCCCTCGACCCGCCGGAGCCCAGCGCCTGGCCGGGGATATGGCGGTCCGAGTGGCGGTCGGAGTGGCCCGATGTGCCGCTCCGCGCGCTGCCCACGCTGGAGACCGCGCTGCGCGAGGGCCGGATCACCCTGCTGCCCCCGGACGGCGGCCTGGAGCCCGGCCTCGCGGACATGGGCGCCGGCGGCCTGGCGGTCCTGCCGCTCCCGGCCCAGGGCCGGGTGGTGGGGGTCTGCCTGGTCGGCTGGGCGGAGCCGCACCGGTTCTGCCCGGAGGAGCGGTCACTGCTGACCGCGACGGCGGGTCTGGTGGGGCAGGCCCTGATGCGCACCCACGCGTACGACGCCGAGCACGAGCTGGCCACCATGCTTCAGCGCAGCCTGCTGCCCCGCCGGCTGCCCCCGCTCCCCGGCGGGGTGGCCGTGGCCCGCTATCTGCCCGCGATGAGCGGTCTCGAGGTGGGCGGCGACTGGTACGACGTCATCCCGCTGCCCAACGGCCATGTGGCGCTGGTGATCGGCGACGTCCAGGGGCACAGCGCCGGAGCCGCGACCATCATGGGCCAGATACGCACGGCCATCAGGGCCTACGCGGTGGAGGGCCACCCGCCGGACGTGGTGATCTGCCACGCCAACCGGCTGCTGGTCGGCATGGAGACGGAGCTGTTCGCCACCTGCGCCTATGTCGAGCTGGACATGGAGGAGGGCGACGCCTGGTTCGTCCGGGCCGGACATCTGCCGCCGCTGCTGCGCCACCCGGACGGCACCACCGAGGAGGTGGAGGCCGAGGGCGGGCCGCCGCTGGGGGTGCTCGCCGACGCGGAGTTCGCGATGACCGCGGTCGGGCTGGCCCCGGGCACGGTGCTCACGCTGCTGACGGACGGGCTGGTGGAGTCCGCGGCCCTCCCCCTGGACGACGGCCTGCTGCGGGTGCGACGGGCACTCTCGGAGGCGGACCCGTCCGACGCCGGGCGGCTGGCCGACTCGCTGCTGGGCGACCTCAGCCGGCGCGACGACGATGTGGCCCTGCTGTTGCTGCGCTACGACGGGATGAAGGTCCGGCCGATCCGGGCCGGGTGGGCGGTGTGGCGGCTGCCCGACGCCGTGATGCACGCGCGCCGCTTCACCGCGCGCACGCTGCGCTCCTGGCGCGTGGCGGAGGAGTCCGACATGGTCCTGCTCGTCGTCTCGGAGCTGGTCACCAACGCCCTGGTGCACACGCAGGGCCCGGTGCGGCTGGACCTCACGCTGGCCGGGGACCGGCTGCGGATCGCGGTGAGCGACGCGTCGCCGCGGGCGCCCGCCAAGCCGGTGCTCGTGGACTGGGAGTCGACCGGCGGCCGGGGCCTGCTCCTGGTCGAGGCGATGTCGGCGACCTGGGGCTCGGTGCCGGTCAGCGGCGGCAAGCAGGTGTGGGGCGAGCTCGTGGTGGCCGCGGGCCGGACGGCCGACGGGGACGGAACGCAGTGAGCCGGACCCGGGCCGGGCCGGAATCCGGAACCGGAGCCGGAGCCGGAGCCGTCCCGCCCGGTGCCGGGTGAGGAGGTGCTTCGCACCGTGAGAGCCCATCGGCGCCATGCCGCCCTCCTCGCGGTCGCGGCCTCGCTGGCCCTCGCCCTGGGCGCCTGCGGCAAAGCGACCGAGTCCGGCACCGTCGTACGGCCCGTCCCGCCCCCGACGACGGGTCACCCGACGATCGGCCTGCTGCTGCCGGACAGCACCACCCCGCGCTGGGACCGGTTCGACCGGCCCCTGATCGAGCGGCGGATCGTGCGGCTGTGCCCCGCCTGCACGGTGCAGGCCGTGAGCGCCCAGGGGGACGTGGCCCTCCAGCAGCAGCAGGTGGACTCGATGATCATCAAGGGGGTGAACGCCCTGCTCCTGGTCCCCGTGAACGCCAAGGCGATGCGCCCCGCCGTCGAGAAGGCACGGAACGCGCGCATCCCCGTCGTCTCGTACGACCGCCTCGCCGAGGGCCCCATCTCGGCCTATGTCTCCTTCGACGGCCAGGAGGTCGGCAGGCTCCAGGCGAAGGCGCTGCTGAGGGCCATGGGCCCGCGGGCGCGCGGCGCCGGGATCGTCATGATGAACGGCGACCTGGCCGACCCCAACGGGGTCGCGTTCAAGAAGGGAGCGCTGTCCGTCCTCCACGGCAGGGTCAGGATCGAGAAGTCGTACGACACGGCGGGCTGGCGGCCGGAGAACGCCTACACCAACATGTCCGGCGCCATCGCCGCGCTCGGCCCGCACCGCATCGACGGCGTCTACGCCGCCAACGACGGCCTCGCCTCCGGGGTGATCGCCGCCCTCAGGGCCAACAGCATCCGGCCGATCCCCCCGGTCACCGGCCAGGACGCCGAACTCGCGGCCGTACAGCGCATCGTGGAGGGCAAGCAGTACATGAGCGTCTACAAGCCCTTCAAGCCCGAGGCGTACGCCGCCGCCCGGATCGCCGTCAACCTGGCCCGGGGCGCGGGCCCCGGCCCGATCGCCCGGGACCGGGTCCGCGGCGACGTCCCGGCCGTGCTGCTCCGCCCGATCCCGCTGACCGTCCACAACATCCGGCAGACGGTGGTCAAGGACGGCATGTACACGATTCGCCAGATCTGCACCCCGGAGTACCGGCCGGCCTGTGTGAGGGCCGGGCTCATGCCCTGACTCTGGGATGCCATGTTCGCAATCCGGACTGTCCCAGCATTACGGGACAGCTCTTAGGGGAGATGGTTACCGTGCCGACTCCACCTCTGCTGGCGTTGCGCGATGTCTCCAAGCGATTCGGCGCCGTCCAGGCGCTCGCCGACGTCGAGTTGGAGATCCACACCGGTGAGGTCGTCGCCCTGCTGGGGGACAACGGCGCCGGCAAGTCCACCCTGGTCAAGGTGATCGCCGGGGTCGGCCCCGCCGACCGGGGCGTCTTCGCGTGGGAGGGCCGCGCGGTCCAGGTCAAGCGCCCCCACGACGCGCAGAGTCTGGGCATCGCGACCGTCTACCAGGACCTGGCGCTGTGCGAGAACCTCGATGTCGTCGGCAACGTCTTCCTCGGCCGCGAGGTGCGCAGATTCGGCATCCTCGACGAGGTGGAGATGGAACGCCGGACCCGCGAACTGCTGGCGGCGCTGTCCATCCGTGTCCCCGACGTACGCGTCCCGGTGGCCACCCTGTCCGGCGGCCAGCGGCAGACCGTCGCGATCTCCCGGGCGCTGCTGGGCGAGCCCAGGCTCCTGCTGCTCGACGAGCCCACCGCCTCCCTGGGCGTCGAGCAGACCTCGCACGTCCTCGACCTGGTGGAGCGGCTGCGCGACCACGGCCTGGGGGTGCTGCTGATCAGCCACAACATGGGCGACGTCAAGGCCGTCGCGGACCACGCCGCGGTGCTGCGGCTGGGGCGCAACAACGGCTTCTTCGATGTGACCACCACCTCCCAGGAACAGATCATCTCCTCCATCACCGGCGCCACCTCCCATGCCCGCCGGCCGCCCCGCGCCGGGGAGGCGGGGCCGTGAGCGCCCGCGCCCCGGTGCCCGCCCGGCGCGCCGAGGACGGCGTGTTCGGCGAGTTCCGGCGGCGGCTTGGCAGCGGCGAACTGGGGTCGCTGCCGGTCGTCCTCGGCCTGATCCTGCTCTGGGCCGTCTTCGAGATCCTGAACAGCAACTTCCTCTCGCCGCGCAATCTGTCCAACCTGAGCGTGGACATCGTGGGCACCGGGCTGATCGCGGTCGGCGTCGTCTTCGTGCTGCTCATCGGGGAGATCGATCTGTCGGTCGGCTCGGTCAGCGGGCTGGCGGCGGCCGCCTTCGCCGTACTGAACGTCAACGAGGGCCTGCCGGAGTGGCTCGCCCTGGTCATCGCGGTGCTCCTGGGCGCCCTGATCGGCGTCGTGCACGGGTTCTTCTTCGCCAGATTCGGCGTACCGGCCTTCGTCGTCACCCTCGCGGGGCTGCTGGCCTGGAACGGCCTCACCCTCTACCTCCTCGGCCAGAGCGGCACCATCAACCTCGACGACCAGGGGCTCGTCGCCAAGCTGACCAGCTACTACTTCCATGACATCGCCGCCGCCTACGGCCTCGCGGCCCTCGGCCCCACCGCCTTCTTCCTCGCCGCCTACCGCGACCGATGGCGCCGCAAGGCCGCCGCCATGCCGTACCGGCCGCTCCACGAGATCGCGGTGCGCACCGGCGCGATCGCGGTGGTCGCGTTCGCGGCCGCCTATGTGCTCAACCGGTTCCAGGGCCTGCCGCTCGCCCTGCTGATCTTCGTCGTGCTGGTGGCCCTGCTGGACGTGCTGCTGCGCCGTACGCCCTACGGCCGCTCGGTCTACGCGCTGGGCGGCGGCGTCGAGGCGGCCCGCCGGGCCGGGGTCCGGGTGGCGTGGGTGCGGATCTCGGTCCTCATGGTCTCGGGCACGATGGCCGCGCTGGGCGGCCTGTTCCTGGCCTCGCGGATCACCTCGGTCAGCCAGCCCTCCGGCTCCGCGATCCTGCTGCTGAACGCCCTGGCGGCGGCCGTCATCGGCGGCACCAGCCTGTTCGGCGGCCACGGCAGGACGTGGTGCGCGGTGCTGGGCATCCTGGTGATCGAGTCGCTCGCCTCCGGCATGGCCCTGCTGAGCATCCAGTCGGCCCTCCAGTTCATGATCACCGGCGGGGTGCTGCTCGCCGCCGTCGTCCTCGACTCGCTCTCCCGCAGCTCCCAGAAGACGCGCGGCCGGGCCTGACCCCGCCGGCCGGGGCGCCGCGCCATGCCCCGTTCGAGTGGATCCGCGCCGTATGCCGGACGCCGCGGTGGGCCGTACGGCAGCGTGTGGGGCCGTCGCACCGCCACAACCGCCACAAGGGGGACCGATGGCGACCCAGACCTCCGACCAGCCGATCGACCAACCGACCGGGCCGCCCACCGAGGAGCTGCGGTACCGGTCGGCCACGCTCGCGGCGCTCGAGCGGAACCCGATCAACAGCCGGTCCATGGCGCGCAGGCTGCCGCAGCTGGTGCGGCGGGCGCTCGCGCTCGGCTGGCAGGTGGACCGCAGGGCGGTGGTGGCGCTGGTGCTGTGCCAGGTGCTGTCGGGGTTCTTCGAGGCGTTCGGGCTGCTGGCCACCACCGGCACGATCACGGCGCTGATCTCGTCCGGTCACATGGCCGACCGGCTCCAGGAGGCGCTGCCCTCGCTCGCGGTGCTCGCCGGGGCGGCCGGGTTACGCGCGCTGCTGGGCATCGGCGTCTCCAACATCTCCACCCGGCTGGCCCCCCGGATCTCCCGGGAGGCCGAGATGCGGATGCTGCACGCGGCGATCAACGCCGAACTGGCGGCGTACGACAACCCCGGGTTCAACGACAAGTGGGACGCGGCCGACCGGGGCGCCGTCGTCGCCCAGGACCTGATCATCGAGTCCCAGCAGCTGACGGCCTGCCTCGCCTCCCTGGTGGCGGCGGCGGGCGTGGTGACCGTACTGCACCCGGCGCTGCTGCCGCTGCTGCTGCTCGCCGCGCTGCCGCAGGGCGTGGCCGGGATGAAGGCGGCCCGGGTGCACTACGAGACCTCGCGCGCGATGAGCGCCGAGCGGCGCACGCTCGGGCTGCTGCGCTGGTACATGGTCGACAAGGACATCGCCGACCAGCTGCGCTCGGGCACCATGGCGGCCTTCCTCCTGGGCCGCTACCGCGCCATCGGCGCGCGGGTCGACGCCGCGACCGACCGGGCGGCCCACCGGGGCGCGCGGTTCGCGGTGCTGGGCGCGCTGGCCGGAGGGGCCGCCTCCGGGCTGGTGTGGGCGGCGCTGGCGCTGCTGCTGGGCTCGGGGCGGATGTCCGTCGCCTCGGCGGGGACCGCGGTCTTCGCGCTGCGCACGGTGGGCTCCTCGCTGCGCGGCATGGTGGGCTACGGCACCCGGCTGTTCCGTACCGGGCTGTATCTGGACGACTGGGCGGAGTTCATCGAGGAGGCGGGCGGCCACCGGATGCGGCGCGGCGCGCGGGTCGCGGCCGCGCCGAAGGTGGTCAGGGCCGAGGCGGTCACCTACCGCTATCCGGAGTCGGACGCGCCGGCCCTGGACGAGGTGAGCGTGGAGGTCCGGCGGGGCGAAGTCCTCGCCCTGGTCGGCGAGAACGGCTCCGGCAAGACCACGCTGAGCAAGCTGCTCACGGGGCTGTATCTGCCCTCGGGCGGCGCGGTCACCTGGGACGACGTCAAGACCGGGGACCTCGACCCGGACGCGCTGTGGCGGCAGACCGCGGTCGTCCCCCAGGACTACGCCCACTGGCCGCTGACCGCCCGCGAGAACATCACGCTCGGCCAGCCGCACGGCGGGGACGAGGCGGTGCGGGAGGCCGCCGCGTACTCCGGGGCGCACGAGGTCCTGGACGGGCTGCGCAGCGGCCTGAACACGCTGCTGGCCCGGCAGTGGTGGGGCGGGGTGGAGCTGTCCGGCGGCCAGTGGCAGCGGATCGCCCTGGCCCGCGCCTTCCACCGGCCCGCCGGGCTGCTGGTGATGGACGAGCCCACCAGCGCCCTCGACGCGCGCGCCGAGCACCGTATCTTCGCGGGGCTGCGGCGGCTGGCGGAGGACCGCGCGGTCGTCCTGGTCACCCACCGCCTGGCGAACGTCGCGGTCGCCGACCGGATCGTGGTGCTGGACCGCGGCCGGGTGATCCAGCAGGGCACCTTCGGCGAACTCGTCGACGCGCCCGGGCTGTTCCGGGAGCTGTGGACGCTCCAGAACGACCGAGGCACGGCGCCCGAGCCCACGCCCTGACCACGCCTGCGGCGAGCTGCTCCCCTACCCGCCCCTTCCCACAACTGGAGCTCCCGCCCCAGACCCCGAGCGGCAGGCCGAGCCCGCGCCACGCGACGGCTCCGCCCCGCAGGCGCCCCACCGCCCTGGCCCGCACCCGGGGTCTGGGGCGGGAGCCCCCACGCGGCGCAGCCGCAAACCGGCTCAACGCGCCTCGGCGCCCGGGCGCCGGCACAGAGCCCCGCAGACCGGCACAGCTCCCCCGGCCCCGCACAACCCACGGCACCGCCGCACGGCACGGCTTGCCATGGCACCCGGGGTCTGGGGCGGAGCCCCAGTTGTGGGAAGGGGCGGGTAGGGGAAAACCCTCCCCCGCCAGGCGTCGCGCGACGGCTCACCCGGCCAGTCCGGCCGCCGCCGCGCGCTGCCGCGAGGCCGCTATCTCGTCGTACGCCCGGTCGCGGCCCTCCCAGTGGGAGCCCTCGACGGACTTGCCGGGTTCGAGGTCCTTGTAGACCTCGAAGAAGTGGGTGATCTCCATCCGGTCGAACTCCGAGACGTCGCCGATGTCCCGCACCTCCGCATAGCGCGGATCGTGGGCCGGGACGCACAGGATCTTCTCGTCCGGGCCCTTCTCGTCGCTCATGCAGAACATGCCGATGGCCCGGCACTCGATGACACACCCGGGAAACGTCGGCTCACCGACGGTGACCAGCGCGTCCAGCGGGTCGCCGTCGCGCCCCAGGGTGTGGTCGATATAGCCGTAGTCGGCCGGGTACTTGGTGGCGGTGAACAGCATCCGGTCCAGCCGGATCCGCCCCGACTCATGGTCCATCTCGTACTTGTTGCGAGACCCCTCCGGGATCTCCACGACGACGTCGAAGTCCATCGCGACCTCCTCCCGCGGCCACCCCCGCGCCCGGCGCGCGCTTCCAGTGTGCGCCGGGCGCGCGGGGCACGCCGTACGAAGGTCACACGCCCCGACCCAGCCTCCGGTTGGCCAGAACGGACACCTTACGGCGGACGGCCGTGACCTCGTCGGCGTGGATCTCCGCCACCAGCAGCCCCGGCGTCGCCCCCAGCCGCTGCCGCACGGTCCCGTCGGGGCCGACGACGGCGCTGTGCCCGATGCCGGTGGGGGCCGTCGGGTCGGCCGCCTCCGCGGCCAGGGTGCCGGTGGCCGCGGGGTCGGCCTGGCCGACGGCGGCCAGCCATACCGTGGCGTCCAGCGCCCGGGCCCGGGTCAGCAGTTCCCACTGCTCGCGCTTGCCCGGCCCCGCGCCCCACGAGGCGGGCAGCAGCGAGAGCCGCGCGCCCGCGTCGGCGTGGGCCCGGAACAGCTCGGGGAAGCGCACGTCGTAGCAGGTGGCCAGGCCGATCCGGAGGCCCTCCAGGTCGAAGGTCACCACCTTGGAACCGGGCGCGACGGAGTCGGACTCGGCGTAACCGAAGGCGTCATACAGATGGATCTTGTCGTAGGAGGTCTCGACTCCGGGCCCGGTGGCCAGCAGGGTGTTGGCCACCCGCCCGTCGGGCGCCGGGGTGAACATGCCCGCCACGATCACCACTCCGCAGTCCTTGGCGATCCGCCGGACCTCGGTGGCCCACGGCCCGTCCAGCGGCTCGGCGAGCGGCGCCAGCGGGGTGCCGAAGCACGCCATGGAAGCCTCAGGAAAGACGATCAAACGGGCATCGGCCGCGGCGGCGCGATGCGCCTGCTCCCGGAGGACGGCAAGGTTCTGCTCCGGGCGCGGGCCGCTGACAATCTGGCTCAGTGCGATACGCATGACGCGAACTGCCTCATTCCCTGGACGTTGCCTCGAGTGGTCCCTACGGGTGTGTACGTGACGCCCCGGGGGTGCGCTCATTGTGCGGCCTGCGCATAACTGACCGTCCGTCACCCGAAAGCCGCCGCACGAAAGCCGTCGGCCGCACGACCGGTGAGGTCATGCGGCCGACGGCCCGTATCCGTCTCCGTATCCGTTTCCGTGTCAATTCACTTGTGGATTCACGCCTCCCGGCTCCTGCGCATCAACACCCCCGCCGCGAAAAGCCCGAGGACGCATGTGATGGCGCCGACAACGACGTTGTTCCAGATCATTCCGGCGTCGGGGAACCGTGTGACCACCCAGGGGGAGATGATCATCCATACACCGATCGCGGACATCGCCCAGCACAGGCTGTACATCCGGCGCGGCGCCGTGGTCAGGCCGATGCCCAGCAGGGCCACGCCGATGCCCAGGATGAGGTTGTTGACCGTGAGGTCGGGGCGGGCGCCCGAGAAGTGGACCACCCAGGGGGAGATCGCGAAGTAGAGACCGGCCAGAAGCACCGGCCCGTCGACGAAGACAACATCCCGTGCACCAACCATGCGTGCGTACCGCTCCCGCATTTCGGTTACGTCGGGGTGATGCGTGATATCACTCCTGTGGCGTGAGACGTCGGCCATACGACTCGCCTCCTTCGATCCATGCAAGTCTGACCGCGCAGTGCGGCGCGCTGCCGCACCACCATTGTGCGCCTCGCCTTGATTTATAGGTAGATGTCTGTTTGAGCGGGAGGGAAGCGGATATGCCCGTGAGGCGGCATTCCGAGCCGCATGCCGAATGGCATTCCGAACGGCACTCCGGACCGCGGCCGGAGCCCGTGGTCGGGCGCGGCGAACTGCTGGCCCGGGGGCGCGAGCAGCTGGCGCGCGGCGGGAGCGTGCTGTTGCCGGGGCCGGCCGGGATCGGCAAGTCCACCGTGCTGCGGGCGCTGGCCGCGGAGGTGTCGGGCGGCGGGCGGCTGGTGCTGCGCTGCTCCCCCGCCGAGTCGGAGCGCCGGCTGCCCTATCTGGCCCTGATCGATGTGCTCGGGCCGGTCGCGGACGAGGTCGCGGGCGCGCTGCCCGACTGGCAGCGGTCCGCCCTGGACGAGGCGCTCACCGGGCGGCGCGGCCCCGCCGACCCCGCCGAACAGCACGACGGGCACGGCGGGCACGACGGGCTGACGCTGCGCCTGGCGGTGCTCTCGGTGCTGCGGGCGCTGGCCGAGCGGGCGCCCGTACTGCTGGTGGTGGACGACCTCCAGTGGATGGACCCGCCCAGCCGCGAGCTGTTGGCGTTCGCGGCCCGCCGAGTGGGCGGGCTGCCGGTGGGGATGGTCGCGGCGGTGCGGACGGACCCGGTCCTGGCACCGTCCGGCGGTGAAGCGGAAGGGAACAGCCCGGCCTACTTTCTACGCGCGTTGCCCCCGCCCGCGCTCGTCCTGACGGTGCCCCCGCTGTCGTATCCGCAGGTCGCCACGGTGCTGAGGGCGCGAAGACCGGCGAAACTCCCCGGTTCCGTGCTGCGCGAGATCCACCGCACCAGCGGCGGCAACCCCTGCTTCGCCCTCGAACTCGCCCGCGCGCTCGCCGAGTCGGGCAGCGCGCCGCGCCCCTGCGAGCCGCTGCCGGTCCCGGCCGCCCTGCGCGACCTGGTCCTCGACCGGCTGCGCGCCCTGCCCGCGCCGGGCCGCCGGACGCTGCTGATCGCGAGCGCCGCCGAACGCCCCACTCTGGCGCTGCTGCGCGCGGCGGGCCGCGCCGAGGCCGAGGCGGAGCTCGCCGAGGCGGCCGCGCTGGGTTCGGTGGACCGGGAGCACGACCCGCACGCCGCGGTCCGCTTCACGCATCCGCTCCTCCCCGCCGCCCTGTACGCCGAGGCGGCGCCCGGCGACCGGCGCGCGGCGCACGCCGCCCTCGCCGAAGCCACCGCCGACCCGGTCGAACGGGCCCGCCATCTGGCCCTGGCCACCGCGGACCGGGACGAGCACATCGCCGCGACCCTGGCCCGCGCCGCCGCCCTCGCGCGCGAGCGCGGGGCGCCCTCGGCCGCCGCGCGCCTGGGCCTGCTCGCCGCCGACCGCACCCCCGCCGAGGCGGTGCGCACCGCCTTCGCCCGGCGGCTGGACGCGGCCGAGGACGCCCTGGTCGCGGGCGAGCCGGAGCTCGCCCGCGACACCGCCCAGGAGGTGCTGGCCAAGGCGGTGCGCCCGGCCGACCGAATACGGGCGTGGCTCACCGTCATCGACTCGGCCGGGCAGGCCATGGCGGACCTGGACGACGCCTTCCCGCAGGCCCTCGCCGACGCCGGAGCCGACCCCCGGCTGCTCGCCCCACTGCGCCTCCGGCTGTCGCGGCGCGCCCTGCTGGTCCTCGGCTCGCTGCCGCGGGCCCGCCGGGAGGCCGCCGAGGCCGCGCGGCTCGCGGCCCTGGCGGGCGACCGCCGCACCGAACTGCTCGCGCTGTCCTGCCAGGCGCGCGCCGAGGCCCTGATGGGCCACCAGGACGCCGAACACACCCTGGCCCGGGCGCTCGCCGAGCCCCAAGGCCCCCAGGACCAGCAGCTGGCCTGCGCCCCGGACGGGCCTGGCCATACGCGCTTTCGCATGCTGCTGGCGGACGACCGGCTGGAGGAGGCGCGGGCGGCGGGCGCGGCGCTGGTCCGGCTCGCGGAGCGGCGCGGCGCGGTGCCGAGCCGGATCCTGTCTCTGCGCGGGCTCGCCGAGACCGAGCTGCGGGCGGGCCGCTGCGCGCCCGCCCTGGATCTCGCGCACCGCTCCCTGCGGCTGGCCCGGGACGCCGGGGTCGGCGAGGGGCCCGCGCTGCGGCTCGCGGCGCTGGCCGAGGCGTCGGGCGGCGGCGTGGCGCGCGCCCTGTCCCTGGCGCGGGAGGCGGTGCACCGCGCCCAGGAGGACGGGGACCTGCTCCATCTGGCCCGGAACCTGTCCGTGCTCGGCCACGCCCGGCTGGTGGGCGGCGACCCCGAGGGGGCCGTCCTCGCGCTGCGCCGGGCACGGGAGATGGAGCGCGCGCAGGGCGTGGCCGACCCGGCGCGCGGCCGCCGGCAGGGTGACCTGGCCGAGGCCCTGGTGCGTATCGGCGGGCTCGACGAGGCGCGCGAGGTCGTCGAGTCCACGCGCGCCCCGGCGATCCGGCTGGGCCGGGTCGGCGCCCTGGCCGTGCTCCAGCGGGCCGAGGCCCAACTGACGGCCGCGCGCGGCGACCTGGACGCCGCGGCGGCCGCGCTGCGGGCGGCGGCGGCCCGCCTCCGCGCGCTCGGACACCGGATCGAGGAGGGGCGGGCAGAGCTGGCGCTGAGCCAGGTGGAGCTGCGCCGGGGCGACATCCCGGCCGCGCGCACCGCGCTCGACGCGGCGGCACATGTCTTCCGACGCGCCCGGGCCCGCACCTGGCTGGAGCGGGTGTCGGCGGAACTGGCCGCGGTGGAGCCGGAGTACGGCGCATACGTGCGGACGGCGGCGCCGGGGAGCGGCCCCGGCGCCGGGCCGCCCCCGGCCGCGCCGCCCCCGGCCGCGCCGCCCCCGGCCGCGCTGCCGCCGAGCGCGCTGCCGTCCAGCGGGCTGTTGGACGCGCTGGCCGAGATGGAGCGACGGGTGGCCGCGCTGGTCCTGGAGGGCGCGACCAACAGGGAGATCGCGGCCCGCCTGTTCATCAGCGTCAAGACCGTGGAGGCGACGCTCACCAGGGTCTACCGGAAATTGGGGATCCGATCGCGCGTCGACATCGTCAGACTCGCGACGCGCTGGACGGGGTGAAGTGGGATTCAACTCGGGTTTAACGCGGGGAACATGGGGTTTTCCCTATGCCACAGGTCAAGGGCCAACCCTCATTGGGTGTGTGGCGCAACGGCTTCTAGCGTGAAGCGGCCGTCGGCGATCAGGAGGTCGCCGGCCTGGTGCGCTCCGCTTCCTGTTCCCCCCACTTTCAAGAAGCCACGAGGAGAAGCATGTTCTTCAAGCTCCCCCGCCGCGCCACCCTCACCGCCGCCGCCGTCGCCGCAGCGGCGTCCCTCGCCACCGTGCTGACCGGCACCGCCGCCCAGGCCGCCCCGCAGCCCATCGTCGGCGGCACGACGACCACGTCGACCGCGTACCCGTACGTCATGCAGATCACGGACTCCTCGCAGAACCAGTTCTGCGGCGGCACCCTGGTGTCCCCGACCAAGGTGGTCACCGCCGCCCACTGCATGGTCGGCGAGACCACCAGCAGCGTCCGCGTGGTCGGCGGCCGCACCTACCGCAACGGCACCAACGGCACCGTCGCGAGAGTCAGCAAGATCTGGATCCACCCCACGTACACCAGCGTCACCAAGGGCGACGACGTGGCCGTGCTGACCCTGTCGACCTCCATGCCGTACACCGCGCTGCCCTACGTGTCCTCGTCCGACACCAGCCTGTACGCGGCCGGCAGCACCGCCCGCATCCTCGGCTGGGGCACCACCAGTTCGGGCGGCTCCTCCTCCAACCAGCTGCGCACGGCCACCGTGCCCACCGTCTCCGACTCCAGCTGTAGCGGGTCGTACGGCAGCCGCTACATAGCCTCCGACATGGTCTGCGCCGGATACACGCAGGGCGGCGTGGACACCTGCCAGGGCGACAGCGGCGGCCCGCTGGTCATCGGCGGCAAGCTGGCGGGCATCACCTCCTGGGGCGACGGCTGCGCGGCGGCGGGCGCCCCGGGCGTCTACACCCGGCTGACCACCTTCTCCTCGCTGGTCGCCACCCAGATCAACTCGTAGCTCCGAAGGTCCGGTTTCGGCCGGGGCCCGCGGCCCCGCCGGACAGCGCTCCGACGCCCGTAGGGGAGGTCCCTGATCTCCCCTGCGGGCGTCCGCCGTGGGCGCCGGGCCCGGTCAGGCCGGGAAGACCTCGTCGTGCTTCACGTACCAGGCGCGGTCGAGGTCGGTCACATTGACGGTGGTCCCCACGGTCAGCCCCGGGACGGGCGCCAGATGGGCGCGCGCCACCTCCAGCACCGCCTGGGACAGCTCGCGCTTGGTCTCGGCGTCCCGGCCGGACAGGATCGCCACCTCGATGTGGATCATGGCGTGGTGCGGGGCGCCGTCCGCGATGACGGCGTCCTCCAGCCGGCGGAACCGGGTCTTGCAGCCGGCCACCTGGGTGTCGATGGTCTTGGCGACGACCGGGTGCAGGGCGAGGCCGAAGGCGCGGCGGTCGAAGGCCTCGGTCAGGGTGTCGGAGTACTCGACGACGATGTGCGGCATGGGGAATGCGCTCCTTACGGGGTGGCGGCGGGCTGCGCTCGCGAGGACCTGTTGCCCGGGCATCGTCGCACCCGGCCACCGCGGCGCGCGCCGCGGGCCGGTCGTCTGCTTCAATAGGGGAATGGCCAGCCTCCATGACGCCGCGACGGGTCCCCTCGACCTCGAGCCGTTCTGGCCGTCCCGGCAGGCGCACCACTTCGACCGCGAGTGTTGCCGCGTATCGCATGCGCGGGCCCGCTCGCTCGGCCGCTGACGCCACCCGACCGCTCAGCCGCCCTGCTCCCGGGTGATCTCCCGGCGGCACAGCCCGCGCGCACGACGTCCACCGACGCCCCTTGAGCGCGAAAGAGCCGATTCCCATGACAAACGTCCGTAGTCTGTCCGCTTCCGCCACCTCCGCCGCCTCCGGCTCGGCCACCCCGGCCGCCGCGTCCGGCCGCCACCCCCATCCCCACCGGCAGCGGCTGCGAGCCGTCGCGCCCGACGAGGTGCCGCCGGTCGCCGAGCTGCTGCACTCCGGCGCCACCTGGCTGCCCGCTCCCCCGCACACACTGCCCGCGCTCCCCGGGCAGCCGCCGATGGTCGGCTATCTCGTGCTCGTCCCGGCCGCCGACACCGCGACGGCGGCGGCGGGCCGGCCCGAGCGGAACGAGGCGGTCACGGGCGACGAGCTGGTACGGATCGACCCCGAGCAGCGCACCGCGCAGGTGGCCGGGCGGCCGCTCGACCTGACGTATCTGGAGTTCGAGCTGCTGGCCCACCTCGTGGCGCATCCGCACCGGGTGCACACCCGCGACCAGCTGGTGACCACGGTGTGGGGCTACGGCCACGTCGGCGACGGCCGGACGGTGGACGTCCATGTCGCCCGGCTGCGGCGGAAGATGGGCGCCGAGCACCGGGGCACGATCGTGACGGTCCGCCGGGTCGGCTACAAGTACGTGCCGACCACCTGAGTCGCCCCGTACGACAGCGCGACGCCCGCCGCGCCGGGTCAGGCGACATACGGCCTGATCCGGCGCGGCGGGCTGGTGTTCGCGGTGAGATCAGCGGCCGATGGACACCGGCGGCTGGTGGCTCGGGGCCGCGGGCGACAGCGGCTCCTGGTCGTGCCCGCCGTGGTTGAGGGTCGGCAGCCAGGCGAGGGCTCGCGGCAGGTACCAGTTGCGCTCTCCGAGCAGCGCCATCACCGAGGGCAGCAGCACCATCCGGACGAGCGTGGCGTCCACCAGCACCGCGACCGCGAGGCCGACGCCCATCTGCTGCATGTCCTGCATCTGGAGCAGGGCGAAGACCCCGAACACCGCGACCATGATGGCGGCCGCCCCGGTGATCGAGCCCGCCGTGGACCGGATGCCGTCGCGGATCGCCTCCCGGGTGGGCAGGCCCCGCTCGTGTGCCTCACGGATCCGGGAGACCACGAAGACGTGGTAGTCCATCGAAAGACCGAAGAGGATCACCAGGACGAACAGCGGCATCCAGCCCTCGATCGCCCCGGCCGGCTCCATGCCCAGCGTCTCCGCGCCCCAGCCGTGCTGGAAGACGGCGGTCATCGTGCCGTACGCGGCGCCGACCGACAGCAGGTTGAGCAGGATCGACACGATGGCGATCGGCAGCGACCGGAAGCAGACCAGCATCAGCAGGAAGGTCACGGCGGCGATGAAGAGGAACACCGGTGCGATGTCGCTGTTCAGCTGGTCGTTGAAGTCGATGCTCGAGGCCAGCTCGCCGCTCACGTACGCCTTCTCGGAGACCGGACCGAGGACCTGCGGGACGATGTCGTCCTTCAGGGTGCGCAGGGCGTGCTTGGAGGTGGCGTTGGAGCCGTTCCCGGCCAGCGGCACCTCGATGCGCGCCACGCCCTCGTCCTTGTGCAGCTCGACCTCGACGTTCTTGCCGAACTCGCCCGAGGCGGCGAGCTTCTTCCTCAGATCGGTGACCGCGCCCTGGAACCGCGACGAGGACAGGTCGTCGGCCCGTACGACCACCTCGGCCGGGGCAGGGCCGCCGGGGAAGGACTCGGTGATCTCCGTGAAGGCCACGGTCAGCTTGGAGTCCTTGCCGAACTGCTTCTCCATGCCGAGCTGTTCGGTCTTCATCCCCAGGGCGGGGGCGCACAGGGCCAGCAGCAGCGCGCCCGCGAGGACGGCGAACAGGCCCGGCTTGGCCAGCACCGGCTTCATCAGCCGGCCGGAGATGCCACCGCTGGCGTGCACGCCCTTCCTGCGGCGCCGGTTCAGCAGCGGCACCCGCCCGGCGTCGATCCGGTCGCCGAGCCAGGACAGCATCGCGGGCAGCACCGTCACCGAGCCGAGCATCGAGGTGAAGACGACCAGGATGGTGGCGACCGCGAAGCCCTTGAAGAGCAGCAGCCCCGACAGGAACATGCCCGCCATCGCCATCATGACCGTGATGCCGGAGACCAGCACGGCCCGTCCGCTGGTCGCCGCGGCGATGCGCAGCGCGGTCTCGGCGTCCCGGCCCGCGGCCCGCTCGTCACGCTCGCGCCGCAGGTAGAACAGGCAGTAGTCGACGCCGACGGCCAGGCCCACCAGGAACATCACGGAGTTGGTGCTGGAGTACAGCGGCAGCTCGTGGCTGGCCAGCGCGAGCAGGCCGAAGGTGCCGACGCAGGCGGTCAGCGCGAGGAAGACCGGCAGCAGCGCGGCGACCAGGGCGCCGAAGACCACCAGCAGGATGCCCAGCGCCAGAGGAACGGCAGTGAGCTCCGCGGTCTTCATGTCGCCGGAGAGAATGCCGTCCAGGCTGTGCGCGAAGCTGGCGTCACCGAACTCGTAGAGCGTGACGCCCTCATGGGCCGCCCCGGTCTGCTTCACCGCGTCGAGCACCGGCTTCACCCGGTCCCCCGCGGTGTCCGCGTCGCCCTTCATCTCAAAGCTGATCAGCCCCTCCCGGCCGCTCTCGGAGCGCACCGGCCGCTGGATCCGCTCGGCCTCGCCGGTCTTCTCCAGCCGCGCCACGAGGTCGCCCGCCGCATCCCGCCAGCCGTCCGGCTCGGCGCTGCGCACCATCACCATCTCGCCGGCGGGGGCCTTGAGCCCGGCGTCCTCCAGGATCTTCTCGGCGCGCGCCGAGTCACCGCTGCCGTTCTGGGAATTGGTCATCTCGTTGATGCCGGACATCCCGCCGACGACCGCGACGACCACGACGAACAGCAGCCATCCGATGATCGCGGTCTTGCGGTGTCGGGTGCTCCACCCGCCGAGTCGTACGGCGAGCCCCCGCCTCGTTGCACTCATGGCGTCTCCCCCCGGGAGGTGTGAGTCCTGAACGGAACCGACAGGACTGAACGGACTGAACGGACTGTTGCGGTCACGTCATCGACACTAGAAACGGGCGGGCTCGCGCCCCAGCCGCACAAGCCCCCAGTCGGGGGAGGCAAAAGGAGAGTGCCGGGGGTGGTGCTAGGTCTACCTCGGGACGGGGGCAGGACCGAGTGACGGGCCGTGCCCGGTCCGCCAGACTTGAGCGGTGGAGGCGAAGCGTTCAAGGGGGTGTCCGATGAGGGTGCGCAGGGGGCTGGTGGCCACTGCTCGGGGGCTGGGGCTCGCGATCGCCTCGCTGGCCGGGTCGATCACACTGTTCACGCTGGCGGTGGTGTCCCTGGTCTTCATCCCGCTGGGTATCGGGGTGATCGCCACCCCGCTCGTGCTCGCCCTGGTCCGCGCGCACGCCAATCAGAGACGGCTCCTGGCCGCCCGCTGGTGCGGCGTCGAGATCCCCCTGCCGTACCGCGCCCTGCCCCCCGTGTCGCGCCCCGGGGTGGTGGGCGTGGTGGACCGCTGCACCAGGCTGCTGAAGGACCCGGCGACCTGGCGGGATCTGCTGTGGCTGTTCGTCGACCTGACCGCGGGGGCCGTCCTGGCGCTGCTGGCCTTCGGCCTGATTCCGTTCGGGGTGGAGGGCTGGACCCTGGCGCTGGGCACCTGGCGGCCGATCGTGCACGGGGCGGGTGGCTATTGGTACGGGTTCATCCCGGTCACCTCCCAGTCCACCGCGAATTACGCCGCTCTGCTGGGCTCCGGGGTCATGGTCCTGGGCGTCTTCGCCTCCCCCGTCCTGCTGCGTGCGCATTTCCTGCTCGGGCGGGCTCTGCTCGCGCCCACGCCGCGGATGACGCTCGCCGAGCGGGTCCAGCGCCTCACCGAGACCCGGCACGACGCGGTGGACACCTCCGCCGCCGAGCTGCGCCGCATCGAGCGCGATCTGCACGACGGCGCGCAGGCCCGCCTGGTCGCCATGGGCATGAGCCTGGGCACCGTCGAGGCGCTCATGGAGAAGGACCCGGCGAAGGCCAGGGAGTTGCTCTCGGCGGCCCGCGCCAGCTCCGCCGAGGCGCTGGCCGAGCTGCGCGACCTGGTCCGCGGCATCCACCCGCCGGTGCTGGCCGAGCGGGGCCTGGGGGATGCCGTGCAGGCCCTGGCGCTGCGGATGCCGCTGGCCGTCGAGGTGGAGGTGGACCTCCCGGGCCGGCCGGGCGAGCCGGTCGAGTCGGCGGCGTACTTCTCGGTCAGCGAGCTGCTGACGAACGCGGCCAAGCACTCCGGCGCCGAGCGGGTGTGGGTCGACATCCACCACGACGACCCCACCGGCACCCTGCGCATCGCGGTGACCGACGACGGGAAGGGCGGCGCGTCCGCCTCGGAGGGCTCCGGGCTGAGCGGGGTGCAGCGGCGGCTGGGCGCCTTCGACGGGGTGATGGCGATCAGCAGCCCGGTCGGCGGGCCGACGATGGTGACCATCGAGATACCGTGCGAGCTGTCCGCCCCGCGCCCCACGGCCTGACACCACCGCCCGGGGTCGCCGGTCCTCCCGGAAACCCGAAGGAAAACCCGAAGGCGGGGCCGAGTCCTGGGGTGTTAGCGTGCGACAGTCGGCCGCGGGACTCCGGCGCGACTTCCGGAACCCGCCTGTTAAGCGATGATTCGCAGCTCGTGCCCCCATTCCCCGGCCGACCCCTTCATGCCATCACCGCCGTGCCGCCAGGGGAGCCCCTCGATGGAGAACCAGGCCGACCTCGTGGCGGCCGAGGATCTGTTGCTGTTCGTGAACGCGGCGATCACCTCGACCGGACAGCGGGAGTTCCGCTCCCGGGCGGACGAGCAGCGGATGTCGCTGGCCTTCCTGCACGCGTATGTGCTCGGCAACTACCGCGAGCTGTACGCGGCGACGCTCGCGCTGGACATCAACCACCACAACGCGGCGCTGATCGTGCGCAGGCTGCTGGAGACCGCCTCCGAGGCGACACCCGAGCAGCGGCGCACCGAGGGGCGGCTGATCGCCGGGCGGCTTGCCGTGCTTCCGCCGCAGCGGGTGTACCGGCTCTTCCGCGAGGTGCGCCGGGCCGGGGTCAACAACCGCCGCACCCGGGCCATCATGCGGGACTGGCTGGCGGCCCGGCCCGATCCGGCGCTCGACGCGGTCAAGTACCGCTCCGGGGTCAAGGCGGTCGCCCGCCATGCCCATCTGCGGCTCGACCGCGAGCTGGGCCCCTTCCTCTTCGCGCCCCACACCCGCAAGGCCGGGTTCACCACCCCCCTGTTCGAGTCCTGGCGCCGCGCCCACTACACCCAGAGCGCGCTGTACGAGCTGCCGTACACGGTCGCCGAGGGGTTCGCGGCGCGGCACGGTATCGACCGCGGCGCCTTCCTGGAGCGGATCGCCCCGCGGCTGACCCGGCTGGAGCGGCTGCGGCTCCAGGAGTCGGCCCGTGCGCACCGGGCGGACGCGGTGGCCGCCGACCTCGCCGCCATGCCCCTGACCCGGCTGGCGAGCTATGTCCTGGCCCTCCCCCTGGACGACCGGGTCCGCCGCCGCGAGGAGCTGACCGCCGCGCTGCGGGCGGCCGCGCTGCGCACCGCGGGCCCGCGCGCGGGCAGCTGGGGCAGGGTGGCCGCCGTGCTGGACGACAGCTTCTCGGCCTTCGGCTCGGCGCAGAAGCGGCGCCGGCCGCTGGCGGTGGCGCTGGGCTGCCACTTCCTGCTGGAGGCGCTGGCGGGCGAACTGATCCCGCTGTGGCTGTCCGGCCGCACCGACGCGCTGCTGACGTACCCGATGGGGCCGACGCCGCTGGGCACCCGCGTCCTGGACGCGCTGGAGCACCGCCCGGACCGGCTGGTCATCGTCTCCGACGGCTGGGACAACGCCCCGCCCGGCCTGGCCGGCGAGGTGCTGCGAATATGGCGCACCCGCCTGGACCCCCGGGGCCGCACCAGCGTCGTCCACCTCAACCCGGTGTACGACGCGGAGGACTTCGACGTACGGCGGCTGGCGCGGGAGGTGCCGACCGTCGGGGTGCGGGACGCGGAGGACGTCCCGGCCCTGGTGGAGCTCGCCCAGTTCGCGGAGGGCCGCAGCCGGGCGGCCGAGCTGTGGGCGCATGTGGACACCCGCGTACGGCGGTTTCTGGAGGTGGAGCGGTGAAGCCGGTGAAGCAGGACACGACGGGCGTGGCGCTCACGGGCCTGACCGCGCTGCCCTCCCAGGTGTGGGGCGCCATCCGGCTGGTGCCGCTGGTGCGCGAGGAGCCGATCACCGATCTGCGCCTGGACGACCGGCTCTACGGCGACGACTTCGCGGCCGTCGAGCTGGACCGGCGCACCGCGTACTGCTCCTACATCCCGCACGGCTTCGTCGCCAACTGGACCGACGACGGCACCCCCGCGGCCTCCTACGGCACCCAGCTGCGGCGGGACCCGCGCGGGCCGCGCCCGCCATGCGTCCCGCTCCGCTTCCACCGCCGGATGGCCCGCCGCGTCGACAAGAACCGGGTGCGCTTCCTGCCCCTGCACCTGGCCCTGGAGGGCTATCTGGCGCTGCACTTCGGCGGCCCCGAGGTGGCCTGGGAGGAGTGGTCGCACCGGGCGGTCGCCCGCGGACTGTCCCCGCGCGTCGAGCAGGCGTATGTCGGGGCCGAGGTGGAGGGGTTGCGCGACGCGCTGCGGGTCTTCGAGATCCACCCCGGCCAGTGCGGGGTCATGGTGTACGCGGCCGACGCCCTGGCCTCGGCCTTCGTGGTGCCGCACCCCGACGACTACCGCGCCCTGCACCCCTCGCTGGTCCTGGACCTCTTCGGGGAGCTGATCCACCACTACACCACGCTGCACGCGCCGGTCCCGGAGTTCCGGGCCCGGATCCGCGACAGCGCGGTGGGCTCGCTCGCCGATCTGCGGGCGGAGGCGGCCCGGCACCGGCGCGAGTGGGCCGAGTTCCACGACGGCACCATGGCGGGCGGGCTGCTCGACGAGTCGTACACCCTGCGGCGCGTCCGCACGATGGGGCCGTTCGCCCTGTCCCGCTTTCTGCCGCCCTTCCGCCGGAACACCGAGCAGCACATCGGCGAGACCATCACCCACGAGGACGGGCGCCTGGCCTACCTCAAGACCTTCCGGCTGTCGGAGGCGCAGGTCCGCCGCGGCCATCTGCTCACCCTCCTCGCCGCCCACGACTGGCGCCTGGAGGCGACGGCCGACGCCCAGGGCGTGACCCTCGACCAGCTGGCCTCCCGCATCGAGCACGCGGGCTTCGGCGCGCTGCTGCGCCAGGACATACGCGACCACTACCGCGCGGCGGCCCGCGCCCGCTAGGGACGCCCGGCGTTTCCTTCCCCTACCCGCCCCTTCCCACAACTGGGGCTCCGCCCCAGGCCCCGGGGCAGGCGCGCAGCCCCTGCCACGTGGCGGAGCCGCACATCGATGCCGCGGGAAGGGGCGGGGCAGGAGCACCCGGCGGCCGTCAGAACCCCGGGCGGCCGAGGGCCTGGAGGGCCTCGCGGCGGGCGCTGTCGTGGCGTTCCTGGCCGGAGCCGACGAGCGTCCTGGTGAGGCCGCTGTCGGCGGCCTCGCCGTGTTCCTTGCTCCAGCCCACCACGAGGGCGTCCACCTGCCGCTGCCCGACGTCGAACGCCTTCATGTTGTCCTGCGCCGCCGACGCGCTGGCCTGGGCGACGTGGTCCTTGCCCCACTCGTACATGCCCGCGTAGAGGATGGACTGGGCCGCGTCGCCGAGGATCGGCACCGCGGCGGGCGTGGAGGGCACGAAGTTGAGCGCGAATCCGGGGATGATGAAGGCGGCCGTCCGGACGTCCGAGGCCCACTGCACCGCTTTGTCCCTCTTGTCGAAGAGGATGTCGGAGCTGACCCCGTCGTAGAAGCCGAAGGTGGAGGAGGCCGCATTGATGGCGGCGGTGCGGTCGTTCGGGTGCTTGAAGTCGGTTCCGGCCAGCGTCTGCGCCGCGTACTGCCGCTCCGCGGCGTACATCCCGGCGTAGGCCGCGGGGTCCTCGGACACCCCGCGCATGATGCGCGACAGCTCCTCGGGGGACACCGCCATGCGCACCGTGCCGCCGTCGTTCCACACCCCGTCGCCGTCCGCGTTGACCTTGTAGTTCTCGTTGGTGCGGGACAGGATCTCGTGGGTGTCGGACGTGTAGTCCATGAGCATGTGGCCCAGGCTCGACCGCAGGTTGGCGGGCATCTCGTCGCCGTGCCAGTCCTTGTTGAGGAGCTTGATGGTGTCGTGCATGACCCGGGCCTCGCCCTCGGTGTGCCCGCCCAGCGGATGCTCGGTGCCCGGCACGGCGCCCGTGGCGGCCGCCTCCAGCGCGGCCCCCAGGCCCAGCCGGTTCCCCGGGGCGTCCTGGCTGAGCGAGCCGTAGCCGGTGGCGGTCTCCCAGGAGGGCCAGTCACGGTTCTGGAGCAGATACTTCAGGCGCCCGTTCTGGCCGTCCGCCCCGGGGTCGAGGAAGGATGTCGCCACGTCGGGCTGCTTGCCCATGATGCCGAGCAGGGTGTCGAGCGGGTCGCCCGTGAAGTCCCGGTGGCCCGCGTTCAGCTGCTTCCACCGGCCGGTCCCGAAGTCGTCCTTCTGCTCCACGGCGATGATGTCGTCGCCGATGTCGGTCAGGAACTGCTTCCCATAGTTCTTGCCGTGCGTCATCAGATCGACGAACGACTGATATCCGGTGAGCGGGTTCAGTTCCTTGTCGAAGTTCTCGTCGCCGACCTTGCGCAGGCCCTCGCGCCACTTCGTGTAGAAGGGGTCGGAGGGCGTCCTGGTGGCCGTGGCGATCGAGGTCGCCACGCCTTCCTGGAGAGCGGTGAATTCCGTCTTGTCCTCGCCCTTGCCGAGGCTGTGGAATTTGTTGTTGAGCTGAATGACGCCCTTGGGGCCCAGCCCGTCCAGGAAGGTCTGGCTGAACGCCTTGTCGTGCTCGTTGTCGCGGAACAGCCGCTGGAACTCGGCCAGTTCCTTGCCGCTGAGCCGGTCGCCGGAGGTGAGCCTGGTCGCGAGGTCCTGGGCCGCCTTGGCCTCGACCTTCTCGATGTCGCCTTCCGCCTCGCCGTTGAACCCGTTGACCGCGCCGTCAAAGGGGTTGGTGTCCCGCACGGCCTCCTTCAGCGCGAGCTTCACGCCCTGGTCGGCGTCGTCGACCGCCTTGACCGCCGCCGCGATGTGCTCGGTCCACGACTGCTCGGTCCGGTGCAGATCCGGGTCGTGCCGCGCGGCATTGGCCTCCGACGCGCCGGCCTTGGAGAAGTCGTAACGAGCGATACCGGCGTCCGAGACCATCATTCCGGCCTTCACCGCCTCCGCGACCGCGGATTTCACCTTTCCGCGCAGCTCCACGAACTGGCGGTGCGCGTCGGTCAGCAGCGAGGCAATGGCCTTGGCCTCCGTCTGCGCGGCGGTGAACTGCTTGTCCGTGATGTCCATGCTGTCAACGGCGACGAGGTTTGCATCGCCGGTCCAGCTGCCGTCCTCGCCTACCGACTTGACTCGCTCCTGGTAGACCTTCTGGACATCCGAGAATTTCTTCGCGGCCTCTTTCCATTGCTCGGCTGCGTTCTCCAGGTACGACAGGTCGGCTGTCATGACCTGGTGGTACGTGAGCACGGTCTCCCCCATGGCAAGGCTTCAGGCGGTTGCGGTACGTCGGGTCGAATCGCGACAGTACCCCTGGCCTGGGGAAACAAGGCCTGTTCAGGGCCCGGTTCATCATGTCGAAAGAAATACTTCACAAGAAACGGCGGGCGCCCCGTCCGGTCACATCCGGAGAGGGGCGCGCACACCTCGCTACTTCGGGTCCTCCACCCGTACCTCCTTGCGGAGATCGGCCGCGATCCTGGCGGAGTCGTCCAGCGTCAGGGGCTTCGTCCCCTCGTTGGGCACCACCACGGCCACCGTGTCGAAGTCGGCCCACGCGCACAGCGGCAGCTGGCTGGGCTCGCCCTCGCCCGGGTCCTCCTTCGCCTTGATGAGCTGGCACTTCATGATGGCGTTCTCGAGGCCCTCGGGCGACTTCCGCTCCGGGGTGCCCACCACGAGCGCGTCACTGTCGCTGGTGCCCGCCGTCTCGCTCCTCTTCTTCAGGGTGCTGAAGAACGCGTCGACGGACTTCTCCGGGTCCTTCACCTCCCCGTAGGCGCCCAGCAGCTTCAGCTTCTTCGCGCCCCCAGCCGCGCGCCATTCCGCGTCCAGGCCCATGCCGCTCGTCATGCCGAACGCCTGCGCCTTCTCGCCGACCAGCGGTACCTCGCCGGAGTCCTCGCTCGTGTACTCGCCGAGCACGGTCTTGGGTGCGGTGAGCTTGTAGTCCTTGCCGTCGTCGGTGAGCTTGCCGCCGTCCTCGTCACTCCCCCCGCCGAGCAGCAGGACACCCCCGACGATCGCCGCGACCACGACCACCGCGCCGATCACCAGGCCTGTCGTCTTTCCCTTGCCGCCGCCGCTCGGCGGGGGCTGCGGCATGCCGGGCATGCCGGGCGGCGGATAGCCCTGCTGCGGATAGCCGGGCGGCGGATAACCGGGCTGCGGCTGTTGTTGGGGGTAGGCGTAGCCGGGCTGAGGCGGCTGCGCGTACGGATTCGGTCCGCCCTGCGGCGGCTGGCCGGGCGGCGGACCTGGAGGCGGGCCGTACGGTCCGGGTGGCGGCTGGTTGTGACTCATGTGCTGCGGCCTCTCCCCATGCTGCTGCTTTCTGAACACACGTCAACAGGCATTACACAGCTGGACGCGACAAGCGTCGCGCCGGGTTCCAGCTGCGACCCCGGCAAGGATGCCAGCTTCACCGGCGGCTTCGATACCCACGGGTACTGAATACCCGTGGGTATGCTACGGTCTGCACATGTCAGATACAGACAGTCATCGACACCCACAGGAGCCGGTCCCCCGCCTCCCCCGCGAGGAGGTACGCCGCCGGCTGCTCACCGCCGCCGGGCGAGTGTTCGCCGAGCGCGGCTACGCCGACAGCAAGCTGGAGGACATCGCCCACGCCGCCGGCTTCACCAAGGGCGCCGTCTACTCCAACTTCGGCAGCAAGCGGGAACTCTTCGGCGCGCTACTCAGCGAACGCGCCGAAGCCGAACTGACCAGCGTGATGACCGGCATCGACGAGGCCCCGAACGTGTCCGCGCTCATCGATCAGGCCGCGCGTCTGGTCGCGCAGCGGATCGTCCAGGACACCGTCAGGGGCCGGCTCGGCCTCGAATTCGCCACCCATGCCACCCGCGACGAGGAGACCAAGGCGGCGATCACCCCCATGCGCCGCGCCCAGCGGGCGGCGGCGGCCGACGCCGTCCGGGCGGCCACCGAACGCGTCGGCATCAGACCGCCCATCGACCCCGAGTTGGCCGGAGTGATCCTGCACTGCCTGACCAACGGCCTGTCGATGGAGCATCTCGTCGACCCCGAAGGGATCGACGCCTCTACCGCGGAGCGGGCGCTGGGCGCCGTGCTCGGCTGGCTGACCGGGGAGGCATCGTCATGAAACGCAAGGAATACGTCGACTGGCTGCGGAACTTAGGGATCGTCTTCCTGTTCCCCTTCCACACCGCGCGAATCTTCAACGACAATCCAGAGTTTTACGTCAAGGGCCCGGAGAACGTCTTCTCCTCTGCCTTGGTCAACGTCTCCTCCTTCTGGTTCATGCCGCTGCTTTTTCTCCTGGCCGGCATGTCGAGTTATTACGCGCTGCGGAAGCGAGCGGCCCGGGGCTATGTGAAGGAACGCTGTCTGCGACTGCTGGTACCGTTCCTCTTCGGCTGCGCTGTCATCGTGCCGCCGCAGGCGTACTACGCGATGAAGTTCCACCACGGCTATCGCGGCAGTTACCCCGATTTCCTGTGGTCCTACTTCACAGATTTCTCCGACTGGTCAGTGCTGACCTCGATCTCACCGGCGCATCTGTGGTTCATCCTCTTTCTCTTCGTCATATCGGTCACCCTGCTGCCCCTGATGCTCACGGTGATCCGGCGCCAGTACACGCCGTCCTGGCTGAACGACCCGGTCCTCGCGCTGCTCCCAGCGGCCGGCCTCGCGATGCTGTCCTTCCTGCCGGAGATCGGCGGGGAGAACATCTTCACCTACGCCGGATATGTACTGCTCGGTTTTCTCATCGCCACAAGAGATACGATCATCGACACCCTGGAAAGGGCCCGGCGCGGCTATCTGTGCATCTCCGTCCCGGGCGCCGTCGGGATTCTTGTCGAGAGATTCGCCAGAGGCAGCCAGACGGATCCGCTGTCCGCCGCCTGGCACTATCCGGTGTACTGGGCGACCCTGCTGGCCATGCTCGGGTACGGGAAGCGGTATCTGGACCGCGCATCAGCCTTCATGGACTATTTCAGCCCGGCGGCTTTTCCGGTCTATATCTTGCACCAGACCTATCTGATCATCACCGCGTACTATGTTCTGCGGACCGTGGAGCACAGCGCCATCGCCTTCGCGATCATCATGGTGCTGCCGCTCTGCCTCAGCGTCGCGAGCTACGAAGCCATCCGCAGAACGCCAGGGCTGCGGACCATGTTCGGCCTGCGGGCACACCAGCCGGCCGCCACGCTCCCGATCAGTTGAACTCCCGGATCACTTGACCTTTACACCGGTGTCAGTCCCTAGGGTCGCCTCATGACCACGCACACGACGACGCTCACGCAAGCGCCCATCTCCCTCTACGGCTTCCTGCGCCCCAAGCCGGAGCGCGCCGACGAGGTCAGGCAGCTCCTCTCCTCCCTCGTGGAGCCCACCCGCCAGGAAGAGGGGAACCTCCAGTACCACCTCCACGAGCACGAGGACGGCCGCCTCTTCCTGTACGAGCTCTGGCGCTCTCAGGAAGACCTGGACCGCCACAACGCCCAGCCGCCGCTCTCCGACTTCCTGGCCAATCTGCTCGACTACCTCGAAGAACTCCCCGAGGGCTACTTCAACACCATGATCAGCCACTACCCGCAACCATAAGGACGGCGGCCTTCGACGTACGCGGCCGCTCCGGGGAGCGGACCGCGCCCGGATAGGGCGAACCCGGATAGGGCGAACATCGCCCGTTCGTTCAGTCAGTGATGTACCAGTCGTCCTTCATGTACTCCAGGGTGCTGGTCCCGATCTCGTTTTCGGAGAAGGTGACAGATGCCTTGACCGCCGCGGCCGAGATGTCGAACTTGTCGGGGCTTCGTACGACGACCTTCTGCGGGTCGACCGTCGCGGTCTGCAGAGCCTTCTTCTGCGTCGGCGAGATCATCTGGAACGTGACGAGGAACGTGGACGTGCACGGGCCGAACCCCTGATCCTCCGCCTGCTTCGCCGCGGGCCCGGCAATCTCGCAGACCGTCTTGATGTCCTCCCGGCCCACGGCATGCAGATACTGCTCGTACCGCCGGATCGCCCCTTCCTTCGTCCTGGGCGCGGCCTGATCCGTGGGCTGGTCCGTGGGCTGGTCCTTGGGCGGATCCGCCGGCTTCTTGTCGGCGGGCCCACAACTGTCGTTGGTGAAGATGCCCGGCAGCAGACGCCCCGGGTTCGGGCCCATCGGCCCGTTGAAGCCGCTCACATGCTGTTGCGAACCCCACCACCCGGCATACCCCCACCAGGGCTCGCCGTCGGCAGGGCGGACGTTGTCCCATGTGCGCCACTCGGTGCCCTTCGAGGTCCGGTCGAACGTGGTGTTCACCCGGTGGTATCCCTTGGTCGGATAGGAACCGTGTGAACCACGCGCCGAGTACACCGTCGGATGCCCGTTCTGCGGATCCAGGTCCGACCACTTCACGCTGCACGGATCGCCGCCGTGCTTCGCGAAGGTCACGGCCTCCGGCTTGCCGTCGCGCAGTTGGACCGCGACGCGCTCCCAGTCGCCCTCGTGCCTGTTGCCCGCGATCAGGTTGTTGTAGGCGTAGAAGAACCAGTACACGTACGCCGCGCGCTTCGGGTCGCTCTTGTGCTTGTGGTACTCCCAGTAGACTGGCGCGTCAGTGCCCTCGCCCTTGCGCACCTCCTTCGGCGGGTCGAGATAGAAACCGCCGCCGGACTCGGTCGAGGTGTGCCACTTCTCCCCGTGTCCTGGGCAGGACACCGGCTTGGACGACGACTTCCCCGGCTCCACGTCCGCGTGTTGGTAGGGGTTGTCCTTACTCCCCAACCGCCGCGGGTCGATCGGCTCGGCCGCGGGTCCCTCGTCACGGCACATGCCATCGTGGTCGAAGCGCAGCGCGGACCGCCCGATGAACCGCGTCGCGTCCATCGGCATCAGCGACTCCCCCTTGGCGAGCCGCACCAGAGGCGCGTACCGCGCGGCCTCGGCCGCAGTCCCCTTCGAGGGCTCCGCCCCCGTGTACTCCTTCTCCTTGTCCGGCCCGCACGCCACCAGCGCCACCGAAAGCGACACCGCCACGCCCACCATCGCCCGCATCCGACCCCGCACCGGCTCCCCCTTCGTTCGCCCGCCACCAGCCGACAGCACGTCAGGTCATCACGCGAAATCCGGCAGAACGGTTCCCGGCGCGGCGTCGACGGCGCGCGACGCCCGAGTCCCACACGGTGGCCCTCAGCAGTCGGCCGTCGCCGGCTGGAACGCGGCCGCGCCCGTTTCCCACGCCTTGGTCAGGTCGGCACCGTCCGGGAAACGGCCGTTGAGCTGGAGGACGACCATGCCGTGGGCGAACGCCCAGGCGGCGCGGGCAAGATCCTCGTCGCCGCCGCAGGCGCGGAGAAGAGGCGCGGCGGCGCGGTACTCCAGACCGGGCGGAAGCGCGGCGCGCGGGAGAGGGCGCTCAGTGGTGAGCCGGTAGAGGTGCGGGTGGGCCAGGGCATGCCGGCGGTAGGCCTCGGCAAGGGCCGGTACGGACCCCGGATCGGCGGCCTCGGCGGCCTCCAGTACCTCGGCGGTCTCCCACAGCGACAGAGCGATCAGCTCCGACTCCACCGCCGCCTTGTCGGGGAAGTGCTTGTAGAGGGAGGGGGCCTTGATGCCGAGGCGGTCGCCGAGCCGGCGCATGGTGAGTGCTTCCGGACCCTCCTCCTCGAGCAGCGCCCGGGCGGCGCTCACGATGTCCCGGGCGCGCGGGGTGAGCCGGTCGGTGAATGGGTCAGCCACGCTGGAAGCCCTCCTTGGTGCGCGGTCCGTAGCCGAAAGCCCGATCGTACGAAATGTGGGCCATCCAGCCGCAGAGTGCCGCGAAGGCAGGCGCCCAGACGAACACACCGAACGTATAGACCACCATCAGGGCCAGCGGGACCAGCGGATGGTGGACGGCGTTGTAGTACGGGACCGCGCGCGGGAGGAGCCTGCCCCGGACGAGCCCGGCGGACGCGGCCTCACGGACACCGATCAGCATCGTCAGGTCGGGGGCGAGTAGGAAGGCGAAGGCGAGCAGACCGGCGACCCAGCCGTGCTTGACCGCCTCCAGTACGGCGAAGGCGGACCAGAACAAGGCGCCACCGAACCACGCGGCACGGCGGACCACGGTGAGCGTGCGGCGCGGGGCCGGAGTGACAGGGGTCGCGGCGCCCATAGGGGAGCCTCCTTCGAGATGCGTGGGCTAACACCGTTAGCCACAAAGCTAAGGCTAACGGCGTTAGCCGTCAAGGACGACGCCCCGCGCATGGATGCCCGCGTGCTTTGCCGGTGACGCCCGCGTCCTTGTCGGTGTAGTCGACAACCCCCCAGTCGTCCGAACACGACTCGACGAGCGCCAGCCCCCGACCGCCCTCGTCGTCGGCCTCGGCCTGCACGGGCTGGGGCAGGGTCGAGCCCGAGTCCCTGGCGTTGCCTCCAGTTGACGCGACGGTCTCCCCGGAGGCACGTAGCGGGAAGGACTCGCTGGGGTTGATCCAGCGGCTCCTCTATCCCCTGCTCCAGGAAGGGCACTCATGTCTCAGCTCAGGTGGCAGAAGTCAAGCTTCAGCGAGGGCCACACCGACGCATGCGTGGAGGTCGCCACCGACCCCACCGGCACCCCCCACCTCCGAGAAAGCGACGACCCCCACACCGTCATAACCACCACCCCCACCGCCCTCCGCGCACTCCTCCGAACGATAAAGACCGGCGCCCTCGACCGCCCCGGCCGCTAATAACCCCCCGCTCACCTCACAGCGGTACATTCGTCGGATTCGGTCAAGTCCCCCACCCCAGGGGCCCGACGAAGTCTTGGAGCCGCCGTGCGCGTTGTCCTCGCCGAAGACCTCTTCCTCCTGCGGGACGGTCTGGTCCGGATGCTGGAGGCCTACGACTTCGAGATCGCGGCGGCCGTGGACACCGGGCCCGATCTGACTCGCGCGCTGGCCGAGCTGAAGCCGGACGTCGCGGTCGTGGATGTGCGGCTGCCGCCGTCGTTCACGGATGAGGGGCTCCAGTGCGCGCTGGCGGCGCGGCGGGCGCGGCCGGGGTTGCCGGTGTTGGTGCTGTCGCAGCATGTGGAGCAGTTGTACGCGCGGGAGCTGCTGGCCGACGGGAGCGGCGGGGTCGGGTATCTGCTCAAGGACCGGGTCTTCGACGCCGATCAGTTCATCGACGCGGTGCGGCGGGTCGCGGCGGGCGGGACGGCGATGGATCCGCAGGTGATCTCACAGCTGCTGAACCGCCGGTCGCAGGACAAGCCGATGGGGAACCTGACGCCACGCGAGCGGGAGGTGATGGAGCTGATGGCGCAGGGGCGGTCCAACGCGGCCATCGCCACGCAGCTGTTCGTCACCGAGCGGGCGGTCGCCAAGCACACCTCGAACATTTTCGGGAAGCTCGGCCTGCCGCCGTCCGACGACGACAACCGCCGGGTGCTGGCCGTGCTGGCCTATCTCGACCGGGGACATGCCCAAAGCTGAGCCCTGTCCGTACCCCCGCCTCGCACGGCACGAACTCGTCCCGGAGCTGCTGGCGTTCGCCCACAGGACTTTGTGGTGAGTATCGGACAGCGACAGGCCGTGGTGTCGGCGTGTCGCTGTCCGATACTCACCACAACTCAGGCTTCGGTCGCCCCCCGCGGGGACCTACTGTTCAAACCCATCCGCGTCTGGTCGCTTCGACGCCCGCGTGGAAGCGGCTTTTGGCCTGGAGCGCGGCGAGGAGGTGCTGTACGCGTCGGCGCACGGTGCGGGTGGTGATGCCGAGTTGTCTGGCGATGGCCTCGTCCTTCATCCCGGCGGCGAGCAGGGTCATGACTTCGCGTTCTTCTTCGTTCAGTCCGGTGGGGTCGCCGCCTATGGGGACGGCCCGGCTCCAACTGGTCTCGAAGAGCATCACCAGGCCGTCGAGGAGCGGGGAAGAGCGCAGGTGGAGGGCTTTGGCGTTCTGCGGTTCGTGGTCGAGCGTGATGACAGCGGTGGTGCGGTCCGCGATGGCTCCCCTGAACGGAAGGTCGGGGTGGATGCGGGCCCGGAGTCCGCCGATCGAGGCGCGCTGGGCGCTCACCTCCGGTGTGAGGCCGTCGGGGTCGCAGAGCTGGCGGAAGGTCACGCCGCGTTGCAGGGTCTGCTTCTCCATGCTTCCGGTCTCACCGGCGACGTAGGGGGCGGTGTCCCACATGAGGATTTCGTCGCGGGCGTCGCGCAGGAGCTGGTGGTAGCGGTGCCCTACGTCCTCCCAGGCGTCCAGCTGATCGAATGGGCGCTCGCCGTGGTCGGTGCGCCGGGAGCGGCGGTAGGCCTCGTGAAGGTGCGGCAGCGAGCCTCGGACCTGGAGCAGTTCGGTTTCGTGTTTGAGGACCAGCGCTCGCAGAGCGCGATCGGGGTCGGCCGCGGACCATCCGGCGCCGGAGTCACCGGCCGTGGCCAGGACGTTGGCGCGAAGGGCAAGGCCGTTGGCGCGCAGCCAGTCGAGGAGGGTGGTTGTGGACTCGATGGTGCGCCCGGTGTCGTGGGCGAGGTCGGATGTGGTGGCCGTTCCGCGGTTGAGGAGGGCGAGGTAGAGCGCCTCCGCGCCGTCCGGCATCCCGAGGCCGGAGAGCGCCGACAACTCCCGAGGCATCGCGGCCCTTTCCTCTAGCGGACAGAATCCGCTTGCTGACGACTTCAGTTCCTAGTCATGAACAGGACACTTACGACAGCATCCTCCGGTAACCGGGCCGGTGCGTCCAGCAGCCCGGGCCGAAGGAGGAATTCTCTATGAGAGACCCCGGAAGACTCCGCGCGGCGACCGTACTCATGGCCGCCGCCGCGGTAGTTGCGGGAACGCTCGTGGCCGGGCCGGCCGCTGCCGACCCCGCACCGGCCGGCCGGCCGGCCAAGCCCGGTTCAAGCCCGCAGGCGATGGCGAAGCCCGTCCGGACCACACTGATCACCGGCGATGTCCTGACCGTGCGCAGCATGAACGGGAAAAAGACGATCAGCGCGGACAGCTCCGGTCCCTCTCGGGGCATCGTGACGCTCTACGAGGAGAACGGCCACACCTACGCCATCCCCTCCGCGGCCCAGGCCGGTGTCAACGGCGGCCGTATCGACCGCGAGTTGTTCAACATCGACACCTTGACGACCTTCGGGTACGGCGCGTCCAAGCCGGTTCCCGTCATCGTCGACAACCAGGACAGCGCCAAGGCTCCGACGAAGCCCTCTCAAGCGGAAGGGGGCCGTGCGCTCAAGAGCATCAACGCGCTCGCGGTCACGGTGGCCAAGGACAGGGCGGAGAGCTTCTGGCGCGGCTACGACAGCACGAGCGACCTGCGGAAGCGCGGCGTGGAGCGGATCTGGCTCGACGGCAAGGTCAAGGTCGACCTCGCGGATTCGGTTCCCCAGATCGGTGCACCGGACGCGTGGAAAGCCGGGTTCGACGGCAAGAACGTCACGGTCGCCGTCCTCGACACGGGCGTCGACGCCACCCACCCGGACTTGAAGGGACGGATCTCCCAGAGCAAGGACTTCACCGGCGGGACGGACGCCGTCGACCACTTCGGGCACGGCACCCACGTCGCCGCGACCGTGGGCGGCAGCGGCGCGGGCAACGGCGCCAAGGGAGTCGCGCCCGGCGCCGACCTGGTGGTCGGCAAAGTCCTCGGCGACGACGGCTCCGGCACGTTCAGCTCGATCATCTCCGGTATGGAGTGGGCCGCCCGGAACGGGGCCGACGTCATCAGCATGAGCCTGGGCAGCGACACCCCGGACAACGGCAGCAATCCGATGAGTGCGGCCGCCGACGAACTCTCCGAGGAGACCGGCTCGCTGTTCGTCGTCGCCGCGGGCAACTCCGGCCGCCGCACCATCGGCAGCCCCGCCTCCTCGAGCGCCGCGCTCACCGTCGGAGCCGTGGACAAGGCCGACGCGCTCGCCCCGTTCTCCACCCGCGGGCCGCGCAGTGGTGACTACGCGGTCAAGCCCGAGATCTCGGCACCTGGCGTGAACATCCTCGCCGCCCGCGCCGCCGGCACCTCCATGGGCACCCCGGCAGGCGACCTCTACACCTCCGCCAGCGGCACCTCGATGGCCACTCCGCACGTCGCCGGCGCCGCCGCGATCCTCAAGCAGCAGCACCCCACCTGGACCGCCCAGCAGCTCAAGGCGGCCCTCGTCACCACTTCCAAGCCGGGCGGCTACCAGGTCGCCGAAGGCGGCGCCGGGCGCGTCGACCTGACCCGGGCCGTGTCCCAGAACGCCTACGGCACCCCCGCGGCGCTGAATCTCGGAGCGATCCGCTACGCCGAGGACGGCGACTACAAGCCGGTCTCGCGCGAGATCACCCTGCACAACGCCTCCGGCACCGACCGTACGTTCACCCTCAAGGACACGGGCGTCAATGCCGCCGGCAAGCCCCTGCCGGACGACGCCGTGACCGTGTCCGCCGCCTCGGTCACGGTGCCGGCGGGCAAGTCCGCCGACATCACCGTCACCGCCGACCCGAACCTCCTGGCCCGGGACACGCATTACAGCGGTCGGTTGTCGGCCACGGCCGAGGACGGCACCACCGTCGTCTTCCCCTTCTCCTTCCTCATGGAGAAGCTGATGTACGACGTCACCATCAAGGGCATCGGTACCGACGGTGTCGCCGCCGGCGGCCCCAGCCAGGCGTATCTGTTCCAGGCGGATATCCCGATCCGCACGGCCTCGACCTTCGACGCCCAGGGGGTCGCCCGCCTGCGCGTGGCACCGGGCACGTACAAGATGTACGCGAACATCTTCACGCCTGACGCCGACCGCAACTGGATCGACGAAGCGACGGCGGCCTTCGACTCGTCGGTGACCGTCGACCGCGACCTCACCTTCACCCTCGATGCCCGCAAGGCGACCGACGTCAAGGTCGACACCGGCCGCACCACCGAGTGGCGCGGCGGCGCGTTCACCTACAACGAGTTCGTGCTCCTGCTGCCCGGGAGCATCAAGAGCATCTCGACCCTGCCCTCACCCGGCGACGAGAAGACCGGCTTCGAACTCTTCTCCTCCCTCACGGCCCCCGTACTGACCGCGAAGGCGAAGACCCACAAGCCCCTCACCCTCGCCCCCACCCAGCTCGACGGCGCCAGGAAGTTCAGCGGCCACCGTACGCTCACCGTCGTCGACGCCGGGACCGGAACGGCCGAGGAGTACCGCAGGATCCGCGCCCGCGACAAGCTCGTCCTGGTCACCCGCAGCACCGACGTGCCGATCTCCGAGCAGATCAACACCGCGGCCGAGCACGGCGCCGCCGCCGTGGCCGTCGCGAACGACACCCCCGGCCGCCTCGTCGCCCCGGCCGGCTCCACCGCCGTACCCGCCTTCGCCCTCGACGGCGAACAGGGCGAACGGCTGACCGCGGAGGCAGCCAAGCGCACCGTCCGTGTCGAGCTGAAGGGCACCCCCTACAGCCCCTTCCAGTACGACCTCGTCAATTCGGCGCGCTCGATCCCCGAGAACGGGCTGAAGTTCGCCGTGGACAAGACCAACACCGCACGCATCGACGCCAACTACTACGCCCACGCCCAGAAGGAAGGAAACCTGCTTCAGGCGACCGGTCACGTCGGCGGCCTGTTCTACGCCTCCACCACGGTCCCGATCCGGCTGGGCACCGCACGCGAGGAGTACGTCACCGCCCGCCCCGAGGTCGACTACTGGACGGGAGTCGACATCGCCGGCTCCGACGGCGTCGCCGTCTTCGACACCGGCTGGCACGACTTCGCCCCTGGTGAACGGCGCGCGGTCGACTGGTTCAAGCAGGTCGCCAACCCCACCCGAGGCGGGACCTGGCTGGCCCAGGGATATTCATCGGCTGTCGGTGACTACCTCACCGTCGGTGCCATTCCGTTCCCCGACGGCGAGTCCTCGCACCTGCCGGTCGCGGTCTGGAACGACAGGATGTCCGTCGTCCTGTACCGCGGGGAGAAGGAGATCGCCCGCAAGGGCGACTACTTCTACACGACCTTCTACGTCGATCTCGAACCGGGCACCTACCGGGCGGTCCAGAAGATCGACCGCGATGCGCCCGGCTGGGAGTTCTCCAGGTCCGCCACCACCGAGTGGACCATCAACGTCACCAAGACGGGCATCGTCAGACAGATCCCGATGCCCAGGCTCTCCTACGACATCGACCTCAACCTGCGCAACCGGGTCAAGGCGGGCAAGAAGCTGCCCATCACCGTCAACGCCACGCTGCCGCCGAACGCCGACGGCAAGGTCACCCAGGTCAGGACCTGGGCCTCCTACGACGACGGCGCCACCTGGACCCCCGTCGAGCTGAGCCCGTCCCAGGACACCGGCAAGTACACCGGCACCCTGCGCCTCCCCCGCGCCTCGGCAACCCCCGGCTACGTGACGCTGCGCACCGAGGCCACCGAAGCGTCCGGCAACACCATCGACCAGACCGTCAAGCGGGCCTTCGGTCTCGAGTAACCGCTCACCACAACATCACCGCCGCGGGATGCCTTGGAGTGACATCCGGAGGCGTCCCGCGGCCTTGGCGGCGCTCGGACCCATACGGGTGGACACCCCGTACGCACCATTGCTGCCGCCCCGTCACCCTCGTTAACGTGCCGCTCACATACCACCGTTGGCCCGGGCCGGGCGTCATTGGGGGCATCATGAGCGATCTGAGCAGACGTACGCTGATCGGAACCGCCGGAGCACTCGGCGTCGGGGCCGCCCTGGGGAGCCAGTCCCCGGCGGCCGCCGAGGGAACGGAAAGCGCAGGGGACCACGCCGTGTTCGACACCGCGCCCGCGCGCGCCGCGCTCAAGCGGCTGCTGCCGGCCCATGCCGGGCAGTTCCGGCTGGTGCCGGTCGAGGGCGAGGGTGGCGAGGAGCGGTTCGAGGTCTCGGGGCGGCCGGGGCGGATCGAGGTGGCGGGGACCAGCCCGGCGGTGCTGCTCGCCGGGGTGCACTGGTATCTCAAGTACACCTGTCATGCCCTGATCACCTGGGCCGGGGACCAGCTCGACCTGCCCAAGACGCTGCCCGCGCCCCGGGCCCGCGTCGAGCAGTCGACCGCGCTCCCGCACCGCTTCGCCTTCAACGACACCCACGACGGCTACACCGCGCCGTTCGCCGGCTGGGACCACTGGGAGCACCTGATCGACGTCGCGGCCCTGCACGGCTGCAACGAGCTGCTGGTCACCGCCGGGCAGGAGGCCGTCTACCACCTCGTCCTCAAGGACTTCGGCTACTCCGACGAAGAGGCGCGCGCCTGGCTGCCCGCGCCCTCCCACCAGCCCTGGTGGCTGCTCCAGAACATGAGCGGATACGGCGGGCCGGTGAGCCCCGAGCTGCTGGCCAAGCGCACCGCCTTAGGGCAGAAGATCGCCGACCGGCTGCGCGAGCTGGGCATGCGGCCGGTGTACCCCGGCTACTTCGGAACCGTCCCGGACGGGTTCGTCGAGCGCAACCCGGGAGCGCGTACGGTCCCCCAGGGCACCTGGAACGGGCTGAAGCGCCCCGACTGGCTCGATCCGCGCACCGAGTCGTTCGGGCAGGTGGCCGCCTCGTTCTACCGCCACCAGCAGGAGCTGTTCGGCGAGTGCGAGCTGTTCAAGATGGACCTGCTGCACGAGGGCGGCGCCGCCGGGGACGTCCCCGTGGCCGACGCCGCCCGCGCCGTGGAGACCGCCCTCCAGACCGCCCGGCCCGGCGCGACCTGGGTGATCCTCGGCTGGCAGGCCAACCCCCGGCGGGAGCTGCTGGACGCCGTGAACCACGACCACATGCTGGTGGTGGACGGCCTGTCGGACCTGGACTCGATCGGTGACCGGGAGCAGGACTGGGGCTCGGTGCCGTACGCCTTCGGCACCATCCCCAACTTCGGCGGCCGCACCACGATCGGCGCCAAGACCCATATCTGGGCGCGGCGGTTCACCCAGTGGCGCGACAAGCCGGGCAGCAAACTGGTCGGCACCGCCTATATGGCTGAGGCGGTGGGGCGCGATCCGGCGGCGTTCGAGCTGTTCAGCGAGTTGGCGTGGCGGGATACGGCGGTGGATCGCGAGGAGTGGTTCCGGGCCTACGCGGACGTACGGCTGGGCGGGCGGGACGAGCGGGCCCGGGACGCGTACGCGGCGCTGCGCGACACCGCGTACCAGATCACCAGTTCCGACGGCCGCCCGCACGACTCGGTCTTCTCCGCCCGCCCCGATGTGACCGCGCGCTCCGGCACCAACTACGCCACCCGCATCCCGGCCTTCGACCTGGCGGACTTCGACGCCGCATTCGCCGCGCTGCTGGACGTACGCCCGGCGCTGCGCGACTCCGACGCCTACCGCCACGATCTGACCGATATCGCCCGCCAGGCGCTCGCCGACCGCTCCTGGACGCTGATTCCGCATCTGCACGACGCGTACGAGCGCAAGGACCTGGACGCCTTCCGGACGCTGGCCCGGCTGTGGCTGAAACTGATGCGGCTGAGCGACGACATGACCGGCGCGCACCGGGGCTTTCTGCTCGGGCCCTGGCTGGAGGACGCCAAGCGGCTGGCGTCCGACGAGGCGGAGGCCGCGCGCTTCGAACATCTCGCGCGCACCCTCATCACCACCTGGGCGGACCGGGTCACCGCGGACACCGGGAAGCTCGCCAACTACGCGAACCGCGACTGGAACGGCCTGATCGGCGACTTCCATCTGCCGCAGTGGCAGAGCTATCTGGACGAGCTGGAGGACGCGCTCGCCGAGGGGCGCGAGCCGCGCGACTTCGACTGGTTCGCGGTCGAGGAGCCCTGGACGCGCGAGCGCAAGAGCTACCCGGTCCGGCCCACGACGGACGCCCACCGCACCGGGCTCCGGGTGTACGAGGCGCTGGCCAAGGCCCCGTACCAGGGCACGGCCACCGTCTCCACCACCCCGTCGGGGGTGGAGCCCGGGGGCACCGCGGACATCGCCGCGGCCCTGCGCAATATGAACGGGCTGCGCGCCACCGGCCGCGTCGACTTCGACCTGACCGTGACCGGCCTCGACCCGAAGCCGCAGGGCGACACCTGGCTCCGCTCGATCCCGGCGGCCAGGACCGGCGAGGTCCACTGGCGGGCCACCGCGCCCGACGAGCCGCTTGAGAACCCGCTCAAGCCGCTGCCGTACGAGCTCGGCGTGGAGTTCGGGCCGCGCGGCGAGGACCGGGTGCGGCTGGTGCGCACCGGCACGCTGTGGGTGGCCGGGCCGCTGGACGCCGGCCTGAAGACGGTCACCAACAACGACGCGGTCTTCGGCCAGTTGTCGGATCGCTTCGCGATCGACGGGGCGGGGCGGGACCTGTGGAAGGCGACGGCCGAGTTCGGGTCGGTGTACCGGGAGGGGGCGCTGGCGGTCGGCACCGCCGTCACGGTGAAGGTGGTCAGCCAGGCCGTGACGGGCGCGTGGGCGCGGGCGGGCATCATCGCCCGCGACAGCCTGGCGACGGCGGGCTCCCCGGGCTTTGTGAACCTGGCCGCCACCCCGTCCAGCGGCATCGTGCTGTCGTACGACTCGAACGGGGACGGCACGCTGGACGCGTACAAGCGGATCACCGGCGTCAAGGCGCCCGTGCTGCTGCGGCTGACACGGGTGTCCGCCACCTCGTACAAGGGCGAGCTGTCGACCGACGACGGGACGACCTGGCGGGCGGTGGGGACGGTGACGGCGCCGGGGGCCTCGGGCTCCGCGCAGGATGTCGGGATCTTCATGACCGCGACGCACGGGGGGAATGTGGCGCGCGGGACGGCGGAGTTCAGCGGGTGGCGCCTCGGCTGACGGTGCGGGGATTTCGCGCCACCGCGCCTGGGCGCTACGGCCCAGGCGCGGGCCGTGGTGACCATCGCATGCGGCGCTCGTTCTCCAAACCGTGGAGCAGCAACAGGCGACAGCCAACCTCTCCGGCGATTCCCCCTCCCTCATCGACGTCGAGCAGGCCGAGGCCGCCATCGTCGAGCACTACCCGCGCCTGGTGCGGCTCGGCTACCTGGTGCTGCCGCCCGGCATGGGGCGCACACGGCGGGTGCTGGCGGCGCACGCGCTCGCGCAGCGCGCGCTGCCCCGCAACCGGACGAACACGGGCACGGACGCGGACACGGACGCGGACACGGACGCGGACGCGGACGCGGAGGCCGACAGCGGCGCCGACTCCGGGCCCCGGCTGCCCGGGCAGCGCGCGCCGGAGGGCGCGGCGGTGGACGCCGGGTACGCCTTCGTACGGCTGCGAGTGCTGCGCGGAGCGCTGCGCGCCGCGCGGCGGCGGCGCGGGCCGCTGGCCCCGGCGCTGCCGCGGGTGTGGGGGCTGCGGCTGTTCCCGCGCCCGGGCGGGGCCGATGAACTCGCCCTGGACAAGGCGCTGTCGGAGCTGTCGGGCCCGGGCCGGGCCGCGTATGTGCTGCGCGGCCTGGAGCGGTTGGGCGACCGCGAGGTGCGCGAGGTGCTGAAGGCCGCGGGGGTCGCCGACCCGCGGGACGCCCTCGCGGAGGCGGACACGGTGGAGGACCCGGCGGGCAGCCGGGACGGGGCGCTGCTGGAGTCCCCCGAGTTCGACCCGTGTTCGCTCCAGGCCCGGCCCACCGATCTGCTGCGGCGCCGCCAGCACGGGCGGGCGGCGCTGGCCGCGGGCGCCGCGCTGTTGGTGTGCGGCGCGCTGCTCGGCCTGCCGGGCGAGGGCTGGGGCCCCGGCGGCGCGGCAGCGCCCCCGTACGCGCGCAACCCGGCCTCGGAGCGGGCGCTGGACCCGGCCCGGCTGACCCGCGCCACGCCCGAGGTGTGGCGCACCGCGACCCGCGCCGACTTCTCGTCCTGGCCCGCGCGCGGCGACCGTACGGAGGACATGCCGCTGCTGCGCCGCGCGCTGGCCGTCTGGGCCCGGCCGGGCCGCTCGGTGCTGGTGTCGGCCACGCCCGGCACCCAGTCGGGCCCGCCGCCGGGGCCGCCGCAGCTGCTGTACGCGGGCGAGGTCGACCAGGTGACGGTGGTCCTGCTGTACGACGGGCTGCGGGTGGTGCGGTACGCCGAGCAGGGGCGCGGCGACGGCGGCCACGTGGCGGTGGAGTTCGCGCGGGCCGACGCCGCCGACGCGGCCTCCTCGACCGCCCTGGTCATCACCCGCACGGACGGGAACGTCCGTTATCTGACGGCCCCTTGGGTGCGTCACCCCTCCGTACGCGACCTGGTGCGGCCCGGCGAGGCGGCGCGGCCGCTGCGGCTGGCGGCGGACGGGGTGACCGACCCGGTGCGCGCGGGCGGGGCGGGCCTGGTGCGCGGTCCGGGGCGGGCGCCGGACTGCGAGAGCTGGACGGCGCTGCGGCTCGGCTCGCGCCTGGTGACGGACCTGGGCGAGCTCGTCCCGGCCCGGCTGACGTACGGCGCTCCGGGCGGGCGGGCCGGCGGGCCGCGGGATGTGGCGGGCGCGCAGGCCCGGGAGGCCTGGGCGCACACCGCCTGCCGGCTGCCGCTGCTGCACTCGCGGGGCGTGCGCTCGGTGAACGCCTGGCGGTTCGCGGCGCAGCGGCTGCCCGAGGGCGGCGGCGCGGCGGACTGGATGTGTACGCGCGCCGAGACCTGGCGGGGTGTGGGCGACCGGGTGCTGGCCCAGTTCCAGCCGCCGGCCAAGGACCCGGGCTCCCCGGCCGCGGTCGTCGCGAGCGCGGACGGCTCCCCGGCCTGCGGGCCGCGTGAGCCGCGGGTGCTGATGGGCGCGCTGTGGAAGTCGCGCACCGGGCGGTGGTATCTGCTGGCCGCGGGCAGCGCCCAGGTGACCTCCGTCGCGGCGCGCGGCGATGTGCGGGGCAGGGCGGCGGGACGGCTGCTGGCGGTGCCCGCCCAGGCGGGCGACCAGGCCCGGCTGAGCGGCCGGCTGATGGGCGGCGGGCGGCTGACGGCGCTGCGCTGATCTCGGCTCGGCTCAGTTCAGCGTGGTGAGGCCGCGCGCACCATCCGGAGCTGGCCGATCTCGGCGGCGTTCTTCATGAGCTCGGCGTTCACCCAGCCGAGCATATGGGCGACGGTGTGCTGGGGGTCGTTCTGCCAGGGGAAGGGCGCGACGGCCTCCAGGTCGGCGTCGGTGAGCTTGTCCAGCACCGCCAGCCAGTCCGTGCGCAGCCCGCGCAGCCACTCGACGGCCGCCGTCCCCTCGCCCGGCCAGGTGACCTCGGTGCGGTCCCGGGGCGTCCGGCCCTGTGCGTGGTCGATGGTCACGCTCCACCACCAGCCGATGTGCCAGCTCAGCCAGCCGATCGTGGGGACGGGCACCGGATCGGGTTCGGTGTCCGCCCAGTCGGGCACCCAGGTCCCGTCCGGCTGCTGACGTACGGTCCAACAAAGGGCGGCGGGCTCCCACAGGAAGTCCTCCGGCTCCAGCCGCTCCAGGTGGTACTCGAACAGGGACCAGGTCAGCTCGAACTGCCAACGCACCAGTTCACGTGGGGAGGTATGCACCCGGCAACCCTGACATGGCATCACCCTGCCCGGAAAGCGATTATCCGCAGTACAGCGGAACTGATCCAGAGAACCCCCGTGAGCGCTGGATTTCGGCTTGTCGCGTGTGGAAGGCTCGCCGACGACCACAGAATTCCGAATATTGAATTGGGTACGGCAGGATATCTCGTGCGGATAACGACTTCGATCGCCGCCACCGCTGTCGCGGTGCTGGCACTCACCCTGACCGGCTGCGGCGACGACGGCGACGGAAAGTCGGCGGCGCCGACCAAGGACGACAAGGGCGCCAGTCAGTCCACGGACGCGGGCAAGCCCACGCCCTCCGGCACCGGGGGCTCGGGCAACATGAAGTCCTCCAGCCCCACCCCGAGCAAGACCCCCGGCAAGACCGCCACCCCGCTCCCCAGCCGCAGCACCACCAGCGCCCCCACCAAGGCCCCGGTCCCGAGCCGTACGAGCGTCGCCCCGCCCACCGCCTCCGGCCAGTTGGCGAGCGCCCAGGGCACGTGGTACTTCCGGATGCGGGACGCGAACGGCAACCTGCTCACCTTGCGGGTCAACGGCACGTCCATGGCCCTGACCGGCCCCGACAAGACCTGCCCCGGGACCCTCACCTCCGCCATGGCCGCCTCCTTCACCTGTGCCGGCAAGACCTTGAACGGCACGGCCCGGGTCAGCGGCCGGACTCTCTCCCTCACCTGGACCGACGGCACCACCGACCAGTTCTCCCGCACCAAGCCGTAGCGGCCCGCGCAACCGCGAAGGAGCCGCACATCCCCCGATGCGCGGCTCCGCTCGGCTCCATGGCTCAGCCGCAGCTCCTCGCGCCCGTGTGCAGGGCCACCGCGGTGTTGCTGCCGAGAGTGGCGGTGAACTGGCCGGAGGAGTTGACCGTGACGCCCCTGCCGCTCTGCACATCGCAGTAGTCGCCCGCGGGCAACGAGGTCTGGAAGGTCCGGGTCAGCGAGCCGCTCTCGTGGTTGATGGCGACGTACGCCCTGTCACCGCGCCCGAAAGCGATGGCGTTGTTGCCGTTGTCCCACCAGTTGGTGACCGCCGTGCCGCGCGCCGTGTTGCGGAAGGCCACCATTTTGATGATCTCGGGCCATTTGTGCTGGCATTTCCAGCCGTCCTGCCAGCAGGCGTTCACCGTGCCCCCGTTGGGCGGCCCGGCGTCGTTGTCGGAGAACTCATAGCCGGAGTGGACGTCCGGGGAGCCGTAGGGCCAGGCCAGCATGAAGACGTTGGCGAGGGTGTAGTTGGCGTTGTCCTTGTAGGACAGGGTGGAGCCATTGCGCTCGGTGTCCCAGTTGTCGACGAAGACACCGGATTTATCCGAGGCCATATAGCCCCAGCCCTCGCCGAAGTTGTTGAGGTACGCCAGTTTCTCGCCGTTGAAGACGCGCTTGAGATCGCGGCCGTAGCGGAATTCCTGGACATCGCCGTTGCCCAGGTACTCGGTCGGCGAGACGGCCTCGCCCGCGCCGTAGATCGCCTCCTGCTTCCAGTAGACGTTCGGGTTGCTGAGCTTGCCCTTGATCGCGGCCAGGTCGTCGGCGGCCATGTGCTTGGCGGCGTCGATCCGGAAGCCGTCGACGCCGAGCGAGAGCAGGTCGTTGAGGTGCTGGGCGATCCGGTCGCGCACATACGGCTCGCCGGTGTCCAGGTCGGCCAGGCCCACCAGCTCGCAGCGCTGGACGTTCCAGCGGTCCTGGTAGTTGCTGATCTGCGCGGTGCAGTCGTCCATGTCCTGGGACTGGTAGATGCCGGGGTAGTCGTACTTGGTGTACGAGGAGCCGCCGGTGCCGGTGCCGGACCCCGCCGACATGTGGTTGATGACGGCGTCGGCGACGACCTTCACGCCCGCCGCGTGGCAGGTGTCGATCATGCTCTTGAAGGCGGCGCGGTCGCCGAGCCGACCGGCGATCTTGTAGCTGACGGGCTGGTACGAGGTCCACCACTGACCGCCCTGGATGTGCTCGGTCGCCGGGGACACCTCGACATAGCCGTAGCCGGCCGGCCCCAGCGTGCTGGTGCACTCCTTGGCCACCGAGTCGTACTTCCACTCGAAGAGTTCGGCGGTGACGTCCTTGGCGCCGGGCGGCGCGGCCTGCGCCTGCCCCGGCAGGGCGGCGGTCAGCGCGGCGCCGGCCGCCAGGGCGAGGGCTGCGGCGAGGGTTCTTGTGGCCATCGTTCCTCCTGCTGGGTGGGGGGAGTGCAAGGGACGATCGAGACACCGGAGACACTGCTGCAAGAACTTGCGCAAGGAACTTACGACTTGGTCGCGCCGGAGGTGAGCCCGGCGACCAGGTGGCGCTGGGCCCAGGAGAACACCAGGGTCGCCGGGATGGCGATCATGACGGCGGCCGCGGTCATGGAGCCCCAGTCCGAGCTGTACTGGTTGACGAAGGTCTGGAGCCCGGCCGAGAGGGTGAGGTTCTCCTCCCCCGTCATGAAGGCGGAGGCGTAGGCCACCTCGGCCCAGGCGGTGATGAAGGTGTAGAACCCGGTCACCGCGAGGCCCGGCTTGGCCAGCGGCACCACCAGCCGCCAGAAGGTGCCGAAGGGGTTGAGCCCGTCGACCCGGCCCGCCTCGTCGATCTCCACCGGGATGGTGTCGAAGAAGCCCTTCATCATCCAGGCGCAGAACGGCACGGCGACGGTGAGGTAGGTGACGATCAGGGCCACCGGCTGGTTGAGCCAGCCCAGCGTCGACATGATGTTGTACAGCGGGACGATGAGGATGGCCACCGGGAACATCTGGGTGATCAGCAGCAGCCACATCAGCGGGCGCATCCCGGGGAAGCGGAAGCGGCTGACGGCGTATCCGGTGGTGGCCGCCACGAACACGCCGAGCAGCGTGGTGATCACCACGATGAACAGCGAGTTGCCGAACCAGGTGAGGAACTCCGTATCGGCGAGGACATGGCGGTAGTTGGCGAACGTCGGGTTCTTCACCACATCCGTGGAGAACGCCTCGCTCTTGGGCTTCAGGGAGGTCACCAGCAGCCACAGCGGCGGGAAGACCGCGACGGCGGAGGCGATGATCAGGGTCGCGTGCAGGCCGATCGAGGCCAGCGGGGAGCGTCGTTGGTCGCGCATGGTCACCACACCTCTCCCTGCCGGCGGAGCGCGCGGCGGTAGACCAGCGCGAAGAGCATGAGGATCAGCAGGATGAGTACGCCCCATGCGGAGGCGCCCGCGAAGTCGCGCGGGCTGTTGACGAACGACAGCCGGTAGGCGTACGTCACCAGGATCTCCGTGCTGTCGCCCGGTCCGCCGCGCGTGAGCAGGAAGATCACCGGGAACATGTTGAAGGTCCAGATGGTCGACAGCAGGACCACGGTGGAGCTGACCGACCGCAGCCCGGGCAGGGTGATGTGGCGGAACCGCTGCCCCGGCCCGGCCCCGTCCATCTCGGCGGCCTCGTACAGCTCACCGGGGATGGACTGCAATCCGCCGAGCAGCGCGACCAGCATGAACGGCACGCCGAGCCAGACGTTGACCGCGATCACCGCGATCTTGGCCATGGTGGGGTCGTTCAGCCAGGGCACGGCGTCGATGCCGCCGCCGTCCAGGATCTTGTTGAGGATGCCGTTCTTCTCGTTGTAGAGGAGGCGCCAGGCGAAGACCGAGACGAAGGCGGGGACGGCCCAGGGCAGGATCAGCAGCGAACGGTAGACGGCGCGGCCGGCGAATGAGCGGTTCAGCAGGACGGCCAGACCCAGGCCCAGCGCGAAGGTGACGGTGACACAGGCGACGGTCCAGGTCAGGGTCCAGCCGAGCCGGTCCCAGAAGACCTGGTCCTTCAGGATCGCGGTGAAGTTGTCCAGGCCGACGGACTTGTAGGTCGCGGGAATGTGGTTCATCCCGATGGTGCGCTCGACGTTCGCCTCGTTGGCGTCGGTGAGCGAGAGGTAGAGGCCGCGCACCAGCGGATAGCCGATGATCAGCCCGATCACCAGCACGACGGGGGCGACCATGGCCCAGGCGTACCAGTGGCGGCTCAGCGCGTTGCGGATCCGGCCGGGGGGCCGCCCGCCGCCCTTGCCGGTCCCGCCCGTCCTGCCCTTGTCAGCGGTCTCGCGGGCCGGGCCGCGGGCGCTGTTCGCCCCCGCGGCCGATCCCGCCGACTGCCCGGTCTCGACAGTCATCGTCGCGGGTCCCTACTTCCAGTCGCCCTTGAGGAGCTTGCGGTACGCGTCGCCGACCGCCTTGGCCGCCTTCTCGGGGGAGGTCTTGCCGGTCACCACGTTCGGGAACTGCACCAGGATCGCCTGGAAGAGGCTGTTCCCCTCGGGGATCCACGGGCGCTCGACGGCCTTGTCCACGGCCGACTTGAAGAACTTGACGTTGGGGTTGGCCGCGACCGCCTTGTTCGCGTAGACCGAGGTGCGGGTCGGCAGCAGGCTGAGCTTCTCGGTGGTCTTGGCCTGGACCTCGGGCGAGCTCATGTACTTGACGAAGGCGTAGGAGGCGTCCAGGTTCTTGGACCCGGCGTAGACGGTGAGGTTCTGGCCGCCCTGCGGGGAGCCCTGGGCCTTGCTGCCGGCCGGGACGGGCACCACGCCGAGGTTGTCCTTGTCGTCCTTGAACGCCTTGCCGGCCAGGGTGTCCTCGATCGCCCACGGCCCGTTGACGGTCATCGCGACATCGCCGTTCTTGATGGCGTTCTGCATGTTGTCCCAGCCGTCGGTGGCGTCGGTGACCGCCGCGCCGGACTTGACCAGGTCGCGGGCGGTCGCGAAGGCCCGGACGCCGGGCTCCTCGTCGACGGTGACCTTGTGGGCCTTGGTGTCCAGGAGGTCGCCGCCCTCGCCGTAGATGAAGGGCAGGTACCAGTAGGCGTCGTCGCCGCGCAGGTAGAGACCGGTCTTGCCGGTCTTCTCCTTGATCTTCTTCGCGGCCGCCTCGAGCTCGGTCCAGCTGGTCGGCGGCTCGACGCCGGCCTCCTTCAGCAGCTTCTTGTTGTAGAAGAGGCCGAGGGTGTCGATGACCTGCGGCACGGCGTAGGTCTTGTCCTTGAACTTGGTGCCGGCGGCGGCCTTGGGCAGATAGTCCGACTCGTCTGCGAGGGCGGGGGTGCCGTCCAGCGGGGCCAGATAGCCGATGTTGGCGAGGTCCTGGGTCCAGGCGACCTCGGCGCGCAGCACGTCCGGGGCGCCGGAGCCGCCGCTGCCCGCGGCGTTCTTGAATTTGTTCAGCGTCTCGCCGAAGGGGACGTTGACGTAGTTGACCTTGACCTTCGGGTACTTCTTGCTGAAGTCCTCGGCGAGCTGCTGGTAGGTGCCCTTCTCGGCTTCGTTCGAGGTGTCCCAGTAGGTCACGGTGCCGGAGATCTCCCCGGAGGACTTCCCGCCCCCGCCGCTGCCGTTGTCGTTGTCACCGCCGCACGCGGTCGCCGCGAGCGCCATCGCCGCGACGAGTGCGGTGGTCGCTATGCCACGTCGCATCTGAACCCCTCCAAAGCCGGCCGCTCCATCGCGGCGCCGAGTTGCCGAGGAACGTAACAGGGATGCAAATGAGCCGAAAGACTTTGCAGCAGATTTCAGCAAGGACCCGGGATCGTTACCTCCGCGTGTCCCACTGGTAGCCGCTCTGGCGCTTGACTCGGGCGCCGATGCGCCCCGGCGCCGCCGGGACCTCACCCCGAGCCCCCGCCGGGACGCCCCGAGCCTCTGCAAACTCTTCCGCAAGGCATTGCAGAGCTGTTACGTTCACCGACATGACCCAGGAGCTCACCACCTCCCCCCAGACCGAGACCGCGCGCCCGTCCAGCGGTGCGGACTGGTGGCGCGACGCCGTCATCTACCAGGTGTACGTACGGTCCTTCGCCGACAGCGACGGCGACGGCGTCGGCGACCTGCGCGGCGCCCGCGAGCGGCTGCCGCACCTGGCCCGGCTGGGCGTGGACGCGGTCTGGCTGACCCCCTTCTACGCCTCGCCGCAGGCCGACGGCGGCTACGACGTGGCCGACTACCGCGCCGTCGACCCGCTGTTCGGCACCCTCTCCGACGCCGACGACCTGGTCCGTACAGCCCATGAGCTGGGTCTCAAGGTGATCGTGGACATCGTTCCGAACCACACCTCCGACCGGCATGTGTGGTTCCAGGAGGCGCTCGCGGACCGGCCTCGGGGGGCGGCCCGCGAGCGCTACCACTTCCGCCCGGGCCGCGGCGCGGACGGCGAGCTGCCGCCCAACGACTGGGAGTCGGTCTTCGGCGGCCCGGCCTGGACCCGCACCACCGGCCCCGACGGCACCCCCGGCGAGTGGTATCTGCACCTCTTCGCGCCCGAGCAGCCCGACCTCAACTGGGACTGCCCCGAGGTCGCCGAGGAGTTCGCGTCCGTCCTGAAGTTCTGGCTGGACCTGGGCGTGGACGGCTTCCGTATCGATGTCGCGCACGGCATGGTCAAGGCCCCCGGCCTGCCCGACATCGGCCGCACCGAGCAGGCCAAGCTGATCGGCGCGCAGGTGCTGCCGTTCTTCGACCAGGACGGGGTGCACGAGATCCACCGCTCCTGGCGGCGGCTGCTGGACTCCTACAGCCGGGCCCACGACGGCGGCCCGGCGCGCATCGGCGTCGCCGAGGCGTGGGCGCCCACCTCCGAGCGGCTGGCGCTGTACGTGCGCCCCGACGAACTGCACCAGGCGTTCAACTTCCAGTTCCTCAGGTGCCCGTGGGACGCGGCGGCGATGCGCGAGGTGATCGACGAGTCGCTGGCCGCGACCGCCTCCGTGGGCGCCCCCACCACCTGGGTGCTCTCCAACCACGACGTGGTCCGGCACCCCACCCGCTACGCCGAGGACAGCCCCGCCCAGGGCCTGCGCCGGGCCCGGGCCGCGGCCCTGCTGATGCTGGCGCTGCCCGGCTCGACGTACATCTACCAGGGCGAGGAGCTGGGGCTGCCGGAGGTCACCGACCTGCCCGACGACTGCCGCCAGGACCCGGCGTTCTTCCGTACCTTCCGCGAGAGCGGCCAGGACGGCTTCCGGGACGGCTGCCGGGTGCCCATCCCCTGGGCGCGCGAGGGCGAGTCGTACGGCTTCGGCCCCGGCGGCAGCTGGCTGCCGCAGCCCGCCGACTGGCGGAATCTGTCGGTGGAGGCGCAGACCGGGGACCCGGACTCTACGCTGGAGCTGTACCGCGAGGCGCTCGCGGTGCGCAGGGAGCTGCCCGGCCTCGGCGACACCCCCATGGACTGGCTGGACGCGCCCGACGGGGTGCTCGCGCTGTCCCGCCCGGGATTCGTGTGCACCCTCAACACCCTCGCGGAGGAGGTGGAAATGCCCGTCCCCGGGCGCGCGCTGCTGTCCTCGGCACCGCTGGAGTACGGGGCCGGCACCGTGCGCATTCCCGCCGATTCCTGCGCGTGGTGGGCAATCTGACATGCGACCGGTACAGTCCAGCCCCATGACCGCACGGCTCGCCGACATCGCAGCCCAAGCGGGGGTCAGCGAAGCCACCGTCAGCCGCGTCCTGAACGGCAAGCCCGGCGTGGCGGCGACCACCCGCGAATCCGTCCTGGCCGCACTCGACGTGCTCGGCTACGAGCGTCCGGTGCGGCTGCGGCAGCGCAGCGCGGGGCTGGTGGGCCTGATCACCCCCGAGCTGGAGAACCCGATCTTCCCGGCGCTCGCCCAGGTGATCGGCCAGGCGCTGACCCGCCAGGGCTACACCCCGGTGCTGGCCACCCAGACCCCGGGCGGCTCGACCGAGGACGAGCTGACGGAGATGCTGGTGGACCGCGGGGTGGCGGGGATCATCTTCGTCTCCGGGCTGCACGCGGACACCAGCGCCGATATGCAGCGCTACGACCAGCTGCGCGGCCAGGGCGTGCCGTTCGTCCTGGTCGACGGCTACTCCCCCAAGGTGCGGGCGCCGTTCATCTCGCCCGACGACCGGGCGGCGATGCTGCTGGCGGTGACCCACCTGGCCTCGCTCGGGCACACCCGGATCGGGCTGGCGCTCGGCCCCAAGCGGTTCGTACCCGTACTGCGGAAGATCGAGGGCTTCCAGAACGCGATGCGCGAGCAGCTCGGGCTGGCTCCCGAGGAGTCCGAGGAGCTGATCCAGCACTCGCTCTACACGCTGGAGGGCGGCCAGGCGGCGGCAGGCGCGCTGATCGAGCGCGGCTGCACGGCGGTGGTGTGCGCGAGCGACATGATGGCGCTGGGCGCCATACGGGCGGCCAGGCAGCAGGGCCTGGAGGTGCCGCGGGACATCTCGGTGGTCGGTTTCGACGACTCGCCGCTGATCGCCTTCACGGACCCGCCGCTGACCACCATCCGCAAGCCCGTGCAGTCGATGGGCCAGGCCGCGGTGCGGGCCCTGCTGGAGGAGATCGGCGGCACCCCGGCCCCGCCCAGCGAGTTCGTGTTCCTCCCGGAGCTGGTGGTCCGCGGCTCCACGGCCTCGGCCCACGGGTCGGCGGCGCGAGGTGGCGGCGCATAACGGGCGTATGCCGGACTACGCCACATGCGGGGCGGCCCGGAGGGGGACATAAGACGTCAATACCGGCCCCGGGGGCGATATCCCGTTAGGTCGCTTCTGGCAGACTGTTGCCCTATGCGTGAAGCGACTGTGAGGACTCTGGCAGGCCGGACGGCCACTCCGTCGCCCATCGAGGGGAGCAGCGCCGGGACCGGCGTACGCCCGGGGCCGGTCCATACCCGCATGGACCGGCTGCGCACCCCGCGCAGACCCCGCCTCTGGTTCGAGATCCTCCTGGTCGCCGTCAGCTACTGGACGTACTCACTGATCCGCAACGCCGTCCCGGAGCAGAGGCGCGAGGCGATGCGCAACGCCGACTCGGTCTGGGACTGGGAGCACCGGCTCGGCCTGGCCTTCGAACACGGCGTCAACCACGCGATCGACTCGGTCAGCTGGCTGATCGTAGGAATGAACTACTACTACGCCACACTGCACTTCATCGTGACCCTCGGCGTGCTGGTGTGGCTCTACCACTGGCACCCGGGCCGCTACGCCGCCACCCGGCTGGTGCTCCTCGCGACCACCGGCGTCGCCCTGATCGGCTACTACCTCTTCCCGCTGGCCCCGCCCCGGCTGATGGCCGGTGGCCACTTCGTCGACACCGTCGTGGCGCATCACACCTGGGGGTCGATGGCCTCCGGGAATCTGGCCAACATGTCCAACCAGTACGCGGCGATGCCGTCCATGCACATCGGCTGGTCGCTGTGGTGCGGCGTCACCATCGCCACGCTGGCCCGCCCGGTGTGGGCGAAGGCGCTGGGGCTGCTGTATCCGACGGCCACACTGGTGGTGATCGTGGCGACGGCCAACCACTTCTGGCTCGATGCCGTCGGCGGCGTCATCTGCCTGTCGTTCGGCTTCACCCTGTCGAGGCTCTGGTACGGCAGGCTCTCCTACCGGCTGCCGAGGCAGGTGACGGCGCGACAGGCGGAGGCCGAGCCGGAGGCGGGTCCGGAAGCCGGGGGGCTGAAGACGGCGTGAGCCCGGCTGTCAAGGCCGCTTGATCGCACCCGCCCGAGCCGCCATTCTGGCTCAGCATTCAGGGGCTCGATCACCGGCTCGGCCGTCCCGCGATGACGACGGGCCGCGTTCGCGCGCGTCGTCGCGCGCGTATCTGCGCATACCGCCGCGGCCCCGAGGAGACGAAAGGGACACGGCACGTGCACACCGCCGACGCCACACCGGCATCATCCGCATCCGCAAGACCTTCAGCACCCGCCGCCACCGGGATCCGCCTCCCCCGCCCCCGCTCGGGCTCCGCCGGCCCGCGCTTCCGGCTGGTGGCCACCGACCTCGACGGCACGCTGCTGCGCACCGATCTGACCGTCTCGCCCCGCACCCGCGCGGCCCTCACCCTCGCGGGCGGCGCCGGGGCGACCCATCTGGTCGTCACCGGGCGGCCCGCCGCCTCCTGCCGGGAGTTCCTGGTCGCCATCGGCTACCAGGGGCTCGCGGTGTGCGGTCAGGGCGCGCAGCTGTACGACGCCTCGGCGGACCGGCTGCTGGCCTCCGCGTCGCTCGACCTGGACCTGGCGCGAGCGGTGGTCAAGCGCACCGAGGAGGAGCTGGGCGGGCGTCCGCTGGAGCTGGCGGTGGTCACCGCCGCGCCCGAGAACCGCTTTGTGATCACGCCGCGCTTCACCGACCGGATGCGCCCGGACTGGGGGCTCGTCGGCAGCCGGGACGAGCTGTGGGCGCAGCCGATCGAGAAGGTGCTGATGCGCCACCGCGAGCTGCCCGACGGCCGGGTCGCGGCGGCCGCGGCGCTGGCGGGCGGGGACGAGGTGTCGGTGACGCACTCCGAGAAGGGCATGATCGAGGTGTTGCCGGCGGGGGTGGACAAGGCCCTGGGGCTGGGGCGGGCGGCGGAGCGCTTGGGCTTCTCGCCCGCGGACACGATCGCCTTCGGCGATATGCCGAACGACATCCCGATGCTGAAGTGGGCCGGGTACGGGGTCGCGATGGGCAATGCGCACCCGGACCTGATCGCGGTGGCGGACGAGGTGGCGCCGGACCATGACGAGGACGGGGTGGCGGCGGTCCTGGAGCGGCTGTACGCGAGCCGCGCCTGATTCCCACCCCACCATCCTTGACCAATCTTCTACAAGTAAACAGACTATCTAAAGTGCATCCTGAACCTCACTCTCCCGACCACCCCCAGTACCTGGACGAGCGGTCCGGCGCCCGCTACCCGCTCACCGACCCGCGCTGGTGCGGCGACGACGGCGCCCCGCTGACCGTCTCCCCCCTGCCCGGCATCACCCGCGAGGACGTGGACACCGGCACCCGCTCGCTGTGGCGCTACCGCGCGGCCCTGCCCGTGGACATCGCCGCCCCGGTCTCGCTCGGCGAGGGCTGCACGCCCCTGGTCGAGAAGGCCTGGGGCGAGGTCCCGGTCCGCTTCAAGCTGGAGTGGTTCAGCCCCACCGGCAGCTTCAAGGACCGCGGCACCAGCGTGATGATCTCCCTGCTGGCGCAGCGCGGCGTGCCGGAGGTCATCGAGGACAGCTCGGGCAACGGCGGGGCCTCGGTCGCGGCGTACTGCGCGGCGGCCGGCATCCGGGCCACGATCCTCGCCCCCGAGTCCACCTCCCCCGCCAAGGTGCTCCAGAGCCGCGCGTACGGGGCACGCGTGGAGCTCGTCCCGGGCGGCCGGGACGCCACCGCCGCGGAGGCGCTGCGCCGTTCGGAGCGTACGTACTACGCGAGCCACAACTGGCACCCGTTCTTCCTCCAGGGCACCAAGACCCTCGCCTACGAGCTGTGGGAGGACCTGGGCTTCGCCGCCCCGGACAACGTGATCACCGTGGCCGGCGCCGGCTCCACCGTCCTGGGCTGCGACATCGGCTTCTCCGAGCTGCTGGCCTCCGGCCAGATCCGGCGCCGCCCCCGGCTGCTGGTCGCCCAGCCCGCCAACTGCGCCCCCATCCACGCCGCCTTCCACGGCCGCGCCGCGGCCCCCTTCGCGCCCACCGTCGCCGAGGGCACGGCCATCCGCGAGCCGATCCGGCTGCCGGAGGTCGTCCAGGCCGTCCGCCGCTCCGACGGCGACATGGCCGCCATCCCGGAGGACGACATCGCCACCGCGGTCCGCCGCCTGGCCGCCATGGGCCTGTACGCGGAGCCCACCAGCGCGACCGCGGCCGCCGCGATCGACGTCTTCCGCGCCCGGGGCGCGATCCGCCCGGGCGAGACGACCGTCGTGCTGCTGACGGGCTCGGGGCTCAAGGCGGCGACCACGATGGGCGGGCTCTTCGCCGACCAGGGAGACACACCATGACCACCGAGGACGACCTGCTCCTGCGCGAGGCCGAGAAGATCGTCGTCGCCATCGGCCGGATGTTCCCGGGCCTGTGCGAGGTCGTCCTGCACGACCTTCGCGACCCCGAACGCGCCATCCGGGCCATAGAGAGCAACCTCTCCGGCCGCTCCGTCGGCGACCCCGCCACCGAGCTCGGCATCGCCCGCATCCAGGACCCCGGCTTCCCCGACATCGTCCAGAACTACCCCAACCGCTTCCCGGACGGCCGCCCGGCCAAGAGCACCTCGATCGGCATCAAGAACAGCGCGGGCGAATACATCGCCGCCATCTGCCTCAACCTCGACGTCTCGCTGTTCGCCAGCGTCGCCCGCAGCCTCAACAACCTGGTCAGGACCGACGACCAGGAACAGCCCCTCACCGAAACCCTGCGCGCCCGCACCGCGGACGAACTCCGCACCGTCATCGAGGAGTTCGCCGCGGCCCGCGGCCACACCCCGCGCAGCCTGGGCTCCGCCGCGAAGAAAGAACTCGTACGCTCCCTCAAGACGCGCGGCTTCCTCCAGGTCAAGCACTCCGTGCAGGCGGTGACGGAGCTGCTGGGGGTCTCCCGGGCGACGGTCTACAACTACCTGCGCTCACCCGACTGAGAACGGCCGTCGAACACGGCCCGCGCGACATCGTCGGGGGCCGCACCCGCCTCGGCGATCAGCTCCCCGCCGGAGGACCAGATGCCCGAGCGGCCGGACGTACGGTCGAAGCCGCCGCCGGTCGGCCCCGCGAAGGCGGCCGTGGCGACCCACACGCCGTGGTCGGCGGCGACCCGGCGGGCGCGCTCGCCGTGGAGTCCGGCCTCGCGATCGGCGTGGACGACCCCGGCCACGTAGCCGTCGATGCCCAGTGCGGCGGTCCGCGCGGCGTGCTCGGGAATGCCGGTGTCACGGCAGATGGCGAGCCCCAGCCGCCAGCCGTCCACCTCGATCACGGCGGGCTCGCCGGGCACGAAGTGGACGGCCTCGCTCCCGTGCAGATAGACCTTCCCGTAGACGGCCCTCGCCCCTTCCCCGTCCACCGCCAGCATGCCGATGCGCGGACCGGGCACGGGAGCGCCGACCAGGGCGAGCGTCCCGGCCTCGGCGCACGCGGCGACGATCGGAGCCAGCCGTTCGTCGTCCGGGGCGACCGGCACCGCGTCCAGCTCGTACCCCGTCAGCGACATCTCGGGGAACACCACCACCCGCGCGCCCGCCGCCCGGACGGCCTCCGCGTGGGCCTCCGCGTTGGCCCTCACGTCGTGAGCCACGCAGCGCGGCTGCGCCACCGCGATGGTCAACGGCTGCTTCACCCTGACACCCCTCGTCGAGTTGTGCGAACGATGTGCTCAAGGTAGCCCGGGAGCGGGTACCGTCCCCGCATGGGGGTGAGCGGGCAGCCGGATCTCGATGAGATCGAGAAGCGCTTCGTCGCCGTCGTCGAGGGACGCCTGAGCCGGGACGAAGCCGACCGGTGGGCCGGGCGCTGGGTCGCCGACGACCGTCTGGACTGGGACGACCTCGCGTGGTGGGCGCTGAACCTCCTGCACGGCATCGACCTCCCCGCCGGGCCTGGCGGCGGTTATCTGCACGACAACCGGCAAGTGCGCCGCTGGCTCGACGAGTTCCGCCGTCGCCGGGCGGCGTGACACGTGGCCGGACCGGTATTGGTGATCGAGCTGGCGGAGGCCCCCTCCGCCGCCGCCATCCAGCGGCTGCGCGACTTCTTGGCGTGCTCCTCGTCACGGCTTGAGGAGAAGCGAGTCGGCGAGTACGACATCCATGCGCGGGCGGAGAGCCTCGGCATCGCGAACACCGGCGGTGTCGACGGACACCGGCCACTCCTCGTCTCTCTGATGGGCCCCGGCATCGGCGACGAGGAGATCTTCGAGGCCGAGCACGCCGACGAGGCCGACCAGAGGCCGCTCATCGGCTTCACCCCGACCCACGCGGTCGACGTGCTCGCCTTCTGCGACAGCCCGGTCGATCACGTCGCGCTGGCCTTGCTGACCGCCGGGATCATGGACGTACTCGGCGGCGTCGCCAACGCTGAGCTACGCCAGGATCAGGTGCCGATCGTGTCCGGCCTTCCCGGGGTCGTGGCCCTGATGACGGATCCATGGCCCGCCGCGTACGGCTCCGCCGAGTTCCTGAGGGCGTGGGCGAGGCAGCCCGGCTTCCGGCTGCTCAAGTAGCCGCTATTGGGGAAGTCGGTCGAAGTCGCCGCGCTTGACCCCGCGTATGAAGGTGGCCCAGCGGGTCGGCGCCGTGGTGATGACGGCGGTCGGGTCATCGCTCTCGCGAAGGAGTACGAGGTCTCCGGGCAACGCCGCGACTTCGACGCAGTCGGAGCTGCCCAAGCCGCTGCTGAAGCTCGACTTACGCCACATGAGCCCGGACATCAGGTTCTCCTCACAGGGTGTACAAGAGATGCTGCACGAGCCTAAGCGAATCACTCCTCTTATAGGACTGCCGTTCGGGCCCCGGGTCAATCGGCGGCAGTGCGGCGGCGCTGAGGCGTTCGAAGTCCGCACCGTACTGGGCGAGATGCGCCTGATCTTCGAGGAAGGTGGACGACACGGGGTGTTGCACATAGACCGTGTTCAACTCGGCTGCCTCGGCTTCGAGGAGGACGAACGGTGCGGCGGGCGTCGCCGGGGAGAGGCTTGATTTGAACGGCAGCAAATGGATGCGGACATGGGGCAGCCTGGCCATCTCCACCAAGTGCTCAATCTGCCCCCGCATGATCTCGGTGTCCACGAACTGCATATGAAAGGCCGCTTCGTGGATGACCGCATGGAAGGCGGGCGGCGACTCGCCGGTCAGCACCTGCTGCCGCTTCAGCCGGAACTCGACATAGGTCTCCCGCAGACTGAGGTCGGCATCGACCTCGCCACCAGCGATGAGGGCTCGTACGTACTCCGGGGTCTGGAGCAGCCCCGGCACATACATCCACTGGAACGAGCGATGGGCAACGGCGGTCGACTCCAGCTCCGCGAGGTCGCGGATGCTGTCGGCCAGCGGAGATTTGCGGTAGTCCGACCACCATCCCTTCCCCGTCGACTCACTCATGGCGACAAGCCCATGAATAAGAGTTTCGTTACAGCAACCGTACGCGGCAAGCAACGCGCGGAGCTTCACCTCGGGAATGGCCGTTCGACCCGCCTCGATGTGCCCGAGGTGCGGCGAGCCCAGCCCGGCGAAAGCCCCCGCTTCCGCCGCGGACAAGCCGCACTCGTTGCGGAGCCTCCGCAGCTCCAGGCCCAATCGTCGCTGCCGTTGTGTCGGATTGGCCCGTAGGCCCATGGCGTCCTCCTTACGATCGGCAGCAGTCTGCCCGCTTGGGGCAGCCGGGAGCCACTCGTTGGAGGGAATCAGGCCATCAAGGTTGCAGACTGGAAACCTATCTCTCTACCGTCGAAGACGAATCGCCCAACCGGCGCACGCCATCCGGCCGTTGGCCGAAGGAGGCAATATGCCCACGAGCCCCGAGCACCCCCGTGCCGACTTCTCCCTCGTCTTCCCACCCGACCCGACTTGGGTCCGCACCGCCCGCGAAGCCGTACGCACCGCCCTGCGCACCGCCAACCGACCCGACCTCGCCGACACCGCCCTCCTCCTCACCTCCGAGGCCGTCACCAACGCCGTCACCGCCTGCCTGCGCAGCGGCTGCGCGGCGCCCGTCACCCTCTATGCCGAGTGGGGCGCCCGAGGCACACTCCGCGTGCTCGTCAGCGACGACGCCCCCGGGCTTCCTTCGCCACGCATCCCCACCAGGGCCGAAACAGAGAGCGAAAACGGCCGAGGCCTTCTCCTCATCGACAGCTGCGCCGCCGACTGGGGCGTCTGCCACCACGGGCCCGGCCCCGGAAAGGCGGTGTGGTTCCAAGTGGGCGGCGCGGGCTCATGACGCTTCTAGCTGACCGCCTCGCAGCCCGAACCGGGCCGCCGGCGGTAGAGGTGAGCGTTCCGGGGACGCTTGGAATGCCTGGATCATGAACGCGGCGAAGCGCCGGGACGCCGCGACCTGAGCGGTCGTCGATGCGGCGCGAATGCCTCTGTTGGCCATCAGCATGACGAACAGGTCGTCGAGGACGAAGTCGGCGCGCAGGCGCCCGGCGTCCTTGGCGCGGTCGGCCAGTTCGGCGATCGAGCGCAGCACGTGTGCGCGGTCCATGACGGCGCCCGTCGGATCGGGGAAAGCCTCCAGGAAGGCTTCGGTGAAGCCTCGGTTGCGCGCGTGCAGCTCACAGGTCTTCTCGATCACGAAGCAGAAGCCCTGCCACGGATCCGGGTCGGCGACCGCCTCGTCGACGATGGCGTGGCAGGCGCGCGTCTCTGCCGCGAAGGCCTCGGTGACCAGCGTCTGCTTGGTCGGGAAGCGGCGGTACAGGGTGGCGGGGCCGATTCCGGCGTGCCGGGCGACCTCCCGCATCGGCACGTTCAGGCCCTCGGCGGCGAACAGTGCGCGGGCCGCGTCGAGGATGCGTTCGCGGTTCTCCAGGGCGTCGGAGCGCAGGGGGTGAGGCAAACGGTCCGTCATCGCTCTCACTTTAGCCAAACGGACGGTGGCGTCCGTTAGCGTCCGCCGTGGCCGGGGCTCGACACCCGGGCCTGTCCCGATCGACCCCCGAGCGAGGAGACGGCATGAAGGCAGTAGCGATCCAGAGGTTCGGAGGCCCCGAAGGTCTGGAAGTCATCGACGTGCCCGCCCCGACTCCCGCCGCCGGGCAGGTGCTGGTCGCCGCGGAGGCGATCGGCGTCGGCGGCGCCGACACCTTGATTCGTAGGGGCGGTCTCACCGATTACGGCTTCAAGGAGGGCCATGTCCCCGGCGGCGAGGTGGCGGGCACGGTGACCGCGGTCGGTGACGGGGTCGATTCGTCCTGGATCGGGCGGCGCGTGTGGGCCTTCACCGGCATGGGCGGCGGTTACGTCGAGCAGGCGGCAGCACCGGTCGAGGAGGTTCTTCCCCTCCCCGAGGATCTGTCCGCTGTCGATGCGGTGACGCTCGGGAGTTCCGGGCCGGTCGCGCACTTCGGTCTTGCCCATGCCCGCTTCGCTCCCGGCGAGTCGGTGCTGGTGCGCGGCGCGGCGGGCAGCATCGGGATCATGACGGTCCAGCTCGCGGCTCGTGGCGGTGCCGGTGCGGTGGCGGTCACGACGTCGTCGGCCGAGCGCGGTGACCGCCTGCGCGAGCTCGGCGCGACCCATGTGCTGGACCGCTCCGGTGGGGGAGACGGAGACGCCCCGGAGGGCTACGACGTCATCATCGACATCGTCGCCGGTGTGGACATGTCTTCGTTCTTCGACAGGCTCAACCCGAACGGCCGCATGGTGGCCGTCGGCGCGGTCGCGGGCCTGCCGCCGGCGGACTTCGGCGCGAAGATGATGGCGGCGTTCCAGAAGTCGCTGTCGTTCGCCGTCTTCAGCACGGCCACCGTGGCCGCACCCGCTCTGCGTGCCGTACGGGCCGGGCAGTTCGCCGCCGCGAGCCGCCGCGAACTGCCCACGGTGGTACACGAGTTGCTGCCGCTGGAGCAAGCCGTTCTGGCACACCGGAAGATGGACGCCGGTGAGGTGTTCGGCCGGATCGTGCTGACCCCCTAGCTCGTGGCGCCGTCCTTCGCGGCGAGCACGATCTGGGTCTGGGTGGTCTGTCCCACGAGCCGGTCCTTGTCGTCCCGCAGATCGGTCTGTACGACGATGAGGGTGCCGCCGACGTGCAGGGGGCGGGCCGTGGCGTGGACTCGTCCGGAGGCCACCGCCCGCAGGAAGTTGGTCTTGGACTCCACCGTGGAGGTCCCGGCACCCGGCGGCAGGTTGAGGTAGGCACAGACGGCGCCGACGGAGTCGGCCAGCGCCATCAGCGCTCCGCCGTGCAGGATTCCGCCCGCGGTGCAGGACTCCGGTGACCAGGGCAGACTGCCCACGGCCCGGCCGGCGGCGGCCTCGTGGAGCTCGATGCCCAGCTGTGCCGCGAAGGGCATGGCCGCCAGGAGGGCGGCGGGGCTCAGGGCTGCCGTCTCAGAAGGGGGCATGGGGTGCTGCCTTTCGGGTTCGGGTACGCGTCCTCGGGCCCGCCACCGTGGTCGTACGGCGCACCGGCCGCCGTCAGTGTGACAGCAGCTGATGCTGCTGTGTCCCTCTCCCGGCAGAAGCGCCACCGGCCGAGGCCGGTGGCGCACCGGCGGGCTCTACGCACCGCCCCCGGCCGTCCAGATCTTGCTGCGCAGATCCGCTCCGCGCAGCACCTGCACCCGCCACGGCTCGATGCGCAGCACGTGGTACTCCGGGTCCGTCGGCCCGCCGCACCAGTAGCCGCGGGGGTCGTAGCCGACGCCGGGCGGGCTGCCCTTGCGGTAGAGCTCCCAGGCATAGCGCTTGGTGGGCTCCTCCTCGACCCATGTGGAGACGCTGTCGACGAACACGGCGTTCTGGCGAGGGCTCCAGTAGGAGTAGGTGGTGTGCGGATTGTTCGCCAAGTGGGCCGATTTCACCGGTGTCCTGTAGGCGGCCAGCCAGCCGACGGGGCGGCCGTCGACAAGCTCCCAGACAGGGAGGAGCACGCGGGCCCGGGGGCGGTTCTTCCTGTCGACGGTGATCATGGTCGCGTACCCGATGTCGCTGACGTACTGGAAGAACTCGCGCTCGATATCGAAGAAGGAGCCTACCTTCAGCGTCATGCTGCCGCCCCTTCACTGGAACGGGCACGGAGGCCGAACGCGCTGATGAGCGCGGCCAGGGCGGCCGCGGCGAGCGGGACCAGCAGGGCGGCGCGGTAGCCGTCGAGCAGGGCCTGAGGGGATCCGCCGTCGCCCGTGGCGGCGACGTTGACGGCGGTGACGGCGGACAGGCCGACGGCGGCGCCGAACTGGAAGGAGGTGTAGAGAAGGCCTCCGGCCAGGCCCTGCTCCTCCTCCCGGACGCCTTCGGTCGCGACGATGGTGAGCGGGCCGTACGCCAGGGAGAAGGCCAGGCCGAGGGTGATGAGGCTGGGGAACATCGCCGCGTACGTCCAGTCCTCGCCGACCGGCAGGAACAGGGCGTACGAGAGCGCGGCCAGCACCAGGCCGCCGAAGATGACCCGGGCGTTGCCGAAGCGGTTGACGAGCCTGGGGGTGAGCGTGGGTGAGAGCGCGGCGTCGATGCCGATCACCAGGAGCGCGAGGCTGGTTTCGACCGTGGACCAGCCACGCAGCTCCCGCAGATACAGCACGGCGATGAACTGGAAGCCGAAGAAGCCCCCGGCGAAGAGCAGCGCCGCGAGGTTGGCGCGTACCAGGGGGCCGCTGCGGAAGATCCCCAGCCGCACCAGCGGGACGGCCGCCCGGCGTTCGGTCAGCACGAAGACGGTGAGGAGCACGAAACCGGCGGCGAGGGTGGAGAGCGTCTGGCCCAGGCCGGTGTGGGCGGCGCGTTCGACGGCGAGGACGAGGAGGACGATCGCACCGGTCACGGTGAACGCCCCGAGCAGATCGACGCGCTGCCCGGTGCGGTCGGGCCGCCCGGACTTGGGGACGAGCGCCAGCGCGACGAGCAGGATGAGGAACGACAGGACGACGGGCGCGAAGAACACCCAGCGCCAGTCGGCCGAGGCCAGCAGCCCGCCGACGACCAGACCGACGGAGAAGCCACCGGCCGCCGTGCCGGAGTAGACGAGAAGCGCCTTGTCGCGCTGCGGCCCCTCCTCGAAGCTGGTCGTGATGATGGACAGCCCGGCCGGGGTCATGAACGCGGCCGCGACCCCCGTCACAAAGCGGGCGACGATGAGCGTCGCCCCGTCGTCGGCGAAGCCGCCGAGGCCGGAGAAGAGCAGGAACATGGTCAGCCAGAACAGGAACATCTGCCGGCGGCCGAAGAGGTCCGCCGCCCGTCCGCCCAGCAGCATGAACCCGCCGTAGCCCACGACGTAAGCGCTCATCACCCACTGGAGTTCACCGGTGGACATCCCCAGGTCGGCGCGGATGGACGGCAGGGCCACATTGAGCATGGCCACATCGATGCCCTCCAGGAAGATCGCTCCGCACAGCACAAAGAGCACTCCCCACGCGCGCCCGCTCAAGCGGGCGGCGCCGGACTCCAGGACGGTGTTCTGCGGTGGTGACGCGGACACAGCACAGCTCCTTGACGCAGGAAGAAAGAGGAAAGGAGAAAGAAGAGGGGACGCGTCGCGCGCGGTTACCGGGACGCCTGTCAGTTCCCTCTTGTTACCGCCTCGATCCTGATGCACCCTGAACGACCATGGAAGAAGGCACTTTGAAGTCACCGAGTCACTGCACGGGAACCGACGACGACCACGCCCGCCAGTGGGACACCCGGGAGGGCTGCGAGGTCCGTCAGATCCTCGACCGCGTGGCCGACAAGTGGTCGCTGCTCGTCATCGCCCTGCTCGACCGCCGCACCATGCGCTTCACCGAGCTGCGCCGCGAGATCGACGGGATCAGCCAGCGCATGCTGACCGTGACGCTGCGCCAGCTGGAGCGCGACGGGCTGGTGCGCCGTACGGTGCACCCGGTCGTTCCGCCGCGCGTGGACTACCAGCTCACTCCGCTGGGCGCGACGCTGCACGACACCATCCAGGCGCTCGTCACCTGGACCGAGGACCACCAGGACGAGATCGCCGCCGCCCGGACCGAGTACGACCAGCGCGCGGCCGAGACCGAGCAGTTGGCGCCGGCCCGGGCCTGAGAGCCGGGCCCGTCAGCCCTCGTAGTCGTAGAACAGCCGGTCCACCACGGCCCGCGCCCGCCGCGTGGTGCGCCGGTAGTCGTCGAGCATCTGGCCGACCATCCCGGGGCCGTAGCCCAAGTAGCGGGACACCGCCGCCAGTTCGCGGCTGTCGCCGGGGAAGGTGTCGCCGGGGCGGCCGCGGACCAGCATGATGCCGTTGCGGGCGCGGGTGGCCAGCACCCAGGCCTCGTCCAGGGTCTGCGCGTCCTCCGCGCCGATCAGCCCGGCGGCGTGGGCGGCGGCGAGCGCCTCGCGGGTGCGGGTGGTGCGCAGGCCCGGCTCGGCCCAGCCGTGGCGCATCTGGAGCAGCTGCACCGTCCACTCGACGTCGGACAGGCCGCCGCGGCCCAGCTTGGTGTGGGTGGTGGGGTCGGCGCCGCGCGGCAGGCGCTCGGACTCCATCCGGGCCTTGAGCCGCCGGATCTCGCGGACCGCGTCGTCGCCGAGGCCCTCGGCGGGGTAGCGCAGCGGGTCGATCAGCTCGATGAAGCGGGCGCCCAGGTCGGAGTCGCCCGCGACCGGCTCGGCGCGCAGCAGCGCCTGGCTCTCCCAGACCAGCGACCAGCGCCGGTAGTAGGCGGCGTACGAGCCGAGGGTGCGCACCAGCGGGCCGGACTTGCCCTCCGGCCGCAGGTCGGCGTCGATGGCCAGCGGCGGGTCGACCGTGGGCAGCTGGAGCAGCCGCCGCATCTCGTTGGCCACGGCGAACGCGGCGCGCGAGGCTTCCTGTTCGTCCACCCCCTCGCGCGGCTCGTGGACGAACAGCACGTCCGCGTCCGAGCCGTAGCCCAGCTCGTGGCCGCCGAAGCGGCCCATGCCGATGACCGCGAAGCGGGTGGGCAGTTCGTCGCCCCAGGTCTCGCGCACGGCGGCGCGCAGCGCGCCCGCGACCGTCGCGGCGTTGAGGTCGGAGACGGCGTCCCCGACCAGGTCGACCAGCGATGCCGGGTCGAGGGGCGGCGGTTCGGTGGCCACTCCCGTACCGGAGGCCACTCCCGTACCGGAGGTCGCTCCCGTACCGGCGGTCACTCCCGTGGCGGAGGTCGCCCGCTTCGTCCCCCCGGCGGGCCGGAGGGTGCCGGGGATCCCGGGGGCGCCGGGCCGCACGGGGCGGGCACCGCCGCCGGGCGCGGTGAGCGGCCCTGGGCCCGCGGGCCCGGTGCCCGCCCCCGCGCCGCCCGGCGGCGGGAGGCTCACCGACGGCTGTACGGCGCCGTTGGCCAGGCGCGCGCTCTCGATGATGTCGGCCGCCGCCGTACGGAACAGCTCGCGCCGCCGCACCCCGCGCGCCGCCGCGACCGCCGCCTCCGCGCCCTCGGCGCGGCCGACCGCCGCGAGGGTCTCCTGCTCCAGGTGGGGGCGGCCGCGCGGCCGCAGCCCCTCCGGGTCGCCGAGGAGGGCGACCGCCTCGGGGGCGCGCAACAGCAGATCGGGGGCGAGCCGCCCCGCGGACAGCACCCGCGCCAGATTCTCGGCGGCGGCGCCCTCGTCGCGCAGCAGCCGCAGATACCAGGGCGTCTTGCCCAGCGCATCGGAGACTTTGCGGAAGCCCAACAGCCCGGCGTCCGGATCGGCGGAATCGGCGAACCAGCCCAGCAGCACGGGCAGCAGCGTACGCTGAATCGCGGCTTTCCGGGTCACACCGGACGCCAATGCCTCCAAATGACGTAGGGCGGCGGCCGGATCGGCATAGCCGAGGGCCTCCAGACGCTGGCCCGCGGCCGCAGGGCTGAGCCGGGTCTCGCCGGGCTCCAGTTGGGCGACCGCGTCCAGCAGCGGCCGGTAGAACAGCTTTTCGTGCAGCCGTCTGACCTCGCGCGCATGGCGCCGCCAGGCCGCGCCGAGTGCGGCCACCGGCTCCGTGTGGCGGTCCCCGTCGTAGAGCCCGGCCAACGAGCGGCCCAGGCGCCGCAGATCGGCCTCGTCCTCGGGCACCAGATGGGTGCGGCGCAGCCGGTACAGCTGGATGCGGTGCTCCATGGAGCGCAGAAAGCGGTACGCGGCGTCCAGCGCGGCGGCGTCGGAGCGCCCCACGTAGCCACCCGCGGCCAGCGCCGCGAGCGCGTCGAGCGTGGTGCCGCTGCGCAGCGTCTCGTCGGACCGCCCGTGCACCAACTGGAGCATCTGGACGGCGAATTCGACATCGCGCAGACCGCCGGGGCCCAGCTTGAGCTCGCGGTCTATCTCGGTGACGGGGATGTTCTCGACGACGCGGCGGCGCATCTGCTGCACATCGGGGACGAAGTTCTCGCGCTCGACGGCCTGCCACACCATGGGCGCGAGGGCGTCCACGTACGCCTGGCCGAGTTCGGCGTCGCCCGCGACCGGACGGGCCTTCAGCAGCGCCTGGAACTCCCAGGTCTTGGCCCACCGCTGGTAGTACGCCATATGGCTGGACAGGGTGCGCACCAGCGGCCCGTTGCGGCCTTCGGGGCGGAGGTTGGCGTCGACCGGCCAGATGGTGCCCTCGACGGTGGACTCGGAGCAGATCCGCATCAGCCGGGAGGCGAGCCGGGTCGCGGCCTGCACGGCCTTGCCCTCCTCGATCCCCTCAGCACTTTCGACGGCCTCGGCGACGAAGATGACGTCCACATCGGAGACGTAGTTGAGCTCGCGGCCGCCGCACTTGCCCATGCCGATCACGGCGAGCCGGCAGGCGGCGGCGTCCTCGGGCTGCTCCTCGGCGGCGATCTCCAGCGCGGCGCGCAGCGTGGCCGTGGCCAGGTCGGCCAGCTCGGCGGCCGCCTGGGCGACATCGGTGGTGCCGCACACATCGCGGGCGGCGATGGCCAGCAGCGCGCGGCGATAGGCGACGCGCAGCGCGTCGGGCCGGGGCCGGCCCGCGCCGGACGGGCCCCAGATGCCCTCGGCCAGGGCCTGCTCGAACTCGGGCGTGGTCGGGTGCAGATCCGCCGACTCGTACATCACCAGGGCCTGCCAGTCCCCCGGGTGCCGGGCGAGGTGATCGCCCAGCGCCTCGGACGCGCCGAGCACCCCGAGCAGCCGGTCGCGCAGCGGCTTGGCGGTGACCAGGGTGTCCAGCAGCGCCTGCCGCGAGCCGTCGGCCACCCCGCCCGCCGCCTCGGCGGGAGCCCCGGCGGGAGCCCCGGTGGCGGGCAGCGCCTCGACGAGCCGTACGAGCCCGCGCAGCGCCAAATCGGGGTCGGCGGTCGCGCCCAGCGCCTCCAGCAGCACCGGGTCGCTCCGTACGCCGGACAGCTCGGGCGAGTCCAGCTCCCGCTGGGCGGCGGAGGGGTCGGTGAAGCCGTGCCGCAGCAGCCGGGTGAAGTTGCTGCTCCTGCGTCCCTGCGGTACGGACATGCCGCCGCCTCCCGTGCCTCTCGAGTGCCGCCGCCCACGGTCCCGCGCCGCCCCGGGTGACCAGGGCGGGCCCGATGACGAGCCTAGGCCCTGCGGGGCGGGTCGTGACGTGTGGGATCAGCGCCGGACGGATCGGGTCGCCGTGGCTGTCAGGGGCGGCGGCCTGACAAGATCGGTGAACCCTCGAGTCCCGGCCGGCGCCGTTTCGACGCCGGCCGGGAACACCGGTCCACCGGGGCATATCCGCTGAGCTGCGCCTACAGCACCGGCAGGTTCTTGCGCAGCTCGAAGGGGGTGACCTCGGAGCGGTACTCCTCCCACTCCTGCTTCTTGTTGCGCAGGAAGAAGTCGAAGACGTGCTCGCCGAGCGTCTCGGCGACCAGCTCGCTGCGCTCCATCAGGGAGATGGCCTCGCCCAGGTTCTGCGGCAGCGGCTCGATGCCCAGGGAGCGCCGCTCCGCGTCGGACAGCGCCCACACGTCGTCGTCGGCGCCGGCCGGGAGCTCGTAGCCCTCCTCGATGCCCTTGAGGCCCGCCGCGAGCAGCACGGCGTAGGCGAGGTAGGGATTGGCGCCGGTGTCGAGGGAGCGGACCTCGACGCGGGTGGAGCCGGTCTTGCCGGGCTTGTAGAGGGGCACGCGGACCAGCGCGGAGCGGTTGTTGTGGCCCCAGCAGATGTACGAGGGGGCCTCGCCGCCGGCGCCCGCGGTGCGCTGTGAGCCGCCCCAGATGCGCTTGTAGGAGTTGACCCACTGGTTGGTGACGGCGGAGATCTCTCCGGCGTGGCGCAGCAGGCCCGCGATGAAGGAGCGGCCGACCTTGGAGAGCTGGAACTCGGAGCCGGACTCGTAGAACGCGTTCCGGTCGCCCTCGAAGAGGGAGAGGTGGGTGTGCATTCCGGAGCCGGGGTATTCGGAGAACGGCTTGGGCATGAAGGTGGCCTGCACGCCCTGCTCCAGCGCCACCTGCTTCATGACCAGCCGGAACGTCATGATGTTGTCGGCGGTGGACAGCGCGTCGGCGTAGCGCAGGTCGATCTCCTGCTGGCCGGGGGCGCCCTCGTGGTGGGAGAACTCGACCGAGATGCCCATCGACTCGAGCATGGTGATGGCCTGGCGGCGGAAGTCCATGCCGATGTTCTGCGGGGTGTGGTCGAAGTAGCCGGAGGAGTCGGCGGGCTCCGGGCGGCTGCCGTCCACGGGCTTCTTGCTGAGCAGGAAGAACTCGATCTCGGGGTGGGTGTAGAAGGTGAACCCGAGGTCGGAGGTCCTGGCCAGGATCCGCTTGAGCACAAAGCGCGGGTCGGCGAACGACGGCGAGCCGTCCGGCATCAGGATGTCGCAGAACATCCGGGCGGTGCCGGGGGCCTCGGCGCGCCAGGGCAGGATCTGGAAGGTGCCGGGGTCCGGCTTGGCGATCATGTCGGACTCGTAGACCCGGGCGAAGCCCTCGATCGCGGAGCCGTCGAAGCCGATGCCTTCGTCGAAGGCTCCTTCGAGCTCGGCGGGCGCGACGGCGACGGACTTGAGGAAGCCGAGCACGTCGGTGAACCACAGCCGCACGAACCGGATGTCGCGCTCTTCGAGGGTGCGGAGCACGAACTCCTGCTGCTTATCCATGGTCCCCTATCCTTGCAGGTCAGACGGCTCTTGGGGTACGCGTGGGGCGCCTGTGGGCCCCAGTATCACCCGGCAGGGTTTCGAAGAGGTTTCGCGCCTCTCCCCCTAGTCCCCGCCACGATGTGTGCATCGTACTTTCATGTGGCCCCGGACGGCCCCGAGCGCCTGGCACACGGGCCCGCCACCGGGGTTTCGATACCCCTTGGGGGTAAGCTGTGGCCGCGGTCGGCAGGCTCCGGCAGCGAAGCGATCGTAGAGCCCATGGCCGACCGGAGGAACGCGATGCGCGGACAGCGGAGGGCAACGGCCGTCCGGTGCGGCCTGCCGCCATTGCGCGCCGCGCTGCCGCTGCTGCTCATATAAAAGCGCGTCCGCCCCCGCCCCGCGCCCCCGCGCCGGGCCGAGGCGCACGCGCCACCCCTCTCCCACGCAGCTCCGCTTTCACGCAGCTCACACGCATACATCGGCATTGGGGTGCTCACTCATGCACGCATACTCTCGCCGCGCCCTGCTCGGCGCGGGAATCGCCGCCGCGGGCGCGGTACCGCTCGCCTCCTGTTCCTTCTCCTCCTCCGCCTCCGACGACCCACAGGGCCAGCGGCGCGCCGGCAACGCCGGCCCGGCGGCCGCCCCCACCCCCGAGGGCTATGTCTCCCCCCACGGCGAGGAGGTCGCCGCCGCCGAGCGGAAGCGCGGGGAGGGGCCCGTACGGGAGATCCGGCTGACCGCCACCACCACCTCCTTCGACCTCGGCGGCCGTACGGTCAAAACCTGGGCGTACGGGGACGAGCTGCCCGGCAGGCCGATCCGGGTCACCGCGGGCGACACCCTCGCGGTCCGGCTCGCCAACCACCTGCCGCACTCCACCACCATGCACTGGCACGGCATCGCGCTGCGCAACGACATGGACGGCGTCCCGGGGGTGACCCAGCCGCCGATCAAGGCCGGGGCCTCCTTCGACTACCGCTTCACGGCGCCGGACCCGGGCACGTACTGGTTCCATCCGCACTCCGGCGTCCAGCTGGACCGGGGGCTGTACGCGCCGCTGATCGTCGACGACCCGAGGGAGCCGCTGGAGTACGACCTGGAGTGGCTCGTCGTGCTCGACGACTGGGTCGACGGGGTGGACGGCAGCACCCCGGACGCGGTGCTGGCGGAGCTCGGCGGCGGCATGGCCGGCCACGGCGACGACCCGGAGGAGCACCACGAGCCCGACCGCTCCGGCCCGTCCCGGAGGCTGGTGGGCGCCCGGAGCCGGCTGCTGGAGGGCGACCCGGGCGATGTGGACTACCCGTACTACCTGGTCAACGGCCGTACCCCGGACGATCCCCGGACCTTCCGCGCCAAGCCCGGCGACCGCATCCGCATCCGCATCATCAACGCGGGCGGGGACACCGCCTTCCGCGTCGCGCTCGGCGGCCACACCATGACGGTCACCCACACCGACGGCTTCCCCGTCGAGCACACCGACGCCGACACGCTGCTGCTGGGCATGGCCGAGCGCTACGACGTGCTGGTCACCGCCGAGGACGGGGTCTTCCCGCTCACCGCGCTCGCCGAGGGCAAGGGGCACACCGCGCAGGCCCTGCTGCGCACGAGCGACTCCGCCACCGCGCCGCGGCCGACCGTACGCCCCAAGGAGCTGGACGGCCGGCTGATCACCGCGGACCAGCTGAAGGCCGCGGAGGACGTGCGGCTGAGGCCCCGCGACCCCGACCGGACGATCCGGCTGCGGATCACCGGATCCATGAAGCGGTACGACTGGGCGATCAACGGCAAGCCGTACGACCCGGCGCAGCGCTATCCGGTGCGCCAGGGCGAGCGGGTCCGGCTGTCGTTCATCAACGGCACCGACATGTGGCACCCCATGCATCTGCACGGCCACACCTTCCAGCTGCCGGACGGCGGCCCGCGCAAGGACACCACGATCCTGCTGCCGCACCACAAGGTGAACGTCGACTTCGACGCGGAGAACCCGGGGCTGTGGATGATCCACTGCCACAACGTGTACCACTCGGAGTCCGGGCTGATGACGATCCTGGGCTACCGGAAGTAACCGTACGCGACGGGGCTCGGCCCGGTCTCGGCCGCACGCGGCGGCGGAGGCCGGGCCGACGTGATGAACGAGACACTCAGGGCCATCGCGTCAAAGAGACGATTACACTGGGCGCCGTGCCTCAACTTCGCCTCGCTCTGAACCAGATCGACTCGACCGTCGGCGACCTCGACGGCAACGCCGAGTCGATAGTCCACTGGACCCGGCACTCCGCCGAGCAGGGCGCCCACCTGGTGGCGTTCCCCGAGATGGTGCTGACCGGCTACCCCGTCGAGGACCTGGCCCTGCGCTCCTCCTTCGTGGAGGCGTCCCGCGCCGCGCTGCGCGCGCTCGCCGCCCGGCTGGCGGACGAGGGCTTCGGCGAGCTGCCCGTCGTCGTCGGCTACCTCGACCGCAGCGAGCGCGCCCAGCCGCGGTTCGGCCAGCCGGCCGGGGCCCCGCAGAACGCCGCCGCCGTGCTGCACCGCGGCGAGGTGATCCTCACCTTCGCCAAGCACCACCTGCCGAACTACGGCGTCTTCGACGAGTTCCGCTACTTCGTCCCCGGCGAGACGCTGCCCGTCATCCGCGTACACGGCGTCGATGTCGCCCTCGCCATCTGCGAGGACCTCTGGCAGGACGGCGGCCGGGTACCCGCCGCCCGCTCCGCCGGCGCCGGGCTGCTGCTGTCGATCAACGCCTCGCCGTACGAGCGCAACAAGGACGACACCCGCCTCGACCTGGTCCGCAAGCGCGCCCAGGAGGCGGGCTGCACCACCGCCTACCTCGCCATGATCGGCGGCCAGGACGAGCTGGTCTTCGACGGCGACTCGATCGTCGTCGACCGCGACGGCGAAGTGATCGCCCGCGCCCCGCAGTTCGCCGAGGGCTGTGTGCTGCTCGACCTCGACCTGCCCGCCGCCGACCCCGGCTCCGTACCGCAGGGCGTCGTGGACGACGGGCTGCGCATCGACCACGTCACCCTCTCCGCGGACCCGCTCCCGGCCTACGAGCCCGAGCTGGCCGGCGGCCAGGCCGAGCGGCTCGGCGACGACGAGGAGATCTACACCGCGCTCGTCGTCGGCCTGCGCGCGTACGTGGCGAAGAACGGCTTCCGCAGCGTGCTGATCGGGCTCTCCGGCGGCATCGACTCCGCGCTCGTCGCGGCCATCGCGTGCGACGCGGTCGGCGCGCGGAACGTGTACGGCGTCGCCATGCCGTCCCGCTACTCCTCCGAGCACTCGATCGCCGACGCCGCCGAGCTCGCCCGGCGCACGGGGCTGAACTTCCGTACGGTCCCCATCGCCCCGATGTTCGACGCCTACATGGAGTCCCTGCACCTCACCGACCTGGCCGAGGAGAACCTCCAGTCCCGGCTGCGCGGCACGATGCTGATGGCCATCTCCAACCAGGAGGGCCACATCGTGCTGGCCCCGGGCAACAAGTCCGAGCTGGCCTGCGGCTACTCCACGCTGTACGGGGACTCGGTCGGCGCGTACGGCCCCATCAAGGACGTCTACAAGACCTCCATCTTCCAGCTGGCGAAGTGGCGCAACCGGGCCGCGGAAGAGCGCGGCCAGACGCCGCCCATCCCGGAGAACTCGATCACCAAGCCGCCGAGCGCGGAGCTGCGCCCGGGGCAGGTCGACACCGACTCCCTCCCCGACTACGACGTGCTGGACCGCATCCTGGAGCTGTACGTCGACCGGGACCAGGGCCGGGCGGAGATCGTCGCGGCGGGCTACGACGACGAGCTGGTCACGCGGATTCTGCGGCTGGTGGACACCGCCGAGTACAAGCGGCGCCAGTACCCGCCGGGCACCAAGATCTCCGCCAAGGGCTTCGGCAAGGACCGCCGCCTGCCCATCACCAACCGCTGGCGCGAACACGGCTGACGGCGGGCGGGGAGGTTTCTCCCCTCCCCTCCCCTCCCCGCCCCTTCCCCTCACCTGAGGCTCCGCCCCAGCCCCCCGCGCGCGCAGGGGCACCTGCCCCACGCGGCCAAGCCGCGCGGTTCGGCCAGGGTGCCGTAGAGAGTTCCGCGCCTCCGCCACACGGCAGGGGCTTCGTCCCAGCCCCAGTTGTGGGAAGGGGCGGGAGGGGCAGTGTCCGAGCGGCGGTCGATATGCGGCTCCGCCGCGCGGGGCTCCGCCGCGTGGACCCGCCGCAGGGGGCCTAGTCGGCCACGTGCGCGTCCAGGAACTTCCTGATCAGCCCCAGCCACTCCGCCGACGCCTCCAGGAACGGCACGTGGCCGGACTGGATCTCGGCGAACTGCGCGCCGGGTATCCCGTCCGCGACCTGCCGGTGGTGGTACGGCGTCGCCATCGCGTCGAGGGTGGTGGAGATGACCAGCGTCGGCACCCGGACCCGGCCCAGGTCCTCGCGTACGTCCACGCTCCCCACCAGCTCGACCTGCTCGACCGCCCCGGGCGGTACGGACGCGCGGGTCCCGGCGACCGCCTCAGCGAGCTGCTCCGCGGTCATCCGGTCCAGGAACGGCGCGCCGGCGGCGGTGAGAACGGCCCAGCGGGCCGCCGCCTCCTGGTCGTCCGACCGGAGGTGGCGCAGCCAGTCCTCGACCAGCAGCCGCATCCGCGCGCTCGGGTGCGCGAAGGTGGCCGTCAGCACCAGGGCGGTCACCCGCTCCGGGTGCCGGCTCGCGGCCCGCAGGGCGACCGGGCCGCCCAGGGAGTACCCGGCGATCGCGAAGGTCTCGAGCCCCTCCTCGACGGCGGCGGCGACGAGCTGGTCGGCGAGCCGGTCGAGGTCCAGCGGGCCCTCGGCGCGCGGGCTGCGGCCGGAGCCCGGGTAGTCGGGGCCGACCACCTTGTACCGGGCGGCCAGGCCGTCCAGGATCGGGCCGTAGTTCGCGTCGATGCCGCCGGTGCCGCCATGGGCGAGCAGCAGCCCGGGGCCCGAGCCGCGCACAATGCGGCCGAGGGGCAATGTGGTGGTCATGACGATGTTCCCTCCATGGATGGTCGATGTGCTGTTCCCGGCGCCGCGAGGGGCTGTCCGGGCGATCACAGGGCTTGCCGCGCCGAATCGGCGCCTTCGCTTCGGCCCGGCCGTACGCCGGCACGCCCTGTGAAGACGGTGTCGGCCGTCAGACCGAGCCCGGCCAGCACGACGAGCGCGCCGACCGGGGCGAGTGCTGTCAGGCCGAGGCCGCCGCTGTCGAGGACCCGGCCGCCGAGCCAGGACCCGGCCGCGATGGCGAGGTTGAAGACGGAGGTGTACGCGGAGACGGCCAGCGTGGGGGCGTCCGGCGCGGCGGCCACCGCCTGGGTCTGCAACACTGGCACCAGCGCGAAGGCCACCACACCGAGGCCGAACACCACCACCGCGGCCGTCGCGGCCCAGTGGCCGGCGACCGCGAAACCGGCCAGCGCGGCCGCCAGCGCGCCGATCAGGGCGCGCAGCGCGCTCTGGGGGCGGCGGTCGGCCAATCGACCTCCGACGAGGTTGCCGACGAGCGCCCCGCCGCCGAAGACGACCAGCAGGACCGTGACGGCCCCCTCGCCGAATCCGGCGACGCCGCCGAGTATCGGCGCGATGTAGGTGTAGACGACGAAGAATCCGGTCTCCGCGACCAGGGTGACCGCGAGGAGTGCGACGGCCCGGCGGGCGCGCAGTGCCGCGAGCCCGTCGCGGAGCCGGGGCGCCGAGTCCGGGCGGACGGCCGGAACGAGCAGTGCGACGGCCACGAACGCCAGCGCGCTGACCGCGCCGAGGGCCCAGAACGTCGCCCGCCAGCCATGGGCGTTCCCGATCCAGGTGCCGAGCGGAGCGCCGAGGACGGTGGCGAGGTTCAGCCCGGTGGACACGAAGGCGACCGCCCGGCCCCGCCGCTCCTCGGGGACCATCGCCGCGGCGGTGACCACGGTGATCGCGAAGAAGGTGCTGTGGGTCAGCGCGGTGAGCACCCGCGCGGCCATCAGCAGCCCGAACCCGCCGGCGCTCGCGGCCACCAGATTGCCCGCCGTGAACACCCCGAGCAGCCCCAGCAACGCCCCCTTCCGCGGCGCGCGCAACGTCAGCGCGGTCACCACAGGACCGCCGACGGTGACCGCCAGCGCGTAGCCGGTCACCAGCATCCCGGCGGTGGGCACGGACACCCGCAGATCACCGGACAGCTCCGGCAGCAGGCCCACGACCACATACTCGGCCGTGACCACCACGAACAGGCATGCGGCAAGCGCGGCGAGCGCGAGCCGGTTCACGCGGGGAGACGTCGAACTCATGCCCGCGAAGCTAAGGTCTCACATCGGTGTCAAGGTCAAGCCGACGGTGAGGCCGCGGATCACGGCCCCCGGGGCCGCTCAGACTGAGCTTGTGGTGAGTATCGGACGGCGACACGCCGACGCCACGGCGTGTCGCCGTCCGATACTCACCACAAAGTCACTGGCGTCTCACGCCCGTCGGCCTCCCGGACGTAACCGAAGCGGTCTTGAGCGGGCCGACCGTGGTCGTTCCACCAGAGCCAGGCGGCCTCCGTCCGCTCCCACAGGTCGACGGCGCCACCGTAGGTGACGGTGCCGACGCGCTCCCCGGTGAGCGGGGCGCGGGCCCACGACCCGTCACGCCGCTGAAGCTGGATCGCCATGTCACCGGTCTCGTCGTCGAGGTGGTAGACGATGCTGCCGCCGGGTCGGGTCTGCTCGATCCATGTGGCAGGGATGCCACGGACCGAGCAGGTCGCGATAATCCTCTCGAATGCGGAGTGCGCCGGGTAGCCATTCGTCCGTCGCCGGTGGCGAGGTGCGGTTGAAATCCGACAGTGGCGAGTCGGCCGCGGGCGGTTTCGACGAGGTCCGGGTCGATATCGATGGAGTGCACAAGGCTGTCGCCGAAGCGAGCGCTCAGGAGGGCTGCGTTATAGCCGCTGCCTGTGCCGATTTCGAGGACCCTGTGTCCGTCCTCCACGCTGAGGTCTTCGAGCATGTGCGCCATGAGGCTGGGCAGAGTGCTGGATGACGTGGGCACGCCAGTCCATGCGTTTCGACACCGCAGCCCCCGGCGACCCACTCGAAGACCTCGGATACATGGCCTGGACCTGGTGCGTCTCATCCAAACCCGATGCCCCACCCGCCGACGAGCAAGCCGCGCAGGTACGACTCCTGGCCGACGCCTACGGACTTCACGCGCATGAGCGCGGCGGCCTCATTGACGCCATGCTCGACCGCCAAACGCGCAATGCCCGCTGGTGGCGCGAGCAGCTTGACGGTCCGGGGCGTTCCCGGGTCGCTTCAGCAGAGCAAATCCTCTCCCGCATCGCATGGTCGGAACGCGAACACGCCTCCACGGTCACCAACCGGCCTGCACTCGCCTCCGCACTGCGGTGAAGAGCCCCTGCTCATCGCAAGTCCATACTCGCTACGAAACTGGCTGACCGCCGGACAAGTGGGCCAAAGCGCCCCGGATATCCCGGATCATCTTTCCGGGCCGCCGGTACACATCACTCGCCGAGAACCTAAGGATGTGGCGCACTTCCGTGCACGACATCATGTCGTTGAAACGGACCGTGTCCCGCTGATGCTGGTCCCGGCTGCCGTGCCATCGGTAACCCTCGATCTCAACCACCAGGCCCTGCTCCCGGAACAGGAAGTCAGGGAAGAGCCGCCGCCCCGCCTGGGTGATGAGCGGCACCTGTGACTCCGCGTAGAGCCCCGCGTCGTTCATCCGCAGCCGGGCGATCGTCTCCGCAGGCGAGCCAGCCTTCGGATCCGCCATCGCCAGCCATTCGCGTGCTGCCCTCGTGCCCTGGGGCGCAGCCCCGCTCTCCAGGGCGCGCGCGATCTCTCCAAGCGTGGTGCACGGCTCACGCCGCCGCCCCACCGTGTCCACGTCCCGGCTGGGACGCCGACTCACAGCGGACTCCACCGCCACCAGCGCCTCGTCCCGCGGCCCGGCCCGCAGCAGATCCGCCATGGTGCGCGCCACGGTCGTGACCCTCAGCCCGGCTAGGGTGGTGATCTCCTCCGCACCGAGCGGCAGTCGATGCAGCACCCCGCCGTGCATGGTGGGTCTACGGCCGCAGGGCCCGATGAACTCCACGCACTGGGCACTCGTCTCGATGTCGTGCAGTACCGCAGCCGCCGTGTGGCTCACCACCAACTGTGGATGCGCGAGCTGGTTCGCCCACAACAGCGTCACCCCGTCCACCGCCCGCCCCGGCTCGGCCCAGATCCCCCGGCCGATCCGCGTCCACCCGTCGCCCAGCAGGCACCGGTTCAGCTGCCGCCGATCCCATCCGCCCGCCAGCGCCTGAGCCGTCAGCACCACGCCGCCTTGGGCACCGGCCAGCCCGGTCAGCGAGACCGCGTCCCCCGTCCCCGTCATCCCCTCAGGGTGCCGCCTGCCTCCGACCGCCGCCTGGCCCTGTGGATAACTCGGTTTGCGGTGAGTATGAGACAGCGACACGCCGACGGCACGGCGTGTCGCTGTCTCATACTCACCGCAAGTGGTCGAGCTCCCCTGCCTTGGCCGCCCGGATGAAGCTCGCGAGCGGGCGTGGGGCCGTACGTATGGCTGTGCCGGGGGCTTCGCTCTCGCGGAGGTGTATCGCGCCGTCGGTGGCGGCGAGTTCCAGGCATTCGTTGTTCACCCCGTTGCCGACATGGACAATCCCCCCTGTCACATACTCGCCGTGCACGAAGCGTGTTCGAGTGCGCGTCCCAGCGTAACCGACGGCCTCCCGCCCCCTCGACTGGGTTACGCACCGCAGTTGTCGGCTGACCGCCCACCCATGTCGCGCACCACAACGTCGCGCTCCCGCCCCCGGCCGAGGCCAGGAGCGGGAGCGCGTTCATGCAGACGGTTGGGGCGGGCGGGGAGGTCAGCCCACCTCGGAGAGGCGGGGCATCGACTCGCTGGTCGCCACCACGCGGGACACCCCGCGCGGCTCCCGGTCGAGCGCGCCCGCCGTGACCGCGACGGCCAGGCCGATGACGGCCAGCGCCGCGCCGACCAGGGTCGGCGAGGTCCAGCCCCAGCCGGCCGCGATCGCGACGCCGCCGAGCCAGGCGCCGCCCGCGTTGGCGAGGTTGAAGGCGGAGTGGTTGGAGGCGGAGGCGAGGGTCGGGGCGTGGCGGGCCTTGTTCATGACCAGCATCTGTAGCGGGGTCGTGGTCATGAAGCCGACCGCACCCAGCACCACGACCGTGACCATGGCCGCCCACTTCACATGCACGGTGAAGTCGAACAGCACCAGCACCGCCGCGAGCGCCGCCAGCGATCCGTAGAGCGTGGGGCGCAGGGCCCGGTCGGTGAGCGGGCCGGCGATCAGCGCGCCGAGGGTCATGCCGATGCCGAAGAGGGCCAGCACCACGGTGACGGAGGTCTCGGCCAGGCCGGTGACCTCGGTCATCATCGAGGCGAGGTAGCTGTAGACGGCGAAGACGCCGGCGAAGCCGAAGACCGCGGTGAGCAGCCCGAGCACGACCTGGCGGTCGCGCAGCGCGCCCAGCTCGTGGCGGAGGCCGGCCTGCTGGTCGAGGGAGATCTGGGGGACGAGCCGGGCGAGCGCGGCCATCGCGACGACGCCGATCGCGGCGACCACGACGAAGGTGGCGCGCCAGCCGAGGCGCTGGCCGAGCAGGGTGGCCACGGGCACGCCGACGATGTTGGCGACGGTGAGGCCGAGGAACATGGTGGCGACCGCGCGGGCCCGCCGCTCCTCCGTCACCAGCCGGGCCGCGACCACCGCGCCGACGCCGAAGAACGCGCCGTGCGGCAGCCCGGCGAGCACCCGTCCGGCCACCAGCAGCCCGTAGGAGGGGGCCAGGGCGGAGGCGAGGTTGCCCACCGTGAAGAGGGCCATGAGAAGGATGAGCATCCGCTTGCGCGGGATGCGGGAGCCGAGGGCGGTCAGGAGCGGAGCGCCCACCACGACACCGATGGCGTAGGCGGAGACGAGGTACCCGGCGGTGGGCACGGAGGTGCCCAGGTCATCGGCGACGTTGGGCAGCAGGCCCATCATCACGAACTCGGTAGTACCAATGCCGAAGGCGCTCACAGCGAGTGCGAGCAGGGCCAGGGGCATGAGAGACCTTTCAAACGAAGGAGAAAACGGCAGGGGGACTGTATGTTCGTTTCCGAAACAAAGTCTCTCACGCGTTTTGTTCCCGGCGAGAATCGCCCAGGTGAACTTGTCGTTAGATCTCTCGGGCGCTGCCCCGCGCCACGCTCAGAGCTTGACCGAGGCCGCCACCGGCAGATGGTCGCTCCCGGTCCGCGGCAGGGTCCACGCCGAGACCGGTGTCACCCCGCGCACCATGATCTGGTCGATGCGCGCCATCGGGAACGACGCGGGCCAGCTGAAGCCGAACCCGTCGCCCGCCGCGCCCTGCGCGGACCGCAGCTGTGAGGTGACGGGGGCCAGCGAGCGGTCGTTCATGGTGCCGTTGAGGTCGCCCAGCAGGATCACCTTGTCCTGCGGCTCGTTGGCGATGGCCGCGCCCAGCGCGTCCGCGCTGTCGTCGCGCTGCCCTGCGGTGAAGCCCGCGTTGAACTTCACCCGTACGGATGGCAGATGCGCGACGTACACCGCGACCCGGCCGCCCGGGGCGTCGACGACGGTGCGCATCGCCCGCGTCCAGCCCAGTTTGATGTCCACCGGCTTGGTGCCGGAGAGCGGGTACTTGCTCCACAGCCCGACCGTGCCCTGGACCGTGTGATAGCGGTAAGTGCCCTCCAGCGCCCGCGCATACGTCTGCACCGCGCCGCTCTTGAGCTCCTCCAGAGCCACCACGTCCGCATCCGAGTCGGCCACGTCCTTCGCGGTCTCGGCCGGATCGGGGTTGTCCGCGTTCACGTTGTGGGTGACGACGGTCAGATCGCCGCCGCTGCCGGACTTGTCGGAGAACATGAGCCCGCCGAAGAGGTTCAGCCATACGGCGACCGGCAGCACCAGCGAGAGCACGGCGCTCGCCGACCGGCGTACCAGACCGAGCACCAGCAGGATCGGGATCAGCAGGCCCAGCCAGGGCAGAAAGGTCTCGAGCAGGCTGCCGAGGTTGCCCACGCGGTTCGGGATCTCGGCGTGGAAGATCATGACCAGGGTGAGCAGCACCGCGATCGCCGCCAGCACCAGCCCCCGCCGCCAGATGCCGCGGTCACGCCGGAGCCGGCCGAGGAGGCGCCGGGCCCGGGAGCCGGTCGGCTCAGGAGCGTCTCCCCCGTGCTGTTCCGTCTCCTGCGTGTACGCCTGCGCCATTCGCTGTCCGTCCCTCGCTGCCTCAGCCAACTGCCGCGCCCTGGGCTACGACCCTAGGCGATGAGCAGGCCCTTCCCCGACGCTCCGGGCAAGCGCCCCCGGGTGGGGGACGTTCGCCGGGAGCGTACGGGTTCCGGTTCCCCGGGGAAGTCGGGACCGTTGTGACACAACGGGCACAAACCGGCCCTCGGCCGGCCGTCCACCGTCCGGCGTCAGGCCCGGGGCCGCACCCCCTCCAGCACCGTATCGACGATGCTCTCGGCCAGTCCCTCCGGCAGCGCCTTCCACTCCTGAAGAATCGCGCGGGCAAGCATCGGGCCGGTGAACAGATCGGCGAGCAGGTCGATATCGAGGTCGTCGCGGATCTCCCCGCTCGCCACCCCGCGCCGCAGCACCTCGCGCAGCACCTCGCGCCGGGCCGCTATCACATGCTCGTCATAGGTGCGCCACAGCTTCTGGTTGGCGTGCATCTGGGTCAGGACGGTGCGCAGCAGGGCGGAGTTGCGCTTGGCCAGGCCGCGCCGTCGCATGAGCTCCAGGATGGTGACCAGGTCGTCGCGTACCGAGACGCCGTCCGGCCGCGGGCTCGGCTCCTCCAGGGAGCGCAGCACATCGATCATCAGCGCGTCCTTGCCGGACCAGCGGCGGTAGAGGGTGGCCTTGCCGACGCCCGCCTCGCGCGCGATCCCCTCGATGGACAGCTCGCCGATCGTGGCGCCCTCCTCGATCAGCCGCAGCGCGGCCTCGATGATCGCGGCATCGGCGGCGGCGCTGCGCGGCCGCCCCGGCAGCCGGGCCCCGGAGCAGCCGGGCGCGGGAGTATGCGAGGGGGTGGGCGGTGGCGCGGGCGTGCTCATCGGGGCGCCCCGGCTCCCGCCTTCTCCCGCGGCAGCCCGGCGCCGGGCTCGCCTTCGGCGGCGTCCTTGCCGGGCAGGAAGGCCACCACGACGAGCGCGCCGAAGAGGGCGACGGCCGCCGAGCCGAGGGCAGCGACGTGCATGGCATGGATAAAGGCATCGTGCGCCGGGCCGATCAGCACCTGGCCCTTGGGCCCGAGCCGCTCGGCGAGGCCGAGGGTGGCCTCGACGGACTCCCCCGCCGTGTGCCGTACGGAGTCGGGCAGGCCATCCACGCCCGCCAGCGTGTCCTTGATGCCGTCGCGGTAGACGGTGGAGAGCACCGACCCCAGCACCGCGACCCCGAGCGCGCCGCCGACCTGGCGGAAGGTGTTGTTGAGCGCCGAGCCGGAGCCGGCCTTCTGGCGCGGCAGCGACTGCATGACGGTCAGCGTGACGGGCGGCATGATGTGCGCCATCCCCGCGCCCTGGACGAAGAACAGCACCTCCATCACCACCAGCGGGGTGTCCGCCTCGAGCAGCAGGAACCCCGCCATGGTCACGGCCACCATCAGCATGCCGGCCGCGCACACCGCGCGGGCCCCGAACCGCTCGACGACCAGCCGGGTGCGCGGGGCGAAGATCAGCTGGGCGACGGCGAGCGGCAGGATCAGCAGGCCGGACTCCAGCGCGCTGTAGCCGCGCACGCTCTGGGTGTAGAAGACCATGAAGAACGTCACGCCCATCAGGGCGAAGAAGACCAGGGCGATGGCGGCGATGGCGGCCGAGAAGGCGGGCTTGCGGAAGTACGAGATGTCGATGGCCGGGTGCTCGCTGCGCTTCTCGTACACCACGAACAGCGCGAGGACGATCAGCCCGCCGCCGATCGTGCCCAGCACCTTCGGGTCGGTGAAGTCGGCGATCTGGCCGCCCTTGATGATGCCGTACACCAGCAGCACCAGGCCCACGACCGACAGCACCACACCGCCGGGGTCGAGCCGGCCGGGCGCCGGGTCCTTGGAGTCGGGGACCAGCAGTGCCATCGCGACCAGCGCGACGGCGACGACGGGCACATTGACGAAGAAGACCGAGCCCCACCAGAAGTGCTCCAGCAGCACACCGCCGGTGATCGGGCCGATCGCGATGCCGAGGCCGACCGCGGCGGTCCAGATCCCGATGGCCTTGGGCTGCTCGTCGCGCTCGAAGACGTTCACCAGGATGGCGAGGGTGGCGGGCATCACCAGGGCCGCGCCCAGACCCATCAGCGCGCGGAAGCCGATCAGCTCGCCGGGCGAGCCGGAGAACGCGGCGAGCACCGAGCCGATGCCGAACACCGCCATGCCGCTGAGCAGCACCTTCTTACGGCCCAGCCGGTCGCCGAGAAGTCCGGCGGTGAACAGCAGCCCGGCGAAGACGAGCGTGTAGGAGTTGATCGCCCATTCCAGCTCGCTCTGGCCGGCGCCGAGCCCGGTCGGCTTGGGCGAGGCGATGGTCTTCATCGCCACGTTGAGTATGGAGTTGTCGAGGACGACGACCAGGACGCTGAGCATCAGCACGACCAGGATCGCCCACCGTCTGCGGTGGACCGCCTCGGGGACGCCGCTCCCGGCGGGGGCGTCCTGAGTCTGGGAATCAGCCATGTTTCCCAGGCTAGGCAGGGTTCCGAGACGGCCCCGTATCGTATTGGAAAGTCTTTGCGAGCCTTTACCGGCCTTTACCGTCGCCGGGCTTTACGGCCCACTGTGAAGGCCCACTTTCGCCCGTCGGCACCGCGTGCCAGCATGGGGGTGGTCCGGGGACGCCGTCAGGGCGCCTCGAGATGACGAACAGGAGCGTTGCAATGACGCACGTCAGCCCTGCCGGGAAACAGCCCGACAGCAGCGGGACCGGCCCGTCCGCGGCCGGAAAGGCGCTGTACGGAGGGACGGGGTCCCGGCGCATCACGGTCCGCGACATCGCCTCCGCCAAGGAGCGCGGCGAGAAGTGGCCCATGCTCACCGCCTACGACGCGATGACCGCCTCCGTCTTCGACGAGGTCGGCATCCCGGTCATGCTGGTCGGCGACTCGATGGGCAACTGCCACCTCGGCTACGAGTCCACCGTGCCGGTCACCATGGACGAGATCACCATCCTGTCCGCCGCCGTCGTCCGGGGCACCAAGCGCGCCCTGATCGTCGGCGACCTGCCGTTCGGCTCGTACCAGGAAGGCCCCGTGCAGGCGCTGCGCAGCGCCACCCGGCTGGTCAAGGAGGCCGGGGTGGGCGCGGTGAAGCTGGAGGGCGGCGAGCGCTCCGCCGACCAGATCCAGCTGCTGGTCGAGTCCGGCATCCCGGTCATGGCTCATGTCGGCCTCACCCCGCAGTCCGTCCACGCCTACGGCGGATACCCGGTGCAGGGGCGCGGCGAGGAGGCCGCGCAGCAGCTGCTGCGGGACGCCAAGGCGGTCCAGGACGCGGGCGCCTTCGCGGTCGTGCTGGAGACCGTCCCGGCCGAGGTGGCCGGCGAGGTCACCCGCTCCCTGCACATCCCGACCGTGGGCATCGGCGCCGGGCCTGACTGCGACGCGCAGGTCCTGGTGTGGACCGACATGGCGGGCCTGACCGCCGGCCGGGTGCCGCGCTTCGTCAAGCAGTACGCACAGCTGCGCCAGACCCTCGGGGACGCGGCGCGCGCCTACGCGGAGGACGTGGTCGGCGGCGCCTACCCGGCCGCGGAGCACTCCTTCCGCTGAGAGCCACTGCGGTACACCGACAGCCCGCCGATCTTCCCCCGTCGGCGGGCTGTCTGCCGCTTGTCTGCCGCTTGTCGGTGGGTTGTCGGTGGCGCCTGTCATCGTGGTGATATGACGCGATACGAACACAGGACCAGCGGCGGCAACGCCGTCGAAGTACGGGGGCTGGTCAAACACTTCGGCGACACCAAAGCCGTCGACGGAGTGGACCTGGACGTGCCGGAGGGCACCGTCCTCGGCGTGCTCGGGCCCAACGGCGCGGGCAAGACCACCCTCGTCCGCTGCCTCTCCACCCTGCTGATGCCGGACGCGGGCACCGCGGTGGTGGCCGGTTACGACGTGGTGCGCCAGCCGCGGCAGCTGCGCCGCACCATCGGGCTCACCGGGCAGTACGCCTCGGTCGACGAGAAGCTCTCCGGCTGGGAGAACCTCTACATGATCGGGCGGCTGCTCGACCTCTCCCGCAAGGACGCCCGCGCGCGGGCGGACGCCATGCTGGAGCGGTTCTCGCTCACCGATGCCGCCAAGCGCGCCGCGCGCACCTACTCCGGCGGTATGCGCCGCCGGCTCGACCTGGCCGCCTCCATGATCGGCCGGCCCTCCGTGCTCTATCTGGACGAGCCGACCACCGGCCTGGACCCGCGCACCCGCAACGAGGTGTGGGACGAGGTCAAGCGGATGGTCTCCGAGGGCTCCACGGTCCTGCTGACCACGCAGTACATGGAGGAGGCCGAGCAGCTCGCGGACGACCTGGCGGTCATCGACCGCGGCAAGGTCATCGCCGAGGGCCGGGTCAACGAGCTCAAGGCCAAGGTCGGCGGCCGCACCCTCCAGATCCGCCCGTCGGACCCCGGCGAGCTGCACCGCATGGTCGGCGCCATCACCCAGGCGGGGCTCGACGGCATCGCGGGCGCGACCGCGGATGTGGCCGAGGGCCTGGTCAATGTGCCGATCATCAGCGATGAGCAGCTGACCGCCGTGATCGGTCTGCTCGGCGAGCGCGGTTTCGCGATCTCCGGGATCGACACCCATCTGCCCAGCCTGGACGAGGTGTTCCTGGCCATCACCGGTCAGAAGACATCCACGCCGGAAAACCCGGCGGACAAGGACAACAAGAAGCTTGAGGAGGTCGCCGCGTGAGCGCCGCGACGGTGAGTTCCGCGCCCGGGAAGGCGCTGCCCGGCGAGGGCCGGATCGGGCTGCGTGCCAATGCGCGCCATATCGGCGCGCTGGTGCGGCGCAACGCCCTCCAGATCAAGCAGGACCCGGAGTCGATGTTCGACGCCCTGCTGATGCCGATCGTCTTCTCGCTGCTGTTCGTGTATGTCTTCGGCGGCGCGATCGCGCAGGGCGACCGGGACGCCTACGTCAGCTATCTGGTCCCCGGCATGATGGCGATGGGCGGTCTGAACATCGCGATGTCGGTCGGCACCGGCGTCAATGACGACTTCAACAAGGGCGTCATGGACCGCTTCCGCACCATGCCCATCGCCCGCTCCTCGGTGCTGGTCGCCAAGCTGATCGTCGAGACCGGCCGGATGCTGGTGTCGACCATCGTCCTGCTGGTCATGGGCTTCATCATGGGGTTCGACCTCAAGACCGGCCCGCTCGAGCTGCTCGCCGCGATCGCCCTGGCCCTGTTGTTCGGCTCCTCGCTGACCTGGATATTCATGCTGCTCGGCCTGTCGGTGAAGACCCCTCAGGCGGTGCAGGGACTGGGGTTCCTCGTGATGATGCCACTACAGTTCGGCTCCTCCATCTTCGCCCCGACCGCGACCATGCCGGGGTGGTTGCAGTCCTTCACCAAGTACAACCCGCTGTCCCAGCTCGCGGACGGCGCCCGGGCGCTGACCAGCGGTCATGGCGCGGTCGCCCATCCGGTGACCATGGTCGTGATCTGGGCGCTGGCCATCACGGTGGTGACCGCCCCGCTGGCGGTGGCGAAGTTCCGCAACAAGACCTGAACCGCGAAACCCGCCGCGTCATACGAGGGCGGTGGCCTCCTCCAGGGACAGGCCGCCGCCCTCGGCGTGCGCCCGCGCGTACGCGGCGTCGCCCAGCCGCGCCCGCGCCATGGCCTCCGCCCGCTCCCGGTTGCCGGACTCCACGGCCGCCACGTGGTGGGAGGTCGACCGCAGGGCGTCGTACGCGCCGAGCAGCCGCGCCGCGGTCTCGGCGTTCGCCGCGCCGCCCAGTTGGGCCAGCGCCCGGGCGCCGGTCGCGATTTGCATGATCTGCATATGCGGGGCGACGATCCTGGACAGCGGGTCGTCCGCCTTCATCAGGGCTTGCCGCAGCCTCACCAGGGCGTCCTCGGGCCGTCCTTCGAGCAGGTCGAGCCAGCCGAGCAGCCCCACCACCACCCCCTGGAAGAGGTCCAGCGCGCGCTGGTCGAACTCCCCCAGCAACAGCTCCAGCTGGACCCGTGCCTCGGCGGTGGCGCCGGTGGAACCGCAGCGCATGGCCAGGTGCAGCCGGGCGTACGCCAGGGACTCGCTGCCCGCGTGCTGCCCCCGCTCCACCACCTCGCGCAGCACCCGCTCGCCCGCGGCCGCCTCGGCCGCCGACCCACTCTCGATCAGCACCCCGGCCAGCCGGGCCCGCAGCAGCAACACCTGTGTGTGCGCGTCCAGCTGCTCGGCGCAGCGGATCGCCGCGCGGTAGTCGGCGGCGGCCGCCTCGCCCTCGCCGCGCTGCTCCAGCAGCTCGCCGCGGCCGGACAGGGCCTCCGCCATGCCCCACGCGTCCCCGAGCCGGGTGAAGATCTCCAGGCTCTCGTCGGCGTCCCGCCGCGACTCGTCGGCCGAGCGCTCATGGTCGTCCCCGCCGTCCCCGCCGTCCCCGCCGCTCCAGTCGCCCCGGCCGCTCAGGACCTTGGCGCGCAGCTGAAGGAGCATGGCGGTCTCCCACTCGTAGCCGAGCTCCCGGCAGGTGCGCACCCCCTCTTCGACGATCTGCCGCAGCAGCTCGAACTCGCCGGTGAGCAGCACGGCGTAGAACCACATGAAGCCCGGGATACGGCAGTTCTGCGGCAGCCCCGGGCGATAGGCGGAGACGATGCCCCGCAGCTCGCTCCGGGCCTCCTCGCTGCCCAACTCCCGCATGTCGCCCTCGATGTTGGACAGCCCGATCAGCCGCACCCCGCGCCGCGCCTCCTCGAGCAGCTCGGGCGGCATGGGCGGCGGCCGGTCCGTGGAGCGGGCGAGCAGCGGGGGCACCGGGGCGATGGGCGGCGCGAAGGGGTTGGGGCCGAGCGCCGCGGCGGCCGCCGACCACTGGCGCGCGTCGCCGCGGTGGCCGCGCAGCTGCCAGAACCAGCCGAGCGACAGCACCAGGCACAGCGCCTCGTGTTCGTCGCGCGCGGCGACGGCGCGGCGCAGCGCGGTCCGCAGATTGTCGTGCTCGGTCTCCAGCCGGGCGAGCCACACCCGCTGTTCCGGGCCGCGCAGCAGGGGGTCGGCGGTGCGGGCCAGCTCCCGGTAGGCGACCAGGTGGCGCCCCTCGACCACCGCGCGCTCCCCCGCCTGTGCGAGGCGCTCGGCGGCGTACTCGGCGACGGTCTCCAGCAGCCGGTAGCGCATGCCGGAGGCCGCGTCGGGGGCGGCGACGACCAGGGACTTGTCGACGAGCGAGCCGAGCAGGGCGGCGACGTCGAGGGGATCGACCGCGGCAGACCCGTCAGGCGCGTCAGCCCCGGCGGCCCCGTCAGCCCCGGCGGCCCCGGCGGCCCCGTCGCCGTATGGGTCTCCGCACACGGCCTCCGCGGCGGCCAGGTCGCAGCCGCCCGCGAAGACCGACAGCCGGCGCAGCACGGTGCGCTCCCGCGCGTCCAGCAGCTCCCAGGACCAGTCGACGACCGCGCGGAGCGTCTGCTGGCGGGGCAGCACCGTCCGGCTGCCGCTGGTCAGCAGCCGGAAGCGGTCGTCGAGCCGGTCGGCGAGCTGCCGCGGGGTGAGCGAGCGCAGCCGCGCCGCGGCCAGCTCGATGGCCAGCGGCAGTCCGTCCAGCCTGCGGCAGATCTCGGCGCAGGCGGCCGGGTCGTCGTCCACGCGGAAGCCGGGCCGGGCCGCCGCGCCCCGGTCCTGGAGCAGCCGCAGCGCGACAGGGTCCGGCAGCGGATCCACGGGGCGCACCAACTCGCCCGGGACGGCCAGCGGTTCGCGGCTGGTGGCCAGGACGGTGACGCCGGGGCAGCGGGTGAGCAGGGTCTCGGCGAGCCGGGCCGCGGCGTCGACGAGGTGTTCGCAGTTGTCGAGCACGATCAGCATCCGGCGCGGCGCGCAGTGCTCCACGAGCCGCGCGAGCGGGTCGAACGTGGTCGGGTCGGTCGCGGCCCGCAGCCCTTCCGCGGCGCTGCCGCGGATGACGGTCTGGCGCGCCCCGAGGGCGGTGAGCACCGTCTCCGGCACGGTCCCCGGGTCGTCCACGGGGGCCAGCTCGGCCAGCCAGACGCCGTCCGCCCAGATGTCCGCCACCGACTCGGCGGCCTCCTGCGACAGCCGGGTCTTCCCGGCCCCGCCGGGCCCGAGGAGGGTGATGAGCCGGTGGGCTCCGGCCAGGTCCGCCCGCAGCACCCCGAGGTCCGCCTCGCGGCCGACGAAGCTGGTCAGCCGGGCCCGCAGATTGCCGCCCCGGACACCCGGCCGCGCCCCGGCCCGCCGGGGCGGCGCCCCGTCGGGCGCGGGGCGCGGCGCGGCCGCGGGCCCCGCGGGGGCGGCGGGCGGGTCCAGCAGCTCGGCGTGGAGCGCGCGCAGCACGGGCCCGGGGTCCGCGCCGAGGCGGTCGGCGATCTCGACACGGATCGCCTCGTACGCGGTCAGCGCCTCGGCCGTGCGGCCCGCGTCGCGCAGGGCGCGGATCCGCAGGGCGTGCAGCGGCTCGTCGAGCGGATGGGCGGCGCAGAGCCCGGCGAGCCGGGGCAGGGCCTGCTCGGGGCGGCCGAGGGCGAGATCGGCGGCGATCCGGCCACGGCCGGCGTCCAGGCGGCGGGCCTCGGCGCGGGCCGCCGCCGAGCCGCCGCCGGGGAGGTCGGCGAGGGCCGGGCCGCGCCACAGGGCGAGGGCGTCGTCGAGGACGGCGGCGGCCTTGGCCGGGTCGCCGTCCTCCAGGGCCCTGGTCCCCTCCGCCACCAGGCGCTCGAAGCGGTGCAGATCGATGTCGTCGGGGTCGGCGCTCAGCCGGTAGCCGCCGGGGACCGAGCGCACCGCGTCCTTGCCGAGGGCCCTGCGGAGGCGGCCGACGAGGGCCTGGAGCGCGCCGTGGCCGTCGGCGGGCGGGTCGGCGTCCCACACCGCCTCGATCAGCGCGCCGGTGGTGTGCACCCGTCCGGGATGGAGCGCCAGCGCGGTCAGCAGTACCCGCAGACGCGTACCACCGAGCGCGATGGGGGTACCGTCGTCGCGTCGGGCCTGGGTGGTGCCGAGTATCGCGTAGCGCACCGCCCCATTGTCGGGCACGGCGGCGACTGATCCGTTCAGCTGTTCGCCCGTGCCGGCCGTTCCCCCCGGAACTCCCGGCGCCCCGCCCGACGTTTTCCGATCCCCGACGGTTCCCGATCACCGCACTCCGTGCCCACCTGGAGAGACATCACGCATGGCCACCGCAGTCAGCCGCCGCGACCGGCGGATCAGCCCCGTGTTCCTCGCCCTGGTCGCGATCATGGTCGTATCCGCGTGGGCGGTGTGGACGGACTTCTCCGCGAGCCCCGGCTTCGCCGTGTTCCTCTTCGTGGTCTCGGGCTGGATCGTGTCGTTGTGTCTCCATGAGTACGCCCACGCGCGCACCGCGCTGCACGGCGGCGACATATCGATCGGGGCCAAGGGCTATCTGACCTTGAACCCGCTGAAGTACACCCATCTGGCGCTCAGCATCGTGCTGCCCGTCATCTTCGTGATCATGGGCGGGATCGGGCTCCCCGGCGGGGCGGTGTTCATCGAGCGGCACCGCATCCGCGGCCGCTGGAAGCACAGCCTGATCTCGGCCGCGGGGCCGCTGACGAACATCGCGTTCGCGGTGGCGCTGACCGCGCCGTTCTGGCTCGGCGCGCTGGACGGGGTGCCGGATGTGTTCCGCTACGCGCTGGCGTTCCTGGCGATGCTCCAGGTCACCGCGGCCATCCTGAACTCCCTCCCGGTCCCGGGGCTGGACGGCTACGGCGTGATCGAGCCGTGGCTGTCGTACCGGGTGCGGCGGCAGGTCGAGCCGTACGCGCCGTTCGGGCTGATCGCGGTGTTCGGTGTGCTGTGGATTCCGGAGGTCAACCACGTCTTCTTCGACTCCATCGACGCGGTGATGCGGGGCCTGGGCGTGTCGGAGTGGGAGACGTACTGGGGTCAGGAGTTCTTCCGCTTCTGGCAGGGCGAGCCCCACCTGCCCTCGCTCAACCCATGAGCTCGGCCTCCCTGGCCGCGGCCCGGTCCAGCTTGGCCTTGCGCAGGTAGTACCAGGCCATGTTGGAGGAGACGCCCGCGAGCAGGATCCACACGACGCCGATCCAGCTGCCCTGTGCGAAGGACACGACCGCCGCGGCGACGGCGAGGGCGCAGACGGCGAGGGCGTAGAGGGCCAGTCGGGGCATGGGGTGGGCTCCTGTCCGGGGATGTGTCAGTCCCGGACATTGTCCCCCATGCCCCGCCGCCTCCCATGCCCCGCCCCGCGTCGCCCCGGCGGGCGCCCCCGGTCAGACGTCCGTGACCCGCAGGCCCGCGTGGGCCTTGTAGCGGCGGTTCGTCGAGATCAGGTTGGCGACCAGCGACTCGACCTGGTGGGCGTTGCGCAGCCGCCCCGCGAACACGCCCCGCATCCCGGGGATCCGGGCCGCCAGCGCCTGCACCAGATCCGTGTCGGCGCGGCTCTCGCCCAGCACCATCACATCCGTGTCGATCTGCTCGACCTCGGGGTCCTGGAGCAGCACCGCCGACAGATGGTGGAAGGCGGCGGTCACCCGCGAGTCGGGCAGCAGGGCGGCGGCCTGCTCGGCGGCGCTGCCCTCCTCGGGCTTGAGCGCGTACGCGCCCTTCTTGTCGAAGCCGAGCGGGTTCACGCAGTCGATGACGAGCTTGCCGCTCAGCTCCTCGCGCAGCGACTCCAGGGTCTTGCCGTGCCCCTCCCACGGCACCGCGACGATCACGACATCGCTGCGCCGCGCGCACTCCGCGTTGTCCTCGCCCTCGATGCCGAGCGCCGCGCCGCCCAGTTCCTCGGCCGCGGTCCGCGCCCGTTCCACGGCCCGCGAGCCGATGATCACCTTCTGGCCGGCCCGGGCCAGCCGGTAGGCCAGGCCGCGCCCCTGGTCGCCGGTGCCGCCGAGGACCCCGACGACCAGGTCGGAGACGTCGGGCAGGTCCCAGGGGTCCTTGGCGGGGGCCTTCTTCGCGGGGGCCGCCCCACCATCACCAGCATCAGCAGCAGTAGAAGTCATAACCGCGATACTGACACGCCCGGTGACGCCGACACGCCCCCGGTGGCCCGGGTCACGCCTTGACGCTGCCCTCGGTGAGCCCGGTGCGCCAGTACCGCTGCAACACCCCCATCAGGACCATCAGCGGGACCACGGAGAGGAAGGCGCCGCCGACCGTGTACTGGTAGAGCTCCGGCTGCCGGTCCGCGTACCCCTGCCAGGAGGTGAGGCCCAGCTGGATCGGATACAGATCGGAGTCCGAGAGCATCACCAGCGGCAGGAAGAAGTTGTTCCAGATATGCACGAACTGGAACAGGAAGACGGTGACCAGCGCCGGGGTCATCAGCCGCAGCCCCAGCGTGGAGAAGATCCGCGCCTCGCCCGCGCCGTCGATCCGCGCCGCCTCCAGCAGTGAGTCGGGCACCGCGGCGGCCGCGTAGACCCGGCACAGATAGACCCCGAAGGGGCTGACCACGCTGGGCAGCAGCACCGCCGCGTAGGTGTTGGCGAGCCCCATCTCGCTGAAGAGGAGGTACAGCGGGAGGGCGAGCGCGGTGCCCGGGATGAGCACCCCGGCGAGGATGACGTTGAAGACGCCCTCCCGCCCGGGGAAGGGGAACTTGGCCAGGGCGTAGCCGGCGGCGGCCGACAGCAGGGTGGCGGCCACTGCCCCGACGCCCGCGTACATCAGGCTGTTGGCGAACCAGCGGACGTAGATGCCGTCGTCGTAGGTGAGCACCCGGCGCAGATAGTCGATGGGGTGCGGGTCGTGGAACCAGAAGCCGAAGGTGCCGAAGAGGTCGCTGCTGGACTTGGTCGCCGACACCACCAGCCAGTAGACGGGGACCAGGAAGTAGACGGCCGCGACGGCGAGCAGCGAGACGGTGATGATGCGGTAGCGCAGCGGGGGCTGCCGGCCGTCCCGGCGGCGGCCGCGGCGGCGCGGCGCGCCCGCCGCGGTGCCCGGCGCCGGGGTGCCGTCCGCCGGGATCTGCTGGGTGGCCTGGGCGCTCACCGGCTCCTCCCGTCCTTCCCCTTGGGTTGCTTGGGCCCTCGCTGTCCCACGAGCCTCAGGAAGCCGAAGGACAGCACGCAGGCGACCAGCGCGAGCAGCACCGCCTCGGCCGCCGCGATGTGCTGGTTGTTGCTGGTGAACGCCTCGTTGTAGGCGGCCAGGTTGGGGGTGTAGCCGGAGTCGATGGAGTTGCTGAGCGGCTTGAGCACCTTGGGTTCGGCGAACAGCTGGAGGGTGCCGATGATGCTGAAGACGGTGGTGAGCACGAGCGCGGGCCGGATCAGCGGCAGCTTGATGTGCCAGGCGATCTGCCAGGCCCTGGCCCCGTCGATGCGCGCCGCCTCGTACAGCTCGCCGGGCACGGCCTTGAGCTGCGCGATCAGCACCAGCATGTTGTAGCCGGTGAACTGCCAGGTGACGATGTTGGCGATGGACCACAGCACGGTTCCGCGGGACAGGAAGTCCACGTCCCAGCCCGCGGAGTGGGCCAGCTCCACCAGGGGGCTGATGCCCGGTACGTACAGGAAGCCCCACAGGATCGAGGCGATGACGCCGGGCACCCCGTACGGCAGGAAGAAGGCGGTCCGGAAGAAGCCGACCCAGCGGGCGGACGCCGCCTCCAGCAGCAGCGCGAGCCCGGTGGCCAGCACGATCATCACCGGGATCTGCACGGCGCCGAACAGCAGCACCCGCCCGAAGCCGGCGGTGAAGCGGTCGTCCTCCAGTGCGTGTGTGTAGTTGGAGAGGCCCGCCCACACCTCTTTGGTCTCGCCGCCGAGGCCGAGCGCGCCGGTGCGCTCGACCCTCAGCAGGCTTTCGTACAGGGCGTATCCGATGGGCGCGATGAAGCACAGCAGGAAGAGCGCGAGGAAAGGCAGCAGAAACCCGGCCGCCGACCGGGCGCCGCGGACCTCGGTGCGGGTGAGGCGTCTCACCCGGCCGTCACCTTCAGTCCCTTTTCCTTGAGGTCGCTGATCGTCTCGCCCTGCACCTTCTTCAGCACGGACCTGAACGAGCCGCCGTCGCCGAGGGCCGCGGTGAAGGCGTCGCCGAGCCGCTGGTAGAGGGTGTCGGTGGAGGGGCCCCACCGCCAGCTGGTGTCCACGCCCTTGCTCGCGGCGTCGAACACCTTGCTGTACTCCTGGCCGCCCATGAAGTCCTTGTGCACATCCAGCTGGGAGGTGGTGTAGCCCTGCTTGGCGGCGGGGGTGCCATAGCCGTTGTCGATAAGGAGCTTGATCGACTCGGGGTCGGTGTTGAGCCAGATCGCGAACGCCAGCGCGTCCTTCGGGTACGTGCTCTTGGCGAAGACCGCGGTGGTGGAGCCGCCCCAGTTGGCGAAGGCCCCGTCGCCCTTCTTCCACTGCGGCATGGGCACGACCCGCCACTTGCCGCTGGTCTTGGGGGCGTTGCCGACCAGCAGCGCGTCGCCCCAGCTGGCGCCGAGCCAGGAGGCGATCGCCCCGGTCTGGACGTCCTTGTACCAGGCGTTCTGCCGGTCCGGGATGGTCTTGATCAGCTTCTGCTTGACCAGCGCCTCCCAGTAGTCGGCGACCTTGCGGGTGGGCTCGTCGTCGATGCTCACGGTCCAGGTGTCGCCCTCGGCGCCGAACCAGCTCGCCCCGGCCTGCCAGGCCAGGCCCGCGAAGCGGTTGCCGTTGGTCGCCGAGAAGGTCTCGATCCAGGCGCCCTTCTTGCGGATCGCCTTGGCCGCCGCCTCGTAGTCGTCCCAGGTGGCAGGCGGTTCGACGCCCCACTCGTCGAACAGGTCCTGGCGGATGAACAGACCCATCGGACCGGACGCCTGCGGGACGGCGTAGACGGCCTTGCCGAAGACCGACTGCTGCCACTGCCAGCCGACGAACTTGTCCTTGTACGACTCGACCCCGTACTTCGTGAGGTCCAGCAGACCGTTGTCGATCAGGAAGCTGGGCACGACCGGGTATTCGATCTGGCCGAGGTCCGGCGGGTTGCCCGACTTGATCGCGGCGTGCATCTTCGCGTACTGGGCGCCGTCCACGGCCGACACCTTCTCGACCTTGACCTGCACCTCGGGGTTCTTGCTGTTCCACAGCTCGACGGGCTTGTCGATGCCCGGCACCCAGGACCAGAAGGTCAGCTTGATCTTCTCGCCCTTCTTCCGGCCCTTGGGCTCGTCGTCCCCGTCGTCCGAGCCGCAGCCCGCGAGGGCGAAACCGGCCGCCGCGGCGGCGGCGCCGCCCAGGACCGCGCGCCGCCCGGGGGTCCGGAGGGGACCGTGAGAACTGTGGCGGTGCATCTTGCTCATACCAGCTCCTTCACCGGAATGCGCCGGAAGGTGATCGTCGAGTAGGCGCTGAAGTCGCCGGTCTCGTAGAGCAGTCCGACGGTCTCTTCATCGATCCTGACCAGGTCGGAGTAGGCGGCCGGCAGCCCGTCGACGGTGTGGGCGGGCCGCCAGGTGGCCCCGCCGTCGCCGCTGGCCCGCACCGTCATCAGAGCCCGGTAGCCGGGGTCGGCCGGCCCGGAGAACAGCACCACATCCGGGTCGCCCAGGTGCAGCACGCTGCCCTCGACGACCGGCGCGACCAGCCCGGCCTGCGGCCTGAAGGGCTTGTCGAGGGTCGCGCCGCCGTCGGACGAGTGGGCGTCGGCCCGGTTGCCGGGCGCGTTGGCGTCGCTGCGGGTGTTGAAGTACACCCGGCCGTCGGGGAGTTCGGCTGCGGTGGTCTCGTTGACGTTGATGTATCCGTCGGGGTTGTCCTCGACGTAGCCGATCCGCCAGGTGGCGCCGTCGTCGTCGCTGAGCAGGTCGTGCCCGCCGTCGTACTTCCCCTCGGCGCCGGTGTCCCCGGCGGCGGTCGGCGGCGTCGAGTGGTTGCCCGGTACGACGATCCGGCCGGCCCGGGCGCCGTGCCGTAACCGCAGGGCGTGGCCGGGCGTGGTGGCGTACCAGCGCCACTCCGGCCGCTTCGCCTCGCCGGTGATCTCCCGGGGCGCGCTCCAGCCCACCCCGTCGTCGTCACTGTGCGCCACCCACACCCGCCGCCCGTCCTCGGCGGACACCTGGCCGCGCCGGATCAGGTCCTCGGTGGCGGTGGCGCCGTTGGTCACATGGACGAGGACGACCCGGCCGCCCGCCGTGACCACGGGCGCCGGATTCCCGGCCGTGCCGGTGCCGTTCCGCGCGACGACCTGTAAGGGCCCCCAGGTCCGCCCGCCGTCCGCCGAGCGCTTGAGCACGAGGTCGATGTCCCCGTGGTCGGCGGAGGACCCCACCCGCCCCTCGGCGAAGGCCAGCAGCGTCCCGGCGGGCGTCGCCACCACCGCCGGAATGCGGTAACTCGCATAGCCCTCGGCCCCCGCCCGGAACGGCACGGAGACCTCGTACGCGCGCGCTGCCACATCGCTTGCCATCCGACCCCCCTTCCCGCTCAGTCTCGGGGCGCTCCTACGCGCGGGCTTCCTTCGTCGCTGCTCGCTCCTTCGTCGCTGCGCGGCTCCTCAGTCCAGCCCGCGCAGCGCCCCGAGACACGCTCGTGCCCGCCGATGCCCCGTTGCAATCGAGTGCCGCCGCCAAAATGACCGGACGTAGGACGTCCCTTGTGTCCGGCGACCTTAGGGTTCGCCTCACAGAGCGTCAAGGGACGGCACATGAACACTTGGCGGTGGATCCGTCGAAGGATGCAGGGAGCCGCCACCGATTTCGTCCGCCGGGCGGAGGTTCCGCCAGGCGGCGGCTCATAGCGTCGCGTTATGACCAACGCTTACAAGCAGCTCCTGGAAGGGAGCGTCACCCTCGTCGTCGGGCTGGCGCTGTGGTTGTTCGCCGGGGACATCGAACTCCCCGTGGTGGAGCTCCCCAAAATCGGGGTGGTGATGATGTGCTGGGGTGGCGTACAGCTGCTCTACGGCTCGTACCTGGGCGCGGCCGGACAACGCTCGAAGGGGTGAGACCGGCCCGATTCGCCCCCGCCGCCCCGCGCGGCCCGGCAGGATCCCGGGCCCATGGACGCCGTACGGGTCGCGCTGCTGCGCGATGTGCTCGCCGGGACCGAATGGCTGCGGGCCACCCGCCGGTTCGCGGGGTCCCTGCGGGCTTCGGTCGAGCCGCACGGGGGCGGGCTGCTGCTGGTCGGCAGCGAGGAGTACGAGCCCTGGCACCTGGCCGCGCACCTCGACGACGAGGCCGCCTGGTCCGGTCTGCCCGAGCTGTCCCCCACCCTCGTACGCCACCGGGTCCCCGACGGCGCGGTCCCCGCTCATCTGGCCGTCGACCTCGGCCGGTTGGAGCGCGCCAGGCGCGGCGAGACGCTGCTCGTGGTCGCGCCGGACGACCCGGGGGCCGGGCTGCTGGAGCGGGTGGACGACGCGCGCCGGAGCGGGGCCACCGTGCTCGCCCTCGACGGCGGCCACGCCGAACTGCACGCCCTCGCACATGACGCGCTGGCCGCCCCGGCCGACGCGGGCCTCGATCTGGACACCCTCCAGCACCTGGTCAGCGCCGCCGCCGGGGAGAACGGCCTGCCCGCGCCGCCCGGCCGCCACCGCTTCCGCGACCGCCTCGCCCGGCTGGCCGACCGGCTGACGGCCCCGCCACCGGCTCCTTGGTGAGCGCATGGCGTGAATAATTCGTTTGTGGGCCGCGCGGACGGCGCTTGAGCATGTCCCCTTGTGACGGACGATCCACATCCCCCGGCCCCGGGGGCGCGTCGGCGCGCCCTGCTGCCCGATCTCGCGCCCTGGCGCTCCTCCCGCGACTTCCGCCTGATGTGGACCGCGGGGCTGGTGACCGCCTTCGGCAGCTTTCTGACCATGGTTGCGCTGCCGCTCCAGATCAAGGAGTTGACGGGCTCGGCCCTCGCCGTCGGGGCGATCGGCGCGGTCGAGCTGGTCCCGCTGATCGTCTTCGGTCTGTACGGCGGGGCGCTCGCGGACGCCGTCGACCGCCGGAAGCTGATCCTGCTCACCGAGGCGGGTCTTGGCCTGCTGGCCGCGCTGCTGCTGGCCAACAGCCTGCTGCCCGATCCCATGCTGTGGCCGCTGTATGTGGTGGCCGCCCTGACCAGCGCGCTCACCGGGCTCCAGCGCCCGGCCATCGACGCGGTCACGGCCCGTATCGTCCCGCACGGCCAGCTCACCGCGGCCGCCGCACTGAACGCGATCCGCTGGCAGCTGTCCGCCATCGCGGGCCCCTCGCTCGCGGGCATCGTCGTCGCGTACGCGGGGCTGCCCTTCGCGTACGGCCTGGACCTGCTGACCTTCGCCGCCTCGATCCTGCTGGCGCTCGGCCTCACCCCCGCGCCGCCCGCCCATGACGCGGAGAAGCCCTCGCTGCGCGCGATCGGCGAGGGCGCGCGCTATGCCTGGCGGCGCAAGGAGCTGCTGGGCACCTACGCGGTGGACATGGCGGCCATGTTCTTCGCCTTCCCGAACGCGATCTTCCCCTTCCTCGCCGACGAGTTGGACGCGCCCTGGGCGCTCGGCCTGATGTACGCGGCCGGGTCGGTGGGCTCGATGGTGGTGAGCGTGACCAGCGGCTGGGCCTCACGGGTGCATCGGCACGGCCGGATGGTGGTGCTGAGCGCGGCGCTGTGGGGCGCGGCGATGGCGCTGGCCGGATGGCTGCCGAACGTCTGGCTGGTGCTGCTGTGCCTGGCGGTGGCGGGCGGGGCGGACATGGTCAGCGGGCTGTTCCGCTCGACGATGTGGAACCAGACGATCCCCGACGAGCTGCGGGGGCGGCTGGCGGGCATCGAGCTGCTGTCGTACGCGACGGGGCCGCAGCTGGGCCAGGTCCGGGCCGGCTCGATGGCCGGGCTCGTGGGGGTGCGGGCCTCGGTCTGGACCGGCGGTCTTGCGTGCGTCGCGTCCATCGGACTGCTGGCGCTCACACTGCCGAAGCTGATGACGTACGACGCGCGCACGGACGAGCACGCGCGGCGCGTCCGCGAGTGGCGCGAGGCGGCGGACGCACCCGTGTGAGCGCCCGCCGCGGTCAGCCGCCGTCCCGCGCGCCCCCGCCGGGGGTGCCCCCGTCGCCCGTGGGCTCATCGCGTGTGGGCTCATCGCGCCACCGTGGGTCGGTCTCCCACTCGACGTTCCGCTCCGCGGCCAGCTCCATCGCGTGCTGGGCCTCGGTGCGGCTGGGGTACGGGCCCAGCCGGTCGGCCGCGCGGCACTCCGGGCCCTCCTCGACCTTCTGGTGCCTGATGCAGTAGTACCACTCGCCCGGCTTCCCCGCGGCCCGCTTCTTGAACAGCGCCATCGCCGTCTCCCGCCCTTCTCTCCCGGTCTTCCGCCATGCTGCCCGATGCGCCGCCGATACACTCGCTGACATGTCTGGCCAGTCGCTTCTTGTCCCGGGAAAGATCTCCCCCACCCGCCCGGTCCCCGCCTCGATCCCGCGCCCCGAGTACGTCGGCAAGGAGGGCCCGACCCCGTACACGGGGCCCGAGGTCCAGGACGCCGAGACGATCGAGCGCATGCGGATCGCGGGCGGGATCGCCGCGCGCGCGATGGCGGAGGCCGCGAGCCGGATCGCGCCGGGGGTCACCACGGACGAGCTGGACCGTGTGGCGCACGAGTATCTGTGCGACCACGGGGCCTACCCCTCGACGCTGGGCTACCGCGGCTTCCCCAAGTCGCTGTGCTCCTCGGTCAACGAGGTCATCTGCCACGGCATCCCGGACTCGACCGTGCTGCGCGACGGCGACATCGTGAACCTCGACGTGACCGCCTTCATCGGCGGGGTGCACGGCGACACCAACGCCACCTATCTGTGCGGCGAGGTGGGGGACGAGTCGCGGCTGCTGGTGGAGCGCACCCGGGAGTCGCTCAACCGCGCGATCAAGGCGGTCAAGCCGGGCCGCCGGATCAACATCATCGGCCGTGTCATCGAGTCGTACGCCAAGCGCTTCGACTACGGCGTGGTCCGCGACTTCACCGGCCACGGCATCAACTCGTCGTTCCACTCCGGATTGATCGTCCCGCACTACGACAGCCCGCATCACACCACCGAGATCAAGCCGGGGATGACCTTCACCATCGAGCCGATGCTGACGCTGGGCAGCTACGAGTACGACATGTGGGACGACGGCTGGACGGTCGTGACGAAGGACCGGAAGCGGACGGCGCAGTTCGAACACACGCTTGTGGTGACCGACACAGGCGCGGAGATTCTGACCCTCCCATAGGCGCGTATTGCCTAATTTTTACTCTTAGCTTACGGATCCTTGGGGCTGAGCTGGAGCTGGATAGGTAAGCCTCAGTTAAGTTAGGGCGGCCTATCCGGCCCCTGTCTCGACATGTCGCCATGTCGGCATGCTGCCCGATCTCGACTGGAGTCCGTTTATGAGAGCCGCCCGCTCCTCCGCCGTCACCGCCATCGCGGCGGTGGCCTCGCTGGCCGCCGTGTCCGGCTGCGCCGAGAAGTCCGACGCCAAGGGCTCCGACGCGATCCGGATCACGGCGTCCGACGACAAGTGCGAGGTGTCGAAGACCGAGTTCCCGGCCGGGCACGTCAAGCTCGCGGTGGAGAACAAGGGCTCCAAGGTCACCGAGGTGTATCTGTACGCGCCCGGCGACCGGATCGTCACCGAGCGGGAGAACATCGGCTCCGGGCTCAAGGCCAACATCACCGCCGAGGTCAAGGCGGGCACCTACGAGATCGCCTGCAAGCCCGGCATGAAGGGCCGCGGCATCCGGCAGAAGGTGACCGTGACCGGCGGCAAGGTCGCCAAGCGGAACCCGAAGCTGGACAGCGCGGTGGCCGACTACCGCACCTATGTCCAGGCGCAGGCCGACGAGACGCTGCCGAAGGCCCAGGCGTTCGCGGACGCGGTCAAGAAGGGTGACCTGGAGGCCGCGAAGAAGGCGTACGCGCCCTCGCGCGTCGGCTGGGAGCGCACCGAGCCGGTCGCCGAGTCCTTCGGGGACATCGACCCCAAGGTGGACATCCGCGAGGACGGCCTGGAGAAGGGCCAGAAGTGGACCGGCTGGCACCGGCTCGAGAAGTCCCTGTGGAAGGACAAGAAGATCACCGCCGAGGACAAGGCCCTCGCGGACCAGCTGATCAAGGACCTCAAGGACTGGCAGAAGCGGGTCGGCACCGCGGACATCACCCCCACCGGCATGGCCAACGGCGCCAAGGAACTCCTCGACGAGGTGCAGACCGGCAAGGTCACCGGCGAGGAGGAGCGCTACAGCCACACCGACCTGGTCGACTTCGAGGGCAATGTCGACGGCGCCGAGAAGTCGTACCAGCTGCTCAAGCCGGTGGCCGCCACGAACGCCCCGGCCCTGACCAAGGATCTGGACAAGCAGTTCGCGGCGGTGAAGAAGCTGCTCGACAAGTACCGCGAGGGCGACGGGTTCGTGTCGTACGACACCGTCGGCGAGCCCAAGCGCAAGGAGCTGTCGGACGCGGTCAACGCCCTGGCCGAGCCGCTGTCCCAGCTCGCCGCGGCCGTGGCGAAGTAAGGGCGCGCCGAGCATGACCGAACAGACCACGTCCTCGTCCCCGGAGACCCCCGCCCCCTCGCGCCGCGCGCTGCTCGGCTGGGGCGGCGCGGGCCTCGCGCTCGGCGCCGCCATGGGCGGCGGCACCGCCGCCGCGCTCGGCGGCTCCGGAGACGACGCCCAGCCGGTGGCCGACGGCGGGGCCGCGGTGCCCTTCCACGGCGCGCACCAGGCCGGGATCGCCACCGCCGTACAGGACCGGCTGCACTTCGCGGCCTTCGACGTCACCACCGACGACCGCGACGAGCTGGTCGCCCTCCTGAAGGAGTGGACGAAGGCGGCGGCCCGGATGACGCAGGGTCACGCGGTCGGCGGCGGCGCGGTCGGCGGGCTCGCCGAGGCCCCGCCGGACGACACCGGCGAGGCGCTGGGGCTCAAGCCGTCCCGGCTGACCCTCACCTTCGGCGTCGGGCCGACCCTCTTCAAGGACAAGAAGGGCAAGGACCGCTTCGGCCTCGCCGGGCGCCGCCCGGAGGCCCTGATCGACCTGCCCGCGTTCCCCGGGGACAACCTGGACGCGGCGCGCAGCGGCGGCGACCTGTGCGTCCAGGCCTGCGCGGACGACCCGCAGGTGGCGGTGCACGCGATCCGCAACCTGGCCCGTATCGGCATGGGCAAGGTCGCGATCCGCTGGTCGCAGCTGGGCTTCGGCAAGACGTCCTCGACGACGCCGGACGCGCAGACCCCGCGCAACATGATGGGGTTCAAGGACGGCACCCGGAACATCGCGGGCACCGACTCCGCGGCCCTGGACAAGCATGTGTGGGTGGGCGCCAAGGCCGGCCCCGAGTGGCTGGTCGGCGGCTCGTACCTGGTGGCCCGCCGCATCCGGATGCACATCGAGACCTGGGACCGCACCTCCCTCAAGGAGCAGGAGGAGGTCTTCGGGCGCACCAAGGGCGAGGGCGCGCCCATCGGCAGGCAGCGCGAGCACGACGAGCCGAACCTGAAGGCGATGCTGCCCACCGCGCATGTCCGGCTGGCCCACCCCGAGGCCAACGGCGGCGTACGGATCCTGCGCCGCGGCTACTCCTTCACCGACGGCACGGACGGCCTGGGGCGGCTGGACGCGGGGCTGTTCTTCCTCGCGTACCAGCGGGACGTACGGCAGGGGTTCGTACCGGTGCAGCAGCAACTGGCGCGCAACGACGCGCTCAACGAGTACATCCAGCACGTGGGTTCGGCGCTCTTCGCCGTCCCGCCGGGCGTCCGCGACGCGGGCGACTGGTGGGGCCGGGCGCTGTTCTCCTGAAGAGAAAGGCCAACCTCGTGTTCGGCAACTACCTGATCGGACTGCGCGAAGGGCTGGAAGCCAGCCTGGTCGTCTGCATCCTCGTCGCCTATCTGGTCAAGACCGACCGCCGCAAGGCGCTGCGGCCGGTCTGGCTGGGCATCGGCATCGCGGTCGCGCTGAGCCTGTCCTTCGGCGCGGCGCTTCAGTTCGGCTCGCAGGAGCTGACCTTCAAGGCCCAGGAGGCGCTCGGCGGCTCGCTGTCGATTCTCTCGGTCGGCCTGGTGACCTGGATGGTGTTCTGGATGCGGCGCACCGCCCGGCACTTGAAGTCCGAGCTACAGGGCAAGCTGGACGCGGCGCTGGCGATGGGCACCGGCGCGCTGGTGGTCACGGCCTTCATGGCGGTGGGCCGGGAGGGCCTGGAGACTGCGCTGTTCGTGTGGACGGCGGTGCAGGCGAGCAACGACGGCACGCCGCGGCCGCTGGTCGGGGTGGTGCTGGGGCTGCTCACCGCGGTGCTGCTTGGCTGGCTGTTCTACCGTGGGGCGCTGAAGATCAACCTGGCGAAGTTCTTCACCTGGACCGGCGCCATGCTGGTCGTCGTGGCGGCGGGCGTGCTCGCGTACGGCTTCCACGACCTCCAGGAGGCGGAGTTCGTCCCCGGCCTGCACAACCTGGCCTTCGACATCAGCACGACCATCCCGCCGGACTCCTGGTACGGCACCGTGCTCAAGGGCGTCTTCAACTTCCAGCCGGATCCGACCGTTCTTCAGGTATCGGTGTGGCTGCTGTATCTGGTCCCCACGCTCGCTTTCTTCCTGGTCCCCGGTAGGGTTGCGCCGTCCAAGGCAGTCCCGAAGGAGCCCACGCCTCATGACACCCACGTCACGCAGGTCACAGCGTCGGCAGAGCGCAGTTCCGACAGCCGCGGCAGCGGCGGTGGTGACGCTGGCGATGACGCTGACAGGGTGCATGACGGTGCACGGCGAGCGGGAGAACATCCCGTCCATCGCGAAGGATGAGGCGCCGAAGGCGCTGAAGCGGTTCACGGACACCTACAACAAGTCCTACCGCGAGCTGGATCCGGCGCTGGCGAACCAGGTGCAGACCGGCCCGCTGCTGGACATCAGCGCGGCCGACCTGAAGGCGCAGCACGCCGCGAAGCCCGACGGGAATCCCGCTTACCCGCCGCTGCGGCTCACCGACGCGCGATACGCCATCCCCAAGCAGGTCGGCTGGCCGAAGTTCTTCGTGGCGGACACCGAGAGCAACCGCGATGACAACCGCTGGCTGCTGGTCTTCACCCGGGGCGGCGCGGACCAGCCGTGGAAGGCCGCGTATCTGTCGATCCTCAGCCAGGACGAGGTACCGGACTTCCAGCTCGACAAGGACGGCTGGGCGAGGTCCGTGCCGGCCGAGGGGGTCACGCCGAAGCTGGCGACACGGCCGGACAAGCTCAGCGCCGAGTACACCGACTATCTGATGACCGGTGAGGGCGAGATCTTCGCGGACGGCCAGGCGACGTCGGGGCTGCGGACCTCGCGGAAGAAGTTCGTACGCACCCCGAAGTTCTGGACCGAGTACATCGACACGGCGGCGGAGGGCACCCGCTACGCCCCGGTGGGGCTGCGGCTGAGGGACGGCGGGGCGCTGGTCTTCTTCACCTCCCACCACCGGCAGAAGCAGACCATGGCCAAGGGCTACCGGCCCAACCCCACCCCGCAGATCAAGGCGCTGATGACCGGCGAGGCGAAGAGGTCGGTGACCTTGACCCGGGTGTCGGAGTCGGCGGTACGGGTCCCGGCGAAGGACGCGGCGGACCCGAAGGTGGTGTTCCTCAACCGGCTGGAGGGCGTGACCGCCGCGAAGGGCGAGTAGGACTCGCCCCGGTCGCCGTGCCGGCGAGTAGGACTCGCCCCGGTCGCCGGGCCGGCGGGCGTCAGCGTCCTATCGGCCAGGCGTGCGACTCGTGCTCATGCCCCTCGTCCGCGAACCGGGCGCAGGCGTCGGTCAGCGACTCCAGCAGCGACAGCGGGTCCGGCAGCGGCCGCTCCGGGCCCAGCAGCCAGGCCACCCGCCCGTCCCCCGGCAGCCGCGCGGGCGGCAGGAGCACATAGCTGCCCCGGCAGTGCCAGCGCAGCCCGGGGTGCTCGTCCATGGTCTCGGGGTGGCAGTCCAGCTCGCAGGGCCACCACTCGTCCTCGTCCTCCGGGGTGCCCCGGGTGGCCGTGAAGAAGAGCATCCGGTCCTGGTGCAGATCGGCGCTGGTGGTGGCGACGGGCCCGACCTCGATACCGGCCTCGCCGAGCCGCTCCAGGGCCAGCCGGCCGGCGGCCAACGGCACGTCCAGCACGTCATGGACGATCCCGGTGGCGGTGATGAAATTCGCCTCGGGGTCGCCCGCGAGCCAGCGCGCGACCTTCTCCGGGTCGGTGGTCGCCTGCGTCTGCCAGGCGAACGAGACGGGGTGCCGGGCCGGGGTCGGACAGCCGATGCGGTCGCAGGAACAGCCGTACCCGGAGGGGTGGGCGGCCGGCGCCAGCGGGAACCCGGCGGCGGCAGCGGCCATGAGCAGATCCTCGCGGGCGCCGGGCGCGCCCGCCCCCGTGCCCGTGTCGCCGCCCGCCCCGCTCCGCGGTCGGCGCAGCCACTGGGAAAACCTGCCCTTGCGTTCCATCTACCGCCTCGCTTCCCCGCCGGTGCCGCCGAATGCCCAGCCATTGCTGCCAATGCTGCCACCATCCTGCTCCCGAGGTGGCCGGTGTTCATATCCGGGGTGCCCGGACCCCACCTCTGGGTGCGGATATCAGGCATAACCGAACAGGCGCCCCTAGCGTTCCCTTTATGGTCACGAGGTCACTACTGACTGGTATAGCGGTCCTCGCCCTTTCGGTGCCGGCCGCCGTCCCCGCCCTCCCGACCGGGCGGCGCGGCGGGTCCCCGACCGCCGACACGCTCCCGACGATCACCTTCGTGGCACACCGCGGCGGGGCCCTGGAAGCGCCCGAGAACAGCATGTCCGGGCTGACCGCCGCGTTCGAGCGCGGTGCCGCCCAGGTCCTGGACTTCGACACCAGGATGCTGCGGGACGGCACGCTCGTGGTGTTCCACGACGCGACGCTGGACCGTACGACGTACTCGTCCGGCCCCGTGAGGTCGCTCACCGCCGCCCAGTGGCGCTCCGTACGGCTGCGCCCGGACCCGCGGCTGCCCGGGGCCTGGCGGCCCGAGGCGCCGCCGACCGTCGGCGAGGCGCTGGACCGCTTCGGCGGGCGCCGGGTGCTGACGGTGGAGGCGAAGGACCCCGACAGCCTGCCCCGCCTGGCCGCGATGATCCACGAGCGCGGGCTGACCCGCTCCGTCTTCGTCAACAGCAACCGCGTCGAGGTGGCGCGGCAGGTGCACCGGCTGGGGCTGCTGACGCAGCTGTGGCGCTCGGCCCCGCAGCTGCGCGAGGACCGTCCGGACGGGTGGCGGGGGTTCGTGGACCTGCTGGACGTGGACTACCGGGCGCGGCCGGAGGACCTGCGGCGGGCCGTACGCTCCGGCATCCGCCGGGTGTGGGCCCATACGGTGAACACGCCGGAGGCGCGGGACCGGATGCTGCGGCTGGGCTGCGGCGGCATCATCACGGACGCGCCGACGCTGCTGACGACGCCGTGACCTCACCTTTGTGGGTCACCTTTTGTGGGTCACCTTTTGAGGATCCCCCGCAGCGCCGTCTCGACCACCGCGTCCGCGTACTCGTGGGTGAGCGGGAGGGTGCGCAGCAGCCAGCGGTGGGTCAGCGGGCCGCACACCAGCTCGACGGCGACCCTCGGGTCGACGTCCCGCGCCACCTGCCCGGCGTCCTGGGCGGCCCGCAGCCGCTCGGCGAGCAGCCGCAGCGACGGCTCCAGGACCCGGTCCACGAAGTGCGCGCCCAGCTCGGGGTTCACCAGGCCCTCGGCGGTCAGCGCGCGGGCGGGCAGGTCGTACGCGGGCGCGTTCATCTCGTCGACGGCCGCCCGCAGCACCAGCTTGAGGTCCGCCTCCAGGTCCCCGGTGTCCGGCAGCGCGGCCCCGGCGCCCTCGGGCGCCTGCCCCCCAGCGGTGAAGGCGTCGAGCAGCACCGCGGCCTTGGAGGGCCACCAGCGGTAGATCGTCTGCTTGCCGACCCCGGCCCGGGACGCGATGGCCTCGATGGTGAGCCGGGGGTAGCCGAGTTCGCCGATGAGCTCCAGGGCGGCGTCGAGGATCGCCCGGCGGGAGCGTTCGCTGCGGCGGGCGGAGTCGGGCGCTGCTTTGTCGGCCATGGCCGACAACCTATCGACCCGGGAAACCATCCGAACGGCCCCTGCCCGGGGCGGGCACCGGGGCGCACCATGTGTCCAGGACCACGTACGACGATCCGTACGGGCCAGCATCCCCGTGAGGAGCCATCCTTGTCCTTGCGTAGCCCCGAGCGCCGCGCCACCGCGCGCCGCTATCTGATGTGCCCGCCGACCCACTTCAGGGTCACCTACTCCATCAACCCCTGGATGGACCCGGCCAAGCCCGTGGACCTCCCGCTCGCGCTCGCCCAATGGGAGGACCTGCGCGACCGCTACCGCTCCCTCGGCCACACCGTCGAGGTGCTCCGGCCCCGCCCCGACCTGCCCGACATGGTGTACGCGGCCAACGGCGCGACCGTCGTCGACGGCCGCGTCCTGGGCGCCCGCTTCGCCCATCCGGAGCGCACCGGCGAGGCGGCGGCCCACCTGGAGTGGTTCCGCGCCCACGGCTGGGCGGAGGTGCGCGAGCCCGAGCACGTCAACGAGGGCGAGGGCGACTTCGCCGTGACCGCGTCCTGGCTGCTGGCGGGCCGCGGCTTCCGCAGCAGCCCGCTCTCGCACCCCGAGGCGCAGGAGTTCTTCGGCCGCCCGGTGCTGGGCCTGGATCTCGTCGATCCGCGCTACTACCACCTGGACACGGCGCTGTGCGTGCTCGACGACACGACGGACACGGAGATCATGTACTACCCCGGCGCCTTCTCCCCGGGCAGCCGGGCCGTGCTCGGGCGGCTCTTCCCCGACGCGATCATCGCCACGGAGCGGGACGCCGCGGCCCTCGGCCTCAACGCGGTCAGCGACGGCCGCCATGTCCTGCTCCCGCAGGCGGCGGCCGGGCTCTTCGACCCGCTGCGCGAGCGGGGGTACGAGCCGATCGCGATGGACCTGAGCGAGCTGCTCAAGGGTGGGGGCAGCGTCAAGTGCTGCACGCAGGAGCTACGCGCCCGGGCGGCCGGCTAGGCCAGGCCTGGGGTGCTCTCCCCTACCCGCCCCTTCCCTCAACTGGGGCTCCGCCCCAGACCCCGGGGTCCAGGGGCGAAGCCCCACCCGGCGGCGGAGCCCCGCGCGGCGGAGCCGCATATGGACAGGGGCTCGACAGAGGCTCGGCAGGAGCCGGGAAGGGGCGGGGCAGTCTCCGCTGTGCGGCTCCGCCGCACGGGGACTCCGCCGTACGGGGGTCTGGGGGCGGAGCCCCCCCCACGCGGCGGAGCCGCACATCGGCAGGGGCCGGGAAGGGGCGGGGTGGGGTAGGGCCCGCCGCAGGCGTCAAGATCCGCGGACGGGGCCTGGGCGCCCGGCGGCCGCGCGGCGGTGCCGCGCCCTGGGCCGGCCGCCTGCCGGCCCGGCAGGCGGGCACGCCCGGGGGCGGACGCGGGCCGCCAGAGGCGGGCGGGGCGGCGCCCCGCGGCCGGTAGAATTTGGCGGATGCACGCCCCCGCCCCCGAGGCCGCCCGCACGGGCGAGACGCTGCGCGCCGCGCTCGCCGGTCTGCTCGACGGGCTGCCGCCCCGGCAGGCCGCCCAGGCCACGGGGCGGCTGATCGAGAACTACCGGGGGCGCACCCCGACCGACGCGCCCGTGTTGCGCGACCGGTCCGATGTCGTCGCCTACGCCGCGTACCGGATGCCCGCGACCTTCGAGGCCGTGCGCTCCGCGCTCGCCGCCTTCCGCGCGGCGGCGCCGGAGTGGACCCCGGCCACGCATGTCGACATCGGTGGCGGCACCGGCGCGGCCACCTGGGCGACCGCCGCGGCCTGGCCGGACGGCGCCCGCGCCACCACCGTCCTGGACTGGGCCGAGCCCGCGCTCGCCCTCGGCCAGGAGCTGGCCCGCGGCGCGGAGGCCAAGGCGCTGCGGGAGGCGCGCTGGCAGCGCCGGGCCATCGGCGACGGCCTGGCGCTCCCCGACGCGACCGACCTGGTCACCGTCTCCTATGTGCTGGGCGAGCTCACCGACGCCGACCGCCGCGCCGTCGTCGACGAGGCGGCCCGGGCCGCCTCGGCCGTCGTGCTGATCGAGCCCGGCACCCCGGACGGCTATCTGCGCATCCGCGAGGCGCGGGAGCGGCTGCTGGCGGCGGGGCTGCGGGTGCTGGCCCCGTGCCCGCACGGCGCGGAGTGCCCGATCGAACCGGGCACGGACTGGTGCCACTTCGCGGCCCGGGTCAGCCGGTCGTCGCTGCACCGGCAGGTGAAGGGCGGTTCGCTGCCGTACGAGGACGAGAAGTTCGCGTACGTCGCGGCGGCCCGCTTCCCCACCTCCCCCGCCACCCCCGCGGACGCCCGCGTCGTACGCCGCCCGCAGCTCCGCAAGGGCCAGGTGCTGCTCGACCTCTGCACCCCGGACGCGGGCCTGCGCCGCGAGACCGTCACCAAGCGCCAGGGCCCCCTCTATCGCGCGGCCCGCGACGCCGACTGGGGCGACGCCTGGCCCGCGGCGAACGACGGCGCCTGAGCCGCCCCTATTCCAGCGCCCGCGCCAGCGCCGTCCCCGCCGCAGCGCGCGGGGCGCTGTCGGCCGGGCGGCGGCGGGGGTGGACCGTGTTGGCCAGGAGGACCAGGAACGAGGACGTGGCGCGGTCGAGCACCAGGCTGGTGCCGGTGAAGCCGGTGTGGCCCGCCGCGCCCCGGCCGGCCAGCTCGCCCATGAACCAGGGCCGGTCGAGCTCGAACCCCAGCCCGGGCGGGGCCAGCATCAGGTCGACGGACTCCGGGCGCAGCACGGGTGGGCCCGTGCCGAGCAGGGCGCGGCACAGCAGGGTCAGGTCCGCGGCGGTGGAGAAGAGGCCCGCGTGGCCGGCGACGCCGCCCAGGGCGTAGGCGTTCTCGTCGTGGACGACGCCCCGCAGCATGCCGCGGTCGAGCTTGGCCCAGGGGCGCCGCTGGTCCTCGGTGGCGGCGATGCGGGGCAGCCAGGCGCGGGGCGGGCGGAAGCGGGTGGCGGTCATGTCGAGGGGGCCGGTGATGTCGTCGCGTACGAGGTGGTCGAGCGGGCGGCCGGCCACCCGCTCGACGACCCGCTGGAGCAGCAGGAAGTTGAGGTCGGAGTAGCGGCGGGCGGTGCCGGGCGGGGTGGTCGGGGGTTCGGCGCGCAGCCTGGCCAGCCGCTGTTCGTGCTCGTCGTAGTCGTACAGGGGGAGTTCGGGCAGCAGCCCGGAGGTGTGGGTGAGCAGCTGCCGCACGGTGATCCGGTGCTCGGCGGCGGCCGTGAACTCGGGGGCGTACGCGGCGACCCGGCCGTCCAGGTCGAGCTCGCCGCGCTCGACGCACCGCACGGCGACGATCGTGGTGAACAGCTTGGTGAGGGAGGCGAGGTCGAAGACGGTGTCCGGCTCCTGGCCCCGCCCGGCCCGCATCGGCACCCACCGCTCGCGTGGCAGCTCCACGCCGCGGTCCGTGGCCTCGTCGTACGCCGCGTACCGCACCGCCCAGCCGAAGGCCTCCTCGGCGAGGATCTCCGGGCCCTGCCCGGCGGCCACGACCACGCCGGCGCACCAGCGGCGCTCCCCTTCGGGAAGCGCCGCCACAGCTTGGATCAGCTCGTTCAGGTCGTTGTGCGCTGCTGCCACGGACGGCACAGTGCCACGAAGCAGACCACGGCCACCAGCGCACACACCAGCTGGACCACGGTCATCGGCACGGCCGTGTGCTCGCCCGCGATGCCCACCAGCGGGGAGGCGATCGCGCCGACGAGGAAGGAGGAGGTGCCCAGCAGCGCGGACGCGGAGCCGGCCGCGTGCTTGGTACGCATCAGCGCCTGGGTGTTGGTGTTGGGCATGACCAGGCCCATCGCGGACATCAGCACGAACAGCCCGGCGGCGATCGGTACGAGGCCGACGTCGCCGAAGACGCCGGTGGCCATCAGGCACAGCGCGACGGCCGACAGGGTGATCGCGGCGAGGCCGACGGCCAGGGCAGCGTCCAGGCTGACCCGCCCGGCCAGCACCTTGCCGTTGAGCTGTCCGATGCCGACCAGGCCGATCGAGTTGATCCCGAAGAGCAGGCTGAAGGTCTGCGGGGAGGCGCCGTAGATCTCCTGGACGACGAAGGCGGAGCCAGACACATAGGCGAACAGGGCGGCGAAGGCGAAGCTGCCCGCGAGCATGTAGCCGGTGAAGACGCGGTCGGCGAGCAGCCCGCGCATGGTGTGCAGCGCCTGGCCGACGCCGCCGCGGTGGCGCTGCTCGGGTGGCAGGGTCTCGTGCAGATAGCGCCAGACGACGAGGGTGAGCAGCACGCCGACGACGGTCAGCACGACGAAGACGCCGCGCCAGTCGGTGATGCGGAGGATCTGGCCGCCGAGGAGGGGGCCGGCGACGGGCGCGACACCGGAGATCAGCATGAGGGTGGAGAAGAAGCGGGCCATCTCGGCGCCGTCGTACAGGTCGCGGACGACCGCGCGGGAGATCACGATGCCCGCGGCCCCGGCGAGCCCCTGGAGCAGTCGGAAGGCGATCAGCAGCTCGACGCCCGGCGCGAAGGCGCAGATGGCGGTGGCGACGACGTAGATCACCATGCCGACGAGGAGGGGGCGGCGGCGCCCCCACTTGTCGCTCATGGGGCCCACGACCAGCTGGCCGAGCGCCATGCCCGCCAGACAGGCGGTGAGGGTGAGCTGGACGGTGGCGGCGGAGCTGCTCAGCGCGCCGGTGACCTCGGGCAGGGCCGGGAGGTACATGTCCATGGACAGCGGCGGGAGGGCGTTGAGCCCGCCGAGGACGAGGGTGACGATCAGACCGGCGCGGCGGGCGCTGCGCGGCGCGGGGCCGGGGGAAGGGGCGGCGGTGCGGGGGGTGGACTCGGGGAGGGATATGGATCTGTGGTCGGGGACGGTCGGGTGGCCTGACGGCGGCATTCAGCTCTCCGTGAGTTGTTGAGTCTTCTCTATGCTCTCAGCAATTCGTTGTGGTCATGACCGGCTTTTGTCCGGTGGGAGAGCGGAGTGGGCATGGGGATGGCCGAGAGTGTGCGGTGGGGGATTCTGGCGACGGGCGGGATCGCCGCGGCGTTCACGGCGGACCTGCTGGAGATGGCGGACGCCGAGGTGGTGGCTGTCGGCTCCCGCACCCAGGAGTCCGCCAAGCGTTTCGCCGAGCGGTTCGGGATACCGCGCGCGCACGGCAGTTGGGCGGAGCTCGCCGCCGACGAGGACGTGGACGTGGTGTACGTGGCCACCCCGCACTCGGCGCACCGCGAGGCGGCCGGGCTGTGCCTGGAGGCGGGGCGCGCGGTGCTGTGCGAGAAGCCGTTCACGCTCAATGTGCGGGAGGCCACCGAGCTGGTCGGGCTGGCGCGGGAACGTGGCCGCTTCCTGATGGAGGCGATGTGGACGTACTGCGACCCGGTCGTCCGGCGGATGGTCGAGCTGGTCCGCGACGGCGCGATCGGCGAGGTGCGGGCGGTGCAGGCGGACTTCGGGCTGGCCGGGCCGTTCGACCCCGGGCACCGGCTGCGCGACCCGGCGCAGGGCGGTGGCGCGCTGCTGGATCTGGGGGTGTACCCGGTGTCCTTCGCGCAGCTGCTGCTGGGCGAGCCCGACGATGTCCAGGCGCGGGCGCGGCTGACGCCGGAGGGCGTGGACGAGAACACCGGGATCCTGTTGGGCTGGGACAGCGGCGCGGTGGCGCTGCTGGGCTGCTCGCTCACCGCCGATACGCCGCAGACCGCCTCGGTGACCGGGTCGGCGGGCCGGATCGAGTTCCCGCGCGGCTTCTTCCACCCGGAGCGGTTCGTACTGCACCGGCCGGGGCGGGATCCGGAGGTGTTCGCGGCGCAGGGCGGCGCGCGCCGCTTCCAGCACGAGGCGGCGGAGGTGATGCGCGCTCTGCGGGCGGGCGAGACGGAGTCCCCGCTGGTGCCGCTGGACGGCAGCCTCGCGGTGATGCGCACGCTGGACGCGGCGCGCGAGCGGATCGGCGTGCGGTACCCCGGGGAGCGCTGAGCGGGTGAGTCCCGCGGGCGGCGGCACCGCCCGCGGGACTCGACCCTCATCCGGCCCGGTCCGGCCTCAGACCTCCTGGAGGCCGGGGGCCTCAGACCTCCTGGAGGCCGGGGTTGCCCGCCTCGCTGACGAAGGACGCGGCGGTGGTGACCGGCGCGCCCGGCGTGGTGACCGCGGGGACCGTCTTGTAGTCGGCCCGGGCCGCTTCGCCGTCCAGGGTGACCGTCACATAGCCGCGGCGGCCGTTGTAGAACTTCATGTGCGGGTTGGCCGCCATGTACGTGGCCCAGTTGGCGGGCTTGTCGGCGCCGTCCTTGCCGCTGGTGATGGAGGTGCCGACGAACTCCACGCCCAGGGTGCGGGACGCGGTGTCGTTGAAGTCCTTCTTGATGTCGAAGGCGTAGTGGACGTGGACATCGCCGGTGAGGACGACGAAGTTCTCGATCCCGGCCGCCTCGACGCCCGCGAGGATCCGCTCGCGGGAGGCGGGGTAGCCGTCCCAGGAGTCCATGCTCAGCTTGGAGGTGGCGGCGGTGGTGTTCTTCCGCTGCGAGAAGGTGACCTGCTGCGGGAGGACGTTCCAGGTGGCCTTGGAGCGCCGGAAGCCGTCGAGCAGCCAGCGCTCCTGGGCGGCGCCGGTGAGGGTGCGCGACGGGTCCTCGGACTCGGGCCCGGGGTACTGCCAGCCGTCCCCGTAGGCCTGGTTGGAGCGGTACTGGCGGGTGTCGAGGATGTCGAACTGGGCGAGCCTGCCGTAGTGGAAGCGGCGGTAGAGCCGCATGTCGGGGCCGTCGGGCCGCTGGGGCATGCGCAGCGGCATGTTCTCCCAGTACGCGCGGTAGGCGGCGGCCCGGCGGATCAGGAACTCCTCCGGCGGGGTCCCGTTCTCGTCGGTGTCGCCCGCGTAGTTGTTCTCGGTCTCGTGGTCGTCCCAGGTGACGTACCACGGGAAGGCGGCGTGCGCGGCCTGGAGGTCCTCGTCGGACTTGTAGAGGGCGTAGCGCAGCCGGTACTGGTCGAGGGTGACCGTCTCGGTGTTGAAGAGGGCGGGCAGGGTGCGGTCGGTGTACTTGCGCGCGCCGCCGACCGCGTTGACGGCGTACTCGTACTGGTAGTCGCCGACGTGGAAGACGGCGTCCAGGTCTTCGTCGGCCAGGTGGCCGAAGGCGGTGAAGTAGCCGTCGTGGTACGCCTGGCAGGAGACCAGGCCGAAGCGGCCCTCGCGGACGTGGGCGCCGGTGGCGGGGGCGGTGCGGGTGCGGCCGGCGGGGCTGGTGAAGTGGCCGGCGCGGAAGCGGTACCAGTAGACGCGGTCGGCGTCGAGGCCCCTGGCGTCGATGTGCACGGCGTAGTTGAACTCGGCGAAGGCACCGGTGGTGCCCCGGCGGACCACGCGTCTGAAGCGGTCGTCGTGGGCGATCTCCCAGTCGACGCGCACGAAGCCCTCATCGGGCAGCCCGCTGCCGGGCTCGTACGGGCGCGGGGCGAGCCTGGTCCACAGCACGACGGAGTCCGGCAGCGGGTCGCCGGAGGCCACGCCGAGGGTGAAGGGGTCCTCGGTGAGGGAGTGCGGGGTCCGCTCGGTGGCGTGGGCGCTGGGCAGGTTGGTGGTGAAGGCGATGGCCGCGGCGGCCCCGGTGACGGTGAGGAAGCGGCGGCGGCCCAGGCGCGCTGCCGCGGCTCGTATGGCCTGCTGATGCGGGTGGTGTGCCATCTTGGCTCTCCCCTGGCTCGTGGCGTCCGGCTGGTGGTGTCTCTCGTGGCTTCCGGCTGGTCGTGCCCGGCTGGTGGTGATGGGGGTGGCGTCTGGGGGGTGGCTTCAGAGGCATTGCACGGGCAGAGGGCGGCCCAGCGCTAGCCTGTACACGTCATTCAGATGTCGGACCGGTGAGTTCCGCATCGGGATGGGACGTTTGGCGCGATATGCCGCCGCCCCGTGGGGTGTTGACGCCGTGCCGTACGCTGCGGACCCATGAGCGAGAGCGGTGGCGCGGTGCGCGCGTCGGAGGCGTCGGTCACCTCGAAGGTCGCGGTGGTGACCGGCGCGGGGTCCGGCATCGGCCGGGCGGTGGCCCTCGAACTCGTCGACGCGGGCTGGTCGGTGGCCCTGGCCGGGCGCCGCCGGGAGGCCCTCGCGGAGACGGCACGGCTGGCGGGCCGGGAGGGGGCGGTGGCCGCGATACCCACCGATGTGGCCCGCCCGGAGCAGGTCGACGCGCTGTTCGCGGCGGTACGGGACCGCTTCGGCCGCCTCGATCTGCTGTTCAACAACGCGGGCGGGTTCGGTCCGCGGAATGTGCCGCTGGACGAGCTGAGCCATGAGGACTGGCAGGCGGTGGTGGACACCAATCTGACCGGCGCGTTCCTGTGCGCGCAGGCCGCGTTCCGCCTGATGCGCGGACAGGACCCCCAGGGCGGCCGGATCATCAACAACGGCTCGGTCTCGGCGCACGCGCCACGGCCGCGGAGCGTCGCCTACACGGCCACCAAGCACGCCGTGACCGGGCTGACCAAGTCCCTCTCGCTGGACGGGCGCCCGTACAACATTGCCTGCGGTCAGATCGACATCGGCAACGCGGCCACCGAGATGACGCAGCGGATGACCGCCGGTGTCCCGCAGGCGAACGGGGAGACCGCGGCCGAGCCGGTGATGGACGCCGCCGACGTGGCTCGTACGGTACGGCACATGGCATCGCTGCCACTGGAGGCGAACGTACAGTTCGCGACCGTGATGGCGACGGCGATGCCGTTCATCGGCCGGGGCTGACGGGCGAAAGTTCGTCACCACGCGTACTTATCCAGCCACTTGATCAGATAATGCGATCAAGTGCCGATTTCACCCCATAGGGTCATACGGAGTCGGCCGGCCATCGCCCCCCGGGGCGCCCCCTGGACTGTTCGCAGACACGTTCGTATGGCAAGGTCGTCTCCCACCCGCGCCGCCCACCATGCCGCTCACGACCGAAGAGAGACCGCCGTGCGTTCTCTGCCGCTCACGCTGGGCGCCCGCCTGCTGCCGGTCGCCGCACTCGCCGCCGCGGGCGTGGCCATGACGACCACCCCCGACTCCGAGGCGCGCCCCAAGCCCTCCGCCCACTCGCCGCGCCCGTCCACGAGCGCGCCCTCGGCCCCCTCCTCCGGCGCCCCGGTGGACGGGTCCTCCGGCGCGCCGGTGGACGGGCAGGGTGACGACACCGCCGCGGCGCGCTACCCCAAGCCCCCGGCCAAGCCCTGCGCCACCCTCCCGGCCGGCACGGTCAAGGACCTGGTGCCGGGCGCCCCGGCGGCCGGCACCGTGCTCACGACGAGCGATGCCACGCGCCGCTCGGGCTGCTCCTGGCACGCGCTGAGCGGCTTCGACTACCGCTGGCTGGACATCACCTACGACGTGTCGGCCGCCGCGGCCACGCGCGCCCGCTCCGAGCAGGGCGACGGCCCCAGCACCGCCGTGCCCGGCCTCGGCGACCAGGGGTCGGTCAGCCTGAACGTCACCACCGACGACAAGCAGCGGATACGCGAGGCGGTCGTGGTCGCGCGCCGGGCCAACGCGGTGGTCACCGTCACCTACAACGGGGGCGACTTCGAGACACAGGAGGCCGCGGGCACCGACGAGATACGCCAGGGCGCGCTCACCGCGGCGAAGAAGGCCCTCTCCGCGCTGGACGGCTGAACCCCGGCGCGCACCGTGAGCGACGATCCCCTACCAGGGGTAACCACCCGCCCCCTCGGTATTGTTCGAACAGGCAGGAAGCTGCAACTACCCCCACCCCAGGGCCCTCAGGAGTGCCAGTCTCTGCACAGCGAGACACCCTTGCCGGTGTCGTTGTGGACGAGAGGAGCTCAAGGTGATCAAAACGGGGGAGGCCGCGGCGGCGACCAGTGTCCTGGTCGCCGATGGACACGCCCTGGCCAGACTGGGGCTGTTAACGCTGCTGAGCTCGGCACCCGGGCTGCGCGCCGTCGGCGAGGCCGCCGACAGCGACGGTGCCAGCGCCCTGGCCGCCCTGCACAGCCCCGACGTGATTCTCATGGACATCGCCCTGCCGCACCTGGGCGGCATCGCCACCACCCAGCGCATCCTGGAGGCCGCGCCCGCCCGACCGCCCCGCGTCATCATCACCGCCTCGGAGGTCAACGACGAGGAAATCCAGTCCGCGCTCCGCGTGGGCGCCGCCGGAATCCTGCTCAAGGACACCTCGCCGCAGAAGATGACCGCCTCGATCAGCGCCGTCGCCACCGGGGACATGGCCTTCTCCCCCAGCGTGATGGAGCGGCTGATCGACGCCTACACCTACCGGGCGACGGCCACCGACACCGCGGGGTCCAGCCTGGCCATGCTCACCTCCCGGGAGACCGAGGTGCTGCGGCATGTGGCCAAGGGCCGCAGCAACTCCGCCATCGCGCGGGAGCTCAAGATCAGTGAGGCGACCGTGAAGACCCATCTGAACCGGGCGATGACCAAGCTGGGCATCACCAGCCGGGCCGAGGCCGTAGCGCTCGGCTATGAGTGCGGCCTGGTCGTCCCCTCTCAGCCCCAGCGGGTCGCCTGAGCACCGAGGGCACCGGCCTTCCCCACCCCCTCCGACCCCACTCAGCCCTGTAGACGAGCCGCCCCGGCGGACCGGCCGGCGGCCGGTGCGCATGACGGCACCTCCGGCCGCCGGGCCGGCTCGACGTCCCCCGGAGAAAGCGCCGGAGAAAGAGAGGTCACCCCCGCTCCGCCACCTCCTTGATCCTGGCCAGGGTCTCCCGCATCCCCTCCACCATCAGCCGCTCCCGGCGGAACCCCACCAGGCCGCTGGCGTCGACCGCCCGGATCAGCAGATTGGCGCGCCCGACGTGCTCCCGCCACTCGGTCAGCACCACACCCGCGCCGTCCGGCTCGATCCGATAGCCCCACCGCACCTTCGACTGGGCGACGTCGAAGGCGAAGACCTTCTCCTCCTCGCAGCGCACCACCGTGCAGTCGGTGGTCCAGAAGATGAGCCCGCGCCGGTTGGAGCCGCGGAACCGGGCGCCGACGGCCGGACCCGACGCCGGGGCCACCCAGCGCCCGCCGGTGCACTCGGGGCTGAACCGGCCCATGCCGGTGACATCGGTGATCAGCCGCCACACCCCGCCGGGCCCGGCGGCGATGGGGATCGAGACCTCGTCCACCGCTTCCCCTCCCGGTCAGCGCCCGTGCCAGTCCCGCATATGGGACCGGTGCACCTCGGGCACCACGGACGGGTCGTAGAACTCGTCGTAGAAGTCGACGTCCAGGTGGACGGACTGGAACCCCATCTGCGTGTGGTACGCGGGCAGATACGAGGGGAACCGGCCGGACTTCTTGTAGACGTACTCGCAGAAGGCCACCGTGGCGTCGACCGCCTTCTGGCTGATCCCGCTGATCCCCGACGCCACCTTCTCCGGCTCCCGCCAGCCGCCCCGGCCGATGCCGCCGCGGTAGATGCCGTTGTCGCCGAACTTGCGCTCGACGACCGCGTGCACCGCCGCCTCCATCGACTCGTAGTACGGCGGGCAGTACGGCTTGAGCAGCACCTCGCCGTCCCGCTCCAGGCCCAGCGGATAGGCGAAGCCCGCGTCCTGCCCGCGGAGCTTGAGGACCATCTTGGCCAGTGTGGGCACCCGGAAGTACTGGCTGATCGGCATCTCGGCCATCCGGAAGTCGAGCGCCTCGAACCATCCGCCGTCGTGCCCGGTGTAGTGCGGGAAGCCGCCCAGGCCCAGTGCCTGGCTGACCAGGCCCAGGTTCTGGAGCATCATGCCCATCTCGATGGCCGCGGTCTCCACCAGCAGGCGCTCGGCGAACTCCATCGGGAGCGCCTTCAGCTTCCGCGGGTCGTCGTCGAGGTGGCCGCCCTTGGACTTGCCGAACTTCCCAAGACCGGCGGGCAGATAGAACCGCCGCTCGTCCAGGCAGAAGGCCGCCATCTCCTCGTTGAAGAACTCCAGCAGGATGTTGATGTAGAGGTAGGAGAGGTCCTCGATCGGCAGGAAGTAGGTGGACCCGGCGGTGTGCAGCGACCACTCGTTGCCGGTCAGGTTGTACGGGGACTCGACCGGGGGATGGCGGCGCTCGGTCCCGATCTTGATCCGGGTGGCGCGGTACGCCCCGACGAAGTCGTTCTTCGCGACCAGTTCCTTGACGTCGTTCAGCTCCGCCGTGGACAGATCGGCGGGCCGGCGGATCAGATAGGTGGCCTCGTCGTCCATCACCACCATCGCCCCGCTCTGGAGCGCGTCGGAGCTGGAGACGGTGCGGCCGACCACGCCGGCCATCACATTGCCGCCCTTGCCCTTCTCCCAGTTCCAGTCGTTCAGCGCGGGGCCGGTGATGCCGCAGGCGGCGAACGTGAGGATCGCCTGCTCCTCCTCCGTCAGCGGCACCGGCTCGTGCTTGCTGCGGTACTCCAGCGGCCCGCCGGGGACGTTCATCCCCATGCCGAATCTACGGGCGCGGCGGGACTTCAGGCCCTCGATCAGCGGAAAGCTCTGCCATGTGTCGCTCGCTGACATGCTGTTGCTTGCTCCTAATCCTTGAGGAAGCGGCTGTGGACGATGCCCGGCCCCGGCCGGGGAACCACCAGTTGGCGGAGCCCATGAGCTTCATGGCGGCCGGGACGACGAACATCCGCACCAGCGTCGCGTCCACCGCGATCGCCACCGCCATGCCGAAGCCCAGCTCGCCGATGGGCTGGATCCCGGAGAGGGTGAAGCCGCCGAACACGGCCACCATCAGCACCGCCGCTCCGGTGATCAGCGGGCCCGTGGCGGAGATGCCGAGCGCCACGCTCTCGGTGTTGCCGACGCCCGCCTTGTAGTACTCGCGCACCCGGCCCAGCACGAACACCTCGTAGTCGGTGCTCAGGCTGAACAGCAGGGCCAGCAGCAGCACGGGGACGAAGTTGGTGACCCGGCCGGACGCGTCGAAGCCGAGCGCCTCCGCCACCGGGCTGCCCTCCTGGAAGGCGAGGGTCAGCATGCCGAACGCCACGGACACCGACAGCACGTTCACCGCGATCGCCTTCAGCGGCAGCAGCACCGAGCGGAACGACAGCATCAGGATCACGAAGATCGCCAGCAGCATCACCCCGACCACCGTGGGCAGCCCGTCGGCGATCACCTTGTTGGCGTCCACGCCCTCGGCGGTCTGGCCGCCGACCTCGATGCGCAGCCCGTTCCCGTCGGCCCGCGCCACCGTCCGGCGGACCTCCGCGAGCAGTTCGCGGGTCTTCGGCGCGGAGGCGTGCTCCTCGGGGATCACCTGGGCGATGAACTCGGTGCGGTCCTTGGAGACGAAGTACCCCACCGAGGCGCGGGCGGGTGCCGGCAGCCGGTCGCGTACGCCGGGTTCGAGCGCGTCGAACGGGCGCCCCGGGGCGGCCTGTTCGAGGACGTTCAGCGCGGAGTCCACCCGCCGGACGTGCGGCAGGGCCTCCAGCCGGTCATGGAGCTCGGTGATCCGCTCGCCCGCGCCGCGCAGCGGGGTGTCGGAGCGGATCAGCACCACCATCGGGGAGGCGTCGCCCTGTCCGAACTGCTCCTCCACCCGGTCGTAGGACTGGCGCACGGTGGAGGAGGTGGGGGTGATCCGGGCGTCCGGGGTGAAGGTGTCCAGGGCCAGCGCCGGGACCGCGCCCACCGCCAGCAGCGCGCTGCCGCCCACCAGGGACAGCACCGGGCGGCGCAGCACCGCGTGGGCGAAGCGGTACCAGCCGCGCTCGCGCGGGTCGGCCGACGCGCTCGCCGGGCGCAGCCTGGCGAACAGGTCCCAGCGCCCGATCCGGTCGCCGACCACGTACAGCAGCACCGGCAGCAGCAGCACGCTGGTGAGCACCGACACCGCGACCACCAGCGCGGCGCCGAGCGCGATCGACTGGATCACCGGCAGATCGACGAAGGCGAGGGTGGCCATGGACACGATGACGGTCACGCCGGAGGCGACCACGGTCTCCCCGGAGGTGGCGAGCGCGGTCCGCAGGGCCCGCGGCACCGGCTCGCCGCCTTCGAGCTCGTCCCGGAAGCGGCGGATCATGAACATCGAGTAGTCGATGCCGACGCCGAGCCCCAGCATGGTCGCGGTGTTCTGGACGAACACCGACAGGTCGTAGGAGTCGGCGAGCACGGAGAGGATCGCGAAGGTGCCCACCGCCGCCGTGCCCGCGGTGATCATGGCGACCACCGCGGAGACCACGCTGCGGAACAGCAGCAGCAGAATCAGGGTGATCAGCGGCAGCACGATGATCTCCGCCTTGACCAGGCCCTCTTCGCTCAGCACATTGATCTCGCCGAAGAACGGGGCGGTGCCCACCATGCCGACGGTCAGGCCCCGCTCCTCGTACCGGGCGTCGAACTCCCGCTGGATGTCGGGCAGGATCCGCCGGGCGGTGCCGTCGTCCACGTCGAGGCCGAACATCTCGATCGCGGTGTGCCCGTCCCGGCCGACGAAGCTGTTCTCCGGCGCGCCCCTGAGGTCCGACCAGCCGTAGTGCGAGGCGACCCCCAGCCGTTTGTCGGCCGCGATGTCCGCCATCACCCGGTCGACCCGGCTCTCGAACCGGTCCGTTCCGGCGGCGAAGCGCTCGTCGTGGACGACCACGGTCACGCTCGTCTGCCCGCGGCCGCTGAACCCCTCCTTCTGCTGCTCCGCCACCCAGGTGGACTGCGAGCCGGGGACGTACCAGCCGCCGCCGCTCAGCTTGTCCGGCAGCGACATCGCGAGCAGCCCGCTGATCACCAGCAGTACGCCCCACACCGCCAGCAACGGCCATCGCACCCGGCCGATGAACTGTACGAACCGCTCCGTCACGTGGTCTCTCCCCCGGCTCTTCCCAGTACCGCTGTCGGCGATCAGTAGACCGTGGTGTCCAGGTCCTCGCCCAGGAAGTAACCGGCCAGAGCGGGCAGGGCCTTGGCCCGGGCCGGCGGGTGGAAGGCCAGGGCGCGGGTGGCCTGGAGGAGATAGCCGACCTCGGTGTCGCGGATGAAGGAGATGCCGCCCGCCAGCTCGCTCGCGGCCGTGGACACCTCCATCACCGACTCCTGGACCTGGAAGCGGGCCAGCAGCGAGCGGGCCAGCTGGTCGGCCGGGTCGTCGAGGGACTCGGCCATGTCCCGGGCCACGTTCTCCACGGCCCCCATGGCGCTCTCCAGCTTCACCAGCAGGGCGCCCAGCTCGGCGCGCGAGACCCGCGGGGAGGCCATCGCCTTCGTCACGAGGGTGCTCGCCACCCCCACGTACGAGGCCGCGGCCAGCAGCTCGAACCAGGTCCAGCCGCGGATCTGGAGGGTGTCCATCCGGGTGCCGGGCCGCTGGTCGGTGAAGATCATCAGCGACTCGTCCAGGACCAGGTCCTCCAGCACCACCTCGTCGCTCTCGGCGCCCGCGAGCACCTCGCTCTCCCAGAACGGGCGGCGCACCAGGCCCTCGGTGGCGGCGGGGATCAGGGCCATGGCCACATGGCCGTCGTACTTCTCGTCGCCCTCCACCAGCACGCTGGCGGTGAACCAGTCCATCGACGCCGAGAGGCTGCACGGCTTCTTGCTGCCGCTGACGATGAAGTTCGTGCCGTCCCGGCGGGCGCGCATGGTCGGCTCGAGCATGCTGCCGCCGCGCTTGGCCTCGGCGGAGGCCGAGGCGACCAGCTGCTTCTCCCCCGCGATCGACTTGAGCAGGATCCACTCGAAGGCGTCGGGGGCGCAGTGCGCGGTCAGATACTCGGTGAAGGTGGCCAGCGAGAGCTGGTGCATCATCGCGGCGACCGCCAGCGACGGCGAGCGCATGGCCAGGGCGCGCTGGACGCGCACCGCGTCCAGCGGGGCGGCGCCCAGGCCGTCGTGCTCGGTGGGCACCAGCAGCCCGGCCCCGCCTGCCTCGCGGAACGCCGGGATGGCCGGGCCGCCCCGCTTCTCGAGCTCCGCCAGCGGATGGGCCGCCAGCTTCTCGTCCAGCCCGGGGAGCAGTCGCTCCATCGCCGCGCGCTCCCGCGCCCCGAGGCGGCCGGCTGCGGTTGTGGTGGTGTCGGTCATGGTGCTACTCCGGCTTCGCTACGACGGCACAGACGGGGGAGAAGCCGCGGTGGACGGCCTCGAGACGGAATCCGGCGGACCCGAGCAGGGTCCTGAGCTCGGGCTCGGTGCGCAGCTCACCGCCGCTGACGACCAGGCACTCGATGTCGCCGAGGGTGGCGAAGGAGGGGTTGCCGTTGGCCGGGATCACCATGTCGAACAGGACCAGGGTGGCGTCGTCGTCCATGGCGGCCCGGCAGTTCTCCAGCAGCTTGCGGGCCTTGTCGTCGTTGTAGTCGTTGACGACCATCGACAGCAGATAGCAGTCGCCGCCCTCGGGCACCGAGTCGAACATGTCCCCGGGCACGAAGTCGACGCGCTCGGCGTACCCGGACTCGGTCAGCAGCCGCTTGGCGTTGCCCACCACGCGCTCGCGGTCGAACAGCACCCCGCGCAGCTCGGCGTGGGTCTCCAGCAGGTTGGACAGCACCACGCCCTCGCCCCCGCCGACGTCCACGACCGCCTTGTGCTTGCCGAACTCGTAGAGCGAGACGGCCAGCAGCTGGGCCTGGGCTGCCATGGCGGTCATGGCGCTGTCGAACAGGTCACCCGCCTCGGGGTGCTTGTCGATGTACGCGTAGTAGGGCAGGCCGTGGTGGTCGGAGAAGGCCTCGCCGCCCTTGCGCACCGCCTCGGGCGTCAGCGACCACGGGTCCCAGTGCCAGCGCGAGCCGTGCAGCATGGCGTTGTAGCGCATGGAGAACGGGTAGTCGGTGCGCAGGAAGTGCCCGGCCTCGGTCAGCGAGAAGGTCTCGTCCTCGGCGTGGTCCAGCACCCGCAGCGTGGCCGCCGCCCGCAGCACCCGGTACAGCGCCCGCGGGTCCACCTCGTGCTGCTTGGCGAGGTCCTCGGCGCCGCGCGAGCCGTCCGCGAGCGAGTCGGGGATGCCCAGGGTGGCGAGGGTGGAGATCACCTGGGTGCCCCAGTGGCCCAGGATCAGCTGCATCAGACCGGCGACCGGGAGCGCGGAGTGCGCTATGACGTCGACCGGTTTGAGCTGCTGGTCGTCGGAGGATTCGGCGTGCTCGGTCATACTCGTCCTTCCTCGGGGCGCTGCGGGCGGTGGGCGACCACTTCGCCGGGCAGTTTCCGGTCCAGGTACTGGGACAACATCAGGCGGCGCCGGGGCTTGCCGCTGGAGGTGCGCTGGATGGTGCCGCGCCGGCAGCTGAAGACGGTGACGTCGACGACGCCGCCGATGTAGAGGGACAGCGCCTCGGCCAGCCGCTCGGCCCACTCCCCCGGCTCCAGCTCGGCGAGCACCACGATCCGGCGGGCGTCGACCAGGGTGGCGCAGCGGTACCGGTCCACGCCGGGGGTGTCCCCGAGCCGGGCGTCCAGGTCCTCGGCGTAGATGTTGCGGCCCCGGACGCTCAGCGCGTCGCCCAGCCGCCCCAGCACATACGTCTGGCCGTCCAGCAGGAACCCGGCGTCCCCGGAGTGCACCGCGCCGTCGATGAACCGGGACGAGCTCTCGGCGTCCGGCGGCTCGTATCCGGCGGCCGTGCTGCTGCCGGAGAGGATCAGCTCGCCGAGGTAGCCGTCGGGGAGCGGCCGGCCGTCGGCGTCCACCACGGTCACCGAGACGCCCTCGATCGGGAGCCCCGAGCTGACCAGCCACTGGGCCGGGCTCTCGGCGGGGCCCGCGTCGCGCAGGGTGCCGCGCGCGAGGACCTTGACCGGCTGCTCCGGGGTGAGGGACTCCCAGTCGAGATGGACGGCCTGCGGCACGGTGCCCGGGGCGTGCCCGGTGATGCCGAGCGTCATCTCGGCCATGCCGTAGCAGGGCGTGAACACCGCCGGGTCGAAGCCGTACGGCTCGCACAGCTCGGTGAACTCCCACAGCCCGCGCGGGTCGTGGCGCTCCGCGCCCAGGGTGGCCGAGCGCAGGGCGGAGAAGTCGGCGCCCTTCAGGTCCTCCGGCCCCAGGCGGCGGGCCGCGTACGCGAAGCCGAACGACGGCGCCGCGGTGTACGCCATCCCCTCGCGGGCGAGGCAGTCGACCCAGCGCCGGGGGTCGTAGATGAACTGCTCCGGGCGCATCAGGGTGAGGTCGCCCTGCTGGGACACAATGGTCATCAGACAGCCCACGAGCCCCAGGTCGTGGTACATCGGCACCCAGCTCACGGTGGACAGCGAGCCGTCGTAGTCGATCAGCCGGCCGTTGCCGTGGGCGTTGGCCTCCATGTTCGCCCAGGTGATGCGCACCCCGCGGGGGCTGCTGGTGGAGCCGGAGGTGAACTGGAGGGTGGCCAGCTCGGTGGCGGGGACCGCGCTGAGCGGGTCGGTGCCGGTGCCGGTGGAGAAGTCGCTGGAGAGGACGGCGACGGGGCCGCCGCCGTCCTCGCCCGCCGCCTCGGCGGCGTCGGTCAGTATCGACAGGTGCACCGGGTCGCCGACCACCGCCGAGGCCCGGGTCAGCCGCAGCACCCGGGCGACATGGCGTACGTAGTCCTCGCGGCTGCCGAAGCGGGCGGGCGGCGCGATGGCGGTGGGGACCAGGCCCGCGTTCACGGCGCCGAAGTAACCGGCCACGAAGCCGACGCTGTTGGGCGTGGCCAGCACCACCCCCGGGCGGTCCGGCAGCGCCCGCTCCCGGAACGCCGCGCTGGCCAGGGAGACCAGCCGCGCCAGGTCGGCGTAGCTGTAGCGGTCCCAGCCGCCCGAGCCCCGGGCGAAGCGCATACCGCGGTCGGTGCGCGGCTCGACCAGCCAGGACAGCAGGGGTGAGGGGGCGGCGCCGGGCGCAGCACCGGTCACGGGGTACCCGCCTTCCGCTTCATCACCTTCTGCACCTCGGCGAACACCTCGAGGGCGTGTTCCAGCTGGGCGGTGGTGTGGGTGGCCATCGGGCAGATCCGCAGCATGGCGCCGGTCGGCGGGACGCCGGGGTACAGCGCCACACCGGTGAACACCCCGCGGTCGTACAGCTGCCGCCACCACTCCATGGCCAGGTCGTCGTCGCCGAGGATGACCGGGATGATGGGGGTGGTCCGCTCCGGGAGGTCCGAGTCGGGGCCCATCGGCAGGCCCAGGCCCTTGAGTTCGGTGCGCAGATAGCGGGAGTTGCGGCGCAGCTGCTCGGCGAGCTCGGCGCCTTCGGGCGAGCGGCGGATGCGTATCGCCTCCAGCGAGCCGCCCAGGGCCGCCGGGACGCCGACCGTGGTGAACACGAAGGAGCGCGCGGTGACCTGGAGATAGTCGATCAGCTCGCGGCTGCCGGCGATGAACCCGCCGACGCCCGCCAGCGCCTTGGACAGGGCGCCCATGCGGATGTCGATCTGATCCTGGACGCCGAAGACCTCGGCCGCGCCGGTGCCGTGCTCGCCGAGGACGCCGAGGGAGTGCGCCTCGTCCAGCATCACGGCCGCGTCGTTCTCCCGGCAGATGTCCAGCATCTCGTCCAGCGGCGGCAGGTCCCCCTCCATCGAGTAGAGCCCGTCGAGGATGACCAGGATCCGGCCGCCGTCGCCCTTGGCCCGGCGGACGCTGTCGGCGAACAGGTCCATCCGGTTGTGCCGGAAGCCGCGCAGCTTGGCCCGGGAGAGCCCGACCCCGTCGAGCATCGAGGCGTGTGCGAAGGAGTCGGAGACCACGGTGTCGCCCACGCCCACCAGGGCGCTGATGGTGCCGATGTTGGTCTGGAAGCCGGTGGTGAACAACAGGGTGGACTCGACGCCCAGCCAGTCCGCCAGCTCCTCCTCCAGCTCCCGGTGCAGGGCCGTGGTGCCGTTGAGGATCCGCGAGCCGGTGAGCGAGGTGCCGTAGCGGTCCACCGCGGCCTTGGCGCCGGCCAGCACCCGGGGATGGCTCGCCAGGCCCAGGTAGTTGGGCGAGCCCAGCATCAGCCGCGGCTCGCCCTCCATGGTGACGACCGGGTCGAGCAGGGACTCCGCGTTCCGGAAGAACGGCAGGTTCCCGTTGGAGACGCCGCGGTGGTACGCCGTGACGAACTCCGACGACCGCAGGTCCTTGAGCCAACTCGCCGTGTACTCAGACACCGTGGGCCTCGCTTTCGGTCCGGGCGCCGGACACGCGCACGATGTAGTCGACGGCGTCCCCCACGGTGCGGATGTCGATCGCGTCCTCTTCGCCGATCTTCACGTGGAAGGTGTCCTCGAGCTCCTGGGTGAGGGTGAGGATGTCGAGCGAGTCGATGCCGAGGTCGGCCTTCCAGGTCGCGCCGCGCACGATGCGCTCGGCGGACACCCCCCGGACCACCAGGTGGTCCTCGATCACCTTCAGGACCTCGTCATCCGTCACCCGGGTCGACTGCTCTGCCATCACGCGTCCTCTCCATGTGCCTGACGTTCCGGGTGTTCCTGGCCTTCCCGGCGCAGTTGTCCCCGGGCCCTGACCAGATCGCGGCGGCTGACCCCGACCTTCTTGAGCGTCGGCATCAGGACGTCGCGGAAGAACACCTCGCGGTCGATCCCGATGACCTGCATGACGGCCAGCCGCTTGTCGTAGTCGGGCAGCAGGTCATAGGCCGGCATCTTGAATTCCTTGACCACATGCGCGATGTCCTTGAGCGTGCCCTCGTAGTCCTCCTGAAGGCAGGCCTGGAGCGTGCGCCGGTAGAAATCCGCGTGCGCGGCCTCGTCACGCGCGATGTAGCGGCAGATCTCGGCCATCACGGGGTCGCCGAGGTCACGGGCCCGGTTCAGCTGCTGCCGATAGCTCATCCAGGTCGTCTTCTCCTGGATGGCGCCGTACACGAACATTCTGCGCGGCGTGGAGAACGGCATCGTCCAGCGCCGGCTCAGCACCTTGCTCTCGAATTCCCGGATCTGCTCCTCGGTGCGCTGTCCGCTGCGCAGCAGGAATTCCTTCAGGGCGAGCGCGTGCTTGGATTCCTCATATCCCCAGTTGACCTGGAACCAGGCCTGCCCGAAGGACTCCCGTACGAGGTTGAGCCCTTCGGACACATAGTCGGGGAGATACATCTCCACGCCGAGGAACGTCTCCGCGCACTGGGCCAGGCTCTCGTCCTGGTTCTGCTCGTGCCATTTGTCCCACGGGATGTCGTCGAAGACGCTCCAGCGGCGGCGGCGCTCGGCGAGCTCGAAGAACTCCATGTACTGGCGGTACAGGGTCTCCTCGGAAAGGAGGTCCACGGCTCAGCCCTCCCGGACCGCGGGCGTGCCGGACCGGATCAGCTCGACGACGTCGCCGACGGTGTTGACCCCGAACAGCACGTCGTCGTCGAAGCTGAGCCCGGTCTGGTCCTCGATGGAGACGATCAGTTCGAGGGTGGCCACCGAGTCGAGGCCGATCTCCCCGATGTCGTCCGCCGTCGTGAACGTCCGCTCGGCCAGCCGGGCATCCACCTCGGCCGCGGCCTTGGCGACGATGCGCAGTGCTTCTTCTTCCGTCAGATCGGCGATCGTCACTTCGCTCCTCCATGGCCCGCGAGGGCGTTGTGGGAATACGCGTTGTGGGAGTAGGCGTCGCGGCAGGCGGCGCGGCGCAGCTTGCCGCTGCTGGTCTTGGGCAGCGTGCCGGGGCGCACCAGCACCACGTCGTCGGGCGTCACCCCGACCGAGCCGCGGACCCGGGTGGCGATCTGCCGCGCCAGGTCAGGGGGCGAGGCCGCCGGCTTGTGCTCGGCCACCACCACCAGCTTCTCGTCCGGGGTGGAGAAGGCGATCACATGGTCGGGGCGGATCCCCTCGAGCCCCAGACAGGCCCATTCGATGTCGGTCGGGTGGTACTTGCGGCCGTGGTGGATGACCATGTCCTTGGTCCGGCCGGTGACATACACCTCGTTCTCGTACACGAAGCCGAGGTCTCCGGTGCGCAGCCAGCCGTCCCCGAAGGTCTCCTCGGTCAGCTCCGGCGCCCCCCAGTAGCCGCGCGCGACGCTGCCGCCGTGGATCTCGATCCGCCCCTCGACGGCTTCCGCGGCCAGCTCGCCCGAGGCGGCGCGGATGCGGATGTCCCAGCCGCTCAGCAGCCGTCCGCACGAGACGAGTTCACGGGTCCCGGACCCGGCCTCCACCGGGTGGACCACGCCGTCCTCGCCGAAGTCCGCGCCGGCCACCGACAGCGTGCGCAGCCCCTCGCCGATCCGGGTGAAGGCGACCCCCAGGGTGCCTTCCGCCAGTCCGTAGGACGGGGTGAGCGCGGCCGCGTCGAAGCCCGCGGGGGCCAGCCGCTCGGCGAACTCCCGGATGGTCCGGGGCCGGATCGGCTCCGCGCCGATCCCCGCCACCCGCCACGCGGACAGGTCCCAGCCGGCCAGCTGCTCGTCGGTCGCCCGGCGGGTGATCAGCTCATACGCGAAGTTGGGGGCGTAGCTGAAGGTGCCCGAGACCCGGGACATCCAGTCCAGCCAGCTGGTGGGGCGCCGCGCGAAGTCGTACGGCGGGATGAACCAGGCGGGGATCTCGTACACCAGCGGCCCGAGCATGCAGCCGATGAGGCCCATGTCGTGGTAAAGCGGCAGCCAGCTGACGAACCGGTCGCGCTCGGAGGTCCCCAGCGCCTCGTTCATGGCCCGCAGGTTCTCCAAGAGGTTGTCGTGCGTGACGACCACGCCCTTGGGGCTGGCGGTGGAGCCGGAGGTGTACTGGAGAAAGAGCGGTTCCCCGCCCTCGGGCTCCACCAGCTCCCCGGTCGCCTCCCCGTCGGCGATCTCCGCGTAGCCGATGGGCTTCGCCCCCACCGCCTCGACACAGATGTCGAAGAGCGCCTCGTCGGCGACGATGTGCCGCGGCCCGCAGGACGAATGGATCGAGCGCAGACGCTCCCGGTAGGCCTCGATCCGGGTCAGCATGGCCGGGGGGAAAACCGGCACCGGGATGACCCCGGCCCGCACCATGCCGATAAAGGCGACGATGAACTCACGCTGACCGGACAGCATCAGAATGCCGCGGTCACCTCGCTGAAAACCCGCGGAAGCGAGCCTTCTGCCGAAGTCCTCACCGGCGGCCTTCAGCTCCGCGAAGCTGAGGAAATCAGTGGAATCCCCGGAGACAAAGGTGAAACCCCGGGTGGTTGACGACAACCGAGCGATGACACGAGACAAGCTCACGTGCTGGAAACCTCCACGTGCACGTACACCCCATGACAGGGGGGCACCGTTTTGCCGGACCGGATTTCCGGCCCCGGCGCCGCGCGACACGGCAAGAAAATACCGAGCGGCGCACTTCACGGAATCCGGCGCCCGGTGTAGTCATGCTGCAACCGGAGCGGAAGTCCGGCCTCAACCTTCCGCGGCACCCCGGATCAACCTCAGGGGGTGCGCGGCGGCGCTCGTGCCGCGTGGGGACTGCGAGCCCCCGGCTCCCGGGTGGAAATCCCCCGGGGCGTGGTGGTGCCTGATGTACCCCGGATCCACCGTCCAGCCCACCTCTCAGGGCCGCCGTGTCTCCCTACCGTCGGACGTGTGCCGCCGCACGGCGCGCACCACGTCCACCGAACGGCGAGGAAACAACGATGAGTTCGAACGACAAGCACGCGCGGCGCACCGTCCTGCGGGCCGTGTCCGCGGCGGGCGCGGGGCTGGCGCTGACCCCACAGGCGGCGCGGGCGGCCTCCCCGGGAGCCGCCCCGGAGACCTCCCCGGCATGTGACTCGGGCTGGCTGCCCGACGGCCCGCTGCTGGTGTCCCCCGCCGACCCCCGCTACGCCCATCTGGTCGCGCGGGGCGCCAGCAACCGCTTCCGGGGCAGGCCCGAGGGCGTCTATCTGGTCGGCTCGACGGAGCACGTCGTACGGACCGTACGGGAGGCCGTGCGGTCCGGGGCCCGGCTGGCCGTCCGCAGCGGCGGGCACTGCTTCGAGGACTTCGTCGACAACCCCGACGTCATGGCGGTCATCGACATGTCGCCCATGCGGGAGGTCTCCTTCGACGAACGGCGCCGGGCGTTCGTCGTGGAGGCCGGGGCCACCCTCGGCGAGGTGTACCGGAAGCTGTACCTCGGCTGGGGCGTGACCTTACCGGCCGGATACCACGCCGAGGTGGGCGCGGGCGGGCATGTGCCCGGCGGCGGATACGGGCCGCTGTGCCGGCTGTTCGGGCTGGTCAGCGACTACCTCTACGCGGTGGAGGTCGTCGTCGTGGACCGCGGGGGCGAGGTGCGCGCCGTGGTGGCCACCCGGGAGGCGGACGACCCGCACCGCGAGCTGTGGTGGGCCCACACGGGCGGCGGGGGCGGCAACTTCGGTGTGGTGACCCGCTTCTGGTTCCGCTCCCCCGAGGCCACGGACGACACGGACCCGGCCCGGATGCTGCCCGCCCCCACCAGGACCGCGCTCACCTTCACCGCCGACTGGAGCTGGGAGGGGATGGACGAGCAGCGTTTCACGCGCATGGTGCGCAACCACGGGCAGTGGGCCGAGCGGCACGCCGCCGCCGACGACCCGAACGCCGCGCTCTACGCCGAGTTCGCCCTGACCCGCCGCGCGGCCGGGTCCCATCTGCTGCTCGGCCAGGTCGCCGCGGAGCCCGGCGCGGACCGGCGGCTCCTGGACGGCTTCCTCGGCGCGGTGAGCGCGGGCACCACCCGCCCCGGCAACCTCAAGGTCCGCCGGCTGCCCTGGCTCACGGCCGCGCTGAACGGCTCGGGAGAGGCGGTGGGCGACTGGCATATCAAGATCAAGTCGGCCTTTCTGCGCCGCCGTCTGACCGACCCCCAGATCGCCGCCGTCCACCGCCACCTCACCCGCGCGGACACCGAGGTCGTCGCCGGGAGCGTCGTCCTCAACACGTACGGGGGCGCCGTCAACACCCTGTCCTCCGCCGATACGGCCATGCCCCACCGCGACTCGGTGCTGAAGCTCTCCTGCCTCGCGTCCTGGGCCGAGCCCGCCCAGGCGCCCGAGTACCTGGCCTGGATCCGCGCCTGCTACCGAGACCTGTTCGCCGACACCGGCGGCGTCCCCGTACCCGGCGAGATCGCCGACGGCGCGTTCATCAACTACCCGGACACCGACCTCGCCGACCCGCGCTGGAACACCTCGGGCACGCCCTGGCAGACCCTCTACTACAAGGCCAACCACGCCCGGCTGCGCGCCGTCAAGGCGCACTGGGACCCGCGCGATGTCTTCCGCCACGCCCTCTCGATCCGCGTCACGAGTCCGTCCCGGGGTCCTGCGGCTTGACCAGCCCCGTCTCGTACGCGAGCACAACCGCCTGGGCGCGGTCGCGGAGGGCCAGCTTGGCGAAGATCCGGGCCACATGGGACTTCACCGTGGCCTCGCTCAGCGTCAGTTCGGCGGCCAGCTCCGTGTTGGACAGGCCGCGGCCCAGCAGGGTCAGGACCTCCAGTTCGCGGGGGGTCAGAGCCGCGAGGTCGGCGTGTACGGCGGGGGTGCGGGCGGGCTCCGAGGCGAAGCGCTCCACCAGCCGCCGGGTGATGGACGGGGCGAGCAGGGCGTCGCCCGTGTCCACCAGCCGGACGGCCGCCGCCAGGTGTTCCGGGGTGACGTCCTTCAGCAGGAAGCCGCTGGCCCCGATGGACAGCGCCGTGTACACGTAGTGGTCCAGGTCGAAGGTGGTCAGCATGAGCACCCGGCAGTCCGGGTCCCGGCGCAGGATGCGGCGCGTGGCTTCGAGGCCGTCCATGGTCGGCATGCGGATGTCCATCAGCACCACGTCCGGCCTCAGTTCGCGGGCAGCCGCCACCGCTTCCGCGCCGTCGGCCGCCTCGCCCACCACCTCGATGCCCCGGGCGGTGAGGATCAGCCGGAAGCCCGTCCTGATCAGTGTCTGGTCGTCGGCGATGAGCACGCGTGGAGCCCGTTCGCCCGCGGGCGCCGCCGTCATGGGCGGTCCAGGGGGATGCGCGCCCGGACCCGGTAGCCACCGCCGAGGCGGCGCCTGGCGTCCAGGTCTCCTCCGTACACCGCGACCCGTTCACGCAGACCCAGCAGCCCGCGGCCGGTGCCCTCCCGCCGCCGCGGGGCGGCCCGCCGCGGTGTCAGCTGTGCCGGTGCGTCGCCGGTCAGCACGCTGGGGCCGGTGTTGAGCACCTCCACGCGCAGCGCGCGGTCGGCGTAGCGCACGGTCACCTCGGCCTTGCCGGCGCCGTCGCCGTGCCTGAGCGCGTTCGTCAGCGCCTCCTGGATGATGCGGTAGGCGGTCACGTCGACCCCCTGGGGCAGCGGGCACGGCTCACCGGAGACGCGCACCTCGACGGGCAGCCCGGCGAAGGAGATCCGGTCCACGAGCGGGCCCAGCCGGTCGAGGCCCGGCTGCGGTGCCAGCTCCGCCGCGCCGCCGTCGTCGGCCGCGCCCGGCGCCTGCTCCGTGTCCTCACCGCTCGCCGACGGCGCCAACAGCCCCAGCAGATGCCGCAGATCGGTCATCGCGCCACGCCCCGCGTCCTCGACGGCCCGCAGGGCCGCCGTGGCCTCGTCCGGCATGGTGCCCAGCACCTCGCGGGCGGCCCCGGCCTGCACCACCATGACGCTCACATTGTGGCTGACGATGTCGTGCAACTCCCGGGCGATACGGTCGCGCTCGGCCGCGACCGCGGCGCGCGCGGCGCTCTCCCGCTCCCGCTCCAGCAGCCAGCCACGCTCTCCCACGGCCGCCTGCCACCGGCGCCGTGTGCGCACCAGCGCCACCGCCAGCCACAGCGTGGCGAGCGACACCACCCCCACGGCCACCACCAGCGCCTTTGTCTCCCACTCCGACACGGGGGCCACTGTGGCAGACCGCCCCGGGATCCGCATCAGCCTGGGGATGCAGACCCTGCATCCCGGGGATGAGGCGCGCGCGAAGGTGCCATCCGGGGAGGGATGTTCCGGCCCGGCGCCCCGTTTAGCGTCCTGTGCATGTTCACCGATCACAGCAACGCGGAGGCCGTCGTACGGCTCGACGGCGTACGCAAGGAATACGGGGAGACGACCGCGCTGGACGGCGTGTCGCTGGAGATCCGGGCCGGGGAGGCGGTCGCGGTGATGGGGCCCTCGGGGTGCGGCAAGTCCACCCTGCTCAACATGATCGCCGGTCTGGACCGTCCGACGGACGGCACGGTCACCGTGCACGGCGAGAGTGTGGGGGAGCTGAGCGAGAAGGGCCTCGCCCTCTACCGGCGCCGCCGCATCGGCATGGTCTTCCAGTTCTTCAACCTCGTCGACGACCTGTCGGCGCTCGACAACGTCGCCCTGGCCGCCCAGCTGACCGGCACCCCCGCCCGGCAGGCCCGCCGCCGGGCGCTGGAGCTCTTCGAGGAACTGGGCATCGAGGACCGCGCCCGGGCCTATCCGGCGGTGCTCAGCGGCGGCGAGCGGCAGCGGGTCGCGGTGGCCCGGGCGCTGATGAACCGCCCCGCCCTGCTGCTGGCCGACGAGCCCACGGGCGCGCTGGACAGCCGCGCCGGCGAGCAGGTGATGGACCTGCTGCTGGACCTCAACCAGATCGGCCAGACGCTGATCATGGTGACGCACGACGAGCACCTGGCGCGGCGCTGCGCCAGTCGGCTGGTCCTCCTCGCCGACGGCCGGGTGACCGGCGAACACACCCTGGAGGCGTCCGCATGAGGGCCGTGTGGCGGGCCGCGCGCGCGGCCGTACGGCGGCGCAGGCTCCAGACGATCGTCATCCTGCTGGTCACACTGGTCTCCACCGGAGCGATGGTGGTCGCGCTCGGCCTGGTCGACTCGGCCTCGGCACCGTTCGAGAAGACCCTCGCCAGGCAGCACGGCCCGCATATGGTCGCCGCGTTCGACCCCGCCAAGGTCTCGGACACGGAGCTGACCCGGGCGGCCCGGCAGCCCGGAGTCGAGGCCGCCGCCGGGCCGTTCGCCCAGGCGAAGATCGAGATGCCGACGGGACCGGGGAACCTTGGCCTCGGCGGCCAGGTGACGGTCGTGGGCCGCTCCGGCCCGGCGGGCCCGGTGGACCGGGTGGACCTCTGGGCGGGCCGCTGGGCCACCCGGCCGGGCGAGGTCGTCCTGAACCGGCAGACGGACTGGACCGCGCGCGACCTGGGCAAGCGGATCCAGGTGCCCTCCGGACCGACGCTCACCATCGTCGGGTTCGCCTTCGAACTCAGCCATACGGCGGACGCCTGGGTCGCGCCCGACCAGATCGCGGCCCTGCACCCGACCGCCACCCAGATGCTGTTCCGCTTCACGGACGCGTCGTCGGAGGCCCGGCTGCGCGACCAACTGGCCACGGTGACCCAAGGGCTGCCGAAGAACGCACTGACCGCTTCCGAGTCGTATCTCGCCCTCAAGCACCGGGCGGGCGGCACGGCCCGGCTCTACGCCAGCTATCTGCTGGCCTTCGGCGTCCTCGGTGTCCTGGTGGCGGTGCTGATCGTCGCCAACGTGGTGAGCGGAGCCGTGATCTCCGGGTTCCGGCACATCGGGATCCTCAAGTCCCTGGGCTTCACCCCAGGACAGGTCGTCGCCGTCTACCTCACCATGGTCTCCCTCCCCGCCGTCGTCGGCTGTGCGCTCGGCACCGCCCTCGGCAACCTGGTGTCGCGCCCGTTCTTCCGGTTCGTGTTCACCGGGCCCGACTCGGGGGTGTTCCACAACAACGTCGGCGTCCCGCGCTGGGTGAGCCTTCTCGCCCTGCTCGGCATGCCCCTCGTCTGCGCCCTCGCCGCGCTCGCCCCCGCGGTGCGCGCACACCGGCTCCCCGCGGCGCGGGCGATCAGCGCGGGCAGCGCCCCGCGCGCCGGACGGGCGCTCGGCGTCCAGCGCCGGCTGGCGGGCAGCGGGCTGCCCCGGTCGGTGAGCCTGGGGGTGGGCCTGCCCCTGGCCCGGCCGGGCCGCAGCGCCCTCACGCTCGCCGCCGTGGTCCTGGGAGTGACCACGGTGACGCTCGCGACCGGCCTGGCCACGACGATGACCCGGTTCGCGGCGGCGGGCCAGGACTCCTACCAGGTCACGGTGTACGCGAACAATTTCAGGCACGGCAAGGTCATCGAGCCCGAGCACGGCGACCGGGAACTCCAGTCCCTGCTGGGCTCGCTGCCCGGTGCCCGCGAAGTCACCGCGAGGGCGGACGTCGAAGCCAGCGTGGCCGGCTCGGCGAAGAGCGTCCTGCTCGAGGCCCGCCGGGGTGGTCTACCGCGGCTGGACAGTGTGCTCACCGACGGCCGGTGGACGCGCCGGACGGGTGAGATCGTGGCCGGCTCGGCCTTCCTGCGCCAGCACGGCCTGCGGATCGGCGACCACCTCACCCTGGAGAAGGGCGACCGCCGGGAGAGGGTGGTCGTCGTCGGTGAGTACATGGAGGACAACAGCCGGTTGGTCGTGGGCGAATGGTCGACGATGGCGGCCCTGTCACCCCAGGAGAAGCCCATCGCGTACCACGTGCAACTCCGCGACGGAGCGGACCCGGACACCTACGCGCGCGCGGCCAGGGACGCCGACTCCGGGATCACCACGACACCGACCGGACCGAACTCCGCCGCCCAGGCCATCATCGGCTCCGCGGTGGCCCTCACCCTGATGCTGGCCGTCGTCGCCGCCTTGGGTGTCTTCAACACGGTCGTCCTCAACACCCACGACCGCCGCCGCGACCTGGGCATGCTCAAGTCCATCGGCATGACACCACGTCAGGTCACGGCGATGATGGTGACGTCGATGGCCTTGCTCGGCGCACTCGGCTCCCTGCTCGGCATCCCGCTGGGCATCGCGGGCTACGACCTGGTGGTGCCGCGGATGGCGGACGCGGTGGACATCGCCCTGCCCCCGTACATGACGGACGTCTGGCGCCCCCCGACCCTGGCCGGCCTGGCCCTGGCGGGCCTGGTGATCGGCGTCCTGGGCGCCCTGATCCCGGCACGGCGCGCGGCGCGGCTGACGATCGCGGAGGTGCTGCACAACGAGTAGCGCCCGAGGCCGGGCGGATGCGGGTGAGATATCCGGGCCGACCGGACCTTGTCAGTCGCGGCGCGTCATGCCGTCTGTCGGTTACGGCGGCGCAGCCTTCCCGCACGGGCCCACAGAGCGACTGCCACCAGCCCGCGTATGACAGCCGGCGGGCGAGCCGCTCCGACGCCCGCGCGTAGCCGCTCGTCGAGCAAGGTATCCGCACCGAGCCGTACCAATGGCGCGACCGGGGAGGGAAAACGGGCGGCAAGCAGACATCGGGTGGCATCCATGAGGGCCTGCCCTTCACCGGTTACCGCGAAGTGCTGTTCTTCGAATGTGTCCATCCACGAGGCGAGCTCCGAATATGAGCGGGGCAGCAGGTTGATGTGCATCCGCTCCGCCAGGCCGGCATAGAAGCCGTACGCCGCGTTTTTCTCATCAGTCGTGGTCGCCCGCCAACCGCGTCGGTCGATCCAGCGCACAGGAGCGACGCAGAAGGCCGCCAAAACGTATACGAACTCCTCCTCACCCACCGGCAATCCGCTGTGCAGCCGGTTCAACGCCACGACCGCCTCGCGCCCAGCAGACGAATCCAGGCCATGCTCGATGAGTGTGTACATCAGTTCACCAGTGGCTTTGGCCCGCGCCCTGGGGTTTCTGGTCATCTTGCCCGTCCCGACCAGCACCTTGGCGATCGTCGGGACGGCGAACGTCCGGTAGAAACCCAGGTTGAGACCCAGCCGAAGATCCTCGGGAAAGTCCACCAGCGCCAGACGACGGTACGCAACCTGGGCTTGTTCCTCGCTGCTCTTCACTGGATCCCTGTCAATCGGATACTCCCCTTCAACCATGCTGGTTCAACGCCCGCGAGACTCGATCAGAGCCCGGGCGACCAGGCAAAGGCCGGAGTGGTGGGGCGGACGAGTCGGCCTGTACGCCGGGGATAATCATCGCCTTTCCCGAAAAGCGCTGCGACCTGCACACATACCGCCTGCGGACCACCGCGGAACACATGCCCTCCAGCACCAGGACGAGATCATGCCTACGGATCGAGAACGAGTCGGTCGAGCAGGACGCGGGGGCCGGCATCGCACAGGGCATCCGGCCTTTCAGGCGGGTGCCCTGTCGGGCGACTGGGTCACGCCGTCGGCAGGAGTTCGGCCGTGGGGCCGCTGGTGGTGATCCGGCCGGTGTCCATCAGGTGCGCGATGTCGGTGTAGTGGGTGATCAGGTGGCGTTCGTGGGAGACCACGACGAGGGTGGTGCCGTGTTCTTCGCGCAGGCGGGTGAGGAGATCCATGACGGCTGTGGCGGTGGTGGTGTCGAGGGCGGAGGTGACCTCGTCGCAGAGGAGGATGTCGGGGCCGGCGGCGAGGGCGCGCGCGATGGAGACTCGCTGGCGCTGGCCGCCGGACAGCTCGCCGGGGTAGCGGTTGGCGAAGCCGGCGGGGAGTTCCACCTGCTGAAGGAGTTGGGCGATCTGCTCGGGTATCTCCCTCGCGGTGAGGCTGGTGTGCAGGCGTAGGGGGCGGGAAAGCTGGTGTCCTATGGTGCGCCGGGGGTTGAGCGAGGCGAGCGGGTTCTGCGGGACGAGCTGGATACGGCGCTGCTGTTCGCGGGTGCGGCGCCGGGCCGTGGCCGCCAAGGTCTGGCCGTCGAGGGTGAGCCGGCCGCTGGTGGGCGGGTGCAGTCCGGCGAGGACCCGTAGGAGGGTGGTCTTGCCGGATCCGGAGGGGCCGATCACGGCGGTGGCCGATCCGACCGGTGCGGTGAAGTCGAGTCCGGTCAGGGCGGGGCGGCGGGTGCGGCCGTTCCGGAAGTAGACCTCGACACCCTGGGCGGAGAGTGCCGGTCCGGCCGTGCGGGTCGGCGCGGCCGCTGCCGACGGCTCTACTGCCGTACAGGACACGTCATTTGGCGGCTGCGTGCCAGGCGCGGTGAGCCGCACGGTGTGGTCGGCGCACGCTTCGACCAGGGCGGAGTCGTGGGTGGCGAGGACGACGGCCAGGTTACGGCTGGTGGCGAGGTGGCGCAGCAGGTGGGCGATCTCGTCGCGCAGGGCGGTGTCGAGGCCGGCGGTGGGCTCGTCCAGGAGGAGGATCTGAGGGGTGCGGGCGAGGGCCCGGCCGAGGGCGACGCGGCGCTGCTGTCCGCCGGACAGGGCGGTGGGACGCCGGCCGAGAAGGTCGGTGGGGAGCCGGCACTCCGTCAGCAGGGAGCGGACCGAGCCGGCGGAGGGGTCCGTGGCCAGTTCGGCGACCAGGCGGTGGACGGTCATCCGGGGGTTGAGCGCCGAGCCGGGGTCCTGGCCGACATAGGCGACGCGGGTGCGGCGCAGGCGTCGTAGCGCGTCGGGGGTGAGGGTGTGGGGCTGTGTGCCGAGGACGTCGACGGTGCCGGCGGTGATCGTGGCCCGGTCGGGGAGGTGGCCGATGAGGGCGCGCAGCAAGGTGGTCTTGCCCGAACCCGAGGCACCGGTGAGAGCAGTCACCTGACCGGGCCGGACGACCGCGGAGGTGACGGGCAGCAGCACCGTGCCGTCGGGCAGGGCGATTTCCAGGCCGGTGACGGACGCCACCGGCTGTGCCACGTCGGCCGGGGCATCAGCGCGGTCGTGGTGGGTGAGGTCGCTCACGAGCGGGTGCCCGCCTTCTGCGTGGTGTCGGGGGCCAAGGCCTGGGTGGCGAGATTGACGGTGATGGCCACGGCCGCGATCGCCAGGCTCGGGGCGACGACGGCCCAGGGGTTGAGCAGGATGCCCGGGGCGTTCTCGCGGACCATCAACGACCAGTCGGAGGCCGGGGGCTGGGGCCCGATCTGGAGGAAGCCCGCCATGGAGATGACGTAGACGGCGTCCACGAACCGCAGTCCGAAGAGGGTCAGGACCGTGGAGCGCAGGTTGGGCAGCAGTTCGCACAAGGCGATGTAGGCGGTGGACTCGCCGCGGGTGATGGCCGCCTCGACGTAGCCGGCGGAGGCGAGCGGGGCAGCAGCAGCGGCGACGACTCGTACGGCGTAGGGGGTTCCCAGGACGATCGCTGCCGCGATGACGGCCCAGCGTCCGCCGCCGGGCCAGGCGAGCGCGATCAGCATGATGCCCAGCAGCGGAGGCAGCAGGATCGCGACGTCGGCGCAGCGCTCGACCGCCCGGCCGAGTGCGGGGCGCAGGACGGCGAAGCAGCCGATGACGGTGGCGGCCACGGTGACCACGGCGGCCACCAGCAGCGCGCCCGCGACGAGGAGGGTGCCGCCGTGCAGGAGGCGGCTGAGGACGTCCCGGCCCAACTGGTCTCCGCCCAGCGGGGCGTCGGCGCTGGGGGCTGTGAACGGGGCGGTGACCGGTGAGGAGAGGGAGTGCGGGGCCAGCAGCGGACCGGCGACGGTGAGCAGGAGGGGCAGGACTGCGACGGCGGTCAGCGCCAGGGTGCGGGTGCGTCCGGTGCTCCGGCGCCCGGCCTCCGGGGCGAGGGTGGTGGTCATGGGCGGTCTCCCACGGTGGCCTCGCGGATCAGGTCCGCGGCGAGCAGAACGAGGCTGATGACGGCGCCCGCGCAGGCGACGACTCCGGCGATCAGCGCGGTGTCGCGCGAGGCGACGGCGCCGGCCAGCAGGTTGCCGATGCCGGGGTAGTTGAAGAGGGTCTCCACGACCACGGCCCCGCCCAGCAGCATGCCGGTGGTGGTGGCGAAGCCTGTGGCGATGGCGGGTACGGCGCCGGGCAACTGGTGGCGCAGCAGCACCCGGTGGACCGGCAGTCCGTCCAGGTGGGCGGCCTCGACGTGGGGGGTGGTGGCCTGGTCGGCGAGGGCACCGCGCACGATCCGGACGTTCCAGCCGGTCTGCGGGATGACCAGGGCGACCACCGGCATGATCAGCATGGTCCACTGGGCGGGCCTGCCGTCGCTGCCGGTGAGGGTGACCGCCGGGAGCCAGCCGGTCCACAGGGACAGCACCAGCAGGAGGGCCACGGAGATCACGAATTCGGGCAGGGCGAACGCGGCGGTCGAGGCGTGGCCGATGATCCGGTCGGTCAGCCGGCCCGGGCGGGCGGCGGCCCAGCAGCCCAGCAGCAGGGAGAGCACTGTCGTGAGGGCGAACGCGCTCAGGCCCAGGACCAGGGTGTTGGGCAGCGGGTCGGCGAGCAGGGCGGTCACCTTCTGGCCCTGGGCGGAGGTGCCCAGGTCACCGGTCGGCAGGGCGGTCATCCAGTCCCAGAACCGTGCCCACACCGGCCGGTCCAGGCCCAACTGGTGCCGGCGGGCGGCGATGTCGGCCGCGGTGGCGCCGCGTTCGGAGGTGGCGCCGGCCGCGTCCCCGGGCAGTAGCTCGACGGCGGCGAAGACCAGGGCCAGCAGGACGATCAGCATGAGTGCCCGATGGGCGACCGCGGCGGGCACCCTTACGGCCGGGTGCCACGGGCGGCGCGGTGCGGTGCCCGTCCCCGCGGGGGGAGCGGGCACCGCACCGGCCTTGGTGAGGGGGCTCAACTCAGCCACACGCCTTCGAGCTGGACGCGTCCGTAGCCGGCCAGCCTGGGCAGGTTGCGCACCTTGGCGGCGGCCAGGTCGATGCCGTCGGCCATGCCCCACAGCAGGTAGCCGGAGCTGTCGTACTCGGTCTGCTGCAGCTGCTTGAGGTGGGCGGCGCGCTGCTTTTCGTCCTTGGTTCCGATGACCTTGCGGTAGGCGGCGTCGAATTCCTTGTCCGCCCAGCCGGATTCGTTCTGTCCGGCGCCGCTGACCATGGTCTTGGAGGCGAAGAAGACGACCGAGTCGTTGGTGCCCCAGTAGGTGGTGTAGAGGTCGCCGGTCTTCCAGGTCTTCTGCCAGAAGGCGCCGGACTCCTGCTTGACGACGTTCACCTTGATGCCGGCCTCGCGGGCCTGGTTGGCGAAGAGGGTCGCGGAGTCGGCGAGGCCCGCGATGTCGTCTGTGGTGATCAGGTCGTAGGTCTTGGACAGGTCGAAGCCGGCGTCCTTCAGCAGCGTTTTGGCCTTGGCGAGGTCACGCGCGCGCTGGGGGATGTCCTTGGCGTAGTCGGGGTCGCCGGTGCCGAGGATGTCATTGGCGACGGTGCCGTAGCCGGACAGGACCTGCTTGACCATCGCCTCGCGGTCGACGGTCAGGCGCATCGCCTCGCGCACCCGCGCGTCCGCGAACGGGCTGCCCTTCGCGGTGCGCATGACGATGGGCATGGCCATGTCGTTGGGGCGACGCAGGATCTGGATGTCCTTGCGCGTCTGGGCGGTGCGGGCGGCGATCGCGCCCGCGTTGGAGGCGAGGTCGATCTGCCCGGCGAGCAGCGCGTTGGCCATGGCCTGCGGGGTCTCGAACATGGTGACCTCGATGGCGTCGAGGTGCACCGCCGGGCCGAACCACTTGTCGTTCTTCACCAGGCGCGCGTTGCCGCCGCGGTACCAGTCCAGTTTGAACGGGCCGGTGCCGGGAGCCTTGGCGATCTCGGAGTCCTTGGTCCCCTTCTTCAGGACGAAGGTGGTGAACCGGGTCAGGACCGGGAAGTCGGCATTGGCGTAGTCGGAGACGATGACGACGGTGTCGTTACCCTCGGCGGTGATGTTCTCGGCCTTGATCCCGGGCAGCCGGGCCGAACCGGACGGGGTGTTACGCAGCCGCTTGAGGGACCAGACGACGTCCTCGGCGGTCACCGGGGTGCCGTCGTGGAACACCGCCCCCTTGGCGATCTTGAACTTCCAGGTCTTCAGGTCTCCGGACGACTCCCACGAACTGGCCAGGCGCGCAACGGTGTTGAACCTGGCGCCGGGGACGGTGAGGGTGTCGTGGACGAGCGCGATGATCAGGTAGTCGCTCTCGTTGGTCTGGGTGCCGTGCGGGTCGCGGGTGATCGCGCTTGCCTTTCCCAGCGCGCCCACCCGCAGGGTGCCGCCGTTCCTGGGCTTGCCGCCGGCCGCCGGGTCGGAGGAGGTACCGCCACCGCTGGAGGAACAGGCGGCGAGCAGGGCCGTCGCGCCCATCGCCCCGCCGGCCCACAGCACTTGGCGCCTGTTGATGTTCACGTACGTCCTCGTTCCACGAAGCCACGAATTGCTTAGGTTTGCCTATCCTAATAACAACCGCCTTCACAAGAGGGCGCCTGCCGCGAGGAGCTCACCCGCGGGAGCCAGGTGACCAATGAGTTAGGTTTGCCTAACCTAAATTAGGTGCTAGCGTCTCGGCCGGCGGCGTCGTCTGCGAAGCCCTGACCCGCCTGTCCGACCTGCCGCCGGAAACGACTATGGTCGCCCTGGTCAACGACGGTGGGGAGAAGTACATGGACACCGTCTTCAACGACGACTGGATGAGCGATCGAGACCTCCTGAGCCCCGACACCGAGCGGGAAGTCGACGGACTCCTCACCAAACTCCGCAGGAACCGGTAGACCACATGCTGACCACGCTCCTCCGCGACAGCCGTGCCCTGAGCGTGCTCGCGGTCCCGCTCATCCTCACCCAGCTCGCCCAGGTCGCCCTCACGACCACCGACACGGTGATGATGGGACTGCTCGGCACCACCGAGCTCGCCGCCGGCGGCCTCGCCATCGTGATCTTCAACCAGATCCGCACCATGGGCGTCGGCCTCGTCACCTCCGTCGGCAACCAGGTCGCCGCCGCAGCAGCGCGCGCCGAACAGGCGGCCCAGAGCACGGACGACGCGCAGGAGCCGGCGCACCCGGCACACGACGAGGTGCGGGGCGTGGTCCGCGCGAGCCTGGCCGTCGCCACCCTCGCCGGGATCGCCGGCACCGTGATGATGATCCTCGTCGGGCAACTGCTGGCCTGGCTCGGTCAGGACGCGGACGTCGTCGGCCTCACCCAGCACATGCTGTACGCGCTCGCCCCCGGGCTGCTGCCCTGCCTGTGGTTCCAGGCCGTCCGCCAGTTCACCGTCGGCATGCGCCGCCCCCAGGCCCTCCTCCAGATCACCCTCGTGTCCATCGGCGTCAACGCCGGCCTCAACTGGATCCTCATCCACGGCACCTTCGGGCTTCCCCGCCTCGGGCTGACGGGCGTCAGCATCGCCACCTCCGCCGTCTACCTGCTGTCCTTCGTCGCTCTGTACGTCGCGGCGCGGAGGGACAGCATGCTCGCCCCACTCCTCACCCTCGACATCACCCGCACCGACCCGGCGGTGTTCAAGCGCCTCCTCGGTCTCGGCGTCCCGATCGCCCTCACGTACGGCTCCGAGGCGGGTTTCTTCTCCGTCACCGCCCTGATGGCCGGCTCCTTCGGCCCCGACGCGCTTGCCGCCCACACTGCCGTCAACCAACTCGTCTACATCGTCTTCCAGGTCGCCGTCGGCCTGTCCCACGCCGCGTCCATCAACGTCAGCCGCGAACTCGAGCTCGGCAACCACGACACCGCCCGCCGCATCAAGAACACCGCACTCGCCTGCGCCGCCGCCGTCATGACCTGCGTCGGCATCCTCTATCTCACCCTGCCCCGGCTGGTCCTGGCCCCCTTCCTCGACACCGGCTCCGCCCGGGCCCTCACCATCGCCACCCACCTGCTGATCGTCACCACGTTCCTGCAGTTCTTCGACTGCGCCCAGAACATCGGCGTCGGACTCCTGCGCGGACTCCACGACACCAAGAGCGGCTTCCGCATCACCGTCATCGGCTACTGGGTCGTCGGACTCCCCTCAGCCTGGCTCCTCGCCTACGCCCTCGGCCTGGAAACCATCGGCATCTGGCTCGGCCTCCTCACCGGCCTCGCGGCAACAGCGATCCTCCTGCTGCGCCGCTACAGCGCCGCTCTCACGGCCGCGCAGCCCTTGACGACAGCAACCGCCTGAACTTGCGGCGGTGGCTGTGACCACTCCGCCCAGCTCGCCGTGTCACGGCCCTACCTCGCCGCGCCGGGGCCGGGCGGTTCGAGCCGGTAGCCGTGTCCGCGCAGGGTCGTGAGCTCGGGCAGCTCGAGCGGGACGGGGCAGGCCGCCGCGGCGGTCTGCAGCCGGCGGCGCAGCGAGGACATGGTGACGTCCAGGGTCTTGGTGGGGCCGTACCAGTTCTCGTCCCACACCCGCGCCATCAGCGTCTCGCGCGAGACGGCCTCGCCCGGGTGCTGGGCCAGCACGGCGAGCAGCTCGAACTCCTTGGGGCGCAGTTCCACTTCGCCGTCGCCGAGCAGACAGCGGCGGGCCGTGATGTCCACCGTCAGGTCCCCCAGCCGGACCGGCTCGCTCAAGCCCGGCGGGCCGGCCGGGCGACGGCGCAGATGGGCGCGGAGCCGGGCGAGGAGCACGGTCAGCGAGAAGGGTTTGACCAGGTAGTCGTCGGCGCCCGCGTCCAGGCCCACGATCACGTCGATCTCCTCGCCGCGCGCGGTCAGAATGAGGATGAGGAGATCGGGGAACTCGTCGCGCAGCTCCCGCGCGACCTCGATGCCGTCCACGTCGGGGAGGCCGAGGTCGAGCAGGACGACGTCGAGGGGCAGCCGCCGGGCCTCGGCCAGCCCCGAGCCGCCGGTCCGGCTCCAGGCCACCTGGTAGCCGCTGCCGCGCAGCCCGGTCTCCAGATGTCGTCCGATGACGTCGTCGTCCTCGATGACCAGAACGGAAACGGCGTCCTCGGCCCGTGTCGTACGCATGCCCCGAAGGGTAGGCCGGGCGGGTCGGTGGACGCGCGCGGCCGGGCCGGGATCAGAGTTCACGGAGTTCCTCCACAGCCGGCCGGGTGGATCTGCGCACGCCGTTGAGCGCGGCGGTGGCAATGGCCGCGAGGGCCGCCAGGAGGGTCAGGCCCAGATACGGCCAGGGTACGGCCACGGCCGCGGGCGGTGGGTCGAAAACCCCGGTCAGCACCTTGACGAGCATCTGGGTCAGGGCCCAGCCGATGAGCGCGCCTCCGGCCAGCCCGGCCGCGGTGAGCGCGGCGGCCTCGCTGAACACCAGCCCGCGCAGCTGCCGCCGGGTGGCGCCCAGCACGGTGGCGATGGCGAAGGTCCGGCGGCGCTCGGCGAGCCCGAGGGCCAGCACGATGCCGCCCGCGCCCGCTGCCAGCAGGACGGCGAAGGCGAGTTCGATCCTGGTGAGGCCGGCCAGGTCCACGGAGGTGAGGCTGGATCCGACGGCGGACCGGGTCTGGGTGATGTCGGTGACCTTCGCGGTGGTGCCGAGCTGGTGGCGCAGCTTCGCGGCGACGGCCTTCTGGTGTGTGCCCCCGGTGTCGACGAGGAAGGTGCCGACGGCGCCACTGCCGGTGGTCTTGGCGATATAGCCGGCATTGGCCACGAAGAAGCTGTCGCGCGGCGCGGTCGGGAACTCCTTGACGACGCCCGCGTAGTGGAACGGCACGGTGTGGAACGCCTTGGTCCTGGAGTCCTGGAGCCGCAGCTTGAGCGTGTCGCCCGGGGCCAGCTGGAAGTCCTTGACGGTCTCCTCGCTGACCAGGAGGGAGTCGGGCCGGGCCGCGAGCTTGGCCATGAGGCTCTTGGCGCTGCCGCCGGCGAAGTAGGCGTCCTGGAGAGAGGTGGCGGAGGTGATCGTGGAGGGCCGGACCCCGTACAGATCCTGGAGGTCGGCGCCGACGTAGGCGAACCGGTGCTGAAGCGGTTCGACGTGGCGCACTCCCGGGATGGCCGCCAGCGGGTGGGCGGCGCTGGGGCCGACGGTCGAGCCGGGCGACTCGGTCACCGTCACGTCCGCGCCGTTGGTGAGCCGGGCGTCGACCTCCGCCTGCTGTCGGTAGGTGGCGTTGAACGCCGCCGTGGACACGGCGAAGGAGATGGCCAGCGCGAGCAGGACGATGGCCCGGGCCAGCGGGCGGCGCTGCCGGGACAGGCTCGCCGCGGTGGTCCCGGCCAGGGCTCCGGTCAGCGGCCGGACCAGCCGGGCCAGCGGTCGGCGCCCGTAGGTGAGGGCGAGCACGACCAGCCGCCACAGCAGCAGGGCGGAGCCGAGCCACAGCAGGGCCGGGCCCAGGAAGGCCCAGTAGGACACGGAGATGGTGGGGACCCCCTCCGGCGCCAGGACCAGGGAGTAGTTGTTTCCGCTGGAGGCGCGGAAGACGAAGAACGAGACGGCCAGCAGGATCAGGTCGGGGCAGAACCTCATCCACCGCGGGGTCCCGGCCCGGCCGACGACCCGCCGGGCCTCGGCGACGGTGCCCTGCCGCAGATCGCGCACGGCGGGCAGCAGGACGGCCAGGGCCGCGATGACCAGCCCCAGCAGCAGGGCCAGCAGGAACCAGCCCGCCGCGGCGGAGGTGCCGGAGCCGAAGGACGCGGTCCCGAAGGCGATACGGCCCGCGACGGCGGCGATGCCGAGCCCGAGCAGCCCGCCCGCCACGCCGACCACGGCGGCCTCGGTCGCCGCGATCCCGACGACCTTGCGGAACCCGAGGCCCCGGGTGCGCAGCAGGGCCTGCTCCCGGCGGCGCCGGTCGGCGCCGGCGCCCGCGAGGGCCGCGGTCAGCAGGGCCGCGAGCACGGCACCCGGCACGCCGAGGAACAGGAAGAGGATCTGGGCGTAGAGAGCGTCCTGGCGTGCGCTGTCGAGTGCGGCGCCGAGGTTGTCGCCCACCAGCGCGCCACCGGCGGAGCGCGCCTCGAGGTTGTGCGCGGCGCCGGTCACCGCGGTGTACGCGGCGGCGGGGTCGGCGGGCAGGCGTGCGTCGCGGGCGACATGGATCTGGGTGGCGACCGCGGCCGGGTCTGCGGCCCTGACGGGGGCGGTGACGGAGGCGAACTGCGCGGCGGGCAGCAGGATCACGTTGTCGGGCGGTGCCGAGGGCTGGGACTGGGGAGGGGCGCCGACCTTCTGGAACAGGGAGTCGGCCTGGGGGAGGTCGACCACACCGGCCACCTTGACATGCGCCGGGTGCCCTCCCGGGCGGCCGAAGGTGACGGTGTCCCCGGGGGCGACATGCAGATTGGCCGCGGTCTGCTGGGCGATGAGCACCCCGGACGTGCCGCCGGTCAGCTGGCGGATCTCGCCGGGGAAGGCGCCGCGGTAGCCGGGCGGCAGGCCGAGGACGACGCCGGGTCCGGTGCTCTGGGTGGAGCCGCCGGTGGTGGCCTGGAAGCCGGTGGTGTGCGCGAAGCCGACCGGGAGGGCGGTGTGCACCCCCGGGGCGGACCGTACGGTGCCCAGCACCTGGCCGGGGTCGGCACCCGGCTGGACCTCGACCTGCCAGTCGACGGCGACCGAGCGCACCGCGCGATCGGTCATCGTCGACTTCGAGGCGGTCAGGAAGGAGCCCAAGGCCGCGACCAGCGCGACGGCGAGCGAGATGCCGAGCGCGGCGGCCAGCAGTCTGCCCCGGCGGCGCCTGACCAGCCCGGACAGCCAGGTGGTGATCACGGGTTCTCTCCTTGACGTACGTGGGTGGGCGCGGGTGGCGCCCCGTTCGGCCCGGGTTCGGTTCGGGCGGGGACGACCAGCCGCCCCTCGTGCATGGGCCAGCGCTCGGCGAGGCGCTCGCCGACGGTGGGGTCGTGGGTGGTCACCACGAGCGCGGCGCCCAGTCGCGCCACGGCGTCCAGCAGGACGTCCAGGACGTGCCCGCCGGTGGCGCGGTCGAGCTGGCCGGTGGGTTCGTCGGCGAGGACCACGCGCGGCCCCAGGGCCAGCACCCGGGCCACAGCCACCCGCTGGGCCTGCCCGCCGGAGATCTCCTCCGGCAGTTTGTCCGCGAGGTCCGCCACGCCGACGGCCTCCAGCGCCGCCAACGCGCGGCCGCGGGCCGCGGACTCCGCGGTGCCCGCCAGAACCAACGGCAGCGCGGCGTTCTCGGCGACGTCCAGGGCCGGGATCAGGCTCGGCGACTGGAAGACCACGCCGATGTCCCCGGCGGCGGCTCGCCGACCGAGGCCGGGCCAGTCGATCTCGCCGCTGGTCGGCCGCTCCAGGCCCGCCATCAGGTGCAGCAGCGTAGACTTGCCGGACCCGGAGGGTCCCATGATCGCGATGCGGTCGCCGGCCCGCACCAGGCATCTGGCGCCGTGCACCGCGACGACCGCGTTCTCCCCCTGGCCGTAGGTGCGGGAAGCGTCCCGGCAGTCGATGAGGACGTCGGCGACGACGTCGGCGCTCATGGCTCGATCCTCCCGTCGCGCAGCACCAGCACCCGGTCGGCGAAGCCGACGACCTCGGTGTTGTGGGTGACGACGAGGACCCCGCGGCCCGCCCCGGCGCGGCTCCCCAGCAGGTCGAGCACGCGGCGTTCGGTACGTCCGTCCAACTCGCCCGTGGGCTCGTCGGCGAGCAGCACATCGGGGTCGTTCGCCAGGGCGACGGCCAGACCGGCGCGGGCGAGCTCGCCGCCGGACAGCTGGTGCGGCAGGGCGTGCGCCCGACCGCCGAGGCCGACCCCCTCCAGCAGCTCGGCGACGTCCTGGGTGTGGGTGCGGCGCCCGGCGGCCGCCTGTGCGAGCCGGATGTTCTCCCGTACGTCCAGGTGGGCGATGAGGTTGCCGGACTGGAGCAGCACCCCGACGCGCCGGGCGCGCACCCGCGCCCGTTGGGCCTCGGGGCGGTGGCTGATCCGCTCCCCGCCGACATGGACATAGCCGCCGGCCGGCTCGTCGAGCCCCGCCAGACAGGCCAGCAGGGTCGACTTGCCCGAGCCCGACGGCCCGACCACGGCCACGGTCTCGCCCCGCCCCACGCTCAGGGACACCCCGCGCAGCGCGAGCGTCTCCTCCTCGCCCGTGCGGAAGAAGCGGTAGAGGTCCCTGGCCTCGATGGCGGCCGCCTCGTCCGGGCTGGTCGCTGTCGCCGGGGCGGGCGCTGTCGTCGGGCCGGTCATCGCTGCCACCGGAGCGAGTCGCTGACGATGCGCCAGGGATCCACGTTGTCGGCGTTCGTCGGTCCGGACAGGGTCAGGGTGGCCTGGCGGCCGTTGTGGAAGAAGAGGTACGTCTCGACGGAGTCGCGCACCGCCTTGCCGGTCACCGGGTTGGGGGCCGAGTCGGCCTGGTAGGTGATCCGTACGGCCTGGCCGCCCTTGCGGGAAACTGTCGTGACCTTCTCCAGGGAGAAGCGCTGTGCCTGCTTCCTGAGGGCCGGGACCACCTGGGCCCGGGCCGACTTGACCGTCGGCGCCGCCGATGCCGGGGCGAAGCCGATCTTGACCGTGTTCAGCTTGTCGCTGAAGGTCGTGGTGGCGTGGGCGGACGAGCGGGCCCACCCCTCCGGGACCTTGACGGTGAAGCCGGCGCCGGAGGGCCGGTAGGAGACATAGGCCTGGTTGTCGGGGATGTCGCCGGGCGGGTTGGACTCCGTGGGCGCGGGGCCGGGCTGGTGCGACGAGGAGCCGGTCGAGCCGCTGTGCGAGCCGGAGCCGCCCCCGCCTCCCGAACAGCCCGCGAGGACCGCGGCGGCCAGGGCCATCGCGGCCGGGACGGCAAGAATGCCTCGTTTGGTCATGGTGTCTGTCCTCCGCGGGGGGCGGTCCGGTGATGTCCACGACGCTAGGGAGACGGTGCTCAAAGCCCGCTGCGACGAAGGTGAGACGACGGCAAAACACGGGGGCGAAATGCGGCCTGCCCGTCATACCTGGCACCGCCGGGGTGTCCGGGGGTCATGATGGGCGCATGAGGAAGCGCGTGGTGCGCGTGGCGGTGGTCGCGGTCATGGTGGCCCTCGTCCTGCTCGCCACGCCGCTGGCCGTGGGGATCCAGCGGTCCTTCATCTCGGACGAGCGCGGCGAGCTCGAGAGGGCGGCCCTGGCAGCCGCCGTGCGCGTGGGCTCGAAGTTCGCGGCGGGGGACCGCACGGAGCTGCCCACCAGCGAATCGGATGCCCGCGTGGGCCTGTACGACCTGGCCGGCCGCCTGCGCGACGGACACGGGCCCGCGACCGCGGATGCGGTGACCCGGCGGGCCATGGCCGGGGTCGTGGCGCGCGGCCGCGACGGCCAGGACCTGGTCGCCGCCGTGCCCGTGTCGACGGCGGAGCGGGTCACCGGCGTGGTCCGCGCGGCGGACGGCACCCAGGAGGTCTGGGCCCGGGTGGGCCTCGCGTGGGCGGCGCTCGTCGGCACCGCCCTGGCCGCGCTCGCCACGGGCGTAATGGTGGCGCGGCACCAGGCGAGGACGCTCACCGCTCCGCTGGAGGCGCTGTCGGCCACGGCCGTGGCCGTCGCCGACGGCGATCTGACCGCCCGCGCCGGACGCAGCGCGATCGCCGAGATCGACCAGGTGGCGCGCACCCAGAACACCATGGTCGAGCGGCTGACCACGCTGCTCGAACACGAGCGGCAGTTCAGCGCCAACGCCTCCCACCAGCTCCGTACGCCGCTGGCGGGCCTCCAGCTAGGCCTCGAAGCGGCCGCCGCGGACCCGGGCGCGGACCTCGCGCGCCTCAGGGCGGCGATCGAGGAGGCCCTGGAGCGGTCCCGGCACCTTCAGCAGACGGTCGACGAGGTCCTGCGCCTGGCCAGAGCGGCACCCGGACCGCGACTCCCCGAGCGGTCCGGGCCGCTCGGGGAGCTGGCCGAGAGCGTGGAGCGCCGCTGGCACGGCGCGTTCGCCGCCGAAGGCCGCCGCCTGGACTTCGCGTTCGAACCGGGCAGCGAGACGATCCGCGTACCGGACCGGACCGCCGAGCAGATCCTGGATGTGCTGCTGGACAACGCGCTCCGGCACGGGAGCGGGACGGTCGGAGTCACGGTGCGGGAGATGACGGGCGCGGTCGCCGTGGACGTGGCCGACGAGGGGTCGCTGGCCCTCGAACCCGGGCTCGTCTTCGCGCGGGGCACCACCACCTCACGCTCCGGCAGCGGCATCGGCCTGCCCCTGGCGCGCGACATGGCGCGGGCGGCCGGGGGCCGGCTCACGCTCGTACGGGCCTCGCCGACCACCTTCACCCTGCTGCTGCCGATATCCGACCAGCCCCAATACTGATGACTTGAACCGTGTCCTGTGTGGTGAGGCGGATGTTGACCCGGCATGCGGCGGGGAACGTGGAACTGGATCGCGCCGGACGGCTTGCGGGAGATCGCAAGGCCGCTGCCCCCGGAGCAACGAACACGTCCGCAGCGCGGCGGAACGGCCAACACCCCTGATGAGACGCCGTTCGCAGCCATCATCTACGTGCTGATCTGGTCCAGAGCCGGATTGTGGGGCTGCCTACACGAAGCCGTGCTGCACCGGCTGGACGACGCCCGCCTGATCGACGTCACCCGCGTCGTCCTCGACACCGCCCACGTCAGGGCGAAAAAGCCAGCACGTCTAGGACTTCGGGCTTCGACAGGCAGCGGCCGCAGGCGGTCGCGGACCGCAGCGCCGCTTCCCACGCATGGCAGCGACACCCTCAGCGGGTGGTTGCCGAAACTCGACAGGGACAGGTGCGCGCGCTGTTTTCAGTGCTGTCCGAGGGACTTCCGAGGGACTTTCCGCCGCGTAAGACAGCAAGCCCGTGAAAGATCCGAAAGGGCCTCCGACACAGGTCAGAGGCCCTTTCCAGGGAAAAGTCGCAGGTGGGGCGGACGAGACCGGCCTGTACGCCGGGTTCTGTTCCCCAGGGCCCTTACGGCCCCCGGGGCGGCGGCCATCCATCTAGGACCGACGTTGCCGCCGGCCTCGTGCGGTCTACCCGCGGACTCGGGCGGGCAGCCCTCGATCGTCCGCGCAGAGCGCTTTCTACGGCGCTCCTCTTGACCTTGCTCCGGGTGGGGTTTACCGAGCCGTCCGAGTCACCTCGGACGCTGGTGGTCTCTTACACCACCGTTTCACCCTTACCGGGAACCTCGCGGCTCCCGGCGGTCTGTTTTCTGTGGCACTGTCCCGCGGGTCACCCCGGGTGGGCGTTACCCACCACCCTGCCGTGTGGAGCCCGGACGTTCCTCGGCGGGATCCCGAAAGACCCCGACGCGACCGCCCGGCCGGCTCGTCCGCCGTAGTGACCATGGTACCGGGGGCGCGCGGTGCCCCGGACAGCGGCGGGGATCAGAGGAAGTCGGCGGTCTCCAGGGAGAAGGAGAAGGGCGCGGGAAGGTCGATCGACTTGCCGAAGGGGACCCTGATGGCTTCCCGGTAATCGGCCTTGTCCGGGTCGCTGAACAGGGTCACCGAGCTCTCCTCGCGGTCGACGAGGAGGTAGAGCGGGATGCTCCCGTTCGCGTAGCAGTGGCGCTTGGTCTCCCGGTCGCGGTCCGGCCTGGTCGAGGTGACCTCGACGACCATCGAGACGCCCTCGCAGGGCATCCAGGGTGCGGCGCCCCGGAAGAGCCGCTGCTCGCTGGGCACGACGGTTCCGTCGGGGATCACATGGTCTGGCACACTCCATGCGTCGCGGGGAACCTTGAGCCCCTTGTTGCCGGAGAAGTCCATATCGATGACGGCCTTGGTGAACACCTGCTCAATGATCACGCTGATGTGTCGCTCGTGATCCCCGTCCGGCAGCCCTGTCACGATGATCTCCCCCTCGATCAGTTCGGCCCGGAAGCCTTCCGGCGTATCCAGGGCCAAGAAACCCTCCAGCAGGACTTCCTCCTGCGTCACCGGTCCATCTGCCATGGCGCTCACTGCCACGCCCCCTTCCCTGTCTTGTCGCCACAGTAGGTACCGAGGAGGCAGGCACCGCAGGAAAGAAAGTCCGCCTCACCCGATCGTGCACACAGAAGCCCGCGCGCAAGGCACCGTGTCGTCAAGCCGTAGGCTGCGACGGGCCCGCCCGCCGGGAGTCGTGGAGCGAAGGAGAGAACGCCGTGCTCGTGCTGTTGCCGCCGTCGGAGGGAAAGGCCCCGGCGGAGTCGGGGAGCCCGCTGGAGCCGGGGGCGCTGTCGCTGCCGGGGCTGGGCGAGGCGCGGGCGGCGGTGCTCGATGAGTTGGTGTCGCTGTGCTCGGGCGATGTGGGGAAGGCCGCCGAGGTGCTCGGGCTGAGCGAGGGGCTGCGCGGCGAGGTGGCGAAGAACGCGGGGCTGCGGGAGGCCGGGACGCGCCCGGCCGGGGAGATCTACACCGGTGTGCTGTACGACGCGCTCGGGCTGGCCACCCTGCCCGCCGCCGCCCGGCGCCGCGCGGAGCGGTCGCTGCTGGTCTTCTCCGGGCTGTGGGGTGCCGTGCGGATCGACGACCGGATCCCGTCGTACCGCTGCTCGATGGGCGTGAAGCTGCCGGGCCTCGGCGCGCTCGGGGCGTTCTGGCGGGGGCCGATGAGCGAGGTGCTGCCGGAGACGGCCGGGGACGGGCTGGTGCTGGATCTGCGGTCGGCGGCGTACGCCACGGCGTGGAAGCCGAAGGGTGAGGTGGCGGAGCGTACGGCGACCGTGCGCGTGCTCCAGTCGAAGATCGTGAACGGGGTCGAGAAGCGGTCGGTGGTCAGCCACTTCAACAAGGCGACCAAGGGGCGGCTGGTGCGGGATCTGCTGGTGGCGGGAGCAGAGCCGAGCGGGCCCGAGGTGCTGGTGGACGCGCTGCGGAAGCTCGGCTACACCGTGGAGGCGGCCGCACCGGGCCGACCGGGGCGGGGCTGGGCCGTGGATGTGGTGGTCACGGAGTTGTAGGCGGTCAGGGCCAGCCAGCGGCGTTGCACCCTGCGCAACGGCCGTTGCGCCACGTGCCCGGCGGCGGCAGGATGGCCGCCGTGACTAGCGCTACCTCCTCCGCCTCCCCCTCCGTACTCGACCTCGCCCCCGTCATCCCCGTCGTCGTCATCGACGACGCGGATGACGCCGTGCCGATGGCCCGCGCGCTCGTCGCGGGCGGGCTGCCCGCGATCGAGGTGACGCTGCGCACCCCGGCCGCCCCGGCCGCCATCCGGGCCATCGCCGAGGAGGTGCCCGAGGCGGTCGTCGGCGCCGGTACGGTGCTGGCGCCCGAGCAGGTGGAGGCGTCCGTCGCGGCCGGCGCGCGCTTTCTGGTCAGCCCGGGCTGGACGGACCGGCTGCTGGGCGCGATGCGCGCCTCGGGTGTGCCGTTTCTGCCGGGGGTCTCCACCACGTCGGAGGTCGTGGCGCTGCTGGAGCACGGGGTGACCGAGATGAAGTTCTTCCCGGCGGAGGCGGCCGGGGGGACGGCGTATCTGCGGTCGCTCGCCTCTCCGCTCCCCCAGGCCCGCTTCTGCCCCACGGGCGGCATCGACGCCTCCCGCGCCCCGGGCTATCTGGCCCTTCCCAACGTGGGCTGCGTCGGCGGCACTTGGATGCTGCCGCCGGACGCGATCGCCGCGCGCGACTGGGCGCGGGTGACGGATCTCGCGCGCGAGGCGGCGGCCCTGCGGTAGCGGCGGCTGACGGCTACCGCAGGTGCGTCGTGTCGTTCAGCAGCCGCAACGACGCGTTGCCGTCCGCGTAGTACGCCAGCGCCGACAGCGACGCCGCGGAGATCTCCATCCGGAACAGCGCCTCCGGCGGCGCGCCCAGCGCCAGCCGGACCAGGGTCTTGATCGGCGTCACATGCGTGACCAGCAGCACCGTACGGCCCGCGTAGCGCGCGACGAGCTGGTCGCGGGTGACCGCGACCCGGCGGGCGACCGCCGCGAAGCTCTCGCCGCCGCCCGTGGGGGCGGCCTTCGAGGAGGCGAGCCAGGCCTGGAGGTCGTCCGGGTGGCGCTCCCGCACCTCGGCGAACGTCAGCCCCTCCCAGGCCCCGAAGTCGGTCTCCCGCAGCCCCTCTTCGATGTGGACGTCGAGGCCGAGGCGCGCCGCCACCGCCTCGGCCGTACCGACACAGCGCCTGAGCGGCGAGCTGACCACGGCCTGGATGGTGCCGCGCGCGGCCAGCGCCGCCGCCACGAGTTCGGCCTGGCGGCGGCCCATGGGCGAGAGCTCGGGGTCGGAGCCGCCGGTGCCGGAGAAGCGCTTCTCGGGGGTCAGCGCGGTCTCGCCGTGCCGCAGCAGCACGAAGGTGGCCGGGGCGCCCAGGTCCGCGGGGGCGGCCCAGCCGGGGGGCGCCACGGCCGGGGCGGCGGCCTCGGCGGGTACGGCGGGTGCCTCAAGGGCCTCGTCGGCGGCCGGCCGCCACTGCTCGCCCCGCTTGCCCGCGTCCATCGCCTCGTTGGCGAGCCGGTCCGCGTGCTTGTTCCGCTCGCGCGGAATCCACTCGTACGACAGCTGTGCGGGCGGGAAGATCCCCCTGGCCTCGGCCGCGAGCGGGCGCATGCCGGGATGCTTGACCTTCCAGCGGCCCGACATCTGCTCGATCACGAGCTTGGAGTCCATCCGGACCTCGACCTCGGCCTCCGGGTCGAGGGCGCGCGCCGCCCGCAACCCGGCGATCAGGCCCTTGTACTCGGCGACGTTGTTGGTCGCCGTGCCGATGTACTCCGCCGCCTCGGCGAGGGTCTCGCCCGTCTCCGGGTCGAGGACGACCGCGCCGTAGCCGGCCGGCCCCGGGTTGCCCCGGGAGCCGCCGTCCGCCTCGACGACGAAGCGACGCGCCATCGGCCTACAGCCCCGATTCGGGCGTACGGACCAGGATGCGGCGGCAGTTCTCGCACCGCACCACCGTGTCCGGAGCCGCCGCCCGCACCTCGTTGAGCTCGGTGATCGCCAGCTCCTGGCGGCAGCCGTCACAGCGCCGCTGGTAGAGCCGGGCCGCGCCGACGCCGCCCTGCTGCTCGCGCAGCTTGTCGTAGAGCTTGAGCAGGTCGGCGGGGATCGTCCCGGCGATGACCCCGCGCTCCTTGGTGACCGTGGCCACTTCGGTGTCGATCTCCCCGGCCGCCGTGTCCCGCCGGGCGGTGGCGTCGCCGATCTTGGCCTGGAGCGACTCGACGCGGCCGGTCAGCTCGGCCACCCGCTCCTGCGCGGACTCGCGGCGCTCCATGACCTCCAGGACGACGTCCTCCAGGTCGCTCTGGCGCTTGGCGAGGGAGACGATCTCGTGCTGGAGGTTCTCCAGGTCCTTCGGGGAGGTGACGGCGCCGGAGTCGAGGCGCTTCTGGTCGCGGGCGGCGCGCTGGCGCACCTGGTCCACGTCCTGCTCCGCCTTCGTCTGCTCGCGGGCGGTGTCGCTCTCCTCGGTCTGCGCCGCCACGAGGAGGTCGCGCAGCTGGGTGAGGTCGGCGTTCAGGGTGTCGAGCTCCGCGTGCTCGGGCAGCGTCCGGCGCTTGTGGGCGAGTTGGGAGAGCCGGACGTCGAGGGCCTGGACCTCGAGGAGGCGGATCTGGTCGGCGGGCGCGGCGTTCAGCGTGGGGCTCCAGGGGTGGTGGAAGGGACGTGAGCGGTGGTGGGCGCGTGAGCGGTCCAAGGGTCGGTGACCGTACGGGAGATATGGGTGCGCAGACCCCAGCCGTGCCGGTCGGAGATCTCGTCGAGCTGCGCGGCGGCCTGTTCGACCCAGGGCCACTCGGTGGCCCAGTGGGCCGCGTCCAGCAGCGCGAGACCATCCCCGCCGGCGGACGCGGACATCGCCGCGGCCTGCTGGGCCTCGGAGGCGGGGTGGTGGCGCAGATCGGCGGTGAGGTAGGCGTCGACCCCGGCCGCGCGCACCTCGTCGAAGAGGCTGTCGCCGGAGCCGCCGCAGACGGCGACCGTACGGATCAGCCGGTCGGGGTCGCCCGCGACGCGGATGCCCTGGACGGTGGCGGGCAGCCGGGCGGCGGCGCGTTCGGCGAAGTCCCGCAGCGCGACGGGGTGGTCCAGCTCACAGACCCGGCCGAGGCCGCGGCGGCCCGCGGGGTCGGTGGGGTCGGGCACCAGCGGGCCGGTGATCCGCAGGTCGAGGGCGCCGGCGAGGGCGTCGGAGACGCCGGGGTCGGCGCGGTCGGCGTTGGTGTGCGCGACGTGCAGCGCGATGTCGTTCTTGATCAGGGTGTGCACGACCCGGCCCTTGAAGGTGGAGGCCGCGACCGTGGTCGTGCCGCGCAGATAGAGCGGGTGGTGGGTGACCAGCAGATCGGCGCCCAGCTTCACCGCCTCGTCGGCGACTTCCTGCACGGGGTCGACGGCGAACAGGACGCGGCCGACCTCGGCGCCGGGGTCCCCGCAGACCGTACCGACGGCGTCCCACTGCTCCGCCCGCTCGGGGGGCCAGAGTGCGTCGAGTGCGGCGAGGACGTCAGAGAGTGCGGGCACGGGGCAAGGCTACCTCCCGGATCACTCCCAAGCCTTGCCCCTGTCTTTACTCACCGCGACCACATGGGCAGGCCCGGCACACAGCACAGCCCGGCTCGACTTCTCAGGCGAATCGGGCGACAGACACACTTACGTGTGAAGCGCGCCGATTTCGGCCTTCGGTAGGGAGTGCGATAACTACGTTCAGTGGCCGGAGGTGAGTGAACGATGACAGCCTGTGCCTTCGATGCCGCGCTCGCCGCAGGCGCCACCGGTGCCCAGGGCGCCGCTCACCGGCGCCGAGCGGCGTTCACGATCGCCGCGGACGGTTCGTACGGAGCCCGGCTCGCGCTCAGCGGCGAGGCGGGCTGCTGGTTCCCCGAGCGCTGGACGCTCGACGGACCCGAGCCCTATACCGTGCCGCTGCCCGCGGCCCAGCCCGAGGAGCCGGACAGCGAGGTGCTGCCCCTGGCCGACGGGCAGGTGCTCATCCGCCGCCGGGTGGCCGGCCGCCACACCCTCTCCTTGCTCTATCCGGCCGGCCCCGGCACCGGCGAGCGGCCGCTGGGCGCCATCGAATGCGCCGAGCTGTCGCTGCTGCCGCCCGCCCCCGGCGGCTCGTTCGCCTTCGCGCTCGGCCACGGCGAGCGGTCGACCTCGGTGTGGCTGGTGCACGGCGGCGGCTTCGGGCCGCAGCACCTGGCCGAGCTGCCCGGCCGCTGCACGGGCGGCATCTGGCTGGACCGTACGGGGCGGCTGCTCGCCCTCGACCGGCGGCTCGACGGCCGTACCAAGACCGTGGTCGTCGATCTGCGGCGGGCCGGCGAGACCAGCCCGCTGCTCCAGATCACCGACGACAGCGACGACCGGCTGCTGCTGGCCGACCCGGACAGCGGCCTGCTGCTCGTACGGTCCGACGCGCCCGGGGACGAGCGGCTGGGGTGGGGCGTGCTGGGCAGCACCCGCCCGGTCAGATTCCCCGACTGCCTGCGGCCCGCGCAGGCCGAGGCCACGCCCTTCGCGGTGCAGCCGGGCCAGGTGCTGACGCCGGAGGCGTGCGCGGTGGCCTTCCGCCTCGACGGCCCGGCCGGGCGGCCGTGGGTGGGCCTGTGGCGGCCCTCCGAGCGGCGGTTGCGGCAGCTCCCGGCGCCGGAGGGGTGGCTGGCGGGCGCGGGCCTGTGGACCCGGGACGGCGAGCTGCGGCTGCCGTACGCGACGGGGCAGGTGCCGTGCGGGGTGGCGCGGCTGCGGATGCCCGAGCCGGCGGAGCCGCAAGAGCCGCAGGAGTCACCGCGGGCGGCGCGGATCGCGCGGGTGGCCCGGGTGGACCGTGTGGTGGGGCCGCTGGATCTGCCGCGGCCGGTGGGGCCGGCGGGGCCGGGGCGGCCCGCGCCGTCGCCGTCCCCGGCGCTCTCTCAGGCGCCTTCTCTGGCGGCGGGCGCGGCGGTGGCGTCCTGGACCCGGGTCCGGGCGGGAGGCGCGGGGGCGCCCCCCGCGGGCGAGACCGGGGTCGAGCCGTGGGCCGGGACGGGGTCCTGGGCCGGGGTCGCGCAGGAGACCGGCCCGGAGGCGGAGCCGGGCCCCGGGGCGCCGACGGCGAGGACCGCGCCGACCATCGCGGCGACCATCGGGCCGATCGCACCGCCCGCCGTACCGCCGCCCGGCTCCGAGCGGGGGCAGAAGCGGGAGCGGGGGGCCGGGCGCCTGCCCGTCCGCCGGCTCAGACCCGAGCTCGCACCCGAGCCCGCCGTGGGGCCCGTCCCCGGGCAGGAGTCCGGCACCGCCGCACGCCCCGTACCGCTACAGCAGGCGCCGCTCGCCCGCCCCGAGCAACTCCGCCCCGCTCACCCGACCCACCCGTCCCATCAGTCCCGTCCGCCCCGTCCACCCCGGTGGGTCCGAGATCGACGCTCTGGTTAAAATCGTTCGGGGGCTGTGACAGCTGTGCGTTCCGTAGACCCGCGGGACGCTAGATGCGTCACGCAGGGACAGCGTCATGGCGTCTTCTGTCCTCACGACCGGCCCCCCGCGCACCGTACGCAGCAATCTGACGGGGTGACTTCCCAGATGTCCCAAGCCCGCACGAACACGACCGAGGCGCGTCCACAGGAGGCGGTCGCGGCGGCCGGGGCCGACGCCACGGCCCACGGCAAGCACCGGGGCCAGGCCGCGCCCGAGGACGCCCAGACCGCGCCCCACGGCCGCCACCGCCGCCCCGGCGAGGAGGCGGCGGCAGCGTCCTGACACCGGGGTCGGAGAGCCTTAAACCCGCTGGGCGAACCGCACCCGCAGCGAGCCGGGGCCCCGGGTGAACACGCCTGTCTCGGCGGGGACCTCGCCATCGTCATCGGCGAAGGCCATCGTCGGGAAGGCGTCCAGCAGGTGGTTGACGCCCACCTCGACCTCGGTCTTCGCCAACAGCGCCCCCACACAGAAGTGCCGTCCGAGCGCGAACGCCAGATGGTCCGCGGCGGCCGAGAAGGCGCTGCTGGTCGTCAGGTCCTCACGGAAGATGTTGAACGTGTCGGGATCGGCGTAGCGGCTCTCGTCACGGTTGGCCGCTCCGATCAGACATGTGACGGTGGCACCCGCCGGAATCGTGCCGCCGCTCATCTCCACGTCCTCACTCGGCTGACGCATGATCATGTGCACCGGAGGCGTGAAGCGCAGCGTCTCGGCGAAGGCCGCCGGAATGAGAGTACGGTCCTCGCGCACGGCCGCCAGTTGCTCCGGATGGTCCAGCAGATTACGGAAGAGACCGGCGATGGCCTTGTCCGTCGTCTCACCGCCGGCCGCGAGCAGCAGGCTGACGAACGCCTTGATGTCCTCGTCGCTCATCCGCGTGCCGTCGATCTCGGCGGCGCACAGGACGGAGAGCAGATCGTCACCCGGACGCGCGCGCCGGTCCTGGATGATCGGGATCATGTAGGCGGCGAGTTCGTCCCGGGTGCGCACCCCCGCCGCCGCGACCTCGGGGTCCTGGCTCAGATTGCCCAGGAAGTCGATGATCGAGGTGTACCAGACGTGGAACCGGCCGTGGTCCGCCCGGTCAAGACCGAGCATGTCGACGATCACGTTGATCGGGAAGCGGGTCGCGTACTGTCCCACCAGATCGGCTTCCGGCGCGTCCCGGAAGGCATCGATGAGTTCCCGGGAGTTGCGCTCGATGACGGGCAGGAACTTCTCCTGTAGATCCTTTCCTCTGAAGGCGGGGGCCACCAGCGCGCGGCGCACGGAGTGCTCACGCCCGTCCATCTGGAGAATGGTCCGGCCGTGCACCGGCTCCAGCTGCCAGTCGTAGTTGCGGCTGGTGAACACCGGGTCCTTGAACGCCCGGGCGACGTCCTCGTAGCGGGAGACGATGTAGGCGTCGGTCGCTTGGTGGTGGATCAGCGGAAAGTCCTCGCGGATGGTCCGGTAGGCGGGGTAAGGGTCCGCCGCGAACTCCGGGGAGAGGATGTCGGGCGCCGTGGAGGGGGTGGTGGTCATGGTGGAGCACTCCCTGGGCGAGCGGCAGCGGTCACCGGCCGTACGCACCCACGGCGCACGGCACACGGCACGCGGAATCTTGCCGGAGCACGACGACGGCCCCGCTCATGCCACGTGATCGGATGTCAGGCCGTGGCCAAGGCTAGATGCAATAGGACCGACGGTCCAGATCCACTCCGGGTCACCCCCGCTTGAGCCCCAGCACCTCCACCGCCGCGAAGGTCTCCCCGCGCGGCCGTCCGGCGAAGTACGGCGTCAGGGCCCCGTCCAGTTCCTCGAAGGTGAACGCCTCCTTCGCCGTGTCCAGCTTCGTCGCCACCCTCGGCCGCTCCAGGACGGCCACCATCCCGCCGTGGACGACGAAGACCTGCCCGCTGATCCCCGCCGCCTCCGGCGCCGCCAGGTAGCCGACGAGCGGGGCGACATGCTCGGGCGCGAGCGCGTCGAGGCCGCCGCCCTCGGGGAGTTCGAGGGCCGCGAAGACGTCCTCGGTCATCCGGGTGCGGGCGCGCGGGCAGATGACGTTGGCCGTCACCCCGTACTTGGCGAGCGCCCCCGCCGTGGAGGTCGTCAGCCCGACGATGCCGCCCTTGGCCGCCGCGTAGTTCGGCTGGCCCGGGGAGCCGGCGAGGAACGCCTCGGATGAGGTGTTCACGATCCGGCCGCCGACCGGGCCGCCCTCCGCCGCCTTGGACCGCTCCCGCCAGTGGGCGGCGGCGAAGCGGGTCATGTTGAAGTGGCCCTTGAGATGGACGCGGATGACCGAGTCCCACTCGTCCTCGGACATCGAGAAGACCATCCGGTCCCGCAGGATGCCCGCGTTGTTGACCAGGATGTCGAGCGCGCCGTATGTGTCGACCGCCAGCCGCACCAGCTCGCCCGCCTGCTCGAAGTCGGCCACGTCCCCGACGTGGGCCGTGGCCTGTCCGCCGGCCGCCCGGATCTCCCGGGCGACCTCCTCGGCCGGGGCGGCCGACGCCTCGCCGGAGCCGTCGCGTCCGGGCCGACCGAAGTCGTTGACGACGACGCTCGCGCCCAGGCGCGCCAGCTCCAGCGCCTCGGCGCGGCCGAGGCCCCGCCCGGCGCCCGTGACGATCGCGGTCTTCCCCGCCAGCGGCATGCGCGGCATGAACGTCCTCCGTGTCGTCTGTGTCGTCTGTGTCGTCCGTGTCGTTCAGATCTGGATGCAGGTGCGCAGCGATTCCCCCGTCCGCATCTGGTCCAGCGCGTCGTTGATCTCGCCGAGCCGTACGCGGTGGGTGATGAGCCCTTCGAGGTCGATCCGGCCCGCCCGCCACAGCGCGACGGCCCGCCGGTACGAGCGGAGCACATCGCCGCCGCCGTACAGCGAGGGCAGGATGCGCTTCTCGTCGAAGAACAGCTCGAACATGCTGAGCTTCAGGTAGTCGTCCAGCGCCCCCGCCCCGACCACGCACAGCGTGCCGCCGCGCCGCGTCGCCTCGTAGGCCGTGCGGGCGGTGGCGGACCTGCCGACGACCTCGAAGACGTAGTCGAAGCCCTCGCCCGAGGTGACGCGGTTCTTGGCGTCGTCCAGGCCCTCGGGCGCCACCGCTTCCGTGGCGCCGAAGCGTAAGCCCGCCTGGCGCCGCGACTCGACCGGGTCGACGGCGACGATCTGCGCGGCGCCCACCGCCCGGGCGCCCTGGACGGCGCTGATGCCCACGCCGCCGCAGCCGATGACCGCGACCGAGGAGCCCGCCTCGACCCCGGCCGTGTTGAGGACCGCGCCGAGCCCCGTGGTCACCCCGCAGCCGATGAGGGCCGCGATGTCGTACGGCACATCGTCGGGGATCGGCACGGCGCACTGCGCGGGCAGCACGACCTCCTCGGCGAAGGTGCCGGTCCCGGCGAAGCCGAAGACGTCCTCGGGGGCGCCGCCGGGGCGCTTGAAGTTGGGGGTGCCGGCGTTCATGAACCCGGTCAGGCACAGATGGGACTGGCCGCGCTCGCAGGCCGGACACGCGCCGCAGGCGGGCAGCCAGCAGACCAGCGCCCGGTCGCCCGGGCTCAGGCCGGTCACCCCCTCGCCCACCTCGACGATCTCGCCCGCGCCCTCGTGCCCGGGGACGAAGGGCCCTGGCTGGGGCAGTACGCCGCTCATGGCCGACAGGTCGGAGTGGCACAGCCCGGTGGCCTTGACGCGCAGCCTGACCTTGCCCGGGCCGAAGCCCACCGCCTCCATGTCGTCGAGGACTTCGAGCTTGTCCTGCCCTATCTCGTGCAGTACGGCTGCGCGCACAGCGGCTCCTCTCGTCCGTGCGGGGTCTCTGTTTCTTCAGTCGTGCTTGACGACCGTGTCGGTGAGGACCGGCGCGTCGTCCCGTTCCACGGCCGTGGCCAGCAACTGCACGGAGGCGGAGTCCGAGTCTGAGTCTCGCCACATCCGGATGCGCAGCGTCTCGCCGGGGAAGACGACCCCGGCGAACCGCGTGGTGTACGAGCGGACGCGGGCGACGTCGCCGCCCAGGGCGGTGTCCACGACAGCCTTGAGGGCGACCCCGTACGAGCACAGGCCGTGCAGGATCGGCCGGTCGAACCCCGCGACCTTGGCGAACTCGGGGTCGGCGTGGAGCGGGTTCCAGTCGCCGGACAGGCGGTAGAGAAGCGCCTGGTCCTCGCGGATCGCTCGCTCGACGGTCAGGTCGGGCTCGCGGGCGGGGACTTCGAGCCGGTCGGCGGGCCCGCGTTCGCCGCCGAAACCGCCCTCTCCGCGTACGAAGATCCCGGTGTCACAGGTCCACAGCGGCCCGTCCGCGTCGGCGACCTCGCTGCGCAGCACGATGACCGCGGCCTTGCCCTTGTCGTGGACGGCGGCGACCTTCGACGTCTGGGTGGCGGCCCCGGCGAGCGGGATGGGCCGGTGCAGCGCGATGGTCTGGCCGCCGTGCAGGACGGCGGCGAGGTCGACGTCGATGCCCGGGGCGCTGAGGCCGCCGGCCACCGCCATGCCGCCGCCCGCGACCGTGGCGAAGCTGGGGAGGACGTGCAGCCTGCTCTCGAGGGTGTAGCGCAGTTCGTCGGGGTCGGTGGCCGGGACGCCCGCCCCCACGCCGAGGTGGTAGAGCTGGATGTCCTTGTGGCCCCAGGTGAGAGCGGTCGTCCGGGGTTCGGCCGAGACGGCCTTGGCTGCATCGATGGGCATTGCTGAGAGCACTCCTCGCCACGGTGTGGAAGACCCCGGCCCGCCCGTCCGCACCGTCGGCCGCGCCGGGGTCGTAACTGGTCGGCAGCCGCGGGTCCCGCGTACGGACGCGTACGGACGCGTACGGCAGCCCGCGCGGCGGTGCCGCATATCGACACAGGAACGTGTTCTAGCCGATGGCCCCTTGTATAGCCCAATCCCCATGCACTGGGAAGACTGCTGACGGGTTGTCAGATAGGTTGACCGGCCCCGTCCCGCCCGCCCGGGACACATGTCATGGGTCTGTCCCTGACAACCGCATCTGCCCAGCTCACCCACGACTTCCGTAACCTCGGACCATGCCTGCCAGAACCACGGCCACCTCGGATGCCCCGGACATCGAGCGGCGCAAGCCGCCCGGCCCGCGCGCCTTCCTGCCCTGGCTCTTCATGCTCACAGGTGACGTCAAGGACCTGGTCCAGGGCAGGACCCCGCTGCCGTGGCTCGGCGCCGCCGGGGTGACCGCCTTCTGCGCGCTGTACGTCACGGTGGTCTACACGGGCCTCGACAAGCGCCGCCGCTCCACCCCGCTGTGCCTCGGCTCGGTCGGCGGGCTGGCCGCCCTCACGTACGCCCTGTCCATCGGCTACGCGGGCAACTGGCTGCTCTGCTTCCCGCTGCTGTCGCTGGCCACCGGCATCGTGGTCCGCGGCCGCCGGCTGGGGCCGCTGCTGCTGGGGTACGCGGGCTCCGCCGGGGTCGTCTCCGGCTGGCGCGGCGGCGCGGACGACGCGCTGACCGTCCCTTACGGAACGGTGCTGTCCGGCCTGGTGGCCGCGGCGGTCCTGTCGCTCTTCGACACCGTCGCCGAGCTGCGCGCGACCCGCCAGGAGCTGGCCCACGCCGCCGTCGAGCAGGAGCGGCTGCGCTTCTCCCGCGATCTGCACGACCTGCTGGGCCACACCATGTCGGTCGTGGTGGTCAAGGCCGAGGCCGTACGCCGGCTCGCCCCGCGCGACCTGGACGCCGCGCTGGGCCAGGCCGCCGACATAGAGGCCGTCGGCCGCCAGGCCCTCACCGAGATCCGGGAGGCCGTCACCGGCTACCGCGAGGGCAGCCTGGCCACCGAGCTGGACCGCGCCCGCTCGCTGCTCGACGCCTCGGGCATCGACGCCGTGGTCCGCCGGTCCGGGCCGCCGCTGCCCCCGCAGGCCGAGGCGCTGCTGGGCTGGGTGGTCCGCGAGGGGGTGACCAATGTGGTGCGGCACAGCGGGGCGCGCCGGTGCGAGATCGAGGTGGGTCAGGGGGCCGATCAGGTGCATCTGGAGATCGTCGACGACGGGAACGGCGTAGGCTCCCGTTCCGCCGGTGCGCCCGACAAGTCCGCGGCGGGCGCGGCGGACAGGGTCGGCGGGACGGGGCTGAAGGGCCTGGCCGAGCGACTGGCCGCGGCGGGCGGCTCGCTGGAGTCCGGCCCGGCCGGGCGCCGTGGCTTCCGGCTCGCGGCCGCGCTGCCGGTGGACCAACAGGACGCGGACGGCGAGGAAGAGGGACCGATGGACGTCAAGGGGGTCCACACCTCGTGATCAGGCTACTGCTCGCCGAGGACCAGGGCATGATGCGGGGCGCGCTGGCCCTGCTGCTCGGCCTGGAGCCGGACTTCGAGATCGTCGCGCAGGTCGGCGACGGCGACGAGATCGTGCCCCGCGCGCTGGAGGCGCGGCCGGACGTGGCCCTCCTCGACATCGAACTCCCGGGCCGCAGCGGCCTGGACGCCGCCGCGGCGCTGCGCGAGGAGCTCCCGGGCTGCCATGTGCTGATCCTGACCACCTTCGGCCGCCCCGGCTATCTGCGCCGCGCGATGGAGGCGGGGGCCTCCGGGTTCCTGGTCAAGGACGGCCCGGTGGAGGAGCTGGCCGTCGCGGTGCGCCGGGTGCTCGCGGGCGAGCGGGTCATCGACCCGGGCCTGGCCGCGGCCGCCCTGAGCGCGGGCCCCAACCCGCTGACGCCGCGCGAGCGGGACGTGCTGGCGGCGGCGGTGGACGGGGCGACCGTCGCCGACATCGCCGCCAGGGTCCATCTGTCCCCCGCGACCGTCCGGAACTATCTGTCCTCGGCCATCGGGAAGACCCAGACCCGCAATCGCATGGAGGCGGTGCGGGCGGCGCGGCAGAACGGGTGGCTGTGACGCGGAGGGGCGGCCCCGCGGCGCGCCCCCGTCGCGCCGCCCCGGGGCCGCCCGGCCCGTCGCCTCAGGTCACCTCGGTCGCCGTGGCCACCTCGGTCGCCGTGGCCATCTCGGTCGCCGTGGCCACCTCGGTCGCCGTGGCCACCTCGGTCAACGCGGTCACCTCAGCTCGGTGATCTTCACCGGCGTCTCCCGGCCGGTCTTCGTCAGGGCCTTCAGCTGCTCCTTCTTCACGGCCGCCCGCCGCGTCTGCTTCTTCACGTCCTCCAGCCGTATGGCGGGCCCGAGCCGCGTCCGCTTCCCCTTGTCGTCGTAGAGGTCGATGAAATCGTCCGGCACCCCGGCGGCCGGGCGCTCGCTCACGATCCAGCGAACGTCGGTGCCCTTCACCGAACTTATCTTCGGCTCGTCGGTCGAACCGCCCTTCCAGTGGACCACCACGCGCTCCACCTTCGGCGCCAGCCACGCCAGGCCCACCGGGGCGGCCTCGGCGCCCTGGTGCTGATACGAGCCGCCCAGCAGCGTCTCCCCCTTGCCGGGCTTCGGCGACACCCAGTCCGCCATCGTCCGCGGCTTCCCCGTGCCCTCGGTCACCCGGGTGGAGAACCAGGTCACGCCGATGCGCAGGTTCTTCGGGTACTTCCCCTCCCACCTGTCGTCCAGGATCGGATAGGCGTCCCCCCGGCGCATCGCCAGGTCGTACTGGCGGTGCGCCTCCTCCTTCGTCCGCGCGGGCCCGTAGACGGTGACCGAGACCTGCCAGCGCTTCCCGTCGGTCTTCCCCTTGCTCACCACGGTGGTGACCGGGTGCAGCGCGCCCGGCGCGGACACCGGGGCGGCGGCCGCCGTCGCCGTCCCGCCCTGGCCGGAGCCGCCGAAGTCCCCCAGGCTCACCCCTCCGGCCACCAGCACGGCCGTGACCGCCAGGGCGGTGGCCCCCGCTGCTCGGCGGCGGGTCCTGCGCCGGCGGCCGTCGCGGACCACGTCCGGGTAGGGCGCGGGTCCGATCGTCACCTCGTCCGCGATCGCGGCCAGCCGGCCCGCCACCGCGCCCGTCTCCCGGTCCGGGTCGTTCCCGTGCTCGGACTCCACGTACCACGACTCCCTGTTCATCGCGCCTCCCCGTGACCCGCGGTCACGCCTTCGAGTGCCAGCGCGGCCCGGAGCTTCGCCAGCCCCTTCGCCGCCTGGCTCTTGACCGTTCCGACCGAGCAGCCCATGGCGCTCGCCACCTGCGACTCGCTGAGGTCCTCCCAGTGCCGCAGCACGACGGCCTGGCGCTGCCGGGGCGGCAGTTGCGCCAGGGCGTGGCGCAGCATGGCCCGGTCGTCGGCCAGGGCCATCCGGTCCCGGTCGGTCGCCTGGTGGGCCAGGTCGCCCGGGCCGAAGGTCAGGAACTCCTTCAGCCTTCTGCGGTGCCGCCGCGCGTGCTCGTTGACGAGGATGCGGCGCACATAGGCGTCCGGCTCGTCGGCGGCGCTGACCCGCCGCCATGCCACGTAGGTCCGCACCAGGGCCGACTGGACCAGGTCCTCGGCGGTGTGCTGGTCGCCGCTGAGCAGATACGCCGTGCGCAGCAGCCTCGGCCATCGCGTGGTGACGAACTCCCGGAACTCCTCGTCCCGGTTCGCCGTCTTGTCCCCCATGGGCACCTCCTTCGCTCTACGGAGTCCATGGGGGCGGCGAACCGTTGCCCGGCCGCGGAGGAATTCTCAGGCGCGTCGGCGCGGCAGGGCCACGGCCATCAGGACCACGGCGGCCGCGATGATGCCCGAGGAGACGGTGAACGCGTGGGCGTATCCGGCCGCCAGCGCCACCGGCCCCGGCCCGTCAGCGCCACCGCCGCTGCCGCCGCTGCCGCCCTCGGTCGCGGCGATGCGCTCGGCGGCGACCGTGGTCAGCACGGTGAGGCCGAGCGCGCCGCCGATCTGCCGGCTGGTGTTGACCAGGCCCGCCACCAGCCCGGCCTCGGACGGCGCGGCGCCCGAGGTGGCGGCCGAGGCCAGCGGGGTCATCATCAGCCCGGAGCCGAGCGACATGACGATCGCGGGGCCCAGGACCGTACCGGCGAAGGTGCCGTCGGCGTCCATCCGGCTCTGCCAGGCATAGCCGACGACGGCCAGGATCCCGCCGGTCATCGCCAGCGCCTTGCCGCTGAACACCGCCATCAGCCGGGGCGCGAGCTTGGAGCCGAGGACGATGGACAGGGTGTGCGGGAGGAAGGCGAGACCGGCCTCGACGGGGCTGAAGTGCAGCACGTTCTGGAGATACAGCGACATGAAGTACCACATCGCGAACATGCCGCCGCCGCACACCAGCATCACCGAGTTCGCCGCCCACACCGCCCTGATGCGGAACAGCCTCAGCGGCATCAGCGGGGCCCGGGTGCGCGCCTCGACGGCGAGGAAGACGCCGAGCAGGGCCAGCCCGCCGAGCAGCGGTACCAGCGAGGCGGTGGCGGCCCAGCCGTGCCGCTCGGTCTGCACGATGCCGTACGCGAGCGAGGAGACCCCCGCCGTGACGAGGACCGCGCCCGGTACGTCGAGCCGGCGCCCGGCCGCCGCCCGGCTCTCGGCCAGCCACACCGCCCCGGCGACCAGCACCAGCGCGCCCACGGGCACATTGACCAGCAGCACCCAGCGCCAGGAGAGGTAGTCGGTGAGCACCCCGCCGACCAGCCCGCCCGCGGCGCCGCCGCCCGCGCCGACCGCCGTCCAGGTGCCGATGGCCCGGGTGCGGGCCGCACCGCCCGGGAAGGAGGTGGTGAGGATGGTGAGGGTGGCCGGGGAGAGCACGGCCGCGCCCAGGCCCTGGGCGGCGCGGGCGGCGACCAGCTGCCAGGGCTCCTGGGCGAGTCCGCCCGCCAGGCTGGCCACGGTGAACAGGCCCAGGCCGACGAGGAAGGCCCGCTTGCGCCCGAAGAGGTCGGCGGCCCGGCCGCCGAGCAGCAGAAACCCGGCGAAGGTGAGCGCGTAGGCGTTGATCACCCACTGGAGCGCGGTCTCGCCGAGCCCGAGGTCCGTACGCATCGACGGCAGCGCGACATTGACCACGGACACATCGAGGACGACCAGGAACTGCCCCGCACACGCGGCCAGCAGCACCGCCCAGGCCGGTGGGGTGACACGTGCTGCGGCGGACGAGTGACCTGTGGCGGAGGGGGTGTGGGCCGGCATGGGCGTGATGCTGGCACCGACCCATGCACAGTGCATCGTATTTTTGTCGTACCTACCTGGGTCGTTGGGCGTAGGGCTCGCACGAAAGGCGCATGTGCACGGGCACAAGCGGGGGTGCGCGCCCGCCTCGGGCGTGGACCGTGCGCCCCGGGCCCCGGGGCGTGTGCCGTGCGAGCCCCGGCTCGTACGGGTACGGGCCCGGCTGCGCGATGCGCGGGCGCGCGTTACGCGGGCGCCGGGTCGCGCGGCAGCCCCAGCATCCGCTCCGCGACGACGTTCAGCTGCACCTGCGTCGTACCCCCGGCGATGGTCAGACAGCGGGACATCAGAAAGCCGTGCAGCGCCCGCTCCCCCGCGCCCTCGCGCACCGCGCCCGCCGGGCCGAGCAGTTCCAGTGCCAGCTCCGCGACCTTCTGCTGGTGCGCGGTCTGGATGAGCTTGCGGACGCTCGCGCCCGCCCCCGGCTCCACGCCGGACACCTGCCGCAAGGTGGTGCGCAGCGCCAGGCACGCCAGTGCGTGCGCCTCGGCCGCCAGCGCCCCGACCCGCTCCCGCACCCAGTCGTCGGCACCGGCCCCGTCGGCGGCCGTGCGCGCGATCAGGGCCTCCAGGCCGGTGTCGAAGGTCAGCTGGTCCGCCATGTGGACGCGCTCGTTGCCGAGCGTGTTGCGGGCCACCGCCCAGCCGCCGTCCACCTCGCCCACCACCGCGTCGTGCGGCAGCAGGACGTCGTCCAGATAGACCTCGTTGAAGAGCGACTCCCCGGTGATCTCCCGCAGCGGGCGGATGTCGATCCCGGCGGTGCGCTCCATGTCGACGAGGAAGTAGGTGAGCCCCTTGTGCTTGGGCGCCCGGGGGTTCGTACGGGCCAGCAGGATGCCGTGGTGCGCCCGCCGCGCCCCCGACGTCCACACCTTCTGCCCGTTGACCCGCCACCCCTCCTCGGTCCGCTCGGCCCTCGTCCGCAGCGCCGCCAGGTCGGACCCCGCCTCCGGCTCGGAGAACAGCTGGCACCACCGCAGTTCGCCGCGCAGCGTCGGCAGCAGATAGCGCTCCCGCTGCTCCGGCGTCCCGTACGCGATGAGCGAGGGCACGACCCAGGTGGCGACCCCCAGGTCGCCGAGGACCACCCCCGCGTCGGCCAACTCCCGCTGCACCGCGAGCTGCTGTACGGGTCCGGCGCCGAGCCCGTACGGGGGCGGCAGGTGCGGGGCGGCGTGGCCGGTGGGCGCGAGGGCGCGGCGGGCGGCGCCGGGGTCCAGGCCGCGCGCCGCCCCGATCGCGGCCCGCGCCTGCTCCCGGTGCCGCTCGTAGTCCCGGCGGACCTCCCCCTCCGCCGGGAGCTCCAGCCGCAGCTCGCGCCGCGCGCCTGCGGCGGCGAGCCGGGCGGCCCGCAGCCGGTGGGCGCCGCCCGGGCCGAGCAGGGCCCGGGCGGCGGTGGCGCGGCGGAGGTGGAGGTGGGTGTCGTGCTCCCAGGTGAAGCCGATGCCGCCGAGGATCTGGATGCAGTCCTTGGCGCAGCTGTGGGCGGCGTCGAGCGCGGTGGCGGCGGCGAGCGCGGCGGTCAGGGCGCGCGCCCCTTCCTCACCCGCCTCGCCCGCCGCGCGGGCCGCGTCCCAGGTGAGGGCGCGCGCCTGCTCGACGCGGACGAGCATGTCGGCGCACAGGTGCTTGACCGCCTGGAACTGGCCGATGGGCCGCCCGAACTGCTCGCGCGTCCTGGCGTGCGCGACCGCGGTGTCCAGGGCCCACCCGGCCGTCCCGCAGGCCTCGGCGGCGAGGAGGACCGCCGCCAGGTCCCGTACCAGCCCCGGGTCCACCGCGAGCGCCCGGTCGGCGGGGACGGCCGTGCGCGTCGCCCTCACCTCGGCGGTCGGGCGGGTCGGGTCGGCGCCGTCGTGGGCGCGGATCTCCAGGTCGCGGGCGTCGACGGCGAACCACGCGGTACCGCCGTCGGCGGTCGTGGCGGCCAGCACGACGAGGTCGGCCTCGGCCGCGCCGAGCACGGGCGGGGCGCACCCGTCCAGCGCCCAGCCCCGCGCCGCGTCGGCCGGGGTCGCGGTGAGCGATCCGGCGCCCAGGGCGACCGCCCCGACGCACACGCCCTCGGCGAGCGCGGCGGTCAGCTCGCCCTGCCCCGCGCGCGCCAGCACCGCCGAGGCCAGCACGGTCGGCAGATACGGCCCGGGGAGCGCCGCGCGCCCGGTCTCCTCCAGGACCACGGCGAGGTCGAGCAGCCCGCCGCCGCCCCCGCCGTACGCCTCGGGCAGATGCGGCCCGAGCAGCCCCTGCCCGGCCAGCCCGGCCCAGTACGCGGGCCGCCCCGACCCGCCCGCGGGGGCGTCCAGCAGCTTGCGCACCTCTTCGGGCGGCACGGCCCGCGCACACCACCCCCGCACCGCGCGCGCCAGTTCCCGCTGGTCTTCCGTGATGGCGATGCCCATGGAGCGCCTCTCTCGGATCTCGAACCGGCCGGCCGTGGGCGATGGTAGAACGTGTTCCAATCTGACGGAAGGTCAGATGACAGGACGGGCACGAGGATGTCGCGAATCCATGGGGCACCCCCGCCGCCCCGCCGCCGCCGAGCGGTACGGCACGATGACCCGGTGACCCCTCCTGCCTCCGCCCCCACCGAGACCCCCGAGACCCCCGAGACCTCCGGGTCCCCCGACGCCGCCACGCTCGCCGCGTTCCGCGCCGCGAAGGGCTTCATGCCCGTGGACGAGGGCCTCGCCCTGTACGCCGCCGCCGCTGACGCCGCCGGCGCGCTGCGGCTGCCGCTCCTGGAGGTCGGCACGTACTGCGGCCGCTCCACGATCCTGCTGGCCGCCGCCGCCCGCGCGGCGGGCACGGTCGCGATCACCGTCGACCACCACCGCGGCTCCGAGGAGCAGCAGCCCGGCTGGGAGTACCACGACCCGGAGGTCGTCGACCCGGAGGTCGGCCGGATGGACACCCTGCCGACCTTCCGCCGCACCCTCCACGCCGCCGGTCTCGAGGACCACGTCATCGCGGTCGTCGGCCGGTCCCCGCAGGCCGCGGCGATATGGGGCGGACCGGTCGGGCTGGTGTTCATCGACGGCGGCCACACCGACGAGCACGCGGCGGCCGACTACGAGGGCTGGACCCCGCACCTGGCCGCCGGCGGGCTGCTGGTGATCCACGACGTGTTCCCCGACCCGGCCGACGGCGGCCAGGCCCCGTACCGGATCTACCGCCGCGCGCTCACCTCCGGCGCCTTCGCGGAACTGTCCGTGACCGGCTCGCTGCGCGTTCTGCGGCGCGTGGGCGGGGGCGTGGCCGGCTGATTCTCTCCCCTGTCCCGCCCCTTCCTGACGGGCCCGGACGGGCACGACCCCCGCGCCTCCGCACACGTCCGCGCCCTCCATGGCGACCGCGGCGTCCACGCCTGGCCCGAGCAATGCCCGACAACCTCGGCCGGGCTTCGTGAACACTCGGCAGCCGACGCCATCCACTACGCTGACACCAGCCGGGCGACCGAGTCGGCGATCAGGGATCGAGGCCCGCACCGCTCCGTGACACGCCCGAAGGAAGCCGTGACCGCCGAACTCCCCGACTGGATGATCCCGCCCAGGCCGAGCGGCTGGGAAGCGGACGACCTCGATCACCTTCCCCAGGCACCGCGGCACACCGAACTGATCGACGGGGCCCTGATCTTCATGATGTCGCCGCGGCGGTCCCGGCACTCCCGGCTGGTGGAGAACCTGACCTTCGCCCTCCGGCAGGCGGCCCCGGCAGGACTCGAGACCGAGCGCGAGATGACCATTCGACTCGACAAGAAAAGTCGGCCCGAACCAGACATTCTGGTCACCACCGCCTCATACGACCCGGACCGCACCTGGTACGCACCCGAAGAGATCGCTCTGGTCATCGAGGTCGTCTCGGAGGAGTCGGCGGATCGCGACCGGTCCCTGAAGCCCTTCAAGTACGCACAGGCCAAGATCCCCCACTTCTGGCGCATCGAGGACGAGGCCGGCGCCCCCACCGTCCACACCTACGAACTCGACGACATGACCAGCACGTATGTGGCCACCGGCATCCACCGTGACCACTTGAAGGCAACCGTCCCCTTCTCCCTCGACATCGACCTCAAGAGCCTCGTGCCCTGACACCCTGACCCCGACCCGGCGCACCGCGCGACAAGGGCCCGCGACCGACCGTGCGCCCCGCCCGCGGGCCTTCACCCCGCACGGCTACCATCGCCCGGGTGTCGAACGGAAGCTTTCCCCCCAGCCCCGGCCGCCGCGGCGGAACCCTCGCGGTCGTGCTGACCGCGCTGGTGCCCGCCTGTCTCGCCGGCTGGCTGATCTGGGACTCCATGGGCGACTCGAAGAGCGGCGGCGTCGCTCCCCTGCCGACCGCCGACAGCACCTCGATCGCCCCGCCCCGGAGCGGCGGCCCGTCGGGCACGGCCACCCGAGATCCGGAGGGGGACAAGGGAGACCCCGGCCGGTCACTCGCCGGCAAGGTCGTGGTCATCGACCCCGGCCACAATCCACACAACCGCGACCACACCTCCGAGATCGCCCGCAGCGTCGACATCGGCACGGCGAAGAAGGAGTGCGACACCACCGGTACGGCCACCAACTCCGGCTATTCCGAGGCGTCTTTCACACTCGACGTCTCACGCCGCGTGCGCACCCTGCTCCAAGACCGGGGCGCCAAGGTCGTCTTCACCCAGGACGGCGACCGGGCGTACGGACCGTGCGTGGACGAGCGGGCGGAGATCGGCAACAAGGCGCACGCCGACGCGGTCGTCTCCGTCCACGCGGACGGCGCGGCGGCCGGGCAGCGCGGCTTCCATGTCATCCTGCCCGCCTCCGTACGCGGCGGCGACGCCGACACCTCGTCGATCACCGCGCCCTCCCGCCGCCTCGGCAAGCGGCTGGTCTCGGGCTTCGAAGCGGCGACCGGAGACGCGCCCGCCAACTACATGGGCGACGGGGACGGCCTGAAAGTGCGCGATGACCTCGGCGGACTCAATCTGTCCACCGTGCCGAAGGTGTTCATCGAGTGCGGCAACATGCGTGACCCGAAAGACGCGGCACAACTGACCGACGCGGCATGGCGGCAGCGCGCCGCACGGGGGATCGCACAGGGCATTACGGACTTCTTGAACGGTTAACGCAACAACTCTCCGAACGGCAGGTCACGAGCGGGACACCGATCGGATACCCCTGCTCACCGGCGGCAGAATCACCCGTACGATGGGGCACCACCCCCGACGCCTTCGCGCCATGCGCCCGGCGACTGCCGTCCGTACCGACGAAACCGACAAAGGACCTCTACGTTGAACATCCGCTCCCTCACTCGAGGCGACGGCGTGGTGATCGGAGCAGCGGTGTTGCTCTTCATCGCCTCGTTCCTCGACTTTTACTCGTACAGTTGCAGCGGTCAGTACTGCGGCAGCAGCCCCAGCGTCAACGGATGGAAGTCCGACTTCTTCCCGGTGCTGCCGTCGATCTTCCTGGCTGGTGTGATCGCTGCTGCTCTCATCGTCTCCGCGCGCTTCCAGCCCGCGGGCCGGAACCTCTTCGGGCTCTCGCTCGACCAGTGGGGCACCGCGCTCGCGGTGTTCGCCGCCTGGAGCTCGCTGTGGACGATCATCGGCGGGCCTGACGGACTCGACAAGGGCGTCGGCCAGATCCTCGGTCTGATCGCCAACCTCGCGCTGGCCGCGGGCGCCCTGCTCACGCAGCGCATCCCCGCCCTGAAGCTCCCGCTGATGAACGCCGCCGCCCCGGCGGCCGTGCCTCCGTACGGCGCCGCCCCGCAGCCCGGTTACGGCTACCCGGGCCCCGGCGGTGCGCAGCCCGGCGCCCCGGCCCCGTACGGTGCCCAGCCCGGTCAGCCCGGCCAGCCGTTCGGCGCCCAGCCGGGCGCGGGCCAGCCGACCCCGCCTCCGGCGGCGGCCGGCTCGGACTTCACCCCGTTCTGGTTCGCGGTGCCGGTCGCCCGCCCGCTGTACGCGGAGGACGGCTCGTCGTCGACCATCGCCGAGCTGGCCCCCGGCACCTGGTACCTCGCGGTCGAGCAGCGCGGTCAGGCGCTGGTCGCCCAGACGCAGGACGGCCGTCGTGGCGTTCTCCAGGACACCACGGGAATCCAGCGCGGCTGACGCCCACGGGAAACTCATCGGCCCCCCGCCCGGTCAAGGGCGGGGGGCCGTTGCCATTCCCGGACCCGGGCCGTACAGTCCGACCGTCACGCCACCTGACATACCGTCATGTCGCGCACGGGGATGGAGGGACGCCATGCGGCTCGGACTGGCGCTCGGCTACTGGGGCCGCGGCCCCGACCCCCGCCATCTGGAACTCGCCCGGCAGGCCGAGCGGTTCGGCTATCACTCCGTCTGGACGGCCGAGTCCTGGGGTTCCGACGCCTTCACCCCGCTCACCTGGATCGCCGCCCACACCAGCCGCGTCAGGCTGGGCACGGCCGTCGCACAGATGGCCGCCCGCACCCCCACCGCCACCGCGATGCACGCCCTCACCCTCGACCATCTCTCCGGCGGCCGGATGATGCTCGGCCTCGGGCTGTCCGGCCCGCAGGTCGTCGAGGGCTGGTACGGGCGCCCGTTCCCCAAGAGCCCGCTGACCGCCACCCGCGAGTACGTGGACGTCATCCGCCAGGTGCTGCGCCGCGAGGCCCCGGTGCGGCTGGACGGGCGATTCCATCCGCACCCGTACGCCGGGCCGGACGCCACCGGGCTCGGCAAGCCGCTGAAGCCGATCGTGCACCCGCTCCGGCCCGATCTGCCCCTCCTCCTCGGCGCCGAGGGCCCCAAGAACATCGCGCAGACGGTGCGGATCGCCGACGGCTGGCTGCCGCTGTACTGGTCGCCGCAGCGCACGGAGCTGTACGAGGCGGCGCTCGCCGAGGCGCCCGAGGGGTTCATGGTGGCGCCCATGGCCCAGGCCCGGGTGTGCGTGGACGTCGCCGAGGGGCTGCTGCCGGTGAAGGCGATGCTCGGCTTCTACATCGGCGGCATGGGCCACGCGGCCCGTAACTTCCACGCCGACCTGATGGCGCGCATGGGTTACGAGGAGGAGGCGCGGCGGGTCCAGGAGCTCTTTCTCGCGGGCCGCCGCGCGGAGGCGGTCCAGACGGTCCCGGACGCGTTCGCGGACGAGATCTCGCTGGTCGGGCCGCGCGAGCGGATCGCGGAGCGGCTGGAGCTGTGGCGCAAGGGGCCGGTGACCGACCTGCTGGTGACCGCGCCCGGCCCGGAGACGCTGCGGACGCTGGCCGACCTCAACAGCTGAACGACTGCTGAAGCCGGTCAACGGCCGACACCCGGGCCCGGCCCGGTCCGGCCCGCTACCCGCAGCAGTCCGAGTCCAGCCCGCGCGGCAGCCGCTCCCCGCCGAAGACCGCCGTGGTCGGCTCGTCCCCGCCGAGCGCGGCCACCGCCAGCAGCAGCGAGCCCGCGGTCCAGGTGGTGCGCTCCTCGGGCCAGACGGCGTCGTCGTCGAAGACGTACCCCGTCCAGTACATCCCGTCCCCCGCGCGCAGCGGGGACTGGATCCACTGGAGTATCTCCACCGCCCGGTCCGACTCCCCCATCACCCACAGGGCCAGGGCGAGTTCGCAGCTCTCGCCGCCGGTGACCCAGGGGTTGGTGGACAGGCAGCGCACGCCCAGGCCGGGGACGACGAAGCGGTCCCAGTCGGCCTCGATGCGCTCCTTGGCGTCCGCGCCGGTCAGGGCCCCGCCGAGCACCGGGTAGTACCAGTCCATCGAGTAGTGGTCCTTGTTGAGGAACCGCTCGGGGTGGTGGCGGATGGCGTGCCCCAGCAGCCCCGCCGACAGCTCCCAGTCCGGCTGGGGCTCCTCGCGGTGTTCCGCGATGGCCAGGGCGCAGCGCAGCGCCTGGTAGACGGACGAGGAGCCGGTGAGCAGGGCGTCGGTCGCCGCGGTGCCGTCGGCCTCGCGCCGCCAGCCGATCTGTCCGCCGGGCTGCTGGAGGCCGAGGACGAACTCGACGGCGGCGAAGACGGTCGGCCAGACGCGGTCCAGGAAGGCGTCGTCGCCGGTGGCCAGGTAGTGGTGCCAGACGCCGACGGCGACGTACGCGCAGAAGTTGGACTCCCGGCCGGGGTCGGTGGGGTGTGCGGCGTCGACCCCGCTCGCGATGTCGGGGTAGGCGGCGTACCAGGAGCCGTCGGGGTTCTGGTGGCGGGCCAGCCATTGGTACGCGGCCTCGGCGCGCTCCCGCTCGCCCGCCGCGTCCAGCGCCATCGCGGCCTCGATGTGGTCCCACGGGTCGAGGTGGTGGCCGCGGAACCACGGTATGGCCCCGTCGCCGCGCTGGACGGCGGCGATGCCCGCCACGGTCCGGGTGGCCTGTTCCGCGGTCAGCACGCCGGGCAGGACGAGGCGTTCGGTGCGGCCGGGCCCGGGGCCGAAGGCCGTCACGCCGCCCCCTGGGAGTCCTGGGCGGGGATGTGCGGCTTGGTCGCGTACGCCACGAAGCTCTTGCCGACGACCGGGTTGAGGGCCCGCTCGGCGAGCCGGGTGGCCATGGGCTTCTTCATGATGTCCCACACCAGCAGCTTGTGGTACGCCCGGACGGGCAGGGCCTTGTCGTTGTCCACCCCGAAGGCGCACTTGAGCCACCAGTAGGGGCTGTGCAGCGCGTGGGCGTGGTGGGTGCCGTAGGGGCGCAGCCCGGCCTCGCGCATCTTGCCGAGGAGTTCGTCGGCGCGGTAGATGCGGATGTGGCCGCCCTCGACCTCGTGGTACGCGTCGGACAGCGTCCAGCAGACCTTCTCCGGCCCGTAGCGCGGCACGGTGACCGCGATCCGGCCGCCGGGGCGCAGCACTCGCACCATCTCGGCGAGCACGCCCTTGTCGTCGGGTATGTGCTCCATCACCTCGGAGATGATGACGACGTCGAAGCTGTCGTCGGGGAAGGGCAGGGCCAGCGCGTCGCCCTCCATGGCGGTGGCCGTGGCGCCCGCGGGGGCCTCCCCGGCCTCCTTCATGGCGGCGAACCACTTGGCGACTTCCCGTATCTCCTCGCCGTTGCGGTCGAGGGCGACGACCCGCGCGCCGCGCCGGTAGCACTCGAAGGCGTGCCGGCCGGCGCCGCAGCCCAGGTCGAGCACGCGATCGCCTGGGGCGAGCGGGAAGCGGGAGAAATCCACGGTCAGCACGTGATCTGCCTTCTGATCAGGGGGAATCCGGCGGGTCGGGTCGGCGTGCGGGCGGGGGTCGGTGGGCCGGGCGGTCAGCCGGGACGGCGGGCGGCGGGCCGGGCGCGCAGGGATCCGGCCTGGGTCGCCTGGGCCGCGATGGCCTCGCGGTAGCGCTCCACCGTGCCGATCGCGGCCCGCTCCCAGGTGAAGTGCGCGAGGACCCGCTCCCGGCCCGCCGCGCCCAGCTTCCGGCGCAGCTCCGCGTCGCCCAGGAGCCGGGTGAGCGCGGCGGCGAGGGCGCCCGCGTCGCCGGGCGGCACCGCGAGACAGGTCTCGCCGTCGGGGCCCGCGACCTCGGGTATCGCGCCGCCGGTGGTGGCGACCAGCGGGGTGCCGGTGGCCATGGCCTCGGCGGCGGGGAGCGAGAACCCCTCGTACAGGGAGGGCACGCAGGCGATCTGCGCGCCGCGCACCAGGTCGACGAGTTCGGCGTCGCTGATGCCCTTGACGAACTCGACGGCGCCTTCGAGTCCGTACCGGGCCATCGCCTCGGCCACCGGGCCGGTCTCGGGGCGCTTGCCGACGACGACCAGATGCGCGTCGTCGTTCTCGGTGCGGACCTTCGCGAGCGCCTCCACGAGGTGGACCAGGCCCTTGAGCGGCACATCCGCGCTGGAGGTGGTGACGATCCGGCCGGGCACCTCGGGCACGGCGGGGTCGGGGGAGAACAGCCGCGTGTCCGCGCCGATGTGCACCACGTGCACCCGCCCCGGGCGCACCCCGAGGTGGCCGACGATCTCCCGGCGGGAGGAGCCGGAGACGGTGAGCACGGAGGGCAGCCGCCGGGCCACCCGCTTCTGCATCCGGGTGAAGCCGTACCAGCGGCGCACCGAGGCGCGGCGCTTCCAGTCGGGCGCGGCGTCCAGCTCCAACTGCCGGTCGACGGTGATCGGGTGATGGATGGTGGTCACCAGCGGGAAGCCGACGCGGTCCAGGCCCAGCAGCCCGTAGCCGAGGGTCTGGTTGTCGTGGACGACGTCGAACGCGCCGCGGCGGGCGGCGAGATGGCGGCGGGCGCGCAGGCTGAAGGTCAGCGGCTCGGGGAAGCCGCCGGTCCACATCGTGCCGACCTCCAGCGCGTCGATCCAGTCGCGGAACTCCTCGCGCCGGGGCGTGCGGAAGGGGTCGGGCTGCCGGTAGAGGTCGAGGCTGGGCAGCTCGGTGAGGGTGACGCCGTCCTCGTCGTCGAGGATCGGATACGGCTGGGCGCCGATGACCTCCACGGTGTGGCCGAGCCGGGCGAGTTCGCGGGAGAGGTGGCGTACGTAGACGCCCTGGCCGCCGCAGAACGGATTCCCCTTGTAGGTGAGCAGCGCGATCCGCAGCGGTCCGTCCGGATCCCCGGGATCCCTGTCGACGGCGGCTGGAGGTGTGTCGGGAGTTGGTCCGGTCCCGGTCTCCTGCGCGGCCTCAGCGGTCACTCGCGCCCCCTCCTAGGTGCAACTCAGCGGGAGCGTAACCGCTCGCGTTTATCTAGAACAAGTTTCACTAACGGATCGCCCGAGAAGTCTCGAAGATACCTGGTCAGGACATCGGCACCGGCGCCGGGAAGGGTGATCCGCACCACTGCGGGCACAGGTCGGGGCGTTGCGGCGACGCGCGGACGGCCCGCCGGATACTCGCGAGTAGCGCCGTCACCTGTCTCAACTGCGCAAACGCCGGTGTGGACGGCGACCCACCGCGCTAACCTAGAACGAGTTTCAGTGGTTCGCCACGCGCCCGTTCCGGCCCCCGGGACCGGCCGGCCGCCGGCGGATCACCTCTGTACCGCACCGAAGTGAGACAGATGACCGCAGAAGCCAAGCCGGCCTCCCTCCAGCTGACCGAGCGGCAGGAGGCGCGCCGTCGGCGGATCCTGCACGCCAGCGCCCGGCTGGCCAGCCGCGGCGGCTTCGACGCGGTGCAGATGCGCGAGGTCGCCGAGAACTCGGGCGTCGCCCTCGGCACGCTCTACCGCTACTTCCCGTCCAAGGTCCATCTGCTGGTCGCGACCATGCAGGACCAGCTCCAGCACATGCACGAGACGCTGCGCAAGCAGCCCCCGGCCGACGAGGAGCCCACCGCCCGGGTCGCCCAGACCCTGATGCGCGCCTTCCGGGCGCTCCAGCGCGAGCCGCATCTGGCCGACGCGATGGTCCGGGCCCTCACCTTCGCCGACCGCTCGGTCAGCCCGGAGGTGGACACCGTCTCCCGCCTCACCACCGCGATCATCCTCGACGCGATGGGGCTGGACGGACCGCCGACGCCCGAGCAGCTGTCCGCCGTGCGCGTCATCGAGCACACCTGGCACTCGGCGCTGATCACCTGGCTGTCGGGGCGCGCCTCCATCGCCCAGGTGAAGATCGACATCGAGACGGTCTGCCGGCTGATCGACCTCACCGCACCGGGGGCGCCAGGGGCGCAAGCGGCGCGCGCGACAGCAGAAAATCGCGAATAAGCTCTTTTGTGCGCCTGTGCGCTCCCCGTTGGCTCAATATGCGCGTTCACGGCAGGGGCAACCCCGGTAATCATCAACGACGCCCGGAACCGGGCAAAACCGCACGGGGTTGGAGGGACAGTACGTGATCCGGGTACTTCTGGTGCACGACTCTTGTTTGCTGCGATCCGCATTGGGGGGACTGATCGACGCCGAGCCGGACATCGAAGTGACGACGACATCGTGGCGTGACGCGCGATGCAGAGCCCGCTCGATACGACCACACGTCTGTGTGGTGGACACCCACTGTCCGGGCTCGGACGGGGCCGCGAGAAAGGGAGAATTAGCCAAGATATCGGGCGAGATATCGGGCAAGGACGGCCGGGGCGAGCTGTTGGTGCTTGCGGACGCGGAGCGGCCGGGGCCGCTGCGGCGGGCCCACGAGGCGCGGGCCCTCGGCTACATCGACCGGAACGCCCCGCCGCACCGGCTGCTGGACGGCATCCGGAGCGTCGCGAAGAAGGAGCGGTTCATCGACGACTCCTTGGGCTACGGCTTTCTCCAGGCGGCCCGGATGCCGCTGACCGCACGTGAGTTGAGCGTGCTCTCACTGGCCGCCGAAGGCGCCTCGGTCGCCGAGATCGCCCGCAGCCTGCACCTGTCCAACGGGACCATACGGAACTACATGGCCGCGATCACCCGGAAGACCGGGGCGCGCAACCGCGTGGACGCCATCCGCATCTCCCGGGGCAAGGGCTGGCTCTGAGAGCCCGCCGTCCCAGCTTCCCGCGAGATCGCGATAGAGCGCCGAGCGCTCCAGCAGCTCGGCATGGCGGCCGCAGACCGTGTGCCGACCGTCCATGACCAGCACGCGCCCGGCCCGGCGCGCCGAGCTGACGCGGTGGGCGATCACGATCAGCGTGGTACCGGGGCGCCGCGCGAAGGCCCGCTCCGCGCGGGCCTCGGCGGCCGGGTCGAGATGGCAGGTCGCCTCGTCGAGCAGCACCACGGGGGCGGGGGAGAGATAGGCGCGGGCGAGCGCGATCAGCTGGCGCTCCCCCGCGGACAGCGCGGCCGGGTCGACGTCGGCGCCCGGCCCGCCGAGCCGGGACAGCAGCGCGCCGAGCCCCATCTCGTCGGCGACGGCGGTCAGTTCGGCGTGGGTGGGGGCATCGGGCTCGGGGCACAGATAGCGGAGGTTGTCGGCGAGGGTGCCCGAGAAGACGTACGCCTCCTGCGGAATCAGCACCCGCGGCGCCCCCGCGGGCCCCCGTACGGGCTCGCCGCACACCCGGATCTCCCCCGACCGCGGCTCCAACAGCCCCGCGATCAGACCCGCCAGCGTCGACTTGCCGATCCCGCTCGGCCCGACCACGGCCAGATGACCACCCGCCGGCACGCGGAGGTCCAGGCCTTGGACGACGGGCGCGGCGCGGTCGCCGTAGGCGAAGGTGACCGAGCGCAGCTCAACGGCGGCGGGGGCGGGGTCGGGGCCCGATGGGGCCCGTCCCGGCGCGGCGGGGAGCGCCGCGCCGGCGGGGGGCGTCGGGCGAAGGGCCGTCTCCTGGGCGCCCGCGCCGGGGCTCCTCCCCGCAGGCCCTGCGCCCAGGCCCGTCCCCGGGGCGCCCGCGGCGAGTCCCGCCCCGGGGGCCGGTTCCGCGGGGGCGGTCAGCCGGCGGATCACTACCGCGAGTCGGGAGCCGCCTGTACCGAGTGCCTGCATCAGGCTCTGGAGGGCGGGCAGCAGCGACTGCTGGAGGTAGACCAGCGCCCCCACCAGGGCGCCCGGCGTGACCCCCCGCGCCAGCAGCCAGGGGGCGGCCGCCAGCAGCAGTACGACGGGCAGCCGCCCGCCGACACCCGTCGCGAGCACGCGCACCACGCCCCAGCGGGCGAGGGCGCGCGCCGCGCGGTACTCGGCGTCGATCCGCTCGCCCGCGGCCGCGCCGACCGGCTTCTCCGCCCCCGCCGCGGTGATGTCCCGCAGCCCGGAGGCGACGGCGCCGAGCGTCTCCGCGATGTTCTCGTCCGCTTCGAGGAAGGCCTCCTGACGGCGGGCCATCGGACGCAGCGTCGCCAGGAACAGCGCGAGTCCGAGGACCAGCGGCGGGAGGACGACGAGCAGCAGGACCGGGGCGAGCGAGAAGAGGCCGACCAGCGCGCCGGCCGCGACGAACACGAACGAGCGGGAGACCATGACCAGGCCCGCGAAGGTGTCGCGGGCGATCTCCACCTGGTGGGTGAGCCGGGAGACCGCCGTGCTGCCCGCGCCCCCGCCCTCGTCCCCGCCCACGGCCCGCGTCACGACGCGCCGCACGAGCCCGTCGCGCAGCGGCTCGACGAGGGTGGCCACCGCGCCGTAGACGCGGCCGGTGCCGTACGCGCCGAGGGCCACGGCCAGCGCGGCGAGCCCCAGCCAGGCCAGCCCGACGCCCCGCTCCCCCGCCAGGAACCCGTCGTCCAGGGCGCGGGCCAGCGCGTATCCGCCCAGGAACGTCTGCCCGGACTCCAGCACCGACCACGCCGCGAGCCGCGCGAGCACCCGGCGCCGCCCCCACAGAAAGCGAATGCCCTCGGCATATGGCCCCGGCCTGCCCCCGCCGCGCCCCGCCCGGCCGCCCCTTTTATACCGGCCGGATTCAGCCACCCTGAACGCCCCCGTCCGCATATGGCACTTCCGATACGTCCTGCTCGCCGGATACATCCGGGTCAACGAACACCGCCCGGTACCCGGCCAGTTCCCAGAGGTCCGCGTGGCGGCCCGCGGCCCGGACCCGCCCGTCCTCCAGCCAGACCACCAGATCCGCGCGGGCCGCAGTCGCCGCGCGGTGCGCGACGATCACCCGGGTGCGGGGCCGCCGGGCGCCGGGGAGGCGGCCGGACAGGGCCCGGCTCACCCGCAGCTCGGTGACGGTGTCCAGGCTCGATGTCGCGTCGTCGAGGATCAGCAGCCGCCCGTCATGGGCGAAGGCCCGGGCCAGACCCAGGCGTTGGGTCTCGCCACCCGACAGCGGCGCGCCCGCGCAGGGCGTGTCGTACCCGTCCGGGAGCAGCCGTACGAAGTCGTCGGCGCAGGCGGCGCGCGCCGCCTCGACCACCCGCCCGGGCGGCGCCGGAGCGGGCCCCAGCGCGATGGTCCCGCCGATCGTGCCGCCGAGCAGCGCGGGGCGTTCGAAGGCGTAGCCGATCGCGCGGCGCAGCGCGTCGTGGGTGAGTTCGGGCAGTGGCACGCCGTCGAGCAGCACTTGGCCGCCGTCCGGGTCGGCGAGCCGCCCGGCGAGCGCGGCCAGCGTCGACTTGCCGGAGCCGGAGCGGCCGACCACGGCGAGGCAGCGCCCGCCCGGCACCACCAGGTCGACGCCGCTCAGCACCGCCCGCCCGCCGCGCACCGCCCGGACGTCGCGCAGCTCCAGCGTCCCGTCCCCGGGCGGCAGCGGGCGCGTGCCGTACGCGGTGGCGGGCTCGGCCAGGACGGGCGCGAAGCGACGGGCGGCGGTGCGGCTGCGCACCAGGCCGTTGAGGTGGCCGACCAGCATGCCGACGCCGGTGGCCAGCACCGCGTAGCGGGCGGCGGCCAGCAGGCTGCCGACGCTCAGCGCCCCCGCCGTCAGCCGCAGCCCGGCCACCGCCAGCACGGCGATCTGGAGGAGCGGGACGATCGCGGCGGCCCACGCGGCGGAGCGGCCCTGGACCCGCCACATGCGGTGCCCCTGACGGCTGAGCTCCGGCAGCGGCGCGAGCACCCGCGCCCGTTCCCGGCCGGCCGTCCCGGCCGCCGCGATGGTCCGCGCCCCGCCCAGCGCCTCCACCAGGCGGCCCGCGATCTCGCCCTGGCTGTGCTGGTAGCGGGCGACGCTGTCGGTGGTGTCCCGGACGAAGGAACGCAGCGAAGCGGCGAGCAGCGGCAGCCCGAGGAGGAACGCGAGGGCGAGCCAGGGGTCGATGAGGGCCAGCGCGACCAGCCCGCCGACCGGGGTGACGACGGCGGCGAGCGCCGAGGCGAGCGCGGTCGGCGCGGTCCCGGCCTGCGCGGCGTTCCCCACGAGCCGGGTCACCAGGTCCCCGGGCGCGAGCCGCCGTCCCGCGCGCGGCCCGGCGCGCAGCGTATGGCGCAGCAGACGGCGCCGCAGCCAGGCGATGGAGCGGGCGTTGGCGGTGCCGGTGAGGAGCGAGTCCAGCGCGTCCAGCACGACGAGCAGGCAGGTGAGCCCCGCGCTCCCCAGCACCCAGCGCCCGGCCGCCGCGCCATGGGGGTCGGCGAGCAGGGCGTCGAGCGTACGGCCGAGGACGGCGGGAAGCGCGAGCCCGACGGCGGCCGACGCGGTGCTGACGCAGAACACCGCGACCCCGCGGCCGAGACTGCGCCGCAGCAGCTGCCGCAACAGCCCGTCGCCCGCCCGCCCTTCGGCGTCTGTGCTGGTGGAAGAAGCCATACGCGGCAGGTCCTCGCCTCCTCGCGAGTGTGCGTGGCAGGTCAGGCGGGCCGGAAGCGCCGCGAAACCCCGCACCGGTCCGGAAGCCCGGCGCGAGGTCCGCGGGGACGCGGCCCCGGGCGGGTGATCCGCCAGGGCCGCGTCAGTGTGAGACCGTCAGGCCGTCACAGACACAGCAGGTTGCTGTGCGAGCTGTGCTTGTCGCAGAGCAGCAGGCTGACGCTGCTCTCGTCGCCGCCACCGCCACCGCCGAAGTCCTCGGACTGTTCGGTCTCGAGCGTCTGGAGGTCGAGAAGTGTCATGATCGTTCCTCTCTCTCAATATTCCCTGGGGATGGGTTTTCTTGCTACGGCCCCCCTCGCGGAGGGCCGGTCCTAGAGCCGCCGGAGCGGCGGCAGAAAGGGCAGGCCGACGGGTTCGCCGGAGCGCGGCGGCGGTGCGCACGCCGCGCCGAGCGCGAGCAGGCAGCCCGCGGTCCCGGTGGCCAGATCCATGGAAAGTCGCATCATCTGCTCGCCGGGGAAGGCGAGATGACCCTGGTACCGCACGGCGTACCAGCCCAGGCTCGCGATCTGCGCGGCGAGCCGTTCGGGCGCGAGGTCCGGGGTGGTGGTGCGGCCGAGGTGCAGCACCATTCCGGCGCGGCCGTTGAACAGCCCCGGCTGGGCGTAGTAGCGCAGGGACGCCGCGGCCGCGATGGAGCCGCGCGCCGCCTCGAAGTCGTCGTCGGCGCGGTGGGCGAGCCAGCTGTCGAGGACCATCCCGATCCCGACGCTTCCCGCGCCCAGGTACGGCATGGTGCGGAAGCCCTCGTCGACGAGCAGGGTGCCGTGGCGGTCCGGGACGCAGCGGTCGAGGTCCTGGCGGAGCGCGGTGGCGGCGAGGTCGAGCAGCGCGGGGTCGCCGGAGTGCTCGTACAGCCGCAGGAAGAGCAGCGCCGGGCCGGACGCGCCGTGCAGCAGCCCGGCCCGCCTGCCGGTCAGCCGCGCGCCGCCGGCCTGTCTGTCCGCGAGCAGCCGCGCCGCCTCCGAGGCCCGCTCGCGCAGCCCCGGCTCGCCGGTCGCGCGGGCGAGGTGGTCCAGCGCCAGGCCGACGCCCGCGAGGCCGCCGTGCAGGTCGGGCGCCAGCCGCTGCCACTTCTCGTCCAGCACCCGCTCGATGAGTTCCAGCGCGCGCTGCGGGTGGCCGAGCCGCTCCAGGACGTACGCCACGCCCGCCAGCCCGTCGTAGAAGCCGAGCGGGGTGGAGCGCGGGGGCGGGGCGGTGTGCTTCAGCAGCCACTCCTCCCCCGCCTCGTACCGCCCGGCGCCGGTCAGATCGAGGGCGTGGAGGACGCCCGCCGCGCCGTGGGCCACCCCGAGCCCGCCGCCGTCGGCGAACTGGCCGATGTCGCCCGGGAAGAGCCGGTCGTCGCGCTCGGGCGTGGCCGAGGCGAGGATGGCGCGGGCCATCGAGTCGCGGCTGCGGGGCCAGTCGGCGGGGTCCACCGGCACATACGAGCCGCCGCCGCGGCCCGCCACCGCCGCCCCCGACCCGGCCGACCCCATCCCAGCCGACCCCGTCCCGGCCGCCGCGACACCACCGGCCGCCGCCGACCCGGCGCCACCACCCGCCACCGGGCCCGCGTCGCCGCGCGCCCCGCCCGCGATCACCTTCACCGCCTCGTCCAGAAAGGCCCGGTCCACCGGGAACTGCGCGGCCGCCACCTCCGCCAGGTGCGCCGCCTTCCCCCGGTCCACCACCAGCAGCGTGGTCATCGGCACGAAGAGGGCCAGCCGCAGACACGCGAGCGCGTAGCGGTCGACCTCGAAGCCGCGGCGGTCCAGCGGCGCGACGAAGCCTGGGTGGGCGATGGCCTGCCGCCGCCCCTCGCCGACGTGCGCGGCCGCCTCGAAGTCCAGCAGCATGACGGACAACTCGTCGGGGCTGACCATGATGTTGAACATGTGCAGGTCGTTGAAGACCACCCCGCGCCCGTGGACCGCGGCGACGGCCTCCTCGACCGCGCCGTGGATCCGCAGCGCCCAGCGGGTGTACTCGGCGACCGCGGCGGGGTCGGGCTCGGCGGCCAGCAGCGGGTGGCGCCGCGCGAAGAAGGAGTTGAGGGTGCGGCCCGCGACATGGTCCATGACCAGGAAGCGGTGGTCGCCCAGGGTGAACCAGTCGCGCACCTCGGGCGCCACGCCCAGCCCGGACAGCCGCTCCAGCGCGGCCTTCTCCCGCTCCAGGCGGGTCACCGCGTCCGCCCCGTCGGAGGCCAGCCCGGCGTACGGGCGCGCCTCCTTGAGAACGACCTTCTCGCCGCTGCGGGTGTCCGTCCCCACATAGACCCCGCCGCCGTTGGAGAAGTGCAGGGCCTTCTCGATGCGGTACGGCAGGTCGGCGGTCGTGGTGGCGTTTCGGGCCGCGAGCTGCGGCGCGAGGAAGTCGGGCAGCGTCACCCATTCCGGGACGTGGAAGGCGGGGTCGCGGCGGTCGGGGACGAGCCTGCCGGTCGGGTCCTCGATGGCGGGCACGAGCGCGCCGCCGGAGCCGGAACCGGAGCCCGAGTCTTCGGCGTCCGCGCCATCGACACAGTAGCGCTGCGCGAAGCCGCCGTATCGCACATACAGCGGGCCGTCCTGCCAGCGCAGATCGGTGAGGATGTACGGGCCCGGCTCCCCCGCCAGCAGCTCACCCAATTCACGGAGAATGGTGTGGAGTTCCGCCTCGTCCGCCGGATAGATGGTGGCGAACTTTCCGCTGGAGCCCCGCCCCGCGTATTTCGAGTTGCGCAGGAGCAGCGCATGCGCGGCGGGCACGAATTTGAAGGGTATTTCCCTGGGAACGCAGTAGTCCCAGACCTTGGCCGCGGTTTTCTCCGCGTTGTCGAGGCAGGCCGAGACATGCACCTTCCAGCCCTGGCTCGGCCGGCCCGGTCGCGGAGTGCCGTCCTCCCGCACGGGGCTGACGTGCAGCCAGTCCCCGGAGACGAAGCTGTCCCAGCCCACGGGCGCGGGGCGCTGCGCGGCCTCATAAAAGGAGTCGGAGCCCGTTGCGCCGGAATCCGTGACGCCGGAATTACTCGCTTCGGCGGCCGGGCGGCGGGCGGACAGTCGGTCGGGGGTCTCATAGAAATATCTGTCGGCAAGACAGAAGACCTCATACCTCTTGTCCATCGAGCCCCCCTCGGCGGTGATGGCCTAGAGATTTCCACGCCGCCGCCGAGGGGAACAGTCACATCCGTCATGAACAGACCGTGCAATACGCATGAGTAAGTTCGATGAACAGAAGTTCGAAATTCGGCGCGCTCATTCCTCCGGCGGGAACACCTGCTCGCCTCGGGAACCCCCGTCCCCGCCCGCCGCGCCCCCGACGAGCCGGATGGCGATGGCCTCGACCGGGCATCCCTCGGCCGCCGCCAGCACCGCCTCCGACGCGTCCGTCTCCACCGCGACCGGATGCGACTGCCGTGCCCCGTCGAGCCGGAACCCGCCGGGCGCGGAGCTCACGCACAGCCCCGAGCCGATGCAGACGTCGCGGTCCACCTCGATGTGCCAGCGGTCGCCCATCAGCCCTGCTCCCCGTCCCAGCCCTGCGGCAGGTGGATCATCTTGTGCTCCAGGAACGAGGAGAAGCCCTCGGGCCCGAACTCCCGCCCCAGGCCGGAGTTCTTGTAGCCGCCGAACGGCCCGAGCATGTCGAGGCTGAAGGTGTTGACGGAGTACGTGCCGGTGCGAATCCTGCGTGCGATGTCGATGCCGTGCGCCACGTCCGCGGTCCATACGCTGCCGGACAGGCCGTAGTCGGAGTCGTCCGCGATGCGCACCGCCTCCGCCTCGTCCCGGTACGGCAACAGACAGATCACCGGCCCGAAGATCTCCTCGCGGGCGATGCGCATGGTGTTCTCCACATCGCCGAAGAGCGTCGGCTCGACGTACCAGCCCTTCTCCAGGTCCGCCGGGCGCCCACCGCCCGTCAGCACCTTGGCGCCCTCTCGCTGCCCGGTGGCGATGTAGTCGAGCGACCGCTGCTGCTGCCGCCGGGCCACCAGCGGGCCGACCTGGGTCGCGGGGTCCAGCGGGTCGCCGACGACCAGGGCCGAGGCGGCGGCCGAGAGGCGCTCGGCGATCTCGTCGTAGTGGCTGCGCGGGGCGAGGATACGGGTCTGGGCGACACACGCCTGCCCGTTGTTCATCCACGCGTTGGGCACGATCCCGGCGACCGCCGCGTCCAGGTCGGCGTCCGGCAGGATCACCGCGGCGGACTTCCCGCCCAGCTCCAGCGTCACCCGGGTCAGATTGCGCGAGGCGACCTCCATGACCCGCTTGCCGCCCGCGACCGAGCCGGTGAAGGACACCTTGTCCACGCCCGGGTGCCCGACCAGGTACTCGCTGACCTCGCGGTCGGCCGGGAGGATCGACAGCACCCCCTCCGGCAGCCCGGCCCCGGCCACGATCTCCGCCAGGATGTAGGAGTCCAGCGGGGTCTCGGGCGAGGGCTTGAGGATCACCGAACACCCGGCCAGCAGCGCGGGCGCCAGCTTCGCCGCCGCCGTGAACTGCGGGACGTTCCACGGCACCACCGCCGCGACCACCCCGACCGGCTCCCGCCGCACCAGCAGCGGCCCCAGCACCCCGGCGCGCCGCTCCTCGAAGACGAAGCCGCGCGCCACCGTGATCGCGGAGTCCCACACCATCAGCGCGCCGAGCGCCTGGCCCAGAACGCTCCAGGAGTACGGGGAACCGTTCTGCGCGCTGATGGACTTGGCGATCTCCTCGTGGCGGGTGGCGACGGCGTCCTTGATGCGGGTGACGACCGCGATCCGCTCCTCCAGCGAGGCCCGGGCCCAGGTGCCCTCCTCGAAGGCGGTGCGCGCCGCCGCGACCGCCCGGTCCACGTCCTCGCGCGAGGCGTGCGGCACCCTCCCGATGACCGCCTCGGTGTGCGGCGAGACCACCTCGATCACGTCCGTACCGGCCGGATCGGCCAATGTGCCGCCGATGAAGAGCTGTCCGTGCTCGATGAGGTCGCTCATCGCCGAGCCTCCCGCCGCTCGCCCAGATCTGACGCTGAATCTGAAATCTGACGCTGCATCAGAACTGATACCAGTTCCAGTTATAGTGGGCAATGCTCGCGCGGCCCGCGGGAGCGGCCGGCCGGGAGAGAGGGATGTCCATGGCGGGGGCGGCGAAGAAGGAAGGCACCGGCCCAGGGGTCACGGACCACGGCGGCGGGGTGTGGAGCATCCCGGTCCCCATCCCGGACAACCCCCTCGGCCACACCCTCGTCCACCTCCTCGACACCGACCGCGGCCCGGTCCTGATCGACACCGGCTGGGACGACCCGACGGCCTGGGACACCCTCACCGCGGGCCTCGCCGCCTGCGGCACCTCGGTCTCCGCCATACACGGCGTGCTCATCACCCACCACCACCCCGACCACCACGGGCTGTCCGCCCGGGTGCGCGAGGCCTCCGGCGCGTGGATCGCCATGCACGCCGCCGACGCCGAGGTCGTCCGCCGCACCCGCGAGGCCGAACCCACCCGCTGGCTCGGCTATCTCGCCGTAAAGCTCGCCGCCGCCGGAGCACCCGAGGAACACCTCGCCCCGCTGCGCGCCGCCCGCGCGTCCGGCCGCGCCTCCGGCCAAACCGACGCTCTCCCGGGCACACGCGCCGCCCAGCCCGACCGCCACATCACCCCGGGCGAACTCCTCGACCTGCCCGGCCGCCGGCTGCGCGCCGTCTGGACCCCCGGCCACACCCCCGGCCATGTCTGTCTGCACCTCGAAGAAGCCCACCCGGCGGCGGGCGAGGGCATGCCCGGCCACGGCCGGCTGTTCTCCGGCGACCATCTGCTGCCCGAGATCAGCCCCCACATCGGCCTGTACGAGGACCCCGACGACGCCACCGTCACCGACCCCCTCGGCGACTATCTGGACTCCCTCGAACGCGTCGCCGCCCTCGACCCGGCCGAGGTGCTCCCCGCCCACCAGCACGCCTTCACCGACGCCCCGGGCCGGGTGCGGGCCCTGCTGCGCCACCACGAGGAGCGGCTGGCCGGGCTGCGCGCCCTGCTGCTCGGCGCGCCGCTGACGCCGTGGCAGCTGGCCGAGGCCATGGAGTGGAACCGCCCCTGGGCCGATATCCCCTACGGATCGCGGAATATCGCGGTTTCGGAGGCCGAGGCGCATCTGCGCCGCCTGGTGAAGCAGGGCCGGGCGGAGCCGGTGCCCGGCACGGACCCGGTGGCGTACCAGGCGGTTTGAGTCTCCCTCAGGGGTGGAGGCGACAGTGATCCACAGCTAACCTTGCCCCCGTTCGGCCGTGCCGTACGACGTCACCGCCTCACGGGATCGAGCCGGGCCCACCCTCACGCTGCCACTGTCATGCCCGGTTGATCCCCGCACCGCCCAGGAGTACGTGTGCCGACCTCCACCCCCGGCTCTGGTCCGACCCCGCCCCCCGGCTGCCCCGCGCACTCCGGCCAGAGCCCGGAACCGGGCCGCCCCGAGTCGCTGTACGGGCCCGAGTTCGCCGCCGACCCGTCCGCGATCTACGCACGGCTGCGCGCGTACGGGCCCGTCGCGCCCGTGGAGATCTCCCCCGGCGTCCACGCCTCGCTGGTCACCAGCTACTCCACCGCCCTGGAGGTCATGCGCAACACCGAGACCTTCCCCCGGGACCCGCGCCGCTGGGAAGCGCTCAACAACGGCACGGTCCCCATGGACAGCCCCGTCGTGCCGATGATGATGTACCGGCCCAACCCCATGTACACCGACGGCGAGGAGCACGACCGGTACCGCGGCGCGGTCTCCGACACCCTCAACCGGCTGAACCCGCACGCCCTGCGCACCTACGTCGAGGAGAGCGCCGACCTGCTCATCGACCTCTTCGGCCCCGAGGGCGAGGCCGAACTGCTCAGCGAGTACTGCGCCCGGCTGCCGCTGCTGGTCTTCAACCAGCTCTTCGGCTGCCCGCCCGAGATGAGCGAGCCAATGGTCAAAGGCATGACCGCGCTGCTGGACGCCAGCGAGGACGCGGTCGAGGCCAACGGCGTCCTCATCGAGACCCTGCTCGCGCTGATCGCTTTGAAGCGGCGCGAACCCGGGGCGGACATCACCTCCTGGCTGCTGGCCCACCCCGCCCGGCTCAACGACGAGGAGTTGGTCAGTCAGCTCATCCTCCTCCTGGGCGCCGGGGTCGAGCCCGTGAAGAACCTGATCTGCAACGCGCTGCGGCTGCTGCTGTCCGACGACCGGTTCGCGGGCGATCTGTCGGGCGGCACGATGCCGGTCGACGAGGCGCTCGACGAGGCGCTGTGGACCGACCCGCCGATCGCCAACTACGCCACCCACTTCCCGGTCCGCGACGTCACCATCGCCGGACACCGGGTGGGCAAGGGCACCCCCCTCCTCATCAGCATGGGCGCCGCCAACAACGACCCGCAGCTGGTCTCCGACCGCCGCGGCAACCGCGCGCATCTGGCGTTCGGCGCGGGCCCGCACGCCTGCCCCGCGAAGGACCCGGCGCGGATCATCGCCTCCACCGCCGTCGAGAAGCTCCTGGACCGCATTCCGGACATCGAGCTGACCGTCGACCCCGCCCGACTCCAGTGGCGCCCGGGCCCGTTCCACCGGGCCCTGGCCGCCCTTCCGGTCCGTTTCCCTCCCGTAGCCGCCAAGTACGATCAAGCGGGCGCCACCGCGACCGACCAGACCACCGGAGGCAACGCATGGAACCCCACCCCCGCCCCCTCGACAGACCCCTCGTCCTCGACCCCCAAGGGCGCGACGTCCACGGGGAGGGGGCGCGGCTCCGGGAACGCGGCCCAGCGACCCTGGTGGAACTCCCTGACCACGTGGTGGCGTGGGCGATAACCGACCCCGCTCTCCTCAAACGGCTGCTCACCGACGCGCGCGTCTCCAAGGACCCCCGGCTCCACTGGCCCAAGTTCATGGGCGGCGAGATACCCCCGACCTGGCCCCTGATCGGCTGGGTCGCGGTGGAGAACATGTTCACCGCGTACGGCGCCGACCACTCCCGGCTGCGCAGGCTCGTTGCCAAGGCCTTCACCACTCGCCGCACGGCCGCGATGCGCCCCCGTATCGAGCAGCTGGTGTCCGGCCTGCTGGACGACCTCGCGGCGGCCGGCCCCGACACGGCGGTCGATCTGAAGGCGGCGTACTGCCACACCCTCCCCATCGCCGTCATCTGCGAGCTGCTCGGCATCCCCGAGGGCGAGATGCGCGAGCGCGAGCTGGGGTACGTCGACACCATGTTCCGTACGACCGCGGCCCCCGAGGAGGCCGTTGCCGCCTTCCAGGGCCACGAGGCCCTGCTGCGTGAACTGGTCGCGATCAAGCGGGACAACTCCGGCGACGACATCACCAGCGACCTGATCTCCGTCCGGGACGAGGACGGCTCCCGCCTCAACGAGCAGGAGCTCGCCGACACCGTCGGCCTGCTCATCGCCGCCGGCTTCGAGACCACCGTCCAGCTGCTCGACAACGCCGTCCACGCCATGCTGACCCACCCCGACCAGCTCGCCCTGGTCCGCTCGTCCAAGGCCACCTGGGACGACGTGATCGAGGAGACCCTGCGCGCCCAGTCCCCGGTGGTCAACGTGCCGCTGCGCTACGCCGTCGAGGACATCGAGCTCGCGGACGTCACCATCAAGCAGGGCGACGCGATCCTCCTCTCCCTCACCGCCGTCAACCGCCACCCCGACGTCCACGGCGAGGACGCCGACCAGTTCGACATCACCCGCGCCGTCAAGGAGCACCTGGCCTTCGGCCACGGCGTCCACTATTGCCTGGGCGCCCCGCTGGGCCGCCTGGAGGCCCAGATCGCCCTCCCCGCCCTCTTCGAACGCTTCCCGGACCTCCGGCTCGCGGTCCCCCAGGAGGACCTGCTCCCCCTGCCCACGCTCATCTCCAACGGCCACCAGGCCCTTCCGGTGCACCTGGGCGGGAAGGCGGAGCCGACCGGCTGAGAGCCACCGGCCGTGGACGTCGCGGCCGTGGCTGTCACAGCCATGGCCGTCACGGCCCCTGGAAGGCGCGCAGCTCAGACGCGGTTGCTACGATCACTCCGCCGCGAGAGACGCGTGATCACGTGACGAGGAGGTTGATGAATATGGCCGCCGCCGGCCCTCATCGGCATGCCCTCGTCCGGCCCGCGCGGTAGCAGAGCGCGGCCCGGGTCGTTCCAACCACCAGGAGTGACACGTGTCTTCCACTTTCTCGACTTCTCGCGATGATCTGACCACCGACCGCCTCGTCCTTCAGAGGTGGAGCATCATCGAGGCCGCCGCGGTCATCGACAACACCAGGTCGGTGTACTGGGCGGACGACTTCCCCGCCGACGGCGACCGGGTGATCGCGAACCTCTTCGAGCAGCACCCCGACTGGCTCGGCGCATACGGCCACCGCCTGATCATCGAGCGCGACAGCGGCTTGACGGTGGGCTCGCTCGGCCTGTTCTGGCCGCCGAGCGAAGGAATCCTCGAAATCGGATACGGCATCGTGGCCTCCCGCCGCAGCCGGGGCTACGCCACCGAGGCCACCCGGGCCCTGGCGGAGTACGCCCTCACCGCACCGGATGTCCACACCGTCACCGCCTCCGTGGAGCTGTCCAACCCGGCCTCGCTCCGCGTGCTGGAGAAGGCGGGCTTCCACCGGTGGGCCACCGAGGAGAACCTGGCCCGCTTCAGGATCACGAGCACCGACCTCCGCTGAGCGGTGCTCCCACGGGGCCCGGCGGCACACCGACCGGGCCCCGGTACCAACAGTTCGGGTGCTACTGCCCCACCCCTCACCCGTAGTGTTCCCTGGTCGCGGTTGGCGCGTCAGCCGTGGCTGGTGTCGATGACGCAGAAGCGGTTGCCCTCGGGGTCCGCGAGCACGACGAAGTCGGCGTCGTCCGGATAAAGATCCCAGTCCACACGCTGCGCGCCCAGGGCCACCAGCCGCTCGACCTCCGCGGCCTGGTCCGCCGCGTCCCCGGCATACAAATCCAGATGGATCCGCGGATACTCCTGCACCGGCGTCCCGCTCAGCCCCAGCGACAGCTGGGGCCCGTCCCCTTCGCCCGGAACCAGCACCACCCAGTCGTCCACCGCCTCCTCACGCGGGACGTACCCCAAGGCCTCCATCCAGAACGCGGCAGCGCGCGGCACATCCGATACACCCAGCACGATGGATCCGATTCTCAGCATGCGCCGATTCTTGATGCCGCGGCGACGAGCCGAAAGCCGGGGACGGCCGCCCGGCATCTGGATCGGTGGCTCAGGCGATGCGCAGCGGACGCATCATGGCGGCGAAAACCGGAGAGTCGGGGAACGGCTGCTGCGTCGCGATCTGCTCATATCCCCACGCCTCATATACGGCTTGGAGACGGCCGTCTGCGATCAGCGGGTTGACCAGCAGCGTGACGCGCTGCTCTTTCCGTCCGGCGAGGAGTTCCTCATGAATATGGCGGGCGACACCGGTGCCACGCCACGATGCGCGAACGAGGATTTCGTTCAGAGCCAGCGTACGGGTACCCGTCTCCTCCACGTAATCGTCCGGTAGCGACGGCGCCATCCCCTCCCACCAAGCGGTATGGGAGCCGAGCGGCGTGGCGAAGGCGTAGCCCACAGGCTCCTCACCCTGATAAGCGATGACCGACTCCCAGCCGGGGCGCGAGGCGTAGCTGCTCAGCCGTTCGTCAAAGCGCTCGACTGCGTAGAAGGGCCGGTCCATCATGCCGAACCCGCCACGCACCTCGACGTGAATGTCGAGCAAGAGTTGCCGAACGTCCCTTACGTCCGTCACATGGCGGAAGGCAAGGCCACTGGTGTCGGTCATGCGATCTCCATCCTGTGGTCGCGCCAGGCGCGGGCTTCGGGAGTTTTGGGCGCCATGGCGTTCAACCGGTAGGTGAATTCGCCAAGCAGCTTGCGAACACGCCCTTGGTGAGCCATCTCCGCAGCCACGGTCATGGCGGAAGCAACGGCCGGTTCGATGTCGCCTTGGCCCAGCTGGGCGAGGGCGAGATTGGCATGGGTAAGGGCACGGTTGCGCTCGAGATCGGGACGTAGACGAGTCAGGCAACGGTGGGCGTGGTGTTCAGCCTCGGCCCATTTGCCGAGGCTGAGATGAGCGAACAAGGCCAAGCTGTCGAGCTCGGCTTGGTCGAAGAAGCGCATCCACGTGGGACGGGACGGAGAGTGATCGGCACGGTCAAACGCGTCTTGCGCCTGGTCAATGGCGCGCAGTGCAGCCCTGGCGTCCCCAGAGTCGGCGTGGTCGACAGCGAGTCGCGCCGAGGCGAGCGAGGTGAAGAGCGGGTCGCGTCGGGTAATCGCTGTGGCACGGGATGCCTCGGAGGCAGCCATGGCGTCGGCGTAACGGCCGAGCTGGCGGTAGAGGGACCCAGCGTGACCCCAGACCCTGAACTGGACAGTGGAGTCCCCCGCGAGCCCGGCCAGGGTGACCGCCTGGTTCAGATGGCCCTGGGCAGCGTCCAAACGTCGGCCGTCGATGGCAGCCCACATGGCGCTCGAGGTGAACGCGGAGGCGACAGCGTAGAGGTCGGAGCGGATTCGGCTTGATGCCGTCCCGCGCTGCTGGAGATCCAGGGTTTCCTGGGCAAGTGAAAGGGCGTGTTGTTCAAGTTGCGGGGTGCCCCCATAGCGGTCGTCCATGGCGACGACGGCGGCAAGCTTCTCGTTCAGGCGGTCAACGTCGGTGGAACCGAGGCGGCGCGGTGCTTCTATAGCTGACGTGGTGAGGCTCGCACCGGCGGCCGTCGCCGCCGTGAGGAAGGCACGTCGATACATCGGATCCTCCTCGAGTGAGGCGGGCGGGTCGGGTTGGCGCCCCCGAGGGCGGAACCCTAACTGCATCGATGTTCGACCGGTGACCCGCTCCAAGGCAACGCGCTGTCGCGCGTGCGGCCAGGTGACCTCCCCCGAGAGCCATCGGAAGACACCTCGCTCGGTGCACGTCCCGTACGAACCCGTGAACTCAGCGATAGCCGAATTGACCTGCGTCGCGAGCCCATTGGCGCTCACCCCGTGCTCGGCCATCCAGGCGGCGAGCACCTCATTCCGTGTTCGCGTCATGACAGAACGTTAAGGGGTGGCCCCACTCGCCGGGGGATACGAATGGGTCAAAACGACAGGGTCGGGCCCTGAGGCCTTGCCGAGACCGGCATACCCTCGCCGCAGTTCCTGCCGGTTACCTGGACAAGCGCGGACACGGTGGCGCCCTTCGCCACCACCCTCCGCTCCCCAGGAAGGACCGACGATGCCTCCGAAGCCCTCCAGCGACACCGTGGCCGCCGGACTCACGGCCAACCAGCACGTGCGCCCCGCCGCGACCGGCCGCCCCTCCTACAGCCAGAGCATGCTGTCCGAGGCAACGTCGGCCATACGCGCCCGTCGCCTGGTGCGGGCGGCGTGCACCGCGTGGGGGCTGCCGGATCTCGCCGTCCCCGCAGCGCTGATCATGTCGGAACTGGTCGCCAACGCCGTCATGCACAGCGGCAGCCGCTGCCTGCGCGTCACCGTCTCCCGCCCGGGCCCACGCTGGGTCCGGGTCGCAGTCACCGACAAGTCGCGTGTTCTTCCCGCGCCGCGCACGGCGGACGCTGACGACGAGAACGGACGGGGCCTCGCCATCGTCGAGGCCGTCTCCGACCGGTGGGGGCACGGACCGGCTGCCCTGGGGGAAGCGTGTATGGGCCGAACTGCTTATCGAGCAGGAGCAGTAATCGGCACTTCGACCAACGCGCACTAAGCAAGAACGCACAACACCAGCCCAAAGTGGCGTGCGGGAGGACGGCCCGGGCCCCACTGCATGGCGTCCGGTCATGCCGGACGACGACCGTTGGCTGGAGCGCGCCTACGAGGATGAGTCCCTGGTGACACAGATCGCGGGCACCATCCTGCCACAAGACATCCGCGGAGCGATCATGCGCGCTCCCACCTCCTCCAGCACGATGCCGAGCCTGGTCGTACGGATGTTGGAGGAGCTTGTGGTCGAGGACGGGAACAGGGTCCTGGAGATCGGCACGGGAACCGGGTATTCGACCGCTCTTCTCTGCCACCGGCTCGGCGACGATCTGGTGACCTCGGTGGAGGTGGACCAAGAGGTGTCCGGTCGGGCCAGTACCGCGCTGGCTGCCTGTACGTATGACCCGGAGCTGGTGGTCGGCGACGGCTTGTCCGGGCACAAAGGCGGCGCCCCTTACGACAGGACCATCGCCACCTGCGGTGTCCTGGACATCCCCTGGACTTGGATCGAGCAGACCCGGTCCGGTGGAACCGTCCTGGCCACGGTGTGCGGCTGGCTGTACTCCTCCGAACTGGCGCGGCTGACCGTCCACGGCGACGCCACGGCCACCGGCCGCCTTCTGGGCGGGCAGGTCTCGTTCATGCTGGCCCGGCCGCAGCTACCGCCTCCACTCGGATTGCTGCCCGACTTCGCGGGCGGGGAGGAGCGCCGAGCCGTTCTCGGTCCCGACGCCCTCACCGCCGACTGGGCCGCCCGGTTCGTCGCCCAACTCGCCGCGCCCCGGGCGCAGCAGTTCAGCATGGCCGACGGTGGACGCTCGGAACACGTCCTCATCGACGTGGGGTCCGGGGCGTGGGCGGTGCTGCGGGAGGCGGGTGGGGGCTGGACCGTACGGCAGGGCGGCCCTGCCCGGATCTGGGATGCGGTGGAGGAATACGTCGTCCGGTGGCGCAGCGATGGCGCGCCCGGGTTGGAGCGGTTCGAGATCACGGTGACACCGGATGGGCAGAGCATCACATGGCCCAGCAGGCGGGGCCCGTCCGGTGGGTAAGTCGCGGCTCCCCACCCGCTCATGGGAGCCTCCCGCGCTGGTAGTGGGCGGCCGCGCCCGAGAACAACGTGTCGTCCCACGTCCAGCCCGTGACTATGCTCCCGCCCTCACATTTCGCAGAGATGCGTACTTGTCCCGACGACGGCCGTTCAGCCCTTGAAACCCTTGTCGTTCAGGATCTTGTCGATACGGGCGCGGTGCGCCGCCTCCCAGGCGTCGAGGGATTCCCCGGCCTCCTTGGCCAACTTCGCCCGCGCGGCGCGCAGCACCTCGTCGTGTCGGGCGTGGGGAGTGACCACGATGCCCTCCTCGTCGGCCACCACGATGTCACCGGCGTTGACGTCGACACCGCCGCACCGCACCTGGACATTGAGCGGCTCGGCGGCCGCCTTGGTGCCCGGGATGGGGATGACTCCCCGGGCGAAGACGGGGAAGCCCATCTCGCGCACCTCGCCGATGTCGCGTATCACTCCGTCGAGCACGAACGCCGCGATGCCGCGGCGCTGCGCGACGGCGCAGACGTTGCCTCCGGCGAGCGCGTAGTCCACGTCGCCCGACTCGACGACGACGATCGAGCCGGGCTCCGCGCGGTGGATGGCGGCGTGGAGCATGAGGTTGTCGCCGGGAGGGCACCGCACGGTGAACGCGGGGCCGGCGACGCGCGGGATCGGGGACCAGAGGGGGCGGATGCCGATGTCCATGACCTGCGCGCGGCCCAGGATGTCGGCGAGGGTGGTCGGGGGGATGCTGCGGAAGTCGCTGGCGTCGGCCATGGTCTGCCTTCTTTCGCGGGCGGGGGACGGCCCGCCGGACCGTCCCCCGCCATGATCTCCCACGACGGTGGTCAACGGACCGGCTCGTTGTGCGGCGTGAAGTCCTCCAGGGACGGGGTGGACGCCAGCGCCCCACCGCTCCAGCGGACCTGGTTACGGGCGGTGCCGCCCGAGGGGCAGCAGCTCGGGTCGCTGTCCTTGAAGATGGGGCGGGCCAGGGTCACCGTTCTGCCGTCCTGCGCTTCGATGGTCATCGCCCCTGGTCCGCTCGCCTGGCCCACGAAGCGGTTTCCGTGGAAGAAGAACACGGCCGCGCAGTTTCCGTCGTAGCTGCCCGTGCACATCGCCCTGACGGCGCGCAGCGGGCCGGGGAGAGCGCCGAGCTCGTCGGCTGTGATCTCGGGGGTGTAGTTCGCGTTCTCCATCAGCCGCAGGGCGGCGGCCGCGTCCAGCTTGTCCTGGTTCACAGTTGGTTGCCCGGTGCAGCCGACGAAGGAGAGCAGCGCGGCCGGGGGCTTCATCCTGCGGAGGGTTTCGCAGTCACGGAGCCAGTCGGGGTCGTACGGGTCGTCCATGACGGGCAGCAGATGAACGGCGGGGTAGAAGTGGCGGGCGTTGCGCTTGAAGACGCTGATCGTCACGAAGTCCGAGGCCGGTTCGTCGGACCAGGTGACGGCCGCCCATCCGGGCCAGCACGTCGACTGGCCCAGATGCGCCTCCGTGTCGTACTTGGCGATGGCCTCGAGCTCTGTCTTCATCCACGACCGGGAGGGGCAGGCCACCGCCTTGTCGGGGTCGGCCTTCTTCACCTTGGCCTTGACTTCGCCCGGGGCCGACTCCCAGATGGTGGTGGGTTTGGCGATCGGGAACGAGACGTCGATGCTGCGGGGCGGGGGAAGGTTGGGATCAAGGCCGAGGTTGCCCGGACCGAGGCTCATACTGACCGTCACTTCCGGAAGGAACTTGACCTTGGCCGAGTCATGGATGACATCGATCCTGCCGTCAAAGACCAGTGCCGTTTCCAGGTCGATCCCGGCCACCAGGACTTCGATCACGGGGCTCACCTTCAGGCTGATCCGGACGCCGAGCTTTGCCCTCGCCCCCAGTCCGGCCGCCGAAGGCATTTTGCCCGTGGCCTTCGGAGGCCAGCCAGTGGCGCGGGCCGACGGCTTCCGGAGGAGGTTCAGCTGCGTGCTCCCCCGATAGTCCAGGGGACTCTCGATTTCGAGCTTCGCCCCCGCATCGCCCTTGATCTTCCCGTTGAGATAGATGGCGACCTCGGGGTCCAGGTTGAAGTACCCGACCTTGAGGAGCTTCGCGGTGACGTGGGGCACCCGAAACTTCGCGAATTCCCAGTCGAAGCCGCATGACGCGCCCACCGGCGAGCCCAGGGTCAGTTTGTGTCTCTGCTGCACCTGGACGTTCATACGGGCCCAGGCCCCGTCTTGCCGGTTCCAGCCGAAATCGGAACCCGCCATACCGAATTTCAGCGGACCGTGCTCATATTTGACGAGCGCCAGCGAGCCGCTGCATTTCATATTGGAGAGCGCGCCCTTCCCTCTCCAGGTGTCCACGCCGATGGAAACTTCGGGCTGAAAACCCTCAGGGTCGGGACTGGACGACGCGGGCGCCTGCGGCATTTGATACGACGCGGGCTGCATCTCGGTCTTCGTTCCGCGTGCGGAGTCCGGCGGGTCCTCGACCCGCAGCACGGCCTTGGGCATCGCCTGCTGAAGCGTGGCGTCCTTGGTCCGGACGACGATCCGGTCCTTCTCCCGGGTCACCCCGCGCACCTCGCGCACCAGCCCCCGCGGCGTCCGCTCGCTCTCCGCGGCGACGACGAAGTCGCCCTTCTTCAGCTTGCGCGCCGTCGCCGAGCCCGCGGCGAAGACCAGCTCCGACGTGCCGGGGCGCTTGAGGAGTCCGGAGTCGGCGGAGTCCGGGGCACTCAGGACCGTGGTCCTCTCGGAGAGGGCCACGGCGTAATCGATCACCGCCCGCTCGGTTTCGCCGCCGTCCACCGTCCAGGTCGTGGTCTCGTCCGCCGTGTAGTAGACGTTTCCCTTCGCGTGACTGGCCTTCGCCGTGATGCGGTAATCACCGGGATCGACGGAGAACGTCTTGTCGCTCGTCAGCTCTTCGCTGAACCCGTTCGCCCCGCTGATGTGGAGAGTGAAACGCGCTTTGGCGGGAAGGCCCGTGACCTTGACGGCCAGTTTTCCCGGTCGGCTGGCCGCCATCTGCCACGCGGTCAGCAGGCCGGCCGCGACGGCCAGCGCGATCCCGACCGACAACAACACCCGCAACGACCGCCCGCGCGGCCACCATTTCGACATTCGATGCCCCCGTTGTGCTCTGCTCGCGCGCCGACTACTGGAAATCGCCGGTCTGGAAGTTTCCGCGGAGCACGAAGTCGTCCCCCACCCCCTGCGGGAGCGGCCCCAACTCCTCCGGCCTCCCGGGCGACGTCAAGCCGGCCCGATACAGCTTGACGTCGCCGTCGTCCAGGACCTCTTTCGATGCGATGTAGAGGTATTGACGGTCCGTGGACAGGGCCACGGAAAGAATCTTGTTGTCCGTCTCGGGGGCGATCTCCGCCTTCACCTCGGCCGCCAGCGGGCCGTCGGGCTTTCCCCCCAGCTCGCTCGCGTCGGCCCGCACGGTGAAGAAGGCGGACGCCTCCTCGCAGAGGACGTCGTCGGCGTTGATCCAGGCCACGGGGTCGCAGTCGCGCACATCGCCGCCGTCGCGCACGACCATCTGGTCGGTGGGGTCGCCGAAGACCGTGTCGTCGTCGAGCCGGTCCATGTGGGGAGCCAGGAGATCGAGGTCGAACCCGTCATACGAGTCGATGCCGTCGATGATTTTGCCGGGGGAGACGGCGAACTTCCCGCTCGGGTGAATGAGGCGCGGACAGGTGACGGCCGTCGAGTTCACCGGGCGGTAGAAGCCATCGTTCCCGGATCGCTCGTCATGGCAGGCCTTGCTGATCGGGTGCCGGGTCAGACGGCCGCTCTCATCCGCCGAGTAGTACACCTGCTCGTCCCGCAGGAACCACAGCGATCCGTCCGGGGCGAATCCGGGGAACCCGTCGGAGTGCGTCTCCGGGCTGTAGCCCCCTTTCTGCGCGGCCTCGGTGATGTCCGTGAACTCCCCCGTGGTCAGGTCCAGCCACCCCACATGCGAGGACGTGAGGGCGCCCGCCTCGTCCGTGACCACCTCGACCGCGACGCGCCGGCCGTCCGGGGAGACCGGGCTGACCCCCAGGTCCGCCGCACTCTTGCCGTACTGCGGCTTTCCGCAGAGGCTGCGCACGAACGCCCGCTCCGCGTCCCCCTCCTCGGCGATCTCGGCGAGCCGGGCCAACAGCGGCTCCTCGGAGTACGTGGCGACGCGCTTGCTGAACGTGGCGTCGAAGGCCGCTACCTGCTCACCCTTGCCGTCATCGTCGTCCCAGCAGATCACCGGCCCGGTGGCCGAGGTCACACGGGAGAGGTCTCGCATCGCCGCGGCGAGCCCGGATCCCTCCGCTTCCGCCGAATCCGTCACGTCCGCCCCGGACTTGCGCCCACTGCCGTCCGAGGCGCCGGATCGCCCGGAGCCGCCCTTTCCCGGGTCGTCGGACGCGCCGCACGCGGTCACGCCTCCCACCGCGAGCACGGTCGCCGCCGCCACCGCGACCCACCCACGCACCCCGGGCGCATACGCCTTACTCACTCAGCTCTCCGCCTTCCCCCGAACGTGACTGCCCTTAGAAGCGAGAATAGTATTAACCATGCAACGCACCTTCACGGCAAGTCGGTTGCCCCGTGCGCCCGACCGCCGATGAAGGATCATTGGGGCGCACCCCACCACGACAAGGAGGCGACGGTGTCCGGCACAGACGGAGACGGAGGCGAGCGCGCGGCAGGGCTGACGCGGCGGGAGCGGCTGCGCGTGGAGCTGGAGCGCGATGTCAGGGCCGCCGCCCGCCGGATCACCGCCGCGGAGGGCATCGAGGGGCTCACCGTCGCCGCCGTGGCCCGCAGCGTCGGCGTGACCTCACCCGCCCTCTACCGCTACTTCGAGGGCAGGAACGGGCTCATCCGCGCCGTCTACGACGACGTCACCACGGAGTTCATCCAGACCGTCGACCATGCGGTGGGCCGCCAAGACCCCGATGACGTCAGCGCGCAGCTGCACGCCGCCACCCGTGCCGTGCTGGACTGGTCCGTGGCCAACCCGGCGGAGTTCAACCTGCTCATGGGCGCCGGCTACCCCTCGGCGGCCAAAACCGCGGACGACATCCCGCAGGTCATATCGCGTGAGCTGGGCGGGGTGTTCGGACGGGGATTCACCCGGCTGTGGCGCGAGGGGAGGCTGGCCTGCCCTGCGGACGACGAGCTCGATCCGGCGCTGGTGGCCCAACTGCGGACCTACCGCAAGGTCATCGGCCTCGAAGTGCCCCTCGGCGTCGCGTTCCTGATGCTCACCTGCTGGCGCCAGATCTACGGCATGCTCTGCCTGGCCGTCTACGGCCATCTGTCCTACGCCCTGGACGACCCGGTTCCGCTCTTCGAGGACATGATGGACCGTCTCCTCGGCATCCTCGGCCTCACCCGCAGTCCTCGCCTGGTGATCTGAGGAGCGCCACCGCGCCCGCCCGTACGGCGGCCCAGTCGGTGGCGTACTCGTACTCCCGGGTCCGCCGCAGCCACCCCGCGCGGTCCTGGTGCTCGCGGCGCAGCTGCTCCAGGTCCAGCTCGACGCCCGGCGGCGGCCCCGCGGCCGCCAGCTCGCCGATCCGCTGTTCCATGGCCTCCAGCAGCGCACGGTCGAGCTCGCCGACGGCGGCGACGAAGGCACTGGTCGGCACGGTCACCCGGCCCGTGTCCGGCACGGCGAACTCGATCTCGTCCTCGGGATCGGACCGATGCGCCCAGCTGACATGCATGACATCGCGTTCCCCGGCGACGGTCCGCCAGCAGCGGATGTCCGGCGCCACGCGCAGATACCCCGTGTTCAGGTCACGGTCGCTGTGCCACCCCACCGCGGCGTCGATCTGCGGAGTGTCCTCCCAGTGCCAGTCGGAGGAGTCGCGGGCCACGAAGCCGGCCAGGTCCTCGGGTACGGGCTCGAGCGCCGCCGGCAGGAGCGCGAGCAGGTCCTCCCAGAGCCGGACCACGTAGTAGTCCGCATACGGATGGGACGGGCCGGCGCCTTCGCCGTCCCCGCCGCCCCGCAGCCGCCGCACCGTGCGCTCGGAGTAGCGCAGCAGCTCATGCTCGCCGAGGTCGATGACGTACCAGCCGTCGGTCAGCCCGAACCAGTGCAGTACGGGACGCTCGCGCCGCCCCCACGGCCGCACATGCTCCAAGGGGGTCAGGCCGAAACGGAACCGGATGTCCTGATCCATAGGGAGAGTATGGGCCCGCCCTACAGCCCGCCTCCCAGCCCACCCCCAAGGGCCCGACCGCCGTGGTCCGGCCCCGGTGGGCGCCGGATAAGGTATGCGTGAAAACTTCATCCGCGTCCGATCGGGGGAAGCCGGTGAGATTCCGGCGCTGACCCGCAACCGTGAGTACGGGCTGTGTGCCGCAGGGCGTACGAGCCGGGACACCTGGTCGGGCGCACCGCAGGCTCCCGCCGCCGGCCCGCCCGGCGGCGGCACCGTCGAGGTATGCGGAGCTGAGCCCGGTGTCATCGCGTTCGCACGTCCCTCGGCGTGCGGGGTGGTCGGCCGTGCGCGGCCGCGTACCGCTGCCCAGCCACCGCCGAGACCCCCGACCGAGAGGCACCGTCGCCATGAACGTACGCCGCAGCGCCACGGCTCTGGCCGCCCTGGCCGCCCTGTGCACGGCCGCCGCCCCCGCCGCGTTCGCCGACGCCTCGCCCTCGCCCAAGCCGTCCGGCTCGGCGGCGCTGCCCAAGGGGCTGTACGGCGCCAAGGACCCGAAGTTCGACGGGGTGTGGCGGCAGTCGCTCGCGCTGCTGGCGCAGGACGCGGTCGGGGTCACCCCGGCGAGATCGGCCATCGACTGGCTGGCCGGCCAGCAGTGCGAGGACGGCGGCTTCGCCGCGTACCGGGCCGACGCCTCCGCCGCGTGCGACCCGAAGAAGGGCGAGTTCACCGACGCGACAGCGGCGGCGGTACAGGCGCTGGCCGCGGTCGGTGGGCGCAGTGCCGCGGTCGAGAAGGGCGTCGGCTGGCTGAAGGAGAGCCAGAACGACGACGGCGGCTGGGGCATGAACCCGGGCAGCCCGAGCGACGCCAACTCCACCTCCGCCGCCGTCGGCGCCTTCGCCGCCGCGGGCCAGGACCCGAAGCAGGTGAAGTCGGCCAAGGGCGGCCGGACGCCGTACGACGTGCTGCTCGGCCTCCAGCTGGGGTGTGATGCGAAGGAGGGGCAGCGCGGGGCGTTCGCGTATACGGCGGACAAGGGCAAGCCGGTCGCGAACGACCTGGCGACGACGGCCGCCGCGCTGGCCACCGAGGGCAAGGGCTGGGTCTTCGAGCCCGCGGGCAAGGACGCCGGCAAGGCCCCGGAGCCGCTGGACTGCGGCTCGGGCAGCAAGGACGGCAAGGACGACAAGAGCGACAAGAGCGACAAGAGCGGGAGCGCCAAGCCGGCCAAAGTGACCGAGGCCGCGCGGGCCGCCGCCGCGTATCTGGCGGACACCATGGCCGGGCACGGCAGCCATCTGCTGTCCGCGATGCCCGGCGCCGAGGACCAGCCCGACTTCGGCGGCACGGCGGACGCGATAGTAGCCCTGGCCGCCGGGGAGCACAGCGCGACCGCGGCGAAGCCCCTCCAGTGGCTCCAGAACGAGAAGAACGGCGCGCTGGCGTGGGCGAAGGGCGACCCGGGGGCGCTGGCCAAGCTGGTCCTCGCGGCGCACGCGGCCGGGGCGGATCCGCGCAGCTTCGGCGGCGTCGACCTCGTCCAGCGGCTGAACGCCACCGGCCCGAAGCCGGAGTCGGTCTCCGCGTCCGGATCGCAGGCCGACTCGGATGAGGGCAAGGACAAGGACGGGGAGAAGAAGGACGACGACAAGGGGGGTGTCGGCGGCGTCTGGTGGACGGTGGGCGTCTTCGCGGTGGCCGGCATCGGCATCGGCTTCCTGCTGAGCGGCCGGAAGAAGCAGCAGCTCTGATGGGGCTGCCTCCCGCCGAGCGACCCGAACCCGCGCCGGCGGCCCCAAGGTCATCGGCCGACCAGCCGGAGCAGCGGGAGCCCGCTCGCCCTGCGCCGCGGTTCGCCGCCGCGCGTCCGTCCCGCGCCGCCCTCGCCTTCTGCGCCGTGTTCGTGTCCACGATGGTGTCCGCGCTCGCCCTCGGCGCCTCCCCCGCGCAGGCCGCGGGCTACCGCTACTGGTCGTTCTGGCAGCGGGAGCGGGGCGAGGACGGCTGGACGTACGCCACGCAGGGGCCCGCCACGGCCCGGCCGGGCGACGGCGACACGGTCGGGTTCCGGTTCGCGGTGAGCGAGGACTCGGGGGACGCGACCCGGCCGCGCAGCTCGGCCGGGTTCGAGACGGTGTGCGCGGACACCCCCGCGAAGGGCGGCACCAAACGCGTCGCCGTGGTCCTCGACTTCGGCACCGCCGCCGACGCCCCCGACCACCGCACCCCGCCCGAGCCCCGCACGGAGTGCGCGCGGGTCGGCGAGGACGCGAGCGCCGGGGACGCGCTGGCGGCCGTCGCCAAGCCGCTGCGCTACAACTCCGCCGCCCTGCTGTGCGCCATCGCCGGTTACCCCGCCACGGGCTGCGGCGAGCAGGTCGACGCCCCGTCGGACGGCGGCAGTGGCGGACAGGTCGGAGACGGCGGGGACAGCGGGGGCGGCGGACAGGGCGGCGGAGGCGGCGGCCCGTCGGCCGGGCTGATCGGCGGCCTGGCCGCCGTGGTCGCGCTGGGGGCCGCCGCCGTCTGGCAGTCGCGCCGCCACCACCGGCGATGAGCGGCGCCGACCGGGCCGCCGCCGGACACCCGCGCACCGCGCACACCACGCACGCCACGCACAGCTCGCGTGGCGCGCTGCACGCCGGGGCCTGGTGGCTGTGGGCCCTCGGGCTGGCCACGGCCGCCTCCCGCACCACCAACCCGCTGCTGCTGGGGCTGCTCGTCGGCGTGGCGGGCTATGTGGTCGCCGCGCGCCGTACGGACGCGCCGTGGGCGCGCTCGTACGGCGCGTTCCTCAAGCTGGGGCTCCTGGTGCTGGCGATCCGGCTGTGCTTCGCGGTGCTCCTCGGCTCGCCGATCCCCGGCACACACGTACTGGTCACGCTCCCCGAAATCCCGCTCCCCGACTGGGCGCAGGGGGTGCGGATCGGCGGCCGGGTCACCGCCGAGGGGCTGGTCTTCGCGCTGTACGACGGGCTGAAGCTGGCCACCCTCCTGGTCTGCGTGGGCGCGGCGAACGCGCTCGCCAACCCCGCCCGGCTGCTCAAGTCGCTGCCCGGCGCGCTGTACGAGGCGGGCGTGGCGGTCGTGGTCGCGATGACCTTCGCTCCGAACCTGGTCTCGGACGTCCAGCGGCTGCGCGCCGCCCGCCGGCTGCGCGGCCGCCCCGACCGCGGGGTGCGCGCCCTGCTCCAGGTGGGGCTGCCGGTGCTGGAGGGGGCGCTGGAGCGGTCCGTGGCGCTGGCGGCCGCGATGGACGCGCGCGGCTACGGCCGCACCGCCCAGGTCCCGCCCGCCGTGGCCCGCGCCACCGCCGCGCTCACGCTCGGCGGGCTGCTCGGCGTGTGCGCCGGTACGTACGGGCTGCTGGCCGCGCAGGGCGCGGGCTTCGGCCTGCCGGTGCTGCTGGCGGGGCTCGCCGCCGCGCTCGGCGGGCTGTGGCTGGGCGGCCGCCGTTCGGTGCGCAGCCGCTACCGGCCGGACCGGTGGGACGCGCGGGCGTGGCTGGTGGCCGGGTCCGGGGTGGCGGTGGCGGGTCTGATGATCTGGGCGGCCTCGTACGCCCCGCAGGCCCTGGACCCGCCCGCCGTACCGCTCACCTCGCCCGTGCTGCCGCTGTGGCCGGCGGCGAGCGTGCTGGTCGGGCTGGTCCCGGCGTTCGTGGCGCCCGCGCCCGACCGGGCCCCGTCGCAGGCCCCGTCACAGGCCCCGTCACAGGCCCCGTCGCGGGCTCCGGCCCCGGTGGCCGCCGTGCCGCGCCCCACCTCCCAGAAGACCAGCGAGGACACCGGCAAGGAGGCCACGCGGTGATCCGCTTCGAGCAGGTGTCCGTCACCTACGACGCCGCCGCGCACCCCGCACTGCGGGGCGTGGACCTGACCGTTCCGGAGGGGGAGCTGTGTCTGCTCGTCGGCCCCTCAGGAGTCGGCAAGTCGACTCTTCTGGGCGCCGTCTCCGGGCTGGTGCCGCACTTCACGGGCGGCACGCTGCGCGGGCGGGTCACCGTGGCGGGCCGCGACACCCGCACCCACAAGCCGCGTGAACTGGCCGATGTCGTGGGCACGGTGGGCCAGGACCCGCTGGCCCACTTCGTCACGGACACCGTCGAGGACGAACTCGCGTACGGCATGGAGTCGCTGGGCGTCCCGCCGGACACCATGCGCCGCCGGGTCGAGGAGACCCTGGACCTGCTCGGCCTCGCCGCGCTGCGCGACCGGCCCATCACGACGCTCTCCGGCGGCCAGCGGCAGCGGGTCGCCATCGGCTCGGTGCTCACCACACACCCGCGCGTCCTGGTCCTCGACGAGCCGACGTCGGCGCTGGACCCGGCGGCGGCCGAGGAGGTCCTGGCGGTGCTCCAGCGGCTGGTGCACGACCTGGGCACCACCGTGCTTTTGGCCGAGCACCGCCTGGAGCGGGTGGTCCAGTACGCGGATCAGCTGATCCTGCTGCCCTCCCCCGGCGCGGCCCCCGTCGTCGGGGACCCGGCCGAGGTGATGGCGGTCTCGCCCGTCCAGCCGCCCGTGGTCGAGCTCGGCCGCCTCGCGGGCTGGTCCCCGCTCCCGCTGTCCGTACGGGACGCCCGCCGCAAGGCGGCGCCGCTGCGGGAGCGGCTGGCGCCGCACACCCCGCACGGAGATCCGCACGCGGGGGACGGTGAGCCCGTCGCCGAGGCGGTGCGGCTGGCTGTACGCCACGGTCGAATCGAGGCGCTGCGGGGCGTGGATCTGTCGGTGCGGCCGGGCGAGACGGTGGCGCTGATGGGCCGCAACGGCGCGGGCAAGTCGACTCTGCTGTCCACGCTGGTGGGAATGCACACGCCCGCCTCCGGCTCGGTACGCGTAGGAGCTGTGGTACCGCACCGCACGCGCCCCGCCGAACTGCTGCGCCACGTCGGCCTCGTACCGCAGGAGCCGCGCGATCTGCTCTACGCCGACACCGTCGCCGCGGAGTGCGCGGCGGCCGACCGGGACGCGGGCGCGGCCCCCGGCAGCTGCCGGGAGCTGGTCGGCCGGCTGCTGCCGGGCGTGGCGGACTCGGCACACCCCCGCGATCTGTCCGAGGGCCAGCGGCTCGCGCTCGCGCTGTCGGTCGTCCTCACCGCGCGCCCGCCGCTGCTCCTGCTCGACGAGCCGACCCGCGGCCTGGACTACGCGGCGAAGGCGCGCCTGGTCGAGATCCTGCGCGGGCTGGCCGCCGACGGCCACGCGACCGTGCTGGCCACACATGACGTGGAGCTGGCCGCCGAGCTCGCCCACCGGGTGGTGATCCTGGCCGACGGGGAGGTGGTGGCCGACGGCCCGACGGCGCAGGTCGTGGTGGACTCGCCGGCGTTCGCCCCGCAGGTCGCCAAGGTGCTGGCCCCGCAGCCGTGGCTGACGGTCCGGCAGGTGCGGCGGGCCCTGGAGAAGCGGGAGCGGACCGTATGACGCCGCGTGGCGACGGCACCGTACCGAGCGGGGCGGCAGGGGCGGACGGGACGAACGCGGGGCGCCAGGTCCGCGCCGTCCGCCTCGGCGCCCGCTCCGTCGCCGCCCTCGTGCTGGTCTCCGCGATCGGGGTCGCCGCCTTCGGCTGGCCGCTGCTCGCCGACTCCGCGTCCGGGCTCGCCCACTCCGCCGACGCGCCCTGGCTGTTCGCCGCCCTGCTGCCGCTGCTGCTGGCCGTCGTCGTGGCGACGATCGCCGACACCGGTATCGGCGCCAAGGCGGTGGCGATGCTGGGGGTGCTGGCGGCCGCCGGCGCCGCGCTGCGGCCGCTGGGCGCGGGGACGGCGGGCATCGAGCCGATGTTCTTCCTGATGGTGCTCTCGGGGCGGGTGCTCGGCCCGGGCTTCGGCTTCGTACTCGGCGCGGTGTCGATGTTCGCCTCCGCGCTGCTGACGGGCGGGGTGGGGCCGTGGATGCCGTTCCAGATGCTGTCCATGGGGTGGGTGGGCATGGGCGCGGGCCTGCTGCCCGGGGCCGACCGGCTGCGCGGGCGCGGTGAGCTGCTGCTGCTCGCCGGATACGGGGCGGTGGCCTCCGTCCTGTACGGCACGGTGATGAATCTCCAGGGCTGGCCGTATCTCGCCGGGATGGCCTCGGGCGTGTCGTTCGTGCCCGGCGATCCGCTGTCGCACAACCTGGCCCGCTTCGTCGCGTACTGCCTGGCGACATCCCTCGGCTGGGACCTTCCGCGCGCGGTGGTGACGGTGGTGCTCACCCTCACTCTCGGCCGTACGGTCCTGCGGGCCCTGCGCCGCGCGACCCGCCGGGCCGCCTTCGACGCGCCGGTCGCCTTCAGGGAGCCGTGACCGGAGACCGCGCCGGAGCCGCGGGCTGTCCGCCGAGCGCGGCGACGAGGTCCGGCAGGCGGTCGGTGGCCTTGGCCACGCCGAGCCCGTCCATGTAGTCGCGGGTGTGGACGATCAGGCCGTCCCTGACCCGGATCACCAGGATCCCCGGGACGGTGACGGGGCGGCCGGTCGGCGCCAGCGCCCCGACCACGGTCTGCTCGACGACGACCGTGCCGGCCTCCGCGGCCTCGTGGATCACCACATCGCGGATCGCCCCGGGCTCCACGGGGGTCGCGCCCCACATCGCCCGGTAGCCCGCCCGGATCTCCTCGCGCCCGTTGAAGCAGGCGGGCAGCCCGGGGAACAGGAACGGGAACTCGTGGCGGGCGTCGACGGCGTACAGGTCGGCCAGGTCGTCCGCGGACTTCTTCAGCATCGCGCCGTGGAAGCGCTCGACGATCTCATGTGGCGCTGCGGCGGTGGTTTCGGGCATCACGATGCGCTCCGTTCGCTCAGGAGTTTCGCTCAACATGCGTTGACTCAACGAGTGTAGAGCGAGCGCCGACCAGGTCAACAGCTGTAGAGCGATCGGTAGAGTCGGAGATATGACCGCAGCAGCCGGACCCACCCGCGCCGAGCGCCGCCGCAACACCGAGCAGCGCATCCTCGCCGCCGCCCGCGAGCTGTTCGCCGAGCGCGGCTTCGAGCGCACCACGATCCGGGCGGTCGCCTCGGCTGCGCAGGTCGACCCCGCGCTGGTCATGCAGTACTTCGGCTCGAAGCAGGAGCTGTTCTCCCAGGCCGTGCGGATCTCGGTCGCCGGGGCGGAGGGCCGGCCACGGACCGGCGGCCCCGAGGCGCTGACGGACTCCCTGCTGGCCTCGCTCGGGATGAAGATCGGCGGGCTGCCGGAGGCCTCGCTGGCGATGCTGCGCTCCATGCTCACCCACCCGGAGGCGGCGGAGGCGGCCCGCGCCACCCTCGACCGTCAGATCACCGGGCTCGCGGCGGCCATGTCAGCCGGGCACGAAGGTGACCACGAGGCCCAGGACGCCCGGCTGCACGCCGCGCTCGCCGTGGCCACCACGGTCGGGGTGACCATCGGCCATCAACTGCTCGGCCTCGAGGACCTGCGCCGCGCCTCCCCGGAGGAGATCGCCGCCGCCCTGCGACCCGCCCTCCAGGCCCTGGTCGCAGGCGCTGCTCACAGCCGCTGAATGATCGTCCCGGTCGCCAGTGCGCCACCCGCGCACATCGTGATCAGCGCGAACTCCTTGTCCGCGCGCTCCAGTTCATGCAGGGCGGTGGTGATCAGGCGGGCGCCGGTGGCGCCCACCGGGTGCCCCAGCGCTATCGCGCCGCCGTTGACGTTCACCTTCTCCAGGCCCTGCTCGAAGACCTGCGCCCACGACAACACCACGGACGCGAACGCCTCGTTGATCTCGACGACATCGATGTCCTTGAGCTTCATCCCCGCCTTGCCGAGCACCGCGCGGGTCGCGTCGACCGGCCCGTCCAGGTGGTAGTGCGGGTCGGTGCCGACCAGCGCCTGGGCGACGATCCGGGCGCGGGCTTTAAGCTTGAGCGCCCGCGCCATCCGCTTGGACGCCCACAGCACCGCGGCCGCGCCGTCGGAGATCTGGGAGGAGTTGCCCGCGGTGTGCACGGCGGTCGGCATCACCGGCTTGAGCCCGCCGAGCGCCTCCATGCTGGTGTCGCGCAGCCCCTCGTCCCGGTCGACGAGCCGCCACATGCCCTGTCCGGCGGCCTGCTCGTCCTCGTCCGTCGGCACCTGCACCGCGAAGGTCTCGCGCTTGAAGCGCTCCTCGGCCCACGCGCGGGCGGCCCGCTCCTGCGAGAGGAGCCCGAGGGCGTCGACCTTCTCCCGGGTGAGCCCGCGGCGGCGGGCGATCCGCTCCGCCGCCTCGAACTGATTGGGCAGATCGACGTTCCACTCGTCCGGAAACGGCTTGCCGGGCCCGTGCTTGGAGCCGCTGCCCAGCGGCACCCGCGACATGGCCTCGACGCCGCAGCCGATGCCGATGTCGATGACCCCGGTCGCGACCATGTTGGCCACCATGTGGTTGGCCTGTTGCGAGGAGCCGCACTGACAGTCGACAGTGGTGGCCGCGGTCTCGTACGGCAGGCCCATGGCGAGCCATGCGGTGCGCGCGGGGTTCATCGACTGCTCGCCGGCGTGGGTGACGGTGCCTCCGACGATCTGCTCCACGCAGTCGGGCTGGATGCCGGTACGGGCGAGGAGTTCGCGGTATGTCTCGCCGAGCAGATAGGCGGGGTGCAGGGCGGCGAGCGCGCCTCCGCGCTTGCCGATGGGCGTGCGTACGGCTTCGACGATGACGGGTTCCGCGGCCATGACTCGTCAGTCCTCTCCTGTGTCCGCGGGGCTCCCGGCAGCGCCCGCGACGGAACTAGTACGCGTTCTAGTTCCTCAGTCAGTCTGCTGAGGCCCGACCTGACGGCGCAAGGGGCGTGCATGGCCGTTGTCGGCCGTTGTCGGCCCGCATGACGCCCACTTGGCGCCCGTTGTGCGCCCGTCCGCCCGGAACAAAGGCGCCATAGCACTTGCCACTTATAGAACCCGTTACTACCTTCGCGGGTACTTCTGATAGGCCGTCAGATCTGGAGTGGCCGATGTCCTGTCCAGCGCTGCCCGAAGGCTTCGATTTCACCGACCCCGACATCTACCAGCACCGTCTGCCACTCCCGGAGTTCGCCCGGATGAGGCAGACCGCGAGGGTGTGGTGGATCCCCCAGCCGCACGGCATCGCGGGCTTCGGCGACGACGGCTACTGGGCCGTCACCCGCCACGCCGATGTCAAAGAGGTGTCGACCAAGCCGGAGATCTTCTCCTCCCACCTCAACACCGCGATCATCCGCTTCAACGAGCACATCCAGCGCGACCAGATCGACGTCCAGAAGCTGATCATGCTCAATATGGACCCGCCCGAGCACACCCGGGTCCGCCAGATCGTCCAGCGCGGCTTCACCCCGCGCGCGATCCGCTCGCTGGAGGACGCGCTGCGCGAGCGCGCCACCCGCATCGTGGCCGGGGCCAAGGAGGACGGCAGCGGCGACTTCGTCACCGATGTGGCCTGCGAACTGCCTCTCCAGGCCATCGCCGAGCTGATCGGCATTCCGCAGCAGGACCGCTCCAAGATCTTCGACTGGTCCAACAAGATGGTGGCGTACGACGACCCGGAGCTCGCCATCACCGAGGAGATCGGCGCGGAGTCGGCCATGGAGCTGATCTCGTACTCCATGAACCTGGCGGCCGACCGCAAGGCCTGCCCGGCCAAGGACATCGTCAGCCAGCTGGTCGCCGCCGAGGACCACGGCAACCTCGGCTCCGACGAGTTCGGCTTCTTCGTCCTGCTGCTCGCGGTCGCCGGCAACGAGACCACGCGCAACGCCATCAGCCACGGGATGCACGCCTTCCTCACCCACCCCGACCAGTGGGAGCTGTTCAAGCGCGAGCGCCCGGCCACCGCCGCCGACGAGATCGTCCGGTGGGCCACCCCGGTCATGTCCTTCCAGCGCACCGCCACCCAGGACACCGAACTGGGCGGGCAGCGGATCAAGGCGGGCCAGCGGGTCGGCATCTTCTACTCCTCCGCCAACCACGACCCGGAGGTCTTCGACCGGCCCGAGGTCTTCGACATCACCCGCGACCCCAACCCGCACCTGGGCTTCGGCGGCGGCGGCCCGCACTTCTGCCTCGGCAAGAGCCTCGCGGAGCTGGAGATCCGGCTCATCTTCAACGCGATCGCCGACGCCCTGCCGGACATCCGGCTCGCGGGCGACCCCAGGCGGCTGCGCTCGCCCTGGCTGAACGGGATCAAGGAGCTGCGGGTGACGTACGGCTGACCGCCGACCGGCCCCGGGAGTGCCGCCGTGCCCCCGGCCGGGGGCACACTGTCGGCCATGAACGACATGAGCGGCACGCCCGGCGCACAGCACGAGCACGAGTTTCGAAGACTCTTCGACTTCATCACCTTCACGGCCCGGCTGCGGGAGATCGAGCGCGCCAACAACGCCACCGCCGTCCGCAAGGAGAGCGTGGCCGAGCACTCCTGGCACCTGGCGATGGTCAGCTGGATACTGCACGCCGAGTTCGAGCGGGAGGCCGGCCACTGCCTCGATCTGACCAAGATGCTCAAGCTCTGTCTGATGCACGACCTCGTCGAACTCGACACCGGCCTCGACTCCGAAATCGATGTGGATCCCGACGAGGACCCCTTCGCCACCCTCCCGGACACGCTGCGGCCCGAGTTCCTGGCCCTGTGGCACGAGTACGAGGAGGGCCGTACGCCCGAGGCCTGCCTGGTGCGCGGGGTGGACCGGCTCAACCCCGCGCTGATGCGCTACCTCACCGGCCAGGGCTGGCACGACATGCCCACCGACGCCAACGCCGCCATGGACGCCGACGCCCTGGACCGGCACCAGCTCCCGCGGGTCGCCGTCAGCGACACGCTGCGCGCGCTGTACGAGGAGGTCCGCGACGCGTCGGTGCGGCGCGGGCTGCTGATCCCCGCGCCGCAGACACCCGCCGCGTCCTGACCGGCGGGCCTGCCCCTTACTTGTCACCCTTGAACGGCACCTTGACGCACGCCACCCGCGCGCCCGCCACTCCGGCCTTGCCCTTCTGCGTGGCGGTCGCATGCTCATGGATCACAAACGAGCGCGCCTGGGAGTCCCGGAACCGCCAGTTCACATGGGTCATGGCGTGGGCGTCCCCGGAGCTGTCGGTCTTGAGGGTCAGCCATACCTCGTTCTGCGGATTGGCGTACTTCGGGTTGACCGACGGCTGCTTCGGGTCCTTCGTGTTCTGGTAGTGCGGACCCGAGTCGTCGGGCTTGGTCCCGCAGGTCTTCGTATGGACATGCGCCCCGAAGGTGTGGTTCGCCTTGGCCCCGTGCAGCCACACCATGACACTGGTGCCTTCCTGCTTGGCTTGCGGGCTCGGCGAGCTGGTGGGCGTACCGGTCGGCGTGGACCGGGCCTCGCCCTGCATGCGGTAGTGCTGGTGTCCGTGGTTGTGCCCGTGCTCGTACCGCGGCTTGCCCAGGAACTCCACGACGACGACCATGGCGGAGGTGGGCACCAGCTTGGTGTTGTACGTCACCGCCGTGCGACTGGCCGCCTCGGCGGCCGGCGCGAACCTTGAGTGCACCAGCGCGACGGGGCAGGGCGGCGAGACCGCGGGGGACACCGCGACCATCGACGCCGCGGCCGCCGCGGTGGCCACCATGGCAAGGGACATGGGGGATCACTCCTCCGGGTGTGACACCCCCCTCGGTCGGCCCCCGTGGCGCGGGCCCCGCGCCACGCCCCACCCGGCCGGGCCCGTCCCTCTTTCCCACGCTAATGCGCTTCGTCGCACCCTTCAACGCGAGCCGGGGCCGGTGGCCTCCGTCGGCTCGGCGGCCTCGGGGACGGATTCCTTGGACGGCCTGGGCGGCGGCACCGAAACCGCCGCCGATGCCACGGCCTCCGGCCCCGGTTCGCGCTTGCGGAATCTGATCGGCCACAGCGGCCCGGCGGGCTCCTCCTTCGGCCGCTTCCCGACGCCGAACAGCAGGTACTGGAGCCCGAACCCGGCGGCCACGACCGCTGCGCCGCCGACCGCGTCCAGCAGCCAGTGGTTCGCCGTGCCGACGATCACCGCGGTGGTCATCAGCGGGTACATCAGGCCGAGCACCTTCAGCCACACATACGGCGCCACGATCGCGATGACGACCCCGCACCACAGCGACCAGCCCACATGCAGCGAGGGCATGGCCGCGTACTGGTTGGAGAGCTTGGTCAGCGCGCCGAAGTCCGGATTGTCCAGGTCCTGCGGCCCATGGGCGGTGTCGACGAAGCCGAGGCCCATGAGGCGCGGCGGAGCGGTCGGGTAGAGCCAGAAGCCGACCAGCGCGAGGAGCGTGGCGAAGGCCAGCGGGGTGCGGGCCCAGCGGTAGGTCACGGGGCGGCGCAGATACAGCCAGGCCAGGAGGGACAGCGGCACCAGGAAGTGGAAGGTGCTGTAGTACCAGTTCATGCTGTCCCTCAGCCATGGTGTGTCCGCCACCACGCTGTTGAACCAGTGCTCGATGTCGATTCCCAGCCATTTCTCGGCCGTGAGGATCTGGTGTCCGTGGCTCTCCGCGAGGGCCCGTGAGTCGGGGGCAAGCGCGCGGATGTAGGAGTATCCGAAGTAGCCGACGCGGATGAACATCAGCTCGAGCAGCAGATTGGGGCGGGAGAGCGGCCGCCGTACGAAGCGCAGCAGCGGCACCCAGGCGAAGCGCCCCTTGTCCGGTTCGGCCACCGGCGTCGGCTCGGGGCGGTCCCACGCGGGGGAGTCACGGGAGAGGAAGGGCACCAGACAGGCGGCGGCGAGGGCCGCCAGCAGCGGTGCGTTATATCCGATATAACCCAGAATCTCGATACCGGGCAGCAGCGCACGGCGGTTGAGGGTCATCACCAGCACCACCAGCACCGGCCACACCAGCCGGTCCGTGGCGCGCCGGCCGACCCGCCCGACGACGGCCAGCAGGATCCACAACTGCTGGTACTGCCAGGACGTGGGCGAAATCGCCAGCGCCACACTGCCGGTGATCGCCGCGGCCAGCAGCAGCTGCCCGTCCTTGGCGTAGTACGCGGCCCGCCGCAGACCGACCACGGCCACCGCCACCGCGAGCACCACCAGCAGCGCCAGCTCGGCCGGGCCCGAAAGCCCGAGCCTCAGCAGCAGCCCGTGCAGGGACTGGTTGGCCAGGCTGTCCGCGGGCGCGCCGAGCCCGGCCCCGCCGATGTGATAAGCCCAGTACGTCCACGAGTCGTGGGGCATCGCCGCCCAGGCGAGCGCGGTGCACGTGGCGAAGGTGGCGGCCGCGAGGCCCGCCACCCGCCGCCGCCCGATCAGCCACAGGACCACCGCGAACAGCAGCAGCGCGGGCTGGAGCGCCGCGGCCACGCCGATGAGCACGCTCGTCTGCCGCCCCGAGGTCGCGGGCAACACGGTGAGCAGCACCAGCACCACCGGGATGATGCTGGTCTGGCCGAGCGTGAAGGTGTTCCGTACGGGCAGCGAGAGCACCAGCAGGCTGAGCGCCACGGGCGCGGCGAGCAGCGAGGTGCGCCGGGAGACCGGGCCGGGCAGGGAGCGGGCCGCGACCAGGGCGAGCACCACGACCAGCAGCAGGGTGCCGAAGGTCCAGGCGTAGCCGAGGCTCTGCTCGGCGGCGCGGGTCAGCGGCTTGAGCACCAGCCCCGAGAAGGGTGTCCCGGTGAACGCGTCACTGTCGTACAGCGACCCGCTCACATGCAGGACACCCTGCTCGCCGGTCCAGGTCTCCAGGTCGGTCAACCGTTCGTCGGGCGGCAGCCGCAGCACCGCTGCGGCCTGACGGACGGCCAGCACACCGGCGAGGAGCCACAGCGCCCCGAGCACCAGTACGCTCCGTGAAGTCCGTGCCACGACGGCGCCGGGGCGGGGCCCCGTATCCGGGGATCTCCGCAGTCCGCCTCGCTCCGCGTTCGCCACGCCCTGCCGCTCCCCCACTCGCTCTTGTCGCTCGATCCGGATGTTTGAGACCTTACTGAGCCCTGTAATCAGACGCGGAATACCCCTCGTCACCTGACCGCCGTCGAGGGTTGTCCGAAAAGTACCGCTCAGTCGACCGGACGAGCCGCGAGGTCCACCCCAATTTCACCAGGGGGTCGGGGCGCTCGGCTAATCGGCCTCCATCACACGGAGCACCGGAGCCGTCACCACTGGCAGTGGACGTGGGTGGAGTGACCCGCGTCTCCGGGGCCCAGCACGAGCACGGCCCCGTAGGACCGGCACGCCCGCATGAACTTCTTGGCGTTGTTGTAGCCCGCCCCCGAGGTGCTGACCCGCTTGCCGTTGACGGTGCCGACGTCGAAGGCCCGGCCCGCGTAGTGCTTCGAGCCGCGCGAGTGACTGCCGCCCGCGACCTCGGTGACCCTGAAGGTGAACCGCTTTGCGGTGTTCAGCTTCAGCATCGCGTTCAGCATGGTCTTGTTGAGCGTGACCGACCGACCCGGGGCGGTGCCGTAGCTGCTGCGCTTGGCCTTCCGCCCGGCAGCGGTGTCCACGATGTTCTGCTTGGCGTTCGCCTTGTCCCGCACGCCACTTTCGTGCGTGGTGGCCAGGGATATGCCCCGGTGGTTGAGTATCGACTTCGCGATGGCGGGGCGGGTGGCGGCCTCCGCCGTGGTCGCCGTGGCCATGACGGCCATCGACGAGGCGAGGACGGCGGAAATCATGAGCGGTGTGCGCTTCATCGGTGGTTCCCTCCCGGTACGGTGATGCGGCCGACTGGCCGACTTCGACCACCGTGCCGGTGGGAACGTGCGGGAACCTTGGGCGTTTCTTGAATCGCCGGGAAGGAAGCCGCAAAGCGGCCCGCACACGTCCCACCCCGAATACCCAACAGTCGCACAAGACATATTGGGCAGAAACTCAACAGAAAAAGGAGCGACGCCGATGACCGCCGTGCACGGAACATCCGTGGACATCCCCACCCCGGACGGCACCGCCGACGCCTATCTGGCCCACCCCGACGACAACAGCCCCCACCCCGCGGTCCTGCTCTACATGGACGCCTTCGGGGTGCGCCCGCAGCTGAAGAAGATGGCCGACCGCCTGGCCGGGGCGGGCTACACCGTGCTGGTCCCCAACGTCTTCTACCGCAACCACCGCGCCCCGATCGTGGAACTCCCCGACTTCATCGACCTCACCGGGCGCCCCGAGATCTTCCAGCAGCTCATGCCCATGATCCAGGCGCTCACCCCCGAGCGGATCGCGCGTGACGCCGGGGCGTATCTGGGCTGGCTGGCCGACTGCCCGCAGGCCACGGACGGGCCGGTCGGCATCACCGGCTACTGCATGGGCGCCCGCCTGGCGCTGCGCACGGCCGGTGAGTTCCCCGACCGGGTCGCGGCGGTGGGCGGCTTCCACGGCGGCGGCCTGGCCACCGACGCCCCCGACAGCCCGCACCTGGTCGCCGACCGCATCACCGCCGAGCTGTACTTCGGCCACGCCGACAAGGACCACTCGATGTCGCCCGAGCAGATCGAGCGCCTCGATGCGGCCCTGACCGCCGCGGGCGTGCGCCACCGCTCCGAGGTGTATCCGGGCGCACAGCACGGCTACACCCAGGCCGACGCCTCGTCCTACGACGCCGACGCGGACGCGCGCCACTGGACCGCGCTTCTGGACCTCTTCGGCCGTACGCTCTGATCGTCCCCTTGGTGTGGCCCGCCTCACATCACCCGATCGCATGGGCGCGATGACTTCGGACCGGCTCAGCGGTCTTCATGGCGTAAACCCCGAAACCCGAAAGAGGGAGCGAGTCCCATGCGCATCGTGATCAGTGAGTTCATCAGCCTGGACGGCGTCGTGCAGGCGCCGGGCGGCGCCGAGGAGGACACCGACGGCGGCTTCGCGCACGGGGGCTGGAGCCATCCGTTCTTCGATCCGGAGGTGGTGGGCGGCGCCTTCGCGGACACCCTGTCCAAGGCCGACGCCCTGCTGTTCGGGCGCCGCACCTGGCAGACGATGGCCGCGGCGTGGCCCGAGCGTGCCGGCGACCCGTTCGCCGACCAGATGAACAGCATGCGCAAGTACGTGGTGTCCCAGACCCTGGGCGAGGCCGAACTGACCTGGCAGAACACCACGCTCATCCCCGGCGGCCAGGCCCTCCCCCGCCTCCGCGAGCTGCACAGGGCCGAGGGCGGCGACCTGTCGGTCATGGGCAGCCCCACGCTCGTACGCACCCTGCTGCGGGAGGGCCTGGTCGACGAGCTCCGGCTGATGCGCATGCCGGTGATCCTCGGCGGCGGAAAGACGATCTTCCCGGACGACGGGGTGCTGCGCCCGCTGGAGCTGGTCTCCACGGTCACCGGCAACACGGGCGTGCAGGTGTGCACCTACCGCCCGGCCGCCGGCGCCTAGCCGGGGCGTCGGATCCTGACCCCTGCGGCGGGCCCTCCGGAGACCGGGGCTCCGCCCCGCCCCTTCCCGGCCCCTGCCGATATGCGGCTCCGCCGCGTGGGGGCTCCGCCCCAGCCCCCGGGGGTCCAGGGGCGAAGCCCATGGTTACGGGAAGGGGCGGGGTGGGGAACAGCATCGATGTGCGGCTCCGCCGCGTGGCCGCCGGACACCCCCAGTCGGGGCGGCGGAACGCGGAAGGTGACCGGCCGTCAATTCGCCGTGATCGAGGTTCACCCGGGCGTGGCCGACGTGAGCGTGACAGGCCCGGGTACTCAGCCCGCCGTCACCTGCCCGGCCACCCGCAGCGGACATCCGGTGCCGACGCGCGCGTCGAGGTCGGCCCGCAGCTCGGCGAGTTCCGCCATCCGCGCGTCGATGACCCGGATCTTCTCCTCGAACAGCGCGGACAGCGCCTCGGCCGAGTCCGGCGCGTCGCGCAGTTCCTCGCCGTGCCGGGCGATCTCGGCCAGCGAGAAGCCGAGCGTCTGCGCGGTGCGGACGTAATGCAGCCAGGTCAACGTCTCCGGCGGGAAGTCGCGGTAGCCGTTGGCCAGCCGTCGACCCGTGACGAGGCCGATCTTCTCGTAGAAGCGAATGGTGTCCTTGGAAATCCCCGCTCGCGCGGCCAGCTCCCCGATACGCATGGCCCTCCGCCGCTCCGTGGACTTGACCTTGGAGAGTACTCCACCGTTTAGCGTCAGGCGTCGCTGCCGTGATCCCGACAGGAGCCTCGTCATGATCCGTCTCTTCGCCCCCTCCCACCACGCCTACCTCCGCGTCGTACGCGCGAGCGCCTGGTACGACCTCGTCATCACAGCGGGTTTCGCGACCCCGTGGACCTATGCGCTGGTGCACGACGCGCTGTCGTCGCTGGGCGAGGCACTCGGGCTCGGCGTCCTGCCCGCCCTCGACCCGATGCAGACCCTGTACGCGAACCTGATGGGCTCGGTCGTGGTGGTCTGGGCACTCCTGCGGATCCTCAAGCCGCTGCCGGTCCACGGGCTCTACGACGGCGCCGCGCGCACGCTGTTCAGCATGTGGCTGGCGTACGCCCCGGACCACGGTGCCCCGCGGCTGCTGTGGCTCTTCCTCGTCGTGGAGGTGGCGTTCGGCGTCGTCCAGCTCGTGCCGTGGTGGCGAGCCCGGCGGAGCAGCCTCATGGACCCGGCCCACTTCTCGCTACCCTCCACGAAATGAGTACTACTACGTCGAACGACGAACTGATCGCTGCCGCCGAGGCCGTGCTGAATCCGCACCGGGTGGGTGAGCGGCTGTTCGGCAACGTGGGGGCCACGCTGATCACCGAAGCCGGCAACACCTACTCGGGCGTGTGCATCGACACCGGATCGGGCACCGGATTCTGCGCCGAGCACGCGGCCATCGCCGCCATGGTCACCGCCCGCGAGTACCGGATCGCGAAGGTGGTCGCGGTATGGCGCGACGATGAGGGCGTCCTGTACGTCCTCCCCCCGTGCGGCCGGTGCCGGGAGTTCATACGCCAGATCGACTGGGCGAACATCGACACCGAAGTGGTCCTGGGCCGCGACAGAACGGCACGGCTCCGCGATCTGCTGCCCGCGCACGAGTGGCCCGACCCGCTGGACTGACCACTCCGCCCTCCCCGCGGGCCTCATGCAGAAGCGGCGCCGACGCAGAACTCGTTGCCCTCGGGGTCGGCCATCAGGATGTGGTGCCCGTCAACCTCCTGCACCACGCTCCCGCCCGCCCTCACCAGCCGCTCCGACTCCGCCCTCATCCGCGCCCACCGCTCCTCCGGGCCGCCGTGGCCCGGCACGCGGACGTCGATATGAAGCCGGTTCTTCGCCGTCTTGGGCTCGGGAACCTTGAGGATCGAGAGCCGCGGCCCAACCCCCTCCGGATCGCAGAGCCACGCCCCGTCGTCCGCCGAATCGTCCTCCGGCAGGTCGAACTGCGCCAGCCACTCCTCACGGGTCCTGAAGGGAGGAGGCGGTGGCTCGTCGACATAGCCCAGCGCCGTCTTCCAGAACTCGGCGAGGCGCTGGGCGTCCGTACAGTCGAAGGTCAGATCGAATCTGGCTGCCATGCCCCGGACCGTACCGCGCACCTCTGACAACGGGCTTCCAGCCCCTGCTCAGGCTTTGCGGGCGAGCAGGTAAACCTCCTCGAACTGCCGTCGGTCGGTCGGCTGAGGCTGGCGCACCATCCGGGCCACCTCGGCGAGCCCGGCCTCGCGCAGCAGCGCGGCGAGGTGATCCGGCCACCACCGATAGGCCGGCACGACCGCGTGATCGAAGACCTGCGTCGGGTGGGACGGATCATCGGTGGCCGAAAAGCCGATCAGAAGATGGCCGCCAGGAGCCAGCACGCGGTGGAACTCCGCCAAGATGGCGGGAATTTCCTGCGGCGGAGTATGGATGATGGACCAGCGTGACAGTACGCCGCCCAGCACCCCGTCAGCGATGTTCACCTCGGCCATCGAGCCCACGTCGAACCGCAGACCCGGATAGGCATCCCGAGCCAACTTGATCATCCCGGGAGAGGCATCAACGCCATACACCGCCAGCCCCAACTCATCGAGATGAGCGGTGATATGGCCGGTTCCGCACCCCAGGTCCACGACCTGACCGTCGCCACCCGCGCTGACAACCTCGGCGAAGACACTCAAGATCGCGCGGTCCAGGGGCCTGTCACTCAGCTCGCCGCTGAACAGCTGCGCATACACGGGGGCAGCAGCGTCGTAGCCCTCGCGGGTGGCACTGAGGGCATCGTGTTCGACCATGCTCGCCACAGTAGTTCCTGGCACTGACACGAGCCGAGAGAGTCGCGATCTCCGCTCCCGCCGTTACGGAGTCGTGTGCTGCTCCCGCGCGTCAAGCAGCTCGTCCCAGTGCTCCGCTGCCCACGCGCATGCGGAATACAGGGGCTCCAACATGCTGCGCCCCAGTGGCGTCAGCGCGTACTCGACCCCCAGTTTCCGGTCGGCGTGCACGGTGCGGGAGACGAGCCCGCCTCGCTCCAGGCCACGCAGTGACTGTGTGAGCACCTTCGGGGTGACGCGGTGCAGTGGCACACGCAGCTCGGAGAACCGGCGGGGGCCGTCTTCCAGGCAGCGAATGATCAGAGCCGCCCACTTGTCGCCGAAGCGGAAGGGCAACAGCGAGGACGGACACAGTTCGTCGAACATGTCCGCAGGCAGCGGCTGGCGGTGCGTCATGATCTCTCCTGCCTGTCGGCTGGGGCCGGTAGCCGGCCACGGTATCCAGGAGGTAACCGCCCGTGCGGATACCTTCCGGAGCATCGAGTCAACGGGAGGTATTCCGACGATGGGCAGGTTCGTGATTTTCGGGGCCGGTGGCCGGGCCGGCCGGCAGGCTGTCGCCGAAGCGCGTCGGCGTGGACACCAGGTCACCGCGGTGGTCCGCGACCCGTCCCGCTACAGCAGTTTGGCGGACGACGGCGTACGGATCGCCGCCGGGGATGTCACCGACGCGGCGGACGTCGCCGCCCTCGCGGCCGGGCATGACGCCGCGATCAATACGGCGGCGGTGATCGACCCGAAGGCATTCTTCACCAGCGCCGCACATGCCCTCATCAAGGGCCTGCGGCAGGCCGGGGTGGACCGGCTCGTCACGGTTGGGCTCGCATCGCTACTGCCCGGCCCCGACGGCACCCGCCTGCTGGACATGCCCGGTTTCCCCGCCGAGTTCCGGCCCTTCTGCCTGGCCCACGCCGACGGTCTCGAGGTGCTTCGCGCCGAAGGCGCCACGCTGGACTGGGTGTACGTCAGCCCAGTCGGCGACTTCGACCACGAGGGGGAGCGCACCGGCCATTACGAGATCCGCGAACACGGTGACACCGCGGCGCGCATCTCCTACGCGGACTTCGCCCTCGTCCTGCTCGACGAGGCCGAGACCCCACGGCACCACCGCAGCCACCTGGCCGCGACATGAAGACACCCCGCCCGGCTCACCAGGTCTTGCCGGCCTGCTCCCGGATCGTGCGGTTGATCCGGTTGAAGAAGTTGGTCATCGCGATCTCCAGGATGATCGCGCTCAGTTGCTCCTCGCTGAAGTGGTCGGCGGCGGCGTCCCAGATCTCGTCCGTCACGCCCGGTGCCCCGTCCTGGAGCCGGGTGGCGGCCTCGGTCAGGGCGAGGGCCGCCCGCTCCTCCTCGGTGTAGAAGGGCGTCTCGCGCCACGCGACCACGTGGTGCAGCCGCTCGTCTGTCTCACCGGCCTTCTTCGCCGACTCGATCGACGCGAAGACGCACGGGCTACAGCCGTTGATCTGGCTGGTGCGCAGATGGACCAGCGACAGCAGGTGCTTGTCGACGCCCCCGGCGTGAATCGCCTTGTAGAGATGCTGGATCGCTGTGATCACGTCGGGGTTCGCCGAGCCGTTCATGCGTGCTTCCATCGGTGCTGCTCCTTCATCGGTTACCTGAGCCCCTGCGGGCCCGTCATCCCCGTGACGGAGCAGAGCCGAGGAAGGTAACAACATGTCCGACACCAGCCCGGCGGACCCGATGGCCGAGGCGTTCGAGACCCAGCGTGACCGGCTGCGCTCGGTCGCCTACCGCATGCTCGGATCGCACGCCGACGCCGAGGACGTGGTCCAGGAGGCCTGGCTGCGCCTCTCCCGCCAGGACGCGGCGACCATCCACAACCTCGCCGGCTGGCTGACCACGGTGGTCGGCCGGATCAGCCTCGATGTCCTGCGATCGCGCCAGGCCCGCCCGGAGGCGTTCTACGACGACCGCCTGTCCGAGGTCATGGTGACGCTCGACGACAGTCCTGTTCCCGAGGACGACGCGGTGCTCGCCGACTCGGTCGGGCTCGCGCTGCTCGTCGTCCTGGAGACGCTCGGGCCGAGCGAGCGGCTGGCGTTCGTGCTGCACGACCTGTTCGCGGTGCCGTTCGACGAGATCGGCCAGATCCTCGGCAAGTCCACCGCCGCCACCAAGATGCTCGCCAGCCGCGCCCGCAGGAAGGTGCGGGCGATGGAGCGGCCGACGGGCGTCGGACGGGAGGAGCGAGAGGTGGTCCAGGCCTTCCTGGCGGCGGCTCGCGGCGGCGACTTCGAGGGGTTGCTGCGAGTACTCGACCCCGGGGTGAAACTGACCGTCGACACCCCGTCCGGCGCGGTCGTCACTCTCGGCGCCACCAAGGTCGCAGCCGGCGCGCAACTGTCCGCCGGCGCGGCCGCACAGGGGCGTACGGTGCTCGTCAACGGCCTCCCGGGGATCATTTCCTGGCGCGAGGACGGCACCCCGCTCTCGGTCGTCGCGTTCACCGTCGTCGACGGCCGCATCACCGACATCAGGATCGTGATCGACCCGGCCAGGCTCGCGCTGATGGACCTGCCGGATCATCGCCAAGCGCCAAAGTCTGTGGCGGCCCGGTCCCGCCCGGGATCAGCGCTCTGAGGCAGGATGGGGACATGAGCATCGTGAAGATCAATGTGCTGACGGTCCCCGAGGAGCAGCGCGAGGTGCTGGAGAAGCGCTTCGCGTCGCGGGCCGGGACGGTCGAGAACTCAGACGGGTTCGAGTGGTTCGAACTATTGCGGCCCGTCGAAGGGACCGACACGTACCTCGTCTACACGAGGTGGCGCAGCGAAGAGGACTTCCAAGCCTGGATGGAAGGTCCCATGAAGGCAGCCCACCAGCGCGGCGGGGAGGGCGCACCCCAGCAGAAGCCCGCCGCGTCAGGCTCCACGCTGTGGTCGTTCGAGGTCGTACAGCAGACCGGGCCCAAGCAACACTGACATGCGCCCCGTGCGAACATCGCTAGCCCTCTGACCTCGACCAGAGGGCTAGCGGCTTTGGTGTCTCACCTGTCAGGCGGCCATGAACTCGTGCACGCTCGGCGAGGCCGACGGGCCGTCAGGTGAGAGGGGCCTTGACGAGGATCCCTTCACCCTCTGATGAGGCGCCGTTGCGTTTTTGCGCATGACACAGTGCGCCATAAGCGACAGGCTCAGATTCCTGAGTGGTGAGCCGTGGGCGCGCAGCGGTCCGTCCGGTGCCCGCTCGGCCGCCGCGCGGGCCTCGTCGGGGTACAACCAGTCGCGCGAATTACCTGGCCGGCACCGGGGAGACCACCCCCCATATCGAATCCGATCGGTTCTGTTCGAATCCGATCGATTCTGTTCACAGTTATTGACTTCAGACTACGGCAGAGACTGAACTGTGCCGGCACACGCCCGGTACAGGAGGAAGTCATGGCGCTTCACACGACAGTTGCCGCCGCAGCAACGCCGACACGGCGCCGAACCTGCGCATCTGATGGAGTGTAAGGCGAGCGGCCGCGCCGCCTGTACCGACCACCACCACCCGGAGGCACGGCCGCGCGGGGCCCGCTGATACAGGGCCGCAGCCTGATCTACCGGTTCACAGCCGAGCCCTTCCAGGGGGCGCGACCGCTTCCAACAAGAAGAAGGAGCCGAAGCCGGATGTGCGCACAGAGAAGACTCCGGTGGATCTCGCTTGCCGCGGCGTCCGCAATGGCGCTGACGGCAGGGGTGATCGCCGCCCCTGCCGCCTACACCGCGGATGATTCCGTGGAGGTCATAGTCAACGGAGACAACGTTCGCAGCGACAACAAAAACGGCTTGACCTACAAGGGCCTCGGCGTGCTCAGCTGCAACAGCACGAGCAACCTGCTGATGGACTACAAGGCGGAACACCCCGAACGGTACTGGCAGCTCATCAGGGTTCTGTTCGGCGGCAAGAGCCCACTGATCAACCATGTCAAGATCGAGATGGGAACGGACACGAACACGTCGACCGGTTCCGATCCGGCGACCATGCGCACACCGGACGAACTCGCTGACTCGTCCCGTTCCCCGGGCTTCCAGCTGGCCGCCGACGCCAAGACGGTCAATCCGAACCTCAAGGTCTCGATTCTCCGCTGGGAAATGCCCGAATGGGTCCAGAAGGAATGGGACAAGGGGACGGGCTCCGATGAAATGTACAAGTGGTACAAGGAGACGATCCTCGACGCCTACGAGAAGTACGGGTACATGGTCGACTACGTCGACCCGGACAAGAACGAGACGCGGGATCCGGACGAGTCCTTCATCAAGTGGTACAAGAACGCGATTCTCACCGACACCGACTTCGCGAACCCGCGCTACAACATCCCCGCAGGCAAACAGGACAAGGTCAGGAAGGCCTACCAGAAAATCAAGATCATCGCCTCCGATGAGAACAACACACACAACATCGGGCCTGCACTGCTGAGCGACAAGCAACTCTTCGACATGGTCGATGCGGTGGGCTACCACTACAACACCGATGACCGACGCGAAGGGGATCCCGGCAGCGACACGTACCTCCCGTACACCAAGCTGGCGACCGGCGAGAACAAGTACGACGAGGACAAGGAAGTCTGGTACAGCGAGGGCACGGCCTCGTTCGGCTACACCGAGTACCGCGTCAACAACACCGAAGGGCCGAACGGAACGAGCACCGGCATCGGTGGCGTCCAAAGCGCTCTCGACCTTGCGAACCGCCTTGTCAAGAGCTACGCGAACTCGAAGAGGACGCACTACATCTTCCAACCGGCGATCGGGTCCTTCTACGAAGGCGCGCAGTACAGCCACAAGGAACTCGTCAGCGCGCGCGACCCGTGGTCGGGCTACTTCCACTACGACGCGGCCGTCTATGTGATGCAGCACTTCACCCAGTTCGCGAAGACCGGCTGGGAAAACGACACGAACACCGCGGGCATCTGGCGCACCGTGCCGGAAGCCAGTTACAGCGGGGTCAGCGGCACCGAGAACGTCGACGGCTCCAACGGGGCTCCGAGTTACATGACGCTCGCAGATCCCCGCAAGAAGGACTTCTCCACGGTCGTCGTCAACGACAGCGACCGGTCCAAGACCTACCGGATCAAAGCCGAGAACATGCGACTCGGCGATCCGACGATGGAGATCTGGGAGACGCGCGGAGCGGACGCGGGGCAGGCGTACGGCACGAACCTCAAGCACCTCGTCGACGAGATCCAACCCGACAGCAACGGGTACTACACCTACACGGTCAAGCCCAGGTCGATCGTCACCTTGACAACGCTCGACAAGAGCCACGACATGGCCGTGAAGCAACGTCTGCCCGAGTCCGGGAACCGCACGGTGCTCGACACGGACGCGACCGGCAAGAAACGCGACACGAGCGACAACGTTCTGTACGCCGACGACTTCGGGTACGAAGAGGAAGGCGATGTCCAGGTCGGGACGGGCAATGGCACGAGAAAGGTGTCCCAGCCCTACCTGAAGTCGCGTGGCAATCAGCCTCGCTACATGGTCGACCAGACCGGCGCCTGGGAAGTCGGGAAGGACGCGCGCGGCAACAACGTGCTCTACCAGTACATGGACCAGTCCATGAAGGACACCCACGCCTGGAACCGGAACACGCCGAACACGACGGTCGGCGACTTCCGCTGGGAGAACTACAAGGCCACGGTCGACGTCTCGTTCCCGGACCAGGACGGCGGACTCGCCACCTTGGGCGTCCGCCAGCAGAAGGGCATGGCGGCCGGCGACGCCGCGTACAACGTCCGCATCGCTGCGAACGGCACCTGGACGTTTTACGAGTACGGCACGGAGGTCAAGAAGGGGAACGTCGCGCCCGCTGACTCCTACCGTCTCGCCATCGAGGCGAAGGGGGCGAGGATCACCACCTTCATCGACGGAAAAGCCGTCTCCACGTACGAGGACCCCACTCCTCAGATGGAAGGCCGCGTCAAGCTCGGCACCGACTTCTACAAGACGGCGTTCGACAATCTGAAGGTCGAGACAGTCGACGGATACACGCCCTACGCCAGCGCGCAGCTCGACAACATGGACAGCTCGGTCGGGTACGAGGGCACGTGGAACAGGAAGAGCTCGTTCGGCGACGCGATGGACTGGTACAGGTCGACGTCGACGAGCACGGAGGCCGGCGCGTCGTTCGCCGTTCCGTTCACCGGCACGGGCATCGACGTCATCGGTGGCAATGACGGTAGCGCCGTGCTCGATGTCTACGTCGACGGCAAGCTGGTCGCAAAGAACGCGAAGACGTCCAGCACGGACAAGCGCCTCGCGACGTACATGCTCCGCGGACTGCCTGACGGCCGGCACACGGCGAAGTTCGTCCTCACCTCCGGAAAGATCGTCCTCGACGCTTTCAACACCTTCTCCGGGCACGTGGAGGGCGCTGTGGACACGACACCGATCCGGACCAGCCTGGACAAGGTCGGAGCTCCGTCGCAGGCCGACTACACGGCTGACTCGTGGGCTCTGTTCGACTCCGCGTTCTCGGCCGCGACGGCTGCGAGCGCGAGGCAGAAGGGCCTTGACACCATAGGCGTCGACCAGATCGCGAACAGGCTCGATGTGGCTTACGACCGGCTGGTTCGCGCCGATGTCACGGCGGCTGACGCCCCATAGGTCCGCTGGGCGGTGCACACCGTCAGCGCTCTTAGCGCTGAGCTGAATCCCGGGGGCGGGCTGGGCGCGAGGGCTACGCTCGCTCGGATGACCACCACTTGGGAACCCACGGCGGCGGGCGTGCTGCGGCTGCCCTCAGGACGACTCGTACGGGGCAGAGGGCTGCGCCACCCCCTGCCGGACGGGCCGGAGCCCGATTTCGCGCTGTATCTGCTGGGCAAGGAGCCGCCCGCCGTGTCCTGGGAGACCCGCTGGGTCCGCTGGCCGGACTTCCGGCTGCCGGCGGACCGTGCGGCGGCCGGGGAGGCGCTGCGTGAGGCGTGGGAGCGCGCCGGGGGCGAGCGGGTCGAGGTCGCCTGCGGCGGCGGGGTCGGGCGCACCGGCACGGCGCTGGCGTGCCTCGCCGTGCTGGACGGGGTGCCGAACGGCGAGGCGGTGGCGTACGTCAGGGAGCACTACAAGTCGCGCGCGGTGGAGACCCCCTGGCAGCGCCGCTTCGTCGCCCGCTTCGAGGGGTGAACCCCGGCCGGTGAGGCCCCGGCCAGTACGGACCGGGGCGTCACCGCCGCGAGTCGTCAGGGTTCGAGGTCGGTCACTCCCTTGCCGCTCGCTATATCGAGCGGCACGGAAACCTGGTCGTGCGCGATCAGCCAATTGCCGTCGGTCTTCCGGAAGCAGAGAGTGGCCCGGACCCACATACCGCTGGTCGCCGTCCCGTTCCTCAGCGTGCCGCTGAGCCGGCCGAAGAAGTGCCCGAACGCCACATCATCGCCCGCGGTGAGCGTCAGGTCGCGAACTTCGTAATTCACATCCTGGAAGAACGTGAACGCGTTCGTCCAGTTCTTCAGTTTCGCCTCTATCCCTACGTGCTGGAGCGGCGGCTCCACGTCGAAGGACACGACGTCCGTCGCGTAGAGCTGCTTCAGGCCGTCGAGATCCTTGGCCCGGATTCCTTCGACTATCTTCTCGACCTGCTGCCGGATCTTGACTTCTTCGATCTCGCGTTGCGTGGGCATTTCTACCCATCCTTTCAAGACGTCAGGCGACGGTGACGGGGGAAGCGGTGCGCAGCGGGGCGAGGGCGGTGCTCCAGGCGATGACCTGGTCCAGCAGCGCGTCCAGGGCGGTGGCGTTGTGGTCGCCCGGCTTGAGAGTGGTGTAGTTCTCGAATTCGGTCAGCAGCGACAGAGCGACCTGCGGGGTCACGTCGGCCATCTGAAGTGCCCCGCAGATCAGCCGCAGCTGTTCGACCGCGCGGGCGCCGCCCGCGGCGCCGTAGGAGACGAACCCGACCGCCTTGTTGTTCCACTCCGCGCACAGGTAGTCGATGGCGTTCTTGAGCGCTCCGGGGATGGAGTGGTTGTACTCGGGGGTGACCATCACGAACCCGTCGAACGAGGCGATGGCATCCGCCCAGGCCCTGGTGTGCCCGTGTTGATACCGGCCCGCTGACATCGCCGCCGGCGTCGGCTCGTCCAGGTGCGGCAGCGGGTGGTCGAGCAGGTCGATCACCTCGAACTCCGCGTCCGTGCGGCGCGCTGCCGCGCCGTGGACCCACTGGGCGACCTGTTCGCCCCTGCGGCCGGGGCGGGTGCTGCCGAGGATGATCCCGATCTTGATCATCGTGTCTCCTTCATGTCTCGCACGAGCTCGTGAGCTTCCTGGCCGGTGAGCTCCTTCGAGCAGTACGACGACGCGGCCCGCCGGAATGTCAGGGGCGCGGCGGCCTGACAATTGCGTGCGCCGTCTCGTCGGACTGATGAGGGCAGATCCGACGCAGGGAGCATCCGGAACCATGACCAACCACTCGGTGCCAGGACACGACCGGTCCGGCCACAACCGGTCCGACCGCGACCGCTCCGACGCGGGCCTGAGCGCGATCATCAGCGAGCGCAGTCAGCTGATCAATCTCGCCTACCGGCTCCTCGGCTCCCTGGCCGAGGCCGAGGACGCCGTCCAGGAGACGTACGCCCGCTGGTACGCCATGTCCCGGCAGCAGCAGGACGCCATCGAGTCGCCGGGCGCCTGGCTGACCACGGTCGCCAGCCGCATCTGCCTGGACCTGCTCGGTTCGGCGCGGGCCCGGCGCGAGCGCTACGTGGGTGAGTGGATTCCCGAGCCGCTGCCCGACCGTACCGAGTGGATCAGCGGACGGCCGGGCCACACCACCGCCGACCCGGCCGACCCGGCCGACCGGGTCACGCTGGACGAATCGGTCAGCATGGCCTTCCTCGTCGTGCTCGAATCGATGACCCCGGCCCAGCGCGTCGCGCTCATCCTGCACGACGTCTTCCGCTACTCCTTCGCCGAAATCGCCGAGATCACCGGCCGCACCCCGGCGGCATGCCGCGAGCTGGCCTCCGCGGCCCGCCGCCGCATCCGCGCCTCCGGACCGCCCGAGGCCCCGGCGGCCCAGCAGGCCGGCCTGGTCAGGAACTTCAAACAGGCGTGGGAAGCAAGGGACATCGACTCCCTCATCGGCATCCTCGACCCCGGCGCCACCCTCACCGCGGACGGCGGCGGCCTGGTCAGCGCCGCGCTCCGGCCGGTCGAAGGCGGCGAGCGGATCGCGCGGTACATCGTCGAGCTCGCCGGCCGGGCACCCGGCGACCTGACGGTCCTGGAGCGCACGGTCAACGGCCGGCCCGGCCTGATGGCCCAGCACGGGGGCGTCATCCTGGCGGTGTACGCGTTCGACGTCACAGACGGCCGGATCACGCACATCTGGGTCGTCCGCAACCCCGACAAGCTCCGCCCGTGGACGGCAGGCTGACCCGCAGGGCCTGGGCGGGCCGCGCGGCCCGCCCGGTAACTCGGGTGCGCGGTCCGGCGGCGGGTGTCAGGATGCCCGCCATGACCAGCACGTCTCTCCCCCGCCCCAGCGCGCCCTGGACGGTCGCCGCGCGCCCGGTCGACGACCCCGTCTCGGCCGGGCTGCTGCGCGAGTACCTCGTCGATGTCGCCGACCGCTGGTACGAGCTGTACGAGGGGCGTTCCACGACCCCCGAGGAGATCGAGAAGCACCTCGCCGAGATGCCGAGCGACGACCTCGCCGCGCCGCACGGCGCGTTCCTGGTGGCCCATCGCGGCGGCGAGCCCGCCGGCTGCGCGGGCGTGCGGCTGCTGGACGGCGACGGCGGCCGTACGGCGGAGCTCAAGCGGATGTTCGTACGGCCGACTATGCGCGGCCTCGGCGCGGCCGCCGTGCTCCTCGCGGCGGCCGAGGCGGCCGCGCGCGGGCTGGGCGCCGGGCGGATCGTGCTGGAGACGCGGCTGGACCTGACCGAGGCGCGGGCCCTGTACGCGCGCCATGGGTACGCGGACGTGCCGCCGTTCTGCGAGGGGCCGTACTCGGAGGTCTGGCTGGGCAAGGAACTCGACGGCGGCCGCCTCGGCTGACCGCCGGGGCACGCGGCCGAGGCATGGACTTGTGGTGAGTTAGAGACACCGACACGCCGAAGCGACGGCGTGTCGCCGTCTCAAACTCACCACAAAGTCACTGGCATTGCGCCTAAGCCGCCCGCCGTGGCCCCGGCGGCCGCGTGTCCCCGTCGTCGTCCGGCCGCTCCCCGTCCGAGCCGCACAGCTCCCGGTTCAGCTCCCGCACCAGCTCGACCAGGTCGGTCGGGCGGTCCGGGGACCACCAGTCGCCCAGCAGCTCCGTCAGCGACTCCTCGCGGGCCCGGTAGAGCCGCTCAGCCACCTCCTTCCCCGCCCTGGTGGGCACCAGCGCCACCCCGTCCCGTGCGCCAAGACCCCGCTCCTCGATCTGCCGGGCCGCCTCGGTGATGACCCGCAGCGGCACGGTCGCCCGCTCGATCAGCTGGAACGGCTCGACCCCGCCGCGGTGGCTCATGCGCAGCAGCATCCAGCTCGCGGCCGGTTTGAGGTCGAGCCCGGCGCGCTGGGTGATGTCCTCGTAGACCTGCTTGCGGCCCTCGCGGCTGCCGAGCACCGAGAGGGCGCGCGCGACCTCGTCGCGCGAGGAGCGCTGGACGGGGTTGCTGGCGACCACCTCGCTGGCCTCGGGCGCGGTGACGCTGGCCCGCAGCGGCTCCTCCCGCAGGAACCAGGCCAGGACGAAGGCGATGACCACGACCGGCGCCGCGTACAGGAACACATTGGTGATGGAGACGGAGTACGCGTCCAGCACGCTCGCCCGCAGCGCCGGGGGCAGCAGCCTCGCCGCCCGCGGGTCGGCGCCCAGCGCGCCGGGGTTGGTGCCGGGGGGCAGCCGCTGCCCGGCCAGTACGCGGGTGAGGTGCGGGGCGAGGGAGTTGGCGAAGATCGTGCCGAAGACGGAGACGCCGAAGGAGCCGCCGATGGAGCGGAAGAAGGTGGCGCCGGAGGTGGCCACGCCCAGGTCCTGGTAGCGGACGGAGTTCTGCACGATGATCACCAGGACCTGCATGACCAGGCCGAGCCCGAAGCCGAAGACGAAGAAGTACGCGCTGGTCGCGGCCACGCTGCTGGAGGGCTTCAGCTGGTGCAGGAGCAGCAGGCCGACGACGGCGACGCCGGTGCCGAGGATCGGGAAGACCTTGTAGTGGCCGGTGCGGCTGACGATCTGGCCGGAGCCGGTGGAGGCGAGCAGCATGCCGAAGACCATCGGCAGCATGTGGACGCCGGACAGGGTCGGCGAGACGCCCTGGACGACCTGGAGGAAGGTCGGCAGGTAGGTCAGGGTGCCGAACATCGCGAAGCCGACCACGAAGCTGATGACCGAGCAGAGCGCGAAGGTGCGGCTGCGGAACAGATACAGCGGCAGCACGGGCTCCACGGCCCGCCCCTCCACCCGGACGAAGGCCGCCAGCAGCACCAGCCCCGCCACCCCGAGCCCGACGATCTGCCAGGAGCTCCACGCGTAGGTGACGCCGCCGAGGGAGGTCATCAGCACCAGCGCGGCGGCGACGCAGGCGATGAGGAAGGTGCCGAGGTAGTCGATGGTGTGGCGGGCGCCGCGGGCTGGGATGTGCAGGACGGTGGCGATGACGGCGAGCGCGACGATGCCGAGGGGGAGGTTGATGTAGAAGACCCAGCGCCAGCTGAGGTGGTCGACGAAGAGCCCGCCGAGCAGGGGGCCGAGCACGCTGGTGGCGCCGAAGACCGCGCCGAAGAGGCCCTGGTAGCGGCCGCGTTCGCGGGGCGGGACGATATCGCCGACGATCGCCATGGACAGCGAGATCAGCCCGCCGCCGCCCAGCCCCTGGAGCGCGCGGAAGGCGATCAGCTCCGGCATGTTCCGGGCCAGCCCGCACAGCGCCGAGCCGACGAGGAAGATGACGATGGCGGCCTGGAAGAGCTTCTTGCGCCCGTACTGGTCGCCGAGCTTGCCCCACAGCGGGGTGGCGGCGGTCGCGGCGAGCAGATACGCGGTGACGACCCAGGACAGATGCTCCAGTCCGCCGAGGTCGCTGACGATCGTGGGCAGGGCGGTGGCGACGATCGTCTGGTCGAGGGCGGCGAGCATCAGGCCGAGCAGCAGGGCGCCGATCGCCACGAGGACCGTCCGCCTCGTACGGCCCTCTCCCGGGCCGACCGCCACCGGGCCCGGAGCAGGGGCCGGGCTCGCGTCCTGCGCCATGATGGCTCTCCTTCCTGCCCCCATCCTCGCCTTTATGCCCCGTTACGGCCTGCCGAGGAGCACTGGACTCCGGGGGAAGCGCTGCGCGGAACATGACAGGCTCTGCATAATCGCTGCGACTCCAGGGAGGGAAAGACTTGTGACGGCAGACCTCTGCCCGCACTGCTTCGCGCCGGCGCGCGACAACGGCCGCCCCGGTTGCGCGTGTGCAGCGCGCGCCGCCGCGGCCGCCGCGGCGGCGGGCGACAGCGAGGACCGCATACGCGACGACCGCGACGGCCTGCGCGACGGCAGACGCAACGGCCCCGACGACGAGATACAGGACGACCCCATGGGCCCGCGCCCATACGTCACGTTCTCCGGCGAAGGCCGCCGCAACGGCCCCGAGCTCCGCGACGTACGGCTGTTCGAGCGCATGACGACCCGCAGATCCGTCCGCGACGGCCAGGATGCCGACCACCATGCGGACGCGGATCCCGAGCAGTCGGAGAACGCGGAGAACGCGGAGAGCGCAGCGAGAGCGGAGAGAGCCGGCGCGGGGGCCGCCGCGGCGACCCGGAGCTTCGAGCCCGTCACTCAGCCCATCGCCACGGTCGGGGCCGCACGGCTCGGAGCCGACGCCCCCGGCTCCCCCGCCTCCCCCGGCTCTCCCGACGTCGTGGCCGCGCCCGGCCCCGGTGGGCGCCACCGCAAGAGCCGGCGGGGCCCGGTGGTGGCGGTGCTCTCGGGGGCCGCCGCGGTGGCGGTGGCCGGCACGCTGGCCATCGGCACCGGTTTACTCGGCGGCGACAAGAAGAACGACCAGGAGGCGGACCGGGCGCTGTCGGACAAGAGCTCCAGCGCACCCGCCGACGACCCGCCCACCGAGGACGACGAGACATCCGACGCCCCCTCGCCCTCGGCGTCGTCGTCCGCCGGCCCCACCTCGACGCCCTCCGCCTCCAGGGAAACGAGTCCGAGCGCCCGGCCCAGCCGGGCACCGACGACCCTGAAGTCGAATGAGGCCTCCAGAACGGCCGCCCCGCCCACGCCCTCGGCGACCGACGCCACCGGCAGCGTCTCCCCCGGCCCGACCGAGACGCCGACCCCCACCGGCCCACCGGTGCTCGAGGAGGGCGACAGCGGCTCCGAGGTGGTCGAGCTCCAGAAGCGGCTCGGCCAGCTGCTGATCTACCTCGGGCCGTCGGACGGCGAGTACGACGACGGCGTACGGAACGCGGTCTCCAGCTTCCAGACCACCTACGGCGTGGAGGGCGACCCGAAGGGGGTGTACGGACCCAATACGCGCCGTGCTCTGGAGTCGCGGACCGACGACCCGTAAGACGACCCGTAAAGAACGACACCAGAACGCCGACGGCAGAACAGAGACGCCCGCGGATCCACCAGGGATTCGCGGGCGCACTGGCGTATGGGCGGCGCTTTTTGTATCGTGAAGGAACAAAGTGGCTCCGCCCGCACCCCCTGACCGGCGGGCGGGGCCACTTGTCTCTTTTCACGCGCCCTGGAGTACGCCGATGCCGGCCCACGCCCCGCTCACCGCCCGCGCCCTCCTCCTCGACATGGACGGCACCCTCGTCAACTCCGACGCCGTCGTAGAGCGCTGCTGGCGCCACTGGGCCGCCGAGCAGGGGCTCGACGGGGACAGCGTCATCAAGGTCGTACACGGGCGGCAGGGGTACGCCACCATGGCGGTGCTGCTCCCCGAGCGGCCCATGGAGGAGAACCTGGCGGACAACCGGCGGATGCTGGAGTGGGAGACCTCGGACCTCGACGGCGTCGTGCCCATCCCCGGCGCCCCCGCCTTCCTGGCCTCGCTCGTGGGTCTTCCATACGCCCTGGTCACCTCCGCCGACGAGGGGCTGGCCCGCGCCCGGATGGGCGCGGCGGGGCTGCCGATGCCGAGCGTGCGGGTCACGGCGGAGTGCGTGGGGGCGAGCAAGCCGGACCCGGAGGGCTTCCTCAAGGGCGCGGCCGAGCTGGGCATCGAGCCCGCGGACTGCGTCGTCTTCGAGGACTCCGAGGCGGGCATCGCGGCGGGCCGGGCGGCCGGTATGCGGGTCGTCGGGGTCGGCCCCCGGGCCGCGGCCCACGCCCCGGACGCGCATGTACGGGACCTGGAGCAGGTCCGCGTCGAGGCGCTGCCGGACGGCGCCCTGCGCCTGCGCTTCACGGACTGACCCACTTCACCGGCCACCGGCCGGCTCACGCGCGACGACGCCTCCGGCCCGGGCCGACGCCCGGGCCGGAGGCGTCCGCGTCAGCTCGCGACCGCCTCGTACAGGCTGAACCCCGCGAGCGCCAGCATCACCAGCGCCGCCACCTTCGTGATCAGTCGCAGCGGCACATACCGCATCAGCGTGCGGCCGCCCACGATGCCCAGGCCCGCGACCGCCCACAGGGCGAGCACGGCGCCGACGCCGACCGACAGCGGGTCGTCGTAGCGGGCGGCCAGGTTGGCGGTCATGATCTGGGTCAGGTCGCCGAACTCCGCGACCAGGATGAGCATGAAGCCCGCGCCGGAGACCTTCCAGAAGCTCTGGTCGGCAGGCTTGCGGACCTCTTCCTCGCCGTCGTCCTTCTTCAGGAGCAGCACCGCCGCACCCGCGAGGAAGAGCACTCCGACGATCGCCTGGACGAGTCGGTGCGGGAGCAGCCCGAGCACGCTGCCCGCGGCGATCGCGAGGGTGACGTGGACGGCGAAGGCGGCGGCGACGCCCACGAAGACGTACGAGGCGCGATAGCGGGTACCGAGCATCAGCCCGGCAAGGGCGGTCTTGTCGGGAAGCTCGGCCAGGAAGACGACGCCAAAGACGATGGCGGCGACGGTGAAGCTGAACACGGGCTGACTACCTCAAGGGGGTCGGGCCGCACCGAGAGGGGCCCTTGGGGAGGGGTCGCTTCGGCACGGCAGCGTCGAACACTGCGGCCGAAGGTCTCGCTGGCGTACGCACCGCCCCACCGGGACGGGTGCCCTACGCTCCGGGCGCCGGCCCGCACCACGAGGGGCGGGCAGTATGTCGACGGTCCGGCGAAGAGCTACTCCCCTTCTGCTGACGGCAAGGATACGCGACGCGCCCGGTGCAGCCGCCCCCGCGCGACCAGCTCCAGGACCACCGAGACCGCCACCGCCTGCACCGCCATCAGCGCGACCAGCACGAACAGCTGTACCGCGCCCGCCATCACGGGCGAGGCGCCGCCCAGCAGCATGCCGACGAACGCGCCGGGGAGTGTGACAAGTCCCACAGTCCGGGTCTGGTCGAGCCCCGGCAGCAGCGCGTCCGAGGCCGCGGGGCGGGCGATCTCCAGCCGCGCGTCCCGGTCCGGCAGGCCGAGCGCCATGCCCGCCTCCACCTCGCCGTGGCGGGAGGTCAGCTCGTCCAGCGCGCGCCGGCCGCCGAGCACGGTCGCGGTGAGGGCGCCGCCGATGAGGATGCCGGTGATCGGGATCAGGGCGACGCCCTTGAGCGGGACCAGACCGGTCAGCAGCAGGACGGCGATCACGGGCACCACCCCGACGCCGATCGGGACCGCGGCCCACCACCAGGTGTGGTTGTCGGTGATGCGGCGGCCCGCGGTGCGTACGGCGACGGCGAACATCACCGCGACGAAGGCCAGCAGCGTCGGCAGGGCGCGCACCACCCAGCCGATCAGATACGAGACGGCGGCCAGCTGGACCGCGGCGCGCAGCCCCGCGACGGCGATGGCGCGGGCGTAGAGGTGGTCGCGGCGGTCGGCGAGGTGGGCCCGGGCGGCGACGGCCACGGCGGTCAGGAGCAGCACCCCCAGCACGATCCCGAGGACCGGGTTGACCGGGAGCAGGGTGGCGGAGCCGGCAGAGGCCGTGGCGGCGGTGACGGGGGCGGCTGCGAGGGCGGACACGCTTCACAGTAGGCCGCCGACCACGCGGGGCATACACCCAAAACCGCGCGCCCGCCGGGAATTGCCTGGCCCGGCCCTCTCGACATGACGTGTCCATGTCGCCAATCTGTTACCTGTCGCACCCCGGAGAGAAACGTTCCGGCGACAGCATTACCCCCGCGTTACCCGGCTCCGGCCGGGCCGAATCGTCCCCCACTCCAAGGGAGTTCGCATGTCCCGAATACGCAATGCCTTCACCCGGCGCGGGCTCTACGCGCGTCGACGGCTGAGCGTACTGGCTGCGGCCACCGGTCTGCTCGCGCTGACCGGCCTGTTCAACGGCCCGGCCGCCCAGGCGGCGCTGCCCACCCCCGTGAGTGCCGCCACCGCCCGCACCTACCTCGCCTCGCTGACCGTGGCGACCGAGGACCGTACGGGCTACAACCGCGATCTCTTCCCCCACTGGATCACCCAGAGCGGCGCCTGCAACACCCGCGAGGTCGTCCTCAAGCGCGACGGCACCAACGTCCAGCAGGACTCCAGCTGCGCCGCGGTCAGCGGCACCTGGCGCTCCGTCTACGACGGCGCCACCTGGACCGCCGCCTCCGACCTCGACATCGACCACCTCGTCCCGCTCGCCGAGGCCTGGGACTCCGGCGCGAGCCGCTGGACCACCGCCCAGCGCCAGGCGTTCGCCAACGACCTGACCCGCCCGCAGCTGATCGCCGTCACGGACAACGTGAACCAGTCGAAGGGCGACAAGGACCCGGCCGAGTGGCTGCCGCCGCTCACCTCGTACCGCTGCACCTACGTCCGCGCCTGGGTGCAGGTGAAGTACTACTACAACCTGTCGGTCGACTCCGCCGAGAAGAGCACCCTCAGCTCCATCCTGAACGGCTGCTGAGCGCCGAACGGCCGCTGAGCCCCGACAACAGCCACCGGTCCGGAACGTCGGCGAACCGCCGAGCCGGAACCGCCGCGCCCTCCCCCGTCGTTCCGTACCGTGACGGCTTGACCGCTTGCACGCCACGAAGCGACGGAGGAGGGCCGGATGGCCGTGTTGCGCCTGGGACCGCTGCTGCGCCATGTCGACTGGGAGACCGGCACCAGCGCGACGGTCTGGATCGAGGCCGACCGGCCCTGCGAGGCCGAGGTGCGCTGCGCCGACGGCGCCGGGGGCGCGGCCCGCACCTGGTCGATCGCCGGGCACCACTACGCCCTGATCCCGGTCACCGGGCTGCGGCCGGGCGGCGAGACGGCCTACCGCGTGCTGCTGGACGGCGAGCAGGTGTGGCCGCTGCCCGACACGGCCTTCCCCGACTCCACGATCCGCACCCCCGCCGCCCCTGACGCCGACTCCGGCGCCCCCGAGACCGCCCGCGACACCGCCCCCGCCGCCGTACGCGTCGCCTTCGGCTCCTGCCGCTGGGCCGCGCCGCCCGGCGACGCCTCGCCCGACCCGGTCGGCCCCGACGCCCTGGACGCCCTGGCGCACACCCTCGCCCACACCCCCGGGGCCGAGCGCCCGGACGTGCTGATCCTGCTGGGCGACCAGGTGTACGCGGACGAGACCTCCGAGGAGACCCGCCGCTGGCTCGCCGAGCGGCGCGATGTGTCCCAGCCCCCGTGGCAGCAGGTCGCGGACTACGAGGAATACACCCGGCTGTACTACGAGTCCTGGCTGGACCCCGAGGTGCGCTGGCTGCTCTCCACCGTCCCCAGCTGCATGATCTTCGACGACCACGACGTCATCGACGACTGGAACACCAGCGAGGCGTGGCAGCGGCGGATGCGCGCCACCCCGTGGTGGCAGGAGCGGATCCTCAGCGGTCTGATGTCGTACTGGGTGTATCAGCACCTGGGCAACCTCGCCCCCGCCGAGCTGGCCGCCGATCCGCTGTACGCGGCGGTGCGGGCCGCGCCCGACGGCACCGAGCAGCTGCGGGAGTTCGCCGCCCGCGCCGACGCCGACCCCACGTACACCCGCTGGAGCTACCGCCGCGACTTCGGGCGGGTGCGGCTGCTGATGGTCGACACCCGCGCGGCGCGGGTGCTGGCGGAGGGCGCGCGGGCGATGGTCGCCGAGCCCGAGCTGGCGTGGCTGCGCGAGCAGGCGCTGGACGGCACGGACAGCTACGCCACGAGCGGCCGCGCCGGGCCTTACGACCACCTGCTGATCGGCACCTCGCTGCCCTGGCTGCTGCCGCACTTCGTCCATGACGTGGAGGCCTGGAACGCGTCGGTGTGCGGCGGCAGGCGCGGCCCGCGCTGGGCGCGCCTCGCGGAAGACCTGCGCCAGCGCGGCGACTTGGAGCACTGGGCCGCCTTCCCCGCGTCCTTCGACGCGCTGACCGAGCTGATCGCGAAGGTCGGCGGCGGGCCCGCGGCGCCGGCGACGATCAGCGTGCTGTCCGGCGATGTGCATCACGCGTATGTCGCCGAGCCCGACTGGTCGCGGTGGCCGCAGCCGCCGGACAGCCAGGTGCGCCAGCTGACCTGTTCGCCGGTGCACAACCGCACCTACGCCTCGATCCGGCTCGGTTTCCGCTTCGGCTGGAGCCGGGCGGGCAGGCGGCTCGGCCGCGCCTTCGCCCGGCACGGACGGGTCACCCCGAGCCGGCTCGACTGGCGCAAGACGGGCGGCCCGTGGTTCGGCAATCAGCTGATGACGCTGACGCTGCGCGGGCGCGCCGCGCGGCTGCGGCTCGACCAGGCCCTGCCCGAACCGTCGGGCGAGCGGGCCCGGCTGGTCACGGCCCTGGAGACGGACTGGCCCGAAGGCTGAGCCGAGCACCGGCCCGCGCGCCGACCGGTCAACCGACCCCGCCGTGGCGAACCCACGCCCCAGCGGGGTGCGTCCGGCGTGATGAGCACCACAACGGAGGCCGGAGTTCCGTACCACAGCGCGATTCGCCGGAACCGAGCGGCATGATGGGCGAATCCTGAGTCACATCTGCCCCGGGAGACACAATCTTGGCCGGAGACCCCCACGCCATAGCCGTCGTCGGTGCCGGTCCCCGCGGCACCAGCGTGCTCGAGCGGCTGTGTGCCTCGGCCCCTGAGCTGGCGCCCGGCGCACGGCTCACCGTTCACATGGTGGATCCGTCCCCGCCCGGCGCCGGCCGGGTGTGGCGTACGGCCCAGCCGGGCGAGCTGCTGATGAACACCGTGGCCTCGCAGGTGACTCTGTTCACCGACGCGAGCGTCGAGTGCGAGGGCCCGGTGCGCACCGGGCCGAGCCTGCACGAGTGGGTCGCGGCCCGTGGGCTCGCCCCCGGCCTCGGCCCGGACGACTACCCCAGCCGCGCGCTGTACGGCCGCTATCTGGAGTGGGTGTTCGCGGAGGCGGTGCGGGGCGCGCCGGACTCGGTGACCGTCCGGGTGCACCAGACGCGCGCCGTACGGCTGGAGGAGAGCGCGGACGGCGAACAGACGCTGACCCTGGAGGACGGCACCCGGCTCGAGGGGCTGCGGGCGGTCGTGCTCGCCCAGGGCCATCTGCCGACGGTGCCGGACGAGGCGGAGGAACGGTTCGCCTCCCACGCCGAGTCGCACGGGCTGCGCTACTACCCGCCCGCCAACCCGGCGGACCTCGACCTGTCGCCCGTCGCGCCCGGTGAGCCGGTGCTGCTGCGCGGCCTGGGCCTCAACTTCTTCGACCACATGGCGCTGCTGACGGTCGGCCGCGGCGGCAGGTTCGTGCCCGGCGACGGCGGCCGGCTGGTCTACCGTCCCTCGGGCCTCGAACCGCGGCTGTACGCGGGCTCCCGGCGCGGCATTCCGTACCACGCGCGGGGCGACAACGCGAAGGGGGCGCACGGGCGGCACCATCCGCTGCTGCTGACGCCCGAGGCGATAGCCCAGTTCCGCAAGCGCGCGGAATCCGGCGATCCGCCGGACTTCGTGACCGAGGTCTGGCCGCTGGTCGCGAAGGAGGCCGAGACCGTCTATTACGAGGCGCTGCTGGAGCAACGGAGCCGGCGGCAGGACCAGCGGGGCCTGCCGGGTGAATCGAGCCAGCCGGGTCAGCCGGGGCGGCCGGGATCTACGGGCCGCACGGGTTTCAGGGGGCGCTTTCTGGCCACCGAGCACGGTGGGGCTGAAGAGGCGGCGGTGCTGGACGATTTCGGCATCAAACCGGCCGACCGCTGGTCCTGGGACGCGGTGGCCCACCCGCACCAGGGCCGGGATTTCACCGGCCGGGAGGACTTCCGGCGGTGGCTGCTGTCGTACGCGCGCGAGGACGTGGCGCACGCCCGCCTCGGGAATGTGTCGGGCCCCGTCAAGGCGGCCCTCGACGTCTTTCGCGATCTGCGCAATGAGCTGCGGCAAATCGTCGACCACGGCGGTCTGTCGGGGCTGTCGCGCCGCGCCCATCTCGACCGCTGGTACACCCCGCTCAACGCCTTTCTGTCGATCGGCCCGCCGCGCCGGCGCATCGAGGAGATGGCCGCGCTGATCGAAGCGGGGGTGCTGGACGTGCTCGGTCCGCATCTGGAGGTGTCCGCGGAGGCCGCCGCGGCGCCCGGGGATTGTCCCGGTTTCGTCGCCCGCTCCGCCCGGGTGCCGGGCCCCCCGGTGGTGGCCACGACGCTCGTCGAAGCACGGCTTCCGGAGCCCGATCTGCGGCGTACGGCCGACGAGTTGCTGGCCCGCCTGCTGCGTACCGGAGCGTGCCGTGCGCACCGGGTGGAGGGGTACGAGACGGGCGGCCTGGACGTCACCCCGAGCCCATATCGCCTGGTGGACGCGGAGGGCCGGGCCCATCCGCGGCGCTTCGCCATCGGGGTGCCGACGGAGGGCGTGCACTGGGTGACGGCGGCGGGAGCGCGGCCCGGGGTCAACTCGGTGACCTTGTGCGACACCGATGCGGTGGCCCGTGCGGCGCTGCGGGCGGCGGTGTCAGAGTTGGCGGAACTTGAACTTGCAACAAAAGGTGAGGGGAACCTAACCTGACGGTTCCGTTGCTTCCCGTCCCCGGAACAAGGAGTCGTCCCCATGCCTCCGTCCGCCACCCCCCAGGGCCTCGCCGACCGACTGGACGGTACGAGACCGTACGTACTCTCCCTCTTCCGCATAGTCGTCGGCCTGCTGTTCTTCTGCCACGGCGCCTCCTCGCTCCTGGGCTGGTTCGGCGGCCTGATGGGCACCGGCAGGACCGTCGACGCGGGCACCTGGCCGGGCTGGTACGCGGCCGTGATCCAGCTCGTCGGCGGCGGCCTGGTCATGCTCGGCCTGGGCACCCGCAGCGCGGCGTTCATCAGCTCGGGCTCGATGGCGTACGCCTACTTCCACGAGCACCAGCCGGAGAAGCTGTGGCCCATCCAGAACGGCGGCGAGGCGGCCGCGATGTTCTGCTGGGCGTTCCTGCTCATCGTCTTCACCGGCCCCGGCCCCTGGGCCCTCGACCGCTTCCTGGGCTCGACGCGCCAGACGGTCACGGCCCCCGAGACGCGCCGTCAGCCCACCGCCGTCTGAGCCACCGCCCGAATCACCGCCCGAGCCACCACATGAACCACGCCGCCTGAGTCGGCGCCGCCCTAGCCGAAACCTCAAGCCGCGTTCACGCGTTATGCGGGGGTACCTCCCCTTCGTCACCGGGGGAGGCAACCCCCGCGCAACGTGATTCGAACAACATCAGCGCCCGTTACCGCTATCCTCTCCTGTCACAGGCGTACGCTGTATGGCTGTGAATGCCGTCCGCCGCTCCCCACAGCGGCGACACGGCTGGGGGGAACCGGATCGGGAGAAGCGTTGTTGGAACATCTGGGGGCGTTGACCAACACCCCATGGATTTACGCGGTTGTCGGCATCTCTGTTCTCCTCGACGTGTTCCTCCCCGTCCTGCCGAGCGGTGTTCTCGTCATCACGGCGGCCACCGCGGCCGCCGGAACCACCGTGGACGCGGTGGGCGTGGTGCGCGTCCAGGCGGGCGCCGCCGACTTCTCCCAGATGCTCGCCCTCGTGCTGTGCGCAGCCACCGCCTCGGTCCTCGGCGACATGGTCGCCTTCCGGCTGGCCTGGCGCGGCAGCGACCGCCTCGACCGCGCCATCGCCCGCTCCCGCCGACTCACCTCCGCCCAGGAGAAGTTGGGCACGGCGCTGGTCCGGGGAGGCGGCACGCTGGTCGTGATAGCCCGCTTCGCGCCCGCGGGGCGCTCGGTCGTCAGCCTCGGCGCGGGCGCGGCGCACCGCCGGGTCAAGGAGTTCCTGCCCTGGTCCGCGGTGGCCGGACTGGCCTGGGCCGCCTACAGCGTGAGCCTCGGATACGTCGGCGGCCAGTGGCTCGGCGCCACGTGGCTGGGCACGGCGGTCTCGGTGCTCGCGCTCTTCGCGGCGGGCGCGGGCGCGGCGTATGTGATGCGGCGCCCCGCCGAAGAGAAGCCGCTCCCGGCCCAGCCGGCGGCGGGCGCGGCGGGACAGCCCTGACGGCACGGCTGCGGGGCACAGGAATTCCGGACCCGGCCCGGAAATCCCGTTACCGTCCCCTCATGCGTATCCCCACCCCGCCGGCCCCCGCATGGTGACCCGCCGCAGCCGTACGACCGGCACCCTGGTCGGCAGCGCCCTGCTGATCGCCGCCGCGCTCCTCGTCGTACGGCAGTTCACCGGCCCCTCGGAGCCCGAGCTTCCGACCATCCCCAAGGCCGAGCGCCCGGTGGTCGAGGCGGCCGCCCGCACCTGCCCCAAGGTGAGCGTGCCGCTGCTGGCCGCGCAGATCCACGCGGAGAGCGACTGGCGGCCGGACGCCGACTCCGGGCACGCGCAGGGCATCTCGCAGTTCGCCCCGGAGACCTGGAAGGAGTGGGGCCGCGACGGGGACGGCGACGGCAAGGCCGATGTCTGGGAGCCCAAGGACGCCATCCCCTCGCAGGCGCGCTACATGTGCCATCTGTACGGCGTGGTGAAGGACCTGCCGGGCGACCCGACCAAGCTGGCGCTCGCCGCGTACAACGCCGGTCCGAACGCGGTCCTCAGGGCCCGCGGGATCCCGAGGATCGCCGAGACCCGCGAGTACGTGGACCGCATCCTCAACACGCTGCTCCCCCAGTACCGCGAGAGCGAGGCGAAGTACGCGGCGGCGCATCCGTCCCCCTCACCTCGTCCTGCACGCTCTTCCGGATCCGGATCCGGATCCGGATCCGGATCCGGATCCGGTTCCGGGACGGGCTCGGGGCCGGGGCCCGAAGCCGCCGCACCCGGCCCGTGATTACGCGTCCGCCGTGATGAAGTCCTCGACGGCGCGCACGAGTTCCAGCGGGGCCTCGTCGGCGGGGTAGTGCCCGGCGTCGGGCAGCTCGACGAGGTCGGCACGCGGATACCAGCGCAGCCAGGTCAGCCGCATCAGCTCCGCCGTGAGCGCCGGGTCATGTGCCCCGACCACCACCCGGACCGGCACCCGGGCCCCCACGATGTCCTCGTGGAAGTCCTCCAGGGCCCAGGAGTCCAGCCAGGCCCGGAACGCCTTGGCGTCGCTCTGTTCCAGCGAGTGCCTGACCATCAGGTCGAGCCAGGCGGCCGGGTGGCGGCCGCCGGTGGTGTAGTCGATGATCGCCCGGCGGCTCTCGGGGCGCTCGGCGGCGGATGTGAACAGCCGCCACTGCTCGCCCTCCATCGGCATCCCGCTCGCGGGGACGGGCGCGACCCCGAGCAGCCGCTCGACCCGGTCGGGGGCGGCGGCCACGACGCGCTGTACGACGGCGCCACCCATCGAGTGCCCGAGGAGTGAGAACCGCTGCCAGCCGAGGTGGTCGGCGAGCGCGAGCAGATCGCGGCCCGCCTCGCCGGTGGTGTACTCGCCGGGGATGTCCCGCGCCTCCCCGTAGCCGCGCAGATCGGGGAGTGCGTAGGTGAAGGCCCGCCGGTCGATGTGCGGCAGCATGGCGGCGTAGGCGGCGCGGTCCGAGAACCAGCCGTGCACGGCCATGATCCGGCGTGGTCCTTCGCCGACGAGCTCATACGGTGGAACGAGGGGTGGAACGATCGGTCCCATGGCACCTCCGGTCCCAGTCGAGGACGGGCGCGCGGCGCGCGTGCCCGTTGCCGCACAACGGTGGCGTCAACCGGCGGCCTCGGCAAGGCCGCTGCGCATATGCGTAGCCGGGCCTGACTGTGACCTGACAGAGAGCTGGTCGCCGCCCCGCTCACGTACGGGCCGCTCCCGCTCACGTACGGTGCGGACAACCGGCACGGATGGCGATGTCCGCGCCGCCCTCCCCGGCCCGCCGGCGGCTCCTTCGGCCGTGACCGCGCGTAACAACCGCGCGTAACATAAGACCCGGGCAGAGCTCCTCCGGCCATCGCCGGGAGGTGCCCATCGGAGCACTGATGAACCGCCGTCGCACCACCTCGCACGAGAGCACCGAAGAGGCGCTGCGCTCCCTGGGGCGGCTGACCGCTCAGATCCTCGAGCGGATCAAGCTGCAACAGGCACGGGTGGAGCTTGCCGCGGCGCTCCAGCGCCATATGCTGCCCACCGAGCTGCCCACACCCCCCGGACTGCGGGCCGCGGCCCGCTACACGCCCGCCCGCGACGGGCTGGACGTCGGCGGCGACTGGTACGACGTCTTCGCGCTGCCCGGCACCGCCTCGATCGGCTTCGCCATCGGCGACGTACAGGGCCATGACGTGGAGGCGGCGGCCTTCATGGGCCAGGTCCGCACGGGGCTGCGCGCCATCGCCGCCGCCACCTGCGACCCGGGCGAGGTGCTGCACGGCGTCAACGAGCTGCTCATCTCGATGGGCACCGACCTGTTCACCACCTGCACCTTCCTCCGCTTCGACCCCGCCTCGGGCGAGCTGGCCTGCTCCCGGGCGGGCCACGTCCCCGCGGTCCGGGCCTCGGCCGGCCGCCCGGCCGAGGTCGTCTGGGACCCCGGGGGCCTGCCGCTGGGCATCCAGCCCGGCGAGACCTATCCGGTGACCCGGCACCTGCTGACCCGGGCGGGAGCCTTCGTCCTGTTCACGGACGGCGTGGTGGAGGGCCCGTCCTACCCGATCGACCGGGGGCTGGCGGAGGTGTCCCGGCTGGTCGGCGCGGGCTACGACGACGACGCGGAGGAGCTGGCCGCGCGGGTGAGCAAGGTCGCCGACCGCACCGGCCACTGCGACGACGCGGCCGTGCTGGTGCTCCGCCACGACGACGTACGCCCATGAGCGCCGCGCCGCCGTTCCTCCGTGTGGCGGACGCCGCGCCACGGCTCTGCGTGTCACCCGCACCCGACTACGACCACGCTGTCTGATGGCCGCTGTGGCAGGCGACGACTGGATCCGGCGATACGGCGCCACGGGTCTGCGGATCGTCGCCGTCGCGGCGGCCTACTACGCCGGGGCGCGGATCGGGCTGCTCCAGGAGCTGGTGCGCGGACAGGTCACCCCGCTCTGGCCGCCCACCGGCATCGCCGTGACCTGCCTGCTTCTCCTCGGCCTGCGCACCTGGCCGGGTATCACACTGGGCGCCCTCGCGATCAACGCGCCGATCGGCCCGACGGTCCCCGCGGTCGTCGCGATCGTGGCGGGCAACACCCTGGCCCCGGTCTGCTCGTACCTGCTGCTGCGGCGGATGGGGTTCCGTACGGAGCTCGACCGGCTGCGGGACGCGCTGTCGCTGGTCTTCCTCGGCGCGCTGGCCGGAATGCTGATCAGCTCCACGGTGGGCACCGGGGTGCTGGTCCTCGAGGGCGGGCTCCCGGCCGACGAGTTCTGGTCGACCTTGTCGGTGTGGTGGACGGGGGACGCGATGGGCGTCCTGGTCGTCACACCGCTGCTGCTGGTGCTGCGCAGGGCCCGGGTGCCGCGCCACATCCCCCCGTACCGGTGGGCGGAGGCGGTGCTGCTGGTGCTGAGCACCACCGCCGTCGCCCTGCTGGCCACGCACTCCGTCAGCAGCCTGCTCTTTCTGGTCTTCCCGTTCCTGATCTGGGCGGCGCTGCGCTTCCAGCTGGCGGGGGCCGCGACGTGCGCGCTCATCGTGTCGGTGATCGCGATCCAGGCGACGGCGGCGGGCGTCGGCCCGTTCGCGGGGCATACGCTGCTGGCGCGGATGGTCACCTTGCAGGCGTTCAACGGCTCGACCGCGCTGACCGCGCTGCTGCTGTCGGCGATCATCACGGAGCGGAACCGCACCCGGCAGCAGATCGAGCAGATCTGCACCCAGCTCGCCGAGGTGGTGGTCCGGCTGGCGCCCGGCGAGGCACTGCGCCAGTGGCCGCCGCCCCGCCAAGGCGACCACCCGCCGGACCCCCCGTAGCCGTCAGCCCTCCGGCTTCCGCGGCTGAGTCAGGTCGCGCCACTGAGTCGAGCTGCTGCCGTGCATATTGAATTCCTGGGCGAGGCCGGTCTGGTGGAGCCCTTGCATCTGCGCGCCCGTGACGGTGACGCCCGCGATGTCGAAGGACGTGTCGTCATCCCAGTTGTATCGGTCCCAGACATTCACCTGGTAGTCGAGGGACACCTTGGGCTTCCCGTGTTCATCGGGCACCACACTCACGACTCCCGAATTGTTCACCATCGCGTGGCCGACGGCGAAGTTCCAGTCGCGGTCGCTCTGCTCGTAGCCCTCGGCCTTCGTCTCCACCGGAATGGACACTGTGCGGCCGCCGGACTCCTCGAACGCTTTCAGGGCCTTTTGCCGCCACTCGTCCTCATGCTTGGCGAGGTTCTCCGTGGCGGCCTTCCGAAATCCCTTGTCCTCGTCCCACATACGGTCGATGTCCAGATCCAGCGGCTTTCCGGACCCTCCGAGGTAGTGGGCCAACGCGCGGGCCCCCTGGTCGTAGCCCGCCAGCCCGCCGCCCTTCGCCATGGCCTTCGCCTCGAGCTGGAACAGATAGTCCTTGTAGCCGGGATCGCGCGAGTGGAACTTCCCGGATCCCACATCCGCCGGCTTCCACTTGTACTGCGGGTCCGTGATCCCGGCGGCCACCAGCCCCAGCGCGTCGGCATCCCAGACCCGGCCGCGCAGTTCCGGGCTGAGGCCGTCCCAGATCCTGCGCAGTTCGGCGCGCTGGCTGGGGTTCACCTCTTGGCCCAGCGCGGCAAGGTCGATGGCCCGGTCGACCTTGGCGTCGTCCAGGGAGTGATACCCGGCGTGGCCCGCGTTGTACGGGTCGCCGCCATGGCTCTTGGCCAGCGCGGCCTTGACGATGCCGTCGACCTCGACGGCCCGGGCGAGGTTCCGGTTGACGCGGTTGGCGTATGCCTGCTGGGTGTCCAGCTGAGTTTGCGTCCGCGTTCCGTCGTCCGCGGGCGAATGGGGGTAGAAGAAACGCACCGTGCCGTCGAAATTGTCGGCGAGCCGGAGTCCTTCGTCCTGCGCCTGGGCGACGGTCGACTTGACGCCGGCCTGGATCTCGGTCAGCTGGGAGTGCGCGTCGTCCAGGACGCTCCAGATGCTGCTGGCTTCCTTGTGCAGATCCTCGAACTCTTTCGCGGTCTTGGCGACGAACTCACGCGTGACGGTCGCGTTGAGCCCGGCCCATCGCGCGCCTTCCGACTTCTTCAGCAGACCCGAATGTGCGTTGGTCATGAGCGTCTTCAGACGGTCGACGGCACACTTCCAGTCCGTGACCGCGGTGCCGAGCTTCCCCAGATCAGCGCCGATGAGATCCGCGTAGGTGAGAGCCCCCATCGTCTTTCCCCCGTCGCTTCCGCTACTTCACCGACTTGGATATCTCGGAGACACTCACGGCCGACCCGTCCCGGTTGCGCAAGGAGGCCGCGATCTGCGCATCGTCGTTCCCGTGAGCCTTCTTCGAGTAGTCCAGGTGATTGGAGATATGGGCGCACATCTGGAGCACGGTCTTCACCTGGGAACTCCAGACGGACACCGTGGTGCTCAGCGCGCCGCCCATGGTGAAGTTGTGGTCGCTCAACGCCTTGGCCGCCTGCATGGACGACCCCACGCCGTCCTTGTCGGCCCCCGCCCCGGCGATGTCGGCCACCTTCTGCAACTCTCCGTGCAGGACGAAGGCCTCATGGCCGACGGCGCCCAAGTCGTCCTGGCGCACGACCAGATCGGAGCCCCCGCCGCCGCTCGTGGCCGAAGCCCCTCCGCCGCCACCGACGTCCGCGGGAAGCTGGTTGAGCCGCGTATGGGCGCTCTGCTGCCCGGCCGCGTCCGCCTTGAGTTGAGACCACTCGCTGTCGAATGACATTCCCCGTTACCTCCTGTAGAGGACATCCGCGCATCCGGTGCCGCGGCCGTTCCTCCCCTGGCCACACCGCACCCACAACGCAGATCAAAACGCATGGTAGCTGAATCGGATGACATCACTCCGGCTACGGCCGGGCAAGATTCGCGCCTGCCCCGGCCCGGGCCGAAGGAAGAGGCGCGGGACTGCGGGCCCGGGCCGGGTCGCCGGGTCCTAGACCTTGGGCCCCGGCCCGTCGTACACGCCGTCCGGCCCCGGCTGTCGGTAGTCGTAATGCGTCACCGAACTGCTGCCGCGCATGTCGAAGTCCTCGGCCAGCCCCGCTTCCTGCAGTTTGGCCAGGTCCGAGTCGGGGCGATCCGTCAGGTTGGGCTCGCTCTCGTTCTGGCTGTATCGATCCCAGACGTTCACCTGATAGTCGAGGTAATACTCGGGCTTCCCATATTCGTTGAGCTTCGCCGTCATCGCGCCGGACACGTTGAACGTTCCGGTGCCGACGGCGTCACGCCAGTCCTGGTTACCAAAACCGAAGATCTGGCCCTTCGTTTCCACCGGAACGGTGACGGTCTGCGCCCCTGACTTCTCCAGCTCCTTGCGCGCCTGCTCCGCCCACGTGTCCTGATGGTCGACGATGGCCCACTCGACGTCTTCGTACATGGGAGGGTCGTCGCGCAGCATGCTGTCGACGTCCAGATCATCAACGGGGGTTCCCGTGTTCGAGAGGTAGTGCTCCAGAGCCTGGCCGCCGTGGCTGAGTCCGTTCAGTTTGTCCCACGCCACCTTGCTTTTTGCCTCGAACAAGGTCCAGCGATCGCCCGCCGTCGGCTCTCTCCATGCCCACCCCGGGTCGCCCTTGATCGTGGACTTCCACTTGTACTTCGGGGAGATGACCCCGGCATCCATCAGCTTTACCCGGTCGGCATCCCACAGTTGGCCGCGCGATTCCGGGCTGAGCGCGTCCCAGAGCTTCCGCAGCTCGGCCCGCTGCTTGGGGTTCGCGTCCTTGCCGAGCGAGGCGAGCGCCGTCGCCCGGTCGAGCGCGACGTCGTCGAGCGAGTCGTACCGGGTGTGCCCGGCGTCGTAGGGGTCGCCGCCGTGAATCTTGGCCAGCGCGCCCTTGACCAGGCCGTCGATCTGGATGGCCCGGGCCATCTTCGCGTTGACGTGGCGGTTGTACTCCTGCTGGACCTCCCGGTCCTTCGGGGAGTACGTCCCCTCGGTCGCGAGCGGGTAGACGAACTTCACGGTGCCGTCGTAGTTGTCGGCGACCTGGAGCTTGATTTCCCGCGCCGCCGCGACGGTCGACCTGATATTGGACTGGATCTCGGTCAGCTGGGAATGAGCGTCGTCCAGGACGCTCCAGACGGCGTGGGCCTCCTTGTGCAGATCCTCGAACTCTTTCGCCGTCTTCTTGACGAATTCACGCGTGACATCCGCGTTGAGCCCGGCCCACCCGGCCCCCTCCGACTTCTTCAGCAAGCCGGAACTCGCGTCCTCCATCAGCTTCTTCAAACCGTCGACGGTCGACTTCCAATCCGTGACCGTACTGCCGAGCTTCCCCAGGTCGATTTCGACCATATCGTGGTAGGTGAGACCGCCCATCGACTTTCCCCCGTCGCTCCATCGGCTTGGATATCGCGCAGACTAGCCGAACCGGATGATCTTGTTCCGGGCCCTGGAGCGAGGGAAGAACGGGACATTACAGAGCCAATCCGCCGCGACAACTGGCGTATGCGCAGGTAAATGCGCGGCGCCGGATACTGGCTGAACTTCTCCTGAACTGATACGGGTCAAACTTCACCAAGAGTTCAGCGGCTCAGACCGTATCCGGCTGTCAGGGCTGCGCGGCCACCCCGTATCCGCCATCCACCACAGCCCGCTCCCCCGCGCCGCTCAGACTTCCGCCACCGCGTCGATCTCGACGAGCACACCCTCACGCACGAGCTGCGCCACCACGGTGGTCCTGGCGGGCAGCGGCGAACAGTCCGCGAAGAACTCCCGGTACACGCGGTTGAACTCCGGAAAGTTCTTCCTGTCGCTCAGATAACACGTGCACTTGACGATGCGCTCCTTACTGCTGCCCGCCGCCTCGAACACGGCGACGAGGTTGCTCAGCACCCCGCGGACCGGCCGGGCAGGACCGGCCCAGCGGAGGCACACGATGAGCGACAGCGGACTTATCTCCGGTGCAGCAGAACTGATCCAGAGACGTGGCAGGAAACGCTGGTTCCCCGGCGGAACACATGTGAGGATTACTCGTGCCCGGTTGCGTGGAATCCGAAACCGGCCGCTCGAAAATATAGTTGGGAAACAATGCGTACACATAAGGCTGCGTCCTGCCTGGTCATCATGGTAGCCCTGCTGACAGGCTGCTCCGACGACAGCAAGGCGGGCGACAGCACGGCGACTGTCGAATTCAAGGTGACAGGGGATTCACCGGCCAGCGTATACATCCCTGGCATCAAATACACCGGCGGGGACAGCAGCGGTCCCAGCAGCAAATGGGATGTGGATCTCGATTCCGTCAGGACTCCGTGGTCCCAAAAGTTTCAGGTGAAGCCCGGAAGGTCGCTGTCGCTGCAAACGGGTTCAGTGAATCCGAAGACGGGAATCGGCTGCCAGATATTCGTCAACGGAAAGCTCGTGGACGAGGATACGAAGAAGAACAAGCCCGGCTCCACCCTCGTCGCCCAGTGCAAGAGCCACGTCCCCATGTGATCGTGGGTGAGGTCGGGGGCGGCCGCGGCCTCGCCCTCTTGCGCCCCTTCCTGGCCGCCGGTTCTCAGTCCTTCACGATGCCCGCGTCGCGAGCGGCGCTCAGCCACGACGGGAACTCGTGAAGCAGCTGATCGTAGAGATCCGCGTCGGAGAGCGCCTTCGGTGACGGCCCGGCAGCGAAGAACCCCGCGTTGTCGACGACGCGTCGGCTCGGCACAGGAAGGTCGTCGAGCTTGCGGAGGAAGCGGAACTCGTCGTCGCCGAACCCGACGAACTGCCAGAAGATCGGCAGCCTCGCGGCCGAACACAGCATGCTCTGGGCGGCCGCCTTCGACGTGGGAGAACCGTCGGTCTGGAACACCACGAACGCCGGATCGCCGGCTCCGCACGACTGGTAGTGGTCGATCACGGCCCGCATGGCGAGGTGGTAGTTGGTGCGCCCCATGTGGCCCATCGAGTCGTGCAACGGGTTGATCCGGTCCCGATAGTCATCGAGGCCGATCTCAGCGGTCCCGTCGACGCCGGTGGAGAAGAAGACGACCGGCACGACCCCGTCGTCATCGAGGTTGGCCGCGAGAGCGAGAGTCTGCTCGGCCAAGTGCTGTACGGAGCCGTCTCTGTAGTACGGACGCATGCTCCCGGAGCGGTCCAGAACCAGGTACACCGCGGCACGCCGCCCGGCGACGCCGCGCTTGGCCAAGGAGACCGCAGCCGTCTTGTACAGGCTGACCAGCCCCGGAGCCCGGGCCGCGACCTTCTCCAGGCTGATCGCGGCGGAGGGTGCCTCGGCCGGCTTGCGGTAGTCGATTGCGGGGCGCTTGCGATAGTCGATGGCCATGCGGAGTGATTGTTCCCCACCCGGCCGACCAAAGCCGCACCGCACCACAAAATCACGCGCCTTCAACGCCACACGACTGAGCCCTGCCCCGCACCGGCCCCCTTGCCGCGCTGAGCCACCGCTCCCCACACTGCCGGGTACGCGTGGGAGGGGGAGAGATGGCGGCACGACGACGACGCACATGGTCATCACGGCGGTTCAAGGCACAGTTACGCCGCTGGGCGTGGGGCATCGGCGCCGTGATGCTGCTGGTGTTGGCCTTGGCGTGGAAGACGGTGTGGCCCTACGCCGTCGGGGCGGTCCTCGCGGCATCGCTCGGCGGGCTCGGCTGGTGGCTGCTGAGAGCCCACCGAAACGCCGTGTCCGGTGACCGCGCCTGGCAGGCCGGCGAGGAGCGCAAGGCGCGGGAACTGGCCATGTCCGATGTCGACGCGATGACCTGGCAGCGGTTCGAGCTGTACGTCGCGGAGCTGTGCCGCCGCGACGGCTGCACCCGGGTCGTGGTGTCCGGGAAGACCGGCGACCTGGGCGCCGATGTCATCGGGTTGATGCCGGACGGGCGGCGGCTGGTGATCCAGTGCAAGCACTACGCACGCCACCGCACCGTAGGGAGCGGCGAGATGCAGAAGTTCCTCGGCACAGCGAAGGCCGAGCACGGCGCGGACATCGCCGTGTATGTCGCCACCTGCAACTTCACAGCGGCGGCGGGGAAGCTGGCCGTGAAGCACGGGATCTTCGCCATGCACCGGGACCTGCTCGGGGCCTGGGTCCGAGGCTCCACGCTGGAGTCGCTGATCCCGCTCAACGGGACAGGAGGCGGACCGCCGCGCGGCCGCCGCCCGGCCCGGTAGCCGACTCTCCTCGTGAAGCGGCCCCCCGATCCGCTTGGATCGGAGGGCCGGAGCAGGCTCTCACCTGTGGTCAATCACTGTGGGCGCAGACGGGTTCGAACCGCCGACATCTGCCTTGTAAGGGCAGCGCTCTACCGCTGAGCTATGCGCCCGGGAGGAGGTGCCAGCCTACCCTGTCCGCGCCACACCGCCGCAATCCAGTGGGTGAGGGAAAGAACGGGCCTGATCGCGAACCATCCGTCATGCCTGTTCGTCAGTGACGGGTGGGAGAATGACAGCCGGGCCTGGGGCGATCCATGTGGGAGAGGGAAGTGGCGGCGACATCCGCGCAGTCTGCACGTCCAGTACGTCGTCCGCGTCCAGGGCATGGTCGGGGTCCAGTGCGTCGCCTGCGGGCGGGGTGGCGGCCGCGGGGGCTGGGGCGGCGGGTGGTCGAGGGGGTTGTGGGGGGTGTGGCGCTGGTGCTGGCGCCGCTGCCGTTGCTGGTCGCGGTGGTGCCGGTCACCTTCGCGGGGGGCGGGGCCCGGCGGTGGTTCGGGGGGCGGGGGGAAGGACAGCGGGCGCAGGCGCAGGCGGCGAAGGACGAGGCCGCGGCGGCGTTCTATGAGCTGGACACCGCGCAGCGCGACCTGCGGATCTCGATCGAGACGATCACGGCGGTCGACGACTCACCGGCCGCCCGGCGGGCGAAGTCCGGCTTCGAGTCGCTCGGGGAGCGGATCGACCAGGTCAGCCGGGACTACATCACCGCCGTGGACAGCCATGACCTGGACCGCGACGACCTGGACGCCGGGGCCGCCTCGCGGGCCCGCGCGGATCTGATCCGGGCGAAGGACGAGCTGCGGCGCACCAAGGCGGATCTCGACCGCTTCGAGCAGGGGCTCGGCCCGCTGCTGGCGCAGGCCGAGACGCAGCTGGCCCGGCTGGCGCCCGCCGTGGAGCGGGCGCGGCAGGCGCTGCGCGCGGCGAGTGACGCGCTGGACGCGGTGCGGGGGTCCGGGCTGCGGGCAGACGACCTGGCGGCGCGGCTGGCCGCGCTGGCGCCCGAGCTGACCAAGCTCAACGAGGGGGCGGGCCGCCACGGTGTGCAGGAGACCATCCGGCGCGCCGACGATGTGCTGCGCCGGGCGGAGGCGGTGCGCGGCGAGGCGGAGCGGCTGCCGGAGCGGGCCGCGGAGATCGACCGGCGGCTGGTGTCGCTGCGTACGCGGGCCCAGGCGATCACCACGCGGGCGGAGGGCGTCGGGCCCGTACTGAGCGAGTTGCGGCGTCGCTACAGCGCGGCCTGCTGGCAGGATCTCCAGACCGTCCCGGAGCAGGCCACGCGGGATGTCGCGCAGGCCGAGGCCAAGCTCAAGGAGGCGCGCGAGGCGCGGGGCGAGCAGCGCTGGGCGGATGCCACCGCCCTGCTCTCCACCGTACGGGCGCTGCTGAACACCACGGACGAGGCGGTGTCGGCGGCCGGGGACCGGCTGCGGCGGCTCGACGAGGTGTCGTTCGACCGGGGCAAGGAGGTCGAGCGGACGCGCTTCGCGATCCGGGACGCGCAGCGGCTGGCGATGGCCGGGCGCGACACCCCCGACCCGCGCCACGCCCGGCCGCTGGACGCCGCGGTGGAGCGGCTCGACCGGGCGATCGCCGGGCTGGAGGGTCGGCACCCGGACTGGTGGCACTTCCTGTCCGAGACCGAGGCCGTGCGGCAGACCGTCGGCCGTGTGGTGCAGGAGATCCGTGAGGAGCGCGCGGGCGAGCACTGATCCCCCGGCCGTCTGCTTGTTTCCGGCCGTGCCCGCGCCGACCTGCTGTTTCCTGCCTTTTGTGCGCTGTTGGGGCGCGCCGTGCCTGGCTATGCTGCCCCTATGCCTCGCTACGAATACCGATGCCGCGCCTGTGGGACCACCTTCGAGCTGAACCGGCCCATGGCCGAGTCCTCGGCGCCCGCGTCCTGCCCGGACGGGCACGACGACACGGTGAAGCTGCTCTCGACGGTCGCCGTGACCGGCACCTCCTCCGCCCCGGCACGGACCCCGGCCGCAGGTGGCGGCGGTGGCGGCGGGTGCTGTGGCGGGGGGTGCTGCGGCTGAGGTTGAGCGGGGCGCGGCGGGGGCGGATCCTGGGAGAGTACGTACGCAGGTACGGCCTCGACCGCGCAGCGCACAGCTCCGCGAGGCCGGGGCCTCCCCAAGCGGCAGCGGTAAGCCCGAAGGAGGCCGGACATGGCTACGGGCCACCCCTCCCCCATCGGTCCCCACCCGGCGGGGATCGGACGCCACTTCCCTGAGCGGATCGGCGTCCGCACCAAACTCGACGAGCATCTGCCGGTCGACCACCGGCTCAGCCAGATCTACCGCGTCGGTGCGGGCCTGGTGGGGCTGATCCTGGTCGCCTTCGGCATCCTGGGCCTGGTCCACAAGATCGGCTTCTTTGACACCGGCGGCGCCTCCGTCGCCGGGCTGAACACCAACGGCGCGCTGAGCGTGCTGTCCATCATCATCGGCGTGCTGCTGTTCGTCGGCATGGTCATCGGCGGCAACTTCGCCTCGACCCTCAACATCGTGCTCGGAGTCGCCTTCCTGGTGAGCGGTTTCGTCAACCTCGCTCTCCTGGAGACCTCCTTCGACTTCCTGGCCTTCCGCCTCCAGAACGTGCTGTTCAGCTTTGTGGTCGGCCTGATGCTGATGTGGTTCGGCATGTACGGGCGGGTCAGCGGCGGGCTGCCGCACGACAATCCGTACTGGCAGGCCCGCCACCCCGACCTCGCCGAGCGCGAGGCGCACGTCCGGGAGGTCCAGGCCGGTCGCGGCGGTGGCGGTCAGCCGCCCGGGAAATGGGGTCGGCTGGATCAGGGCCCCGGTGCCTCCTCCGAGCGTCGGTCCGACGAGCCGCAAGAAGGCGGGCCGCAGGAACGCGGGCGGCAAGAAGGCGGGCCGCAGGAAGGCAGGCGCCAAGCGGACGCGCGCCAAGAAGACGCGCGGCAGGAAGGCGGGCGGCGGCACGCCCGGCGGCTGCTCCGCCGCCGCAGGCTCAGCGGCGGCGCGCCAGGGTCAGCCCATCCGCGACCGTCAGCATGACCGCCTCCACCCGGGTGTCGGCGGCCACATGCTCGTTGAACGCCTTGATCGCCGCGCCCGAGCCCGTCGCCTCCGGGTCGACGACGGACCCGTGGAAGAACGTGTTGTCCGCGACGATCAGCCCGCCCGGGCTCATCCGCACCACCAGCTCCTCCCAGTACGCGATGTAGTTGCCCTTGTCCGCGTCGAGATAGGCCAGGTCGATGTGCGGCTCGGTCGGCAGCGCCCGCAGCGTGTCCAGCGCGGGCGCGATCCGCAGGTCGATACGGTCCGCGACCCCGGCCTTAGCCCAGGCCTCGCGCCCGTACGCCGTCCACTCCTCCGAGACGTCGCAGGCGATCAGCCTGCCGCCGGCGGGCAGCGCCTGCGCCATCGACAGGGCGGAGAAGCCGGTGAAGGTGCCGACCTCGACGATGTGCCGGGCGCCGGTCAGCCGCACCAGGAACGCCAGCAGCGGGCCCTGCTCCTGGGCGGACTGCATGCCCGCGTAGTCGGGCAGCCGGGCGTGTGTGACCTCGACGAGCTCGCGCTGGACCGAGTCGAGCGGCGGATTGTGCCTCAGCATGTAGCCGTACAGCTCGTCCGTGATCGGCGTGCTCTTGCTCTCGGCCAACGTGGCCCCCTTCAGCTTCCCAGGTAACGCAGTACAGCCAGCACGCGGCGACTGTAACCCGAACTGGCAGGGAGTTCGAGCTTGTCGAAGATCGCGTTGATGTGCTTTTCGACGGCGCTCCGCGAGACGTGCAGCCGCTCCGCGATGGCGGTGTTGGCGTGGCCCTGCGCCATCGCGCCGAGCACGTCCCGCTCGCGCGGGGTGAGCCGGCTGAGGGGGTCGGTGTGGGTGCTGCGGGCCAGCAGTCTGCGGACGACCTCTGGGTCGAAGGCGGCGCGGCCCGCCGCGACCCGCTCCAGGGCGTCCAGGAACTCGTCGACCTCCACCACCCGGTCCTTGAGCAGATATCCGACCCCCGCGCCGCCGTCCTCGGAGGTGAGCAGCTCGGTCGCGTACCGCTTCTCCACGTACTGCGACAGCACCAGCACGCCGATGCCGGGGTGCAGCCGCCGGATCTCCAGCGCCGCCCGCAGCCCCTCGTCGGTGTGCGTCGGGGGCATCCGTACGTCGACCACCACCGCGTCCACGTCCGGCTCCAGCGCGACCGCCCCGACCAGCGCCGTGCCGTCGCCCACCGCCGCCACCACCTCGTGGCCCTCCTCGGCGAGCAGCCGCACCAGGCCCTCGCGCAGCAGGGTCGAGTCATCGGCCAGGATCACGCGCATGGCAGCTCCGCGCTGACCGTCGTGGGTCCGCCGGGCGGGCTGACCACCCGCAGCCGGCCGTCCAGCGCCGCCACCCGCCGGGCCAGCCCCAGCAGCCCGCCGCCCGCCGGGTCCGCGCCGCCCCCGCCGTCGTCCGTGACCCGTACCAGCAGCCCGCCGCCCACGTGCCCCACCTCCGCCTCCCGCCAGGTCAGCGCCACCGTGACCCGCTCCGCGCCCGAGTGTTTGATCGCGTTCGTCACCGCCTCGGCGACCACGAAGTACGCCACCGTACGGACCGCCTCCCCCGGCTCCGCCGTCAGACCGTACTCCAGCCGCACCGGGACGGCCGACCGCTCGGCGACCGCCTCCAGCGCCGCCCGCAGCCCGGCCTCGTCCAGCGCCGTCGGGTACACCCGCCATGCCACCTCGCGCAGATCGGTCAGCGCCGCCCGGCTCTCCTCATGCGCCTGGACGAGCAGGGCGCGCGCCTTGTCGGGGTCCTGGCTGCGGCGGGCCCGGCCGAGCAGCATGCCGAGGGCGACGATCCGCTGCTGCACCCCGTCGTGCAGATCGCGCTCGATACGGCGGCGCTCGTCGTGCACGGCGTTCACGACCCCGGCGCGGCTGGTGGACAGCTCGTCGATCCGGCGCCGCAGCGCGTCCCGGTGGCTGGGGCCGAGGAAGTGGCGGGCCAGCTGCCCCTCCAGGATCGCGACGCCGACGATGCCCTGGAGGGCGAGGAAGAGCAGAAAGAGCCCGCCGATCGCGGAGGTGGTGATCGTGATCCACTCACCGTCGCGCATGATGAACCAGCCCCACAGCAGCAGGCTGCCGTACGCGGCGCCGACCGCCACAGCCAGCAGCACCAGCCCGCCCAGCAGCCCCAGCGACCAGCGCGCCGCCACATACTGGCGGGCGCCGCGGTCGTCGTAGTCGGCCGAGATGTCATGGCCCATGAAGCGGGCCAGCCGACGCCGCTCGGCCTCCGTCAGCCGCCGCGCCCCGGCCGTCACCGTGCGCAGCACGCACCGCCGGGCGGCCGGCCACCCGCCCGGCCAGGTCCGCACGCACAGCAGGGCCAGGCCCGCCACGGCGACGCACACCAGCTCCACGAGGGCGGTGCCCGCGCCGGTCAGCAGCCCGCCCGCCAGGCGCAGCCCGCGCCGTAGCCATCTCCCCATGAGCGGCCACGTTAGTAGCGAGCGTCGGCCCGCACACTGAGGATTTCCGCAGGTTGTGGCTGTGGTGCGCAGCCGCGGGGCCGGGTGGGCGCCCTCATGGTGGCGGGGCGGCCGGCTTTCTAGCGTCGTCGGACATGAGCGACCGGATCACCGACTGGGCCACTGGCCTGATGGACACCCTGGGCGCGCCCGGCGCGGGCGCCGCCATCGCCCTGGAGAACCTCTTCCCGCCCCTGCCCAGCGAGGTGATCCTGCCGCTGGCGGGATTCGCCGCCGCGCAGGGCGACATGAACCTGTACGCCGCGCTGCTGTGGACCACCGCGGGCTCGGTGTTCGGGGCGCTCGCCCTGTACTGGGTGGGCGGGCTGCTCGGCCGCGACCGTACGGTCGCGATCGCCGCGCGGCTGCCGCTGGTGAAGGTGGCAGATATCGAGCGGACGGAGCGGTGGTTCGCCCGGCACGGCACGAAGGCCGTCTTCTTCGGGCGCATGGTGCCGATCTTCCGCAGCCTGATCTCCGTACCCGCCGGGATCGAGCGGATGCCGGTGCCCGCCTTCCTCGCCCTGACCACGCTCGGGAGCCTGCTCTGGAACACGGTGTTCGTGCTGGCCGGGTACGCGCTGGGGGACAGCTGGCAGGAGGTGACGGAGTACGTGTCGGTGTACTCCAAGGTGGTGGTGGCTGTGGTGGTGCTGGGGGTGGTGGCGTTCGTGGGGGTCAGGGTCCTCCGCCCGGGGCGGGGGAGGCGGCGGGGCTGACAGGCGGCTTCACGCGCCCGCGCCCGCCGTCCCCGCGCCCGCCGCGCCCGCCACTCCGGCCCGCGCCGCGAAGGCTCGCAGGATCTCCTCCCCCGCCGCCACGCCCCTCGCCTCCAGCGCGGTCACATGCGGCGCCGTCCAGCCCTCGTCGGCGAGCTCGCCGTGGCCCGGGCGCCAGGCCAGGTCGGCGGCCAGGAGGAGGTCGGCGTCCAGGAGGGAGTCCCCGGCGCCGAGCACCTCACGCGCGCCCGTACGGCGCGCCACCTCCGCCACCGCCGCGCTCTTGGTGAGCGGCTTCGGCACGGCGTAGATCTTGCGGCCCTGGAGCGAGACCGTCCAGCCGCGCTCCTCGGCCCAGGCGGCCAGCTCCTTCACGTAGCCCTCGGGCAGCAGGGCCCGCTCCACGACGAGATAGGCGAACAGGTCCTCGGCCACCCGATCCTTGAGCAGCCAGGCCGGATCCGCGGTGCGGACGAGATGGGCGCGGACCTCCTCCAGGGGCGCGGACGCGGCGGCGAGGCGGGCGCGCACGGACACCTGCCAGTCCGGGTCGGACTCGCCGTCGACCAGCAGATGCCCGCCGTTGGCGCAGATCGCGAAGCGGGGGGCGGGGCCGGGGAGGCGGATACGGCCGTACTGCTCGCGGGTGCGTGTCGTGGTCGGTACGAAGACGGCGCCACGGGCCAGCTCGGCCAGCAGCCCGGCCGCCGTCTCCGTCATGTACGACAGCGGCTGGTGGCCGTACACCTCGACGCACAGCAGGCGCGGCGCCTCCGCGTCCGGCATGCGGAGGCCGAGTGCGGCCGCGGAGTAGATCAGCGTGCGGTCGAGGTCGCTCGCGATCAGCACGGACGGCTGCTCGTGGCTCGTCATCAGGCGGTCACCGCCTTGCCGTCCGCGCCCGTCGCGCCGCGCGTGTAGCGGGGGTGGATCAGCCCGACGCACGAGTACGGCAGGCCGTCCACCTCCTCCACCGGCACCCCGCGCTGCTCGGCGAGCAGCCGCACATGGGCCAGGTCCGCGCCGGCGCCACGCGCCGCGAGGATCTTCCACGGGACGCGGCGCAGCAGCACGCGCGTCGTCTCGCCCACGCCCGGTTTGACGAGGTTCACGTCATGGATGCCGTACTCCTCGCTGATCCGCTCGACGGCCGCCCACCCCTCCCAGGTCGGGGTGCGGTCGGCGGCCGCGAGCTCCTTCGCGTCGGCGGCGACCTGGTCGGCGACCTCGTCGAAGCGGGCCGCGACGGTGTCGAGGAAGAGCCCGGAGACATCGGCGCCGGCCAGCTCCCGGTAGAACTTGCCGCCGTGGAAGTCATCGGGCCCGACCAGGTCGGCGCGGAGCACGGTGCGCGATATCAGCCCGGAGACGGTCGAGTTGAGGCAGGCGGAGGGGATGAGGAAGTCGTCGCGCGTGCCGTACGTATCGACGCAGCGGCCGGGGTCGGCGAGCACGGCGATCCGCGGGTCGAAGCCGGGGTACGGCCGCACGGCCTCCGCCAGCTCGCGGGTGATCGCGCCCTTGCCCGTCCAGCCGTCGACGAACACCACGTCGGCCGGGTCGTGACGGTCCGCCAGCCAGCGCAGCGCGGTGGTGTCGATGCCGCGGCCGCGCACGATGGAGATGGCGTAGTGCGGCAGGTCGAGCCCGTGTGCGTGGCGCGCCCAGCGGCGCATCAGCACGCCGACGGGGGTGCCGGCCCGGGCCAGCGAGACCAGGACGGGGCGCGGCGACCGCTCGGCCAGCACGGTCTCGGTGACCGCGCCGACGGCCCGCGCGATGCGCGCCGCCGAGGCGGTGAGCGCGGCCCGGAACAGCGCCTGGTACTCCTCGGTGGGCTGGTACTCGACGGGCAGCGACTCGGCGTAGTGCGCGCCGCCGCTCTGGATCGCCTCCTCGCGCTCCTCGGTGGGCGCCTCGAGCGTGACGTCGGAGAAGTCCTGGAGCAGCCAGCCGACCTCGTCGGGGGCGTACGAGGAGAACGCGGGGCCGCGCAGCGGCTCCGGCAGCGGCGGTTGTGCCATGGGGGGTGCCTGTCGCTCGGGAGTGTGGGTCTTGGGCGTGTAGGACGGTACGACGGCCAGCAGGAGGCGGTCGGTGTGCGTGGCGAGGCGGGCCAGCAGCCCGTCCGGGGCGTGCAGTTCGGGGGTGTCGGCGACCGAGTCGACGACGGCGACGATCGCGTCGAACCGGCGCTCCGGGTCGCCGCCGGGGGCGACGTTGTACGCGTAGCGCTCCCCCGGCCCGTCGGCGGGGGCGTCGTGCGCGGGGAAGGCGAGGCGGGTCCGGATCGCGTAGCCGGGGTCGTCCACGGCGAGCACGGGTGAGCGCGTGGTGGTCGAGTACCGCACCTCGGCCCCGGCCGGGCCGGTGGTCGCTCCGGTGGCCTGCGGAGTGTCCAGCGCCTCGGCGATCCGCAGCGGCGCGTACATCAGCTCCTCGAAGCCGAGGACGAGCACGCGCCGCGGCCCGCTGCCCAGCGCTGCCGCGATACGGGCCGCCATGCCCGGAAGCGCGGCCTCCAGCCGCTCCCGGTGGGCGGGGGTGAAGCCGTGCCGCCCGCCGTCGGGCACCCCCCGCGGCCAGCCGAGCTCGACGCGGACCGCCCCCGCATGCCCGGCGTGGCCGTCCGGCCCCGGCGCGGACCCGGACGCCTTGTCATGCCTCGGCGCGTGCGCCGGGTGAGGCGCAGCCGCGTGCCCCCGGCCAGGCGCGGCCGCAGGCGCGCGCGCTGGGCCGGGCGCAGCCGCGGGCGCGGGATCCGCGGCCCCAACCCCGGCGGCAGCCGCCTCGTGCTCCGCGACCAGCCGCCGGCCGCGCTCCAGGACCTCCGCCGGGAGCCTGACCGTGCCCGTCGCCGCCGCGATCAGGTCCACGCGCGCGCCGAGGTCGGCCGCGAACGCGTCCAGGCGGGCGCGGTCCTCGGGCGAGCGCATGTCGACCAGGGCCACCACCACGTACCGCTCGCGCGGGAAGCGCCGGTGGAGCGCGGCGATGGTGTTGAGCACCGTCCGGCCGGTCGAGAACTCGTCGTCGACGAGGACGAGCGGGCCGTCCGTGGCCAGCAGGTCCGGGTTCTCGGGGAGGAGGAGGTGGGACGTGGCGTGGCTGTGCTCCTCCTCGAAGCCGCCGACCGGGGCGACCCCCGCGACCGGGCGGCGGGTGGAGTGGAGGTAGGGGGCGAGGGCCAGGCCGTCGGCGACGCTGTGGCCCAGGCCCGTCGCGGTCTCCGCGTAGCCGAGCACGACCGCGCGCGCCGCGGCCTCGTCGCCCAACAGCTCGCGCACCCGGCGCCCGAGCCGTACGCCCGCGCCGTGGACGGCCCGCGGCCGCTGCGGCACGTGTTTGCCGAGCACGTTGGACACCAGCAGATGCGCGCGCTTGGGGTTGCGGCGCAGCGCGAGCCCCAGCAACTCGCGCAGTTCGTCGCCGCCTTCGAGCCCGACTCCCAGCCGGTCCGCGACCCACTGCCCCGACCACATCACGCCGTACGCCCCATCCGCCCCATCCGCTCCATCAACCCCGTCAGCCCGATCACTTACCCGTCACCCCGTCGTCCCGTCATCCCGTGCGCAACCCCGCCGCCAGCAGTTCCACAAAGCTGATGTCCTCCCGGGCCACGCCGAACACCTCGGCGCGCCGCAGCGTCCGCTCGGCCCAGGCGCGGTGCGGCTTCACCTCGTTCATCTTGTTGGTGTACGCCGAGCGCAGCACACCGCCCCCGCCGCGCTCCGGTTCGAGTATGTCCACGGCGTCGCTGTATTCCTCGTGGCTGACCACCGACAGCGCGTGCACGGGGGCGACATGCGTCGGGTGGATGCAGGTCTTGCCCTGAAGGCCGTTGGCGCGGTCGAGTTCGATCTCGCGCAGCAGCCCGTCCATGTCGTGCTCGATGAGGGCGTTGCGCAGCGACGACGCGGCGCGGCCGGTGAAGGGGCTGATCCGCAGCTGCGGCTTGAACATCCGCTCGTGGGGCTTGAAGTACTCCCACACCGGCCCGGTGACCGTGAAGCCGGTGCCGTCCGCGCGGCCCAGCATGTTGACCACGTCGGCGATGACGGAGGCGACCAGCTGTACGTCGTACGCCGTCATGTCGGGCGCCCGGCGCAGCCCGTAGGCCGAGCACAGGTCGGTGACGCCGAGGCGGAGCGCCAGAACCCGCTCGCGGTGCTTGTCGATGGTGCGGCCGATGCCGGCCAGGGTCTCGGTGCGGGTTTCCCGGTGCATCAGCTCCGGCGATTCGAGGACCGGCATCGCATACAGCCGCCGGCCGCCCAGCGCCTCGGCCGCCTCCGCCGCCTCATCGGATTCGGCCGAAATCAGCGCCTCGAGGAAGGGGACGCCGCGCTCCTCGGTGAACTTCGGCAGTACGAATCCGGACAGCAGCCGGACGGCGGGGCCGAGCCGGTGGACGAGATCGACGATCTGCTCGGGGGTCCGGACCCGGATGAACAGCAGCGGCAGGGAGAGGCGCGGGCCGCGCGCCGAGAGTTCGCCCAGCTGCCGTATGAGGTTCTCCTCGGCCTCGGGCACCTCGTTGTCATCGATGGAGTCCTCCAGGCAGAGCACCATGGAGGTCACGCCCTGACCTGCCTGTTTGGCGACGTCGTCGGCGAGGCGGGGGCGGGTTGCCGGGCAGTAGAGGGTGGCGCCGAGGGCGACGGCGAGCGTGTGCGCCGGGGAGTCCAGGGTGAACTCGCCGGGCTCCCGATGGAACAGATCTTTCCGTGCCTCGGCCGACAGGTGTCCAAAATGCCGCATAGCTCTCCCCGCATGCCGATGCCCGTGCTGGCCGTTCCGACCCAGGTAGTGGCCGATAATCGTACGTGCGGGGATGGGTCAAAAGTTCCCCAAGAGCGTGAAAATCACGTAACTCATATGCGTCCAGCCCGTGTCCGGGAGACCGCCCCGTCCCTCCCCTCTGCCCCTCCTCTGCCCCCTCTTCTTGGTTTTCCCGACTTCGCACCCACCCCTGCGTTGTCCCGGCGAGGCCCGGGAGGGCAGGATTGCGGCCATGACGCACGCGATGCTGAAGGGATCGAACATCCCGCTGGACGCCACCGCCGTACGGGCCGTGCTCCGCTGGACTCCCGGCGCGGACGTACCCGACGTGGATGCCTCGGCGCTGCTGCTGGGCGCGGACGACCGCGTGCGCTCGGACGAGGACTTCGTCTTCTACAACCAGCCACGGCACCCGTCCGGCCTGGTCCGGCATCTGCCCAAGAAGCGGGCGGCGGAGGGGCTGACGGACACCGTGGAGGCCGATCTGGCGGCCCTGGAGCCGGCCGTCCACCGGGTGGTGCTGGCCGCGTCCGCGGACGGCGGCACCTTCGGCCAGGTATCGGATCTGAGCCTGCTGCTGTACGACGCCGCGGGCGCGGCGGACGCGGAGCCGATCGCCAGGTTCGAGGTCGGGGCGGAGACCGGCCAGGAGACCGCGCTGCTCTGCGGCGAGCTCTACCGGCGCGGGGACTCCTGGAAGTTCCGCGCGCTCGGGCAGGGCTATGAGTCGGGGCTGGTCGGGCTGGCCACGGAGTACGGCATCTCGGTGGACGAGGGCGAGGGCGGCGGCGAGGACAGCGGCGAAGCCGGCGCCGCACTCGACCCGGGCATGGGCGCAGACGCCCCCACGAACGGAAACGAGGGCCGGCCGGAGTCCACGCCCGCCCCCGCGCCACCGCCCACCGTGGCCGCCAGGGACGGGATCGCTCACGCGGCGCCCCCCGGCCCCACCTTCGGGCAGGACTCCTGGGACGACTCACTGCTGACCCAGCCAATGGCGACGCCCACTCCGCTGCCGACCGGCTACGGCCCCATGCCACCCCCGCCGAGCGCCCCGCCGACCGCTCCGCCGCAGCCCCCGGCACAGCCCGGCACCGGCTACGGCTACCCGCAGCCGGCGGCGGCGTACGGCTACCCGCAACAGCCGGCGTACGGGTATCCGCAGCAGCCCGCGTACGGCTACCCGCAGCAGGTGCAGCGCACCGAGCCCATACCACCGCCCCCGCTGCCCGACCCCAACTTCACGCTGCCGCCGCAGGGGCCGCAGTTCCAGCACCGCTGAGCGGCCGGCGGGCCGGGCGCCCGGGGCACACCCCAGGCGCCCGGCCGCGCCGCTCCCGCTCTCAGCGGGCGGTCAGACCTTCTCCTTGTAGCCGCGGCCCCACTGGAGCCCCCACCCGTAGAGCCGGTCCAGCTCCGCCTGGAAGCCGTACACGTACTTCACCTCGCGGCGGACCACCATCTCGCCCTTCACGTTCTCGATCATCACCACGGCGCAGGAGCGGGCCTGCGGGGCGCGCTCATGGAGCTCGATCTCCACCCGCGGCCCGTTGCTCGGGTAGAGCGTCACCATGCCGTGGGTGCGGTCGAAGGCCGGGGTGCCGTCGTAGATGTAGACGAAGACGAGCAGCCGCTTGATGTCGTCCTTGTGGTCCATGTTGATGTAGATCGTCTCGCCGGACCCGGACCCGAACCGGTCGTCGCCGCTGAGCTTGATGTAGGGCGCCTCGTTGAGGTTGCCCAGGAAGTTGCCGAGCGGCTGGACCACGCCCTTGGCGCCGCTCTGCAGCTCGTACAGGCAGGCCAGGTCCAGGTCGACATTGACCATCGCGGACCCCTGGGCCTGCACCATATCCGGCTTGAACATCCGCAGCGGATGGCGCAGCGAGCCCCGCCCCGCCCGGTCGTTGAAGTCCGACGTGCGCATCCGCCAGGACAGGTTGATCCGCAGGTTGCCGCTGGCCGCGCCCTGCTTGGTCAGCGAGATGGTCTGGTGCCGCTTGGTCAGTGCGACCACCCCCGAGGCGGCCCCGCTCTCGAACTCGCGCCACGCGCCCCGTCCCCAGTTGTCCCAGAACGCCATCCTGTGCACCCCCACCAGTCAACTTCTCGATCGCCGGACTGCCCGCGGGGCGGGCCGGGAGACAGAACTCCCGGACCGCCCCGCTCAGAGCGTTCCTCAAACGGACCCGCGTCACACTCCGGAAGTGACTTCCGGCTTGCTCTCGGCGTCCGCTCCCTCCGCCTCCGCCTCCCGGCGGTTGCGCACCACCGAGGACCAGTACGAGGCGCCGATCAGGACCACACCGATCAGGCCGGTGATCACCTCGTTGATCTCGTACTTGATCGTGACGAGCAGGATGGCGGCCAGCGCACCGATGGCGTAGTGCGCGCCGTGCTCCAGGTAGACGTAGTCGTCCAGGGTGCCCCGACGGACGAGGTAGACGGTCAGCGACCGGATGTACATGGCGCCGATGCCCAGACCCAGCGCCATCTCGAAGATGTCGTTGGTGATCGCGAAGGCGCCGATGACGCCGTCGAAGGAGAACGACGCGTCGATGACCTCCAGGTAGAGGAAGAGGAAGAACGCGGCCTTGCCGGCCATGCCGACCACCGTGGCGCCCTGGCCCTTCTGGGCTCCGGCGGCGGCCTTCTCGGACTCGTCGCCGTCCTCGTCGTCATCTTCGTCTTCCTCGAGCTTGTCCTCGAAGTAGCCGGAGATGCCGCCGACGATCAGGTACGTGAGCAGACCGGCGACGCCGGCCAGCAGCACCGTCGCGCTCTTGTCACCGCCGCCGTGGGCCACGTCGGTGGCAAACGTCATGGCGGTCACGAGCAGCGCCAGCAGGGCGATGACGATCGAGAAGGTGTCCAGCTTGCCGAGCTTGGCCAGCGGCCGCTCCAGCCAGCCCAGCCACTTGATGTCGCGCTCCTCGAAGACGAAGTCGAGGAAGATCATCAGCAGGAACATCCCGCCGAAGGCGGCGATCGCCGGGTGCGCGGCGGTGACCAGGTGTTCGTACTTGTCCTTGTTGTTGATCGCCAGGTCGACGGCCTCCAGCGGCCCCATCTTCGCCGTGATCGCCACGATGATCACGGGGAAGACGAGGCGCATGCCGAAGACGGCGATCAGGATGCCGACGGTCAGGAAGATCTTCTGCCAGAAGGCGTTCATCTTGCGGAGGATGCCCGCGTTGATGACCGCGTTGTCGAAAGAGAGCGAAATCTCCAGGATCGAGAGGATCCCGACAATCGCGAGCCCCTTCCACCCCCAGAGGACGCCGGCCAGGGCCAGGCCGGCCGCCGTCACGGCGAACGACCAACCAAAGGTTTTGAGGAGCACTTCCTGTCCAATCCCTCTTCGTAAGGTCTCCCCCGCGCATGTTACGCGGTTTTACGAAACGTTGACCCCGAAGTCTAGAGCGATCCCGCGGAGGCCGGACGCGTACCCCTGCCCCACGGCCCGGAACTTCCACTCACCGCCATAGCGGTAAACCTCCCCGAAGATCATCGCCGTCTCGCTCGACGCGTCCTCCGAGAGGTCGTAGCGAGCGAGCTCGGCGCCGTCGGCCTGGTTCACCACGCGGATGAACGCATTGCTGACCTGCCCAAACGTCTGGCGCCTGGTGTCCGCGTCATAGATCGACACCGGGAAGACGATCTTGTCGACCTGTGCTGGTACCTTGGCGAGGTCGATCAGGATCGACTCGTCGTCGCCCTCGCCCTCACCGGTGAGGTTGTCGCCGGTGTGCTCGACCGAGCCCTCGGGGCTCTTCAGATTGTTGTAGAAGACGAAGTACTCGTCGCCGAGCACCCGCCCCGACTGGCACAGCAGCGCGCTGGCGTCGAGGTCGAACGGCGCTCCGGTGGTCGAGCGCGCGTCCCAGCCCAGGCCGACCATGACCTGGGTGAGATTCGGCGCGGCCTTGGTGAGGGAGACATTGCCCCCCTTGGCGAGGGTTACGCCCATGTTCCTGATTCCTCCCCGTAGTGTCGCAAAGAGCGCGTGAAGCGTATGGAGCGCGCGAGGCGCCCGGCTCGCGGACCGCGCGAGGAGCGCGGGCAGCGAGCGGGGCACACCGTGCGCATACGAAGCAGCACGCCCGGCGCCGCGCTCCTGCCGAGATGCAGGGACACGGCGCCGGACGCGCTGGCGGTGCGGTGCGTACGCAGGACGTACATACGCGGGTGGTGCTACGGGCCTGTCAGACGTTGACGCCGAAGTCCTGCGCGATGCCGCGCAGCCCCGAGGCGTACCCCTGGCCGATCGCCCGGAACTTCCACTCCGCCCCGTGCCGGTACAGCTCGCCGAAGACCATGGCGGTCTCGGTCGAGGCGTCCTCGGTCAGGTCGTAGCGCGCCAGCTCATTGCCATCGGCCTGGTTGACCACGCGGATGAACGCGTTACGGACCTGGCCGAAGCTCTGCTGGCGGTTCTCGGCGTCGTAGATCGACACCGGGAACACGATCTTGGCGACATCGGCCGGCACGCCGACCAGGTTGATCTTGATGACTTCGTCGTCGCCCTCGCCCTCACCGGTGAGGTTGTCACCGGTGTGCTCGACCGAGCCGTCGGGGCTCTTCAGGTTGTTGAAGAAGACAAAGTTCTGATCACTGGCGACCTTGCCCTCGGCGTTGGTCAGCAGGGCGCTGGCGTCGAGGTCGAAGTCGGTGCCGGTGGTGGTGCGGATGTCCCAGCCCAGGCCGACGGAGACGGCGGTCAGGTTAGGGGCTTCCTTGGTCAGCGAGACGTTGCCGCCCTTGCTGAGGCTGACTCCCACGAGTCCTCCCAAAAAGATTCGTCAGGAGCACTGCGTGCCCCTTCATTGCTATGCCGGGTGCCAGGGGCACCACCCGGACGCGGCCGGGGATGCCCGGGGATCCCACCAGGATCAACGCGTCGATCCTAGTGAGCGGTTCCCCTCGGTACAGGGTTTCGGGGCCTACAGGCTTTCCAGAGCCTTCACGTAGTCGTCGAGGTCCCGGGCGTCGGGGAGGCCGTTGACGACGGTCCAGCGGACCACGCCCTCCTTGTCGATCACGAAGGTGCCGCGCACCGCGCAGCCCTTCTCCTCGTCGAAGACGCCGTAGGCCCGGCTGGCCTCGCCATGCGGCCAGAAGTCCGACAGCAGCGGGTACTCAAGACCCTCCTGCTCGGCGAAGACCCGCAGCGAGAAGGGCGAGTCGTTGGAGACGGCGAGCAGCTGCACCTCGTCGTTGACGAACTTCGGCAGCTCGTCGCGGAGGGCGCACAGCTCACCGGTGCACACGCCGGTGAAGGCGAAGGGGTAGAAGAGGAGGACGACGTTCTTCTCACCCCGGAAGTCGGAGAGCCGGACCGACTCCCCGTGCTGGTTCCTCAGCTCAAAATCGGGGGCCTTCGCACCGACCTCTATCGCCATGGGTGGCATCCCTTCCCTGGATCATTGGCAGCTGGATTGACAGCCTGACTGGCTGGATTGGCTGGTTGACCGGGGTACACCCTACGCGCAGAGCCCCCCTCCGAACGGTGCGGAGGGGGGCTCTCGGCAGGGTGTCGCGGGGCCGTGCGCCGACGGCCCCGCGGGGCCGCTTCAGCGCTTGCCGGACTTGGCGGCCTTCGGGGTGACCAGACGGCTGCCCGTCCAGTCCTTGCCCGCATTGATGCTCTTGGTCGTGGACAGGCCGGCGGTGGTCGCGGCCTCGTTGATGTCGCTCGGCTCGACATAGCCGTCACGGCCGGTCTTGGGGGTCAGCAGCAAGACCGGTGCGCCGTCGTCGATCATCCCGATGGCGTCCACCAGCGCGTCCGTCAGGTCGCCGTCGTCCTCTCGGAACCACAGCACAACGGCGTCGGCCACATCGTCGTAGTCCTCGTCGACGAGCTCCTGGCCGGTGATCTCCTCGATGGCCTCGCGGAGCTCCTGGTCGACATCGTCGTCGTAGCCGATCTCCTGGACCACCTGATCGGGCTGGAAACCCAGCCTCACGGCAAGGTTGGTCCGCTCCTCCGCGTGGTCCGCGGTCGCGCTCACGGATTGCCTCCTGTCATCTTGCGTTCATTCCTCGAGTCGCTGTACGCCACGCGCGTACGCGGGGCTTGGGGCGTAGTCCACACGGGCCGGGCGGATCGCGCAAGTACCTGGCCAGCGATCCCGCCCAAACGTGGGGGGTCACCCCATACGGCGTTCAACGGAGTATGGGGGATGCCGCGGAGCACGGAGCGCCGCAACTCCCATCATGGACGAACAGCCGCGAGTGAGTCACATCACTCCAATACGCCCGGATTACCCGAGCGTATCGTCACGATACGCCGAGTACGCGCCCCAGGGCCGAACGGGCGTACGCGAACGCCGTCCGGGGTGAGCGTATGGTTGCGATTTGGCCGTCGCACCCCGACGCCCGCGCAGCGTACGTCTCACCACGTGATGGTTACCACTCGGTAGAGGTGACGTATCCCCTACCCGAGGTACACGATGGAGATCGGCGCGACACCAGCAGAGCACGAATCCATTGCGTGCACAGCACGACCGAAAAGCGAAGGAATAGCGTGGCTTCCGGATCCGATCGCAACCCGATCATCATTGGCGGCCTTCCCAGCCAGGTCCCGGACTTCGATCCTGAAGAGACCCAGGAGTGGCTCGACTCGCTCGACGCAGCTGTCGATGAGCGAGGCCGGGAACGTGCCCGCTACCTCATGCTCCGCCTGATCGAGCGCGCCCGCGAGAAGCGCGTCGCGGTGCCCGAGATGCGCAGCACGGACTACGTCAACACCATCGCGACCAAGGACGAGCCGTTCTTCCCCGGCAACGAGGAGATCGAGCGGAAGGTCCTGAACGCGACCCGTTGGAACGCGGCGGTGATGGTCTCCCGGGCCCAGCGTCCGGGCATCGGCGTCGGCGGCCATATCGCCACCTTCGCCTCCTCGGCCTCGCTGTACGACGTGGGCTTCAACCACTTCTTCCGCGGCAAGGACGGCGGCGACGGCGGCGACCAGATCTTCTTCCAGGGTCATGCCTCGCCCGGCATCTATGCCCGCGCCTTCCTCCTGGACCGGCTGAACGAGCAGCACCTGGACGCCTTCCGCCAGGAGAAGTCGAAGGCCGGCCACGGCCTGTCCAGCTACCCGCACCCGCGGTCGATGCCGGACTTCTGGGAGTTCCCGACGGTCTCCATGGGCCTCGGCCCGCTCGGGGCGATCTACCAGGCGCGGATGAACCGCTACATGGAGGCGCGCGGCATCGCCGACACCTCGGCCTCGCATGTGTGGGCGTTCCTGGGCGACGGCGAGATGGACGAGCCGGAGTCGCTCGGCCAGCTCTCCCTGGCCGCCCGAGAGGGCCTGGACAACCTGACCTTCGTCGTCAACTGCAACCTCCAGCGCCTCGACGGCCCGGTGCGCGGCAACGGCAAGATCATCCAGGAGCTGGAGTCGCAGTTCCGCGGCGCCGGCTGGAATGTGATCAAGCTGGTGTGGGACCGCACCTGGGACCCGCTGCTCGCGCAGGACCGCGACGGCATCCTGGTCAACAAGCTGAACACCACGCCCGACGGCCAGTTCCAGACGTACGCCACCGAGACCGGCTCGTACATCCGCGACCACTTCTTCGGCGACGACCAGCGGCTGCGCAGCATGGTCGAGCACATGACCGACGACCAGATTCTGCACCTGGGCCGCGGCGGCCACGACCACCGCAAGATCTACGCGGCGTACGCGGCGGCCAAGGCCCACAAGGGCCAGCCGACGGTGATCCTGGCCCAGACGGTCAAGGGCTGGACGCTCGGCCCGAACTTCGAGGGCCGCAACGCGACCCACCAGATGAAGAAGCTGACGGTCGACGACCTCAAGCGCTTCCGCGACCGGCTGCACCTGCCGATCCCCGACAAGGAGCTGGAGTCCGGCCTGCCGCCGTACTACCACCCGGGCCGGGACTCGGAGGAGATCCAGTACATGCACGACCGGCGCAAGTCGCTGGGCGGGTATGTGCCGACCCGCGTGGTGCGGGCCAAGCCGCTTCAGCTGCCGGGCGACAAGACGTACGCCTCGACCAAGAAGGGCAGCGGTCAGCAGCAGATCGCCACCACCATGGCGTTCGTGCGGCTGCTGAAGGACCTGATGCGGGACAAGGAGATCGGCAAGCGGTTCGTGCCGATCGCGCCCGACGAGTACCGCACCTTCGGCATGGACTCGCTGTTCCCGTCGGCGAAGATCTACTCCCCGCTGGGCCAGACCTACGAGTCCGTCGACCGCGAGCTGCTGCTGGCCTACAAGGAGACGCCGACCGGGCAGATGCTGCACGACGGCATCTCCGAGGCGGGCTGTACGGCCTCGCTGATCGCCGCGGGCTCGGCGTACGCCACCCACGGCGAGCCGCTGATCCCGGTGTACGTCTTCTACTCGATGTTCGGCTTCCAGCGCACCGGCGACCAGTTCTGGCAGATGGCCGACCAGCTCTCGCGCGGCTTTGTGCTGGGCGCGACCGCCGGCCGTACGACCCTGACCGGTGAGGGCCTCCAGCACGCGGACGGCCACTCGCAGCTGCTGGCCTCGACCAACCCGGCCGTCGTCGCGTACGACCCGGCGTTCGGCTTCGAGATCGCCCACATCGTGCAGGACGGTCTGCGCCGGATGTACGGCGAGGACAGTGAGGACGTCTTCTACTACCTCACCGTCTACAACGAGCCGATCCGGCACCCGGCCGAGCCCGCCGACGTGGACGGCGAGGGCATCCTCAAGGGCCTCTACCGCTACCAGCGGGGCGAGAAGGGCGCCATCCCGGCGCAGATCCTCGCCTCGGGCGTCGCCGTGCCGTGGGCGCTGGAGGCGCAGCGCGTCCTGGCCGACGAGTGGGATGTGAAGGCCGATGTGTGGTCGGCGACCTCCTGGAACGAGCTGCGGCGCGACGCGGTCGAGGCGGAGGAGCACAACCTGCTCCACCCCGAGGAGGAGCAGCGCGTCCCGTATGTGACGCGGAAGCTGGCCGACGCGGAGGGCCCGAAGGTGGCCGTGTCCGACTGGATGCGGGCCGTTCCGGACCAGATCGCGCGCTGGGTGCCCGGCACGTACCAGTCGCTGGGCGCCGACGGCTTCGGCTTCGCGGACACCCGCGGGGCGGCGCGCCGGTTCTTCCACATCGACGCGCAGTCGATCGTCCTCGCGGTGCTCACCGAGCTCGCGAAGGACGGCAAGATCGACCGCTCGGTGCTGAAGCAGGCGATCGACCGCTATCAGCTGCTCGACGTGGCCGCCGCCGACCCGGGCGCGGCCGGGGGCGACGCGTAACGGGACCGCGGTGACCGGCGAGTGAACCGAAGGGGCGCGGCCGCCCGCGCCGGAGGCGCTGATGTCACTGTGAAAGTGGAGAGCGCGCGGAGGCCCTGAGGCTGCCGTCACTATGCGGCTACCGCCGCGTGGAGGGCCGAGCACGGTCGACCGTCGACAGGGGGCACCCCCGGCCGAAGGCTGGGGGAGGCTGTAGCGCCCCTGGGGGGCACCTCCCAGCGGTAGCTGGGGGAGAACCGAGCCACGAAAAAGGGGCGCCGGGCAGGCTGAGTGCAGCCTGCCCGGCGCTTTGCCGTGTGCGGTCAGATGTGGGCCGCTCCCGCGCCCGCCTCCGCGTTCTCGCCGCGCTTGGTGAACGCCGCCACCACGGCCGCCAGGAGCGAGACGACGCCCGCGACGGTGAAGGCGACGCCCATCCCCGACACGAAGGTGTCATGCGCCACGCCGGTGATCTTCCCGACGAGCTCCGGCGGAGTGCCCGGGGCGAGCGGGGCCTTGCCCACCTCGACCGCCTGGGACGCCTGGTCCAGATCCTTCCCGGACAGCGGCGGCAGTCCGGCGCGCTGCCAGGAGCCGGGCAGGTCGTCGTCGACCTTGGCGGCCATGACCGCGCCGAGCGCGGCGGTGCCGATGCTGCCGCCGACCTGCATGGACGCCTGCTGGAGGCCGCCGGCGACGCCGGAGAGCTCGAGCGGCGCGTTGCCGACGATGACCTCGGTGGCGCCGACCATCACCGGGGCGAGGCCGAGGCCGAGGAGGCCGAACCACAGGGATGTCTCGAGGGTGGAGGAGTCCACGTCGAGGGTGGAGGCGCCGAACATCGCCGCGGAGGTGAGCAGCATGGCGACCACCAGCGGGATCCGTGGCCCGAGCTTGGTGATCAGCAGCCCGGCCAGCGGTGAGGCCACGATCATCATGGCGGTCAGCGGCAGCAGGTGCAGCCCGCTGTCGACCGGGCTCATGCCGTGCACGTTCTGAAGGTAGAAGGTGACGAAGAAGAGCCCGCCCATGAACCCGAAGGCCATCAGCACCATCAGCACGGTGCCGGCGGACAGCGGGACGGAGCGGAACATGCGCAGCGGCAGCAGCGGCTCGCTGCTGCGGGTCTCCCAGAACGCGAAGGCCGCGAAGCAGACCACGGCGAGCCCGAGGAACAGCAGCGTCCGGGAGTCGCCCCACTGCCATTCGCCGGCCTTGATCACGGCCCAGATCAGGCAGAACATCGCGCCGGACAGCAGCGCGATGCCGGGGATGTCGAAGGACTTGGGGGCGTTCTCGGCGCGGTGGTCCTTCAGGATCGCCAGTCCGAGGGCGAGGGCGAGGACGCCGACGGGCACGTTGATGTAGAACACGGACTGCCAGTTGACGTGCTCGACGAGCAGACCACCGACGATCGGTCCGCCCGCGGTGGACGCGCCGATCACCATGCCCCAGATGCCGATGGCCATGTTGAGCTTCTCGGCCGGGAAGGTGGCGCGCAGCAGGCCGAGCGCCGCGGGCATCAACAGGGCGCCGAACAGGCCCTGGAGCACGCGGAAGACCACCAGCAGGGTCACGCTGCCGGACAGGGCGATGGCCGCCGAGGAGGCGGCGAAGCCGACGACGCCGACGAGGAAGGTCTGGCGGTGGCCGAAGCGGTCACCGAGCTTGCCGGCCGTGATCAGCGAGACGGCGAGGGCGAGCAGATAGCCGTTGGTGATCCATTGGGCGTCGGCGAGCGAGGCGTCGAGGTCTTCGGCGATGGCGGGGTTGGCTATCGCGACGATCGTGCCGTCGAGGGCGACCATCGTCACGCCGACGGCGATCGTCAGCAGCGTTAGCCACGGGTGTCCCCGCAGCCCCTTCGGGGGATCGGGTATGGGAGGTTCCGGCGCCGCGTGGGCGACGGTGGTCTCAGACGTCATATCCGGAGGCTAGTGTCAGCCGCTGACAATTGACAAACAAGTTCATGATTCGGTAACTGCCAGGTTCCCCGCAGGTAGGGTGAGCAGCCCGATCGCGCCAGAAAGAGAGCCGACAGGTGACAACGGACCAGGCGGTGGCGCCACCACCGGCGGGACTCCGGGAACGCAAGAAGCAACGCACACGGGCCGCCCTGGTGCGCTCCGCCCTGGAGCTGTTCACCCGGAACGGATACGACCACACGACGGTCGACGAGATCGCGGACGCGGTCGATGTCTCCCAGCGCACGTTCTTCCGGTACTTCGCCAACAAGGAGGAAGTCGCCTTCGCCACCCAGGACGTGGCGGAGCGTCACTTCTTCGACGCCCTGGCCGGCCGGCCCGCCGAGGAGGCACCGCTCACCGCCCTGCGGGGCGCCGTCCAGACCTCCTGGAGCGCCGCCGGCGAGATCATCGCCGAGCTGGTCCCGCAGGACCTCCATATGCGCATGTACTGCGTGATCGAGTCGACCCCCGCCCTGCTGGCCGTCCATCTGCGCCGGACCGCCGAGCTGGAGGACCGGCTGGCCCGGGAGATCGCCCGCCGCGAGGGTCTTGGCGTCGACACGGACCCGCGGCCGCGCCTGGTGGTCGCGGCGTTCGGCGGGGCGATCCGGGTGGCCGGTCAGCTGTGGAACGAGGGCGAGGGCACCAGCATGGAGTCGCTGCGGGACCTCACCCTCTTCCATCTCGACCACCTCGGGGCGGCACTGGCCGAACCATGGGACAGATAACCCCAAAGACTGAATAAATCAGACAAAACGATCCGTCCGGATTCTCCTCAAACGTGAGAAGTGTCACGGCATTTGGCAGCCACCACCACGCTTCTCCTAGGGTGTCCCGCGGTGACTTCCTTCTCTGAGCTCGGCTCCCCCTCCCCCGGCTCCACCGCCTGGCGAGCACTCCTCGCCCTGGCGGTGGTGTTCGTCCTGCTCGCCACCACCGGCTGGACGGCCATGCGGAACCAGCGAGGGTCCGATGGCCCGCTGGCCGCGGAGCTGACCGCCTGGCGGAAGGGGCACCTCCCAGCGGTAGCCGGGGGAGGCAGCCTGGGCGGCCGCGCCCTGCCCGACCCCTCCGGCCCGCCGCGCCGCCTCGCCCGCTTCCTGGACTCGCTCACCGCGACCCAGCGCGATCGCCTGGCCCGCCGCTACCCGCTGGTCGTCGGCAATATGAACGGCGCGCCGGTGGAGCTGCGCTACCGCGCCAACCGGATCGCCCTCGCCCAGGCCCGCGACGCCGAGCGCAAGCGGATGCACGACGGCGGGCTCACCCCGCTCGGGCGGCAGGACGCGGGGCGCCGGATGCACCGCTACGAGGAGCTGCTGAGCGGCGGGCGGCAGATCCTCGCCTTCGACCCCACCGGCTCCGGGCGGGCCGCAGAGGTCTTCGGCGACCTGGAACACGCCGCGCGCGTCTCGGTCGTGGTGCCCGGCGTGGACACCGACATCCTGAGCTTCGAGAAGCCCGGGCGCGCCTACACCGCGGTGGCCGGCATGGCGCGCGCCCTCTACAACGCCGAGCGGGTCGTCGACCCCCGCGGGAAGAACGCCGTCATCGCCTGGGCCGACTACACCTCCCCCAGCGGCATCGGCATGGACGCGGCCACCGGCAGGCTCGCCGCCCAGGGCGCCCTGCGGCTGCGCGCGCTGGTCAACGGCCTGCCCGAGCTGACCCGCGTCTCGCTGATGTGCCACAGCTACGGATCGGTGGTGTGCGGGGTGGCCGCCCGCGACCTGGCGCCCAAGGTCACCGACATCGCGGTCGCCGGCAGCCCCGGGATGCGCGCCGATCACGCCTCCGACCTGGGCACCAGCGCCCGGGTGTGGGCGATGCGCGACTCCGGCGACTGGATTCAGGACATCCCGCACGTGGAGCTCGGCGGGCTCGGACACGGCGCGGACCCGGTCTCCTCCGGCTTCGGCGCCCGTGTCCTGTCCGCCGACGGGGCGCAGGGGCACGCCGGGTACTTCGTGCCGGGCACCACCAGCCTGGACAACTTCGCCCGGGTGGGGGTCGGCTCCCTCCGGTCCGTGAGCTGCGCGGACGGCGACAGCTGCCGGACCGGACTGAGCTGACCGCCCCGTCTGACGGCCCGAACCGCCCCATCCGACTGCCGGCACCGCTCCAGCTGACGGCTGGAACTTGAGCTGACGGCTGAAAATTAGCTGACGGCGCAAATTGATTTGACGCGCGTAACCTCCGAGGGGGGACGGGCGGGCCCCCGCCGCATACGATGAGCCGCATGGGTGATGTGCTGGCCGGTTTTCAGACCGTCTGGGAGTTCGACACCGACTCCGTGCTCATCCGCTTCGAACGGGGGATTCGTACGCCGAAGCTGCTTCAGGCGCTCGGCGAGCGTCGCGTCCCTTACGAGGCGCTGTCCGCGGTGGAGGTCACCCCCGGCAAGCGGGGGACCGTAGTGCTGCGCGCCGTGCCCAGACCCGGCGCCGACCCCTTGATGGACGCCGCCGACGGCCAGCTCAAGGACGGGGGCGACCCGTACCGCCTGGTGCTGCCCGCCGAGCGCGGCACGCTCGCGGAGTACTACGCCGAGGAGATACGCGCCGCCCTCGGCCCCGCGGCCGCCACCCCCGCCGAGTCCTATCTGGTCGCCGCGCCCGCGCCGCCGCTGTCGTTCAAGGCGTACGACGGCAAGGCGTCCTTCGACGGCAAGGCCGTCTCCTTCCGCTGGTTCTGGACCGGCGCCTCCTCGGCGAAGTGGAAGGTCGGGGACCAGCGCTTCCGGATCGACGACCTGTCGGGCGTCGAATGGCGCTCGCCGGAGTCCAAGGGGACCGGCGGCGGCTCCCCCAAGCAGGGGCGCAGCGGCTTTTTGCGGCTGCTGGAGCGCGGCGCGGAGGACGGGCGCCCGGCCGCGCCCGGCGGCGGCGCGGCGCGTACGGGGGCACGGGCGGGCGCGCGTGCCGGCGATGGCGCGGGTGCGGCGGGTGCGATGGGTTCGGAAGGGCCCGCGGTCGCGACGCGGCCCGACCACGACCCGGCCGCGGTCGTCTTCGGCCTCGGCTACGGGCTGGTCCATGAGTCGCTGCCGTTCGCCGCGGCGGTGCTGGAGGCCGTACAGGCCGCCACTCCGGACCCGGCCTCGGGCCTCACCCGCACGACGGCCCGGCCCGGCCGCCGCGACCCCGCCGACATCGCGGACCGCATCCGCCACCTCGGCGAGCTGCACACGGCGGGCCTGCTGACGGACGACGAGTTCAGCTCGAAGAAGGCCGAACTGCTGGCGGAGCTGTAGACACGGCCAAAGTCTCCGGCGCGGGCCTCGGACCTGATACCCCGGTATGACGTCCGGGCGCGCCGTCCCCCCTACGCTGTAGCCGCCATGTCCCAGCCCTCGCCCGCCCCCACGCCGTCCGCCGCCGCGCACGAGAGCCTGCTGTCAGTCACCCGGCGGCACCTGTCCGCCCTCGCCCGGGCGCTCGTGACGCCTTCGTACCCGGCGACCCCGCTGCTCGCGCGGTCGACCAGGCGCTGGCTGCGGCGGCTGCCGTACGCGGTCGCCGGGCTGCTCACCATCATCCTGATCCCGACCACCGCCCAGCTCCTCACCAGGGACTACGGCCTGAACGGCGGGCTGGCCAGCGTGCTGGCCGCCGCCCAGGCCGCGCCGCTGCTGCTGGCCGTCACCCGCCCGCTGCCCGCCTGGTGGATCGCCTTCATCGCCGACACCGTCGGCTCGCTGGCGGTGTTGGGCTACGCCGACCTCCCCGAGCGCAGCTGGCCGTGGCAGCCGCCCAACATCATCGGCTATCTCTTCCTCCTCCTCTTCCTCGCGCTGCGCGAGCCCCGCCACACCCTGATGGCGGTCTGGCTGGTCACCGGTGGCGTGGGCGTGTTCCTGGGGATTCCCGGCGCGAGGTACAGCGACGGCTCCAATGTGCTGATGTTCGTGCTCGGCGGCGTGGTGCTGCTGGTCGGCGGCGCGCTGCGGGAGCGCGGGGACGCGCAGCGGCGGCTGGCCGAGCAGGAGACGATCAGCGAGGCGGAGCGGGCCCGGCGCACCCTGCTGGAGGAGCGCGCCCGGATCGCGCGCGAGCTGCACGACGTGGTGGCGCACCACATGTCGGTGATCACGGTGCAGGCGGACAGCGCCCCGTACCGGATCGGCGGCCTGCCGCCCGAGGCGGAGCGGGAGTTCGGCACCATCGCGGCCACCGCCCGCGAGTCGCTCGCCGAGATGCGGCGGCTGCTGGGCGTGTTGCGCAGCGAGGACGCGCGCGGGGAGCGCGCGCCGCAGCCCGGTCTCGACCGGGTGCCACAGCTGGTCGAGGCGACCGTACGGGCGGGGATCCCCACCACGCTGTCGATCGCGAAGGACGTGGCCGCGCTCGGGCCGCTGCCGCAGGCGGTGGATCTGTCGGCGTACCGGATCGTGCAGGAGGCGCTCGCCAATGTGGTGCGGCACGCGCCGGGCGCCCCGACGAACGTGTCGATCCTGACCTCCGCGGACCGTACGGGGCTGACCGTGCTGGTCGTCAACGGCCCGGCGAGCGGCGCGCCGGGCCCGCCCCTGGAGACCACCGGCACCGGCCATGGCCTGGTCGGCATGCGCGAACGCGTCCGCCTGGTCGGCGGCACGCTGGACACCGGCCCGCTGCCCGACGGCGGCTTCCGCCTGGCGGCGCGGCTCCCGCTCGTCGAGGTGGCACAGCCCGCGAAGAACACCGCCGACGGCGCCGACGGCGCGGCCCCGGGAGCCACAGAAGCCATGGAAACCACGGAGAGCACAGCAGGCGCAGCGAGCGCGGGAAGGGATCCACTCGCCCCATGACCATCCGGGTGATCATCGTCGACGACCAGGCCATGGTGCGGGCGGGCTTCGCCGCGCTGCTCTCCGCGCAGAGCGACATCGACGTGGTCGGCGAGGCCCCCGACGGAAAGCAGGGGGTCGACGTCAGCCGCAGCACCCACCCGGACGTCGTCCTCATGGACGTCCGGATGCCCGAGATGGACGGCCTGGAGGCGGCCCGGCGGATACTCGACCCGCCGGCCGGCGTCGTCCACCGCCCGAAGGTGCTGATGCTCACCACCTTCGACGTCGACGACTATGTGTACGAGGCGCTGCGCGCGGGCGCCAGCGGCTTTCTGCTCAAGGACGCCCCGCCCGCCGATCTGATCTCGGCGGTGCGGGTCGTGGCCGCCGGGGAGGCGCTGCTCGCCCCCTCCGTCACCCGCCGCCTCATCGCCGACTTCGCCCGGCAGCGGCCCGCGCCGCGCAAGAACCTCGCCACGCGGCGCAGCGGGCTCACCCCGCGCGAGACCGAGGTGCTGGAGCTGATCGCGCGCGGGCTGTCCAACCAGGAGATAGCCGAGTCGCTGGTGCTCGCCGAACAGACCGTCAAGACGCACATCGGCCGGGTGCTCGCCAAGCTGGGGCTGCGCGACCGGGCCCAAGCGGTGATCTTCGCGTATGAGTCGGGCCTGGTGACGCCCGGTCAATAGCCCGCCGCCGACCCGCGCGTCACCCCGGGTAGGGGCTACACCCCCTACCCAGGTATGACCCCGGAGTTGGCTCCGGGGTGTGACGTTTCGCCACCCACCGCCTTCCTACGTTTCCCTCCGCCATCGAATGGACAGAGGGGGACGCGACCATGTCGCACACATCGGTCGGCAGGCACCGGGCCCGCAGCCTGATCACCGCCGCGCTCGTGGTCACCGTCATGGCGGGCACCGCCGGCTGGACCGTGGCCCATGAGCAGCAGGCCGTCACCGGACCGCCGCCCGGCACGGCCGCCTGGCGCGCGGACCACTCCCTGGGCCCCGGCGCCGCCGGCCGGCTGCCCGACCCGGCCACCGCCTCCCCCGCCGAGATCGCCCGGTTCTTCGCCGGGCTCACCGCGGCCCAGCAGCGGACCCTGGCGCTCCGTCACCCGCTGGTCGTCGGCAATCTCGACGGCGCGCCCGTGGCGCTGCGCTACACCGCCAACGCCCTCGCGATCAGGGCGGAGCGCGCCAAGGAGCGGGCCGCCGACCCCGAGAGCCCCCTCGTCGACCGCTACACCGGGCTCCTCGCCCCCGGCCGCCGGATCCTGGCCTTCGACCCGCGCGGCCGGGGCCAGGTGGCCGAGGTGTACGGGGACCTGACGACCGCTCAGCGCACCGCGGTCCTCGTCCCCGGCTCCGACACCGACCTGGGGAACTTCGACCGTACGGACCACCACCCGTACGGTTCCGCGGCCGGCATGGCCAGGTCGCTGCGCGCGGAGATGGCCCGGGAGGCGCCCGGGGTCCGTACGTCCGTCGTGGTCTGGGTCGGCTACACCACCCCGCTCGGCCTCGGCCCGGACGCCGCCACCGGCCGCCTCGCCAAGGCGGGCGTGCCCCGCCTCGACCGCTTCCTCGCCGGTCTCGCCGCGACCGCGGGCGAGTCGGCGCAGGCCCCGCCGGCCGTCTTCTGCCACAGCTACGGCTCGGTCGTGTGCGGGCTGGCCGCCTCCGGTCTCGGCCGCGCCGAGATCTCCGACCTGGTGGTGTTCGGCAGCCCCGGCGTACGCGCCGACGACGCCGCGGAGCTGGGCCCGGCCGCCCGGGTCTGGGCCACCCGCGACAGCTCCGACTGGGTCCGGCGGGTCACCGGCTTCGACTTCCTGGGCCTGGGCCACGGCCAGGACCCGACCGACCCGTCCTTCGGCGCGCGCGTGCTCTCCGCGGACCGGGCCCACGGCCACACGGGCTACTTCGCCCCCGGCACGGAGTCGCTCCGCAACTTCGCGCGGATCGCCCTCGGCCACTTCGCGGCGGTCCACTGCGCGGAGGGCACGGGCTACGACCGCGACTGCCGCCATGGCCTGGCGTAACGCGGCGACGCCGGTCTGAATAGGCCCGGACCGGCGTCGCGCTTTACCGTCGTGCGTTATTACGGCTTGTCGAAGGTCCAGACGGCGCGGTCGCCGGGGCCCACGACGAGGGTCGAGTTGCCGATCCGCTCCTCGTGCCGGTCGTCCACCGACGCGTTGAGCGACATCTGGATCTGCTTGAGACCCACCTTGTCGGCCGAAACCACGTCGTACTGGATCGTGGTCAGGCCGTCCTTGACGATGGCACCGCCCGGGACCTTCTTGATGTCCAGCCCACCGGCCTCGAACAGCGGCAGCTGCGTGTTGAGGTCGAGTTCGGTGACGGCGAAGCGGATACGGGTCAGGTCCCGCATCTGGTGGTCCTTGTAGGTGTCCGGCAGATAGCGCTGACGGGTGATGTCACCGGGGTAAGCCGCCGGACCGGTCTTGCTGCGCGGGTCGGCGAAGTACTCCTCCCGGTACTCCATCGCCCACGCGCCGAAGGCGTCATAGGGATAGTCGGCGACGGGGAACTGGACGCCGTCGAACCACGGCACCAGGACGCCGTCGCCGAAGTTACGCGACTGGAGGAATTCGTCCAGCTTGTCGAAGCCCTGATCCCGCAGCCTCTGGCTCACCTTCGCCAGGTCGCCGTCGTGCTCGGAGGAGTACGCGACCGAGGTGGAGCCGAAGTTGGCGTCCTGGCCCGGCAGGTCGCCGGTCCCGAACAGCTCGATGTAGGTCTGGCCGCCGTAGAGGTAACGGCCCTTCCAGGTGAGGTTACCGCTGCTCGTGGTGCGGACCTCGAAATTGGCGAAGTCCCGCAAAAAGTCCGAATTCTCGACGGCGTCGGCCGTCTCGCGGTCGACCACGCCATAGGAGTGGTTGTAATAGAGCAACTGCCCATCGGCCGACGACCGTCTCTCCGAGTCCCCCGCCGTCTTGGCACCGGCTTCGACGGTCCCGGTGAGGGCGACTCCGGCCACAACGGCGAGGCCGACAGTTGCTCGTAACATCCGACGAATAAACATGTCGGCGATCTTAGTGCGGCGGCGATCCCGAGCGGTAGATAGTTTTGCTATTCGTTGAATAACCCCGGTGACGAGGGGGCAGCACACAAGGCGAACAGTGGCCTGCGACACAAAAAGACAAAAGCGCCACGGGCGCCATGTCCGCTCTGCAATGCTTTTCCGGCGAGTTCCGGAAATTCATTACTCGCGGCTTTCAGGCCCGCTCCGACACCCGGCGGGCGTCGGCATAGATATCGATCTTGAAGTCGAGGACATGCAGGGTGTCCTGGAGCTCGGCGATCCGCTGCCGCACGCTCGCCCGGTGCGCGGTCAGCAGCTCCTCGCGCTCGCCGAAGGTGTGCTCGCCCTCGCGCACCAGCTCGGCGTAGCGGACCATGTCCGCGACCGGCATCCCGGTCAGCCGGAGCTTGCCGACGAGGCTGAGCCAGTCCAGGTCCTTGTTGCTGAAGCGGCGCTGGCCGGTGTGGGTGCGGTCCACATGCGGCATCAGCCCTATCCGCTCGTACCAGCGCAGGGTGTGCGCCGTCAGCCCGGTGTGGGCGACGACCTCGCTGATCGTGTAGCGGTCCTGTCCGGTGGGCCGGGGGTGGCCGACCGTCCCCGCGCATGCCTGCACCTTCACCGGCGCGCTCTCCAACACGGTCATGCCGTCTCGCCACCCTCTCGCAGTCGCTGATCCGTAAACCTTCACGACGTTCTCAACGCTATTGACTTGGAGTGCACTCCAAGCAAGCGCAGTTTTGGCGAATTCTTGGCCGGGTCCGCCCTTGGCTAGGCTCTGGGTCATGGAGAGCCTGCGGATGATCGAGAACTGGCCGGTACCCACGGCGGCCGCCGCCGTCGTGCGCGCGGACGGCACGGTGGCCGGATCATACGGCCCGGCCGACCGGCGCTTCCCGCTCGCCTCGGTCACCAAGCCGCTCGCCGCGTACGCCGCGCTGGTCGCCGTCGAGGAGGGCGCGGTGGAGCTGGACGAGCCGGCCGGGCCCGAGGGCTCCACGGTCCGCCATCTGCTCGCCCACACCTCCGGGCTCGCCTTCGACGAGCACCGCGCCGCCGCCGCGCCCGGCACCCGCCGGCTGTACTCCAACGCGGGGTTCGAGGTGCTCGGCGACCACATCGCCAAGGCCACGGACATCCCGTTCGCCGAGTATCTGCGCCAGGCGGTGCTGGAGCCGCTGGGCATGGCCTCGACCGAGCTGCCCGGCTCCCCCGCCAAGGACGGCGTCTCCACCACCGCCGACCTGGCCCGCTTCGCGGCCGAACTCCAGGCCCCGCGGCTGCTGGCCGCCCAGACGCTGGCCGAGGCCACCTCCGTCGCCTTCCCGGGCCTCGGCGGTGTGCTGCCGGGCTACGGACATCAGCGGCCCAACGACTGGGGGCTCGGCTTCGAGATACGCGACGGCAAGTCGCCGCACTGGACGGGCGCCTCGTCCTCGCCGCGCACGTTCGGGCATTTCGGCCAGTCCGGAACGTTCCTGTGGGTGGACCCGGAGGCGCGGGCGGCCTGTGCGGCCCTGACGGACCGCGCCTTCGGCCCCTGGGCCGTCGAGGTCTGGCCCGCGCTGACCGACGCGGTCCTCGCCGAGCTGCGCCCCTGACCCCGAGGTCAGCCGTACGAGGGCTCCGCGCGCATCGCCCACACCAGCAGCTCCGCATCGGTCAGGGCACGGGCCCGCTCACCCCGCGCGCCGGTGATCCGCGCCGCGTCCCCCGCCGTCAGCGTCTCCCCGGCGAGCTCCACCTCGCCCCGCACCACATGCGCGTACACCCAGGGCGCGACCGGCAGCTCCGTCCCCTCCCCGGCGGCCGGCCGCCACACGCCGAGCGCGGCGTCCGCCCGCTCCAGGGCGTACGGCTCGGGGCCCGCCGGGCCGCGCACCACCTCGTACGCGGGCTCGGCGCCCGCGCCCGCCGAGGTGAAGCCGGCCGCCGGGGCCAGCCACATCTGGACGAACGTCAGCGGCTCGCGGCCCTCGTTGCGCTCGCTGTGCCGCACCCCGCCGCCCGCGCTGAGCCGCTGCACATCGCCGGGGCGCACCACGGTGCGGTGTCCGGCGGAGTCCTCGTGGGTGAGCTCGCCCTCGACCACCCAGGTGACGATCTCCAGGTCGCGGTGCGGATGCTCGGCGAAGCCCGCCCCCGGCGCCAGCCGCTCCTCGTTACAGGCCACGAGTGACCCGAATCTCACATTCTCCGGGTCGTAATACCCAGAAAAGGAAAAGGCGTGGCGCGTCTCGATGCCCGCCCCGTGTCCACCCCGGTACCGTTCACCGGCGCGCTGTACCCGCATCATCCGGCCCACGGTACCCACACCCCCGCGCCCGTCACCCGATAAGGCAGTCTTGTCCTCGTGCCAGAACCAGCCGCGAACAGCCCTCATCCGCACAGCGCCACCCTGCGCCGCCTGGAGAAGTCCTCCGGGAAGCTCGCAGCGAGCGCCATCGCCCGCATGGACGAGCAGCTGCCGTGGTACCGCGCGATGCCACCCGAGAACCGGTCCTGGATCGGGCTTGTCGCCCAGGCGGGCATCGCGGCGTTCACCGAGTGGTTCCGGCACCCGGAGGCGCCGCAGGCCATCAGCACCGATGTGTTCGGCACCGCGCCGCGCGAGCTGACCCGGGCGATCACCCTGCGGCAGACCGTCGAGATGGTCCGCACCACGATCGAGGTCATGGAGTCCGCGATCGACGAGGTGGCGGCGCCCGGCGACGAGGCGGTGCTGCGCGAGGCGCTGCTGGTGTACGCGCGGGAGATCGCCTTCGCCACCGCGCAGGTGTACGCGCAGGCGGCCGAGGCCCGGGGCGCGTGGGACGCCCGGCTGGAGTCGCTGGTGGTCAACGCGGTGCTGTCGGGGGAGGCGGACGAGGGCGCGCTGTCCCGCGCCGCCGCCCTGGGCTGGAACTCGCCGGAGCATGTGTGCGTGGTGCTGGGCACGGCGCCCGACGGGGACAGCGAGCTGACCGTGGAGGCGATCCGGCGGGCCGCCCGCCACGCCAAGCTCCAGGTGCTCACCGGTGTCCTCGGCGACCGGCTGGTGGTGGTCGCGGGCGGCTCGGACAATCCGATCCAGGCCGCGAAGGCGCTGATCGGGCCGTTCGCGGCGGGCCCGGTGGTGGCGGGCCCGGTGGTGTCCGACCTGCTGGCCGCGACGAAGTCGGCCGCGGCCGCCGCGGCCGGGCTCAAGGCGTGCACCGCCTGGCCGGACGCACCGCGTCCGGTGCTCGCGGACGATCTTCTTCCGGAACGCGCGATGGCCTCGGACCCGGCCGCGCGTGAGCAGTTGGTGGAGGAGATCTACAGACCGCTGGAAGAGGCGGGCTCCGCCCTGCTGGAAACTCTGAGCGTATATCTGGAACAGGCAAGCAGTCTGGAAGGCGCGGCGCGGATGCTCTTCGTTCACCCGAACACCGTGCGCTACCGGCTACGACGTGTGACCGACGTCACCGGATGGTCTCCCTCCGACGTCCGGTCCGCGTTTACTCTGCGCATAGCCCTGATCCTGGGGCGTCTGACCGACGCGGACCCCCAGGGCTAGGTCTTTGTCGGACTCCAACAATTCCCTACACGGTTCTTCGTCCTTGTCCTCACGGGCGGGCGAGACCAACCACAAGAGAGAGTGTGAGGGTGCTCGTACTCGTCGCTCCCGGCCAGGGCGCCCAGAAGCCCGGCTTTCTGACCCCCTGGCTCGACCTCCCCGGCGTCACCGAACGGTTGACGTGGTGGTCCGCCGTATCCGGCCTGGATCTGATCCACTACGGCACCAAGGCCGACGAGGAGGAGATCCGGGACACCGCCGTCGCCCAGCCGCTGCTGGTGGCCGCGGCACTGGCCTCCGCCCAGGCGCTGTTCTCCGAGGGCGCCGAGGAGTTCCAGGGCTCGCTCGGCGCGACCGCGGGCCACAGCGTCGGTGAGCTCGCGGCGGCCGCGTTCGCCGGTGTGCTCACCGCCGAGACCGCCATGGTGCTGGTCCGCCGGCGAGGTCTCGCCATGGCCGAGGCCGCGGCCCAGGCCGAGACCGGCATGGCCGCGGTGCTCGGCGGCGAGCAGGAGGACGTCGTCGCCCATCTGACCAAGCTCGGGCTGACCCCGGCCAACGTCAACGGCGCCGGCCAGATCGTGGCCGCGGGCACCGCCGAGCAGCTGGCCGCGCTGGCCGAGGACAAGCCGGAAGGGGTGCGCCGGGTCGTCCCGCTGAAGGTGGCGGGCGCGTTCCACACCGACCACATGGCCCCGGCGGTCTCGGCGCTCGAAACCCTGATCGCGGGCGCCCCCGTGGCCGATCCGCGCATCCCCTACGTCTCCAACCGGGACGGACAGGTCGTCACATCCGGCGCTGAGGTCGCCCAGCGCCTGGTCGCCCAGGTGTCCAACCCGGTCCGCTGGGACCTGTGCATGGAGACCTTCCAGCAGCTGGGAGCCACCGCGATCATCGAGGTGGCTCCGGGCGGCACACTCGTCGGTATCGCCAAGCGCGCCCTGCCGGGCGTCAAGACGCTGGCCCTCAAGACTCCCGACGACCTCGAGGCGGCCCGTGCGCTGATCGCCGAGCACGCTGTTCCGGTCGCCGACACCCCGGCCGAATAGGAGCTCCCAGAGCATGACTGCGAAGATCAAGCCCAGCAAGGGCGCCCCGTACGCGCGCATCCTCGGTGTCGGCGGCTACCGTCCGCACCGTGTGGTGCCCAACGAGGAGATCCTCAAGCACATCGACTCCTCCGACGAGTGGATCCGCAGTCGCTCGGGGATCGCCACACGCCACTGGGCCGGGCCGGACGAGACGGTGGCCACGATGTCCGTCGAGGCGGGCGGAAAGGCCATCGCCGCGGCGGGCCTGACGCCGGAGCAGATCGGCGGCGTGATCGTCGCGACCGTCTCCCACTTCAAGCAGACCCCCGCGGTGGCCACCGAGATCGCCCATCTGCTCGGCACGGGCAAGCCGGCCGCCTTCGACGTCTCGGCAGGCTGCGCGGGCTTCGGCTACGGCCTGACCCTCGCCAAGGGCATGGTCACCGACGGCACCGCGGAGTACGTCCTGGTCATCGGCGTGGAGCGGCTCTCGGACCTGACCGACCTGGAGGACCGCTCGACGGCCTTCCTGTTCGGCGACGGCGCGGGTGCCGTGGTCGTCGGCCCGTCCAAGGAGCCCGCCATGGGCCCGACCGTCTGGGGCTCCGAGGGCGACAAGTCCGAGACCATCACCCAGACGCTGCCGTGGGATGTGTACCGCAACCAGAAGGCCGACGAGGTACGCTTCCCCGCGCTCACCCAGGAGGGCCAGGCCGTCTTCCGCTGGGCGGTCTTCGAGATGGCCAAGGTCGCCCAGCAGGCCCTCGACGAGGCCGGGGTCAGCCCCCAGGACCTCGATGTCTTCATCCCCCACCAGGCCAACATGCGGATCATCGACTCGATGGTCAAAACCCTTGATCTGCCGGAACACGTCACGGTCGCCCGTGACGTGGAGACCACCGGCAACACCTCGGCCGCCTCCATCCCGCTCGCCATGGAGCGGCTGTTGGCGACCGGGCAGGCGAAGAGCGGCGACACCGCGCTCGTCATCGGCTTCGGGGCGGGTCTCGTGTACGCAGCGACGGTCGTTACCCTCCCTTAGTCAAGATCCTTAACGCAGCCCCGAACAGCTCGGACGCTGCGCACTCACCGCAATCACCGAAGAAGGAGCGCCGCAATGGCCGCCACCCAGGAAGAGATCCTCAAGGGTCTCGCCGACATCGTCAACGAGATCGCCGGCATCCCGACCGAGGACGTCCAGCTGGACAAGTCCTTCACGGACGACCTGGACGTCGACTCGCTGTCCATGGTCGAGGTCGTCGTCGCCGCCGAAGAGCGCTTCGACGTCAAGATCCCGGACGACGACGTCAAGAACCTCAAGACCGTCGGCGACGCCGCCGACTACATCCTCAAGCACCAGGGCTGAGCCCGAGCGCTTGTCGCCACCCGAGCGGTGGCAGGTCCAGCACCTTCTCTCCACGTAAAGTAGGAAATCCTGTGAGCTCGACCAATCGCACCGTGGTCGTCACCGGTGTTGGTGCCACGACGCCGCTGGGTGGCGACACCGCCTCCACCTGGGAGGGACTGCTCGCCGGGCGTTCTGGCGTCCGTCTCCTCGAAGAGGACTGGGCGGCCGATCTGCCGGTCCGCATCGCCGCGCGGATCGCGGTGGAACCAGGCACCGTCATCCCGCGTCCGCACGCCCGCAAGCTCGACCGCTCGGCGCAGTTCGCGCTGATCGCGGCCCGTGAGGCCTGGGCGGACGCCGGCTTCACCGCCAGGGCGGGCGAGGACCCGACGGTCGACCCCGACCGGCTCGGCGCGGTCGTGGCCTCCGGCATCGGCGGTGTGACCACCCTCCTCGACCAGCACGACGTGCTGCGCGAGAAGGGCGTCCGCAAGGTGTCCCCGCACACCGTGCCGATGCTGATGCCCAACGGCCCCGCGGCCAACGTCGGCCTTGAGGTCGGCGCCCGTGCCGGTGTCCACACCCCGGTCAGCGCCTGTGCGTCGGGCGCGGAGGCCATCGGCTACGCCATCGAGATGATCCGCACCGGCCGCGCCGACGTGGTCATCGCGGGCGGCACCGAGGCGGCCATCCACCCGCTGCCCATCGTGGCCTTCGGCAACATGATGGCGATGTCGAAGAACAACGAGGACCCGCAGGGCGCCTCGCGGCCGTACGACACCGACCGCAACGGCTTTGTGATGGGCGAGGGCGCCGGCATCGTCGTCCTGGAGTCGGCCGACCACGCCGCCCGCCGCGGCGCGCGGGTCTACGCCGAGGCCGTCGGCCAGGGCATCTCGGCCGACGCGCACCACATCACCCAGCCGGAGCCGTCCGGCAACGGCATCGCCCACGCCCTCCAGAACCTGGTCGACTCCACCGAGCTCAAGCCGGCCGAGATCGTGCACGTTAACGCGCACGCGACCTCGACCCCGCAGGGCGATGTGGCGGAGCTGAAGGCGCTGCGCAAGGTCTTCGGCCACGACGTCGACCACATGGCGATCTCCGCCACCAAGTCGATGACCGGTCACCTGCTCGGTGGCGCGGGCGGCGTGGAGACGGTGGCCACGGTGCTGGCCCTGTACCACCGGCTGGCCCCGCCGACGATCAACCTCGACAGCCTCGACCCCGAGGCGGACGGCGACATCGTGCGCGGCGAACCCCGCCCCCTCCCGGCGGGCACCATCGCGGCGCTCAACGACTCGTTCGGCTTCGGCGGCCACAACGTGGTCCTGGCCTTCCGCACGGTCTGACCCCTCGGGGCTCCGCCCCGGACCCCGGTCCTCAAGCGCCGGACGGGCTAGTTCCAGCCCGTCCGGCGCTTGAGGACACGCCCGAAGGGCGTCCGGGGGTCTGGGGGCTTGCCCCCAGTTTCGGGAAGCGGCGGGTAGGGGACAAGGCCCGCCGCAGGCGCGGCGCGTCAGCCGAAGCTCGCGAAGTACGACGCCACCATGTCCTCCTCGCCATGCCCAAGCTCCGCCGCCCTCCGAAACCGCTCCGCCCCCGCGGCCACCACATCCATCCGCACCCCGGCCCCCTCCCCCGCCTCGACGATCAGCCGCGCGTCCTTCTCCGCGGTCCTGGTCGCGAAGCTGGCCTCCAGGCGGCCGCCCAGCAACTGGTCCGACTTGGCCCGCAGATAGCCCATGTCCAGCGACCCGCCCGCGACGGCGTCCAGGAAGGCGCGCGGGTCCACGCCGAGCCCTTTGGCGAGGGCGAGCGCCTCGGCGGTGCCGTGGGTGACGGTGAGCACCCAGCTGTTGGCCACCAGCTTGAGCCGGCTGGCCGCCCCTTCCTCGCCGTTGTCGCCCACCCACAGGGTCCGGCTGCCGATCCCCTCGAAGACGGGGGCCAGGACCGTACGGGCCGACTCCGGGCCCGCGGCGAGCACCAGCAGCTGTCCGCTCTCGGCGGGCTGCTTGGTGCCCAGTACGGGGGCGTCGACGAAGACCAGCCCGCTCTCCCGGGCGAACGCGGCGAGGGCGTCGAGGCCGCCGAGGCCGGCGGTGGTGGACTGGGACCACACCATGCCGGGGCGCAGCGCCGGGGCGGCCTGCCGCATCGCGTCGAGGGCGGCCGGGCCGTCGTACAGCATGGTGAGGACGGCGTCTGCGCCGTCCACGGCCTCGGCGGGGGTGTCGGCGACGCGCACGCCGTGGGCGGCGAGCCCCTCGGCCTTGCTCCGGGTGCGGTTCCACGCGCGGACCTCGAGCCCGGCCCCGGCGAGGTTACGGGCCATGGGGAAGCCCATGATGCCGGTGCCGAGGACCGCGATGGATCGGGCGGGACGGGGGGTGGGGAGGTTCTCGGTCGTCATGGCTGAACGCTAGGGCCTGGAGCGGACTCCAGGGCAAGGACGGGCCGGGTGACGTGCCGTGCTCAGACCACCTGGTGGAGCCAGCGGACGGGCGCGCCCTCCCCCGCGTAGCGGAAGGGCTCCAGCTCGTCGTCCCAGGGCTTGCCGAGCAGCTTGGCGACCTCGGCGTGCAGATCGCTCTCCCCGCGCGCCGAGCGCGCGAGCGCGGCGCGCAGCCGGTCCTCGGGGATCAGGATGTCGCCGTGCATGCCGGTGACGGCGTGGAAGATGCCGAGGTCGGGGGTGGAGCTGTAGCGCTCGCCCTCGGCCGTGGCGCACGGCTCGGCGGTCGCCTCGAAGCGCAGCAGGTGCCAGCCGCGGAGCGCGGAGGCCAGTTTGGAGGCGGTGCCGACCTCGCCCTGCCAGGAGAACTCGGCGCGCCAAGTGCCGGAAGCGGCGGGCTGCTTGATCCAGTCGAGGGTTACGCGCACGCCGAGTACGCCCGCGATGGCCCATTCGACGTGTGGGCACAGCGCGCGCGGAGCGGAGTGCACGTACAGAACTCCACGTGTCGTCACCTGGGCCTCCTGTGCGGTTCGAGGTACGCCTTCCCCAGCGGCCTCGTGCCCGTATCGGTGACGCCCGGGACAGCACTAGACATTCTGCCCTAATGATCACCCTCGCACCAGCCCCGAGGTTACCAGCAGTGAAATTTCTCGGGCAGAATCCTTATGAAAACGGACAGCATGTGACGCCGGGTAACTTAGCCGTACCGGAACGCTCCCGCTCCCGCCAGGGGCGGAGCTCAACTGGCACGGGAAAAAGCTACCGCGCGGCGCGACCGGAGGAGTGACGTACCGTCGGTCCTGGACAGAATCACCCAACAGTCGGAGGGGGAACAGCCATGCGGGGCAGCGCAGCACGCCGGGTCCGGCCGACGCTCACGGCCACGTCCGCGCCCACCACCACGACCACGACCCGTACCGCCACCCGTACCGCCGTCGCCGTGCTCACAGCCGGCGCCGTGCTCGCGTCGGGGGGTTGTTTCGGCGGCTCCGACGACGCCTCCCACCCGGGCGGCCCACGGGGCGGCAAGCGCCCCGCCGCCAAGCCCAGCGTCCTGTGGAACACCAAGCCCGGCTCCATCGCCTCCCTCGGGGACTCCATCACCCGTGGCTTCGACGCCTGCTCGGTGCTGTCCGACTGCCCCGAGGTGTCCTGGTCCACCGGGACGGAGGTGAACAGCCTCGCCCGCCGGCTGCTCCCCGCCTCCTCCCGTTCCGGCGCGCGCAGCTGGAACTACGCCAAGACGGGCGCGGTGATGTCCGATCTGTCCGGGCAGATCCAGTCGGCCGTCGGCCACAAGCCGGAGCTGGTGACCGTCCTGATCGGCGCCAACGACGCCTGCCGGGACTCGGTCGACGACATGACCCCGACGGCCGCGTTCCAGGCCGCCTTCGACGCCGCGCTCAAGACGCTGCGCCGCGAACTGCCCAAGACCCAGGTGTATGTGGCCAGCGTGCCCGACCTGAAGCGGCTGTGGTCCGAGGGGCGCAAGAACGTGCTGGGCCGGCAGATCTGGAAGCTGGGGATCTGCCCGTCGATGCTGAAGGACGCCGACGCCACCGACCCGGCGGCGGTGGAGCGGCGCCGCCGGGTGGAGAACCGGGTGGACGAGTACAACACCGCGCTGAAGTCCGTCTGCGCCCAGGACGCGCTGTGCCGGTACGACGGCGCGGTGCACAACTACCAGTTCTCGGAGGACGAGTTGAGCCGGTGGGACTGGTTCCACCCGAGCAAGGAGGGCCAGCAGCAGCTCGCCGACATGGCCTACCGCCGCATCACTGCGCCATAACCGGGCTCGGTTCTCCCCCAGCTACCGCTGGGAGGTGCCCCCGCCGGGGCGCTACAGCCTCCCCCAGCCTTCGGCCGGGGGTGCCCCCTGTCGACGGTCGACCGTGCTCGGCCCTCCACGCGGCGGTAGCCGCATATTGACGGCAGCCTCAGGGCCTCCGCGCGCTCTCCACTTTCACCGTGACATCAGCGCCTCCGGCGCGGGCGGCCGCGCCCCTTCGGCTCACTCGCCGGTCACCGGCACCCGCACGGACAGGGGGCGGTCGGCGACACTGCGGCCCGCCTGCGCGGCGTATGCGCCGGGGACCAGCCGCCACGCGTGCGCCGCCTCGTCCCAGACCTCCGCGGCCCGGCGCGGCAGCACGATGTCGGCGCGGGCCCGCTCGCCCGGCCCGGCGGTGACGGAGGCGAACCCGGCGAGGCGGCGCACCGGGCGCTCCTCGCCGTCGCCCTCGGGCACCGCGAGATAGACCTGGACCACCTCCCGGCCCGCCCGCGCCCCGGTGTTGCGGACCTCGACGGTGAGCGTGCCCAGAGTGTCGCCGCCCGGCTCCGCCGCCGGGGTGAACTCGGCCGACTCGTAGGTCCATTCGGTGTACCCGAGGCCGTGGCCGAACCAGTACGCGGGGGCCGGAGCGTCCTGCGGCCGCTGTGCCGCGCGCCGCTCCCAGGCGCGGTAGCCGATGAACACGCCCTCGTCGTAGCACAGCCGGCCGTCCGTCGGCCGGACCCGGGTCACCGGGGCGTCGGCCAGCCGGGCCGGCCAGGTGGTGGGCAGCCGGCCGCCGGGCTCCTCGGCGCCGAGCAGGACGTCCGCGAGCGCGAGGCCCGCGTCCTGGCCCGGGAACCAGCTCAGCAGCACCGCGGCGACGTCCTCGCGCCATGGCATCTCCACCGGCGAACCGGAGTTGACGACCACGACGGTAGGGGTGCCGGTCGCGGCCACGCGCCGTACCAGCTCGTCCTGACGGCCCGGCAGCCGCAGATCGGAACGGTCGAAGCCCTCGCTCTCGACGCGCTCGGTGGTGGCGACCACCACCACGGCGACCTCGGCGGCCGCCGCTGCCGCCACGGCCTCCTCGATCAGCTCGTCGGCGTCGCGCTCGGGGGCGCGGTGCATCAGGCCGAGGACAACGGCCTGCAGCGGCGCGTCCTTGATCTTGACGACCACGCAGGTGAGGCTGATCCGTACGGGCTTGTCCGCCGTCAGCTCGGCGGTCGCGCGCGGCTCGGGCTCGCCGAAGAACGCCTCGAAGGGGTCGCGCGCATCCTCCATCATGTCCTGCACCCCGTCGTAGAGCACCTTGCCGTCGACGGTCAGCCGGAACCTGCCGAGGCCCCGGGTGCCGAAAGTGTGGCGGCCGGATTCGCGCGGGGTGAAGGTGCCGGTGATCTCGACGGTGTGCAGCTCCTCGTACGTCACCCCCGCCGGGAAGTCGCCGAGCCAGCGCACCTCCCCGTTGGGCAGCCGCGACTCCCCCAGCGTCCGGCCGTCCTCGGCGCGTACGGTGGCGCTCAGCTCGAACCCCTGGGACGCCGGGGCGAGTTCATCGGTGGGGTCGGCGCCGACGGCGTAGGTCAGCACGTCCGGGGGCAGGGCGGCGCGCAGCCCCTCCAGCGGCGAGACGACGCGCTCGGGGAAGACCTGGGCGGAGCCGCCGCCGAGCACCCGGGCGTCGCGGGCCGCCGCGCCGAGCAGCGCGACGCTCGTCAGGCGGGCGGGGTCGAGCGGCAGGGCGGGGCGACCCCGCCCAGGTGTCGCGGGCTCGTTGCGCAGCAGCACGAAGGAGCGCCGGGCGATCTCACGGGCCAGGGCCTCGCCGGCAGCGTTATCAATGGGCTCGGGCCGGTCGGCGGCGGCCACCGCCGGGTCCGCACCGTCCAGCGCGCCGACGCGGGCGGCGAGGGTCAGCACGCGGCGCACCGCCTCGTCCACATCGGCCTCGGGGACCTCCCCGGCCCGTACGGCGGCGGCCAGCGCCTCGCCGTAGACGGTGCGCGGCCCCGGCATGGCGACGTCGAGCCCGCCGAGCAGGTCCCGTACGGTGTCGCGGGCGGCCAGCCAGTCGGAGACGATGAAGCCGTCGAACCCCCACTCGCCGCGCAGCACCCCCTGCTGCAGCTCGCGGTGCTCGGTCATGGTCGAGCCGTTGACGCCGTTGTAGGCGGCCATGACGCCCCAGGGGCGGGCGTTCTTGACGATGGCTTCGAAGGGGGCCAGGTACAGCTCGCGCAGGGCGCGGGCGCTGACCCTGTTGTCGACGGTGAAGCGCTCGGTCTCGGCGTCGTTGGCGACGAAGTGCTTGACGGTGGTGCCCACCCCGCCCTCCTGGACGCCGGTCACATAGCCGGTGCCGATCTCGCCGGTGAGGTACGGGTCCTCGCTGTACGCCTCGAAGTGGCGGCCGCCCAGCGGCGAGCGGTGCAGGTTGACCGTCGGCGCCAGCAGCACGTGCACGCCCTTGCGGCGCGCCTCCTGGGCGAGGAGGTGGCCGGCGCGGCGGGCGAGGGCGGGGTCCCAGGTGGCGGCCAGGGCGGTGGGGCTGGGCAGGGCGATGGACGGGTCGTCGGCGCTCCAGTGCACCCCGCGCACGCCGATCGGGCCGTCCGACATCACCAGCGACCGCAGCCCGATCTCGGGGACGGCGGGCAGCGACCACATGTCCTGGCCGGAGAGCAGCCGCGCCTTGGTGTCCAGATCGAGCTTGCCGAGCGCGTTCTCCACGGCCTTCACCGCGCCACCTCCTGATCAGTGCTGACGGTTCAGGCCATGGTGGCCGTAACCGCCCGCGATGACCTGTAGCCAGGTAGGTATAGTTATCTTTTCGTTATGCGATTTCGGCTGGCCGCGCCGATCCGGGAATGCCGTACGGTCGGGCGACGGCATATGACAAACGGCACGAGCGGGAAGGCGGAGACGGCGATGGCCGAGGGGACGCGGGGCGGCGGGGGTGGCCGGGGTGGTGGCGGCCACGGCGGCCGCGGCCCCGGCGGCACCAGACGCGGGGCGCGCGGCGGGGAGCGGCGCGCCGAGATCGTACGCTGCGCGCTCGAGGTCATCGCCGAGCGCGGCTACCGGGGCGCCACCCTGGGCGCGGTCGCCGAGCGCGTCGGCCTGACCCAGCAGGGCCTGCTCCACTACTTCCCCACCAAGGAGTCGCTGCTCGTCGCGGTGCTCGAGGAGCGCGACCAGTGGGACACCGGCTCGGCGCGGAAGGGCGAGTCGGGCGCCTGGCCGCTGGATCTGCTCGCCTCGCTGGTGGAGTACAACGCCATGCGGCCGGGCATCGTGCAGACCTTCTCCGCCCTCCTCGGCGAGAGCGTCACCGAGGACCACCCGGCCCGCGAGTACTTCACCCGGCGCTATGAGCATGTGCGCGCCGACATGGCGGCCACCCTCCGCGGCGAGTTCGGCGACCGGCTGCCCGGCGGGCTCACGCCCGAGGAGGCCGCGCCACTGCTGGTGGCGGTGATGGACGGGCTCCAGTACCAGTGGCTGCACGACCCGGAGGCGCTGGACATGCCCGCCGCCTTCCGCTCCTTCCTCACCCTGCTGGGGCAGTCGGCGCCGCCGCGCGGCTGACGCCCGTCGTCGTCACCCCGCTCAGCCGATGAACGCCACATCCGGGTGGCGCGGGGACGGCCCGTCCAGCAGCGGCCGGTGCAGCCCGCGCAGATGCCGGTCGAAGAACGCCGTGAGGTACGCCCGCCGGCTCGCCGAGAAACGGGCCGGGTCCACGGTGCCGATCATCTGCTTCCGCAGCCCCTCCGGCAGCGTCAGGCGCTCGGCGAGGGCGGGGAGGACGATCTCGTAGTCGGTGAACGAGTTGTGCTCGGCCGTCCGTGTCCACAGGTCGCGCTTCCAGCCCGTGGAGTTCTGCCACAGCGCCCGCCACGACGGCGAGTGTTCATGGGTGTGCGGCAGCCGCTCCGACTTGGTGTCCAGCCACGCGCCCATCAGCAGAAACGGCCGGTCGAGCCCGCTGTGCGCGACCGGCAGCAGCAGATCGGGGTCCGCCCAGTCGTAACCGAGCGGCCCGTCCAGGTTGACCCCGGCGCGGATCCGCCGGTCCAGCCGCATGGCCTCCGCCGTCGTCATGCCGCCGAGCGAGTGGCCGAACATCCCGACCCGCCCCATGTCCAGCGCCGCGCCCAGCCCGCCGGGCAGCCGGCGCCGTCCGGCGTCCGGGTTGTCGCCGCGCGCCAGCGCCTCCAGCCGGTCCAGCACGAACCGGACATCGGCCACGCGCACCTCCAGCACGGTCTTGTTCCGCTCGGCCACCGGCTCGATCTTGCCGATCTCCGACGACGCCTCGACGACCCTGCCGCCCGGGAACTCCACCGCGTGTGCCTCGTAGGTCGGGTCGACGGTCACCACGACATAGCCCCGCGAGGCCAGTTCCGCCACCGCGTCGGTGTCCAGCGTGCGCTCGTTGTACATCCCGGGCGAGTACAGCACCACGGGCCTGGGCCCCAGCCCGGGCGCCACATCCATCCCCTCGCGGGCGTGCGTGGTGAACCCGGCCCAGTCGACGGCACCGGGCTCGATCCGGAGGATCCGCGCGGCGCCCGCCCCGAACGCCGCGGCCGCGCCCGCCCGCATATACGGGGCCGAGGCCCCGTCCGCCCCCTGCCGCGCCGGGTACCACACGCTCACCATGAGCTCCCGGTCCCCGGGCCCCCACCGCTCCTTCCGCCCCTGGTCCACGAGGTGCAGCTCGGTCATCCCGACCGGGTGGCGGCCGGTGGGCGCGGGCAACTCGACCCGTACGGCGTCGCCGTCGCGCGCCTGTTCTGTGCCGCCCTTGCGGCCCTTGCCGGGGGTCACCGCTCCGGAGGCGAGGGAGGCGGACCCGAGGGCCACCGCGGCCCCCGTGGCGGCCAGGCCGCCGATCAGTTGACGCCGTGAGAGCCGCGACGCGGCGGAAGTCATGAATCGCATGTCCCGACTCTGGCCCGGCGCCGGGCCCCCGCCCCACTGCCGATCGCCAGGTCCGTATCCGACTTTCGTCGGGATACCCGCGACACCACTCGAACTCACGCCCGACCGTGCGAGGATGACGCCATGACGACAAGTGGCCCAGAGGCCGACAGACCGACGGCCCCGGCCGCACCCCGTAGGTCGCCCCTTCGCCACCGGGCCGCGCTGGCCACGACGGCGGGCCTGCTCGGCCTGCTCACCGCCTGCGGCACCAAGCCCGCCTCCGAGTCGGTCGCGGCGCCCGCCCCGCCGCCCGCCCCCGTCGCCCCCGACCGCCTCCAGGACGGCCCCCGCTACGGCGACCTGACGACCGCCACCCCCACCGCGCCGCCCACCTGCTCACCGGCCGGCGTGTCCGTCCGGGGCGAGGAGCCGAGCGCCGCGATGGGCCTGCGCGTCATGACCCTGGAGCTGGTCAACTGCGGCAAGAAGACGTACACGCTGAACGGCTATCCGGCCATCCGCGTCCTGGACGAGGACGGAAAGGCACTGGACATCCGCGTCAGCCACGGGTCCGCGGGCATCGCCACCCTCGACAACTTCGACGCCGCTCCGCGGCCGGTCACGCTGCGGCCCGGCGAGAAGGCGGTGGCGGGCCTGGCGTGGCGGAACACCGTGACCGACGCGACGACCCCGGCCGTCACCGGCAGCCAGGTGGAGGTCACTCCGGCCACGGGGCGCCCCGCGCACACGGTGACCGAAATGCTCGACCTCGGCAACACCGGCAAACTGGGCGTAAGCCCCTGGTCCGCCCCGGAGGAGACGTCCTCGACCAGCCCGTCTCCCGGACAGAGCGCCTGGACCACCACGCGGTAGACAAGGGCGGTTCGCCGGCTTCGCCACGCTCGCGGACTGGCTCGCACGAGAAGGGTAGCCAACGGGCGTCGGCTACCCCCGCCGCTCAGTCGCCGTCGATCTCGACGTCGATGCCCATGTCCTCCAGGGCGTCTTCCAGCTCGTCGAGCACCTCGTGGACCTCGTCCTCCTGGTGATCGGACACGGTGGTGGTCCGCCTTTCTCATAAGAAACGCACAAGGGCCCCGCGGCTGCGAGACCGCCCGCATCATACGCAAGGCCCTTCGGCGACAGCGCAGTTGGCACGCCTCCCGAGAGGCCTCCCGGGGACGGGCTCACCCGACCGCCGCCCACACCGTACGGGCCACGGCCGGCGCGAACTCCGCCACCGGCTGCACCGCGTCCTCGCCCGAGAAGTGCAGAAAGAACGCCCGCTGGAAACAGGCGCCGAGCAGCAGCGCGGCAGCGGCGCGCGGGTCGGCGTCGGCCCGGATCCGCCCGCGTTCGCGCTCCCGCCGCAGATGGCCGGTCAGCGCCTCCAGCACCATGTGCGGGCCCCTGCCGATCTGCTGGATGCCGTCCCGGTGGCGGTTGAGCAGCGCCGGCTCCGCGAAGAGGGAGGCCGCCATCGGCATGGCGTCGGCGTAGAAGAGCGAGGCGTGGCGGGCGATCTCCGCCAGGCGCTCCTCGACGGTGCGCTCCCCCGGGTCGCCGGTGAGCGCGGCGAGAAGTGGCCCGGCGTTGGGCGAGCGCTCGGTGAGCACCCGCACGAACAACTCCTCCTTGTTCGCGAAGTGCTTGTAGAGCGCCGCCTCCGAGCAGCCCGCCTCGCGTGCGATGGCCTTGGTGGTGGCGTTGGCCAGTCCGGTGGTGCGCATCAGCTTCTCGGCGGCGTCCAGCAGACGCTCCGGGGTGGGCCGATTTGACTTCGGGGTGAGCATTCACTCACCCTACCGGAGACGGGGGTGAGTAAGTGCTCACTCACCCCCCTTGCCCCTGAAGGGAACCCCATGAAGCTCACCGTGTTCGGCGCCACCGGCGGCGTCGGCCGTCACGTCGTGCAGCAGGCCCTCGACTCGGGACACCAGGTGACCGCGGTGGTGCGCGACCCCGCGCGGCTGCCCGTCCCCGCCCATCCGCGGCTCGAGGTGGTCACCGTCCCCGACCTCACCCACCACGAGCCACTGCTCCCCCACGTGGCCAGCCGGGACGCGGTGATCTCCGCCGTGGGCCCGACGAACAACGCACAGGCCAAGAGCACCCCCATCGCCGGCACCGCCCTGCGCGCGATCGCCACGGCCATGGACCAGGCGGGCGTACGCCGGCTGTCGGCCATCAGCGCCGCCCCGGTCGGCCCCGTGGCCGAGGGCGAGGGCGCGCTCACCCGCGTGATGGTCTATCCGCTGCTGCGCAGGATGCTGCGAGACCTCTACGCGGACCTGGCGGCCATGGAGCAGGCGATCAGCGCGAGCAACACGCAGTGGACCGTCGTACGGCCGCCCAAGCTCACGGACAAGCCCCACACGGGCACGTATCGGCGCGTGATCGACGACAACGTCCCGGGCGGCATGACCATCAGCCGCGCCGATGTGGCGGACGCGCTGCTGACCTGCCTGGCCGACCCGGACACGGTGCGCCACACGGTGGGGATCGCCAACTGAACCTGCGCCACGCCGGATGACACCATGAGCGCATGTCGAACATCCTCACCGACGCCATACGGGTCTACGCCCGCCCCGGCGACCGCATCAACGGTGTCGAGGCACAGTGGATCACCTGGATGCTGCTCGGCCGCGGCGGTTCGTACCACGTCCCGGTGGTGACCCGGTGCGGCCCGGAGGGGGCTTACGTCGACATCCAGTACGGCTCGGGCAAAAGCCCCGACATCGTGAACTTCTGCCAGGACCACGCCCCTTACCTCTACGGCGCGGTCTGGGGCCGGCACTACAACGAGGGCCGCGAACTGGACCTGATCTGGCAGGAGGATGTGAACGACGGCCCGTACCGGTACTGCCGGTACGGCTTCGACGAGGTGCGGGTGGCGACCACGACCGGCGACCGCCCGCCCGTCGCGCCCGAGGCCGACGCCCCCGAGGCGGCGTGGCGGCGCCACCCCGACGGCTCGTGGCGGCTGTCCGTCAACGGCAGTTACCGCACCGGCAACAACCGTGACGCCGAGGTCGGCCCCATGGCCACGCCCGCGACCCCGCTGCCCGACCCGCCGCCGACGGCCCTGCCCACCCCCACCACCCCGACCGACTGGGGCGAGCCGCTCGCCGCCATCGACCCCGGCTGGCTCGCCCCGTTCGCCGACGACCACCCGGCCGCCACGCTGATCGAGTACCGCTGGCGGGGCCGGGTCGTCCACCGCGCCCGCGAGGACGACGACTGGGACGGCCCCTCCTGGCAGCACCGCTGCGCCGACGACTGGGACAACTGCCTGGACCCCGAGTTCCTCCGCTTCACCGGCGCGACCGAACTCCTCGCGCCCGAGGAGGTCTACGAGCGCGACCGCCAGACGGGGGGCAAGCGCGCATCGCACTGACGGCGGCGCTCAGTGCGCGTAGCCGCCGCCCCGTGGGACGTCGCTGAGGGACAGACACTTCCGCTCCTGCCGGATCGGCTTCACGGCCTTGCTCAACTCCACCAGGACACCGTCGATCTCGGCGACCCGGTCGGAGACCAAAACCTCCACCGCCGGGTCCCGGCCGTAAGAGACGAGGACCTTCCGGTCGGTGCTGAGCTTCGCCTCCTCGACCACCCAGTCCACACCGTCGACGTTCACGCACGCGTCGACGGTCGGCAGGGGCGGGCGCACCCCACAGCGCAGTATCACCGCCCGGTCACCCCACACAGCGACCCCGGGCGCCCCGCCACGAGCGCGCTCCCGCCCGGCCAGGTCGGCCGGATAGCCCTTCGCGATCCGCCCGCACTCAGGCGCGTCGCCCCTCGGCGCCGCCTCCACGCCGTACGCGGGCGAGCTCACCTCACGCACCACGAGAACACCGGCGACAACCAGCCCGGCGGCGGCCACGCCAACGGCGATCCGCGCCGTGCGAGAAAGACGTCCCGTCATCAACAACCCACACCTCCGCCGGACGGCCGACCGCCGCGCAGGAAGCAGCGCGGCGCCAAGGAGTGATCACGGCATGCTTCTGAGAATCCGTCGGCCGGCCTCCGTCAGCCTTCCGGATCATGCTCCCACCGGCGCATCGGCGGTCAGCCATCGGGTCCGGCGAAACCGCCCCGGCACCCCCGGCAGCGCGCCGCCGTCAGATCCCCGGCAGCGTGTCCTGCTCGACATCACGCGCGGGCGGCCTCGGCGCGCTCCGCACCGCCAACTTGGCCCGGCACTCGTCCCCGAGCCCCCACAGCCGCGCCTCACGCCCCCGCAACGGCCGCCCGCACATGCGGCAGGTGACACGGCGTCGCGGGGTGGCGGGCTCCGCGCCGAGGCCGGGCAGCGTGGTGGGGTCGTCGGCGGTCATGACTCAGGTGTACCAGGCCGCCCCACAGCCAGTTTCTCTATACGCAGTATAGTGTACTGTGTATAGAGAAACTGGTCAGTGCGATCTCGTAAGGAGAGCCCGTGAAGGTCACCTCTTGTGCCGTGTCCCTCAACGTCGAGGACGTTTCCGCCTCCAGCGCCTTCCTCGTCGAACACTTCGGGTTCCACGAGCAAATGGCCGCGGACGGCTTCGCGTCCCTGACGCGCGACGACCTCGGCATGAACGTCATCTTCCTGCGCCGCGGGCTGGAGTCCCTGCCCGCCGACCAGCGGGACGAGCACGCCGCCGGCCTGATCCTCGCCCTCGTCGTCGACGACCTCGAAGGCGAGCTGGCCCGCCTGCGCGAAGAGGGCGTCGCGATCACCATGCCGCTGAAGGAGGAGGAGTGGGGTGAGCGCGCCTTCCAGGTACGCGACCCCAATGGCGTCATCGTCCAGCTCGTCGACTGGAACGGGTCCGCCGGCCACTGAGCCAACAGGCCCAACCGGCCCAACCCGCCCATCGGTTCACGGGGCGGATGCCTCCGCCGCTACTCCACCGTAGGCAGGTGGTGGCAGCGCGCGACTGGGATACTTCGGTGATCGAATCAGCGCACCACGAAGCGTCCAACCTCGCGTCCAGTTGGGATATCTCACCCATGAGTCACAGTCAGCCTCCGCCGGAACAACGGGGCTATGGCTACCCGCAAGCCCTCACGCCCCCAGGCTGGCCGGGGTATCCCCCCACCCCTCCGCAGGCTGGTGACACCAAGCGGAAGACCATCGGCATCGCGGTCGGTGCGCTGATCGTTGTCGGCGCGATCGCCGGCGGCTTCGCACTGTTCGGCGGGGGCGGTGACGGCTCCGAAACCGTGCCCGATGACGGAAAGCGCTACAAACTCACCGCGCCGGACACCGTATTGGGCGAGTACAAGGTCTGGGGTGATTCAGCCCAGGGGCAGGACAGGGGGAGCGACCAGGCGCTCCTGCTCGGCGTCAGTAACGGGAGGCAGGTCATCAACAACTGGTCGACGCTCGACACGACCGACCCCGACTCGGACTTCGACAACAACAAGAGCATCGTCTTCGTGGGCTTCTACGGCGATGTGGACGATCCGGAGAAGGCCGTGGACGCGTACTTCGACATCGCGCAGCAAGGATCCCTGACCTCCGAATCCATCGGCAGTAAGGAGAAGCAGTCACCAGCAGGGTTCAAGCACGGGATCATGAAGTGTCAGTACCGGAAGGCCGACGCCGAGCCCGGCCAGCCGGATACCACCCCCTTGTGCGTCTGGGGCGACCACAGCTCGGTTGGCGTGGTCATCGTGGTCGATGCCACCAAGGAGAAGCTGTCCCTCGAAGAGGGCGCCAGGATCGCGGCTGACCTGCGAAACGAGATCCGAGTAGAGATCAAGTAACCAACCGACGAGTCCGGTGATCTCTACGTCCAGTCCGGTCTCTTCCCTCACCTCGCGGACCGCCGTCCCCGGGAGAGATCGCCGTATCGGCGCAGGTGCCAGACGGGCGCGCCGTACGCGTTCACGCCCCGGCGGCCGACAGCGGTACTGAGGTCTGCCCTGGGCCGGGCGGGTTCCCCGCACGACAACCACATATGCGACGCCGGACCACCCCACGACTGGACAGCGCTCGGGGTGGTCCGGCCGCTCTCAGTGACCGCCCGTGACTCCGCGCAGCCGCCCTCCGGGGGAGGGGAAGCAGCCACGGCGGCCGCGAACACGCGGTCGGGCGCACCTCACGGAACGCCAGAGCCGCCCCGGGACCCGCTCCGATATCCGTTCGACAACGAACGCGCCGACCCCCCGCGCGGCCCCCGCCACAAACGTGAAAATCATTCGACAACCGATCGACGCATGGCCATTGACACCCCTTACGCCCGGTGACTACCGTCACGCCAGGATTTCGAACGTGTGACGAAATATCGAACGCCACGCAACGCACCACTCGCGAAAGGGCAGACTGCCTTGCGCATCACCGGAATCAGCACGCATGTCGTCGGCACCCCCTGGCGCAACCTGACCTACGTGCAGGTCCACACCGACGAGGGCATCACCGGCGTCGGCGAGACCCGCATGCTCGGCCACACCGACGCACTGGTCGGCTACCTCCGTGAGGCCGAGGCCAATCACATCGCCGGATCCGACCCCTTCGCCGTAGAGGACCTGGTACGGCGGATGAAGTACGGCGACTACGGCCGGGCGGGCGAAATCGTGATGTCGGGGATCGCCTGCGTCGAGATGGCCTGCTGGGACATCAAGGGCAAGGCGCTGGGCGTGCCCGTGTGGCAGCTCCTCGGCGGCAAGGTGACGGACAAGGTCAAGGCGTACGCGAACGGCTGGTACACGACCGAGCGGACGCCGGAGGCCTACCACAAGGCCGCCCAGGGGGTCATGGAGCGCGGTTACAAGGCGCTGAAGATCGACCCGTTCGGCACCGGGCACTTCGAGCTCGACCACAAGGAGACCCTGTACGCGGTCTCGCTCATCGAGGCCGTGCGGGACGCGATCGGCCCGGACGCCGAGCTGATGCTGGAGATGCACGGCCGCTTCTCCCCCGCCACCGCCGTCCGCCTGGCGAACGAGCTGGCCCCCTTCAAGCCGGCCTGGCTGGAGGAGCCGGTGCCGCCGGAGAACCTGAAGGCGCTGGAGAAGGTCGCGGCCAAGGTGGACATCCCGGTCGCCACCGGTGAGCGGATCCACGACCGCATCGAGTTCCGCGAGCTCTTCGAGAGTCAGGCGGTGGACATCATCCAGCCGGACGTCGGCCACATCGGCGGCATCTGGGAGACCCGCAAGCTGGCCGCCACCGCCGAGACGCACTACGTGCTCGTCGCGCCGCACAACGTCGGCGGGTCCGTGCTCACCGCCGCCTCCCTCCAGGTCGGCTTCACCTCGCCCAACTTCAAGATCCTCGAGCACTTCAACGACTTCGCCGACTCGGACATCAAGAAGGTGGTCAAGGGCGCCCCGCAGGTCGTGGACGGCTACTTCGAGCTGTCCCACGCGCCCGGCCTCGGCGTCGAGCTCGACACCGACGCGGCCGCCGAGTTCCCGCAGCAGCAGGCCCGCTTCGACCTGTGGGCCGAGGGCTGGGAGAAGCGGGAACCCTCAAAGACCAGCGGCGAGTGAGTGCCGAGTGAGTAGGGATATCCCTCGTCCTGGCCCGAAGGGGTGTACAAACGCGATTCCCGCGGAGGCGAGGGGGCAGAACACGCCCGGCGGGAGGGCCCACCCGGTGGTCCCCGTCCAGGGCGGGACAGGAACGGAGCAGATGTGAGCGGCACAGAAGACGCCCTCGTACTCGACGGGCCCGGCAGCCACCGGCTGGAGCGCCGCCCCGTGGCCGAGCCGGGGCCCGGGGACGCTCGGGTGCGGGTGCACGCCTCCGGGATCTGCGGCAGCGACCGCGAGGTCTTCCAGGGGAGCCGGCCCGAGGGATACGTCCGGTATCCGGTCACCCCCGGCCATGAGTGGTCGGGCACGGTCGAGGCCGTCGGGGCCGGGGTGCCGGTCTCGCTGGTCGGGCGGAAGGTGGTCGGCGAGGGGTTCCGCAACTGCCAGGTGTGCGATCGCTGCCACGCCGGAGACACCACGCTGTGCACCGCGGGCTACGAGGAGACCGGCTTCACCCAGCCGGGGGCGATGGCCACCACCCTCACCCTGCCCGCCCGGCTGCTGCACCCGCTCTCCGACGACGCCGACCTCACGGCCGCCGCGCTGCTGGAGCCCGCCGCGTGCATCGCGGCCGCCGCGCTCAAGGCGAACGCCCAGCCGGGCGAGCGGGTCGCGGTGGTCGGCACCGGCACCCTCGGCATGATCGCGGTCCAGTTCCTCGCCGCCGCCTCCCCCGCCGAGCTGCTCGTGGTCGGCACCCGCCGGGACCGCGAGCAGCTGTCGCTGTCCTTCGGCGCGACGGCGTTCCACACTCGGGACGCCCTGGCCGAGGCCGGTACAGAGGCCGAGGCCGGGACGTACGACATCGTTATCGAGACGGCGGGCTCCGCCTCCGCGGCCCGGGAGTCCGCCGCACTGCTGCGGCGCGGCGGGCGGCTGGTGCTCACCGGCATCCCGGCGGCGGGCGCGGACGGCCTGGACCCCACCGACCTGGTGGTGCGCCAGATCGAGGTGCAGACGGTCTTCGGCGCCCCGCCCGGCGCATGGGCGCACGCGGTACGAGTCTTCGACGCCGGGCTGCTGTCCCTCCTCCCGCTGGTCACCCACGAGCTCCCGCTGACCGACTTCGGCGCCGCGATCGACCTGGTCGGCAGCGGCGATCCGAAGGTCGGCAAGGTCCTGCTGCGCCCGCAGGGCCTCCCGTAGCCGCGCGCCGGTACGGGCCGCCCTGACACGGCCCGTACCGGCGTGCACCCAGCCACCCGAATGTCGTCCGACCACGCGGCGCTAGCCGCATACCGACCGGCCGGACGGCGCCATGAGATCAACTCCGTACCCCCGGACGACGACGTGCCGGGCAGCACAGCAGCCGGACGCCGAAACACCGGCCATCACTCCACAGGGAGCACCGTGACCGCCGCCTCAGCCACCACCTCCGGCCCCCGCCGCCCCGCCGACGCGGCCCTCGCGTCGCTCGGCCACTCCGCCCCCGCCGCCGACCCCGCCGACGCCTCCCCGCACTCCTTCCCGGACGGCGGCACCTGGCGCACCGAGATCCCCTCCGTGGAGGGGCCCGAGGCGCTGGCCACCGTGTTCAAGGAGGCCAGTCGCCTCGATGTGCCGATCCACCGGATCAGCCAGGGCAGCGGCGTGTGGATGCTCACCGACTCCGAGATCACCGAGATGGTGGAGTCCTGCGCCGAGCGCAACGCCGAGCTGTGCCTGTTCACCGGCCCGCGCGGCACCTGGGACATCGGCGCCGCCACCCGTACCGACTCCCGCGGCGGCGGCCTGCGCGCCCGCGGCCATGACGCGGTCGCCGGCTGCGTCGAGGACGCGCTGCGCGCCGCCTCGCTGGGCGTCAAGTGCCTGCTGGTCGCGGACGAGGGCGTGCTGTGGCTGCTGCACCAGCTGCGCGACCGCGGCGAGCTGCCGGCCGACACCACCTTCAAGCTGTCCGCGCTGGTCGGCCCGGTCAACCCGGCCTCGTTCGCGGTGTACGAGCAGCTCGGCGCCGACTCCATCAACATCCCCTCGGACCTGACGCTGGAGCACCTGACCGAGATCCGCCGGGTCTCCGGCGCCCCGATGGACTTCTATGTGGAGGCCCCCGATGACCTGGGCGGCTTTGTCCGCATCTACGACGCCGCCGAGCTGATCCGCCGCGGCGCCCCCATCTACTTGAAGTTCGGGCTCAGCAAGTCCCCCGGCATCTACCCCTACGGCGCCCAGCTGCGCGATGTCGCGCTGAACAGCGCCCGTGAGCGGGTACGCCGCGGCCGGCTCGTGCTCGACATGCTCGCCCGGCTGGGCGCGGACGGCGGGATGTCCCCGCTGGGCTCCCGGCTGCCCGGGCCGCTGCGGCGCTTCGCCACGGCGCAGTCACAGCCCGCGCCCCAAGAATCCTGAGCCACGGACGCACAAGGGAAGGACGACCCGATGATCATGCGTAAGGCCAGAGCGGTACGAGCCTTGGCGGCCCTCGCCGCCCTGCTCACGCTCTCGCTCACCGCCACCGCCTGCGGCCAGGAGGCGGTCGGCGGCAGCCGCTACAAAGGCGGCGGCAGCAACACCATCGGCATCGCGATGCCGGTCAAGTCCTCCGAGCGGTGGATCGCCGACGGCAAGAACATGGCCAAGCAGTTCCAGGCGGCGGGCTACAAGACGGACCTGCAGTACGGCGAGGACGACGTACGCACGCAGGTGGCCCAGCTGGAGAACATGATCACCAAGCAGTACAAGCTGCTGGTGATCGCCCCGATCGACGGCTCCGCGCTGACCGATGTGCTGCAGAGCGCCCATGACGCGAACATACCGGTGATCTCCTATGACCGGCTGATCCTGGGTTCGAAGTACGTCGACTACTACGCGACCTTCGACAACTTCAAGGTCGGCGTGCTCCAGGCCACGTACCTCGTGAACAAGCTCGGGCTGCCCAAGGACAAGGGGGGCAAGAAGGGCCCGTTCAACATCGAGCTGTTCGCCGGGTCGTCGGACGACAACAACACCCGGTACTTCTTCAACGGCGCGATGAGCGTGCTCAAGCCGTACCTCGACGACGGGCGGCTCGTCGTCCGCAGCAAGCAGACGAAGCTCAACCAGCTGTACACGGCGAAGTGGAGCGCCAGCGCCGCCCAGAACCGCATGGAGGACCTGCTCAACGCGGCCTACAGCAACGCCGACGTCAACGCCGTGCTCTCGCCGTACGACGGCATGTCCATCGGCATCCTGTCCGCGCTGCGCGGCGTGGGCTACGGCACGAAGGACAAGCCCTACCCGGCCGTGTCCGGGCAGGACGCCGAGCTCGCCTCGGTGAAGTCCATCATCCGCGGAGAGCAGACGCAGACCGTCTACAAGGACACCCGCAAGCTCGCCAAGGCCACCGTCCAGATGGCCACCGCGGAGCTGACCGGCGGCAAGCCCCAGGTCAACGACACCAAGTCGTACAACAACGGCAAGAAGACGGTGCCGGCCTATCTGCTCAACCCGGTCAGCATCGACAAGTCCAACACCCAGCTCCTCGTAAAAGAGGGCTACTACACCGCCGGCCAGCTGAAGTAGGGATGGAGGCCGGGAACATGAACCACATTCTCGAAATGCGCTCCATCACGAAGACCTTCCCCGGCGTCAAGGCGCTGTCGGACGTCAACCTCCTGATCCGCGAGGGCGAGATCCACGCCATCTGCGGGGAGAACGGCGCCGGGAAGTCGACCCTGATGAAGGTGCTCAGCGGGGTGTACCCGCACGGCAGCTACGAAGGGGAGATCCAGTTCCAGGGGGAGGCGTGCGCGTTCAAGGACATCAAGGCCAGTGAGCAGCGTGGCATCGTCATCATCCACCAGGAACTGGCCCTGATCCCGTATCTGTCCATCGCCGAGAACATCTTCCTGGGCAACGAACACGCCAAGGGCGGTCTGATCAGCTGGAACGAGACGCTCAAGCACGCCACCGCGCTGCTCAAGCGGGTCGGTCTCACGGAGTCGCCGCAGACGCGGGTCACCGACATCGGGGTGGGCAAGCAGCAGCTCGTGGAGATCGCCAAGGCGCTCTCCAAGGAGGTGAAGCTGCTCATCCTGGACGAGCCGACCGCGGCGCTCAACGACGAGGACAGCGGCAAACTCCTCGATCTGCTGATGGAGTTCAAGGCCCAGGGCATCTCCTGCATCATCATCTCGCACAAGCTGAACGAGATCCGCAGGGTCGCCGACTCCGTCACCATCCTGCGCGACGGCCAGACCATCGAGACCATGGTGGTCCGCGAGTCGCCGGAGGCGGAGCCGCAGGTCTCCGAGGACCGCATCATCCGCGGGATGGTCGGCCGGGACCTCGACAACCGCTTCCCCGAGCGCACCCCGTACGAGGGTGACGACGCCTCCGAGGTGGCCATGGCCATCGAGGAGTGGACCGTACGCCACCCCATCGACCAGCAGCGCAACGTCGTGGACGGGGTGTCGCTGAACGTCAGGCGCGGCGAGATCGTGGGCATCGCGGGCCTGATGGGCGCGGGCCGCACCGAGCTGGCGATGAGCGTCTTCGGGCGCGCCTACGGCCGGTACACCGGCGGCCGGGTCTACCGCGACGGCAAGGAGGTCCGTACCCGCACCGTCCCGGAGGCGATCGAGCACGGCATCGCCTATGTCACCGAGGACCGCAAGCACTACGGGCTCAACCTCGAGGACACCATCAGCCGGAACATCTCGCTCTCCTCGCTGGCCAAGGTGGCGCGCCGCGGCGTGGTCAACGAGCACGAGGAGTCGCGGGTGGCCGAGCGGTTCCGCAAGACCATGAACATCAAGGCCCCCACGGTGTTCGAGCAGGTGGGCAAGCTCAGCGGCGGCAATCAGCAGAAGGTCGTGCTGAGCAAGTGGATCCATGTGGGTCCCGAAGTGCTGATCCTCGACGAGCCCACCCGGGGCATCGACGTCGGGGCCAAGTACGAGATCTACACGGTCATCAACGACCTGGCGGCACAGGGCAAGGCCGTCGTCTTCATCTCCTCGGAGCTGGGCGAGTTGCTGGGCATGTGCGACCGGATCTACACGATGGCGGCTGGGCGGCTGACCGGGGAGGTACCGCGGGCCGAGGCGACTCAGGAGGTTCTGATGCGCCACATGACCAGGGACAGAGGAGACGAAGGATGAGCACGGCGACCCAGGACACCAAGAACCCGGCACCACCGCCGGCCGACGGCTCCCCGGGCATCGGGACGCTGCTGGTGCAGAGCCTGCGGGCCAATGTGCGCCAGTACGGGATGCTGGTGGCGCTCGCGCTGATCATCGTCATCTTCCAGATATGGTCCGACAACATCCTGCTGCGGCCGCTCAACGTCACCAACCTGGTGCAGCAGAACGGCTACATCCTGATCCTCGCGATCGGCATGATGATCGTGATCATCGCGGGCCATATCGATCTGTCGGTCGGCTCGCTGGTCGCGTTCGTCGGCGCCTTCTCGGGCGTGCTGATGGTCAACCACGATGTGCCCTGGGGACTCGCGGTCATCCTCTGTCTGCTGGTCGGCGCGGCGGCCGGGGCGTGGCAGGGCTTCTGGATCGCGTATGTCGGAATCCCGTCCTTCATCGTCACCCTGGCCGGGATGCTGGTCTTCCGCGGCGGCACCCAGATCCTGCTGGACGGGCAGTCCCTGTCGCCCTTCCCGGAGGGCTTCCGGAAGATCAGCATCGGCTTCATCCCGGAGATGGGCCCGTACACGCAGTACCACAACCCCACCATGGTCATCGGCCTCGCGGTGTGCGCGGCGGCCGTCTGGCAGGAGTGGCGGGGCCGGCAGCAGCGTGCGGCGTATGAGCTGGACGTGATGCCGATCGGCCTCTTCTACGTCAAGTGCGCCGCGATCGTGGCCGCGGTGATGGCCTTCACCATGACCCTCTCCAGCTGGCACGGCGCGCCGGTCGGTCTGCTGATCCTGTGCGGTCTGCTGGCCGTCTTCGCCTTCGTGATGCGCAACACCGTCGTCGGACGGCATGTGTACGCCCTGGGCGGCAACCAGCCCGCGGCCAAGCTGTCGGGTGTCCGCGACAAGCGCGTCACCTTCATGGTGTTCGTCAACATGGGCCTGCTGGCCGCCCTCGCCGGCCTGGTCTTCACCGCCCGGCTGGGCTCCGCCACCCCGAGCGCGGGTCTCAACTTCGAGCTGGAGGCCATCGCCGCCGCGTTCATCGGCGGCGCCTCGGCCAGCGGCGGCGTCGGCACCGTGCTGGGCGCGATCATCGGTGGTCTGGTGCTCGGTGTGCTCAACAACGGCATGTCGCTGGTGGGCATCGGCACCGAATACCAGCAGGTCATCAAGGGTCTGGTGCTGCTCGCCGCGGTGGGCTTCGACATCTGGAACAAGCGCAGGGTCGGTTCGTAAGTCCGTCTCCCACCACTACCGATGGAGCCGCACATGACCACGAGCAGACGCACACTCATGACGGCGGCAGCGGCCGCCGGGCTGGCGGCCACGGCCGTCGGTACGGGCACGGGCACGGCTTACGCGAAGGACGCGAAGGACGCGAAGGGCGGCGGACGCGCGGTGAAGGAACACTTCGGAACGCTGGCGGACGGCACCAAGGTCGACCGCTGGACGATCGAGAACGGCCGCACCCGGCTCTCCGTACTCACCTACGGCGGCATCGTCCAGTCCCTGGAGATCCCCGACCGCCACGGCCGCATGGCCAATGTGTCGCTGGGCTTCGCCGACCTGGACTCGTACGTGGCCGGCAGCCCGTACTTCGGCGCCCTGATCGGCCGCTACGGCAACCGCATCGCGAACGGCAAGTTCACCCTCGACGGACACGCCTACCAACTCCCCGTCAACGACGGCCCCAACAGCCTGCACGGTGGGGACAAGGGCTTCGACAAGCGGGTGTGGTCCATCGAGCCGTTCGAGGGCGGCGGCAACGTCGGCCTGACCCTGCGCCGGGTCAGCCCCGACGGCGAGATGGGCTACCCCGGGAAGCTCACCGTGCGCGTCGACTACACCCTCACGCCGACGGGCGACTGGCGCATCGACTACGAGGCCACGACCGACAAGCCCACGGTCGTGAACCTCACCAACCACACCTACTACAACCTGGGAGGCGAGGGCACCGGCTCCATCTACGACCACCAGCTCCAGATCGCCGCCTCCCGCTACACCCCGGTCAACAAGACCCTCATCCCGACCGGCGAACTGGCGAAGGTGGCCGGCACGCCCTTCGACTTCCGTCGGTCGAAGGCGGTCGGCCGGGACATCCGCGAGGCGCACCAGCAGGTGCTCTTCGGTCAGGGGATCGACCACAACTTCGTCCTGGACAAGGGCATCACGAGCCGTCCCGAACACATCGTGACGGTCAGCGAGCCGGAGTCGGGCCGGGTGATGCGGATCGCGACCACCGAGCCGGGTGTGCAGTTCTACACCGGCAACTTCCTGGTCGGGACGCTGGCGGGCACATCGGGGCAGGTCTACCGGCAGGGCGACGGCTTCTGCCTGGAGACCCAGCACTTCCCCGACTCGCCCAACCAGGCCGGCTTCCCGTCCACGGTGCTGCGGCCGGGAGAGACGTACCGGTCGACGACGGTGCACTCGTTCTCGACGCGCTGAGGTTTCCCTCCCGCCCCGCCGCCAGGGCTTTGGCTACAGTGCGGGGCGGGAGGGAGATCGCATGGCGGGTCTGGACCCTGACCGGGTCGCGGAGATCATCGTCAAGCGCGGTGACGGGCGGCCGGGTGAGCGCGGATCGGGGTACCTGGTCACCGGTCGTACGGTGCTGACCGCCGCGCATGTGGTGCGTGAGGCCACCGCCGTCCGCCTGCGCCTCCGGGCCGACCAGCCCGGGGCCTGGAGCGCGGACGGCGTTGTCGTGTTCACGGCCCCGGAAATCGACGTAGCAGTGGTGTCCGTGGTGGACGCCCCGGACCTGCCTCCCGTCACTCCGGTCACCTTCGGCCGGATCATGGCCGCCGACGGCGAACTCCCCTGCTCGATGATGGGTTTCCCACGCTTCAAGCTCCGCGAGGACGCACCCGGCTCGGGCACCCGTTTCCGAGACGCCCACCACCAGCAGGGCACCACCTCCCCCTGGTCCAACGCCCGCCAGAAGACCCTGTCCATCCGGGTCGACGCCCCCGCTCCGGACCCCGACCCCGAGGTGTCCCCCTGGGAGGCCATGTCGGGTGCGGCGGTGTGGAGCGAGGGCCATCTCATCGGCGTCGTCATCGAACATCACGCTTCGGAGGGCCTGGGACGGCTCACGGCCTCACGCGTGGACCGCTGGCACGAGGTGTTGAGCCAGGCGGAGTCGGCCCAACTCGCCCTGTTCACCGGCTTTCCCGCGCGGCGGGAGGGGCTACGGGAGGTCCGCGTGCCCGCCGGGCGAGCGGGGCAGCGGGAGGAGGCCATACGGGCCCTGCTGAGCGCCGAGCGCACGGACTCCGACGTCCAGCCCTACCGCTTCCTGGACGCCGACGCTCCTGCTCTGGAACGCGTCTATGTCCACCAGCGGGTGGTGGAACACACCGAAGCGGCCACCCCCGAGCCCATCCCGGCCGAGGAGATCCTGGACCGGCACCGGCATGTGCTGATCGAGGGCGAGGCGGGGGCGGGCAAGTCGACGTTCACGCAGCGGGTGGCGCGGCGCGGTGCGGAGGCGCCCGGGGCGCGGGAACACGCCGTACGCATCCCCGCCGTCGACCTGACCGGCGGCGCCCCGCTGCCCGTCCTGCTGCGCGAGTCGGTGCAGCGGCGGCTGGGAGGCCACTTGGGGACCGAACTCCCCCGCGACCTCTTCGAGTCCGGCGGCACGAATTGGCTCCTGTTGGTCGACGGCCTGGACGAGATCGTGGACACGGCGGCGCGGCGCCGCGTGATCTCCATCGTGGCGGCCAACGCGTCGGGGCCGTACCGCTGGGTGGTCACCACCCGCTTCCTGCCCGCGCACGAGCTGGCCCCCTTGCGGGATGCGGGCCTCGCCTCGTACGCCCTCGCGCCCTTCGACGAGTCCCAGCTCCGCGAGCTGGCTCGCCGCTGGCTGAACGGGAATGCCGAGCGGGCCGAGGCTTTCCTGCGGGAGGTCGAACGCAGCGGCCTGCGGCAGTTGGTCCGTACGCCCCTGGTCGCGGCGATCACCCTGTCGATCTTCCGCCGAGCGCCGGGCGCCGCGCTCCCGACCGGCCGCCCCGGCCTGTACCAGGAATGCGTCGGCTATCTGCTCAGCGGCCGTCCAGGGGAGGAGGAACGGCGGGCCGGGCTGCTGCGGGCCGTGGCTCAGGCGGGCGGCTCACGGCGGCTCGCGGAGTGGCTGTACGGCACGCGTGTCCCGCTGCTCACCGCGCTCGCCCACAACACGCTGACGTCTGACGCGCCGCTGCTGGAGGAGGCGCTGCGGTGGATCGCGCAGCAGGCCGACGAGGCCACGGACTTCCTACACGGCTGGCGCGAGGTGGTCACCGGTCTGCTGAGCGGCACTGGGTTGTTGTTGTACGAGCGGGGCTCGGGCGAGTTGCATTGGGCTCACCGCAGCTTCGCGGAATACCTGGCCGCCCATGACACGGCGAGTCGGCTGCCCGCCGACTGGCCGGGGGCGGAGCCGCTGCGGGACAAGTTGGTGCGGGATGCGTTGCGGGGAGAGCGGCGGGACTTCGGGGTGCTGGCCATCGCATGTTGGGCGAGGCGGGCGGGGGCCGATGCGGAGGGGTTGGTGGGGTGGCTGCTGCGGAGCAGTGACGACTACGACCTCTTTGGCGTGCACCGGAGGGTCAGCATCGCCGTCGTGAGCGGGGACAGCAGTGTTCCGGACGACCACGCAGCGCTGGCCGGGCGGCTGCTGGCGGAGGGGGTGCGAGTGCCCGATGTCCTCACCAGCTCGGTGCTGAACCGGCTGCTGGAGAGGGCCGGTTCCTTCTGGCACGCAGAGGAGTTCTGCGCTCTGATTGCTGCCCAGCCCATGCGCGACGCGGCGTACCAGGCCCTGGTGACCATGGCCGACAACGATCGGCTCAGCATCACCGCGCGCACAGGTGCCGTCGTTGCACTCGGGCGCATCTTCGGTTTCGAGGCCGCACTGGCAAAGGCCGAGCGTCTTCTGGCGTCGCGGCATTTTGAGCACACGACTTATAGGTCGCCGAACTCCGGGAGGAGTTGGAGCGGTGCGGTCAGCGAAGGACGGATCGCCGCGGCGTACCACCTGCTGGCCCTGGGCAGCCGGATCCACTGCTCCGTGCGACGTGTCCTCACCGATGTGTCATTGTGGGCCGCCGACGGACTGGGGCGTTTCCTCCTTGGCAACTGCGCTCTCGCACTGGGGGATACGGTATCGCTGCTGCGCCTGCTGGACCTGTCCCCCGACGGTGATCGGCTGCCCGACAAGGACAACATGCGGTTACTGATCCAGGCGGGTGCGTATGACACAGCGGACTCCATGACCGACGCGCTCTTCACCATGGTCGAGAACTGGCCGCCCGCTGACAGCCACATGTGGAGGGGCGAGCGGGAGTACCGGCTCAGGGACATCGTCCAGGCTCTGTGTGCCACTGCCGAGGCCTACTTGTCCGCCGGACAGGATGAGGCAGCCGCGGCTCTCGCACGGCGGATCCTCGGCGCTCCTCTCCCGTCCGACGAGGTGAACGCCACCCCGTACACCGTGCTGGTGCGAACGGGCGTACCAGAGCCGGCCCTGGCCGCACTGGCTCCCGGACAGGACGGCACCTCACCCCCGCTGTGGGGGCCCTACTGGGCCGAAGTCGCCCGCACGCTGCATGGCGAGGGTTATGTCGACGAGGTACGGAAGGCCACGGAGGCGCGTCTCGCCCGTCCCATCCCATTGGACGAGGCGGTGGAGATCGCCAAGTACCTCGTATGGGCTGGAGACCCGCGGGGCCTGGAGGCGCTGCTGACCATCGCCAACCACCCGGACACTGAGGTCTCAATTGCTCTGCGCGCGGTCCAGGACCTGCTCGGCGGAGAGTTCCACGCGGTGGCGGTCGAAACGCTCATCGCACTGTCCCGGCGGCCGGTATCGGGGAGTGCGGCACTGGACATCGCCCGGCTCCTCGCCGGTGCGGGGGTGGAAGACGAGGCCAGCCGCCTCGCGCTGACCCTGGTGCACGCGTGCATGGGCGATCCCGACACCTGTGAGATGGGGGCGGATCTCGCCACGCCCCTGCGGCTGCTGTCCGCGCTCCGCCCCGAGGAGGGACGGGCCCTGCTGCTCGAAGCGGCCGCCTCCCCCCACCTGTCCGGGCGGGACTTGGTGCATCTGGCCCGGATGCTGGAGCGGTGCGGCGAGCGGGGGGCTCTGGAGGATGTGCTCCGACGGTGGTCAGCTCTGGCCACGTACGCCTTCGAATTCGCGTTGCTCGGCGGCTTCCTGGCATGCTGCGGCAAGCAGGGCGAGGCGGCCGCCGAGTACCGGAAGGTGCTCGCGGTGTCTGCGGGCAACACCGAACTCCGCAGCCTGTACTGGGTCAGGGAGGCCGTGGACGAGCTGCGCTCTCTCGGCTCTCCCCTCACCCCGGAAGACATCTCCGCGCTCCGGACCGTGTACGCCTCACTCGCACCGCTCGACACCGCCTTCTCGCGCCACCAAGACGTCGAGTGGCTGGCTGCCCTGCTCGATCAGCTCACCGAAGGCGTGGACGAGGGGTAGGTCGCCGTACGGTCGACGCGGTGCACCGTTCTCTTCGTGGTCAGGCGGCGGGGAACTCCCCGCCCTTGACGGCGGCGACGAACGACGACCAGGCGGGCGACTCGAAGACGAGCGCCGGGCCGTGCGGCTCCTTGCTGTCACGGACGGGGACTATGCCGCGCGAGGCGACGAGGTTGGCGGCGACCTCGACGCAGTCGCCGCCGTTGCTGCTGTAGGAGGACTTGAACCAGCGGGGGGATTCGGTCGTCACGAGATGCCCTTTCGTACCTGCTCGATCATGGCCACGGATTCCGCCTGCGACAGTGCTTCGGCCTGCAACTGATGGTATGCCGTCAGCATGGGTACGACAGCGGTGGTTTCGCGCTCCAAGTGCCCCCGTGCCTGTGACTCGGTGTACGCCATCACGGATCGGTCGGCCAGAGTGAGGAGGTTGACCGGCAGGTTGAACGATCGCCGCGCTCCTATCGCAAAGGGCGACACTTGCAGTACCCAGTTGGGAAGAGAGGCGACTTCGACCAGTCGCCGTAGCTGACCCTCCATGACTGCGGCGTTGCCCACCTCATGACGAAGACAGCTCTCATCCATCACGACAAGCACCATGGGGGGCCGGGGACGCACCAGCGCGGCCTGCCTCTCCACGAGGAAGGACACGCGCTCCTCAGCTTGTTCGGGCGGGATGGCCCCGCGCCGCACGTCACCATCCGCGACCGTCCGCGCGTACTCAGGGGTCTGCAACAGACCGGGGATCAGCCCGATCTGAAACAGCCGGATCTCGACTGCCCGACCCTCGAACCCGACGTACTCCGGGAAACCCTCCAACAGACCGCCGTGTTTGATCTCGCGGTACTCGCGCTCGAACGACTCTGGCGTGCCCGCGATACCGAACGCCACATCCACGCTGCGCGAGAAACGGAGGGTTGGAGGCTTCCGACCATTCTCGACGGCCGAAATATGCACGCTGGAATATTCCGTACGTTCGGCAAGGCTCTCTTGAGTCCAGCCGCGAGCCTCCCGCAGGCTGCGTAAACGCGCCCCGTAGGCCGCCTCAGCGGAGGCGTCCGGGTTCAACTCGTTCTTGTTCATGGTCCGTTCGCTACCTTCCATTCCTTGCCGACACGTTGAACGGGTCTCCACCGTAGGCCACGCTGAACGCACTTAGTAGCGGAAACACTACGGAGAGGAGCGGCCGATGGCTGGCGAAACCGTGAACCCGCCAGGACAGGCCGACGAACAGCACGAACAGCAGGGGCAGCAGCGCGGCGACGACCAGCCGACCCTGGAGGACCTGCGGCAGCAGTCGGTGGCCCTGGGCGAACAGATCGCTCAGCACCTGGCGCGGGGGTCGCAGTGAGCGGCGCGCACTGGACCACCCTCCTGCCCAGCCTCGCGGTCGGCATGGTGGTCTACGACCGGCACTACGACATGCCCGCGACCATCGCCGACTTCGACGGCCCGATGGTCTGCCTCACCCGACCCACCGGCCTCAAATGGCGATCGCACTGTGCCTCGGTGCGACCGGCCACCGCGTACGAGCGGCGGCAGCTACGCGCCATCGCCACGCTTCACGCCCAGCGCCAACGAGGCATGGCCGGGACCGGTCAAGATCGCCATCTGCGGTGAGTATGAGACAACGACACGCCGACCCCACGGCGTGTCGTCGTCTCATACTCACCGCAAAGTCATGCCGCAGAGCACTTCGCCGGAGTAAGCCCCCATGGCAGATGGCCCCTGGCACGCCGAATGGACGTTCATCAGCACATCCGGCGTCACCACAGGAAAAGCCGACCACACGCGGTATTTCGACATCCGCACCGCCATCTTCACAGCGGCCTCCACATCGCTACGGGACCTGGCCCACGAGGAAACCGCCGAGCGAGACGAGCCCTGGAAACTCCTCGTCGCAGCCCTGTACTCCGAGGCGATGCTGTCGGCTGATGAAGTCGGCGAATGGCAGTACGCGAGTCCGGACGGCTGGGCGAACGTGACAGTTCGCTTCACCCCGTAGCCGCTACGGCTGCGCCCCGGAATAAGGCGCCGCAGGGTAGCCCGGCGGCGTACGGTCGTCGTCCCCGTCCTCATCGTCATCCGCCTGCGCCTCCTCCCCCATCAGGTCGCGCGTGAACAGCGTCGCCCCCGCCACCGCCCCCGGCATCAGGAACACCGCGACCAGCGGCAGCAAGAAGGCCAGCGCCAGCGGGACGCCGAAGCCGAGGGTGAACATGCGGCGCCCCTTCAGCAGCCGACGCCGCTCCTTGAGGAGCACGCCGCGCCGCAGCAGCGCGATCGACGTGAGCTCCTCGGTGAGGAAGAAGCCCGTGACGCAGAAGGCGAGCACCGGGATCACGGTCTGGCCGATCACCGGTACGAAGCCGAGCGCGAAGAGCAGCGCCCCCCAGATCGCGGCGCGCAGCAGCAGGCCGATGGCCTCGCGCAGGCCGATCCACAGCTCGCGCCACAGCGGCAGACCGGACTCGGGCGCGGTGCCGCCCTCGGAGATGTCGACCTGCTCGGAGAGGGATTCGTAGAAGGGCTGGCCGACGAGCAGCGTGACCGCGGTGAAGGTGAGGATGGCGAGGAAGAGGCAGACGCCGACGAAGAGGACGGCGAGCGCGCCCCGGAAGACGTCGAGCCACGGCGAGGGCCAGCCGTCGGCGAAGGGGGTGGACCAGTCGATGATGTCGTCGGTCCAGAAGAACAGGGCGACGAGCGCCGCCGCGTACCCGACGAGGGTGATGAGGGCGGGAATCATCCCGAACCCCCACCACCGTCCGTGCCGGGCGACCCAGCGCTGCCCCTTCACCATGTAGCCGAACCCGGCCGCAAGATCACGCATGGGGCCGTAGCTTACTTGGGCGCGTAAACCACGCCCAGCTTGTCGATCTCGTCGCCCGCACGCCCCGTGAAGCCGGTGATCTGCCAGCCGGCGGGCGCGGCGTAGGTCACCGCGTCGGCGGTCGGCGTTCCGGCGGCGAGCCGCCGGCCCGTGTCCGTGGTGAACGCGGCGGAGAAGAGGCGGGTGCGGCCGTCCTTGGTGCCCTGGGTGAGGGTGACCGAGGTGAGGTGTTCGGCAGGGGCGAGGGTGAGGGAGGTGGCGGTGCCGCCGGGGCCGCCGTGGGTGAGGGTGGTGCCGCCGTCGAGGGACAGGGACACCGCGTCGAGGCGGGAGGCGCCGCGCAGGGTGAGGGTGCGGGGTGCGGCGGGGGTGGCGGGGAGGTCGTCGGCGTCGTTGAAGGCCGTGCCGTGGGGGCCGCCGAACTGGTCGCTGGCGCGCAGGCCCTGCGGGAGCTTCCAGGAGAAGTCGACGGTGTGCGGGTAGTGGTCGGACAGCGGCTCACCGGCGGCGTCGAGGAAGCCGGGGTGGTCGTTGTTGTAGCGGGTGGCGGTGAGGGTGAGCAGCGGGCTGGAGCGGTAGAGGACCTTGTCGACGACCTCGCAGGTGTTGGTGACGTGGTCCGGGTCGCAGACCAGGGCGTCGGATCCGGCGGGCGGGGCGGAGCCGCCGCGGACAAGCTGGACCCAGGCGTCGGTGAGGCCGTTGCGGCCGGTCAGGTCGCGGATGTTGTCCTCGGAGCGGGTGTAGCGGGTGTTGGTGTCGCCCATGACGATGACCGCGTTGCCGGCGGAGTTGGCGGCGATGAAGTCGGAGAGCTGGGTGATGTTGGCGCGGCGGGCGGCGAGGTCGGCGGCCGTGGTGCCCGCGTTGGTGTGCACGTTGTAGACGTCGACGTGGACGCCCTCGGCCACGCGCAGCCGCGCGAGGGAGAAGCCCTTGGGGGTGAGGCAGTCGGTGCCATTGCAGCTGGCCCACTTCACCCGCTCGAAGTCGTCGTACGGCAGGTCGGAAAGGGTGTTGAGGCCGTCGCCGAAGGGCACTCCGCCGCTGGTCGGGGTGCGGTACGGGTGGTCGTCGCCCGCGTACAGCGCGGCGTGGTAGTTGAAGTCCTCCTGGACGTTGACCAGGTCGTACGCGCCCAGGCGCGGGGAGATGAGCGGGGTGTTCTTCTCGGGGTGGCCGGAGGAAAGACCCTCGGGCAGCCCGGCCACGTTGTAGGTGAGCACGTTGAACGAGCCGCTGTCGGGGGCGGCGTTGGGGGTGTCCACCGCCGCGGCCGGTGTGCCGCCGCCCAGCGCTGCCGTGGCCGCGACGAGCGCCGCCGTCAGTACGATTCCCAGCCGTCCGGCATGTCTCATGTGGGGTCCTCTCCCGGGGTTCACGGGGAGTACCGCCCCGCCGGAGTCGGCTCCGGCGGGGCGGTACGGGTGTGGGGGTGGTGCTCAGAGCTTGCCGGCCCCGGCCTGCCCGGTCACCGTCGAGACGACCGACGACGCGGGCTCGGCGGTGTACGAGTACGGCGGGTTGGTGAAGCTGCCGACCTGGGAGATCTCGGTGGCCGCGCCGCCCAGGTCGTTGCCGCGCAGTACCGCGTATCCGTCCACGTCGCTGTCGCGGTTGGTGGTCACCGCCACCTGGGTGTCACGGAACACGTTGTTCTCGACGAGCATCTGCGCGCCCATCCTGGGGTGCACGGCCGTCTCCGCGCCCTGCACATAGTTGTCGTAGAAGTGTCCGGTTCCGAACCGCAGGCTCGGGATCCGCGAGTACACGTTGGTGAACCAGTTGTGGTGGTAGGTCACCTTCAGGTGGCCGGTGTCCTCGCCTGCGTTGTTGTCGCTGTGCCCGACCAGGCTGCCCTTGAAGTGCTCGGCGAACTTGTTCCAGGACACGGTGATGTTGTCGGACCCGTGGTTGATGTCCAACAGGCCGTCGTAATAGTCCTTGTCGTGGTCCCGGTCGGCCGAGAGGGTGTTGTGGTCGACCCACACCCTCGTGGACTCCTGGATCGTGATCGCGTCGGAGGGCTTCCGCGGCTTGCTGATGTTCAGGTTGCGGATGATGACATTGGTCGACTCCTTCAGCCGCAGCCCGCCGCCGGTGAAGCCGGACGACGAACCCACCCCCAGCACGGTGGTGTTGGAGCCGATGTCCACCTGCCCGGTCAGCGAGATGAGGCCGGACACCTTGACGACCTTCGCGCTGTCGCTCGCGACGGCGCTCTTGAAGGCGTCCAGGGTGGAGACGGTGGTGGCGGAGGCGTTTCCGCCGCCCGTGGTGCCCGCGCCGAAGCCGATCGGCGAGTTCTCGGCCGTGATGGCGGCCGAGGCGGCCGAGGCGGAGGTGTCGGTGGCGGCGTCGGTCGGCGCGCCCTGGGCGGAGACGGCCGAGATGGTGCCGAGGGCGAGCGCGGCCACGGCGCCCGCGGCGACAGCGGTCAGGTTGCGCCGACGGAGGATGGTGCGCTGGTCTGTCATGGGGGGAGTCCTCTCGTTTCGAGAAGATCTCCACACGGGAGGGGAGGCAAGCGCTTGCTGATTGGCGGCAAGCACGCTGGTCGCTAGGGCCGGTGGAGATCGCCAAAGGTGCGGCTCTGACGTGTTTCGACTCTGCTGCCAAGCGGGTGGTCAGTCCGCGCCAGCAGAGGGCAGCTACCACGGACGAAGCTAGTAAGCGCTTGTAGTCATGTCAACGCCCTTGCGCAGCCGTCAGCCAACCTTTCACAGAAAGGCAATCGGTTCACTCGCGTCACAAGGAGATGGCCTTAAAGGGACGTTGACGCGCCGAGACTTTGCCGAACCCACAGCACGCACACAGAGAGCCCTCCTACTTTGCGTGCTCATGACAGACTCATCTCACGCCCCCATCGGGCGCCGCAGAGTACTGATCGCCGGCAGCGCCGCCGCCGCGGCCGTCGGCCTGGGCACGGCCGCCGCCACCGCCACCGGCCGCGCCGAAGCCGGAACCGAAGCTGGAACCCTCCAAGCCGCCCCCGCGGCGGCCGCCGTATGCACCCTCACCAAGGAGCTCACCGAAGGCCCCTACTACCTCCAGCACGCGCTCGTCCGCTCCGACGTCTCGGAGGGCAAGCCCGGGATCCCGCTCCAGCTCACCCTCACCGTCGTCGACAACGCCACCTGCGCGCCCCTCGACAAGGCGCTCGTGGAGATCTGGTACTGCGACGCGCTCGGCGAGTACTCCGGCTTCGTCGGCAACAACGGCCACCAGGAGCCGGACAACGGCAAGTTCCTTCGCGGCGGTGTGCTCACCGGCACCGACGGGGTCGCCAAACTCACCGGCATCTATCCCGGCTGGTACCGGGGCCGCTGCATCCACATCCACCTCAAGGTGCACACCGACGTCACGCTCACCTCCGACGGCTCGTTCACCGGCGGCAACGAGCTCCACACCGGCCAGCTCTTCTTCTCCGAGACCGTCACCCAGGCCGTCGCGAAACTCTCCCCGTACTCCACCAACACCGTCCCCCGCACCACCCTCGACGCCGACGGGATCTACGACGGCGGCGGGGCCTCCTCCGGCCTGCTGACCCTGACGGCGCTCGGCTCCTCGCCCTCGGCGGGCTACCAGGGCACGCTCACGGTCGGCGTGGACCCGGACGCCTGACCGGCCCGCCCCCCTCACCCCTTGCGGCCCCCGCCCGGCACGCCACCCACGGCCCGGCGGGGGCCGTTTTTTTGCCTCGGGGGGTTGACGGCCGCCCGAACCCTGCCTACCTTCGCTGAGACATCAGATGTCTGATGTCTGATGCACACGGCAAGGAGGTCGACAGCAATGCCGCTGTCCGACGACATCGCCGAGCGACTGCTGTCCGCGATCATCGACGGCCACTACCCGCCCGGCACCGCGCTCCCCCCGGAGGCCGTGCTGGCCGAGCAGCACGAGGCCAGCAGGCTCACGCTCCGCGAGGCGATCAAGGTTCTGCGGTCGCAGAACATCGTCCGCATCCACCGCGGCCGGGGCACCTACGTCAACACGCCCGACCAGTGGACCGCGCTGGAGCCGATGATCCGCGCCGCTGCCGCCGGGCCCCGGACGGGCGGCGCGGTCTCCGAGAAGCTGATCGAGGCCCGGCGGATGATCGAGGTCGGGGCCGCCCAGCTGGCCGCCGCCCGGCGCTCGGCGGACGACCTGGCGCAGCTCGACGAGTTGCTGGAGGAGATGCGGGCCGCCGCGCGGGCCGGGGACACCGAGCAGTTCGTCGAGGCGGACATCGCCTTCCACGACGTGGTGATGCGGGCCTCGGGCAACGCCTTCGTCCCCCTCCTCTTCGAGCCCTTCGGCAGGCTGCTCGTCGAGGGCCGCCGGCAGACCTCGGCCGTGCCCCAGATCCGTACGAACGCCATCCAGCACCACGAGGCCGTCCTGGAGGCGCTGCGCGCGGCGGATCCGGAGAAGGCCCGGCGCGCGATGGACGACCACATGGCGCAGACGACGGACGATCTGCGTACGCACGTCATGCGGGTCGACCAGCAACAGGACGCCTGAGCCGACCGCTTCACCCCGCCTCGCCGGACGCACCACCTCCCGGGCCCGCCCCCATCACACCCGAGGGGCCGGGCCACGGCCCCGGCCTGCCCGGACACCGCACGAAAGAAGATCCACCGATGTCCCAGACCCTCCACTTCCCCGAGGCGCACGAGCTGCCCCCGCCCCGCGAGGTGACCCCCGCCGAGGTGGCCGCCGCCCTCGCCGCGGACCGCCGCCTGGTCGTGCTCGACGACGACCCGACCGGCACCCAGACCGTCGCCGATGTGCCCGTCCTCACCACCTGGACGGTCGAGGACCTGCGGTGGGCGCTGCGCCAGGACAGCACGGCCTTCTTCGTGCTCACCAACACCCGCAGCCTCGACCCGGACGCGGCCGCCGCCCGCAACCGTGAGGTCGTCCGCGCCCTGGCCCAGGCGTCGGCCGCCGAGGGCATCGGCTACGTACTGGCCAGCCGCGGCGACTCCACGCTGCGCGGACACTTCCCGCTGGAGACGGACGTCCTGGCCGACGAGGTGCCCGTGGACGGCGTCGTGCTCGTCCCCGCGTACATCGAGGCCGGCCGGCTCACGGCCGACTCGGTGCACTGGATGCGCACGGCGGAGGGGATGCTGCCGGTCGGGCGGAGCGAGTTCGCGCGCGACGCCACGTTCGGCTACGCCAACTCCCGCCTCCCGGAGTGGATCGAGGAGAAGACCGGCGGCCGGGTGGCCGCGGCCGACGTGCTGCGCATCACGCTGGAGGACCTGCGGGTGCGCGGCCCCGAGCACGTGGCCGGGCTGCTGGGCTCGCTGCGCGAGGGCCGGACGGCCGTTGCCGACGCCCTGGCCGACGACGACCTGCGCGTCCTCGCCCTCGCCTCGGCCAAGGCGGAGGCCGGCGGCGCCCGGCTGCTGTACCGCTGCGGTCCCTCCTTCGTACGGGCCCGCGCCGGCCAGGCCGCCCGCGCCCCGCTGACGGCGGCGGAGCTCCGGGCGGGACGGGACGCGGCCGCCCCGGCGGGCCACGGCCTGATCGCCGTCGGCTCGCATGTGGGGCTGACCACCCGCCAGTTGGACCGGCTGCGCGAGCGCGGCGGGATCGCCGAGTTCGAGCTCGATGTGCCCGCCCTGCTCGACGAAGAGCGCCGCGCCGCGCACATCGCCGAGGTGGCGAAGGCCTGCGCCGGGGCGCTGGAGGGTGGCGAGGTCGTGGTGCGCACCACCCGCTCGGTCGTCACCGGCGCCGACGCGGACGACTCGCTCGCCATCGCCCGGAGCGTGTCCGCCGCGCTGGTCGAGACCGTACGGGCGGTCACCGCCGAGCGGCGGCCCGCGTTCGTCGTCGCCAAGGGCGGCATCACCTCCAGCGACATCGCGACCGAGGGCCTGGAGATCCGCCGGGCCTGGGCCCGCGGCACCCTGCTCCCCGGCATCGTCTCGCTCTGGGAGCCCGAGTCCGGCCCCAGCGTGGGCATCCCGTACATCGTCTTCGCCGGCAACGTCGGTGACGACAACGCCCTCGCCGACGCCATCGACCTGCTCCGGAGCCGATGATGCTGCTGCATGGAACCGACGCCCTGACCGCCGCCGCCCGCGAGGGCCGGGCGATACCCGGCTTCGTCGCCTACAACCTCGAGACCGTGCAGGGCATCGTCGCGGCGGCCGAGACCGCCGGCCGGCCGGTGCTGCTCCAAGCCGGGTCGAGCGCCTTCAAGCACGCGGGCCGCGAGGCCCTGATGGCCCTCGCCCTCGCCGCCGCCCGGCGCTCGGACGCCGAGCTCGGTGTGCACCTGGACCACAGCCGGGACCTGGAGGAGATCACCGCCTGCGTCGAGGCGGGCTACACCTCGGTCATGGTCGACGGCTCGCACCTCCCCTTCGCGGAGAACGTGGCGCTCACCCGCAAGGCCGTCGAGCGCGCCCACGCCGCGGGCGTCTGGGTCGAGGCCGAACTGGGCGCGCTGGCGGGCGACGAGGACGTCTCGACCGACGCGCGCGCGGCCGGCGGCTCCATGACCGACCCGGAGCAGGCCGCGGAGTTCGTGGCCGCGACGGGTGTGGACGCGCTGGCGGTCGCGGTCGGAAACGTCCACGGCTTCACGGCCGAGCCGGTACGGCTGGACCTGGACCGCCTGGAGCGCATCCGTGACGTCGTCCCGGTGCCCCTGGTGCTGCACGGCGCGAGCGGGCTGCCCGAGGAGCAGCTACTCGGGGCGGTGCGGCGCGGCGTGGCCAAGGTGAACGTCAACGCGGAGCTGCGGCGCGCGTACTTGGACGCAATGGCTGCGGCCCTGCCCGGCGCGCTGCCCGGCTCGGATGTCGTGTCGACATGGGCCGCGGGGCGGGAGGCGGTCGCCGCCACCGCGCTCCGGATCACGCGGAAGCTGTCGCCGGCCACTTCGGCGGCGTAGCCCCGCTCCCCCTCCGCAACGTAGCTCGGGCCGGGCGCGACCCGCGCCGGCCCGGGCCAACCCCTCACAGACGCTGGGCGTGGGCGTCCCCCAGCGGCGACAGCCCCGCTGTGCCCTCTCATGCCTTTTTCTCGTCCCCTCCCCCTCCTCCCTCCCAAGGAACCCGCATGTCCACATCCGCTTACCCGTCAACATCCACACCCCGGACCGCGGTCATCGGCCTGGGCGCCATGGGGCTGCCCATGGCCCAGCGGCTGGCCGGGGCGTTCCCGGTGGCCGTGTTCGACATCGCGGCCGAGCGCCGCGCGCTCGCCGTCGAGCACGGGGCCACCGAGGCCGCCACCCCGGCCGAGGCGGCCCGCGACGCCGATGTCGTCGTGCTGGCCGTACGCGACCAGGCCCAGGTCGACGGCGCGCTGTTCGGCGACTCGGGCGCCGCCGCGACGCTGAAGGCCGGGGCCGTGGTCGTACTGACCAGCACCGTCGGCCCGGAGGCGGCCCGCGCGACCGCCGCCGCCCTCGCCGAGCGCGGCGCGGACGTACGGCTCGTCGACGCCCCGGTCAGCGGCGGTCCGACCCGCGCCGGGAACGGCGATCTGCTGATCGTCGTCGGCGCGGAGCCGGCCGCCCTGGAGGCGGCCCGCCCGGTGCTCGACCGGCTCGCCTCCACCCTGACGGTCATCGGCGACAAGCCCGGCGACGGCCAGGCCCTCAAGGCCATCAACCAGCTGCTGGCGGGCGTGCACATCGCCGCCGCGGCCGAGGCGGTGGCCCTCGCGCGCGGCCTCGGCCTCGACCCGCAGACGGTCATCGACAGCCTGAGCCAGGGCGCGGCGGGCTCGTTCATGTTCGCCGACCGCGGTCCGCGCATGGCGCAGGTGTACGGGGACGACGCGGACTCCGTCGAGGTCCGCTCCCGCCTCGACATCTTCGTCAAGGACATGGGCATCGTGACCGGCATCGCGAAGCACGCGCATGTGCCGGTGCCGCTGGCCTCGGCGGCCGAGCAGCTGTATCTGCTGGGCGAGCGGGCCGGGCTCGCGGCCCGCGACGACTCCTCCATCGTGACCGTCCTGTCCCCGAGAGGAGAAGGCCGATGAGCCACGGCGCGCTTCTGGCGGTGGCGGCGGGGGGCGTGGCCCTCCTGCTGCTGATGATCATCAAGGCGAAGATCCAGCCCTTCGTCGCCCTGGTCGTGGTGTCCATCGGCGTGGCGCTCACGGCGGGTGTCCCGGCCGCGGAGCTGGTGGCCACCATCGAAGAGGGCATGGGCTCGACGCTCGGCCACATCGCCACGATCATCGCCCTCGGCGCGATGATCGGCCGCATCATCGAACTGTCCGGCGGCGCCGCGTCCTTGGCGCACTCGCTCATGGAACGCTTCGGGGAGAAGCGCACCCCGCTCGCGCTCACCGCGGCCGGATTTCTGCTCGGCATCCCGGTGTTCTTCGAGGTCGGCCTGATCATCCTGATGCCGATCGCGTACGGCGTGGCCCGCGCGTCGCGCAAGCCGCTGCTGGTGTACGCCCTGCCGATGGGCGCGGCGATGCTCACCGTGCACGCCTTCCTGCCGCCGCACCCCGGCGCGGTGGCGGCGGCCACGACGATCGGCGCCGACCAGGGCTGGGTGCTGCTCTTCGGCATCCCGGTGACGGCGGTCGTGATCCTGCTGGGCTATCTGCTCGCCAAGCGGATGACGCGCCGCGAGTACCCGATGACGGCCGATGTGTACGCGAAGGTGTTCGGCGCCGGGGACGGGTCCGAGAACGAGGCCGGGGCCGAGGCCGGGCCCGCGCCCAAGGCCGTGGTCGAGGGCGCGGAGAACCCGCCGTCCTTCGGCATGGTGGTGAGCCTCATCGTCACCCCGATCGTCCTGATCCTGCTCGGCACCATCGGCACCAACTTCCTCTCCGAGGGCTCCACCCTCCGCGCCGTCCTCACCGTCCTGGGCGCCCCGATGGTCGCGCTGCTCGTCGCGGCGGCGCTCGCCGCGTACTTCCTGGGCGCCCGGCGCGGCTGGTCGAGCGCCCGTATCTCCGAGGTCATGGGCTCGGCGCTGCCGGGCGTGGCCATGGTGATCCTGGTGGCGGGCGCGGGCGGTGTCTTCGGCAAGGTGCTGGTGAAGACCGGCATCGGCGACGCCGTGGCCGACGTCCTGGACCGTACGGGCCTGCCGCTGCTGGCCCTGGCCTTCGCGATGACGATGCTGCTGCGCGCGGTGCAGGGCTCCACCACGGTGGCCCTGGTCACCACGGCCGGCCTGATCACCCCGCTGCTCCAGCGCACCGACCTGTCCCCGCAGCAGCTGGCCCTGGTCTGCCTGGCGATGGGCGCGGGCGGCCTGTCGGTCTCGCACATCAACGACGCCGGCTACTGGATGTTCACCCGCCTGGTCGGCCTGGAGGTCGGCGACGGCCTGCGCACCTGGACCGTCCTGACGACCGCGATGGGCGTGGCGGGCTTCCTGCTGACGAGCCTGCTCTGGCTGGTCGTTTAGCGGGTATCGCCACGAGACGGCGGCGAGCCGGACCGCGTGTGCCTGGCCCCGGTGGGGTCAGGCACACGCGTTTCCCGTCATCGCCTGCGTACCGATCACCGCGAGCAGGCTCAGCTTGTCCGCCGCATCCGTGCCCGGCGCGGCGGTGTGGATGACGACGTGGAGGTCGCTGCCGGGGGCGTTGAGGACATCGCAGTCGAGGACGAGCGGGCCGACGTCGGGGTGGTGGACGGTCTTGGTGTCCATGGTGTGACTGCCCACCGCGTGGGCGTCCCAGAGCCGGGCGAAGCGGTCGCTGGCGCGGCGCAGGTCGGCGACGAGGGTGCGCAAGGGCCGGTCGGCGGGGTAGTGGGCGGTGGCGGAGCGCAGGTCGGCGACGGTGGCGGTTTCGAAGCGGGCCTGTTGTTCGGGGGTGTGGGTCACGCGGTCGGGGCGTCCGGTGAAGTGGCGCCACAGGACGTTGCGCTCGCGCTCCGAGCGCCCGGAGGGGTCGCCGTGCAGCGCGGCGTACAGCTGGTTCCAGGCGATCAGGGTCCACGCCGCGTCGTACACCCCGACCGGGGTGGCCCGCATCTGGTCGAGCATGCGCTGGACGCCGGGGGTGAGGTAGGACGAGATGCGGTCGGTGGTGGGCGCGGGCCGGCCCGCGAGCAGGAACAGGTGGCGGCGTTCCGGTTCCGAGAGTCGCAGGGCGCGGGCGAGGGCGGTGAGGATCTGAGGGGACGGGGAGGTCGCGCGGCCCTGTTCGAGGCGGATGACGTAGTCGACGGACATCCCCGCGAGCTGGGCCAGTTCCTGGCGCCGCAGCCCCGGCGCGCGGCGCACGCGCCCGGCCGGCAGGCCGACCGTCGCCGGGTCGAGCCGGTCGCGCCAGCGGCGCAGCGCGCCCGCGAGGTCGCCGGCCGCGTCGTCTCCGCTCCCTGTTCCGCTCATCGGTTCAGTATCCGGCCGGGGGCGGCGGGCGTCGCGGGCCCAGCCTGGTACCGCTTTTACCAGGAAGAACCTTGTACTTCCTGTCCCTTCCCGCCAGGCCGAGGCTTATGGGCATGCGAACCAAACGCCGTGTTGAGATCGCCCTGGACCTCGTCTGTGTCCGTTGCTACCTCGGCTTCACCCGCCTCACCCGGGCCGCCGGCGGCGAGGCCGAACTGACCATCCGCCCGTTCCAGGCCGAGCCCGACGCGCCGTCCGCCGGTGAGCCGCTGTTCGAGGTCTGGCGGCGGACCCGTGGTGAGGCGTTCGTCCAGCAGGTGGCCTCCGACACCGCCTTCGGTGTGGCGGACGGCTTGGACCTGCGCTTCGAACGCGCCCTGTTCACCAACACCTTCGAGGCCCACCGGCTGGTCGCCCACGCCTCCGCCCAGGGGCTCGGCGAGCGGATGGCGGAGCGGCTGTTCCGGGCGTACTTCACCGACGGGCTGCTGATCTCCGACCGCACCACCCTGGCCCGGCTGGCCGCCGAGGCCGGGGTGGTGGCGGCCCCCGGCCCCGACGACACCGACGGAACAGCCGAGTTGCGCGCCGAACTCGACCGCGTACGCGCGCTCGGCGTCCATGTCGACGTGGTGCCGTACGTCGCCTTCGGGGACGGGGCCGTCCTCGAAGGCGCGCAGCCGGAGGAGGCCTACCGCGCGGCGCTGACCGCGCCGCTCACCCCAGCCGGATGACGTTCCAGGACATCGGCTCCAGCGTGGCCCGCAGCACCCCGTCCGCCAGGACCGTGCCGGTCGCGGGGTGCGGGGTGACGCGCTCCGGCTCGGCCAGGGTGTTACGGGCCTCGGGGTCGGCGTCCGCGAGGACGCTGTGCTCGACGACACGGGCCACGCCGAGCCCGCGCAGGTCCACCTCCAGCGGCAGCGGCCGCGTCTGGTCGCGGTTGACGACGAAGACGGTGACCTCGCCGCTCTCCTCGTCCGCGACGGCGGTGGCGTGCAACAGCGGCACCTCGCCGTACTTGGCCGTCTCGTACGTCGGGCTGTCGACGTTGACCTGGAGGACCCGCCCGCGCCCGTGGCGGGAGGCCTGGGCGAACGGGAAGAAGGTGGTCTGCTTCCAGGCCGGGCCGCCCGGCTCGGTCATGATCGGCGCGATGACGTTGACGAGTTGGGCGAGGCAGGCGACGGTGACCCGGTCGGCGTGGCGCAGCAGCGCGATGAGCAGCGAGCCGAAGACGACGGCGTCGGTGACGGAGTAGTTGTCCTCCAGGAGCCGGGGGGCCTCGTCCCAGTTGGGCGGCTCGGCGCCGTGGAAGCGGGTCAGGTACCAGACGTTCCACTCGTCGAAGGAGAGGTTGATCTTCTTCTTGGACTTCAGCCGGGCGCCTACGTGGTCGCAGGTGGCGACCACGTTCTCGATGAAGGACTCCATGTCGACGGCCGAGGCGAGGAAGGAGTCGCGGTCGCCGTCGAGCTCTTCGTAGTAGGCGTGCAGGGAGATGTAGTCGACGAGGTCGTAGGCCTCCCGCAGGACCGTCGCCTCCCACTCCGCGAACGTCGGCATGGACTGCGAGGAGCTGCCGCAGGCCACCAGCTGCACATCCGGGTCGATCTGCCGCATCGCTCGGGCGGTCTCGGCGGCCAGCCGCCCGTACTCCTCGGCCGCCTTGTGGCCGGTCTGCCAGGGCCCGTCCATCTCGTTGCCCAGGCACCACAGCCGGATGTCGTACGGGTCCTTGTCGCCGTGCGCGGCGCGGCGGTCGGACAGGGCGGTGCCGGAGGGGTGGTTGGCGTATTCCTGGAGCTCCAGCGCCTCCGCCACGCCGCGCGTGCCGAGGTTGAGCGCCATCATCGGCTCGCTGTCGACCTTGCGGAGGAAGTCGATGTACTCGCCGAGACCGAAGCGGTTGGTCTCGGTCGACCGCCAGGCCAGGTCCAGGCGGCGCGGCCGCTCGTCGACCGGGCCGACGCCGTCCTCCCACTTGTAGCCGGAGACGAAGTTGCCGCCCGGGTAGCGGATGACGGTCACTCCCAGCTCGCGGATCAGCTCCAGGACGTCGGTGCGCAGCCCGGCGTCGTCGGCGGTGGGGTGGCCGGGTTCGTAGATGCCGGTGTAGACGCAGCGGCCGAGGTGTTCCACGAACGACCCGAACATTCGCGGGTCGACGTCGCCCACGGCGAAGGCGGGGTCGAGGGTGAAGCGGGCCGGTCGGGCGGGAGCGGGGGTGTCGGCGGCGGTGCGGTTGCTGGGGGTCGTCGGCTGCATTGCGGCGTCTCTCTCCTGCGCTGGCGCGCTGTCGCTTGGTCGCTTGTCCGAGATCTCGGATACCGATCGCAACTTCGAACGAGACGGTAAGATCTCGCTCCCGCGCGCGTCAACGCCTCGCGCAGCGCGACGCTGCTCGGCGCGCGGGAGAAGCCGACGCACCCCCGGTGTTGAGTTTGCGGTGACTTTCGGACGACGACACGCCGAAGTCACGGCGTGTCGCTGTCCCATTCCCACCACAAGGTCGGCTCAGTGCCTCAGCCGGGCCCCGAGTCGGGGCAGCAGGCGGAGCGCGTTGTCGCCTTCGCGTCGGCCGAGGCGCCGGGCGCCGAGGCGATCCCCGCCCCGGCGGCCACCGCCCCCGCCCCCGCCGCGAGCACGGCGCGGCGGCGGGTCAGGGACGACGGCGTGGACGTGGCGGCGGAGCGGGAAGTCCGAAGCGTGGCCATGGGGCCCTTACATCACTCCGTGATTCACTTGCCTCGATGGGAAGGCATGCGTCACGGCAACGCACGAACGGGGAACTGGGCAAGCCGGTTCGGCGTAGAGCCGGACTGAAATCCTCCGCGAGCATCGGCCCGTACGAAAGGGACTCACCCGTGACCACCGAACGCCCCCGCATACCCACCACCGCGGACGAGCGCGAGACGCTGCGCGGCTTCCTCGACTTCCACCGGGCGACCCTCGCCGGCAAGTGCGACGGCCTGTCCGACGAGGAGCTGCGGCGTCAGTCCATGCCGCCCTCGACGCTCTCGCTGCTCGGGCTGGTGCGGCACATGGCCGAGGTGGAGCGCAACTGGTTCCGCCGGGTGATCGACGGCGAGGACATCCCGCTCGTGTGGTCGGACTCGTTCGACTTCCAGGCCGCCTACGACGCGCGGGAGGCCACGCGGGCGGAGGCCTTCGCGGCGTGGCAGGCGGAGGTGGAGCACTCGCGGCGGATCGAGGCCGCCGCGGAGTCGCTCGATGTGACCGTCCACGCCGCGCGGTGGGGCACGGACGTGTCGCTGCGCGCGGTGATGATGCACGTCATCCTGGAGTACGGGCGGCACAACGGCCACGCCGACTTCCTGCGCGAGGGCGTCGACGGGACCGTTGGCGTCTGACGCCGGCGCTCACCGGCTCACCAGCCGCACCTCCATCTGGCGCTCCTGATCGCCGGCGACCCGGCCCCGCTCCTCGATGGCGAAGGCGCGGGCCAGGACCTCGCGCATCTGCTCCACCTGGCACGGGCAGCCCTGGAGGTCTGCCGTGATGGGGGCGGTCAGGGTGGTGGGCTCGGGCTCCGGGTGGCTCGGGGTCACCTCGAAGGTCGAGGTCCACACCACCGGGTGGCCCTCGAGCATGTGCTCCGGCAAGCCTGCGTACGCCTCGTCGGAGCGGTAGCACCGGTGCAGTACGTCAAAGACCGCGCCGGCGTCGTCCCGCGAGATTCCGGTGAGGGTCACCAGAACATGCTCGGCGTGCCATTCCACGTTGGCCATGGCGGGCACCTTCTTCACTGATGCGCTGAGCTGATCGATTGTCCCTACATTCATGTTCGCAGCTTTTGCGCGGTTTCACCCGGATGGCTCGTCCGGAGTCGGATGCGCGCCGTCGTCGCGGCCGTCCGGTGCTCCGTATCGGCCCGCACCGCCGCCCCGGTCCGGGCCGCCCCAGTCCGGGCCACCCCAGTCCGGGCCGCCCACATCCAGGCCGCCCACATCAAGCGGGTCCGGACCGTCGTGTACCTGCTGGTCCGGCAGATCCCTCGGTACGGCGTGGGCATGGTTCCCGGGCGCTTCCAGTCGTCGGTCAGTCACTGCCGGTTCCCTTCGTCAGCGGACGGACCCTCCAGGTACCCCGAGCGCCCGGGGCTACGCCGTCAGGCGGGCAGGGAGGCGAGCCAGTCGGTCAGGTGGCGGTTGACCTCCTCGGGGCGTTCCTGCTGGATCCAGTGGCCGCAGCCGTCGAGGATGTGCGAGGAGCGCAGGCCGGGGAGGGTGGCGGGGTAGGCGTCGATCGCGGCGGTCAGCCAGGTGGTGGAGGCGTCCAGGGCGCCGCCGAGGAACAGCGACGGCTGGGTGATGGGGGCGCCGTCGAAGTCGGCGAGGTCCTCCCAGTCCCGGTCCATGTTGCGGTAGCGCCCCAGGGCGCCGCCGAGCCCGGTCCGCTCGAATTCTCCGGCGTAGAAGTCGAGGTCGTCCTCGCCGAGCCAGGCGGGCAGCCGGTCAGCGGGGAACCGGTCGCGCAGCGTCCCGCCGCGGCTGACGAAGTGCGGGTCGGGGGCGCCGGACGCGGGCATGGTGTCGCCGGACAGGGCGGCGTAGAAGCCGCCGAGCCAGCCGCGGACGTCCGGCTCGATCTCGGCCTCGGCCCGGCCGGGCTCCTGGAAGTAGGAGACGTAGAACTCCTCCTCCCCGCCCATCCCCGCGAAGATCTCGCTGGGCCGCGGTCCGCCGCGCGGGGCGTAGGGGACGCTCAGCAGGCCGACCGCGCGGAAGACGTCGGGCCTGACCAGGGCGGAGTTCGCGGCGATGGTCGCCCCCCAGTCGTGGCCGACGATCACCGCGGTGTCCTCGCCGAGCGCGTGCACCACGGCGGCGCCGTCCTCGACCAGGTCGAGCATCCGGTACGCGGCCACGCTCTCCGGCTTCGAGGACCGCCCGTAGCCGCGCACGTCGACGGCGACCGCGCGGTACCCGGCGGCGGCCAGCGCCGGCAGCTGACGGCGCCAGGAGTACCAGGACTCCGGGAAGCCGTGCACCAGCAGCACCAGCGGCCCGGTGCCCTGCTCCACCAGGTGGATCCTGCCTGCGGGGGTCGGGACCATGCGATGGGTGACGTCCATGGCCTGGGCGGGCTGCGACATGACTTCTCCGTCCGGGACTGCGATGTGCCGGCCGCCCGATCTGCCAGGTGCCGGGCGCGGCGGCTCGTTGCGGCGATCCTGTGCCGGATGCCGCCCCGCCGCGAGCCCTGTTGCCGGTTCGGCAAACGACCCGCGCCTTCCGCGCGGTCCACGGGCTCGCGCCCAGCGGCTACCGTGACGGGACGCTGGGCGCGAGCCCGGCCCATGGGGGACCGGCTCAGACGAGCACGTTCTTGTAGAAGAGGTTGCTGCGGCGGTCGCCCGCCTCGCCGGAGGCGAAGCCGAGGAACAGCCGGACCTCCCCCGCGGCCGTCCGGTACACCCCCATCCCCTCGGGCTCCCGGTAGGTGAGCGTCGAGCCCGCCCCGGTGAAGGCCCGCTGGGTGAGCGCGCCGGTGTTGACGTTGACGCTGGAGGTGTAGGCGTTGCCGGGGGACGGGTTGTCGGCGCCGTAGGCGGTGCCGGTCAGCTGGTAGACGTAGCTTCCGTAGAGCGTGTAGCCCTGGAAGACGGCCGAGTCGCTGGGCTGGGCGAAGTCCGCGAGGCGGTTGGTGTAGTTGCCGGCCGCGACCTCGTTCACGTTGAAGATCGCGTACCGCCTGCTGCCCGCGGTGTTCAGATAGCGGATCGCCATCCGGTTGTTCACCGGGTCGATCGCGCAGGTGGTCTCCGTCGCGTCGGAGACGGGCGAGTGCTTGGTCAGGGCGGAGGAGGTGTTGGAGAGGGTCGTCCCGCTGCTCCAGCGGAAGCGGGCCAGCCGTTTGCCGCGGGCGCCGCTGTTGACGTCCACTTCGGTCCACAGATAGGTGCTGGTGCCCACGGGCTGCGCGGCGATGGACACGGCGTGCCCGAATCCGAGCAGATACATAGAGCCGAGCTCATTGCCGGAGAAGTCCAGCTGGGTGATGCACAGGTCGCCGCTGCTGTCCGCGGAGCCGTCCTTGAGCTGGGCCACGAACAGGCGCCGGTTGACGTTGTCGAAGCAGAACGACTGCTGGACTCTCGCATCGTGCAGGCGTGCGTGGCGGAACAGGTCGTACGAGGGCTCGGTCAGGTCGAAGCGCGAGGACGTCGGTACGGCGGTCGGGGCGGCCTCGCTCGCGGTGGCCACCTTGGCCCCCAGGCCGAGCGCGGCGCCCGCCGCGGCACCGCCGCCGAGTTTCAGTAACCGGCGTCTGTTCCAGGTGCGGTCTTGCGTCACGGATCTTCGCTCTCTGTCGGTGATGTGCCGTAGCGCCCCCGTCCCTCGGTGGCGGGGGACGGGGGCGCTACGCGCGTAGGATCTTGGTGATCCGTCTCCAGATTTGCCCTGGGTACACCTCCTCGAACCGTCAGGTTCATGTCAGGCCATGATCAGTACGCGGTCGGCCAGCCTCCGCTCCAGTTCAGGAGGTTGACGCCGAGCTTGGGCGTGCCGTTGTCCTGACCGTCGTAGTAGTGGTAGACGAGCAGATCGCCGTCGACATCGCTCATGACGGACTGCCCGCCGGGGCCGATGTAGCGGCCGTGGGACTCCAGGACCACCGAGCCGCCGTTGTTCATCAGGTTGACCCCGTTCTTGTCGAGGTACGGCCCGGTGGGGCTGGTGGCGCGGCCGACCTTGATCTTGTACGTGGAGCTGGTGCCCGCGCAGCAGGTGTCGTACGAGGCGAACAGGTAGTAGTAGCCGTTGCGCTTGACGACCGTGGGGCCCTCGACCGCCTTGGTGCCGGTGGGCCGGGAGGCGATGCTGTAGACGGTCTTGTCGCCCGCGTACTGCTTGCCCGAGGACGGGTCGATACGTAGCATCTTCAGCCCCGACCACCAGGATCCGAAGGACAGCCACCACTTGCCGTCACCGTCGACGAAGAGGTTGGGGTCGATGGCGTTGTAGTTGCTGCTGCCGGTGGTGGAGTGCACGATGCCGTAGTCGGTCCAGGTGCCCGCCTTGCCGCTGGACGAGGTGGCGAACCCGATCGCGGAGTTGCTGGACCCGAAGGACGAGACGGCGTAGTACATCAGGTACTTGCCGCCCTGGTACGAGATGTCGGGCGCCCAGGGGTCATTGCTCGAGGAGTAGTTCTTCCACCACGACGGCGGGGTGTTGAAGGCGTTCCCCGAGCGGCTGAAGGCGATCCGGTCGGTGGAGGTACGGGCCTCGAGGCCGCCGTGGGTGGAGTACAGCAGGTAGGTGCCGTCGCTCGCGCGGATCATGGTGGGGTCGTGCACGACGATGTCACCCGTCACCAGGCCCGGGTTGGGGTAGGCGGAGGCGCTGGTCGGCAGCAGGGCGAGGGTCGCGGCGGCCGCCAGGACGGCGATGCGCCGGCCGCCTGCGCGCGCATACGCGAACATGGCATGGATCATTCGGCTCTCCTTCGGAATGTTTTCGGTGCCCCTCCGAAACACATGGCCGTACATGGCGCGATCGGTGGCCTCAACACCTCCCTCGTCCCAGGGGATTGACTAGCCCCTCAGCTGCCTCTACTTTCCCCCGGACGTTTCGGTGACCTTCCGGAAGTTTTTCGGAGGCAGGGGAAGGGACGCTCTCGTGACCAAGCTGATGCGCGCCGCCGTGACGGGCGCGCTGGCCGTCGCCCTCCTGGGCACGGCGGCGACCGTACCGGAGGCCCATGCCGGTGACGCCCCCGCGGCGGGGGCCTCGGGCCGGGTGGACTTCGGCCAACGCCTCCAGCCCATCGACGGCTTCGGCTTCTCGCAGGCCTTCCAGCGCGCCGACATCATGCACGGCGCGCGCGGGTTGACCCCCGAACACCAGCGGGAGGTGCTCGACCTGCTGCTGGACCGGAAGTCCGGGGCCGGTCTGAGCATTCTGCGGCTGGGCATCGGCTCGTCCTCGGACGAGGTGTACGACCACATGAAGTCGATCCAGCCGACCGACCCGGGCGGCCCCGAGGCCACGCCGCGCTATGAGTGGGACGGCGACGACGGCGGCCAGGTGTGGCTGGCGAAGGAGGCGAAGGCGTACGGCGTCAAGCGCTTCTACGCCGACGCCTGGAGCGCGCCCGGCTATATGAAGACCAACGGCACGGATGCCAACGGCGGGACGCTCAAGCCCGAGTGGCGGCAGGCCTACGCCGACTACCTCGTCCAGTACGCGAAGTTCTACCGCCAGGAGGGCGTCCGGATCACCGACCTCGGCTTCACCAACGAGCCGGACCTCGCCACGTCGTACGCCTCCATGCAGTTCACGCCCGAGCAGGCGGTGGAGACCGTCAAGGCGCTCGGGCCGACCGTGCGGCGCGCCGGGATCGACCTGGTGTGCTGCGACGCCGCCGGATGGGACCAGCAGGCGGAGTTGACCGCGGCGATCGAGGCGGATCCGCGGGCCGCGGCGTTGGTCGGGGTGCACACCGGCCACCCGTACGTCACCCCCTCCGACCAGCCGCTGCCGACCGAACGCCGCACCTGGATGTCCGAGTGGAGCCCGAACGGCGCCACCTGGAACGAGGCGTGGGACGACGGCTCCGGCTACGACGGGCTGGCCGTCGCGGAGGCCATCCACACCACGCTCGCGGACGCCCGCGCCAGCGCGTACGTGTACTGGTTCGGCGCGTCGATCGGGGCGACGCGTGGGCTGATCCAGCTGGACGGGGCGGACTACCACGTCTCCAAGCGGCTGTGGGCCCTGGCCGCGTACAGCAGGTTCATCCGGCCGGGGGCGGTGCGGGTGGCCGCGTCGTCCGGGGCGGAGGGCGTCAAGGTCACGGCGTTCCGGAACCGGGACGGGGCGCGGGTGCTGGAGATCCTCAACACGGGGACGGACGCGGTGCGGGCGGATTACGCGCTGACGGGCGGCGGTGCGGGCGGCTCCGCGCGCGGCTCGGTGTACCGCACGGACGAGACGCACTCGCTGAGCCGGGTCGGGTCGGCGGCCGTCCGCGACGGCAGGCTGGGCGTCGAGCTTCCGGCGCGGTCCCTGACCACGGTGGTGCTGGGGAGCTGAGCGTCGCCGGTGGGCTTGGTTCACCCGGCCGGGTGAACCAAGCCCACCCCGTGGGGGGACACCTCGTGGGGGGACACCTCGTGGGAGGACGCTCACTGGCCCGCCAGGCCCGTGTGGGCCACGCCGCGGACGATCTGGCGCTGGAAGAGGGTGAAGACCACCAGCAGCGGCAGGCCCGCGATCACGACCGAGGCCATCATCTGGGCGTACCGCAGCCCGTACGAGGACTGGACGTTGACCAGCCCCACCGGCAGCGTCATCCCGTTCGGGTCGGTGGTGACCAGGAACGGCCACAGGAAGTTGTTCCACGTCGAGATGAAGGTGAAGATCGCCACGGCCGCGAGCACCGGCCGGGACAGCGGCATCACGATGGTCCAGAAGACCCGCCACCGCCCCGCCCCGTCCACGAACGCCGCCTCCTCCAGCTCGCGCGGCACCCCGTCGAAGAACTTCACCAGGATGAAGACCATCGCGGGCACGGCGACCTGCGGCAGGATCACGCCCCAGTAGGTGTCGACGAGCCCCATGGAGACCATCTCCGCGAACAGCGGGGCGATCAGCACCTGCGGCGGCACCATGATCCCGGCCAGCACAAGACCGTAGAGCACCTTGCGGCCGCGGAACTCGGTCCGCGAGAAGCCGTACGCGGCCATGGCACACAGCACCACGGTCAGCAGGGTCGTCATCACCGAGATATAGGCGGAGTTGAACATCCACTGCCCGATGTCGCCGGACTTCCACACCTCGCGGTACGCGTCGAAGGTGATCGTCGAGCCGATCCACTTCAGCGGGGTCGTGGTGGTCTCCCCCTCCGGCTTGAGGGAGGTGGCCACCGCCCAGGCCAGCGGCAGCAGCCACACCACCACCAGCCCGAGCGCGACCAGCAGCATGGCGAGCCGCCCCGGTGCCCAGCGGCCCCTGTGCTCCGCGCCTTCCTTCAGACCAGCTGTCTCCGCGCTCATGACCGCGCACCCTCCTCACTCGAGCGGCGGGTCAGCCGCAGTTGCACCAGGGAGACGATCACGATCAGGGCGAAGAAGAGATACGAGACGGCGGAGGCATAGCCGATGCGGTAGCCGGTGAAGCCGGTCTGGTAGACGTACTGGAGGATCGGCCGGGTGGATTCGTCCGGGCCGCCGGCGGTCATGATGTAGACCTGATCGAAGATCTTCAGCGAGGCCAGGATCTGGAGCACCAGCACAACGCCCGTGGTGCGCCGCAGCAACGGCAGGGTGATGTGGCGCAGCCGGGCCCAGGCGCCCGCGCCGTCCAGCTCCGCCGCCTCGTAGAGATGCTGCGGAATGGCCTGGAGCGCGGCGAGGTACAGCAGGAAGTTGAAGCCGACGGTCCACCAGACCGTGGTCAGGACGATGGACAGCATGGCGTAGCGCTCGTCGGTGAGCCAGCCGATCCCCGGGTGCAGACCGAGGGAGGCCAGCGCCTGGTCGGCGAAGCCGAAGTCGGACGGGAAGATCACCCACATGAAGAGCAGCCCGACCACCCCGGACGGCAGCAGGAAGGGCGCGAACCAGCTCAGCCGCCACAGCCACTGGACCACGCGCAGATGGTGCGCGAGCAGCGCCATGCCCAGGCCGACGAGGACGAGGGGGACGGTGGACAGGACGGTGAACCAGACCGTGTTCCACAGCGAGGACCACACATCGGGGTCCCGGAGGGCCTCGGCGTAGTTGTCGAAGCCGATGAAGTGGCTGTCGGTGCCGGTGATGTTGTCGTCGCCGAGGCTCATCTTGACGCCGTAGAGCAGCGGCCAGAGGAGGAAGAGGGCGTAGACGAGGAGGAAGGGTCCGACGAAGACCAGCCCGTGCTCGGTCCAGTGGCGGCGCACGGTCCCGGGCGAGGTGGTGGCCGTGCTCTCGGAGGAGCGGGGCGGGGGCGGGGGCGCGGTGACGGTCGGCGCGCTCATTTCGCACCTCCGAAGGGGTTGGGGGTGTCGAGGAGCTCGCGCAGCCGGGCCTTGGCCTCGTTCAGCGCGTTCCGGGGCGTACGGGAGCCGGTGAACACGCCGGAGAAGGCCGAGCCGAGCTCGATCCACATGAGGGAGGCGGAGCCGGCGAACCAGGCGGGCTCGTCGAGCGCGACGTCGTTGACGACCGAGCGGTATTCGGACTGCGGCTGGAGCTTCAGATACGCGGGGTTCTCCAGTGTCGGCAGATAGGCCGGCACATGCCCGCCCTTGGCCCACTCGACGGTGTGCTTCAGCATCCAGGCCACGAACTCATGGGCCGCTTCGTTGGTCTCGCCGCCCCGGTCGGTCTGGTGGGGCAGCACGAAGGAGTGGCAGTCGGCCTGGGCGGTGGGGCGGCCGAAGAGGGCCGGCACGCGGGTCATGGAGAACGGCAGCTTGGTGGTGCGGAAGGAGCTGATCTCCCACTCGCCGTTGAGGTAGAAGGCGGTCTTGCCGCCGTTGAAGACGCCGACGGAGCCCGGGTAGTCGACCCGGCGGGGGCACAGTCCCTCGTCGGCGAGCATGGCCATGTACTCCAGCACCTTGAGCGCCTTGGCGTCGTCGAGGGCGAGGCGGCGGCCGTCGGCTGACAGGACCTTCCCGCCGGTCTGGGAGTAGAAGGTGGAGAACACCCGCCAGGGGCCGATGACATCGCCGCCGATGGTCTCGGTGACCAGCCCCGGCGCTCCGGTGGCCTTCTTGGCGGCGCGCAGGGCGGCGGTGAACTCCTCGGCGCCGTGGATGGGCTTGAGCTTGCCGTCGGCGCCGAGCAGCCCGGCCTTCTCGCACACCTCGGTGTTGTAGAAGAGCACCATGGGGTGGGTGTCGAGCGGGATGGCGTACTGCTTGCCCCCGACCGCGCCGCGCTTCCAGATGTCCTCGGGGAAGTCGGCGGCGGTCACGCCGTGGTCGGCGAGCAGGTCGAGGTCGAAGGCGTCGAGGAGGCGGCCGGGCGCGAAGCCCGCGAGCCGAGCCAGGTGCAGCGCCGCGACCTCGGGCGCGCGGCCGCCCGCGCCCGCCATGCCGAGCTTGGTGTAGTACGGCGAGCCCCACTGGAACGTGGCGGCCTCCAGGCCGATCGCGGGATGGGCCGCGCGGTAGGCGTCCAGCATCGCGTTCATGTTGACGCCGTCGCCGCCGCCGAAGAGGTGCCAGTAGCGCAGCCGGGTCTTGCCCGCGCAGCCCGGTGAGCATGCTGCGGGCGCGGCGCAACCGGTGGCGCCCGCGCCCATGGCCCCGGCGGCGGCGAGCGCGCCGAGCCCGGAGAGCACGCCGCGGCGACTCGGGGAGGATCGTTGCATTGCGGCTCATTCCTGCTGCCCAGGCAGCGCTGTTCGCTATTTCGAATGCCGCTCGTAACTTCGGACGGGAACATAAGCCGCTGAGGAGTGCACGTCAACGCTTTGAACACGACTCGCCTCACCTCTTGACCCACCTCGGAGCAAGCGCTTACCGTCCGGGCCGATGCGCTTACCGGAATGCCAGACGTGTGCCGGTATACCGAACGACGATCAGGTCTATTTCGGGCGAGCGAGGCGGGTAACGGATGTTCGAGCTGGGAGATCTGACGGTCCGCTACCCGCGGGACGGGGCGCCGGGCGGCGCGGACGATACGGGCGGCGCGGACGGAACCGGAGCCGTGATCGGCCTGGAGACCTTCCCCACCGCGCTCACCGACCGTCTGGCGGCGCCCCGCAACGGCCTGCCGGAGGACTCCGCCCGCCACGACGGCGGCGCTGCGGCTGCGGGCGCAGCGTGCGACCGGGGCGAAGCCCCTGGTTACGGGAAGGGGCGGGGAGGGGAAAAGCCCGCCGCAGGCGCCCGAGGGCCGAGGCCCGGGGCCCGGGCCCCGGGCCCGAGGGCCGGGGCGGCCCCGGGGCCTGGCGGCCCGGCGGCCGGCGCCCGGTGAGGTCAGTCGGTCAGGGAGACGATCATCTTGCCGGTGTTCTCACCGCGCAGCATGCCCAGAAACGCATCCACCGCGTTGTCGACGCCCTTGACCACCGTCTCCCGGTAGTGCAGCGTGCCCTCGCGCAGCCAGCCGCCGACCTCCTCGACGAACTGCTGCTGAAGGTGCTGGTGGTCGTTCACGAGCATGCCCTGGATGCGCAGCCGCTTGCCGATGACGAGGGCGAGGTTGCGCGGCGCGGCGGGCGGCTCGGGCGCGTTGTACTGGGCGATCATGCCGCAGACGGTGACGCGCCCGTGCACGTTGAGGCGGCCGATCGCGGCCTCCAGGTGCTCGCCGCCGACGTTGTCGAAGTAGACGTCGATGCCGTCGGGCGCGGCCTCCTTCAGCTGCTCGGCGACCGGACCCTTCTTGTAGTTGAACGCCGCGTCGAAGCCGTACTCCTCGGTCAGCAGCCTCACCTTGTCGTCGGAGCCCGCGCTGCCGATGACCCGCGAGGCGCCCTTGAGCTTGGCGATCTGGCCGACCTGGCTGCCGACCGCGCCGGCCGCGCCGGAGACGAAGACCGCGTCGCCCTCCTTGAAGGAGGCGACCTCGATCAGGCCCGCGTACGCGGTGAGGCCGGTCATGCCGAGGACGCCGAGGTAGGCGGAGAGGGGGGCGGCGGCGGGGTCCACCTTGACCGCGTGCTGGGCGTCCACCCGCGCGTACTCGCGCCAGCCGCCGAAGTGCAGAACGTGGTCGCCGACGGCGATGCCGTCCGCGGCGGAGGCGATGACCTGGCCCACGGCGCCGCCGTCCATCGGATGGTCGAGCTTGTACGGCGGGGCGTAGGACTTCACGTCGTTCATCCGGCCGCGCATGTAGGGGTCCACCGACATGTACAGGTTGCGGACCAGCACCTGGCCGGGGCCCGGCTCGGTGACGGGGGTCTCGCGCAGCGCGAAGTCCTCGGGCTTCGGCCACCCCTGGGGGCGGGCGACGAGGTGCCACTCGCGGCCGGTGGCGGGAATCTCTGATGTGGCGGGCATGGGTCCTCCAAGTGTTTCAGGTGATGAAACAATCATGTGACTGAATATTTTATGATGTCAAATAAGTGGGTACCCTGGTGCCCATGACCTCCAGTAACGAACCTCCTGATCCGCTGACGCTCGAAGTCGTCGAACTCATCGGCACCATCGTCGCTCGCTATCACGAGGAATACGAACAGGCCGCCGCGAAGCACTCCCTCACCGGCGCGCAGGCCCGGGTGCTCGGGCTGTTGTCCCGCGGCCCGACGCCCATGCGGCACATAGCGCAGCAGCTGAAGTGCGAGCCGTCGAACATCACGGGGATCATCGACCGGCTGGAGGCCCGCGGCCTCGCCGAGCGCCGCCTGGACCCGGCCGACCGCCGCGTCAAGCTGGCCGCCGCGACGAACCGGGGCAGAGAGACCGCCGACCGGCTGCGCGGATCGCTCGACTTCGCGCGCGCCCCGCTGGCCGGGCTGTCGAAGGAGGAGCGCACGGTGCTGCGCGACCTGCTCACGCGGATGGTCGGGACAGCCCCGGCCTGATCCCCGGCCCGACCGTCCCCGGCCCGGCCTTTCCTACGTGCACCACCACAGAAAGCGGTCACAGGTGTCCGAGGGCGAGGGCGTGGGCTGGGTCGGCACGGAGGTGGTGGTGCCGGGGTCGGACGGCGTGGTCGGAGACTGGGTGGCCCCGCCTCCCCCGCCTCCTCCCCCACCGCCCGTGGTCGGGGCCGTGGCGGAGGGGTCGTCCGGTCCGTCGGTCGACGAGGGGTCGTCGGCGCTGGGCGACGAGCTGTCCCTGGCCTTCTTCTTGCCCTTGTCCTTGTCCTCGTCCGACGCGGCGTCCTCGCTCCGGCTCTCGTCCGCGCTCGGGCCGTCCACCCCCGCCGACGACCCCGCCGGCCCCGCGCCCGGCGCTCCGCTCTCGCGCACCCTCGGCCCGCTGGAGTCCCCCTCGCCCGGGCCGCGCTCCGCCTCCGACTTGTCGGGGCTTGACGTGGTCGAGGGCTCATGGAAGATGCCGCCCTCCGTGGCGATCTCCGCCACGAACAGCGCGGCCAGGATGGGGCCGAGCACCGACGCCATGATCGTCACCCGGCGCCCCCGGCCGCGGCGGGCCCTGCGCGCCCGGCCGCCGACGATGCCACGGGGCTTCGGCTTCCGGCGGGCGGCCTTGCGCCGGTCCGCGCGGGTCGAGGCCGCCACGGGCTCCGGGGCGGGCTCGACCTCCGCGCCCTCGTCACCATCCCTGCCGTAGTCCACGGCGGCGGCCTCGACGGCGGCGGCCTCGATGGCGGCGGCCTCGGCGGCGGGATACGCGTACTCCTCAGCTCCGGCGTAGGCGCCGCAACCGGGGCAGGACACAGCGCCGTTGAGGTGGCGGTGGCAGGAAGGGCAGTAATCCATTTCGCCGGGCAGGTTATGTGCCCGGCGGGTAGCGGAGGAACCGCGGATTGTGAGAATCCTGTGCAAGGATCGATTTCACGCCGGGGATGGACCGCTTGGCCGAAATTGTCCGCCCCCGGCGGGCCGGGCCCCGGCGCCTCGTCAGCCCCCGAACGCCGGTTGCGCCAGCCCCTGCCCCGCCCCCGCCAGCACCAGGACCGACCCGGCGAGCGGCTGTTCGGCGGGGCCGAGCCCGACCCGGGCCGAGGTGACGTACAGATCGGTCAGGCCGGAGCCGCCGAAGGCGCACGCGGTCGGGCGGCGCACCGGCAGCTCGACCACCCGGTCGAGGGCGCCGTCCGGGGTGTAGCGGCGGACCGCGCCGCCGTCCCACAGCGCGACCCACACACAGCCCTCGGCGTCCACGCACAGCCCGTCGGGGAAGCCCGCGCCGTCCTCGATCCGCGCGAAGGGGCGGCGGCCGGTGACCTCAGCGCCCGCCACGTCGAAGACGTCGATCCGGCAGGTCGGGGTGTCGGCGTAGTACATGAGGCGGCCGTCCGGGCTCCAGCCGGTGCCGTTGCTGACCGTGACGTCCGGCAGGATCTCCGCGACGGAGCCGTCCGGCGCGATACGGGACAGCGTGCCGCCGCCCGTCGCCTCGTCGTAGCGCATGGTGCCCGCCCACAGCGAGCCGTCCGGCGCCACGGCCGCGTCATTGCCCCGGCGGCCGGGGACCACCTCGTGGACCAGCCAGGAGAACGCGCCGTCGGCCCCGTACAGGCCGATGCCGTCGCGGAGGTTGACGGCCAGGCCGCCGCCCGCCCGGGGCTTGGCGGCGCCGACGTGCTGCTCGGTGGCCAGGACCGTGCGCCGACCGGTGGCCGGGTCGTAGGTGTGCACCCGGGACGAGAGGATGTCGACCCAGATCAGCCGCTGCGCCGCGGCGTCCCAGGTCGGGCCCTCGCCCAGCTCGGCCATCGCCCGCACGGCGACATCGAGCCCGTCGCTGCTGCCGCTGCCGTTCGCTCCGCTCATGCTCCGCGCCTCCGGTGTCCGAGTCGGGCCGACAGCTCACCGGCGCCCTTGGCCGCCAGCTCCGCCAGCTCCTCCTGCCGCTCCTCGCTCCAGCGGATCATCGGCACGGAGATCGACAGCGCCGCCACGACCTGGCCCGCCGAGTCCCGTACCGGCGCCGCCACACAGCTCACATCCGGGTTGGACTCGCGCTGCTCGACCGCGATGCCGCGCTCACGGATGACGGCGAGATGGCGGCGCAGCTCCTCCGGGGAGGTGATGCTGTTGTCCGTCATCGCGATCAGCGGCGCGCCCTCCGGGATCCGGGCCGCCAGGGCCTCCTCCGAGAGGGAGGCGAGCAGCATCTTGCCCACCGAGGTGCAGTGGGCGGGCAGCCGGCGGCCGGCGGCGGAGACCATGCGGACGGCGTGGGTGGAGTCGACCTTGGCGATGTAGATGACATCCGCGCCTTCGAGGATGGCGACATGGACGGTCTCGTCGCAGGTCTCGGCGACGCTGCGGGCCACCTGCCGGCCCTCGGCGGCCAGGTCCAGCTGCTCGGCGTAACGGCTGCCCAGTTGGTACGGGCGCACCCCGAGCCGGTAGCGGCCGGGCTGGTCGGGCACTTGCACCAGGTAGGAGCGGGCGGCCAAGGTGGTCACCAGCTCATGGACCGTGGTGCGGGGCAGCCCGAGCTTACGGGTGATCTCGGGCGCGGAAAGCGTGCCGTCCCCGTCGAGGAAGAGCTCGAGTATGTCCAGAGCCCGGGTTACCGCGGGCACCAGGCGTCCCATATCGCTCGCCCACCCCTCCTGGTCCAGATGACACCATTCGTTCGAGATTACGGCCAGCGGCCGGTATCGCGAACACAGATTACGCAGGGGTGACTTCTCGAGGCAATGGCCAGGGATTGGTACCCCTGGGTAACGTCGGGTGCGTCACGATGGCGCCATGAACTCCGCGCTCGACCCGTCTGCCGACTCCTTCCCCACACCTTTCCCCTTCGTTCTGGTGCTGCTGCGGAGAATGGCCGACTACCACCCGGATCTGGTCGAGGACGCGCTGCGGGAGCTGGGCTTCAGCCGCGCCGTGATGCGCGAGGCCAACCGCCGCTGGCAGGCCATGCGGCGCTCCCCGCGGCGCCGGTCGGCGGTGGCCCACTACCGCTCGGTGCTCGGCGCGCCCGAGGCCCGGGCCGCCCGCCGGATCGGCGATCTGACCTGCGAGGCGCTGAGCTGGCCAGTGCCACTGTGGCCGGATCTGCGGTTCGAGGTGCTGACCGCCCCGGGCGGCGGGGTGTGGAACGAGTGGCTGGTGCGCGCGCCCGGCGCGGCCGGTCCTCCGCTGCGTACGGTGGCGGACCTGGCGCCCTGGTCCTGCACGGTGGACGAGGTGGCGGGGGCCTTCGCGCCCGCCCGGCCGATGGAGGGCTCGGCGCCCACCCGCTGGCGGCTCGCGTTCACCGCCCCGGACGAAAAAGGTGAACTCCACCACTGTGTGGCGGAGTTCACCTGGGGGTTGCTCCAGCGTGTCGACGCCGTCAGGACAGCTTCGCCGTCAGGGTGATCGTCGTACCGGTGAGCGCCTGGCTCACCGGGCAGTTCTTCTTGGCCTCCTCGGCCGCCGCGACGAACGTGTCCTCGTCCACGCCCTCCACCGTGCCCTCCACGGTGAGGTGGATGCCGGTGATGCCGGTGCCCGGCTGGAAAGTGACATCGGCCTGCGTGGTCAGCTGCGTCGGCGGGGTGCCGGCCTGGGTGAGGCCGTGCGACAGCGCCATCGAGAAGCAGCTGGAGTGCGCGGCCGCGATCAGCTCCTCCGGGCTGGTCTTGCCGTTCGCCTGCTCGGCGCGCGAGGGCCAGGAGACGGGCTGCTCTCCGATCCCGGAGGAGTCGAAGGTCACCGCCCCCTTGCCCTCCACCAGATTGCCGTGCCAGACGGTGTGCGCGGTGCGCGTCGTAGCCATGCTTCCTGCCTTCTGTGAGCCTCTGTCGTCGACTTCTACCGACTTCTACCGGGTTCTATCGACTTCTGCGAGCCTGCTGTGGATCACCCGAGTGAATCACCTGGACGGGTGACCTGCCGGTGGTGATCACCCTGCCGGTGGTGATCACCCTGAGCCTACGACCCGGAGCCCACGTTCCACGCGACAAGAGCCGGGCGGCCGTGCTCGGTTCCGATCCGGCTGACGGTCGCCGTGTCGAGGCGGAAGAGCGCGCCCGCGGACGGCGGCAGCCCGAGGCGGCGCGCGGTGAGGACGCGCAGGACATGCCCGTGGGCGACAAGAACCACATCGCCGCGGTCGGCGCGCAGCTCGGACTCCACGGCGGCGAGCACCCGGTCGACGCGGGCGCCGATCTGCTCGGGCAACTCGCCCGGGTGCTCGGCCCCGCCCGGGGCGACGCCGTCGGTCCACAGGGTCCAGTCGGGCCGGGTGCGGTGGATCTCGTCGGTGGTGATGCCCTCGTAACCGCCGTAGTCCCACTCGTGCAGATCCGGCTCGATCCGCGCCCCCTCGATGCCCGCCAGCCGGGCCGTGTGCACGGCCCGGCTCAACGGACTCACCAGAGCGAGCGCGACCTTGCGGTCGGCGAGCAGCGGGCGCAGCGAGCGGGCCTGGTCCTCGCCGCGCGGGGTGAGCGGCTGATCGGTCCAGCTGGTGTGCTTGCCCGTCCGGCTCCACTCGGTCTCGCCGTGCCGGATCAGCACCAGCTCACCCATGGCTGCCCGGCGCTCCCGCCTCACCCGCCGCCGCCTTGGCCTTCGCCTGCTCCTCGGCGACGGAGGCGCGGACCGCGTCCATGTCCAGGCCGCGGGCCTGGCCGATGACGTCCTCCAGGGCGGCCTCGGGGAGGGCACCGGGCTGGGCGAAGACGGCGATGTTCTCGCGCACGATCATCAGGGTCGGGATGGACTGGATGTCGAACGCGGCGGCCAGCTCCGGCTGCGCCTCGGTGTCCACCTTCGCGAAGACCACGTCCTGGTGGGTCTCCGAGGCCCGGTCGTAGACGGGCGCGAACATCCGGCACGGTCCGCACCAGGAGGCCCAGAAGTCGATCAGGACGAAGTCGTTCCCCGAGACGATCTCGTCGAAGTTGTCCTTGGTGAGTTCAACGGTGCTCATGCCTGCGTTACCTGCTTCCGTGCTGTCGGCAGTGGCCGTGCCCGCGTCAACCAGACCACCCCGAACGGTATTCCTGTCCGGGTCGCGCCGCAGGTCAGAGGGGGCGTACCGGCCGTAGGACAGCAGGCTGCGGCCGCGGGCTCAGGCCGTGTCGACCCAGGTGACCTGGTGTGCCTCGGTGGGGTCGGGGGTCTCCCAGCGGCGGATCAGCCGGTCGATGACCGCCTCGGGCACCGGCCGGGGCCGCGCGGCGTTACGGGCGCGCAGCACCGCGGGCGGCGCCTCGAGGGCCACCAGCTCGACCCGCCCGCCGTACCCGGCCACCAGCCCCACGGACTGCTCGCGCAGCCGCCGCGAGACGTTGGTGGCGTTCCAGACGAACGGCTCGCCCGCGCGCAGATGCCCCCGGGCCGCCTCCCGCGCGGCCGCCACCACCGGGGCCTGGTCGGCGGCCGGATCCACGCCCAGCTCGGCGCGCAGCGCGTCCAGGCTGACGACGGGCAGGCCGGGGCGGTGCGCTCCGATCCAGTGGTCCTTGCCCACGCCGGGCAGGCCCGACAGGACGGTCACCGTCATACGGGTGTCGTCGTACGCGGCGTAGTCCGGGTCCCGGCCGGGGGTGCGGAAGTACTCGAAGCGGGCGTGGTCGGAGGGGAACCGGCGCGGGGTGGTCAGGCAGTCCTGCTCGGCGCAGTACTCGCGGTACAGGGCGACGTTCTCCAGCATCGCGTCCATGTCGCCGCAGATCCGGCCGAGGATGTCGGCCGTCGCCAGCACCGCCAGGTCGTCGTTGCTCGCCAGCAGGGAGGCCCGGAAGGCGATGCGCTCCAGGTCGGGCCGCTCCAGCGCCCAGAACGGCACCTGGTGGTGTCTGACCAGGGCGGCGACATGCTCGCGCCAGGCGATCGGCGCCCCCAGCTCCCACAGCACCCTGCGGGCGATCAGCTCGCCGCGCCGGGAGTGGCCGCGGGCGGTGATCCGCCCCTCGGGATCGGTGGCCGTGCAGTCCGGCTTCGCCGCGTCGTGCAGCAGCACGGCGGCGAACAGCAGCTCCCGCCCGGCCGCGGGCCTGGCCCGCCACTCGGGCAGCCCCGCCAGCGCCTCGGCGGCCATCCGGGTGTGGGTGGCCACATCGCCCTCGCCGTGGTGGACGGTGTCCTGCGGTACACCCGCCAGACGGCGGATCCACGGATACGCCGAGACGATCCGGTCCCAGGGCACCGTCCAGTCCGGCGCCACGGGGCACAGCTCCAACAACTCCCGGAAGGGGGCCTCAGGCGCGCGCATACATCACCGCCGGGTCCCGGAGCCGGTTGGGCACGATCGGGCGGTCGAGCCAGTGCGTGCCGGAGTCCAGCACGCTGGTGAGGAAGCCGGGGCGCACCCACTTGTAGCGGCCCGCCACCACGCCGTCCTCCTCGACCTTGACGTACAGGCCCTCCATGAAGTCCGAGGAGTCGGTCTCCGCGGCCACCCGCCCGGGGTCGAGGCCGCCCGCCTCGGCCGTCTCCCGCAGCGCCGCCCGCCACCCCTCCGTACGGCAGGTCGAGGGCCCGACGAACGCGGTGAGCGCGTCAAGGCCGGAGAGCGGCCCGGTGTGCAGGACGGGCACCGAGTGGACCGGCAGCCCCTCCAGCAGCTCGCGGCGGCGGGCCGTGGACAGGAACACGTCCTCGTCGCGGTCCAGCACATCGAACTCGTTGAAGTAGTGCGGCAGCGCGTCGTAGTACACCGTGTGCTTGGCGTAGAGCCACTCGCCGTACAGCACATGGCGGCTCCCCAGGCGCGGCCACAGCAGATCCCGGACCAGCGCCGCCCACGCCTTGAACGGCGAGAAGTGGCGCTCCCGGGGCCCGCCGGTGAGGAAGTGGCCACGGCTCTGGAGCCGCAGCTCGCCGTCCGGCGTGAAGCTGATCGCCGCGTTGGCACCGTCGAGCTTCTCCTCGACCACCAGATACCGGCCCGCGATCTCGGCGAACGGCACGGCGGCCAAGTCCTCGTCGCCGGGCTGGAGTCGGGAGCCCTGGAGATGCGGGGTCCTCGGGTACTTGCGGATCACGGGATTCTTTCTATGCCGTACGCGACGGACCGGGCAACGAGATTTCGAGGCCCCGGACAGGCCTTGGGGGTCGGTGAAGGCCGGACCCGCGCTGTTCGGGTCCGGCCTTCTCGCGTCCGAGTCACGCGCAGCCCGCAGCGTGGATAAGGACGTCTTCCACGGTAGGGCGAGCCACTGACAACGGGGCCGAGCGGTGCGGAGCACTATGGAACAGCGACGGATGAGCGGGGCCGAGGGGGAACCGTGGACATGGCACGCATGACGACGACATGGCTGACACCGGAGGAGCGGTTCGGCTGGTGGCACGACATGACGGCCTCGACGCTGATCCCGACCGCGATGGGCAGCGACCGGGCGGCGGACTTCGAGGCCACGGCCCGCGTGCTGAACCTCGGTGACGTCCAGGTCTCCGACATGACCTATCCCACGCTGACCGTGACCCGGACCCCACGGCTCATCCGGCACAGCGACCCCGGCTTTGTGCAGCTGTCGCTCACGCTCTCCGGGAACATGGGGCTGTCGCAGTTCAGGAGCCACACCCTGCTCGGCTCCGGGGATCTGGCGGTGTACAGCTCCTCGGAGCCGTTCGACGGCTGGGCCGGCCCCGAGGGCACGGCCCCGGTCCGCCAGTTACTCCTGCATCTGCCCCGGGCGGCCCTGCCGCCGGCCGCGCGGCAGGTGGACCATGTCGCGGCGACCCGCATACCCGGCGGCGGGGGATTCGCCGCGCTGCTGGCCCAGTTCCTCACCCATGTCGCCCGCAATCCGCACCAGTTCGGCCCCCAGGACGCGGCCCGGCTGTCCACCACGCTGATCGACCTGCTGTCCCACACCGTCGCCCAGCGGCTCGACACCGTCGCCGCCCTGCCGCCCGAGAGCCGGGAGCGCTCGCTGCTGCTCCGGGTCCAGGCCTTCGTCCGCCGCCATCTGCACGAGCCCGGCCTCACCCCGGACGCCGTCGCCGCGGCCCACCACATCTCCACCCGCTCGCTCCACCGCCTCTTCCAGCGGCACGGCCTGACCGTGGCCTCCTGGATCCGCGACCAGCGCCTCGAGCGCTGCCGCCGCGACCTCGCCGACCCCCGGCTCGCCGCCCGGCCGATCCACGCCATCGCCGCGGGGTGGGGGTTCCCCCGCCCCGGCGACTTCACCCGCGCCTTCCGCGGCGCCTACGGCCTGCCGCCGCGCGAGTACCGCCACCGCTCGTACCGGGAATCCGGTCCCTATCTCAGCATGGCTCGAACCAGTGGGCGGCCACCCGCGCCGCGGGCGGAAAGCTGAACGGCTGCTTCCGGTCGGTGAGCATGTGCAGGATGAACTCGCCGGTGCCGCAGTCGAAGCGCTGCCAGTCGTTGAAGTCCTTCAGCACGAGCACCGGCCAGTCGTCCGGGTCGTCGGCGCCGGTCAGCCAGTGGAACGTCACCTCCTGCTCCGAGCTGCCCCAGATCAGCACGCCGCCGGGCGCGGGATACACCGGGTAGGGCCGGTACAGCTCGGCGTACTTCGGCGTGCTCACGCCCCAGTCGACGAGATCCCAGCCCAGGGCGCCCGGCACCAGCAGATCCAGATAGCCGTCGAAGCCGCCCGCGCCGAACAGGTCGACGATCTCCTTGTAGCCGCCGGGCAGGGCCGTGCCGAGCGCGGATTCCGCGGCCGCCCAGTCGATCGCGCCGTCGGCGCCGGACGGCCGCGGCCCCTCCCACCCGGTGACGACCGCCAGCCGCTCCGGCCACCCGGTGCCGGGCGGGAAGTCGCCCCGGCGGGCGACGACGATCACCCCGCGCGGCCCGTCCGCCATGGCCGTCAGGCCGTACCCCAACCAGTGCTCGTTCAGCGCCCAGCCGCGCAGCTCCACCACCTCGCCGTCGCCCGCCCCGGTGGGCGGACCGCCGAACGCGGGAGTGGGGACGCCCGCGGTGACCAGCCGCCGGACGGGCTGCCGGGTCCAGGGCAGCACCTCCAGGACGACCTGCTCCAGCAGCGCCGGATCCCATCCGTCGCGCACCAGACACACATGCCCCGCCCCGTGCCCGGGCAGCGGGCAGTGCGGCCGGGGGTCGGTCAGGGTCTGATCGAGCAGGGCGCGGAGCTCGGTGGTGCTGTCCATGCGGCCCAGTCAACGTCACGGGACCGACAACGCCGGCTCAGGGGTGCCGCGTCACACCTCGTTGTCCGGCCAGCCGAGGAACCGGGCGCCGATCACCGCGGTCTGAAGGGTGTAACGGTGGACGGGGTCGGCCGGGTCGGTGCCGGTGAGCGTGCGGATGCGCTCCAGCCGATACGTCAGGGCGCGCACGCTCAGGTTGAGGCGGCGTGCCGCCTCGGCCGCGACGCATCCGGAGTCGAAGTACGCGTTCAGCGTGTCGACCAGCGGCTGCGCGCCGCCCCGTGCGTCCCGCAGCGGCCCCAGGGTGTGGCGGACCAGGTCGGCCATGGCCTGCCGATCCCGGGTCAGGACCGGATAGACCAGCAGATCGGCGGCGCGCAGCACGGGGTCGTCCAGCTCCAGGCGGTCGGCCAGATCCAGGGCGTTGAGGGCTTCCTCATACGAGTGGACGACGCCGCCGGCGCCCGGATGGGCCCGCCCGATGGCCACCCGGCCGCCCTCGGTGGCCGCGTACGCCTGCTTGGCGAAGAACGTCAGAACGTCGTCCTGGTCACCGGGCGCGACGCAGATCAGCCGCCCTTCCTTGGTGGCCAGCAGGATGCTCCGCTCGCCGAACCGGGCGACCAGCGCGCTCGTCACCTGCCGGGTGGCCGGGTGGGTGTCGTCGACCGCCGGGCCGCCCTGGGCCACGGCGACCGCGTGCGCGTGCGAGAGCAGCAGGCCGAAGCGTACGGCGCGCTCGGCCAGGCGGCCCAGATCGCTTCGGCCGTAGAGCAGATCGTCGATGAACTCCCGCCGGGCGGCCTCCTCCCGCCGCACCGCGAGCCGCTGCGCCCGCTCATGCCCCTCGGCGAACGCGTCGATCGCCTGCTCGACGGCCACCAGCAGACGGTCGGTGCCCGTGGCGGGAAGACCGGCCCCCACCTCGCGGGCCGCGGCCAGATGCCGCCGGACCAGAACCCGCAGCCCCTCCCCCTCCTCCGCGGCGCGCTCCCCCTGCGCCCGCAGAAACTCCAGCTCGTCCCGCGTGAGCCGACGGCCGGTCGGACACACATCGGCCAGAATCCGGACGTACCCCTCCAGAGCGTCGCCGACCATCTCCCGTTCCCCCACGAGTCCTCCTGACGCGCCCGGACGACTGCACGGCATCCGGCACCCGGCATTAATAACGCGTCAATATTGCCGGATCACAGCAATGCGGCAGGACGGGCGCAGCCGTCACGATGGTCGCGGGGGACACGGGGGACACCTCCGGTGCCGGGCTACGGAAACTCCGGCACCGGAACGCTCGGGACAAGCAGCCGCCAAGGAGCTCGGCACCACCACCGAACGCGACACGATCAACACCGTCCTGCGCGAGGTCACAGCCCGCTACCGACGGCTGCGGGCTCTCGACGAAGCGCATGAGCGTGTGGCCGACGGCGCCTTGGACATCGACTTCATGAGCCGCCAGACGATGCCCGCCAGTAAGTCTCCCGGCGGGGAACGCGCCCCAGATGCGATACGGCTTGGTGGCTCACATTCTCCCCGGACCTCCCCCTTGACACCCCGACGAGAGTAGCTCTTTGCTGATTCTGCCAGCGCTAAAAAGCGCTTGTTTCCTCAGCGGTGGATATCTGTAGACATTCACGCCTGCGAAGGTGGACACCGATGTCCAGAATTCACGGAAATCCCTCAGATCCGACCCTCCCGGAGATCGCGAGCAAGCTGGCGGAGCTGGAGCAACGGAATGCGCATCTGCGCGAGCAGGTCGCGGCACTCTCCTGTAAGTCCGAGGAGGACGCGGAGAACAAGGACGCGTACAGTCGCGGTGCCGAGACGTCGGACCCAGTGGACAGCACGCTTCGTGATCGCCCGTTGCGAGTCTCCAGACCTGGACGGCTGGGAGCCTCCGACCGGCCTGGCAGCCCAGCACCGCCGCTTGAATGGCGGTCCAGACAGTGCCGCCGATGTTGAGCAGCCTTGCACTACTCGCCGGGGGCGATGATCTCCAGTTTCGGGAAGTAAGAGCGGAAGTCCTTTCGGTTCCGGGTCAGGAGCCGATACCCCTTCACCGCCGCATGCGCACCGATGTAGAAGTCGGGCAGCGGAGTCGTCCTGGCTCCTCCGGCTCGCCGGTACTTCAAGAACGCCTTGCCCGCGAGGAATCCGGCTTCCCAGGGGAGGGCTTCGCGTGCGTAGTCCTCGGCGGGGATGGCTGTGTCCAGGTCCTCACGGCGGGTGTACTGGATGGACACCTCGGCATAGATAAGTGGGTTGATCACCGCGCCGCCGTCGATAGCCTCAGCGATCTTCTCGACGGACCATTCGGCCCACTTCGGGTCGTCACCCAGCATGTCAAGCAGGACGCAGGAGTCGACCAGAGTCGGGACGTTACTCACCGCGCAGCAACTCCATGAGTTCGTCGGTGGACATGCCCCGGGTCTCGGGGTTGTTCGCGGTGCCACGGGCTCGCCGTACCGCACGCTGCCCGCGTGTCTCTTCCGCCCGGAGCACCGGGGCAGGGTGAGCCGCGTCGCGGGCGAGGAGGTCGAGAGCGTACGCCTGGAGCGACTTGCCGGCTTGAGCAGCATGCACCTTCACGGCGATGAGGATGTCGTCCGGGACATCCCGGATGGTCAATGCGGTCATACCCCCATCGTAGCCGCAATGCATGCATTGCATGCAATGCAGCTACCGCATGCAAAGCTCGCCCCACGCGTCCGGGCATACCCGCCGACGAAACCGCACCCGCTGGGCTCGATCGCAGCCGCGACGGCGACGGCCAAGGAACCGGTGGTCGACGCACGCCGGAGGCGCCGCATCCCCGGGAAGGGCACATTGCCGCCGGCGTGGTCACTCCTGCGTCCCCCGCACGGGTCAAAGATCACGCGGTCCATCGTCCGGCTCCGCCTCCGTAGCGGCGGCTGCTGGGGTGATACGGCGGTAGGCGGCGCGGGCATGGATGATGCGGGCCAGCGCCGTGCCGACGAGAGCCGCGGCACACAGGCAGGCGAGCCAGAACGTGTCACGGTGCCCGGCCCAGGTGAGGGTTCCCGCGGGCGGAATGGCGAAGCCGTTGAGGAACAGCCAGCACAGCACGGCCGTGCCAGGAGCGGCGGTGAAGCGCGCGCACAAGCCCAAGAGGCCGGCCAGCAGGGACAGCGCCGTCAGCGCAAGCCCGGGACGGTCCGTGCCCACGAGGGCGTAGTGCAGTGCGACCAGCACCATTGCCCCGCCAACGGCCGTGGCCCACACCAGCGGGGTGGCGACGGGTTGAGGAACAGGCCTGGGCCCGTAGCTCAGGGGCGCCCACTCGATCATGCTGTCGCTTCCTTCCGGTCCTGCCCCAAGCAGTGGGGGGTGCCTTCCCGGCGGCGTGGTCCCTGTCCGGGGATTGTTCCACCGCGCCCTCGACCGTGCCCTCGTCGGCTGAATCCGGATGCTCGTCAGGGTGGCATCGACGGTTGTCCGAATGAACATCAAACCAGGCGGCGGACACGGTCGTTGGGCAGCCCGGTACCGGCACGCGCGGCATGTCGTGGTGGCCGCTCCAGCACTCGGCCTCCCAGCGCCGACTGCGGTCCCCGGGACGACGAGGGTGGCGGGCAGTCGGCCTGCCCGGGGCTCAGCTCGGCTCAGCTGAGCTCGGCGAAAGCCTCCACAGCGGCGGTCTTTCCGGTGACGATGATGACGTCGCCCTTCTCGACCACGGTCTCGGCCGTCGCGTAAGTGAAATCCTCGCCCATGGGCTTGATGCCCACGATCGTGACCCCGTACAGGCTGCGCAGCCTGCTCTCACCAAGTGGAACACCCCGCACGACACTCGGCGCGAGCGTCTTCACCAGGGCGTAGTCGTCATCGAACTCAATGAAGTCCAGCATCCGACCGGTCACCAGATGCGCGACGCGCTCACCCATCTCGTGCTCCGGCAGCACGACGTGGTGGGCGCCGAGCCGTTCCAGAATCTGGCCGTGCTGGCGGCTGATGGCCTTCGCCCAGATGTTGGTGACGCCCGCTTCCAGCAAGTTGGAGGTGACGAGCATGCTCGCTTCGATATCCGTTCCGATGGCGACGACGGCGCTGCTGAAGTCCTCGACGCCGAGCTGCGCGAGTGCTTCCGGGTCGGTGCAGTCGGCCACCACGGCGTGGGTGAGCGAGTCGCTGTACCTCTGGACGAGCCGAGCGTTCTCGTCGACGCCCAGAACGTCCCAGCCGCGCCGCATGAGCTCAGCGGCGAGGGAGCTGCCGAACCGGCCGAGTCCGATCACCGCCACCCGCTGGTCGCCGCGCGGCGGCGACTGTCGCGCCGGCCGCTTGCGGCGGAGGTTGCGCAGGGTTCGCAGAAAATCAGCCAATGATAGGTCGCTCCTCGGGTAGCTGGTAGCGGCGGGTTCGCTCGCGCAGCGCCAGCGCCGAGACCAGGGTGACCGGGCCGAGTCGCCCGATGAACATCAGCACGGTCAGGATCAACTGGCCGGAGACGGGCAGATCCGCGGTGATGCCCGTGGACAGGCCCACCGTGCCGAACGCCGAGACGACCTCGAAGAGCACTGCCTCGAAGCGTGCTTGCGTCACGGTCAGCAGGGCCAGCGTGGCGGCCATCACCAGGCCGATACTCAGCAGCGCGACGGTCAGTGCCTGGCGCAGCACGTGCGGCGCCAGCCGCCGCCCCATGACAGCCGACGTGGGCTCGCCCCGTACCTCCGCCAGTATCGCGGCACCCAGTACCGCGAAGGTGGTGACCTTGATGCCGCCCGCCGTCCCCGCGCTGCCCCCGCCGATGAACATCAGTATGCACATCAGGAGCAGCGTCGACGGCTGAAGCGCACCGGTGTCGATGCTGTTGAAGCCCGCGCTCCGGGTCATCGTGGAAGTGAAGAACCCGTTCAGCACCTTGCGTGGGGTGCCGAATGCCCCCAGCGTCCCTTCGTTGTCCCATTCGAGCAGGCAGATGAGTACGGTGCCGGTGGCCAGCAGGATCGCGGTGGCGCCGAGCGTCAGCTTGGTGTGCAGCGACCAGCCGCGTCGTCCCGTGAGCCGCTGCCGCCTGCGGTGGCGCAGCAGCTCCAGCAGTACGGGGAAGCCGAGCCCGCCCAGGATGACCGCAGCCGCTGTGGGCAGGGTCACCCACGGGTCCTGCGCGTAGCGCGTCAGGCTGTCGGCGTGCAGCCCGACACCGGCGTTGCTGAAGGCCGAGACGGCGTGGAAGAAACCCAAGTAGGCGGCTTCCCCATGGGGCATGCCGTAGGCGAAGCGGAAGCGCAGGGCGAGGATCGCGCCGACCGCCAGTTCGACGATCAGCGTGGTCCCGGCCACGCCGAGCAGTACCCGGCGCACATCCCCGATGCCCAGGCTCTTGGTCTCCGCCTGAGCGGTGAGCTGCATCCGCAGCCCCAGCTTGCCGGACACCAGCAGGGCCAGCAGCGAGGCCATCGCCATGATGCCGAAACTGCCCACCTGGATCAGGCCCAGGATGACGCCCTCTCCGAAGCCACTCCAATACGTGCCCGTGTCCACCACCGCAAGGCCTGTCACACAGACCGAGGAGGTCGAGGTGAACAGCGAGGTGACCAAACCGGCCGAGCCCCGCCCCTCGGCGGCCACCGGCAGCGACAGCAGCACCGTGCCGACGAGAATCACCAGCGCGAAGGCGAAGACCACGCTCCGGGCAGGATGGCCGAAAAGGGCGCGGCGCACCGGCGTCGCATGTCGAGTCACCTGCGGTCCCTTCCCCTTCGCACCACCGCGGAAAGCGTACGTGACCCTCGACGGGCGTCCCGCCGCCACCTGACGCGAGGACTTCCCAAGTGGCTCCGGGCGGGGACAAGTTCGCGGACGACCCGCAGCACGGGCGCAGCGCTCCCACAGTTGGCCGGTATCCGTGCTGCGAAACATTGGTCGTTTCCTGGTCTGCCTCTCTCTATTTGCTGGGCTCGCTCTGGAGAGCGGGTTCCTAGGGTCATGGCTGTCCCCCGGAGGGCCGGTTCACGGACCTCCGCATCCCCACTGATCTGGAGACATCCGATGCGTGCCCTGCCCCGTCGTGTCCTTCTCGCCGCTCCCGCCGCCGTCCTGATGTTCACCCTCGTCGCCTGCGGTGGCGGTTCCGACGACAGCTCCAGCAGCTCCAACGCCGCCGACACCCAGCAGTCCGCCCCGAGCACGGGCGGTGCCGAAGCGGGCGGGGAGGCCGGAGGCGACACCGACGACAAGAAGGAGCCGCCGCTGACCGGCGAGATCAAGCAGAAGGCCGAGGCCGCCGCGCTGGCCAAGTACCCGGGCACGGTCCTGAAGTCCGAGGAGGACGCGGAGAAGCCCGGCATGTACGCGGTCGAGGTGCGGAAGCAGGACGGATCGACGGTCGAGATCTACCTCGACAAGTCGTACAACGTCACCGGCACCAAGCAGGAGGGCACCGAGGAAGAGGAAACGGAGAACGCCGGCTGACGGCCGAGGGAGACGGAGGAAGCCGGCACCGCGCGGGTTCCGGCCGAAGTCGCCCACCGAGCAACCCTCGTTGCCCGGGGCGACGGCCTCCGCAACGTCTCCTCCCGGCGGTGGCGCGGCGCCGAGGAGGAGGAGGAGGAGGAGGAGGACGGCGACCGATCCGGCGATGACTGACTCCCCCGGCCGGACTCCTCAATCCATGCCCCTCAGGCCCCAGGCGGGTTCTCGTGAACGCCCCAACTCCCGTGGCACTGCTGTGCGAGCCTGTCGCCATGCGGCTGCTGCTGATCGAAGACGACGACCGGATCGCCGGACCGCTCACCGAAGGGCTGGGACGCTACGGCTACACGGTGGACCGGGCCCGTACCGGCGCCGCCGGCCTGACGGACGCCACGGCCTCCCCGGACCTGGTGCTGCTCGACCTCGGTCTGCCGGACATGGACGGGCTGGACGTGTGCCGCAGCCTGCGGGCGAAGTCCGGCGTGCCGATCATCATGATCACTGCGCGTGGCGAGGAAGCCGATCGCATCGTCGGGCTCGAACTCGGCGCCGACGACTACCTGGCCAAGCCGTTCGGCGTACGGGAGCTGGTCGCCCGCATCCGTGCGGTCACCCGGCGCACCACCGGCGCCCTGCCCGTCGACTCGCCGGAACCCGCCGGGCCGCCCGCCGCTCCGGGGGGCGGCGCACAGCGGCTGGGGCCGCTGGAGATCGACCGTAGAACCCGTCAGGTCCGCCTCGACGGTGGTGAGATATCGCTGACTCCACGGGAGTTCGATCTGCTCGCGTATCTCGCTCAGGACCCCGGCGCCGTGCACTCACGTCAGCAGATCATGGACGCGGTGTGGGACCCGCACTTCTTCGGCCCCACCAAGACTCTCGACGCCCATGTCGCCGCGCTGCGCCGCAAGCTGGGAGACCCCGGGTGGATCACCACCGCGCGCGGGGTCGGCTTCCGCCTCACCGATCCCGACCAGGACCTGCCGTCCGAGGCCTCGGGGTGACCCGCCGCCTGCTGTTCAGCTACCTCGGTCTGGCCCTGCTGGTGCTGGCCGGGCTGGAGATCCCGCTCGGCGTCATCTACGCCCGCGCCGAGGTCTCCCGCGCCTCCCAGATCGTGGAGCGCGACGCCTCCATGCTCGCGGAGGTCACCGAGGAGAACATCGAGAAGGGCAACCTCGACGCGCTGCCCGACGTGATCGGCGACTACGCCACCCGTACCGGCGGACGGGTCGTGGTGACCGACCGCACCGGCATCGTCCTCGCCGACTCCCGAACGCAGGCCGGCACGGGCACGGATCTCTCCGGCGAGCCCGACATCGCCCGTGCCCTGCGCAACGAGCCCACCGTGGTCGCCGGGGACGACGTCCTGTCGGCCACCATGCCCGGCGCCTCCGGCACCACGATCCGCGGCGCCCTGCGCCTGACCTATCCGATGGCCGAGGTCACCGCCCGCGTCCACCGCATCTGGGGCGCCCTCGCGCTGGCCGGCGCCTGCATCCTGGCCGGGGTGGCGCTGGTCGCCTTCACCCTGGCCCGCTGGATCACCCGCCCCTTGCGCACGCTGGAGGCCGCCACCGCCCAGCTCGCCGACGGGCACCTCGCGAACCCGCCGGACACGAGCACCGGCCCGCCCGAACTGCGCCGCCTGGCCGCCTCGTTCACCCACACGGCCACCCGCTTGCAGCACCTGCTCGAGGCCCAGCACGCGTTCGCCTCGGAAGCCTCCCACCAGCTCAAGACCCCGCTGACCGCGCTGCGCCTGCGGCTGGAGAACTTCGAGCCCTACCTCGACCCTCGCGCCCACGGCAGCCTGGAGGAGTCCGTCGGCGAGGTCGAGCGCCTCGGCCGCATGGTCCAGGGCCTGCTCGCGCTGGCCCGGCTCGAGAACGCGGCGACCACCGCCGAACCGGTGGACCTGGACGCGGTCCTGACCGAGCGCGCCGCGATGTGGGAGCCGCTCGCCGCCGAACAGCACGTCGCCGTCAGCATCACCGGCGTACCGGCGGGCCGGGTATGGGCGATTCCAGGGGCCCTGGAGCAGATCATCGACAACCTGGTGGCCAACGCCCTGCGCGTCTCACCGCCCGGCACCACCATCGCTCTGGCCCGCACCCCCGGCGCCGAACTCCACATCGTCGACCAGGGTCCGGGAATGTCCGCGTCCGACCGCGAGCGCGCCTTCGACCGCTTCTGGCGCGCCTCCGACACCCACCACGACGGCACGGGCCTCGGCCTGCCCATCGTCCGCCACCTCGTCCGCGCCTCCGGCGGCGAGATCACCCTGCACGACGCTCCCGGCGGCGGCCTGGACGCCCGAGTCCGCCTGCGGCCTACGGTCGGCGGGCGGTCGCGAACAGGGAACGGGACGTCGCGTTCGGCGCAGACAAGACGGCGGCAGCACGCTGATCACGGTGCGTAGGGTTCGAACGTCTGCCTCGCCGGCGGTGCCACCGGTGAACCGGGAGCGAACCCGAGGGCACGCCTGCTCGCACCTTGGGTCTGCACGTCCAGGGCACGGTCCCATGCCTCGAGCGAGAGCCGCATATCGGAGCGCACGCGGGTCAACTCCCGTACAAACAGCTCGGCCTCCTGCGGATCGCAGGCGAATTTCCCAGCCATCGGCTCGTGACCTCCCCCGTGAGATCTTTACGTGATAGCACCACTGGATAACCTGCTGCCAGGCCGGCGCGCGGGGTGCCGGCCGGTGGGCGATTGCATGAGGAGCACGGTTGTGGAGACGGATTCCCAGGGGGCCGGGCGGCTGGTGGCCGGCCGGTACCGACTGGCAGGCGGGCTGGGCCAGGGCGGGATGGGAGTGGTCTGGAGGGCGACCGATGAGCTGATCGGACGGGTTGCGGCAGTCAAGGAGTTGCGTACTCCGCCAGGGCTGTCGGCCGAGGAGCGGTCGACGTTCGGCGAACGGGCCTTGCGCGAGGCCCATACGGCGGGTCGGCTCAACCATCCCGGTGTTGTGGCGATCTACGATCTCGTGCCGGCGACGTCCGAGGACGACGCTGTCTACATCGTCATGGAGCTGGTGGAGGCACCCTCGCTGGCGGAGCTCCTGGAGTGGTACAGGACTCTGCCCCAGGAGCGAGTGGTCCCTATAGCCGGTCAGTTGCTGGCCGCTTTGAACGCGGCGCACTCGATCGGACTCGTGCACCGGGACATCAAGCCCAGCAATGTCATGGTGCTGCCCGGCGACCACGTCAAGCTCGTCGACTTCGGCATCGCTCACGCCATGGACGACACCCGCCTGACCCGCGACGGCGTCGCCGGCTCGACCGGCTATATGGCCCCGGAACTGTTCCAGGGCGCTGGTCCCTCTCCCGCGACGGATCTATGGTCACTCGGCGCCACCTTGTTCCACGCCACAGAGGGACACGACCCATTCGCCCGCGAGACCCCGGCCGCCACCCTGCACGCCATCCTCCACGACGACCTGCCGCCGCTGAACAGCCACCCCCCGCTCTCCACACTCATCACCGGCCTCCTCACTCGCGACACCACCGCCCGGATGACCAGCGACGAAGCCGGCACCCTGCTCGCATCCGCCCCCACCGCACCGCCCCCGGCAGAACCGCCCCGCCCAGGCCAGACGACGGGTGAGGGCCACACCACCGCTGCCAGGCCGATGACGACGCCACCGCATACGCCGTCAGCTCCACCGGCACACTCCCCCCAAGCCACCTGGGAGGGCCACCCGACCGCCATCGGACAGCACGCCTACGCCGCCCACGCGCCCGGCCCCATGCCGTACGCCCCACCGGCTCACCCCCCGACCCCCACGCCCGGGGCGGAGAAGCAAGGGGCCATGTGGATCGCCCTTGCGGTGGTGGTGGCGCTTCTTCTGGGAGGTGGAGCCTTCTTCCTCCTCAGAGACGACTCCGACAACGACGCAAAGTCTGAACAGCAGGCGGAAAAAGCTACGCCCACGCGCACGTCCACGTCCACGCCCACGTCCACGCCCACGTCCACGCCCCAGGGGGCTGGGGCCGCCGGTGAGAAGACGTGGCCCAACCTGAGCCAGAACCACGTCACCGACCCGATCAGCTACCCCATGACGCCTCCCGCCGGCGGCGACCACGACCCCGCCTGGCAGAACTGCAACGGCGACGTCTACAGCAGCCAGATCCGCGACGAGAACGCCGTGCACTCCCTGGAACACGGTGCCGTCTGGGTCACGTACAACGACAAGGCCGCCCGCACGGACGTCACGGCGCTGGAGGCCAAGGTGGCCAAGACGCCGTACACCCTGATGAGCCCCTACAAGAACCAGTCGTCACCGATCACGCTGACGGCCTGGGGACACCAGCTCGACGTCCAGAACGCGTCCGACGCGCGGGTCGACGAATTCCTCGACAAGTACGTCCAGGGCGCACAGACCCCCGAGCCAGGGGCTGCCTGCACCGGCGGGGTGTCCTCGTAGCCGCTGTGACCTCACCTGCGAGACCTTTACTCGATGACACACCTCGCCCACCTGCGGTAAGACCGGCGTGCGGGGCGCCGACCACCGGTGTCGGCTTCGGTGACCGCACGTCCTCGGGTCGCACATGCGCCGCGAACGGCTGGGCTGCCAGGCGCAGGCAACGCGGAACAAGTAACACCCACCCCCTGATCGACACCTCCGCCCTCGCCCGCGTCCTCGTCGGCCGGACCACGGCCGAGTGGGACGACAGAATCGGCGCGGGACTCGTCGCCCTGTGCGACATCACCGAGCTGGAAGTCCTTTATTCCGCACGCGCGGCGGCGGACCGGGAGCGCGTGAAGCACACGCTGAACGCCCACTACACCTGGTGCCCCACGCCCGAGAGCATCTACCGACGCGCACGCGTCATCCAGGAGCTGCTCACCGCCAAGGGCGAGCACCGTAGTGCGGGCCCCGTCGACCCGCTGGTAGCCGCCGCGGAAGAGGCGGAGCTGACCCTGCTTCACTACGACCGCGACTTCGAGACGATCGCCCGTACGACGGGACAGCCAGTACGGATGATCGCTCTCAAGGACTGATCGGTCTCAGGGATGGAGTCATGTGCACCCAGCAGCAGCCGCGGGTGGGACTCGAACCCACGGCCGACGGATTATGAGTCCTTTGAGGATCTTGGCGGTCCTTGCCGATCAGTGTCCGTTCACGACGTTTGTGCTGTTCAGGCCGGGTGCACCGTGTCTACACCCCTCAGTCTTTGCCTGTCTGTTCCTATCCTTGCGTCCCAACTGCGTCCCGACACCGCCCCCAGACGGCTAGGAACACCGGACAGTCGGGCGATTACGCCAGCTCAGAGATGGGTTCCGAGCCCGTCCGCAGCGGATTTCCTTTCCAACACACAGAGGCTCCGCCCCAAGCAGTGACGACGGAGCCTCTGTGATCAGCGTGGATGGCCCTTCGCCCGCCTGGTCCGCACCCTCCTGGAGGGCGATGGTCGCTGGAGGGCACGGGCTTCGGGCTATTCGAGCGACTGGATGGTTCGACCGGTGCGGTCCGGTGCCGTGAAGCTGAGCAGGAGGCCGAGGGCGGGGCCGATGACGCCGAAGCCGCCGAAGCCTGCGGCGCACAGCATCAGGGCCCAGAAGGTCTGGTCGGCCCAGAAGCGGACGCCGACATGGTCAGCGCCGGTGGCGGCCGGGGCCAGGAACCAGGTGAGGGGGAGGGACCGGCAGGGGTTGGGGGAGGCCGTACGAGTCCGGATTCGTAGGCGAAGACCACGGCCTGGACGCGGGCACGGGCTCCGATCTTGGTGAGGATCCTGCTGACGTGGGACTTGACGGTGGTCGTGGCGATGGAGAGCTGTGCGGCGATCTCGGCGTTGGACCGGCCGGAGGCCGCGGCCACCAGGACGTCGCGTTCGCGCTCGGTGAGGTCCTCCAACCGACCCTTCGCGATCGGGACTTCGGGGCGGGGGCCATGACGGACGGCGCGGATGAGGGCGCGGGCCAGGCCGGGCGAGACGACGGCGTCTCCGGCGGCCACGGTGAACAGGGCCGCGATCAGTTCGTCGGGGGTTGTGGTGGCGGGGAGGAACCCGTCGGCTCCGGCGCGCAGGACGTCGTAGGCGTGCTCGTCGCGGTGTGCGGAGCTCAGGACCAGAATCCGCGGCGGTCCGGAGTCGGGGGTGCGGGTCTGTCTGAGGCGGCGGACGGTCGTGGTGACGTCCGTGGGAGGCAGGCCGCTGCCCAGCAGTACGACATCCGGACGGAGGCGCTTGTGCATACGGGCTGTCTCGGCGCCGGTGGTCGCTTCGCCGGCGATGGTCAGGCCGGGCCGGGGGCCGAGGAGTGTGCGCAGGCCGAGGCGGTGCAGAGCGTGGGGGTCGGCGAGGAGGACGGTGATCATGCCGGACTGCTCCAGTGTGGGGGTGGGCGTCCACAGGGTGGTGGGAGCGGTGTGCGGGGTGCGCGAGGGCGGTCCGGTCGGGCCCCGGGCACGGGGGTTGTGCGCGTGCCCGAGGGCGTCGACGTACGGGTCAGACGCGGACGGGCTGGGGGTGGTCGTCAGTGCCCGGTCCTGAACCCGGTTCCGGAGCGGGGGACTTGGCGAGTTTCTCGCCCTCGACGTCCACGTTCGGCAGGATCTTGTCGAGCCAGGTGGGCAGCCACCAGGCGGACTTGCCGAGCAGGGCCAGGACGGCGGGCACGATGGCCATGCGGACGACGAAGGCGTCGAAGAGGACGGCGACCGCGAGGCCGAAGCCGATCGTCTTGATCATGGCCCCGCTGGCGCCGATGAAGCCGGAGAAGACGGAGATCATGATGACGGCGGCGGCGGTGACCACGCGTCCTCCGTCGCGGAAGCCGGTGAGGACGGCCTGCGCCGGCCCCTCGCCGTGGACGTACGCCTCCCGCATGCGGGTGACCAGGAAGACCTCGTAGTCCATGGCCAGGCCGAAGACGATACCGACCATGAAGATCGGCATCAGGCTCATGATGGGCCCGGTCTCCTCCACGCCGATCGCGCTCGCGAGCCAGCCCCATTGGAAGACGGCGACGACCGCGCCGAGGGCGGCGAGAACGGAGAGCAGGAAGCCGAGTGCGGCCTTGAGCGGGACGAGGACGGACCGGAAGACGGCCATCAGCAGCAGGAAGGCGAGTCCGACGACCAGGGCCAGGTAGGGAATGAGGGAGTCGTTGACCTTCTGGGAGAAGTCGACGTTGACCGCGGTCTGGCCGGTGACCAGGAGCCGGGCGCCGGTGTCCTTCTCGATGGCCGTGCCGGTGTCGCGGATGCGCTCGACCAGCTTCTCGGTGGCCTCGGAGGCGGGCTTGGACGACGGGATGGTGGTGACGATCGCCGTGTTCCCGGTCTGGTTGAAGCGGGCCGGGGCGACAGCAGCCACGTCGTCGAGCTTGCCGATCCTGCTGGCCACCTCGGAGGCGACCGTCTTCGGGTCGTCGCTCCTGGCGGCGTCGACCACGACGACGAGGGGACCGTTGAAGCCGACGCCGAAGCCCTCGGAGAGCAGGTCGTAGGCGCGGCGCTGGGTGGTGTCGGAGGGCTGGGCCCCGTCGTCGGGCAGGCCCAGGGTCATGGAGGCCGACGGGATGGCGATCACACCGAGGCCGACGACACCTGCGAGCAGGACGGCGACCGGGCGCCGGAGCACGAACTGAGCCCAGCGCAGACCCATCGGGACCTTCGCGGTGCTGTCCGCCGCCGCGGACTCCTTCTCGTACTTTCCAGCCTCGTTCTCCCCGGCCTCGTTCTCCCCGGCCTCGTTCCTTCCGGCCCTGCTCTTTGCGACCTTGTTCTTTCCGGCCTTGGACAGGACACGGTCACCGGCGAAGCCGAGCATGGCGGGTACGAGAGTGACGGCGATGATCACCGCGATGGTGACGGATCCGGCGGCGGCCAGGCCCATCTTGGTCAGCATCGGGATGTTGACCACGGCGAGTCCGGCCAGCGCGATGATCACGGTCAGGCCCGCGAAGACCACCGCGGAGCCCGCAGTGCCCGTGGCGCGGGCGGCGGCCTCCTGCTTCGGGTGTCCCTCGGCGAGTTCGGACCGGTAGCGGGAGACGATGAACAACGCGTAGTCGATACCGACCGCCAGACCCAGCATCAGCGCCAACACCCCTGCGTTGTCGCCTAGTTCGAGGGGCGAGTTCAGCGCGGTGAGGGTGAGGAAGCCGATGCCGACGCCGATGAGCGCGGTCAGCAGCGACAGTCCGGCGGCAACCAGGGAGCCGAAGGTGATGACCAGGACGATCGCCGCGACGATCACGCCGATGACCTCGGCGGCCGCGCCGTGGGACGCCACCTTGACGGCGTTTCCGCCGGCTTCCACGGTCAGCCCGGACTCACGCGCCTGCTCGACGGTCTTGTCGAGCGCATCGTGGGAGTCGGAGTCGACCTCGGCCGCGGTCACCTTGTAGGTGACGGAGATGTACGCGGTGGAGCCGTCCTTGCTGATGGCCCCTGCGGTGTAGGGGTCGACGGCGGAGGCGACCTGGTCGGAGCCACTCGCGATCTCCTCGGTGACCTTCTGCACCTCGGCCTTGTTGGCCGCGGTGGTCATCGTCTGCCCCTCGGGGGCCTTGAAGACGATCCGGGCGGTCGCTCCGTCCGAAGCGGAGCCGGGGAACCGCTGGTCCAGCAGGTCGAACGCTTTCTGGGACTCCGCTCCGGGCAGGGCGAAGGGCAGTGCCTTCATGGCCGGCGCGCTGAGGGCGGCGATGATGGCCGCGCCCAGCAGGGCGAGCCAGACGAGGAGGACGACGGGGCGTCGCCGGAAGGCGGTATTACCCAGTCTGTACAGGAATATAGCCATGGTGGAGCTCTCTCGGGGTCAGGTCGTTGGGAATGCCCGTCAGGACATGAGGGCGTGCGGGGGTGGCCCGACGACGTGAGCGGTGCGCGTCAGGTGGGGGTGTGTGCGGTTGTGCGGGGACGCGGAAAGAGGGAAGGGCGCCTCATCGCGGGGCCGTCATTGGCCGGACAGGGCGCGGGAAGCCGACGGCGCGGGAAGGCCGGGCGGGAAAGGCGCGCGGTACACGCCGATGTTGGGGGAGGTCGGTGCGTGAGGACCCGGATACGGGCGGGTCAGATACCGAGTGCGGGGAAGACCAGTGCTTCCATGCTCCGCCTGAGGTCGTCCTGGGTCATCGCCGTGTCGCTCAGCAGTGGGCGGGCGACGATGAGGCTGACCAGCATCGGCGGGACGAGGTCCAGCGCCGGGTTGTCCGCGGCGACCTCGCCTCGGTGGACGCCACGCCGGAGGATGGCGCCGATGTCGTCGAGGGCCGGGTTGAGCCTCACCTCTCTCAGGGTGCGACGGAGTTCGGGGTTGCCGTAGATCGCGTGGCCCACGCTCAGTTGCAGAGCGGCGTCCCGCGCGAGTTGATTGTCGTCGGCGTGCTCCACCATCACGTACAGGTCGCCGCGCAGCGAACCGGTGTCGATCAGGTCGACGCGTGTCGGCCTGCGGAACTCCACGGCCGCGGCGACCAGTTGCGGCTTGCCTCCCCAGTCGCGGTAGAGGGTGGCCTTGCTGAACCGTGCGCGGGTGGCCACGGCCTCCATCGAAAGGGCCTCGTATCCGACCTCCCGCAGGAGGTCGAGCACGGCGTCGTAGAGCTGTGCCGCGCGCAGGGGGGTGAAGCGGCTGCCTCGAGCGGTGGGCTGCTCGGCCATGACCTGCTCCTTCCCTGTGCAAAACGGTGCCGTTTTCTTTGGATGGCACCAGGCTAGCGAGACCGCGGAGAAAACGGTGCCGTTTCCTAAGTGGCGTGGGTCACATATCGCTGGCAGCGGCTTCGCCCCCGGGGAGCGGACCCTCCCGGTCGGCCGCGACGTTCGCAGCGAGGACGGTGAAGGGCACCCCACGGGCGCCCAGGGCCACCGCGGCGCCGTGATCGGCCTGTACGGCGTCGGCGTAGCGGCCGGTGGCGAGCACATCGCGGATCTCACCGGCGGGGACGCCCAGGCTTCAGAAGGATCTTGGCGACCCGAGTCGGAGATTCGCCGACAGAAGCGGGCGAGGGGGCGAGGGCCACTTCCTGACCGCATCCGCGCCACCAGAAAGATACAAAGGATCTTGTATCTTGATGCACTTCGACTGATACACGAAGAAGGGGGGCTCACCATGAGTCGCACCGTCATCGATCTCGACGACGAGGCCCTGGAGGCAGCCGCCAGGGAACTCGGGACCACCACCAAGCGCGACACCATCAACACGGCCCTACGGGAGATCACAGCCCGCTACCGACGCCTGCGCGCTCTCGAAGAGGCCCGCGGACTCGTGGCCGACGGCGCCCTGGACATGGATCTGCTGCTGGACAAGCGCGCCTACCGCCCCACGAGCGCGACAAGCGACGACCGCGGCAGCGGAGCGGACGAGTGACCGTCGCCGACTACCTCATCGACACCTCCGCCCTCGCCCGCGTCCTGCTCCGCCAGAACACAGCCGAGTGGGACGACAGGATCGGCGCCGGTCTCGTCGCGATCTGTGACATCACGGAACTCGAGGTCCTTTACTCGGCCCGTTCGGCCGCAGACCGTACGCATTTGAAGGCGGCGCTCGACGCCCACTACACCTGGTGCCCCATGCCGGACGGCGTCTACCGCCGCTCCCGCACCGTCCAGGAACAACTGACCGCAAAGGGGGAACACCGCAGCGCGGGTCCCGTCGGTCTTCTCGTGGCCGCCGCAGCCGAGGAGGCGGGGCTCACACTGCTCCACTGCGACCGCGACTTCGAAACCATCGCCCGCACGACAGGGCAGCCGGTCCGCATGATCGACCTCAGGCAGTAGAACTCCGCGAAAGCACAGCGGAAGTCCGAGCCTCTCACCGGGACGACGGCGTTGCCCAGCGTCATGACGCCAGTCTGCGGCCCCGAGCACACGTCTCGTCCGTCCGGCCCCTCCCCGGCGCCCAGCTCGGGCAGCGGCAGTGGACCACCAGTCGTGCACCGACCCCGCCGCCGAGGCCAGAGCGGCGCCAACCAACCCTGATGGCCACGGCGTCGAACTCACGAGCAGCGGATTCAGTCCGTTGGCCCAAAGTCCTGAATCCGCACGCCCGCTGCGACGTTTCCGCAGCTCAGAGACCCACTGGATGGGGCGGGTGGGACTCGAACCCACGGCCGACGGATTATGAGTCCTTTGAGGATTGTCCGTGATCTTCCCGATCCTGCCTTATGCTTCCCGTTTTTGCAGGTCAGAGGCGTATTTCCGGCCGGTAACGACCTGGCCTTTCCTGATCCTTCCTGGTCGTTCCGGCCCCTGGGCCCCTCTTGGGCTCTGCCGGGCCCCCTCTCCGAGCCACTGAAGGGCCGACCACTGCTGTGAGCAGGAGGAAACCGAACCAAGCAGCGAAGTGCTTTCCCTCGTGCTCAGGCTCCGCCTCCGCCGCCAGGGCGGAAGTGAAGGGCGGCAGGCAGAGCGCGCCGCGCGAGCCGAGAGGGGCCTCAGTCTGCTGTTCCAGAGGGCACAACCCATCGCGTCGGCTGCCCCGTCACGGCTGCGATCATGTCGTAGTCGCCGTCGTAGTGCAGGACGATCACGCCGTGACGTTCGGCGGTCGCCGCGATCACGAGGGCCGATACCGAGAGAGCCTTCCAGTTACCGGCCGCGATGAGCTGGGTCTGCACATCCAGGGCACGGTCCCATGCCTCATCGGGGGTCGGAAGCCAGTCGAACCCGCGCATCTCGTCGCGAATGCGCTCCGCGTCGGCCTTCGACCGGGCACTGTGCAACACCTCGAGTTCGACGGCGCCACACACGGCAAGCAGGCCCGCATTGTGCAGCGGCTCGATCACCGCACGAACAGCTGACTTCGGGTAACGGGCAAGTGCGGACTTGTCGATGAGGTAGCAATCGGTCATGCGGCCTGGTGCGGATCAGCTGGAGTCTCAACGGGACCCGTCAGGTCCGGCAGGCCACCTTCGGCAATCCAGTTCAGGAACGATGCACGCTTACGCCTCTTGATCGCGTCCTCCAGCGCGGCGTTCACCGTCGCAACCTTGGTCGTGGTCCCAAAGATCTCCGCGGCCTCGGCAAGCTTCTCGTCATCGACATCGATCACGGTTCGCGTCATGAGTCCTCCTCCAGGCCGACGCACCCACACCTCCCGAAGATATCAAATTTCATGCCACCAGATATCGCCATTCGCTGCGCATGCGACGTGATGTGGACACGCCGCCGGACGCCGAGAGCGGACTGGGGACCTGGACGGGCCACCGGGGCCACGCGCTGATCGACCGCGCCCTGCACCTGAGCACCGACTGGGCGCGGGCTCTTCCCGTTCCTCGATTTCTGCCACCGAGACGACCAGGACCTGCACGACGATCTCTGGGCCACTCGCACCGACGCTGAAACGATCCAATAACGAGGACCTTGCAACGGCATACGAAGGGACCCGCCGTCCGGACCCCTTCGTCGTTTGCAGTTACTCACCGGCCGCCGACCGGCCTGAGCCAAGGGGTCGCTGACGTCTCACGCGAGCATGGGGCGAGCTGGTGATCTCCAGAGTGTCGCTCCAGGCTTCCGCGGAGCGACGGAAGCACGGTCGGTGCAGGTGAGGACCCCCTTGCACCGCCACGCTTCAGTGGGGCGGGTGGGACTCGAACCCACGGCCGACGGATTATGAGTCCGCTGCTCTAACCGGCTGAGCTACCGCCCCGTAACGGCGCGTCGCGCGCATCCGCGCACGCCGTCTGCCGCAGCATAGCCGCTCATACGATCTGTTGCTTCGGGGGGCCGAAGATGGGTACTCCCATGCCCGCGCGCGGATGGGCGCGCCAACTCTGGGGCCGGAAATGAAAAAGGACCCCGATGGGGTCCTCTCCCGCTGCTCCCCCGACTGGACTCGAACCAGTAACCCTCCGGTTAACAGCCGAATGCTCTGCCAATTGAGCTACAGGGGACCGAGCTCCCCCGACTGGACTCGAACCAGTAACCTGCCGGTTAACAGCCGGCTGCTCTGCCAATTGAGCTACAGGGGATTGCTCCGTGTGCATCGACCGTGACCCCGTCCGGGGCTTCCGGACGGCGCTCGCTCGCTGCGACACATACATTAGCGCAAGCAGGGGGGTGCTCCGCCAATCGGTAACCTCGTGGGTGTCCACGGCGGGCCGCGGGTGATCTGCGGTCGGGACGGGTAGGCGCAGCGCGACCCCAGGGTCCGATGCGAGGGACAACCAGAAGGGCAGGTCGATGCGCTACCGGCTGACGTTCATCACGGGGCTGGCCGTCGGATACGTGCTCGGCACGCGGGCCGGCCGCGAGCGGTACGAGCAGCTGCGCACCTGCGCGCGGCAGTTCGTGGAGAACCCGGCGGTCCGCAATACCGCCGAGACGGCCGCGCTGGGCGGGCGGCAGGCGGCGACCAAGGCGTTCGAGCGGGTCAAGCCGCTGCGCGAGCGGATCGGGCAGCGGGAGAAGGCCGCCGAGGGCGAGGACGACTGGGGCACGAGCAACACCTAGCCCCCGCCGGTGGCATCATCTGGTCCATGGGGATAGTCGCCGGGTTGGACAGCTCGTCCGAGAGCACACGAATCGTCGTCTGCGATACGGACACGGGAGCCGTACTCAGGCAGGGCTACGCCCCGCATCCCGCGCCCTCCCCGGGGGGCTCGGCCGCGTCGCCGTACGACGTGGACCCCCAGTCCTGGCTGCTGTCGCTCGGCGAGGCGGCCGAGGGCAAGCTGCTGGAGGGCGTGCAGGCCATCGGCGTATCGGCGCAGGGGCACGGGCTGCTCGCCCTGGACGCGGGCGGGGGGCTCGTGAGACCCGCGCTGGTGGGCAACGACAAGCGCGCCCAGTCCGCGGCCGCCGACCTCACCGAGGCGCTCGGCGGCCGCGCCGCGTGGGCGCACGCGGTCGGCTCCGTGCCGGCCGCGACCCAGGCGGTGGCCAAGCTGCGCTGGCTGGCCCGCACCGAGCCGGACGCGGCGCGGCGGGTGGCCGAGCTGATGCAGCCCCACGACTGGCTGGTGTGGCAGCTGCTGGGGCGGCCCGTGCGGCGCACCACCGACCGGGGTACGGCCTCCGGTACGGGCTACTGGTCCGCGGCGACCGGCTCCTGGCGCCCCGACCTGATCGAGCTGGCGCTCGGCCATCAGGTACGGCTGCCCGAGGTCATCGGCCCGGCCGAGGCCGCCGGCCACACCCCCGAGGGGCTGCTGATCTCCGCCGGGACCGGCGAGACGATGGCGGCCGCTTTCGGCCTCGGCGTCGGGATCGGCGACGCGGTGATCTCGCTGGGCGCCTCGGGGTCGGTCTTCTCCGTCCACCATGAGGCGCTCGCCGACCCCTCCGGCACGATCATCTCGTACGCGGATGCCACCGGCATGCATCTGCCGGTCGTCCATACGCTCAACGCCGTACGGACCCTGCGCGGTACGGCGGAGCTGCTGAGCGCCGACCTGGAGGGGCTCTCGGCGCTGGCGCTGAAGTCCACGCCCGGGTCGTACGGGCTGGTGCTGCTGCCCTACCTGGAGGGCGAGCGCACCCCGCATCTGCCGCACACCGCCGGGACGCTGACGGGTCTGCGGCGCGAGAGCATGAAGCCCGAGCACCTGGCCCGCGCCGCCTTCGAGGGCATGCTGTGCGGGCTCGCGGACGCGCTGGACGTGCTGCGCGGGCGCGGCGTCGCGGTGCGGCGGGTGTTTCTGCTGGGGCCCGCGGCCGATCTCCCGGCGGTGCGCGCCGTCGCCCCCGCGCTGCTGGGCGCCCAGGTCGTGGTGCCACAGCCCGCGGACTACGCCGCGCTGGGCGCCGCCCGGCAGGCCGCCTGGGCCCTGGGCGCCGCGCACGGCACCCTCTCGCCGCACCAGCCGCCGCTGTGGCCCGCCGCCGCGAGCCAGGTCTTCGAGCCGGGCGACGAGCTGGCGGTGGGGCAGGCGGTGCGGCAGCAGTACGTCGCGGTCCGCGAGCAGACCCACCCGGGCGCGTTCGAGGCGGGCCCGGGCGCCGGGCAGCTGGGGTAGGCGTCAGTCGAGGTAGCCGCGGAGCTGGTCCGCGAACGCGTGGTCGCGGAGCTTGTTGAGCGTCTTCGACTCGATCTGCCGGATCCGCTCCCGCGTGACGCCGAAGATCCGCCCGATCTCCTCCAGCGTCCGCGGCCGCCCGTCGGCCAGCCCGTACCGCAGCTGCACCACCTTCCGCTCCCGCTCCCCGAGCGTGGAGAGCACGGCCTCCAGGTGCTCGCGCAGCAGCAGGAACGCCGCGGACTCGACCGGCGAGGCGGCGTCCCCGTCCTCGATCAGGTCGCCGAGCGCGACATCGTCCTCCTCCCCGACGGGCGCGTGCAGCGACACCGGCTCCTGGGCCAGCCGCAGCACCTCGCTGACCCGCTCCGGGGGGAGTTCGAGGTGGTGGGCGACCTCCTCGGACGTGGGCTCGTAGCCGCGCTCCTGGAGCATCCGGCGCTGCACCCGCACCACGCGGTTGATCAGCTCGACGACATGCACCGGGACCCGGATGGTGCGGGCCTGGTCGGCGAGGGCGCGGGACATGGCCTGGCGGATCCACCAGGTCGCGTACGTGGAGAACTTGTACCCGCGGGCGTAGTCGAACTTCTCCACGGCGCGGATCAGCCCGAGGTTGCCCTCCTGCACCAGGTCGAGCATGGTCAGGCCTCTGCCGACATAGCGCTTGGCGACGGAGACGACAAGGCGGAGGTTGGCCTCGATGAGGCGGCGCTTGGCCATGCGGCCCAGGACGACCAGCCGGTCGAGGTCGAGGGCGAGCTGGCTGTCGAGGTCGGGCGTGTTGCCGAGCTTCTCCTCGGCGAACAGCCCCGCCTCGACCCGGCGCGCGAGCTCCACTTCCTCGGCGGCGGACAGCAGCGGGATACGGCCGATCTCGCGGAGGTACTGGCGGAAGAGGTCGGAGGAGGGGCCGCTGGAGGTCTCGGCGCGGACCACCGGCTCCACGACTTCGACTTCCACGGCTTCCACGGCTTCCACGGTGGTGTCTGCCGTCTCCACGGCTTCCGCCGCTTCCTCCACGGCTTCCGCTGCGGCTTCGGCGCCCGGTCTGCCTTCCGCGCCTGCTGTGCCTGCCGCGTCTGCTGTGCCCTCGGGGGCGTGCGCCGCGTCGGTGAGGGTCTGGGTCTGCACGGGGGCGACCTCCAGGGTGATCGCTGCTGAGGCGGCAGAACGATCGGGTACGGCTGCGGCGGCCACGCCACCGTCCGTCCCGTACTTCATGAGCGGATCTGCGGGGGAATCCGGCCCTTCCTGGCCAACACCGCCGCGCTCCGAGGACTCAGGCACCGCAACCAGTGTGGAGTACGACGCACGCCCGCCACGAGGGGCGTGCGAGCACTTTTTGCGCAGCGGGCCGTGACCGGGCGGTTACAGCGCAGGACCACGGGCCCCCTACAGGGCCGCCGCGCCCTTCTCGCGCAGGGACTGCCCGTACTGCTGGAGGACCCACAGCTCGTTCTGCACGGCGGCGAGGTGGGCGGGGTCGGCGCCGGCGCCGAGGCGCTGGAGGGCGCCCTGGACCTCGCCGATCCGCTGGTTCACCGCGGCCAGCCGGACGGCCACCAACTGGACGCCCGCGTACACCTCGTCGGGGTCGCGGCGGGTGTTGAGGGCCTCGACGGCGAGCTCGGTGACCATCGCGCGGACCGTGTCGTCGGGGGCGGCGTCGCGGACGCGCGCCAGATAGTCGCCGTCGGCGGCGCCCGCCCCGCCCGCGGCCTCGATGGTGCGGCGCACGGCCACGTACGGAGCGGCGGTGAACTCGTCGGTCCCGTAGGCGTCGAAGGCCGGGGAGACCAGCTCGGGGCGCTGGAGGGCGAGCTTCAGCAGTTCGCGCTCGACGCGGTGGGCGGGGCTGCGGAGGTTCAGCGCGGGGCCGCGCGGGGGCTGCGGCGCGCCGCCACCGGAGGCGGCGCCGCTGGCACCGCCGCGCCCACCGGGACCGCCGGGGCCGTCGTAGCCGCCGCCGGGCCCGGCCGGGCCGCCCGGCGCCCCACCGCGGCGCCCGCCGCCCTGCTGCGGGCCGCGCTGGCCGCGCTCGCGGGCCCACTGGGCGAGCTGCCCGACCCGGCGCACCACGAACTGGGTGTCGAGGATGCCGAGCAGCCCGGCCAGGTGCACCGCGGACTCGTGCTGGATCGAGCTGTTCTTGATCCCCGCGACGACGGGCGCCGCCTCGTCCAGCGCGGCGGCCCGCCCGACCGCCGTGTCCAGGTTGTGCCGGGCCAGGATCTGCCGGATCGCGAACTCGAACAGCTGCGTACGGCTGTCGACCAGCGACTTGACGGCCTCGTCGCCCTCGGCGAGGCGCAGGTCGCACGGGTCCATCCCGCCGGGCGTGATCGCGATATAGGTCTCGGCGGCGAACTTCTGGTCGTCCTCGAAGGCCCGCAGCGCCGCCTTCTGGCCCGCCGCGTCGCCGTCGAAGGTAAAGACCACCTCGGCGCTGGAATTGTCCATGAGCAGCCGGCGGAGGATCTTGATGTGGTCGCCGCCGAAGGCCGTGCCGCAGGTGGCGATGGCGGTGGTCACGCCGGCGAGGTGGCAGGCCATGACGTCCGTGTAGCCCTCGACGACGACGGCCCGGCTGGTCTTGGCGATCTCCTTCTTGGCGAGGTCGATGCCGTACAGCACATGGGACTTCTTGTAGAGCGGGGTCTCGGGGGTGTTCAGATACTTCGGGCCGTTGTCGTCGTCGCGCAGCTTGCGCGCGCCGAAGCCGACGACCTCGCCGGTGATGTCGCGGATAGGCCACATGAGGCGGCCGCGGAAGCGGTCGATGGGGTTCCGGCGGCTTTCCTGGGCGAGGCCGGAGAGGATCAGCTCCTTGTCGCTGAAGCCGCGGCCGCGCAGGAAGCGGACCAGGTGGTCCCAGCCCGCCGGGCTGTAGCCGACGCCGAAGTGCTGGGCCGCGGCCTGGTCGAAGCCGCGCTCGGCGAGGAATCTGCGGCCGATCTCCGCCTCGGGGCTGTCCAGCTGCTCCACATAGAACTGGGCGGCCGCCTTGTGGGCCTCGACCAGGCGGGTGCGCTCGCCCTGCTGCCGCCCGGGCGTCGCGCTGCCCTGCTCGTAGCGCAGGGTGATGCCGGCCTGGGAGGCGAGCCGCTCGATGGTCTCGGCGAAGGAGAGGTGGTCGATCTTCATGATGAAGTCGACCGTGTCGCCGCCCTCCTGGCAGCCGAAGCAGTAGAAAAGCCCCTTGCTGGGGCTGACCTGGAAGGAGGGGGACTTCTCGTCATGGAAGGGGCACAGGCCCTTGAGATTGCCTCCCCCCGCGTTGCGCAGCTGGAGGTATTCGGACACGACGGCGTCGATCGGGACCGCGTCCCGCACCGCCTTCACGTCGTCATCGTTGATCCTGCCTGCCACGCGTGAATTCTACGGCCGGGCTCCGACATCGCCGGAGCCCGGCCGGGCCCGCGCGCGACGCCTACGGCAGCAGGGACGCCAGCGGGACGGAGGGGTTCGCCAGGTCGTCGGGGTCGAGCCGGGCGCCGCTGCGGATGAGGCGCTGGATGGGCTCCACGACATCCCACACATTCACGTTCATCCCCGCCAGCAGGCGGCCCTCGCTCAGCCAGAAGGCGATGAACTCCCGCTTGCCGACATCGCCGCGGCACACCACCTGGTCGTACGAGCCGGGCGGCGCGTAGCCGGAGTACTCCAGGCCGACGTCGTACTGGTCGGAGAAGAAGTACGGCACGCGGTCGTACGCGACGTCCTGCCCGAGCATGGCGCGGGCCGCGGCGGGCCCGCCGTTCAGCGCGTTGGCCCAGTGCTCGACGCGCAGCCGGCCGCCGGGCGGCTGCGCGCCGCCCGGGAACGCGAGGGGCGCCGCGGCCACGTCGCCCGCCGCGAAGATGTCCGGGTCGCTGGTGCGCAGCGCGGCGTCGACCACGATCCCGCCGCCCGCCGAGCGGTCCGCCACCTCCAGGCCCGAGGCCTCGGCGAGGGCGGTGCGCGGGGCGGCGCCGATCGCGGCCAGCACGTCGTGGGCGAGGTGCTCCTCCCCGTCGTCGGTGCGGGCGGCCAGCACCACGCCGTCCTGCCCGGTGATCTCGGTCAGCCGGGCGCCGAAGTGGAAGCGGACGCCGTGCTCGCCGTGCAGATCGGTGAAGAGGCTGCCGAGCTCGGGGCCGAGGACCAGATGGAGCGGGGTGGGCTCGGGCTCGACGACCGTCACCTCGGCGCCGTACCCGCGCGCGGCCGCCGCGACCTCCAGGCCGATCCAGCCCGCCCCCGCGATGACCAGCTGGCCGTTGTCCCGGCCGAGGGCGGCCAGGACCGACCGCAGCCGCTCGGCGTGCGCGAGGCGGCGCAGATGGTGCACGCCGACCAGGTCGGTGCCGGGGATGTCGAGCCGACGCGGCTCGGCGCCGGTCGCCAGCAGCAGCCGGTCGTAGTGGATGCGGGTGCGGTCGCCGAGGACCACGGCCTTGGCGGCGCGGTCGAGCTGGACGGCGGTCTGGCCGAGGTGGAGCTCGATATCGGCCTGGGCGTACCAGGCGGGTTCATGGACGAAGACGGTGTGGCGCTCCTGGCTGCCGGTGAGAAAGCCCTTGGACAGGGGCGGTCGCTCATAGGGGTGGTCGCGCTCGTCACAGATCAGGATCACCCGGCCGGTGAATCCCTCGGCCCGGAGGGTTTCCGCGGCTTTCGCCCCGGCCAGACCCCCTCCGACGATGACGAACGTCTGGTGTGCGTCGACCACTTGTCTCCTCCTCGCTGCCGCGCGGTGCCCGTGCGCCGTGCGCGGCTACGCCATGTCAAGGCCGGTCGTGTGAGCCCCGGTCGTGTGAGCCGATGTTCGAGCCTCCCGCACCGCGCGTGCGGCGGGAAGAGGCAGTACGCCGTACGGGCCAGCGCGCCGCGCGTCCGCGGACGCGGATCGTCGCCCTCCGAGCCGCGGGCCCCGCCCGCGGGCGGCACGCCGCGGGCCGGGGCAGCCGAGCCGCGGGCCGGGGCCACGGGCCCGGGCGCGGGCGGGCCAGCCCGCTCATGGCCGCCGCGCCGCGCGCGGCGCGGTCAGGCGGGTGTGCAGGGAGCGCGCGGAGGCGTCTGTGAGGGCGGCGATCTGGTCGACGACGGCGCGCAGGCGACCCACGTCGTCCCCGGCCGCGTCCGCCTCGTCGAACAGCGCGCGGAACTGCGGGTCCAGGCCCACCGGGGCGCGGGCGGTCAGCGCCGCGCCGAGCTCGGCGATGATGACCCGCTGGTCGGCGCGGACGGCCTCCTGGTCGGCGCGCTGCATCACATAGCGGTCGGCGACGGCCTTGAGCACCGCGCACTCCAGCCGCGCCTCGCGCGGCACCACCAGCTCCGCTTCGTAGCGGGTGAACCGGCCGGTGCCGTAGGCGGCGCGGGTGGCCCCCTCGGCGGCGAGGCAGAAGCGGCCGATGAGCTGGCTGGTGGCGTCCTTGAGCCGGGCCTGGGCGACGGAGGACCCGTCGTAGCCGTGTGGCCACCACTCCTGGTCCAGCAGCCGGTCCAGCGCCTCGGCCAGCTCGTCCGGCTCGGCCCCGGGGGCGTAGCGGTCGGCGGCGACGGCGAAGACCTCGCGCCGCTCGGGCTCGGCGAGCAGCAGCCCGGGGTCGAGATGGCCGGCGTGCAGACCGTCCTCGACATCGTGGACCGAGTACGCCACATCGTCGGACCAGTCCATGACCTGGGCCTCGAAGCAGGTGCGGTGCTCGGGCGCGCCCTGCCGGAACCAGGCGAAGACCGGGATGTCGTCCTCATAGACCCCGAACTTGCGGGAGCCGGGGTCGCGGGGGTGGCCGCCGCGCGGCCAGGGGTACTTGGTGGCGGCGTCGAGCGCGGCGCGGGTGAGGTTGAGGCCCACGCTCACCGGCACGCCGGTCTCCGGGTCGGCGACGAACCGCTTGGGCTCCAGGCGGGCGAGCAGCCGCAGCGACTGCGCGTTCCCCTCGAAGCCGCCGCACGCCTCGGCGACCTCGTTGAGCGCCTGCTCGCCGTTGTGCCCGAAGGGCGGGTGGCCGAGGTCGTGGGCGAGGCAGGCCATCTCCACCAGATCCGGGTCGCAGCCGAGGGCGGCGCCGAGCTCCCGGCCCACCTGGGCGCACTCCAGGGAGTGGGTCAGCCGGGTGCGCGGGGTGGCGTCCCAGGCCGGGGCCCCAGGGCCGGGGTCGGCGGCGGGGGCCGCCGGGACGACCTGCGTCTTGCCGGCCAGCCGGCGCAGCGCGGCCGAGTGCAGCACGCGCGCCCGGTCGCGCTGGAAGGCCGTGCGGCCCGGGCGCTTGTCGGGCTCGGGCGCCCATCGTTCGAGGTCCGACGCCTCGTAGCCGGGGCTCGCCGAGGCCGTGGACTCGGTCGTCCGGGCCGGATCAGGTTGGTGGGTGGACTGGGTGGTCTCAGCTGAGGGGTCGGATGCCGTGGGTCCCGTGCGGCTCATACACCGACGGTAACCGCCGGGTGTGACATGGGTGCAGAGGCGAGCGCCTGTTCATAGCGGTGGACCACGAGCCGGGCGACGGCCGGATGGTCGCCGAGCGGGCCGGAGGCGACGCCGGGCGCGGCGGCCGCGCACTGGGTCGCGAACCGCCCGGGCGCGGCGAAGTACGAGGCCACCGCGATCCGCCGGCGCCCCCGGTCGGTCAGCGCGCGCACCGCCTCAGCCACGGTGGGCCCGCCGGCGGAGGCGTAGCCGGGCAGCACGGGCACCCCGCCGAGCCGGGCGCTGAGCAGGGCCGCGGCGCGGGCCGTGTCGGCGGCCGAGTCCGGGTCGCGGGAGCCCGCCGCCGCCAGCACGACCCCCGTCTCCGACAGCCCCCTGGACCGCCGCCACCCGGCCTCGGCGAGGCGCGCGTGCAGGGCCTCGGCGAGCAGCGGGTGCGGGCCGAGCGGGGCGGCGATACGGACCGACAGGTGGGGCGCGGCCGCGGCGGTGTCCGGCAGGTCCCGCTTGATGTGATAGCCGCGCCCGAAGAGGAGCGGTACGAGGACGGCCTCGCCGTGCAGCGCGGCCAGCGTGTCGGCGAGCAGCGGTTGGTTCAGCTCGATATGGCCGAGCCGTACGGGCAGGTCGGGGCGGAGCGCGCGGACGCGGTCCACGAGCGCGGTGACGGTGCGCAGCGCCTCGGGGTCGCGGCTGCCGTGCGCCACGGCGACGAGGGTCGGCGGGCGGCGCGCCGCGGTGGGGCGGGGGCCGCTGAGGGTGAGATGGCCGAGTTGCGAGCTGAGCTGGGCGGTGATCCGGGTCATGAGCTGCGCCGTACTGTCGAGGGGGCCGGAAGGGGCTGCGGGACCGGGGCGAGGCGACGCCGTCATGACGAGAGCCTCGCAGCGGGACATTGCACCCCCGTTGCGCGGCCGTCACAGGTGATTGCCACGAGTTCACCGCCCGCCGCCGCCCGCGCTGAGGTCCGGTTGCCCGGTGCGTAACGCGAGCGGACGCGGGCCGTAACACGGCCGTAGCACGCTGGCCGCATGCCGCACGCGACCCCCGTGACGACGCCCGACGCCGTCGACACCCACTGCCCGTACTGCTCGCTCCAGTGCGGCATGGCGCTGCGCCCCGCGCCGGGGAGCGAGGGGGGCGTGGCGGTGGTGGAGCGGACGGCCTTCCCCGTGAACCGCGGCGCGCTGTGCGGCAAGGGCCGCACCGCGCCCGCCGTGCTCTCCTCCCGGGTGCGCCTGACCGAGCCGCTGGTCCGCCGCCCTGACACCGGCAGGCTCGAACCGGCCACCTGGGAGGAGGCCCTGGACCGGGTCGCGGAGGGGCTGGCGGCCACGGCCCGGGCGCACGGGCGGGACGCGGTGGGGGTCTTCGGCGGGGGCGGGCTGACGAACGAGAAGGCGTACGCGCTGGGGAAGTTCGCGCGGGTGGTGCTCCGCACCTCGCAGATCGACTACAACGGCCGCTTCTGCATGTCCTCCGCGGCCGCCGCGCACAACAAGGCCTTCGGCCTGGACCGCGGACTGCCGTTCCCGCTCGCGGACGTGGCCCGCACGGGGTGTGTGATCCTCGTCGGCTCGAACCTCGCCGAGACGATGCCGCCCGCGCTGCGCTATCTGACCGAGCTGAAGGAGTCCGGCGGCAGGCTGATCGTGGTCGACCCGCGCCGGACCCGGACCGCCGAGCAGGCGGATCTCCACCTGGCGCCGCGCCCCGGGACGGACCTGGCGCTCGCGCTGGGGCTGCTGCACCTGGTGGTCGCCGAGGGGCGGGTGGACGAGGAGTTCATCGCCCGGCGCACCAGCGGCTGGCCCGAGGCGCGGGCCGCCGCGATGGCCCACTGGCCGGAGATGGTCGAGCGGATCACGGGCGTGTCCGTCCCCGAACTCCGGGAAGCGGTACGGATGTTCTGCGACGCGGAGAACTCCATGGTGCTCACCGCCCGCGGGCCCGAGCAGCAGTCGAAGGGCACGGACACCGTCGGCGCCTGGATCAACCTGTGCCTGGCCACCGGCCGCGCGGGCCGTCCGCTCTCCGGCTACGGCTGCCTCACCGGCCAGGGCAACGGCCAGGGCGGCCGCGAACACGGCCAGAAGGCCGACCAGCTGCCCGGCTACCGCAAGCTCGACGACCCGGCCGCGCGCGCCCATGTGGCGGCCGTGTGGGGCGTCGAGCCCGACGCGCTCCCCGGGCCGGGGCGCAGCGCGTACGAGCTGCTGGACGCGCTCGGCGGCGACGTACGGGCCCTGCTGCTCATGGGCTCCAACCCGGTGGTCTCCGCTCCCCGCGCGGGCCATATAGAGGCGCGGCTGCGGTCGCTGGACTTCATGGCGGTCGCGGACGTGGTCCTCTCCGAGACCGCAGCGCTCGCGGACGTCGTCCTTCCGGTCACCCAGTGGGCGGAGGAGACGGGCACCACGACCAATCTGGAGGGCCGCGTCATCCTGCGCCGCGCGGCCGTTCCTCCGCCGCCCGGCGTCCGCTCGGACCTCCAGGTGCTGGGCGGTCTTGCCGCCCGGCTGGGCTGGGAGAAGGGCTTCCCGGCCGACCCGGAGGAGGTCTTCGACGAGCTGCGCCGCGCTTCGGCGGGCGGGGTGGCGGACTACTCGGGGATCACGTACCGCCGGATCGCGGAGGAGGACGGGGTCTTCTGGCCCTGCCCGGAGGGGGCCTTGACCGGGCCCGGCCCGCACCCCGGCCCGCACCCCGGTACGCCGCGCCTCTTCCTCCACCGCTTCGCGACCGACGACGGCCGGGCCCGCTTCGTCCCGGTGTCCCACCGCCCGGCGGCAGAGGAACCCGACGCGGAGTATCCGCTGTTTCTCACCACCGGCCGGGTGCTCTCCCAGTACCAGTCGGGTGCGCAGACCCGCCGGGTCGAGGAGCTGAACCGAGCCGCCCCCGGCCCGTTCGTCCAGCTGCACCCCCAGCTCGCCGAGCGCCTGGGCGCCGCCGAGGGCGACCCCCTCGCGGTGACCTCCCGCCGCGGCCGGGCCGTCGCCCCGGCCCGCATCACCCGGGACATCCGGCCGGACACGGTGTTCATGCCCTTCCACTGGGCGGGCGAGGGGCGGGCCAACGCGCTCACGAACCCGGCGCTGGACCCGGTCTCCCGGATGCCGGAGTTCAAGGTGTGCGCGGTGCGGGTGGAACGGGCTGTGGGTTAGTCCCCCGCCCCGCCCCTTCCCGATCCTCCAGACGGGTGGATCTGGAGTGATCGCCAGTGGCGATATCACAGCAGGTCAAGGCGGTACCGTGGGGTCGGGTGGATTCTCGCGCCATGCCTACATCGGACAGCGTGACGCTTCGGACGCTCGATGGTCTGCACCTGGCTGGCACACTCGTGTGCCCCGACGTGCCAGCCTCGCGCGCTGTCGTGCTTGTGCACGGCGGTGGCGTCACTCGGGAAGAGAGCGGGTTCTTCACGCGCCTGGCTGCTGGAATTATACCGGTGCGGTGAGTATCGGACAGAGACACGCCGTAGTGTCGGCGAGTCTCTGTCCGATACTCACCACAACTCAGGCCTCGGACGCGAAAGTCACTGGTACTGGGCGTAGCCCGGGTCTCCTGGTGGGCCGGGTCCGCACCCGCCGCGGAGCGCAGCGCCGCGGGAGTAGCGCGCTCCCGCCCGCGCCTCAGGCCTCGTACGCGTCGACTTCCTTCAGGTAGGCCGCCCTCGTCCCCTCGTCCAGGAAGGACGCGCGGAACGAGTTCCGGGCGAGTGTCCGCAGCGTGGCGTCGTCCAGGCGCAGCGCGTCCCGTACGGCGTCGAAGTTGTCGCCCGCGTAGCCGCCGAAGTACGCCGGGTCGTCGGAGTTCACGGTGACCAGCAGGCCCGCGTCCAGCATCGCCCGCAGCGGGTGGTCCTCGAGCCGGTCGACGACGCGCAGCCGGACGTTGGAGAGCGGGCAGACGGTCAGCGGCACCTGGTCGGCGACCAGCCGGGCGACCAGGGCCTCGTCCTCCAGGGAGCGGACGCCGTGGTCGACGCGGTCGACGCCGAGGATGTCCAGGGCCTCCCAGACGTACGCGGGCGGGCCCTCCTCCCCCGCGTGGGCAACGCACTTGAGCCCCGCTTCCCGCGCCCGCGCGTAGACCTCGCGGAACTTCGACGGCGGGTTGCCGACCTCCGCCGAGTCGAGGCCGACGGCCGTGAGGCGGTCCAGGTAGGGGCGGGCCGACTCGAAGGTCTCCAGGGCGGACTCGGCACTCTCGTCGCGCAGGAAGCACATGATGAGGCGGGTGGTGATGCCGTAGGTCCGCTCCGCGGCGTCCAGCGCGCGCGACAGGCCGCCGATGACCGTGCCGATGGCGACGCCGCGCGCGGTGTGCGCCTGCGGGTCGAAGAAGATCTCGGCGTGCCGGACGCCCTGCGCGCGGGCGCGGGCGAGGTACGCGTTCGCGAGGTCGGCGAAGTCGTCCTCGGTGCGCAACACCGCCATCAGCGCGTAGTAGAGGTCCAGGAAGTCCTGGAGGTCGGTGAAGGAGTACGCGGCGCGCAGCTCGTCCTGGGAGGCGTACGGCAGCTCGACGCCGTTGCGCTCGGCGAGCGCGAAGGCCAGCTCGGGTTCGAGGGTGCCCTCGATGTGGAGGTGGAGCTCTGCTTTGGGGATCGGGGGCGGGGTCGGGGGCACGACGGGATCACCTGCTGTTTTTGCTGACGGGGAGGGTGACAAGAGTAATGCGGTGGCGTCTGCCGGCCGAACTGATCAAGCAACCGATCGGCCGTCATCAGCGTCAGTCCAGTCGGACAGTGGAGGGAGCGGTGGACGGATGGGTGCCGGAGAGCGGGTACGGAGAGCCGTGCGGGCGCGGCTGCGGCTGCCCAGGACCCGGCGCGGCCGGCGCCGCGCCGTCCAGGTGGTGATGGCGCTCAGCGTGCTCGCGCTGCTGCCCGCGACATGGCTCCGGCTGGCCGCGGACTCCCGGGTCCGCACGGTCGCGGACGTCCCGAGCGCCCCGGTGGCGGTGGTCTTCGGCGCCGGGCTGTGGAACGGCGAGCCGTCCCCGTATCTGGCGCACCGCCTGGACGCGACCGCCGAGCTGTACGAGCGCGGGAAGGTCCGCGCGATCCTGGTGACGGGCGACAACAGCCGGCACGACTACGACGAGCCGGACGCGATGCGCGCCTATCTCGTGCGGCACGGCGTGCCGGACGGGCGCATCGTCAGCGACTACGCGGGCTTCGACACCTGGGACTCGTGCAGCCGCGCCGAGCGGATCTTCGGTGTGCGCCGGGCGGTGCTGATCAGCCAGGACTTCCATATCCGCCGGGCGCTGGCGCTGTGCGAGGCGGCGGGCATCGACGCGTACGGGGTCGGCGTCGCCGAGCCGCGCGACGCGACGTGGCTGTTCGGCGGGGCGCGGGAGGCCGTCGCGGCGGGCAAGGCGGCGCTGGACGCGGCCTTCAAGCCGGACCCGCAGTTCCTGGGCCCGCGCGAGCGCGGGATCCAGAAGGCGCTGGAGGGCGAGGGCTCGCGCTGAGCCAAATGCTCAGTCGATCGTCGTCTGCGCCACCACCCACGCCAGGTAGTCCTCGCCGCCCTGGGTGATGGGGGTCGCGATGATCTCCGGCGTCTCGTAGTCGTGCGCCTCGCGGAGGTGCGCCTCCAGCTCCCCGTACCGCGCCGCGGTCGTCTTGAACAGCACCTGCCACTCGGTCGCGGTCTCGATCTCCCCCTGCCACCGGTACACCGAGGTGACGGGCTGGCTGATCTGCGCGCAGGCCGCCAGCCGCGCGGTCACCGCCCCGCGGGCCAGGGCCTCGGCCTTCTCGGGGGTGTCGGTGGTGGTCAGTACGGTCAGGAAGTCGGCCACGGCGGAAGAGCCCTTCTGTACGCGTCCCGGCTGTGCGACTGGCGCGGAACACGCTAGCCGGTCACGATTGAGGTGACCCGGCGACGATCGAGGGACACCATGGACGACCTCACCACACTCGCACGTCACCACCTGGACCGGGCCAAGACCGACCCGCACGGCCGAAGCTCACATCTGTTCCTGCACGACGGGCCGCTGCGGCAGAGCGTCATCGCCATGGTCGCCGGCTGCCAGCTCGACGAGCACAACGCGCCCCCGGCGGCCAGCCTCCAAGTGCTGCACGGGCATGTCCGGCTCACCGCGGGCAAGACCGGCCATGTCCGGATGGAGCTGATCGCCGGGCAGGTGCAGCGCATCCCGCAGGAGCGCCATGGGCTGGTCGCGGTGGAGGACTCAGTGGTGCTGCTGACCGCCGTGACCGCCACGGTGGGCTGCCCCACGCCCACCGAGGAGGCCGCCGCGCACCAGCACGCGGCGCGCCCCCATATGGCGGGCTGATCCGCCATACGGGGGCACGCCTTCACCGGGTCCGGCTCAGCCCTTCACGGGGGCGAGCTGCACACGGTCGATGTTCGGCGCGTACGAGCTCGGGTTGGCGAAGGTCAGCTTGTTCGCGCCCTTCGTCAGGTCGACGGGGACGCCGACGCTCCAGTAGTCGTTCCAGGTCCAGGTGTTCTTGAACGTGACGCGCTGGGCCGCGCCGCCCCCGACCGCGATATCGGCGGTCCGGGAGATGATGTTGGTGTTGTACTGGTGGCCGTCCGCGCGCTGGTTGTTGGCGTAGTGGACGATCAGCAGGTAGCGGCCCGCCGAGGGGGCCTGGACGGTCAGCTTCAGGTCGTTGGCCGCGCCGTCGCCGAGGAAGCCGACGTAGGCGCCGCCCGAGGCGTAGTCGCTCGCGGTCCTGGCGGCGGCCCCGCCGAGGGTGCCGCTCTCCGCCTCGTACGAGGCGAGCCCCTTGGTGTCACCCGCGCCCGTCGCGTCCAGGGAGGAGAGCCGGACGGCGGACTTGGTGGCGGGGGCGGCGGTGACGCGGTTGTTGCCGGCGGTGAGGAAGAGCCGCTCGGCCCGGCCCGGGGCGGTGGCCGTGGTGGTGCCGTGCAGGGACAGCTCGACGCGGCCGCCGGAGCCCTGCGGGGTCAGGGTGTAGTAGCCGTCGCGCGGCGCGTACACGTCGAAGACCGCGGTGTCCGAGCCGTCGAGGACCAGGGATCCGGTGCCGGTTCCGGCCGCGGAGGAGTAGTCGTAGCGGGGGCTGCCCGAGGGGTCGGCCAGGGTGGCCTCGTACGAGACGGACGAGGCGGCGGGGGTGGCGGCGGCGGTCAGGTCGATCTTGTCGAGGGTGGCCTCGCCCTTGTCGTGGGCCAGGGTGAGGGTGTGGCCGCCCGCGCTCAGCCGGACGGAGATGTGCTGGATGCCGCGGTAGGTCCAGTTGAGCGTGGAGGGGTAGGTGACCGGCTGCGCGGACTGGCCGTCCACGGTCAGGGTCTGGGTGGAGGGGGCGCCGGACTGGTTGCCGTAGAAGACCGCCAGGTCGTAGGTGCCGGTCTTCGGGACGTCGACGTCGAAGGCGACCTTGCTGGTGGGCTTGTTGAGGGAGCCGACGTCCTTGGTGCCCGAGGCGGCGTAGCCGTTGGCGTTGGAGACGGTGCCCTGGGTGTAGACCTGGCCGTCGGTGATGGTCGCCTTCTCGGGGTCCTCCGCTTCGTACGACGCGCTCCACGGCACGTCGGCCGCCCGCGGGGTGCCGGTGCCGGCCGGGGTGAGCGTGATCCGGTAGGCGGACATGGGCTTCATGCCGGTCAGCGGCACGGTCACCGAGCCGTCCTCGCCGACCGTGAGCTTGGTGCGGGACAGCACACGCGGCGGCGCGGCCGCGCCCTCGTAGCCGGACCACTCGGCCTCGGAGACGGTCGCCACCACGCGCGAGCCGAACAGCTCGCGGTCGACGTGCTGGACCGCCACGTCCGCGTCGCCCGCCGAACCGCCCACCAGGATCTGCGCCTGCTTGCGGGACGGGTCGTACGAGGCCAGGCCCTGAAGGGTGTCGATGGCATTGGCGGTGGGCGGGGTGACCTTCACGGTCCGGCCGGTCATCCCGGCGTACCAGCGGAAGAACCACCAGCCGCCGTTGGGGATGTTCGACCGGACGACATTGCCGCTGAGGTTGCCCGCGGCGTCCCAGTACGCCTGGTTGGCGTACACCTTGTTGCGCTCGAACATCGACACCCACTGGACCAGCTGGCCCGGCACGGACAGGTCGCGGCGGTTGGCGTACTCGTCGATGCTGATCGGGAGCGGGGAGATCCCGACGCTCTTCTCCAGCGCCCGGTAGTGGTCGTAGTGGGACTGGAAGTCCCTCAGCGAGCCGGACGACAGCTCATGCCAGGTCATCACGTCCGGCAGCACCTTGTTGGCCTTCGCCCAGGTCAGGAACTCCGGCAGGAAGCGGGTGTCGTAGCCCGCCTCGTTGGGTCCGGCGATCCGGGCGTCGGGGTCGATGGAGCGGATGCGCTGGTAGACCGTCTTCCACTCGGCGAAGAAGCGGTCCCGGCCCTTCTGGTAGGCGGCGGGGTCGGAGGAGTCGAGCTTGTACCAGATCTGGTCGGGCTCGTTGAACGGCACATAGACGAAGCGCTCGCTGTTCGGCGCGCCCGCAACCTCCTTGGCCATCTTCTCGACCTTGGGGAGGTAGTCGTCGATGCCCAGGTCCTGGTACGGCCACTGGGTGTACATGTCCTGGAGCAGGATGTAGACCGCGTCCCCGCCGTTGCGGAAGAAGGACTTGGAGACCGTCAGCGCGTCTCCGTTGGGGTGCTGCGCCCCGCCCTCCGGCTTCTGCGAGACGGTGGTCAGCTTCAGCGGGGCGAGGGCGGCGTCGCTGGGCACGCCGTCGTCGCTCAGCCCGTACAGCGCCCCGTTGGCGCCGCGCAGCACCGGGCCCTCACTCGCGGCGAGGTCGACGGAGAGGCGCTGGGCCTGGGCGGCCTTGGGCTGGTTGTCCGCGTACGAGGCGGCTGGTAGCGCGGCGGCGAACAGCGCCGCCCCGGCTATGACGGTGGTGAGGGCTCGTCGCTTTCTCATCGGAACTCTTCTCACAGGACCTCCAGTTACTTGACGGCTCCACTGGTGATTCCAGAAACGATCTTTCGCTGGGCGATCAGGAACACCGCGACCATGGGCAGGCTCATGACCACCACATACGCGAAGACCAGATGCCAGTTGTTGAGGTAGAGCTGTGCGCTCGCGACCTTGTAGAGGCCCAGCGGCAGCGTCGCCTTGTCCCCGCCGCCCAGGACGAAGAAGGCGTAGAAGATGTCGCTCCAGGCGTAGAGCATCACCATGATCGTCGCGGTGGCGATCACGGGGCGCAGCAGCGGCAGGATGATCCGCGTGAAGACGCGCAGCGGCGAGGCGCCGTCCATCCGCGCGGCCTCTTCCAGCTCCTGCGGGATGGTGCGGATGAAGCCGGTCATGAAGAAGATCGACGTGGACAGGTACATCCCGGTGTAGACGGCGATCATGCCGGGCCGGGTGCCGGCCAGGCCCAGCTGCCGCAGCTCCATCACGATGGTGATCACGGCGGGCGGCAGCAGCAGCCCGCTGATGGTGAGGGCGTACGCGGCGGACACCAGCCGCCCCCGGCGCCGGGCGAAGACCCAGGCCGCGCCCGCGCCCAGCACCAGGACCAGCACCACCGAGGGCAACACGACCAGCAGGCTGTTGACGAAGCCGCGCACCATCTCGCCCTCGCTGAGGGCCTGGTCGTAGTTGGCGGCGGGCTGCCAGTGGCCGGGCAGGTCCAGGTTGGGCTTGACCGCCTCGCCCTGGGACTTGGCCGAGGTGGCCAGGACCAGCCACAGCGGTACGCCGACGGCGAGCGCGGCGATCAGCAGGACGAGGGCGGGCCGCGCGTACCGCCAGACCCGGCCGGTGGGACTCATGACGAGTGCGCTCACAGCATCTGCTCCCTTCGGCGCAGTCCGATCACGAGCGGGATCGCGACGGCCACGACCACCAGGAAGAGCACCAGGCTCATCGCGGACGCCTGTGCGTACAGGCCCTGTCCGAAGACCCGGAACATGTAGATGTTGAAGACCTCGGTGGAGGACGCGGGACCGCCACCCGTGGTCGCCTGCACGATGTCGAAGGTGTTCATCGAGCCGATCAGCGCGGTGGTCACGTTGAAGGTGACCGCGGGCGCGAGCATCGGGAAGCGGATCGACCAGAACGTGCGCCAGGCGCCCGCGCCGTCGACCTTGGCCGCCTCCAGCGTGTCGCCGGGGATGCCCTTGAGCCCGGCGAGGTAGATGAGCATGGCCAGCCCCATCCACTTCCATCCGTGCACGGCGCTGACCAGCACCATCGTCCAGGTGGTGGAGCCCAGCCAGGGGATGTCCGTGCCGAGGAACTGGTTGACCGCGCCGTCCTGGTCGAGCAGGGCCTGGAAGACATAGCCGACGGCGAGCGCCGAGATCAGCACCGGCAGGAAGAACACCGCGCGGAAGAAGCGGTTGAAGCGGGTGTCCTGCTCCAGCAGCAGGGCCAGCACCAGCCCGAAGCCGTTCTGGAAGAGCGCGGCGAGGACCGCGTAGACCAGGGTGGTGCGGATGGCGCGGAGCAGGGAGCCGTCGTCGGCGATGGTGGTGAAGTTGTCGAACCCGGCGAAGGAGATGTCGGTGTGGTACGCCGACCAGTTGGTGAACGGATAGAAGAAGTTCAGCAGGTTCGGCAGCAGGAAGAAGCCCGCGAAGACCACGACGGCCGGCAGCGCGAACCACCAGGGGTGGTGCACGGCCGCCCTGGGCAGCCGCCCCACGCTCTTGCGCCGCCCGGCCCTCTTGCCTCCGCTGCCCCCGGCGGCCCGGGCGCGCGTTCGTACGGCGGTGTCTGCCACGGCTGGCCCTCCTCGCTCAGAAGCCCGGAGCGCTCTGGGCCTTGGCCACCTGGGCGAACTGGCCCTGCACCCACTCGGCGACCTGCTTCGGCGACTTCTTGCCGTAGATCATGTCGGCGAGGGCGAGATGCAGATCGGGGGCGACGATGGCCTTGGCCTGGAACACCCCGATGGCCTTGGGGAGTTCGGCGACCTGGGACTTGGCGGTCTGCGGCAGCCCGTCGGGGGTGGGCACGGACGGCTCGACGGACGGGATCTTCATCGTCTTGATGTAGTCGGCGTAGTCGGGGCCGAGCCAGAAGGCGAGGAACTGGCGGGCCGCGTTCTGCCGCTTCTCGTCACCGGTCTTGAAGGCGACCACGCCGTTCGTCTGGTCCGGGGAGTACAGGCCGGTGGCGCCGGAGTTGGCGACGGGGAACCAGCCGAGCTTCTTGTCGATCTCGGCGGTGCTGTGCTTGGCCTGGATCTGGGTCTGGAAGGACGTGACGTTGAGGACCATGCCCGCGTCGCCGTTCCACAGGGCGTCCGCGGAGTCGGTGAAGGTCCCGGTCCGGTAGTTCTTCTGGGCGAGCCCGGCGCCGAGCAGCTTGTCCTTGTAGGTGGTGATGGCCTTGACGACGGCGGGGTCGGTCCACTTGTTCTCGTTCTTGTTGAGCCCTTCCCACCACTGCTGGTCCAGGTCGGTCAGCTGCACCTGGACCTGCCACTGAAGGGGCCACTTGTCGCCGCCCGCCTCGTAGAAGGGCGCGGTGCCCGGCACCTTGTCCTTGATGCGGTGGCCGAGGGCGAGCAGGTCCGCGTAGCTCTGGGGGAAGTCCTTCTCGGCGATCCCGGCCTTCTTGAAGACGTCCTTGTTGTAGTAGACGCCGAGCATGGCGGGGCTGGTGACGATGGCGGCGTAGCGCTTGCCGCCGATCACGCCCAGGCTCTTCTCGGTGTCGCCGAGCTTCGCCTCCCAGGGCTCTCCGTCGAGGGTGAGCAGATTCCGCTGCGGCTGGATGAAGGGGAGGGTGGAGATGCTGGGCTGCCAGAACATCAGGTCCGGCCGGTCGCCCGAGGCGAGCTTGGTCGGCACGTTCTGCTCGTAGAGGTCGGGTATGGGCTGGACGTCGACCTTGGCGCCGGTGGCCTTCTCGAACGCCTCGATGACCTGCTTGGGGGCGTTGACCGTGTTCTGCGCGGTCCACATCGTCAGCTTGACGCCGTCGAGCCGGGCCGTGGGGTCGACCGTCGTCTTGGCCGCGCCGCCCGTGTCGTCGCCGCCCGCGGAGGTCGAGTCGCTGCATGCGGTGGCGGTCAGGGCGGTGGCGCAGATCAGCGCCAGGGCGGGGAGGACTCTTCTCATCGCGGTTCTCTGCCTCACTGCGTCGTCGGAGTGCGGGGCGGGGGCGTACACGTAGTGGGGGGGTGCGCGGAGGGGGCTGGGTGGGGGCGTGGTTACGGGGGCGGCGGGCCGGAGCTCTCCCGGACGATCAGCTCGGGTACGGACACGGGGTGCGGGGCGACCGGCTCGGCCTGTTCGACCAGCCCGTACAGCAGCCCGAACGCGGCCCGGCCAAGCCCCGTGAAGTCCAGCCGCACGGTGGTCAGGGAGGGCGTGAGATACGCGGAGTGCGGGGCGTCGTCGAATCCGGCCACGCTCACCTCGCCGGGGATCGCCCGGCCCGCCTCGTGCAGCGCGCGGATCACGCCGAGCGCCAGGTCGTCGTTGCCGCACAGGATCGCGGTGACCGACGGGTCGCGGGCCAGCTTCTGCCCCGCCCGGTAGCCGCTGGCCGGGTCCCAGCTGCCCGCCACCGGGCGTGGCTCGACCGCCCCGGCCTCGCGCAGCGCGTCGCGCCAGCCGGCGGTGCGCTGGCCGGTGCGGCGGGTGCTGGAGGGGATGGCGACGTAGTGCACGGTGCGGTGGCCGAGGCCCAGCAGATGGCGGGTGGCGGCGCGGGCCGCCTCCCGGTCGTCGGTCCACACCCAGGGGCGGTGCTCGCCGGGCGGGCTCGCGGGGGTCTCCACCACGCCCACCACCGGGTGTTCCTCGGGGACCGCCGCCAGCGCCCGGACGCCCGCGGTGTCGTACGCCATCACGATCAGCCCGCCGCCGGTGTCGGCGGCGCGCTGCACCTGGTCGCGTACGGCGGCCTCGTCGGCGGTCTCCAGTACGCCGATGCCGACCGCGTAGGAGGAGGCGCGGGCGGCCTCCTCGATGCCCTGGAGGGTCGCGGCGTAGCCGTAGTGCGTGGTGTCGGCGGTCAGCACGGTGACCGAGCGCGCGCGGCCGCTCGCCAGCGCGAGGGCGGTGGCGCTGCGCCGGAAGCCCAGCTCCTCGATGGCGGCGAGGACGCGCTCGCGGGTCGACGGCTTGACGCTCGGATGGTTGTTGATCACCCGCGAGACCGTCTGGTACGAGACGCCCGCCGCCGTCGCCACATCGCGGATTCCGGGCCGTCTTGTGTGACCGGTCACATTCATGCCAGGATTGTGACCGGTCACATAGGGGTCGTCAAGAGAACGCAACGAGGAATCACGAGGCGGACCAGGAGGGGACACGTTGACCGATACGGCATCCGACACGACATCCGAGGCGGGGTCAGGCGGCGCCCGGGACACGTTCACTTGGGGCCACGCGGGGCTCACCGCCCACTTCGCGACGGGCCCCGACGGGGTCGTACGGCTGGTGCGGCTGGCGGTTCCGGACGACGGCGGGCCGTTCACCGACAACGGAGCGCTGCCGCTCGTCGAGGTGCTGGCCCTCGGACACGGCAGCGAGTGGTCCGGGCAGCGCGGCGTCGAGACCGCGCTGGGCGTCCGGCTGCGCCACCGCGGCCACCGGGCCGTACGGGACATGCGGGACGGACAGGACTGGCACCGGCTGACGGTCGACCTCCACGACCCCGACTCCGGCCTGGCCGCCGAGGTCCGGCTGTCCTCCCCCGACGGGCTGCCGGTGCTGCGCGGCGAGGTCCGGCTCACCAACGAGGGCACGGACCCGCTGGTCGTCCAGGCCGTCACCAGCCTCGCCCTCGGCGGGCTCCCCTCCCCCGACGCGCTCGACGCGCACTGGGCCCGCAACGACTGGCTCGCCGAGTGCCGTTGGGACGGCGAGCCCCTGCGCGACCGGATCGTCGACCTCAGCCGCGACGCCCACCAGCACGACAGCCGCGCCGCCCTCACCCGCCACAGCCGTGGCAGCTGGCCCACCGACGGCCATCTGGCCATGGGGGCGCTGACCGACCGCGCCACCGGGCGGGCGTGGGTGTGGCAGATCGAGTCGCCGGCCGGCTGGCGCTGGGAGACCGGGGAGCTGGCCCACGGCACCTACCTCGCGCTCCACGGGCCGACCGACGCCGAACACCAGTGGCGCGCGCGGCTCGCCCCCGGCGAGTCCTGCACCACCGTCCCCGCCGCGCTGGCCCTGGCCCGGGACGGCGGCTTCGACCAGGCCCTGGCCCACCTCACCGCCTACCGCCGCGCCACCCGGCGCCCGCACCCCGACCACACCGCCCTGCCCGTGGTGTTCAACGACTACATGAACACCCTGATGGGCGACCCCACCACCGAGCGGCTGCTGCCGCTGATCGACGCCGCCGCCGAGGCCGGGGCGGAGTACTTCTGCATCGACTCCGGCTGGTACGACGACGATGACCAGGGCTGGTGGGACAGCGTCGGCGCCTGGCAGCCCTCGGCCCGCCGCTTCCCCGGCGGCGGCATCCACGCCGTGCTCGACCACATCCGCTCGCGCGGCATGGTCCCCGGGCTGTGGCTGGAGCCCGAGGTCGTCGGCGTGCGCAGCCCGGTCGCCGCCGAACTCCCCGACGACGCCTTCTTCCAGCGCGACGGGGTCCGCCTCGTCGAACACCGCCGCCACCACCTCGATCTGCGCCACCCGGCCGCCCGCGCCCACCTCGACAAGACCATCGACCGCGTCGTCGGCGAGTGGGGGGTGGGCTATCTCAAGCTCGACTACAACATCAGCGTGGCGCCGGGCACCGACTGGCACCCCGAGACCGGCCGCACCGCCCCCGGCGCGGGCCTCCTCGCCCACGCCCGCGCCTACCAGGACTGGCTGGCCGCCACGCTCGACCGCCACCCCGGGCTCGTCATCGAGAACTGCGCGTCGGGCGGGATGCGCATGGACTGGTCCTCGCTGGCCGTGACGCAGCTACAGTCCACCAGCGACCAGCAGGACCCCCTCCGCTATCCGCCCATCGCCGCCGCCGCGCCCACGGTGGTGCCGCCCGAGCAGGGCGCGGTGTGGGCCTACCCGCAGCCCGAGTTCACCGACGACGAGATCGACTTCACCCTGGCCGGCCCGCTGCTGGGCCGCGTCCACCTCTCCGGCCACCTGGACCGGATGTCCCCGGGGCAGCTGGCCCGGGTGCGGGCGGCCGTCGCGACGTACCGGCGGCTGCGGGGCGACCTGGCCACGGGGGCGCCGTTCTGGCCGCTGGGGCTCCCGGGGTGGGACGACGCCTGGGTGGCGTTGGGGGTGCGGAGCGGCGAGGCCACGTATGTGACGGCGTGGCGGCGCGAGGGCGGCCCGGCGGAGTGCGCCCTGCCGCTCGCGCACCTGTCGGGCCGCCGGGCGGAGGTCGAGGTGCTGCACCCGGCGGCCGCGGCGGGCGGCGAGGCGCGGTGGGACGCGGCCCGCGGCGAGCTGGCCGTGACGCTGCCGCGGACGCCGATGGCGCTGCTGCTGCGGCTGACGCCGGCCGGCTAGGGGCAATGCCGCTGTGTTTGTGGTGGATATGAGACGGCGACACGCCATGGACGTCGGGCGTGTCGCCGTCTCATACCCCAGAGTGTACGAACGTACCTTCTGGGGCGTACGATCGTACGCATGACGGTGGACTACTTTGCTGACGACCCGCGCACGAGTCTGGAGCGCATGCTCGCGGGTGATCTCTACATCGCTGACGATCCCGAGATCGCGGACAGGCAGCAGCGCGCCATGCGGCTCGCCGCGCGCTACCAGGCCACGTTCCTGGACGACCGCGCCGCCGCCCGGTCGCTCCTCGACGAGCTGCTCGGCTGCGCGGGCGAGGAGATCGAGGTGCGGCCGCCGCTGTACGTGGACTACGGCAGCAACATCTCCATCGGGGCACGGACCTTCGTCAACTACAACCTGACCGCACTCGACGTGGCGGCGATCACCATCGGCGAGGACTGCCAGATCGGCCCCAACGTCCAGCTCCTCACCCCCACCCACCCCCTGGAGCCGCAGCCCCGGCGCGACAAGCTGGAGGCCGCGCTCCCCATCACTGTCGGAAACAACGTCTGGCTCGGCGGCGGCGTCATCGTCTGCCCCGGGGTGAGCATCGGCGACAACAGCGTCATCGGCGCCGGATCGGTCGTCACCAAGGACATCCCCGCGAACGTCGTCGCCGTCGGCAGCCCCGCCCGGCCCGTCCGAGATCTCTGAGAGCGCCTGCTCCGATGGCCACCGGACACACCGACCCGCAGCGCCGCGAGCGCATCCTCACCGCCACCCTGAACCACATCGCCGACGAAGGCGTCGCCGGCGTCTCCCACCGGAAGATCGCCGCCCGCGCCGGTGTGCCGCTGGGCTCGATGACCTACCACTTCAAAGGCATCGACGAACTACTCCGCGAAGCGTTCACCCGCTTCGCCGACCACGTCGCCGCCATCTTCGAGGAGCGCCTGAACGCGGCCAAGAGCCCCGACCAGGCGCGCGAAGCGGTCACCGACCTCATCCACGAACTCTCCGACGGACCGCAGCAGGACCTGATCCTCACCCACGAGCTCTACACCCTCGCGGCCCGGCACCCGGAGTACCGGGAGCTGACACGGAAGTGGATGCTCCGCAGCCGGCAACTGCTGGAACGCCACTTCGACGCGGAAACGGCCCGCCAGCTCGACGCACTCATCGAGGGACTCGCCCTCCACCGCGCCCTCGACACCACACCGCACGACCGAAAGCTCACGAGCGAAGCCGTCAGGCGCATCACCACCACCGCCTAGACGCGGTCCTCAAACGGCCTGCGGGGACGCGGCCCTGACACCGGGTCCCCGCAGGCACACTGCGGCGACCCCCGTCAGTCGCCGCCGCCCCCACCGCCACCGCCGCCGCAGGAGGCGTGGCCGCCATAGGAGTGCGACCCCCAGTCCGAGCCCGAGCCCGAGTCCGAGCCCGAGCCCGAGTCCGAGGCAGAGGCGGCATCCGAGGCGGAGGCGGCATCCGAGGCGGAGGCCAGCTCGCGGTCGTATTCGTCGGCGTCCTCGATCGCCTCGCCCATACGAACCAGGCTTGCGCCCAAGTCGTCCCGATACGGCGTCGCCTTCCAGACGGCCTTGCGCAGGCGCTCGTCCTCAACGGCGGCGAGTCCGTCGAAGACATACGCGGGAAGCAGCCCCTCCTGCCTGGCCGCCTCCAACTCCCGTTCACCCGCGGGCGTGAGGTGCTGCCTGGAGCGGCTGAGCAGGCCGTACGAGGCGAGCCGTCGCCCGATCTTCTTCATCTCGGGGCCACCACGAACCTTCTCGACCGCGGAGAACGCGTACGCCCCCGCCGGGTGGCACTTCTTGATGATCGCGCGCTCGACCGCGTGGTCGGCCGGATCCACGGCCCTGAGGGCCCGCATCCTGGAGAAGATGAACTTGATCGCACCGCGCTCGCGCAGCTGAATGAGAGCGGTCCGGGCCACCCGCCGTGGCCCGCCCGCCAGGTAAGCGATGTCGTAGATGTCCAGTGTCAGCGGCGCCGCCGATTCGCGGCGCCGGAATATCGTCCGCACAGGAATGCCCCCGTCCACCCCGTCCATTCCTTTACCGCCAGTATGTCCGGCCGGTGGCCCGTGAACCGGGGACGGCGCCATTCCAGAGGAAGACTTGAGGTTGCCGCCCGCACGCGGCCCATCACGTCGGCCGCTTCCGCACCGCAACGGGCCATCACTCGATCCAGTTGTCTTCGATCATCGGCACCACTCCTCTGCCAAGTCGCGTCCAAGCTACGGGTGTGCATGATCCAACACACCTGTACGTGCATCAATCACTCGACAGACTCACCAGAGAGGAGCGCGGCGCTATCGGCTTCTATACAGGAGGCCACCACGGGATGATCAATGGACCCCTGCGATCGGGCCTGCCGCCAGACCCCGAGATCACAGAGCTGGTAGCACTCATGGACTCCGCACTGCACAAATATCGGCTGTCTGAGAACGCGCGCGTCTGCCGGATTGTCGGCGCGGACGCCTTTGGTTTGGAGAAGGCATCCGCGGTTCCGGAGCTAATAGGACGCGAGGTCGTGGAGCACGGTTATCTCTCCACGGAGGTCGGACGCACCCCACCGTTCACGATCAAGCCGCAAGAGCCCGTCGTCCTCCAGGTCACTGTGCCGCCGGGCACGCCCGCCCTGCCGGTTCGCTCGCTCACCCAGGTCACCACGGAGAACGAGTTGCTGCTGGGGCGCGGTCTGAGTTACTCGATCCTGTCATCGCGCTACGATGAACGCCTACGGATGTGGTCTTTGACAGTGTTCATCAGGCCCGGCTCAGGAGGCGCGTCGTGACACCTGATATGCGTGACGACGAACCGAAGTTCAACCTGATCGAGAATGAGACCTACGAAGACGCGGTCCAGCGGCGCGTCGAAGCAATGGACGCGCTCGGCGAATACATTCCGCCCTCCCCCTACGAACTTTTCCTCAAGCGGCGGAAGCAGAAGTCTGGCTCCGCAGCCTGATGATGTTTCCTGATCGCGGAGCCGGCCTCGCTGCGAGAGCCGCATCTTCGCGCAACACATACATCCACGAAGCCACTCTCGGGCGCCCACCTACGGCGCCCGAGAGCCTGCGGGGCTATTCCAGCTCCGGGCGCCCCCTGGCCGCATCGCAGATCATCGCCCCGATCGTCAGCTTCATGTTGCGGCGCAGCTGGTCCAGCCGTCCCTGAAGGATCGCCGCGGCGTTGGCCGGGTCGGCCCGTACGGCCGCGCGGGCCCCGCTGTCGCCCGGGCCGTGCGTGAACGACTGGCGGACCACGGTCTGCTCGGGCCGCACAGCGGGGCGCAGGTCGTAGCGCCAGGTGGCGAACGGCTCATGGGTTTCCGGGGCGCCGCCGTACACGTCCCAGCCGAACGAGTACGGCGGTTGGGCGGCGGTGACCACGCACAGCACCTGCGTGACCAGGCCGTTCGGGAACCGGTTACGGGCCTCGTACCGCGCGCCGACCGCCGGTTCTGTCCAGCCGTCCAGCCAGGCCGCGTGGGTGCACTCAGGGCTCCAGTCGCCGTAGCGCGAGAGGTCCGTGATCGCGGGCCAGAGCTCGTCGACGGTCAGGTCGACGAGGAGTTCGACCTCGGTGTGGGCGCCCGTGACTCCGTAGTCTTTGTCCATGCCTGGGTAGACCGGCCGGGCGCCGGAAACTCATCGCGGTCGCGGGACAACGCCGAGCCGACGCCGGGCGCGTCCCGACGGCGTAGCACCGCGCGTGATGCCCAACGGCGAGTAAAGTGCCTGAGCCCAGGGCCTGTACGACAGCCAACTGGAGGTCTCCTCGTCCTGGACCGTGGTTTGGACCAAACGGGGGGTGGCCGTGACACGGAGCGCGCAACCGGGCCAGCTGATCGGGGGCCGCTACCGGCTGGTCTCCGACCTTGGCTCAGGAGGATTCGGGCGGGTCTGGAAGGCTCATGACGAGACCCTGCGCATCGACGTGGCGGTCAAGGAGCTGTGGCTGCTCCAGGCAGTGCCCGAGACAGAGCAGGCCGAACGGCTGGCGCGCGCCGAGCGTGAGGCGCGCAACGCCGCCCGGCTGCGCGACCACCCGAACATCGTCGCGGTCCACGATGTCGTCATCGAGGACGACCGCCCCTGGATCGTGATGCAACTGGTCGACGGCTGCTCGCTGGAGAAGCGTCTCGCCGAGCACGGACCGCTGTCGGCGGAGGAGGCCACGGAGGTCGCCGAGCGGCTGCTGCACGCGCTCGGCGCGGCACACGACGCGGGGATCGTGCATCGCGACGTCAAGCCGGCCAACGTCATGATGGCTGAGGACGGCAAGGTCCTGCTCGCCGATTTCGGGATCGCGGTCCACCATTCCGACACCGCCCTGACCGCCACGGGGGCGGTCATCGGCTCGGTGGAGTACATGGCCCCCGAACGGGTGCGTGGTACCGACGGGCTGGCCGCCAGCGACCTGTTCTCCCTCGGGGTGACGCTGTACCAGGCCGTCGAGGGCGTCTCGCCGTTCCGCCGCGACACCCCCACCGGATCGCTGACCGCCGTCCTGTTCGACCAGGCGCCACCGCTCCGGCGAGCCGGACCGCTCGCGCCGCTCATCACGAACCTCCTGGAGAAGGACCCGGACCGGCGTCCGACCGTCCCGGCGGCCCTGGCTTCGCTCCGTTCACCAACAGCGGCCATGACCACGCAGCCCGCTCACCGCCTGCCCGAGACCGTCACCGTCACCTCACCGTCCAGCACCGCCACGTCGCGCTCCCGGCGCAGGGCAGGGGCGCTCGTCGCCGCGGGCGCCTTGGTTCTGGCCCTCGCCGTGACCGGCCTGGTACTGAAGTGGCCGTTCGGGGAATCCGATGACAAGACCGCCGGTAAGAAGGTGGGCGGTGGCACCCGTGCCGGCACGATCGGCCTGGCGCTGCCGACCGAGGACTCCGAGCGGTGGACGGCCGACGGCAACGCCATGAAGAGGCAGTTCGAGGCCAAGGGCTACAAGGTCGACCTCCAGTACGGCGACGGGGACGCCAACCAGCAGGTCTCACAGATCGACAGCATGATCGTCACGGGGCACAAACTGCTGGTGGTCGCCCCGGTCGACAGCGCCGCGCTGGTCGACGTGCTGAAGCGGGCCAAGGACGCGGGCACCAAGGTCATCGCGTACGATCTGCCGCTGCTGAACACCGACGCGGTCGACTACTACGTCAGCTTCGACAACCGCAAGGCCGGCCGGCTCCAGGGCGACTACATCGTCCACAAGCTGGGGCTCGACAGGGGCGAGAAGGGCCCGTTCAACGTCGAACTGTTCGCCGGTGCGGCCACGGACCCGAACACCCGGTACTTCTTCAACGGCGCGATGGACGCGCTCAAGCCGTACATCGACAAGCACCAGATCGTGGTCCGCAGCGGCCAGACCGGGCTGAACCAGGTCACGACCGACCGCTGGGACGGCGCTGCCGCCCAGAAGCGGATGGACGACCTGCTCAGCGAGTCGTACACCAAGGCCAGGGTCGACGCTGTGCTCTCGCCGTACGACGGCATGTCCCTCGGCATCATCTCCGCGTTCAAGAGCGCCGGCTACGGCACCAAGAACCGGCCGTACCCGATCGTCACCGGGCAGGACGCGGAGCTCGCCTCGGTCAAGTCGATCAACGAGGGCGAGCAGACGCAGACCGTCTACAAGGACACCCGCAAGCTCGCCAAGACCGCCGTGCGGATTGGCGACGCGATGCTGACGGGTGGCAAGCCGGAGGCCGACACCACAACGACGTATGACAACAACGAGAAGGAGGTCCCGTCCTCCCTGCTGCCGCCGGTGAGCATCGACAAGTCCAACACCCGGATTCTGGTGGACGAGGGCTACTACACCTCAGCCGAGCTGACGTAGGGCACCGGCCCGATCACGCCAGCCACTGGTCGTACGCCAGCTTGCAGACCAGCGAGACCACCACGACCACCAGCACCCCCCGGACGAACCCGCTCCCCCGCTTCAGCGCCATCCGCGCGCCCAGCATCCCGCCGCCCAGGTTGAAGAGCGCGAGCAGCCCCGCCATGCGCCACAGGACCGTGCCCTGGGCGGCGAAGGTGACCAGCGCGCCGAAGTTGGTGCAGACGTTGACGACCTTGGCCGTGGCGGAGGCGGTGACCAGGTTCATATGGAGCGCGGCGACCAGGGCGATGACGAGGAAGGTGCCGGTGCCGGGGCCGATCAGGCCGTCGTAGAAGCCGATGCCGAGGCCGATGGCGAGGATCGCGGCCAGGACGCGCTGCCTGGTCAGGGGCTCCGCGGGGGCCGGGGCGGTGCCGAAGGCCGGGCGGAGGAGGACGAACGCGAGGACGGCCAGCAGGACCACCATGATCAGCGGCCGCAGCACACCGCTGTCGATGCCGGAGGCGAAGAAGGCGCCCGCGAGGGAGCCGGCGACCGCGGCGGCGCCTATGCGCACGGCGAGCCGTATGTCGAGCGGGGTCTTGCGGGTGTACGTGATGGCGGCGCCGGTCGTCCCGACAATGGCGATCGCCTTGTTGGTGCCGAGGATGTAGGTGGGCTGGAAGTTCGGCAGTCCGACCAGCATGGCGGGCAGCAGGAGAAGGCCCCCGCCGCCCACTACGGCGTCGATCCAGCCGGCACCGGCCGCGGCGAGGCAGAGCAGGAGCAACGTCACCAGCGATATGTCGGGCATGGTCAGGAGCCTAGCCAGTGTGATGCGCCAGAAATCTTGCGGTCTGCCTCCAGCGCCTTGATGGAGGTGTGGACGCCTCGGCGGATCAGCGTCGGGAGTGTTGTGGGTGGCGTACTTGTCGCACATCAGGTGCACATCCGCGCGGGTGCCCGCCGCGTCGAGGCCGGCTTCGCTCGCGAGGGATGGTACGTGCCGCCCTGCCGGAGCTCACCGGCGATGCTCCCCCTTCTCGTACGGGGAGGGCACAGGGAAGTACGCGTCGAGGAACGGGCCGAGCAGGGCCTGTTGTGCGTCGATGTCCTGCTCGCCGGAGACGGTGTCGTTGAGGCAGAACACCTGGCGATCCCGGCGTGCCAGCAACCTGGCGAGCCGTGTCGCGGTGTCCGGGTGCGACAGGTCCAGGTAGGTGTAGCGGAGGCTGCCGGGGACCGCGCGGGCCGTGTGGAAGGCGTAGTAGTGGTGGAGCGATGAGGCGATGGACAGGTCGTCCATGCTGCGGAAGGTGTTGCCGGCGGTGGCCTGGTGGCGGGTGGCGAAGCCGGTTTCGATCTCTTCCAGGACGCTGCGTCGCAGCGGGTGGGGGGTGTGTTTCATCTTCTGGGTGATCACGGTGCCGAAGTGGGCCTGGATCAGCGTTCGGTTGTTCTTCCCGGCGATCGAGACCGGCACGTCGTCGTTGGACGGCTCGCCCGGCGGGATCAGCGCGGGGGAGGGGAAGAACTTGGTCAGCCCGTTGGCGTGGAAGAAGTCCTGTGGTGTGACGGGCCGGCCGAGGAAGACGTCGTCGTTGAAGTAGAGGAAGTGCTCGGCCAGGCCGCCGATGCGGTGCAACTGGCTTTCGATGGCGTGTGAGTTGAAGGTCGGCAGCACGCTCGGGTCGGCGAAGATCTCCTTGTGGCTGACCACCCGCAGCCCTGGGGCGTCCAGGTTCAGCCAGGACGGTATCTGGTCGTCGGTCACCAGGAACACTTTGCGGATCCATGGTGCGTTCTGGTGCAGGGAGCGCAGCGAGTAGCGCAGTTCGTCGCGGCTGATGAACCGCGCCGCGTTCGCGGCCTCCTCGTGGTATGCCGTCCCGGCGGCCTCGGCCCGGCGGCGCAGCCAGGCCGGGTCCTGGCCGTCGACCCAGGTGTAGACCACGTCGACGGGGAACCGGATGTCGTCGGGCCGGGGCGCGGCGAACTCCCGGCGGGTGCGGACTTCGGGCAGTGGACGGCCCGTGGCGGGGGCGAGCCGGGTGAATCCCGCGTCGGAGATCCGCACGGGCGCGTCGGAGCGGGGCACCTGATCGGCCACCCGGTTCGGGCGGGGCGCGAGTAGCCGGTCGCCGTCGGCGGGCCAGAACTCCACGTCGCAGCCGTGTTCGGGGCCCAGCACCAGTCGGCCGGTGGGGTCGCTGTGGTACCAGGTCATGCGGATCACCTCCGCTGTGGCGAGCTTCTGCCACGAGGCGGGGGCGAAGCCGGGCGCGGAGGAGCGGGGCGTACGGGTCCGCCGGTCCATGGCGGAGACATAGCCGGGCAGGGTTTCACAGAGTTCGGCCAGGGCCTGGTGGACCCGGGGGCGGTCCTCGGCGGGCGTGGCGACGACGGCCGAGCCGTCCCGGCCACCGCGCACACAGAAGTAGTCGACGTGTGCCTCGTCCAGCGCCCGGCACACCGCGGCCAGGTTGTCGCCGCGCGCCTGCAACGGCGAGACGGCCTGACCGACGAGGGTCACCTTGGGGACGCCCCGCACGCTGTGCAGGGCCCGGTCCGGGGCGTCCGACAGGCCCCTCAGGCGCCGCAGTTCGCGGGCAGACCGCACCCGGCCCATACCGGACGCGGGCGTCGGGACGGCGGCGAGGCGCCGCTTGACCTGTCTGCGCACCTCGGGGGAGAACCGCTGGGCGAGCGCCCGGCGGGTCCTCACCGGCAGGCCCCGCCGGTAGACGCCGACCCACCAGGACGTCTCCGGGTTCCGCTGGACGAGTGCCGCCGCGTGGGCGCTCCACGGCGAATCCTCGGTGGGCGCCACATCCGGCGCAGATTGCTTCTTCACGTGTCCCGACCTCTCGAAATGATCTGCATGTGGGACCGGATCAGACGTCTACGTCGACGGAACCGCAGAAGACACAGGTGTGGAAGCCGTCCCCCGAGGCCTCCGACGACCGTGTCCGGCCACAGTCGTCGCAATGGCGGACGGGCCGGCCCTCCGCTTCGCCGCATACGTCGTCGGCCGACGCGGGGAACCCCGTCCGGAACCGGACCCGGCTGGTCAGACGGCTCAGCGCGGCCATCGGGTAGCGGAAGACGAACACCGCGGACACCTTTCGTCGCACAGACCGGTCACCGTTACTTGCCTGATGAGAGGAAAAGCGTTCGCGGGCGCCACCGGCTGACCGCTGGACCAGGCCCAGGACCACGTGAACGCCCGCACACGGCCGCGCCAGGACCCTCAACCATCCCCGGGACGGCCACGAGCCGCCCGGAATCCCGGACGGACTCAGGCCCGGGACCGTCGGCCACTCCCGGGGCCGGCGGTCCGTCGTGGGGCGCGGCCGTGCGCTACCGCTTCTTCGGGGTCGCCGGAACGGGAGTGACATGGCACTTCTTGGCCGGGATCCCCTTGAGGGCCAAGTCGGCGCGCTGGTGCTCCACGGCCTTGCACCATGTGCCCGGCTTGCCGGGCTTGCCCGGGAAGGCCGGAGCGGGGCACTTCGGGGCGCGGATCGGCTTGCCGGTGACGTCCTTCACCACGGACAGGTCGGCGATCTTGATGCCCTTGACCGCCTTGACCGCCTTGTTGGCCTTGGCGACCTCGGTGGCCTCGGTGGCCTCGGCGCTCTGGACGGCTTTGCCGAGCTCGACGGCCTTGCCGGCCGGGACAGGCTTGCCGGGTGTGACCACACAGGGCTTGGGCCCCTTGGCCGCGCTCAACACAACGGAACTCCCCTTCGAACCGGTGTGCGACGGGCCGGCGGCCGAGGCGGAGGTCATGGCCCCCAGCGTCAGAACGCCGACCGCGGCGGCGAGCGCGACACCCCGGCGCTTGGTGGCGGTGGAACTGGAGCGAGTCACAAGTGTCTCCTGGCGTAGGCGGGTTGGGCCCGGCGGACGCTCGATCCGTCGGTGCACCCACCGTGGCGTACCGACGCTGAGTCCTCGCTGAAGGCTCTTCAGCGGAGGCTCAGCTTGCGCGTGCCATGCTGCTGCCGTGCGCATTCTCGTGGTGGAAGACGACGCCCGGCTCCGCGAACTCCTCAAGGAAGGCCTGGAGCAGGAGGGTTTCACCGTCGAGACGGCCGGTGACGGGCGCAGTGGCCTGGCGCTCGCCCAGGGCGCCGAGTACGCGGCGATCGTGCTGGATGTGATGCTGCCCGGGCTGTCCGGCTATCAGGTCTGCTCCCGGCTGCGGGAGGCCGGCATCTGGACCCCGATCCTGATGCTGACCGCCAAGGACGGCGAATACGACGAGGCCGACGGCCTCGACGTCGGCGCGGACGACTACCTGACCAAGCCGTTCTCCTACGTCGTCCTGATCGCGCGGGTGCGGGCCCTGGTGCGGCGCGGCGGCCTGGACCGGCCCGAGGTGCTGGAACTGGGTGATCTGCGGCTGGAGCCGGCGGCCCTGGCCTGTAGCCGGGGGAGGGAGAGCGTCACGCTGACGGCCAAGGAGTTCGCCGTGCTGGAGTGCCTGGCCCGCCGCGCGGGACAGGTGGTCTCCAAGACCGAGATCGTGCACACGGTGTGGGACACCGCCTACGACGGCGGGGCCAATCTCGTCGAGGTCTACATCAGAACCCTGCGCCGCAAGATCGACGTGCCGTACGGCCGACAGGCGATCCGCACGATACGGGGCGCGGGATATCTGCTGGCCCGCGACGGAGGGTGACCGACGGCATGAGCCTGCTGACCGGAATGAGTGTCCGCGCCAAGGCCACGTCGGCCGCCGTCGGCACCGTCGCCCTCGCGATGGCGCTGTGCATGCTGGCCCTGGTGCTGGTCCTACGGCAGAACCTGAGCGACAGCGCGGAGGCGGACGCCGAGCAGGCCGCAGTCAGCGTCGCGGACCAACTGGTGAGGTCCGGGCATCTGCGGCGCGAGGCGGTGGTCGTCGCACCGCAACCGGTGACCATCAAGGACGCGGGGGGACGGGTGATCACCACCGGACGTCCAGCGAAAGCTGTGCTGGGCCACAAGGTGGAGTTCCGCGTACCCGCCTTCCCTGCGAGGGCCCACACGCCGTACAGCGTGGACGTCGCCCCCTCGACCACGGCCCTCGACAACGCCACCCAGCTGCTGCTGCGCCAGGTCGCCCCAGCGGCCGCCGGTCTCGTGCTGTTCGTGGCCGCCCTGACCTGGCTGCTGGTCGGCCGGGCCCTGCGCCCGGTGGCCGCCATACGGGAGGAGTTCACCGAGATCACCGAGCGCGATCTGCACCGCCGCGTCCCGGTGCCCAAGGCGCGCGACGAGATCTTCCGGCTGGCGCGGACCATGAACGCCACCCTGGACCGGCTGCACCGGGCCATGACCCGGCAGCGCCAGTTCGTCGCGGACGCCTCGCACGAGCTGCGCAGCCCCATCGCGGCCGTACGCGCCCAGCTCGAACTCGCCCTGGCCCGCCCCTCGCGCACGGACTGGCCGACCGTCGTGCACAAGGCCCTCCAGGACACCGACCGTCTCCAGGCCGTCGCCTCCGACCTGCTGCTGCTCGCCAGGCTGGACGCGCAGGAGGCGCCTTCCCGGGCCCCGGTGGACCTCGCGGCGCTGGCGGCCGAGGAGGTACGGCGCCATCCGGGCGTGGTCGTGGCGGCGGGCGAGGACGGCCACGCCGGGCCGCCCGTCGTCGTCCACGGCAGCCGCGTACAGCTCTCCCGGCTGCTCACCAATCTCGTCGACAACGCCCGCAGACACACGCGTACGACGGTCACGGTCGGTGTCTCTGTCGGTGTCTCGGTCGGTGTCGGGGTCCACGGCGACGGCATGGTGGAGCTGTCGGTGGACGACGACGGCCCCGGCATCGCCGAGGCCGACCGCGAGCGGGTCTTCGAGCGCTTCACCCGGCTGGACGACGCGCGGGCCCGGCAGGAGGGCGGCACTGGTCTCGGCCTCGCGATCGCGCAGGACATCGCCCATGCCCACGGCGGGACTCTGACCATCGGGACCAGCCCCCGGGGCGGGGCCCAGATACGGCTGAGGCTTCCGTCTGAGATGCGACTTTGACAACTACCAGACACAACTGATCAGTTGGTCAGTAGTATCTGCCCGTTCTTGGCCGCGTCGCGGGTGGAGGTGTACGAAGGTGCCGTCGGAGACCGTGACCGTCATCGTGGTCGCGTCCGCTGTGCTGGCGCTGGTCTCGCTGTCGGGCGCGGTGTGGGTCGTCAAGCTGCGGAGAGCGCTCGCCGAGGAGCGTGGGGCGGCGGAGCGGGAGCGGGCCGCGGCCGCCGGGGCGCGGGCCGCCGCCGAGCAGGAGCGGGCCGTCGCGGCCGAGCGGGGCGAGGAGGTGGCCCGGCTGGCCGCCCTGCGGGTCGAGTTGGACGAGGCGGCCCGCCGGGAGCGGAACCTGCGCGACTCCGTCCAGGCGTCGTTCGAGTCCGTGGCCAGGAATGTGCACGCCATGGCGGTGGTGCAGCAGCAGGTCCTCGACGGCCTCGAACAGCGCATCAGCGAGGCGGCCGTGATGGCCGAGGTGATGAAGGCCGACCACGCCGCGGCCCAGATGACCCGCAAGGCACAGACCCTGATGGTGATGTGCGGGATCTGGCCCGCGCGGCGCGAGACCCGGCCGGTGACGCTCTTCGACTGTGTGCGCGGCGCGCAGTCGCGGATCGTGGAGTTCGGGCGGGTGGAGGTGCACGGCGGGCAGACGCTGTACGTGGTGGCGCCCGCGGTCGAGGGCCTGATGCACTCCGTCGCCGAACTGCTGGAGAACGCCACCGTCTTCTCCCCCTCGCGCACTCAGGTCGCCGTCTCCGTCCGGGAGGTCGCGGCGGGCGCCGTGCTCGAGATCGACGACGCGGGGCTCGGGATGCCGCCCGATGTGCTGGAACAGGCCGTCGCCCAGCTCCGGGAGGGGCTCGACCTGGCTCAGCTCGGGGCGGTGCCACGGCTGGGCCTCGCGTGTGTCGGGCGCTGGTCGCGGGAGCTGGGCTTCGGCGTGGAGCTGTCGACGGCCTCGGCGTACGGCGGGACGCGGGCGGTGGTCTTCGTGCCGCACCGGCTGCTGGGCGGGGGCGCCGAGCCGGTCCTGGACGCGGAGCCGGTCGTCGTCGAGCCCGTGACCGCGCCCGCCCCCGCCGGGCCCGGATCCGAGGGCGGGGCCGGGCTGCCGCAGCGGCGCAACCGGCGCCGTACGGCCCCGAAGGCGCCCGAACTCAAGGCGCCCGCGCCCGACGACGACCCCTGGACCCCCGAGGCCGCCCGCGCCTCGATCGCCAGCATCGTCTCCGGCACCCGCCGCGGGCGCGCGGAGCTGGCCGAGGAGGCCGGGGCCGAGGACGCCGAGGCGGAGCAGGACCCGGACACGGACCGACAGGACCCACAGGACCGACAGGACCGAGAAGGAGGCCGGTAGTGGCCGGAACCATATCCAGGCTCCCGGACGTTGGATGGATGCTGCGTCCGCTGACGCAGATCCCGGGCGTGCGGCATGCCGTCGTCGTCTCGGAGGACGGTCTGCGCATGGGGCACGACTCCGCCGAGGGGTTGACGGGGGAAGTGCCCTTACTGGACGTGGCGGAGGCCGAGTCCCTGGCCGCCGCCTGTGCGGCGCTCACGGTGACCGGGCAGTCCACGGCGGCGCTGTTGTTCGGGCACGAGGCGGGGGTGCGGCAGCTGATGGTCGAATCCGACAAGGGGTTCGTGCTGTTCACCTCGGCCGGCCGGGGGGCGTCCCTGGGAGTGGCCACCGACCCGGAGGCGGATGTCGGCCTGGTGGCCCAGCAGATGCAGCTGCTGGTGGCGAAGATCGGCTCCCATCTCTCGAGCCGCCCTCGGGAGTCGATGAACCCGGCGTCATGACCGAGCCCCGAGAGGAACGGACCACCGCGGCCGTGCGGCCCTACGTGATCACACGTGGCCGTGCCGGTTCCTCACGGGACGACCTGCCCTGGGAGACGCTCGTCATGGCCTCGGGGAGCGCGCCGCCGCCGGAACTCCAGCCGGAGTACCGGCGGATCGTCGACTTCTGCCAGGGCCTGCTGTCGGTGGCGGAGGTGGCCGCGCACCTCGGCCAGCCGCCGGCCGTGGTGCAGGTGCTGCTGGCCGACCTCATCGACTGGGGGCACCTCGTGGCGCGCCCGCCGGTCCGGGTCGTCGAGCGTGCCGATAGGGACTTGCTGAGGAAGGTGCTCGATGGGCTTGAGAGCAAGCTCTGAGGTCTGGGCCGGGGCGGCCGGAGGGACCAGAGCGGACGGCGTGGCCGGAGCGCCTGGAGCGGACGGCGTGAATGACATGAACAGTGCGAAAGATGTGGACAGCGGGGGCGGCGTGGACAGCAAGAGCGGCGTGGACGACATGAAGGACGACGCGGACGCGGACAAAGCCGACGACTCGGCCGACGCCGACGATCTGGCCGACACACCCGTCATGTACGTGCAGTCCAGCGTGTCCGGCGCGGCCAAGATCCTGGTCGTCGGCCCCATGGGCGTCGGCAAGACCACGCTGATCGGCACCGTCTCGGAGATCAAGCCGCTGTCCACCGAGGCGACCATGACCAAGGCGGGCGCCCGGCTCGACACCGCCGTACGGCCGTCCAAGATCACGACCACCGTGGCGCTGGACTTCGGCCGGATCACGCTCGGCGGCGAGCTGGTGCTCTATCTGTTCGGCACGCCGGGGCAGCAGCGCTTTCTACCCGCGTGGAAGGACCTGGCGCGCGGCGCCCTGGGCGCCCTCGCGCTGGTCGACACCCGCGACCTGGAGGCGTCCTTCGACGCCATCGGCCACCTCGAAGACCTGGACGTCCCCTTCTCCGTCGCGGTCAACGCCTTCCCCGACAGCGTGCTGCACAGCGAGGACGATCTGCGCTCCGCGCTCGATCTGCTCCCCCACACCCCGCTGGTCATCTGCGACGCGCGGGAGCACAAGTCCTCGGTCAAGGCGCTGATCTCGCTGGTCACCCACCTCATAGAGACCATCACGGAGGCGTCATGACGGTCGGCGCGCCGCCCGGGCCGCCCGACCCGGTGCCGCTGTACGGGCCGGGGCTGGACGGCGACATGCCCGCGCGGTACGAGCGGATGCGCCGCGAGCACGGCCCGGTGGTGCCCGTGGCCATCGCCCCCGGCGTCGAGGCGTGGCTGGTGCTCGGCCATCGCGAGCTGCTCCATCTGACCCGCGACGAGCAGTACTTCTCGCACGACCCCAGGCGCTGGTCCGCGCTGCGCGACGGCCGGGTGCCGCCCGACTCGCCGCTGATCCCGCTGGTCGGCTGGCGCCCCGCGCTGCTGTTCGCCGACGGCCGGCAGCACCGCCGGATGCGCCAGGCGGTCGCCGAGGCGCTGGCCCGGCTCGACGGGCACGAGCTGATCCGCCGGGTGCGGGCCACCGCCGAGCGCCTGATCGCCGGGTTCGCCGACCGCCACGAGGCGGATCTGGTGCCGCAGTACGCGCGGATGCTCCCGCTCCAGGTCGTCACCCAGCTCCTGGGTCTCGACGAGGAGCAGGGGCCGCGGCTCGTCGAGGCGATCGCCGCCGTCGTCGCCCCCACCGCCGCCGCCACCGGCGCCAACCGGCGCATGGGCGGCATGCTGCTGGAGCTCATCGAGCGGAAGAAGCGGCAGCCGGGCCCGGATGTGACCTCCTGGCTGCTGGAGCACGAGGTCGGCCTCAGCGACCAGGAGGTGCTGCACAACCTCGTCGTGATCATCGTGGCGGGGAATCAGACCACCGTGAACTGGATCGCCGACGCCGTACGGGTCCTGCTCACCGACCCGGGCTTCCGCTCCTCGCTGAGCGGCGGCCATCTCACCGTCGACGACGCACTGGACCTGGTGCTGTGGCGCTACCCGCCGACCGCCAACTTCCCCGGCCGCTACGCCACCCGCGATCTGCGCTTCGGCGGGCAGCACATCCGCGCCGGGGACATGCTCATCCTGGGCCTGGCGGGGGCCAACGCCGACCCCGAGGTGCTGCCCGAGGACGGGCGGCCGGTCGTCGGCAACCGCTCGCACCTCGCCTTCGGCGCGGGCCCGCACACCTGCCCGGCACAGGACCCGGCGCGGCTGATCACCCGAACCGCCGTGGACACGCTCCGGCACCGGCTGCCGGACCTCGAACTCGCGGTGACGAAGGACCAGCTGACCTGGATCACCTCGCCCTGGTCCAAGAACCTGGCCGGGCTGCCCGTGCGGTTCACCGCACCACAGCTCGCCGCGGGCGCGGCGACAACCCCCACCGCGGATCCGGATTCAGGAGACTGACGATGACCGACGACGGCCGATGCCCCGTATCGCACACCGGCTCGGCACCGCACCGGCTGGACCCCACCGGAGCCGGCCAGCACGCGGTCAACGAGCGGCTGCGGGAGCGCGGGGCCGCGGTCCCGGTCCTGCTGCCCGGCGACGTCACGGCCTACGCCATCACCCGGCACGAGGAGCTCAAGGAGTTCGTCGCCCACCCCGAAGTCGCCAAGGACGCTTGCCACTTCGCCGCGCTGCGGGACGGTGAGATCCCGCCCGGCTGGCCGCTCGCCACCTTCGCCACCGTACGGGGCATGACCACCGCCGACGGCGCCGACCACAAGCGGCTGCGGTCCCTGGTCACCCGGGCGTTCACCCCGCGCCGGGTGGAGCGGCTGCGCCCCGCCGTCGAGGAGCTGACCGCCGCGCTCCTGGACCGGCTGGCCGAGGCCGCCGCCGCGGCCCCCGACGGCGTGGCCGATCTGCGACGCCACTTCGCGCTGCCGCTGCCCATGGGCGTGATCTGCCGGCTGCTCGGCGTCGACGCCGAGCACCAGGACCGGCTGCACGCCCTCTCCAACGACATCGTCGGCACCCGCACCGCGCCCGAGCGGGCCCTGGCCGCCAACCGCGAGATGATCGCCATCCTGGGCCAGGTGGCCGCCGCGCGGCTGCGCTCCCCGGGCGACGACCTGACGAGCGCGCTGATCGCCGCCCGTGAGGAGGACGGTGACCGGCTCAGCGAGGAGGAGCTGATCGGCACCCTGCTGCTGATGATCATCGCCGGGCACGAGACCACGCTCAACCTGATCACCAACGCCGTGCGGGCGCTGTGCGCCCATCGCGACCAGCTGGAGCTGGTGCGCTCCTCCAAGGCGTCCTGGGGCGATGTGGTGGAGGAGACCCTGCGCCACGACAGCCCCGTCAGCTTCTTCCCCTTCCGCTACCCGACCCGCGACCTGCCCGTCGGCGACACGGTGATCCCCCGGGGCGCCCCCGTCCTCGTCTCGTACACCTCCGCCGGGCGCGACCCCCGGGCCCACGGCGCGGACGCCGACCGCTTCGACATCACCCGCCACGCCCGCCCGGACGCCGCCCGCCATCTGTCCTTCGGCCACGGCGCGCACTACTGCCTCGGCGCCCCGCTGGCCCGGATGGAGGCCACGATCGCCCTCCAGGCGCTGTTCACCCGCTTCCCCCGGCTGGACCTGGCCGTCCCCGACGAGCAGCTCGTCCCGCACCCCAGTTTCGTCGGCAACAGCCCGCAGGAGCTTCCGGTGCTGCTCACGGCGGCTCACAGCGGCTGACGGGGCGCGCTGAGGGCAGCGTTGCTTCAGGGAAACGGCGGTGATGCGGCCGGGTAACAGGCGGCCCGCACGCTTCCTGGCATGAGGTCGAACAGGGAGCCGGAGCGGGAGCCTGGCAGCGGCCGGCGGGTGGTGATCGTCGGCGGCGGCATGGCCGGGACGCGGCTGGCGCAGCAGCTCGCCACGGCCGCCGGCGGCTCTGTCGGCTCCGTTGACGTGACGGTCATCGGCGAGGAGCCGCACCCGGCGTACAACCGGGTGCTGCTCGCCGAAGTCCTCGCCGGGCGGTACGCCCCCGGAGTCATCGCCCTCCCGGCCCTCGCTGCCGGCCGTCGGCTCAGCGGCGTACGCGTGGTCCGGCTCGACCGGGACCCGGGCGAGGTGGTGTGCGACGACGGGCGCCGCGTCCCCTACGACTCGCTGGTGCTGGCCACCGGCTCCAACCCGGTGCTGCCGCCGCTGCGCGGTCTCTTCGAGCCGCACGGCCACGAGCTGCCGGACGGCGTCCACGCCTTCCGCACCATGGACGACTGCCTCGCGCTCGCCGCGGCCGTCCGCCCCGGCGCCCGCGCCGTCGTCATCGGCGGCGGCCTGCTCGGCGTCTCCGCGGCGCGGGCCCTGGCCCAGCGCGGCGCCCAGGTCGTCCTCGCCCACCAGGGCGAACACCTCATGGAGCGGCAGCTGGACGCGGGGGCGTCGCGGGTGTTGCGACAGCACGTCGAGGCACTGGGTGTGGAGGTCCACACGGAGTGCCGGGTGCGGGGGCTGCGGACGCGGTCCCTGGACGGCGGCGGGCGCGCCGTGAGCGCCGCGGAGCTGGCCGACGGATACGCGCTGGAGGCCGATCTGGTCGTCCTCGCCTGCGGGGTCCGGCCGCGCGTGGGGTTGGCCCGCGCGGCCGGGCTCGACGTGGCGCGCGGTGTCGTCGTGGACGACGAGCTGCGCACGAGCGACCCGCGGGTCTTCGCGATCGGTGACTGCGCGGAACACGGCGGCGTCCTGTACGGCTTGGCCGGCCCGGCCCAGGACCAGGCGGATGTGCTGGCGCGGATTCTCTCCCCCACCCCGCCCCTTCCCGAAACTCAGGGGCTCCGCTCCGCCCCGGGCCTCGACGCTTCACACCTGGTTGTGGGCAATCGTGCCGCGGAGGGGGCACCTCCCAGCGGTAGCTGGGGGAGGCACGGGTGGGCACAACCCGGCCACCGGGCCGCACCCGGCAGCGAAACCGGCCCCCGGTACACGGGGAGCCGTGCTCTGACCCGGCTGACGCTCGCCACCGCGTCCGCGTCCAGCCCGCTCGACCTCGCCGCGTTCGGCGAGACCACCCCCGCCCCCGGCGACGACGTCGTGCAGCTGGCCGACGCCACGCGGAACGCGTACCGCAAGGTCGTGGTCCGCGGGGACCGCCTCGTCGGGGGGATTCTGCTCGGCGATCTCGGCAGCGTCGGCGCGCTCGCCCGTACCTGGGAGGGTGACGAGCCGCTCCCCTCCACCCCCTTGCTGCACCTGCTGACCAACGATGGAGGCTCCTGACGATGAGCGCACAGAACCCCGCCACCGCCCCCACCATCGTGCTCGTCGGGCACGGCATGGTCGGCCAGCGCTTCCTGGAGGCCCTCGCCGAGCGCGGCGTGACCGAGCGCGCCCGGGTCGTCGTGTTGTGCGAGGAGCCGCGCCCGGCCTATGACCGGGTCCAGCTGACCTCGTACTTCGCGGGCCGGACCCCCGAGGACCTGTCCCTCGTCGAGGACGGGTTCATGGCCCGCCACGGCATCGAGCTGCACCTGGGCGACCCGGCCGAGCACATCGACCGCGCCGGGCGCACGGTCACCGCGCGCTCGGGGCTGACCGTGGCGTACGACGCGCTGGTGCTGGCCACCGGCTCGTATCCGTTCGTGCCGCCGGTGCCGGGCAAGGACAGCCGGGGCTGCTTCGTCTACCGGACCATCGAGGACCTGCTGGAGATCGAGGAGTACGCCAAGAACTGCTCGTCCGGCACCGTGGTCGGCGGCGGGCTGCTGGGTCTCGAGGCGGCGGGCGCGCTCAAGGGACTCGGGCTGACCACGCACATCGTGGAGTTCAACCCGCGGCTGATGGCGATCCAGGTGGACGAGGGCGGCGGCGCCGCGCTGCGCCGCACCGTGGAGGACATGGGCCTGGTCGTGCACACGGGCGTCGGCGGCAAGGAGATCACCGCGAACACGGACGGCGCGGTCACCGCGATGGCCCTCTCCGACGGCTCGTCCATCGACACCGATCTGGTCGTCTTCTCGGCGGGCGTGCGCCCCCGCGACCAGCTGGCGCGCGACTGCGGGCTGACGGTCGGGGAGCGCGGCGGGATCGCGGTGGACGAGCGGTGCCGTACGAGCGACCCGGCGGTGTACGCGATCGGCGAGTGCGCACTGGCCGCCGACGGCCGGGTGTACGGGCTGGTGGCGCCAGGGTACGAGATGGCACTCGTGGCCGCGGACGAGATCGCCGAGGCGAGCCGCGAGAGCGGCTTCACGGGCGCCGACACCTCCACCAAGCTCAAGCTGCTGGGCGTGGACGTGGCCTCGTTCGGCGATGCGCACGGCACCGCCGAGGGCTGCCTGGACGTGGTGTACTCCGACTCCCGCGCGGGCGTCTACAAGAAGCTGGTGATCGGCTCCGACGGGGCGCTGCTCGGCGGGGTGCTGGTCGGCGACGCCGACGCGTACGGCATGCTGCGGCCGCTGACCGGCAGCGTGCCCCCGATCGCCCCGGAGCAGCTGGTGCTGCCGGCCGGGCTGGGGGCGCCCGTCGCGCTCGGCCCGTCCGCGCTGCCGGACGAGGCGGTCATCTGCAACTGCCACAACGTCACCAAGGGCACGATCCGCGCGGCGGTCACCGACCACCAGTGCGCCACGGTCCCCGAGGTGAAGAAGTGCACCAAGGCGGGCACCGGCTGCGGCAGTTGCGTCAAGGCACTGACCTCGCTGGTCAACGACGAACTCGAAGCGAGCGGCGTCAGCGTCGACAAGGGGCTGTGCGGCTGCTTCTCCTACACCCGGGCCGAGCTGTACGAGATCGTCCGGACGCTGCGCATCACCACCTACGCCGCGCTGCTGGACAGCCACGGCCGCGAGGAGGCGCGCAGCGGCAACGGCTGCGAGGTCTGCAAGCCGACCGTGGGGTCGATCATCGCCTCGCTCGCGCCGACGGTGGGCGCCAGCGGCTATGTGCTGGACGGCGAACAGGCCGCGCTCCAGGACACCAACGATCACTTCCTGGCGAATCTCCAGCGCAACGGCTCGTATTCGATCGTGCCGCGCATCCCCGGCGGGGAGATCACGCCCGAGAAGCTGATCGTCATCGGCGAGGTGGCGCGCGACTTCGGGCTCTACACGAAGATCACCGGCGGGCAGCGGATCGACCTGTTCGGCGCCCGCGTGGACCAGCTGCCGCTGATCTGGGCGCGGCTGGTGGACGCCGGGTTCGAGTCGGGGCACGCGTACGGCAAGGCGCTGCGCACCGTGAAGTCGTGCGTGGGGCAGACCTGGTGCCGCTACGGCGTGCAGGACTCGGTGCGGATGGCCATCGACCTGGAGCTGCGCTACCGGGGGCTGCGCTCCCCGCACAAGCTGAAGTCGGCCGTCTCGGGCTGTGCGCGCGAGTGCGCGGAGGCGCGCGGCAAGGACTTCGGGGTGATCGCCACCTCGAACGGCTGGAACCTGTACGTCGGGGGCAACGGCGGCGCGGACCCGCGCCATGCGGATCTGCTCGCCCAGGACCTCGACGACGAGCAGCTGATCCGGCTCATCGACCGGTTCCTGATGTTCTACATCCGCACCGCGGACCGGCTGGAGCGCACCTCCGCCTGGCTGGAGCGGATCGAGGGCGGCCTCGACCACGTACGGGACGTGGTGGTCGACGACTCGCTGGGGCTGTGCGCCGAGCTGGAGTCGCTGATGGCCGACCATGTGGCGGGCTACCGCGACGAGTGGGCCGAGACCCTCGACGACCCGGAGCGGCTGCGACGCTTCGTGTCCTTCGTCAACGCGCCGGACGCGCCGGACCCGACGGTGAAGTTCGTGCCCGAGCGCGACCAGGTCAAGCCGGACCTGACGATCCTGTCCGGCCCCAGCATCCCCGTCCGCACTCTCGACCGCACTCTCGAAGGGACTGCAAGCCGATGACCATGGCACCCGAGCGGACCGCCGTCCGCGTGGAACTCCTCGTCGACCAGCGGTGGTTCGCGGTCTGCGATCTCTCCGACCTGATCCCGGGGCGCGGGGTGGCCGCGCTGCTGCCGGACGGGACCCAGGTCGCGGTCTTCCTGGACCGCGCGGGGCAGGCGTACGCGATCGACAACCGCGATCCGTTCACCGGCGCCTATGTGCTCTCGCGGGGCCTGCTGGGCTCCGTGCGGGAGCGGCCGTTCGTGGCCTCGCCGCTGCTGAAGCAGCGCTTCGACCTGGAGACGGGGCGGTGCCTGGACGACGAGGGGGTCGCCGTCCAGGCGTATGCGGCCCGTACGAATGACGGGGTGTCAGCGCAGGTCGTGTGAGACCAGCAGCCCGCACTGGACGGGGTCGGCCGCGCAGCCGGCCGTCCCCACGGCGAGGGCGCCCTTCGTCCCGGGGACGGCGGCGATGCCGAGCACCGTGGACATCTCGCTGTGCTCGGTGACGTCGGCGGGCAGCTTCTGGGTCGCCCACTCCGTACCGGTCCAGCGGGCCAGCACGGAGTGGGGGTCGCCCGGGGTCCAGCCGCCGACCCACAGCCGCCCGGCGCCGTCCGCGCCTGCGGCGTTCGCCTCGTCGACGGGGAGCGCGGGCAGCGGCTCCCAGCCGCTGCCGGTCCAGCGGGCGGCCATGGTGGCCGTCGGCGCGTCCGCGTCGTTGGTCTTGCCGACCCAGTAGACCGAGTTACGGCCGGTGGCCACGGCGTGGCCGGCCACCCAGCCGGTCGGGTGCTCACTGGGGGTGGGCACCTCGCGGACCGTCCAGGTGCTGCCGTTCCAGTGGTACAGCAGCGGTACGGCCACCTCGCCGGTCAGGGCGTCGGCGGTGACCCAGACGCCGTCCGGGCCGGTGCCGGCGATGTCCGAGGGACGCACCGTCCCGCCGCCGGGTGCGGCGGGGAGGGACACCTTCTGCCACCCGGAGCCGGTCCAGCGCTCCAGGTAGGAGGCCTCGGCGCCGCTCTCCGGGTTCCAGTCGAAGCCGGTCAACCAGGCCGAGTTCCTGCCGAACGCGGCGATGTCGCCGACGAAGCTCAGCGACCCCTCGGGGGCGGCGGCGTGGTCGACCTTCGTCCACTTCTTGCCGTCCCAGTGCTGAAGCACGATCGGCGCGGACATGTTGTCGTCCAGCGTGCCGGCCGCCCAGGCGTCGTCGGGCGCCGAGGCGGCGACGGCCTCCAGCCGCGCGGGCTTGCCGCCGGTGGAGGCGGCGGGCACATCCGCCCACGCGGTGCCGTTCCAGCGCCTGATCAGCGGGGTGGAGCCATCGGGGCCGTCCGTCTTCCGGCCCACCGTCCACGCGTCCTTGGCGCCGGTCGAGGCGACGTCCCACAGCTCCGTCGAGACGGTCTCGCTCAGCGGCGTCCCCAGCTGCCACGGGGTGTCGGCGCGGGCCGCCCGGTCGGTCGCGGTCGTGGTCGCAGTGCCGGTCGCGGCGTTCGCCTGCGCCCCGAGCGAGCCGAGTGCGATCGCGCACACCGCCACCGCTATGCGCAGCCCTGCGTTCCTGGCCATGGTGCTCCTTCTGCCCGGGGGTGGGTTCTCAGAAGGAAATGGCCGCCGGCCGACGGTTCTTACAGGTGGCCTTGCCCGGTTACTTGGGGGTCTTGAGCTGCCGGTCCGTCCACTCCGACTTCACCGTGGCGGTGTAGTTCACCACCGTGCCCGCCGTGAGCCCCGCCTCGGCGGCCTTGGCGTTCGGCTTGGTCAGCACCTCCTGGTCGGACAGCAGGGCGCCGGTCGCCGGGTCCACGATCAGTTCCGACCGCGCGGTCCCGTTGTCGGGCCGTTCGGTCGCGGGCGGCGCGAAGCCGACCCCCTTGCGCCCCAGCGGGTCCGTGACCTCGCCGAGCGACCGGATGCCCGGCAGGCCCGCGATGACGCGGTACGCGGCGGCCCGGACCTCGGGCCTGACCGGGAGGGTGATCAGCCCGGCCGCCTGCCGCCACATCCACTCGGTGCGGCCGGAGAGCTCGCTTCCGCGGTCCTCCTCGTAGAGGCCCTCCAGGTACTCCTTCAGCTTCGCGGTGTCGGCGGGGAGCTTGCTCAGATCCGCGTAGGTCACATTGTCCGCGCCCACGGCGGCGATCTTGTCGCCCTGGTTGATCCGGGTCACCGTCGGCCGCTTCTCAGACCCTGACTCGATCCGCAGACCGAGTTTGCCGCCCGACCGGGAGCCGGTCTCGGCGAGCGTGACGTCCTTCGGCGATCCGGCGGCCCGCCACCGCGCCATGTCGCGCTCGGTGCGGGGTTCGGTGGAGTCGTCGATCCCCGAGACCCACAGGCTCTGCGTGCCGGGCCGTACCCCGTGGGACCACTGCTGTGTCTCCAAGGAGACGACCGCGAAGACGGACTCCGACTCGGGCGCGGCGACGACGCCGATCCAGCCCGACCGCGTGGTCGACTGCCAGTAGGCGCCCTCGGCCGCCTTGCTCTCCACCCGGTTGGCCACGTTCAACAGCGCCAGGCGGCCGTTCTCCGGGGTGTGCCGGGAACCGTCCACCGTGGGCCCGGCCGTCGCCCGGGAGCCGTCGGAATCCGGGCCGCCCTGGGGCAGGGTGGCCACGAGCACCCCGGCCACGGCCGCCGTCGCGGCCACGGGCAGCGCCCACCGCCAGGTGAACGGCCGGGCGAACCGCGACGCCTCCGGCGCCTCCCGCGCGCCGGCCAGGATGGCGCTCAGGTCGTGCCTGGCGCGCGCGGAACCGGCCAGGTACTCCGGATCGAACTCCGCGGGCCGCGCGTCCGCCAGCGTCTTCATGACATCAGGCCGCTTGCGTGCCATGTCAGTGCTCCTTCACTGTCACTTTCGGGCGAGAGTCACGAGAGAGTCCGGCCGCGACCTCGACCGCGACCCCGTTGAAGGCCCGCTCCAGCCGCCGTCTGGCCCGGTGCAGCCGCACCGAGAACGTAGCGGTGGAGCAGCCGAGGACGCGCGCGGCCTGTCTCGGGCCGAGCCCGTGCCAGGCGACCAGCGTCAGCACCTCGCGGTCCGCGTCGGACAGCGTGGCCAGCGCCTGGAGCGCCGCCTCGCGCTCGGTCACATCCGCTGCCACGTCGCCGACGTGGGCACCGGCGGTGACGACGCGCTGTGCCTCCTCGGCGGCCAGGGCGTACTGCCTGGCGTCGCGGCGGCGCAGCTCGCGGGTCAGGTTGCGGGCCACGCCGAGCAGCCATGGCAGCGGTGGCGCGGGGATGTCCCGCATCCGCCGCCAGGCGACCGTGAAGGTCTCGCTGGTGATGTCCTCACCGACCTGCCGGCCCACCAGGCTCGAGGCGTAGGCGAGCACACGGGGATAGGACTCCTCGTACAGCTCACGGAAGCGTTGGGCGTCGGTCACGCGCCGTCTCCTCATCTTGGCTCTCTCACCTGGCAGTGGTCGAGAGCCGCGATTTCTTACACTCTGAGGAGAGGGAACTCGAAAGCGTGCGGTGCAGTGCAGTGCCTGGACGGCGAGGCGGGTCACCGTCCAGGCGGATGAAGGCGCTCAGGACGTGGTGCAGGTGGCGCCGTTGAGGGTGAAGGCGCCGGGCGCGGTGTTGGCGCCGGACCAGTTGCCGTTGAAGCCGAACGACACCGAGCCGCCGACGCCGATCGTGGCGTTGTAGCCCGCGTCGGCCGCCGTGACCTGGGCTCCGCTCTGGGTGACGGTGGCGTTCCAGGCGGAGGTCACCTGCTGGCCCGAGGGGTAGGTCCAGGCCACCTTCCAGCCGTTGATGGCGCCGGACCCGGTGTTCTTGACCGTCACGTTCGCCGTGAAGCCGGTGTTCCACTGGTTGGTGACGGAGTAGGTGACCGCGCAGCCCGTCGTGGGTGTCGGGTCTCCTCCGCCGTCGCCGCTCCAGCCGAGGGCCTCGGCGATGCCGTAGTACGCCGGTTTGGGCTGGTAGTTCTCGTCGTACGGGGTGGCGGCGCCCTGGCCGTCGAAGACGTCGGGGATCCAGGAGTCGGAGTCGGTGAACCCCCAGACCGTCACCCCCTTGCAGCGGCTGACGGCGGCACACGCGCTGGTGACGGCCTTGTAGTCGGCCTTCTGCTGCGCGAGCTTGGCGTCGGTGACGGGCAGCTGCATCCGGATGTCCAGCTCGGTGACGGCCACGTCCACGCCGAGGTCGGCGAAGCGCTGAAGGTTGGCCTGCATCGTGGACGGCACCTGGCCGAGGATGAGGTGGCCCTGGAAGCCGACGCCGTCGATCGGGACGCCGTCCGCCTTGAGCGACTTGACCAGGTTGTACATGGCGTCGCTCTTCGCGCCCGTGCCGTCGGTGTTGTAGTCGTTGAGGTACAGCTTGGCGTCGGGGTCGGCGGCGCGGGCGGCGCGCAGCGCATCGGCGATATAGCTCTGGCCGAGCTTCGTGTACCACATGGACTGCCGGAAGGTGCCGTCCTCGTTGAACGGCTCGTTGACCACGTCCCAGTGCGAGATCTTGCCCTTGTAGCGGCCGACTTCGGTGGTGATGTGGTCGGTCATGAGGGTGCGCAGCTGGTCGGCGGTCCAACTGCCGGAGGTCAGCCAGCCCGGCAGCTGGCTGTGCCAGACCAGGGTGTGGCCGCGCACCCGCATGTCGTGTGCCTGGGCGAAGTTGACCACGTCGTCCGCGCCGGACCAGTTGTACGAGCCGCGGCTCGGCTCGACGGACTCCCACTTCATCTCGTTGCCGGGGGTGATCGAGTCGAACTGGCTCCCGGCGATGGTGGCGTAGGTCCCGTTGAGCTTGGACGCGGTGACGGCGGTGCCGTAGTACGTGCCCTTGGCCTGGGCCAGGTCGCGCAGCACCGGGTCGGCGGCGCTGCTGGGAGTGGCCAGGCCCAGCAGGAGCGCTCCCGCTGCGGCGAGGCCAAGGGCGGCTCTGCGGATGTGAGGTCTCATCGCGTACGGCCTCCTATGATCCGGCCAGGCCGTCGCGGAACGCGGTGTAGGCGGGCTTGGGCTGGTAGTTGTCGTCGTACAGGTTGGCCGCGCCCTGGCCGGGGAAGGTGCCGGGCACCCAGGAGTCCCGGTCGCCGAAGCCCCATACGGTGATGCCGGCGCAGCGGGAGATGGCGAGGCAGGTCTGGGCCACGGTCTTGTAGTTGGCCGCCTGCTGCTGGAGCTTGGTGGAGTCGGCCGGGGTGGCCATCCGGATGTCGAGCTCGGAGACCACGATCTCGAGGCCGAGGTCGGCGAAGCGCTGGAGGTTGGCCTTCACGGTGGACGGCACCTGGTTCACGATGAGGTGGCTCTGGAAGCCGACGCCGTCGATGGGCACGCCCTGGCTCTTGAGCCGCTGGACCAGGTTGTACAGGCCGTTGCTCTTCGCGCCCGTGCCCTCGGTGTTGTAGTCGTTGATGAAGAGCTTGGCGCCGGGGTCGGCGGCGCGGGCGGCGCGGAAGGCGTCGGCGATGTACGACTCGCCCAGCTGCTGCTGGAACTTGGACTGGCGCAGCGATCCGTCCTCGTTGAAGGCCTCGTTGACCACGTCCCAGCGCTGGACCTTGCCCTTGTAGCGGCTGATCTGGGTGGTGACGTGGTCGGTCATGATGGTGCGCAGCTCGGCGTTGGAGAACGAGCCGTTGGCCAGCCAGTTCGGCAGCTGGCTGTGCCAGACCAGGGTGTGGCCGTAGACCTTCTGGTTGTTGCTCTGCGCGAAGGAGACGAGCCGGTCGGCGGCGGCCCAGTTGAACTGGCCGCGGTTGGGCTCGACCGAGCCCCACTTCATGGCGTTTTCGGCGGTGACGCTGGAGAACTCGGTCTTGGCGATGTTGGCGTAGGTGGCGTCGCCGAGCCGGCCGTCGTTGATGGCCGTTCCGATGAAGCGGCCGGTGCGGTCGGCGACCTCGCGGAGAGTGGGGTTGGCCTGGACGCGGGTGTCGCCCGCCGCCGTATCCGCCGCCCCTCCTGCCGGGTGTTCGGCTGCCTGGCCGGGGGCGGCGAGGCCGAAGGCCAGCGTCGCCATGGTGGCCGAGGCCACCAGCGCTGCGCTGCGTAAGCTCAAGAGCTTCATGGACGTCCCTCTCTTCTCTTCACGTCTGATCCGGTTTTCCGGAAGACTTCTGCAAGGTTCCGAGGGTGCGCCCGGAAAGCTAGAGGCGGGAGTGACTCTCGTCAACGGAGGAGGCGGAAATGGCTACGGAGAGCGCGGGGCCCGAGGGCGGGGCCCGGCCCAAGGTCACGATCACGGCCATCGCACAGGAGGCCGGGGTGTCGGTGCCGACGGTCTCGCGGGTCGTCAACGGGCGCTCGGACGTCTCGCCCGAGACCCGGGCCCGGGTGGAGAATCTGCTGCGGCTCCACGGCTACCGCCGCCGCCAGACCGCCCCGGGAGACCGCGCCGCCCTGCTGGACCTGGTCTTCAACGACCTGGACAGCCCCTGGGCGGTGGAGATCATCCGCGGGGTGGAGGAGGTCGCGCACCAGGACGGCGTGGGCACGGTGGTCTCCGCCATCCACGGCCGGGCGGGCGCGGCGCGGCAGTGGATGAAGAACCTGCGGGCGCGCGCCTCCGACGGGGTGATCCTGGTGACCTCCGTACTCGAACCGGTGCTGCACGAGGAGCTGCGGCGGCTGAACGTGCCCATCGTGGTGGTCGACCCGGCCGGCGCCCCCGCCCTGGACGCGCCCACCATCGGGGCCACCAACTGGGCGGGCGGAATGGCCGCGACCGAGCATCTGCTGAGCCTGGGCCACCGCCGGATCGGCTTTATCGCGGGCCCGCCGCGGCTGCTGTGCAGCCGGGCCCGGCTGGACGGCCACCGGGCCGCCCTGGAGTCGGCGGGGGTGCCGTACGACCAGGCGCTGGTCGCGCAGGGCGACTTCTACCACGAGTCGGGTTTCGTGGGCTGCGATCAGCTGATGGACGCCGCCACCCCGCCCACCGCCGTGTTCGCCTCCAGCGACCAGATGGCCCTGGGCGCGATCGAGGCCCTGCGCCGCCGGGGGCTGCGGGTGCCGGAGGACGTGAGCGTGGTGGGCTTCGACGACCTTCCGGAAGTCCGCTGGTCGGCCCCGCCGCTGACCACGGTGCGCCAGCCGCTCGCGGAGATGGGCAAGCTGGCGGCCCGTACGGTGCTGCGCCAGGCGCGCGGCGAGGAGATCGAGTCGCCCCGGGTGGAGCTCGCGACGGCGCTGGTCGTCCGCGCCAGCACGGCCGCGCCGAGCACGGCCTGAGCCCGACGACCGGCCGCGCCGGTTCGTACGTTCCAACAGGCCTGTTTGTGCGATCTATTGACAGGTCGTCAGCGCGCTCATACCGTCCACGCAATCACTTCCGAGAATTATCGGGCTACTTCCGGAAGGCACATGCGACGATGACGATGCGTACACCCAGGTCACGTTCCATCCTCCGCGCCTCCACCCTCGCAGCCGCACTGCTTCTGGCCACCACCTCCCTCTCCGCCTGCGGCAGCTCCGGCCCCGGTGGCTCGGACGACGACTCCATCGACGTCTGGGTCTACCAGGACGCCTCGACCAAGGTGCAGCGCGCGGTCGTCGAGCGGTTCAACAAGACGTCCAAGGTGAAGGCGAAGCTCACCGAGGTGCCCGGCGAGGGCTACTCGGACAAGATGCGCACCTCGATGGGCACCCCCAACGCCCCGGACGTCTTCTTCAACTGGGGCGGCGGCAGCATCAGCGACTTCGTGAAGGAGGACATGCTGGTCGACCTCGGCCCGGCCTTCAAGAAGGACCCTGAGCTCCAGAAGGCGTTCATCCCCTCCATCCTCAAGGCCGGAGCGGTGAACAACACCTATTACGGCATCCCCATGCGCGGTATGCAGCCGGTGATCCTCTTCTACAACAAGAAGGTGTTCCAGGACGCGGGCGCGCGGCCGCCCAAGTCCTGGGACGATCTGCTGGGCCTGATCGACACCTTCAAGAAGAAGGACGTCACCCCCTTCGCGCTCGCGGGCACGGACCCGTGGACCGAGCTGATGTGGGTGGAGTACCTGGTGGACCGCTACGGCGGGGCCGATGTCTTCAAGAGGATCCAGAGCGGGGACGCCTCCGGGTGGGACGACCCGGCCGTGCTGAAGACCGCCGAGACGATCAAGCAGCTGGTCGACCGGGGCACCTTCGGCAAGAACTACAAGTCGGTCAACTACACCGCCGACGGGGCCTCCACGCTGTTCGCCAAGGGCAAGGCCGCGATGCATCTGATGGGCTCCTGGGAGTACGCCAACCAGAAGGCGAACCAGCCGGACTTCGCCAAGTCCGGGCTCGGCTGGACCGACTTCCCGGCCATCCCTGACGGCAAGGGCGACCCCAAGAACGTGGTGGGCAACCCGACCAACTACTGGTCCGTCAACGCCAAGACGAAGGGGAAGAAGCGGGACGCGGCGATCGAGTTCGTGAAGTTCGCCGCCAAGCAGGACTACTCCAAGGACCTGATCTCCAACGGCGATGTGCCCGCCACCTCCGACGCCGAGACCCTGCTGAGCGAGCACGAGAACCCGACCTACGCGCGGTTCCAGTACGACATGGTGCGTGCGGCGCCCAGCTTCACCCTCTCCTGGGACCAGGCGCTGTCGGCCAAGAACACCCCGGCGCTGCACACCAACATCCAGAAGCTGTTCAACGGGCAGCTGAGCCCGACCGGGTTCGTCGCGGCGATGAAGAAGGACATCAAGTAATGACAGGCGCCGTCAGCAAAGGCGCCGACGACAAAGGCGCCGGGGGCAAAGGCCACAGCGGCAAGGGCCCCAGCGGCAAGGGCGGCGGCGTGGGCAGCGGCGTGGGCCGCCCCAGCGCCGCCTGGGCGCTCCCCGGGGCGCTGTTCTTCGCGTGCTTCGCCATCGTCCCCATGCTGCTGGTCGGCTATCTGGCCTTCACCGACTGGGACGGCATCGGCTCCCCCCAGTGGACCGGCACCGACAACTGGTCCCGGCTGTGGCACGACCCGGACATGCGCCAGGCGGTCTGGCTCAGCCTGCTGCTGACCGTGCTGACCTGGCTCGTCCAGACCCCGATCGCGCTGCTGCTGGGCGTGTGGGCGGCCGGGCGGCAGCGCAACCGCGCCGTGCTGTCGGCGATCTTCTTCCTGCCGCTGCTGGCGTCCTCCGTCGCCCTCGCCCTGGTGTGGAAGCAGCTGCTGGACCCCAACTTCGGCCTCATCGCGGAGATCGGGCCGGCCCTCGGCTTCGCGGACGGCGATCTGCTCGGCGACCCCCAGGGCGCCCTCGGCGCCATCCTCTTCGTCACCGCCTGGCAGTTCATCCCCCTCCACACCCTGATCTACCAGGGCGGCGCCCGGGCCATCCCGCGCTCGCTCTACGACGCGGCGGCCATCGACGGGGCGGGCACCGTCCGCCAGTTCTTCTCCATCACCCTGCCCCAGCTGCGCAACACCGTGGTCACCTCCTCGGTGATCATGGTGGTGGGCGCGCTGACCTTCTTCGACACCGTCCTGATCCTCACCAAGGGCGGCCCGGGCACGGACACCAGCATCGTGCCGTTCCTGATGTACAAGAACGGCTTCCAGGCCTTCGACCTCGGCTACGCCAGCGCGGTCGCGGCCCTCCTCGTCGTCGTCGCCACCACCGTCTCGCTGCTGCTGGTGCGGCTGACCGGCTTCAGCGCGATGCGCAGCACCCGGGAGGGGATGTGACCGACGTGCTGCGCCGGCGCCCCGGGGCGGACCCTGCGGCGGGCGGGGCGGCCCCGCCGCCCGGGCCCCGGCGCGCGGGGCTGCCCCGTCTCCTGAAGGGAAGCGGCCCGCGGAGGCCCAACTACCCGGCCGGGCTCGTCTCCCTCATCTGGCTGGTCATCGTCGGCGCCCCGCTGTATGTGCTGGTGGCCACCACCTTCCGGACCCGCGACGGCTATATCGACGACGGCCCGCTCTCGCTGCCCACCCACCTCACGTTCACCAACTACGACCGGGTCCTCAGCAGCCACTTCTTCACCTACCTGGGCAACACCCTGGTCGTCACCGCCGTCTGCGCCGCCATCGTCATCGTGCTGTCGGTGACCGTCGGCTACGCGATCGTGCGCGCCCGCAGCCGGCTGTCCCAGCGCGTCTTCCAGATGTTTCTGCTCGGGCTCGCGATCCCGTCCCAGGCCGTGATCATCCCCATCTATCTGGTGATCACCAAGCTCCAGCTGTACGACACCCTGCTGGCGGTGATCCTGCCGACGGCCGCCTTCTCGCTCCCGGTCAGCGTGCTGATCCTGGCGGGCACCATGCGCGACATCGACGAGGAGCTGTACGAGTCGATGGCGCTGGACGGCGCGGGGCCGACCCGGGTGCTGCTGCGGCTGGTGGTGCCGATGTCGCGGGCCGGGATCTCCACGGTCGGCGTGTACTCGGCCCTGCACGCCTGGAACGGCTTCATGTTCCCGCTGATCCTCACCCAGTCCAGGAGCAACCGGGTGCTGACCCTGGGCCTGTACGACTACGTCGGCGAGTTCCGGGTGGACACCCCGGCGCTGCTCACCGCGGTCGTGCTGTCCATCGTCCCGATCTTCGTCGTCTATCTCTTCGCGCGCCGTCAGCTGATCAACGGCCTGATGGGCGTGGGCGGCAAGTGACCGGCCCCGAGACCCGACGCGGCTCCGAGACGGTGCGCAGCCCGGGGCCCCCGCGCAGCCCGGAAACACCACGCAGCCCTGAGCCAAGGAGCTTCATGCCTCACCCCTGGCAGAACCCCTCCCTCCCCGCCGAGGAACGCGCCGCTGACCTGCTCTCCCGGATGACCCTGGAGGAGAAGCTCGCCCAGCTCGCCGGCGTCTGGCCGGGCTCCGGGTCCTCGGAAGGCGAGGACGTCGCCCCGCTCCAGCACGAGGTCAACGAGGAGATCGACCTCGACGCCCTGCTCCCGCACGGACTCGGCCAGCTGACCCGCCCCTTCGGCACCGCCCCCGTCGATCCGGCCGAGGGCGCCGCCGCCCTCGCCCGCACCCAGGCGCGGATCGCCGCGGGCAACCGCTTCGGGATCCCGGCCGTCGCCCACGAGGAGTGCCTGACCGGGTTCGCCGCCTGGGGCGCGACCGTCTTCCCCACCCCGCTGGCCTGGGGCGCCACCTTCGACCCCGCGCTGGTGGGCCGGGCCGCCGAGCTGATCGGCGCCTCCATGCGCGCGGTGGGCATCCACCAGGGCCTGTCGCCCGTCCTCGACGTGGTGCGCGACCCGCGCTGGGGCCGCACGGAGGAGTCCATCGGCGAGGACCCGTACCTGGTCGGGACCGTCGGCACCGCGTATGTGCGCGGCCTCCAGTCGGCCGGGATCGTCGCCACCCTCAAGCATTTCGCGGGCTACTCCGCCTCCCGCGGCGCCCGCAACCACGCCCCGGTCTCCATCGGCCCGCGTGAGCTCGCGGATGTCATCCTGCCGCCGTTCGAGATGGCCGTACTCGAGGGCGGGGCGCGCTCGGTCATGCCCTCCTACAACGACCTCGACGGCGTCCCGTCGGCCGCCAACCGCTGGCTGCTGACGGAACTGCTGCGCGAGCGCTGGGGTTTCACCGGCACCATCGTCTCCGACTACTTCAGCCTCTCCTTCCTGGAGCTGCACCACCGCGTCGCCGACACCCCGGCGCGGGCCGCCGCGCTCGCGCTGGAGGCGGGCCTGGACGTGGAGCTGCCCGCCGTACGCTGCTTCGCGGAGCCGCTGCGCGACGCCGTACGGGCCGGGGACATCGCCGAGGCGCTGGTGGACGGGGCCGTGCTGCGGGTGCTGCGGCAGAAGTGCGAACTGGGGCTGCTGGACCCGTGGTGGTCGGCCACCCCGCCCGCGCTCCCCCAGGTCGTGGACCTGGACCCGCCCGTGATGCGGGAAGTGGCCCGGCAGCTGGCCGAGGAGTCGGTGGTGCTGCTCGCCAACGACCGGGCCGCGCTGCCGCTCGCGCCCGACGCCCGGATCGCGGTCGTCGGCCCGCTCGCCGACGACCCCGCCGCGATGCTCGGCTGCTACACCTTCCCCCGCCACGTCGGCGTCGAATACCCCGAGCTGCCGATGGGCATCGACGTGCCGACGCTGCTGGCCGCGCTGCGCGCCGAACTCCCCGACGCCCGCCTCACTCACGCCGAGGGGTGCGCCCCGCCCGGCCCGGGCGCCACCGCGCCCGCCTCGACCGGCGCCTCGGCCGCCGTCGCCGCCGAGAGCCGACTGGCGCGGGCCGCCCGCGCCGCCCGCGACGCGGATGTGTGCGTCGCGGTGCTCGGCGACCGCTCGGGCCTCTTCGGCCGGGGCACCTCGGGCGAGGGCTGCGACGCCGCCGACCTGGAACTGCCCGGCGAGCAGAGCGCCCTGCTCGACACCCTGCTGGCCACCGGCACCCCGGTCGTGCTGGTCCTGCTCACCGGCCGCCCGTACGCGCTGGGCCGCTGGTCGGGCCTGCTCGCGGGCGCCGTCCAGGCGTTCTTCCCCGGCGAGGAGGGCGGCCCGGCCGTCGCCGCGGTCCTCTCCGGCCGGGTCAACCCCTCGGGCCGGCTGCCCGTCAGCGTCCCGTACGCGCCCGGCGGCCAGCCCTGGACGTATCTCCAGCCCCCGCTGGGCCTGCGCGGCGAGGCCAGCAGCGTCGACCCGACCCCGCTGCACCCCTTCGGCCACGGCCTCTCGTACACCACCTTCTCCTGGGAGCGCCCGGAGGCGGACGCGACCACCCTGGCCACCGACGGCGAGACCACGCTGCGCCTCACCGTCCGCAACACGGGCGAGCGCCCCGGCACCGAGGTGGTCCAGCTCTATCTGCACCAGCCCGTGGCCCGCACCGTCCGCCCGGTCGCCCGGCTCATCGGCTATGCCCGCGTCCCGCTCGCGGCCGGCGAGAGCGCCGAGGTCCACTTCACCTTCCACGCCGACCTGGCCTCCTACCCCGGCGCCCCCGACGGGGGCCGGATCGTCGAACCCGGCCCCCTGGAGCTGCGCCTGGCCGCCTCCAGCGCCGACGCCGACGTACGGCACACGGTGCCGCTGACGCTGACCGGGCCGGAGCGGGCGGTGGACCACCGGCGGCGGCTGGTGTGCGCGGCGGAGGTGAAGTGACGGCGGATCAGATGTACATCAGCGCAGCTTGCTGAAGAACACCCGGACGTCGTCGATGAGCAGGTCGGGGGCCTCCATCGCGGCGAAGTGGCCGCCGCGGTCGAATTCGGACCAGTGCACGATGGTGTGCTCGAGCTCGAGGGTGCTCCGGATCGACACGTCCATGGGGAACACCGCGACCCCGGTCGGCACCGTGGAACGCTCACTCGCGCCCCAGGCTCCGGCATGCGCGGTCTCGTAGTAGCAGTTGGCCGAGGACCCGGCGGTGCCGGTCAGCCAGTACAGCATCACGTTGGTGAGCAACAGGTCCCGGTCCACCGCGTCCTCGGGCAGTTCGGCGGCCGGATCGGTCCACTCCTTGAACTTCTCCACGATCCAGGCCAGCTGTCCGACCGGGGAGTCGTGCAGCCCGTGCGCCAGGGTCTGCGGCCGGGTGATCTGGATCATCGCGTAGCCGGACTGCTCGGTCTTCATGTACGCCAGGTTCTTCAGCCGCGCCTGCTCGGCCTCGGTCAGCTCCCCCGCCTTGTCCGGGTCGACCTCGGTGAACCCGGAGAGCCCGTTCGCGTGTACGCCGACGACGTTGTCGGGGTTCAACCGGCCGAGCCCCGGGGAGATGACCGCGCCGGTGTCGCCGCCCTGCGCGCCGTAGCGGTCGTAGCCGAGCCGGCTCATGAGTTCGGCGAACGCCCTGGTCACCCGGCTGGTGTCCCAGCCGGCCTCGCCGGTCGGCCCGGAGAAGCCGCTGCCGGGGATCGACGGGATCACCAGGTGGAACGCGTCCGCCGGGTCGCCGCCGTGTGCCCTGGGGTCGGTCAGCGGGCCGATGACGCTCAGGAACTCCACGATGGAGCCGGGCCAGCCGTGGATCAGGATCAGCGGCAGGGCGTCCGGCTCGGGCGAGCGGACATGCATGAAGTGGATGTTCTGCCCGTCGATCTCGGTGGTGAACTGGGGGTACTTGTTCAGCTCCCGCTCGTAGAGGCGCCAGTCGTAGCCATCGCGCCAGTACTCGGCCAGACCCTTGAGGTAGCTCGCGGGCACCCCGCGGCTCCAGCCGACGTCGGGCAGGTCCTTGGTCCACCGGGTCCTGGCCAGCCGGTCCCGCAGATCGTCCAGGTCGGCCTGCGGGATGTCGATGGTGAAGGGCCTGATCTCGCTGTTGTTCTCCATGCCGACAACCCTAGGAGCCGGTTAGGTCAGATTCGGTCCTAGGCGTTTGGCAGACTTCGAACCATGTGGGAAACCTCAGCACGACTGTTGCGACTGCTCTCGCTCCTCCAGACCCGGCGCGACTGGTCCGGAGCCGAACTGGCCGAGCGGCTGGAGATCACTCCGCGCACCGTGCGCCGCGATATCGACCGGCTGCGTGGCCTCGGCTACCCCGTGCTGGCCACCGCGGGCACCGCCGGCTACCGGCTGGGCGCCGGCGCGGACCTGCCGCCGCTGCTGCTCGACGACGACGAGGCCGTCGCGGTCGCGATGGGCCTGCGTACGGCCGCCGGCGGTTCGATCACCGGCATCGAGGAGACGTCCGTGCGGGCCCTGGCCAAGCTCGAACAGATCCTGCCGTCCCGGCTGCGCCACCGGATCAACGCCCTCCAGTCGGTGACGGTGCCGATGGCCAACACCGGCCCCACCGCCGACCCGGACACCCTCACCGCCATCGCCGGAGCCTGCCGCGACTCGCTGCGGCTGCGCTTCGACTACCGCGCCCACGACGGAACCAGCGGCGTCCGCACGACCGAGCCGCACCGGCTGGTGCACACGGGCCGGCGCTGGTACCTCATCGGCTGGGACGTCGACCGTGAGGACTGGCGCACCTACCGTGTGGACCGCCTCGCCCCCCGCACGCCCACCGGCCCCCGGTTCACCCCGCGCACCCCGCCGGACCCCGATCTCAGCGGCTACACCTCACGGGCGATCTCCACATCGGCCTACCGCTACCAGGCCCGGTTCACCCTGCACGTCAGCGCCGAGACCGCGGCGGAGCGCATCGCCCCCACCACCGGAGCGCTGGAGCCGATCGACGAGCACAGCTGCACACTGCGAACCGGGTCCAACTCGCTGGACGAGTTGGCCATCTACGTGACGACCATGGGGTTCGACTTCACGGTGCACGAACCCCCGGAGCTCGTCGAGCACGTCAGAACGCTGGCAGCCCGGCTCGCCGGCGCGACGGGTTAAACGGATAAGCACGGGCTACGCGGAGGGACCGGCTCCATTCTCGACCAGCGCCCAGGCGTGGGCGAACAGCTCGGGCAGGGTGCGGGTGGGCAGCGGAAGGGGATTCTCCAGCCGACCGTTGTAGGAGCGCTCCACCCCGATCAGGTCCGCCTTCCAGGCCTCCATCGGCTGGTAGGGCTTCTTGGCGTGGATCCACTCGCCCGGCAGAAAGACCTGACGGCCCGCCCGGGGGCGCTTGTCCTCCACGACCAGGCCGCGCTCGACCAGCACGGCGGCGGCCTTCTGGTGTCGCGCGGTCTTCCACCCGTTCCACGTGCGGACGTTGCGGTCGGTCGGCGCGGGCAGGACCAGCAGCTGGAGGTAGAGCGCCGCCGCGTCCTCGGCGATACCGAGCCCGCCCGCGACCTGAGCCAGCACGTCGGGCGCGGAGGCCGCCGGGTTCGACTCGTACGCGCCGACCGGCAGCGCGGCGCTCTCGATCCGCTCGACGATGCGCGCGCAGTCGGGGCCGCGCAGCCACTCGACGAACCCCAGCTCACGGTCGTAGCGGGAGTCGGCCCTGGCCCCCGTCAGCGCCCGGGAGCGCTCGTCGGCGCCGTAGAACGCCGGGCGGAAGAACAGGCGGGTCCGGGTCAGGTCCCCTCTGCGGTCGACTACGCCGTCCGCGACGACCGTGAGCCCGTCGTCGATGGACGCGACGTCCAGCCGCACCGGCCCGGCATACGGCTGGTACCCGAATCGCTCGTGCAACTCGGCGACCGAGGACCCCACCTTGCGGTTGAGCGTGCCGGCGTCCAGCAGCAGCCCCGGGTGGTTCAACCGCTCCTGAAACACGCGCACCAGGCCGGGCGCCCCCTCGCGGACGAGGTCACCGGCGGGCAGCTCGGCGTAGACCCAGAACAGGTTGGGGACGATGGAGAGCAGACGGTCCTCGAACATCGCGACATCCCACCGGGCCTTGGCATCGGTGACCATCGGGCCGTGGTCGGCGCACTTGATCCAGCTGTCGACGGGGGCGCTGAGCCCGGGCTCCGCAGTGGGGTTGGTGAACGCCGCGCAGAAGGCGGCCGCTGACAGGCGCAGCATCTGCAACTCGACGACCGCGTTATGCGTACGCTCCGGCACCACGGTCCGCCGACCGTACCGCTCCCGCCACGCCTCCGCGATCCGCTCCGCCACCTCGCGCATCCCCTGCGGCTCCCACAGCTCGGCAGGGTCCTCGGGCAGCACGTCCGCCAGCAGCTCAAGCCGCTCCAGCGGGGTCAGCCGAGCCAGTTCGGACCCGCCGTCCTCGGCCTCGGCCACCTTGAGCCGCAGCACCTCCCGCCGCAAGACGTGCATCCGGTCGAAGAGCCCCGCCAGCGCGAAGGACGCCGCCGCGCGCCCCATGCCCGTGCCGTCCCGCAGCAGGGCCACGGCCTCGGGATCCCACGGCACCGGCCCGCGCTCCCGCACCAGCCCTACCAGCCGGCGCAGCTGCTCGGCGCTGCCCCAGCCGCGCGGGACCTCGTGCACCTCTTCGATGGTCCCCAGGCTCGGCGGATCCGCGTCCCCCATGCGCAGATCGATGAACTTACGGCCGTCCCTACCGGCCCACCCCACCGCGACGGCGGCCCCCCGCTCGTCCCGCACCGCCTGCGGGGCGTCCTCAGCCGGCCGCACCACACCGGTGCGCAGCCGGGCCTCCGGGTCGGCGAACGGCCCCTCCGCCCAGAACTCCAGCAGCGCCAGCAGCCGCTGACGGCCCTCCTCGGGGGTGGACGGCGCGGCCGCGCGCAGGGCCACGGCCCCGATCCGCCCGATGAACCGGGCCCAGGACCCTTCTCCGGCCTTCCCCGGGTCGCCGTCCGGCGCGTCCGGATCCCAGGTCCCCGCCAGATAGCGCCCGGTCCGCTCGATGCCGGCCAGAGTGCCGCCCCACGTCCAATACCCCGGCCCGTTGATGAGCCCGCTCAGCGCGCCCACCACGCCGTGATCGTCCAGGGCCGCCACCTCGGCCCGCGCCGTCACCAGCCCGCCTGCTGTCGTCTCCATGAAGAAATCTTGACTCATGGGTCCGACAGCGGTCCGGGCGGTCTGTCACAGACCGAAAAGTCGGGCGGCGTTGTCGTGGCAGACCGCGCGCAGCCAGTCGGCGCCGAAGCCGAGGTCCCGCAGGACGCGCAGGGCGTCCACGTACGGATACGGGATGTTCGGAAAGTCGGTGCCCAGCAGGACCTTCTCCCCCAGGGCGGCGAGCCGGGGCAACTCGGCGCGCGGGAAGGGCATATCGGCCTCGACAAAGGGCGTGAAGGACATGGTCGTGTCGAGCATGACGTGCTCGTACCGCTCGGCCAGGTCGAGGAACTCCGCGTACTCCGGCCCGCCGAGATGCGCGACCACCAGCCGCAGCGCGGGGTGGCGGGCGAGGACGGCGCCGATCGGCCCCGGCCCGGTGTGCCGGCCGGGGATGGGGCCGGAGCCGCAGTGGCTGACCACGGGTACGCCGCGCTCGGCGAGCAGCGCCCACACCCCGTCCAGCAGCGGGTCGTTGGGGTCGAAGCCCCCGACCTGGAGATGGCACTTGAAGACGCGCGCGCCCTGGTCGAGGGCGCGGCGCACATCGTCGAGGGCGCAGGGCTCGGCGTAGAAGGTAGCGGTGTGCAGGCAGTCCGGCGTGCGGGCGGCGAAGTCGGCGGCCCAGTCGTTGAGCCAGCGGGCCATGGCGGGCTTGTGCGGGTAGAGCATCGCGGTGAAGGCGCGCACCCCGAACCCGCGCAGCACATCGAGGCGCTCCTGCTCCTCCTGCCGGTACGCGATCGGCCAGACCTTCCCCACGAGGGGGCCCGCCGAGTCGAAGTACGCCCAGACCTTGTCCAGGACGCGCTGCGGCATGAAGTGGGTGTGGACGTCGATGAGGTGGTCGAGCCCCACCTCGGCGCGGAAGGCGGCGACGTCGGCGCGCTCGGCGGTCATCGGAAGCGGGTCGGCCATGAACGGCAGGGTAATGCGGTCACCCGGCTCAGCCACGACCGATTCGTTCAAGACGACGCCGTCGGCAGCTCCCTACCATCGGGCCCATGGAGAACATCGCCTCGGAATCGCGCCATATCAGCACCCATATCGACCGCCCCGCCAAGGACGTCTACGACTACGCGTCGAACCCCTCCAACCTGCCCCAGTGGGCTCACGGGCTGGGGGACTCCATCGCCGAGATCGACGGTCAGTGGATCGCCGAGTCCTCGCCCATGGGGCGGGTCGTGGTCGCCTTCGCGCCCGAGAACGAGTTCGGCGTCCTCGATCACGATGTCACGCTGCCGTCGGGCGAGACCGTCTACAACCCGGTCCGCGTGATCGCTGACGGCGGCGGCTGCGAGGTGGTGTTCACCCTCCGCCGACAGCCGGACATGAGCGACGAGGACTTCCAGCGCGACACGGATGCGGTGACGCGCGACCTCGCCACGCTCAAGCAGGTGATGGAGAGGGAGCTGCCTCAGCCGCGCGGGCGCGCGGACCGTGCTTGAGCTTGAGGAGTCTGCTGGACGAGGACCGTGGTGGCGCGCTCCAGGAGTTCGCACAGCATGGCGTGCTCGTCCGGGGTGAAGGCGTCGGAGAGTGCGCGTTCGAGCACGATCACTTCCTGGTAGGCACGTTCGAGTACCTGGTGACCTTGGTCGGTCAGTGAGGCGAGGAGCACTTTGGCGTGCGCGGGTGAGGGCTGACGGGTGATGAGCTGCTTGTTCTGCAGGCCGGTCAGGACAGCAGCCATGGTCTGCTGGGTGACTCCGCAGGCGCGGGCGAGCTGTGCGCCGGACATGCCCTCATCCCGCGACAGCGCGAGCAGCACGGTGTACTGCGTCATGGTGAGGCCGTAGCCGCGCAGGACCGCCTCATGGTGTGCCATCAGGGCCTGCTCGGTGCGGCGGATGCGGGTGCACAGATACTCCTCGGCCGGGATCCCGGTCACGTTTTCCTTCACCTGTCAGCCTCCTTAGTTGACTCAGGTAGCTGATACTCGTTAGCGTCCCTCCGTATCAGGATACTGATACGACTCAGGGAGCAGTGACTATGAAGGCTGTCGTCCTCGACACCGACGACCAGTTCCGCCTCACCGACATCGACGAGCCCACTCCCGGCGCCGGCGAGGTGGCGATCAGCGTCCAGTACGCCGGGATCCAGTGGGGCGACGTGCTGGTCCACAAAGGTCACTTCCCCGTACCCCGGCCCTTCGTGCCCGGATTCGAGGCGGCCGGGCACATCATCGCGGTCGGCGAGGGCGTCGACGAGAACCGCATCGGCCGGCAGGTGACCGCACTGACCAGTGCCGGCGCCTACGCCGAGGTGGCAGTGGCCTCCGCCGCGCTCACCTTCGACGCCACCGGCGTGGACCCGAGGATCGCGGCGGGCTTCGGCTGGGCGACCCCCACCGCCTACGACCTGATCAACACCGTCACCCGGGTGCGCCCGGGCGAGAGCGTCCTCATCCACGCGGCGGCCGGCGGCGTAGGCAGCCTGGCCGCCCAGTTCGCCCGCGCCGCCGACGCCGGTCGGATCGTCGGCGTCAGCGACGCCGATCGGGCCGCCTACGCCGCCCAGTTCGGCTACGACCTGCTGATTCCGCGCGCCGAGTTCATGGAGGCCCCGACCGAGGAGCTGTTCGATGTGATCCTGGATCCGATTGGCGGACCGGTGCGCCTGGCCAACCTGAAGCGCCTTGCGCCGCACGGCCGCCTGGCGATCTACGGCAACATCGCCACGTTCGAGCCCGTCGAACTCGATGCCAACGACCTGCTGATGAACGGCAAGTCCGCACTGACCTACAACAGCAACCTGCTCAGCCAGACCCACCCCGACCGCCTGGCCGAGAGCGCCCACAGGGCACTGCGCTTGGTGGCCGCCGGACAGATCCGCCCGGACATCACGGCAGAGTACGAGCTGACCGATCTCGGCAAGGCCATTCAGGACCTGGCCGACGGCCGCACACGCGGCAAGAGCATCGTCCGCATCGCTGCCTGAACCAGTTCCTAGCAGTCGGCCGCTCAGCTGACATGAGCAGCGATGGACCGCGCGCACTCCAGGGGCTCGGTGTGCGTGGTGTCCACCTCCAGGTCGTAGGTCACGCCCCGGTGGACCACATCCGCCTGAGACTCGGCCATCCCCACCGCCCGATCCCCCCGGGCGGCCTCACGCGCCGCGGCAACCTTGGGCTCACACCTGACCCCGACCCACAGCACACCGAGACCCCGCAGCGCCTTCACCCACCGCTGCTGGGACTCCGCCTGCCCCAGGAACACCTCGTCGACGATGACCCGAGCCCCGGCCCGGGCCATCGCGGCGATCCCCTCGATCCACGCGGCCTCCAGCGCCCTGAACTCCGACCCGACGCTCACCCCGCCATCCGGAGCGACCTCGATCCCGGATGCCGCCCCCGTCATGGACGCGGGCATCGCCTCGATCAGGGTGTCGACGCTGAAGGTCAGCCATGGATCCGGCAGGACCGCTTGCAGAGCTCTGGCGAGGCTGGACTTCCCCGAGCTGGAACCACCATTGAGCACGATCACCTGAGTAGCCACCGCGCCAGGGTAGACGGCCTATCCGTCCAGCTCGCCACCCCGGACGGCATCCACGAACGCCTGCCAGGCGGACGGCTCGCAGAGCAGCGCGCCGCCATCACCGTACGTAGCCTCATCCGCCGCGCGAGGGCCTCTGACCCGGGAGCCCAGCGGCCGTCGGCGGCGGGTTACGGCATTGCCGCGAATGCCTCCCGGTGATCGCGTGCCCACTGCTCGAACGTGCCCGCCGGTCGGCCGAGCACCCGCGGCACGTGGTCGGTGACGTAGGCCGCACCGCCAGCGCGTGCCCAGCCGATGCCAGTGATCATCCCGGCTGGCAACTGGTCGAGCGCGCCCGCGTCGGTGGTCTTGATCGGCCGTTCCAGCACGCGCTCCAGGATCGCCACCTGGTCTGTGAACGTCAGCAGCTCTGGCCCTGTCAGGTCGTACCGCTGCCCGTCGTGCGCATCGCTGGTCATGGCGGCAACGGCGAACGCGGCCACGTCCCTCGGGTCGACGATGGCCTGCCGGGAATCGCCGGTCATGTTCGGGATCGGTTCTCCGGCCTGGATCAGTGGCCGGTAGCGCAGGAAGTTCGACGCGAAGCTCGGCGGGCGGAGCATCGTCCACACGAGCCCGCCGGCCTCGATCGCCTCCTCCGCGGCGAGGTGCCATGCGCCGACGGTCGCGCCCTCGAACCGCTCGCCGCTGCCGATCGCGGACAGCTTGACGATCTTACGGACGCCCGCCGCCCGCGCAGCCGTCACCAGGGCGATGTCATGGTGCGCGGTCGGCACGGGCGGCACGGTCACCAGGAAGACCGTGCCGACGCCGGCCAACGCGTCCGCCAGCGACGCCGGGTCGTCGAAGTCAGCCCGCACTCCGTTGGGCCGCTCGCGGCGGGACATCGCACGAAACGGCACGCCCCGCTCGGTGAGCAGACGGACGACAAAACTGCCTATGGTGCCGGTGGCACCGGTAACAAGGATCATGCCCTGACGATGACAGCGCTCTCACTCCGCGTGATAGGAAGTTTCGGCACTATCGTGGACGGCGTGAGCTCTCTTGTCGTGCCGCCTGCCCTTCTGCGTTGGGTGGCCGGGATCGATGTCGCTGCGGCGGCCGGTTCACCGGCGGTCGACGTGCCCGATCACGCCATCACGCTTGTCCTGCGCAGCGACCAGCGTGAGTTGATTGTCATGGGCCCCCGCACCCGGGCCGGATATCACGTCGGCGCGCCCGGCCGTTCGTGCGTGCGGGTTCGCATGCGGCCGGGTCGCGCCCAAGCCCTCCTCGGCCGTCCGCTGCGTGATCTCGCCGACCGGGCCCTGCCGTTCCGCGAACTACCGGGCCTGGACCGTGACCAGTTCGCCGCCGATCCGATCGCGGCTCTTGAAGAAGCATTGGCCGACCGCCCGGAGCCCCCGGAGCGGCTCGAAGAGGCGGCACGCCTACTGGTCGGCGCCACCGTCGCCACAACCGCGGCCCGGTTGCACATCAGTGAGCGCCGCCTGCACACCTTGTTCACCGACGGCACCGGTTTGTCCCCCAAGCACTTCGCACGCATTGACCGCGTTCGCACCGTGCTCGCGGCCGATGCCGGCCGGTGGTCGGACATCGCCGCGACGGCGGGTTACTACGACCAGTCCCACATGACGGCCGAGTTCCGCCACTTCATGGGTGTCCCGCCGGCCGCGTTCACCGCAGGTCGGCGTCCCGCCGCGACTCCGTGCACTGCCTGAATTCCACGACCTTGAGCCCGCCAACTGACTTTGTGGTGAGTATGAGAAGGCGACACGCCGACGTTACGGCGTGTCGCCGTCTCATACTCACCACAACCTCAACGCCGTGCGGGTGAGGCACCGGTGATTTGGGCTAACCGTCGAGTTCGCCCTCACGGACGGCGTCCACGAACGCCTGCCAGGCCGATGGCTCGAAGAGCAGGGCGCCGAGGTCGCGGTCCTTGGTGTCGCGGACGGCTTGGCGGCCGGTGGGGAGGATGCCGCGTTCGACGCAGTTGTTGTCACTACCGCTGTAGCTGCTCTTGTGCCACGTTGCGCCGTCGAGCTCGGATATCAAGGTCTACGTCCTAGAGGAGATCTCGGATGTACTGCTGCGAAGCGGCGGGAGACAGCGCAGCGGCTGTCAGCTCGTCCCAGGCAGTGGAGTAGCGCAGCACGTCCTGCCGCTGTTCGAGCAAGCTACCACCAGTGATGTGCTCCAACCAGACGATGTCGGCCGGGGGTTCACCCCGCTGACGGAAGATGGTGAACGGTGGCAACTGATCCTGCGGTAGGGCTGCGTCGAGCGGCAGGATCTGCACCTTGACGTTAGACCGTTCCGCCACCTGCTGAAGATATTCGAGCTGCCCGCGCACCACGTCCGGTGAGCCGCCGATTCGGTGCAGGGCTGGGACATCGATGATAGTTCGCAGGCAGAAGTTGCCTTGGTTGTCCAGCAGTTGCTTACGCCTCATGCGCGTCTCCACCAGGACTTCCGCGCGCTCAGACGGGTGCACGGAAAACGTCTGCCGCATATACGCCTCGGTCTGCAGCAGTCCGGGGATGACCATGGACTCGTACGTGCGCACCAACTCGGAGTCGGCTTCGAGCGTGAGGCAGTCCTTCAGGGTGTCGCGGAGCATCGGACCTTGGTTGCTCCACCAATCGACCTTGTGGATCTCCTTCGCCAGCCGCCTGAGACTCGCGCACTGGCGCTCGTCCTCGACCCCGTAGAGCTTGAACAGCACCGTCAGATCCAGCGGGCGGATGCCTCGCTTGCCGTTCTCGATCTGGCTGATCTTCGGGTGCCCGCACTCCAGCGCATCGGCGGCGTCCTGAACCCTCAGCCCTGCCTCAACGCGCAGTCGGCGCAGTTCACTTCCGAGCCGCCGGCTGCGCATGGTGGGCATATCGCTCTGCGTCATGGGCGCATGCTGTCGCCCGGCGAAGAGGGGTCACAAGCGCTGAACGCGACATGTACCCGATGGAGTGAATACCACCCGACACCAATTGCCTGAGTGACAATGTTCGGTCCACGATCGGCCACATCACCGATCGTCACCGAAAGGCCGTGCCTGCCATGGCAGTTGAAGAGGTCTCCCAGCACTACGAACAACACCTGCACGCCGCCCCCGAGATACTGATCTGCGTTCGCCGCATCATCGGCGCCCACCTGCGGCTCTGGGGCCGCGACGACCTCGTCGACGCCGTGGCGCTCTGCGCCACCGAAGTGCTCGCGAACGTGCACAAGCACACCGACTCCGGCGAGTGCCACCTCCGCCTCCAGAACACCCCGGACGGCGTCCACACCACGGTCAGCGACACGGAGCCCACGCTCCCCACCGTCCGCGAACCGGACTGGTGCGCCGAGAGCGGGCGGGGCATGTTCATCCTCAGCAGCACCGCCCACCGCTGGGGCGCCCTGCCCACGCCCACCGGCAAGGAAGTGTGGTTCGAGTGCCGGTCCGCACGGCTCGCACGGAAGTCAGCCGAAGGCATGACATGTCGCGAGTAAAGTACCTACAGTGACCGATCTCGCGGAGTCCATCGAATCAATGGAGCAGCTCGCCGCGGTCTGGCGCGCCATGGTCCTCGACCGCGACGCGGGGGCGGACGTACGCGACCTTCCGGGGATCGCCGTTCGCTGGGCCGACTGCCGATTCGCCTTCTGGAACTGCGTCACCTTGACCGAGGTGGGCGCGGAATCGGAGCGCGTCGGGCAGCGGCTGAGCCAGGCCGCGGACATCATGCGCTCGAAGAAGCAGCCGGGCTTCCTGTGGCTCTTCGAGGACCTGCTCGACGGCCAGGCTCGCTCCGCGCTGGGAGCGGCGGCCGAGCGGGCGGGTCTTCAGTGCGCCTTTCCGGGAACGGGCATGGCCGGGGATCTGCTCCCCATCCCCGAGCCGGCCCACCCCGATCTGACGTTCGTGCGCGTGACGTCCGATGAGCACCTGCGGGCGTACGCGGACCTCAACTCACGCGCCTACGGCTTCCCCTTGGAGGACGGCCGCGACGGACTCGACGGCTCCAGGCTCTGGAAGAACGAGGTGCACGCCTACGTCGCCATGCGGGGCGACGTTCCGGTGGCGTGTGCCGCGACGGTCGAGGCGGAAGGCCGCCTCTTCGTCGTGCTCGTCGCCACGGACCCGCAGTGGCAGCGCAGGGGCTACGGCGAGGCGGTCACGCGCAAGGCGCTGCACGAGGGCGCCCGGGCCACCGGGCTGACCCGCGCCACGTTGCACGCGACCGTCGCCGGGGCGCCCGTGTACCCGCGTATCGGGTTCCAGCCGAACTCGCCGATCCACTTCTACAGCTTGCAGGGCTGACCTGAGGGCGCGGCGTCAGACCGATGGGTCCCAGACGCGTACGATCCCGCCCCGGCCCGCCGTCAGCACCACGTGGCGGCCGTCCAGCGGCGCGATCGCCACGGCCCAGACCTCGCCCTCGTGTCGGGCCATCGGTGCCCCGATCTGCCGCCCCTCGGCGAGATCCCAGACCCGGGCCGTCCCGTCGTCGCTGCCGGTCACCGCGAGTGTCCGGGCTCCGACCACAGCGGCGGCCAAGGCGGACACGCGCTCCGTGTGCCCCGTGGGGAAATGGCCGACCGGCCCGCCGCCGACCGCATCCCAGATCCGCATCTCGCCGGAATCGGTCACCGCCAGCACCACGGGACGGCCACCGACCTCGGACAGGGCAACGGCGTGGACCAGTCCGTCGGCCGACCACTTGTGGAGCAGCTCTTCGGACTCGAGATCCGACAACAGAACTTCGGTGTCGCCGCCCGACACCACCACATGACGCCCGCGCAGCCGCCCCACCACGAGACCGCTCATATCGTCGGAGTGGCCAGGGAGCTCCCGTGGCTCCTGCTCCTCCGCGTACTCGTCATCCGTCGGCCCCCACGCCTCGACCTCGGGATCCGAGGGATCCCATACCCACACCTCGGGAGCGGCCGCACCGGCCACGAGCGTCGTGCGCCCGCCCACCGAGGTCAGGGCCAGAGCGTGAACGCAGCTGCGAAACTCCGGCGGGGCGTTGAGCAGCTCACCGCTCATCACGTCCCACAGGCCCGGCCCCTGGTGCTGCCCGCCCGCGGCGAACACCACCCGCCCATCGGCGACGGTCACGTCTATATGGTGAAAGTCCGGGTACACGGGAATTCCGTACGATCCGTTGTCGAAATCGGCCAGTGGCCGCTCCACCCACTCGTCCCTGAGCGGGTCCCATGTCCACACGTCGTCGCGACTGACGCAAACCACCAACAGCCGTCCATTCACCTCGGCCACAGCGAAGCCGTCGACGTTCCCTTCGGACGGAATCATGCCGCTCTTGATCAACCGACTGTCAGTCATGCGCGCCATGCTAACTGGGGGCGTGTCAGTGGTGTCGGGCATGATCGACGCGTCGGTTCTTCGAAGAGAATGAGGAAGCACTATGCCGATCGCAAACAAGCAGGTGGCAGCGCATGCATTTCTATCGGGGTTGTACGAGGACGAATACTTCCCGGACCACGTCATCGACAAAGGCGTAGCGATTCTGCTGACGTTGTGCGAGCGGATTGAGGCTGAGCGGCCGTCGGATCTGGCCGCGCTGTATGCGCTCACCAAGGCGGCGACGGAGGAGTTCAATCTGCTGGAGGCGGAGTTCGAGGCAGCGGGGAGTGAAATCGAGACCGTGGCGCGTGAGGAGATATCCGAAGGCTTCTGGTTCGTGGCGTCGGCGTATGGGTTCACGGACGCAGATCCGGAAGAGTTGATCGCCGCCCGTGATTGGTGACCCGAGGGGAACGCACGGTGGCGGGGAGCCCGTCCTCGCCCCCCTGCCGCAGCCACCCGGCCGCCACCTCGCACCTTCGCGGAGTCGCGCTTAGGCTGTCGCCGGAGGCCAGGGCTACCGGCGCGTAGCGCGGACCGTGACAGACGGCGAAGGAGCGCGTGATGAAGGGCTGGACCGCGAGCGACATCCCCGATCAGACCGGCCGCACCGCCGTGGTGACCGGCGCCAACAGCGGCATCGGTTACATCACCGCTCGCGAGCTCGCCCGCCACGGCGCCCAGGTGGTGCTGGCCTGCCGCAGCGAGGCGCGCGGCGCCGAGGCCGTCGAGCGGATCCGGGCCCAGGCGCCGGGCGCGGATGTGCGGGTCGCGCCGCTGGACCTGGCGGACCTGAAGTCAGTACGGGCCTTCGCGGCCGAGCACAAGGGCGACCGGCTCGATCTGCTGATCAACAACGCGGGCGTGATGGCCCTCCCCTACCGCAGAACCGCCGACGGCTTCGAGATGCAGTTCGGAGTCAACCACCTGGGGCACTTCGCCCTGACCGGACTGCTGCTGCCGAAGCTGCTGGAGGCGGGCCCGGGGGCGCGGGTGGTCAGCGTCTCCAGCTTTATGCACATGCTGGGGACGGTCGATCCGCGCGACCTGAACATGAAGCGCAAATACGGGCGTTGGACCGCATATGCCCGCTCCAAGAGCGCCAACCTCCTCTTCATCCACGAGCTGTCCCGCCGCCTTCGCACGACCGGCGCCCGGCTCACCGCCGCCGCGGCCCACCCCGGCTACGCCTCGACCAACCTCCAGACCGCGGCCCCCAAGATGGAGGGTCGCCGCGGCACCCAGCGCTTCATGGAGATCGGCAACCGCTTCTTCGCCCAGTCCCCCGACAGCGGCGCCCTCCCCACCCTCTACGCCGCCACCGCCCCCGGCGTGCGCCCGGACGACTTCTTCGGCCCGCCCTACGGAATGTGGCGCGGCTCCCCCACCCGCTCGGCCCGCGCCAAGTGGACACGGGACGACAAGGCGGGACGGGGGCTGTGGGCGGCGTCGGAACGGCTCACGGGTGTGCGGTACGACGCGCTCGCGGGCTGACGACTGACGTTCACCGCTGCGGGCAGGCGATCTCGGGGCGTAAGCGGTGAGGGCTACAGGCGATCAGGCATACGGAGAGGAACCGCTGCCCGGTGAGGTACCAGCCTCCGACGATGTCCTCCCCGGCCGCGAGAGCCTTGGCAATGCGCTGGAACTGCGCGGACAAGGTTTCGCTGTCGCGGTCGTGATCGGAGGCGAATGAGGCGGTGTGCTCGTGAGTGCGGGCGGCGAACCATTCGGCGGCCTGGGCGGGGTCGGCCCAGGTTCCCTGGATGAAGGTGGCGGGTTTGATGAGCCAGTGGGCGAGTTCAAGAGGGACGGTCCTGGTGGCCTTGAACTCGGGGTGGATCGGTCGTCTGGGGCCGTCCTTGAGGAGGTCGTGGGCTGAGCCGAGCCAGGTGTAGCCGTGATGGTGGTGCTGCACTGTGCCGCCTTCGGTGACCGCAGAGGGCAGCCCCGGATGGTGCCGGGGCCGCCCCCGTCTGCTGGGGTTACTGACGGCCGCAGCCGTCGCCGCCACCGCAACCGCCGCCCGTAGGGGGCGATGGCGCGTCGGTGTCGGGCATGGTGTCGCCGTCGTCCGGGTCCTGCCGTAAGACGGCCTTGTGTCCTGCCAGCCGCATCGGGATGATTCCCTTCTGTGCTGTCGGCACGGGGGCTCTCCTCGCGCCGTCGTGCACGTGCACCCGTTCCGGCTGGGCTCGACCTGCCAGGGCTCCGGTCCAGCCGGCACGGGGGTCTCAAGAGGTGGGGCAGGATGGGCGCCGCCCTCCGTCTACGCCGAGGGCGCCTTCTTCGTCTGCTCCTCCAGCGCGGCCCGCATCAGGACATCCGCGAGTCTGTTCGCGCTGTCCAGAGGGATGCGACCGAGGGCCACCAGCGGATAGCCGGACACCGTGAGCTCGCCTCGCACGGTCGGCCAGTACAGCTCTCCGCCTTCAACGCCGTGCGGCACGTCCGGGGTGAAGCCGAGGCGTTGCAGGGCCTGGCGCAGCAGTTCGGCCATGGCATGGGCCTCGGTCCTCGCCGCCCGGTGGCTGTCGGCGCCCAACGCCTCGATGTCTTGTTCGCGGATTCTCATCGTCACACTCCCGCTGTTTCCTGCATGAACAGGACGCTAGGGAGGTGGAACTGAGCGACGCTACGCGATGTTCTCGAATGTTCTCGCACATTGGCGGGGTGTTCTTGTTTGTTCTCACGTTGTGTAGAGAGCTATATAGCGCAGAGCGACGAAGCTCCGGAATGCTGGTGGCTCACCACCCGATGAAAGGACGTGGGTATGGCGCGACGACTGCGCTTCAACGGGACAGGCTCCAACCTCGGCGGCTGCCCCGCGGTGCATGAGGACGTGGACAGCGGAGAGATCATCGTGCACGGAGCACCACTCACCGACCCCGAGGACATTGCCCAGCTCAGGCACCTGGGCGAAGGCGAGACGCCCATCGTGGTACCGCGCGAACTGCTGGTCGACTTCGGCCCCAAGGAAGTCACCCGCACGCCGTGCACGGTCAGCCATGACGCCTTCGGCAAGCTCTTCGAGACCTTCGAGCACACCGCCTGGCGGCTGGAGACCCGGCGCCGGTTCGCAAGTGACGAATCAGCCCCCGACTACCAGGAGTTCGTCGAGACCGGCGAGGCTCCGCTGGACCTCTACGCTCCGTTCTTCGCCACGATCCGTGAGCAAACGCAGCAAGGCAAGCGGGTCGAGCGAGTGCGCATCGTCGACAATCCGCCCACGATCGGCCAGCGCTACCTCCTTCACAGTGCGGCACGGAACAAGGACATGGGCGAGGACATCCGCAACCTGTCGCGCGATGAGGCAAACCGGCTGCGCCTGCCCGCCGAAGACTTCTGGATCTTCGACTCCAGGCTCGTCGCTCTGCTCAACTTCGACGACGACGACAACCTGGTCGACATCGAGTTGATCACGGAGCCGGCCCAGGTCAACCGCTATGTCCAGGTACGGGACGCGGCGTGGCACTACGCGATCCCGTACGAGACGTTCGCAGCGCGGCTGACCACGTAGCTTGCGAGTAGCGTGTGACCGGTGAGCACTGACTTCCAACAGGCGCGGGTGGCTCTGGGGGCGAGACTTCGGGCGCTGCGCGCCTCGTGCCCTGAGGGGCAGCTCACCGGCACACAGCTTGCGGAGCGCTTGGGCTGGCCACATTCCAAGATCTACAAGCTGGAGAACGGGCGCCAGACCGCGACGGCCGAGGACCTCCGCGCCTGGGCGACAGCGACCGATCAGCCGGAGGCCGCAGAGGAACTGCTCTCGCGGCTCAACGGACTAGAGTCGCATATTCGGTCCTGGCGCCGCCAGTTGGCCTCGGGACTCAAGCCCGTACAAGACGCGATCACCGCCGAGCATGACCGAACAGCCACACTCCGCATCTGGGAAAGCTGCCTCGTCGCCGGCATGCTCCAAACGGCCGACTACGCACGCGCCGTCTTCACTCGCAACGCCGACCTGCACAAGATTCCACGAGACATCGAGGCCGCGGTACGCGCCCGGCTGCGGCGCCAGGAAGGGCTGTACGACTCGCGCAAGCAGTACCGGATCATCATGTGGGAAGGCGCCCTGCGTGCCCTCGTCTGCCCGCCCTCGGTTCTCGCCGCGCAGCTCGACCGGCTGATGAGCGTCATCGGCCTGGACACGGTCGAGTTGGGGATCGTGCCGTTCGCCGCACCGTTGAAGATCCAGCCCGCCAACGGCTTCTGGATCTACGATGAACGGCTGGTGATGGCAGAAGAGTGGCACGCGGAACTCTGGATCAACGACGCCCCCAGCATCGCCACCTACCTGCGCGCCTGGAACACCCTCCGCGAGTCCGCCGTCTTCGGGGCCGACGCCCAGCGGGTGATCAGCCAGGCGCGGCGGGCCCTGGACCTCCCCTGACAGACATGAGCGGCGCGCCGGGCCCCGGCTGCCCGTGAGGTCCGGGCAGCCGGCGGGCCGGTGGGCCGGGGTGCGCGTGGGTCAGACCTCCAGGCCCTGCTCGATCTTGCGCAGGTTGTGACGCGCGAGGGCGAGGTTCGCGCGCTGGCGGTCCAGGGCGATGTACAGGAAGAGCGAGCCGTTCGACTGCTGGAGCGGTCGGATCAGGTGGTACTGCTGGCTCAGGGTGATCAAGATGTCCTCAATGGACTCGCGGATGTCGAGGCTGGCCAGCGTGCGGATCTTGGCCCGGACGACCTCGGTGTTGCCGGCCGCGGCCAGCTCCAGGTCGAGGCCGCTGCCGCCGCCGGCGGTGCCCAGTGTCATCCCGCTCTCGTAGTCGACGACGGCCACCCCCAGGGCTCCGTCGATCGTCATGGCCTCCTTCAGAGCGGTCTCAAGGTTCATCAGCACTTCCTTCGAGGTCTTCGGCGGGTCGTCACGCCGTACGGCGAATGGCAAGCAGGATGGTCGGCAGAGCGCGTGCGGCGACGGACACCAACACGTAACGTGCAAGGGAAGCACACCTGTTGACGATTTTTACGCAGATTGTGATCGGCCGAGTTCTTTCTCGCCAAAATTGTGATCGAAGGGTATTGTCGCGGCCCTCCGGGAGCGAAGGGGGGCCGGGTGTCCCAACTGGCCATGTCCATGCGCCACTTGCTTGATCACCAGGGAGTCAGCGCCGCCATGCTGGTGGACGGCACCACGGGGCTGGAGTACGGCTTCAGCGGTGATCGCTCGGCGCTGCCGCGCGCCGCGCAGGCCTGTGACGACGCCCGTACGGTTTCGGACACGCTTGAAGCCGCAACGGGAGATGGGGAGTTGGAAAACATCACGGTGACCACCACGCAGTGTCACTACCTCACCCGCGTGGTACCCCGGGAGCGGGGCGACGCCCTGTTGCTGGTGGTCGCGCTGGCCAGGGAGAGCACGAACCTGGCGCTGGCGATCCGTCAGATCGACGACCACGCACGGCAATTGTTCGCATGAACGACTTCCGGGGCCATTTGACGGAGCTGAGCGAGCGCCGGTTCACCGGGGTGCTGCGGATCGAGGGAAGTCCGGCGGGGGTCATGCATCTGCGCGAGGGGCTGATCGCGGGGATCGTCACCCCAGGCGCCCCCGGGCCCGAGTCCCTGCTGCTGAAGTCGGGGCGGATCACCGAGCGGGAGTGGTCGGTGGCGTTCGCCGCCGGGGCCGCCGAGGAGCGGGTGGCGGAGGAGCTGACGGCGACCGCCGGGGTGGGCGCGGCGGAGCTGGAGGTCGTCACGGTCTCCGCCCTGTACGACGCGGCCTTCACCCTCGCGCTGAACCGGCCGGAGCGGTGGCAGGCCGAGCCCGGAGCCGTCAACCTCCCGCTTCCCGTACGGCCCGGGGTGCATCCGCGTGATCTGCTGCGGGAGAACCGCCGCCGGCTGTCCGAGCTGTCCGGGCGGTGGGGCTCGCCCCAGCAGTTGGTGATGCACCGGGTGACGGGCCGGGCCGCCCCGAGCGGCGTGGCGAACCCCCGGTTCCGCGACATCCTGATGCACGCCAACGGCAGGCACACCCCCCGTGACATCGCCTTTCTGATCGGGCGCGGCACCTTCGCCGTCGTCACCGACATCGTCTCCATGACCGCCCGCGGCCTGCTGGACGGCAGGCCCGCCCCGGCGCCCACCGGTCCCGCCGGGGCCGCCGGCGCCGCGATCAGGACGCCCGCCCGGGAGACGCCCGCCCAGGGCGGGGGCGCCCCCGCCGCCGTACCGCCCGTCCCGCTGCCGCCCGCCGCCCTGCCCCGGCGCCGGCCTGGCACCAACCGTCCGACCAACTGAACACAGCAGCAACACCCCCCGCACACGGCGCAAGGAGTTCTCGTAGTGAGTGATGAAGGACTGGTCCAGGAACTGAAGGACCTGCGGGAACAAGTCCTTGGCGTGAGCGACACCCTCGTCGCCACCGCGGACGGCCTTCTCGTGGCCTCCGACAGCTACGAGATCCACGCCGAGTCGGTGGCGGCGCTCGCGGCCGCCGCGCTGGGCCTCGCCCGGCGCACCGCCGGGGAGGTCGCCATCGGCGGGCTGCGCGAGGTGGTCACCCGCGCGCAGTCGGGCCACCTCGTCGTCTACGCCATCGGAGAGCAGGCGCTGCTGGCGGTCAGGGGTGACGAGGGGCTCGACCTGGACGGGCTCCATGTGAACTCCCGGGGGACCGTCGAGCGCCTCGCCGCCCTGATGTCCGTGGATCTCGGGGTCTGATCAACAATCCGGTCAGCCGTTGAGACGGCGGCGCTCCTCGATCCGGTTCAGCACGGCGCGCAGCGCCAGTTCGTAGCCGAAGACGCCGTGGCCGCAGAGGTAGCCCTGGCTCACCGCCGCCGTCACCGACGTGTGCCGGAACGGCTCGCGAGCGTACACATTGGAGATGTGGACCTCGATACAGGGCACGCCCAGGCCCGCCACGGCGTCCACCGCGTCGCGCAGCGCGTAGCTGTAGTGCGCGTACGCGCCGGGGTTGAAGATGATGCCGTCGTCGTGGCGGGCCTGGTGGACGAGGTCGACCAGCACGCCCTCGCTGTTGCTCTGCGCGCACCGCACCTCGGCGCCCAGCTCCTGCCCCAGCACGGTCGTGCGCTCCTCGATCTGCTGGAGCGTGGTGGACCCGTAGGTGGCGGGGTCGCGCTCGCCGAGCAGGTTGAGGTTGGGGCCGTGCAGCAGCAGGACGCGGGGCGGGGTGGTGGTCATCGTCAGTGGTGTCCGATTCGTCTGTCGAGGGCGCGGCGGGCGCCCTCGAGGGCGGGGGCGGTGGCCCGGCGGGCCGTCTCGGCGTCGGGGAATCCGAGGGCGGCGGCTATCTCGTCCCAGCCGCGGCCCGAGCCGAGCAGCGCCTGGACGGCGGCGCCGAGGGCGGAGTCCGTGGCGCGCCGGGCCTCGGCGATCTCGCGGAGGGTGGCGAGCAGATCGGGGGCGGTGTGGGCGGCGCCGGCGTGCCGGTCGGCGAGGGTGAGCGACTGGTCCGCGGTCACCCACCAGTCGGCCGGGGTGGGGGGCTGTTGAGTCACGGTCACAAGGGCCATGGTAGCCACGGAGACCGCTGAATGGTTTCCCTGGTCCGCTGTACGGACCTGGATTCACCACGATCGGCGCACCTGCGCCGGGCGTGACAGCGCCCCGTCACGCGACTCGGCGGGCACTCAGACGGCAGGGGCGGCCACGGCGGCCGTGGCCAGGACGCGACACGTGGTCCGGTACGCGCGCGCCGCGGTCTCCGCGGGTACGCGGGCGTCGAGGTCGTCGGAGAGGACCTCGACCGAGACGGGCGCCTCAATGCCCGCCCGGCGCAGCAGACGCAGCAGCCCGGTGAGGTCCGCCGCCCCCTCCCCCGGCAGCTGCCGCTGGTGGCGGGCCTCGTGCAGGGTGTCGGACAGCGGGGTGGGCAGCACGTCGTCGAGCTGGACGTTCACCACGGCGCCCGGCGGCAGGGCCGCGATCTCCTCGGGGCGGGTGCGGCCCCGGGTGAGGTGCCAGGCGTCGAGGATCAGCCCCGGGGACGCGGCCCCTGCCGGGCGCGGAGCCCGTACGGCGGCCACGAGGCGCGCCGCGAGGTTCAGGTCGCGGATGCCGGAGAACGGCATGAACTCAAGCCCCAGCACCGCGCCCGCCCGCTCGGCGCGTTCGGTGGCCGTGCGGAGCCCGTCGACCAGGTCCTGGTACGGGTGCTCGTCGAACATCCCGGCGTTGACGCGCCGGGCGCCGAAGGTCTCCGCGATGTGGAAGACGGTGTCGTCCTCGCTGCGCCGCCGCTCGTCGTAGCGCTGTGGCCGCGCCCAGTGGCGCAGCAGCTCGACCTCGGTGAGCCGCACGCCGTACTCGGTCAGCAGGGCCGCCATCCGGGCGTCGGTCCAGCCCTCTTCGCGGGCCTGCCGGTACTGGTGCACGGCCAGGCCGATGCCGGTGAACCCGGCCTGCGCGGCGGCCCGGACCCGCTCGCCGAAGGAGGCGGTGCGCAGGGTCAGGGCGGACAGGGTGAGCCCGGGGGCGTCAGTTGTCGTCATCGTTGCGCCCGCCGTCCTCCGGGTCCAGGGAGATCCAGGTCTTGCCGGCCCGCTCGCGGGCCCCGGCGAACGCCTCCTGCGCGTCCTCCAGCGGGAATCGGGCGTCGATGGCCGCGCCGGGCCGCACCGCGCCGGAGGTGATGTCGGCCAGTGCGGCCGTGAAGTCGCCGGGGTGGTCGTAGATGAGCGAGCCGCGCAGGGTGAGCTGGGAGCGGACCAGCTGGTTGACGCTGAGCGGCAGCCCCGCCGAGCCGAGCCCGACGAGGACGGCGGTGGCGCCGGGAACCGTGCACTCCAGGGCCGCGCCCAGCGCGGCGGCCACCCCGGAGGACTCGAAGACGTACGTGAAGCCGCCCTCGCCGTCGTCCGCCGCGCGGGCGCCGAGCACCTCGGCGTGCGCCAGCCGGCGCGGGTGCGGCTCCACGACGGCCGGGCGGACGCCGATGGCCAGCAGCGCCTGGCACAGCAGCAACCCCTGCGCGCCCGCGCCGACGACCAGGGTCTTGTCCCCGGCCCCGACTCCCCCGCGCCGCACGGCGGTACGGGCCACGGTGTACGGCTCGGCGCAGGCCAGGTCGGCGGGGTCGGTGGTGTCGGGGACGGGGTGGGCGAAGGGGGCGGGGACGGCGATCCGCTCGGCGAGGAGACCGGGCGCGTTCATGCCGACGATGACGCGCTTGGTGCAGGCGGAGGTCAGGCCGCGGGGGCACTCGGGGCAGTCGAGACAGGCGTAGTTCGGCTCGATGACCACGCGTTGGCCCACGGCGCGGTCCACGACCCGCCCGCCGACGGCGACGATCCGGCCGAAGCCCTCGTGGCCGACGACCCACGGCAGCGCCGGGACGGCCCGGTCGCCGTCGAAGACCGCCAGGTCGGAGCCGCAGACGCCCATGCCTTCGAGTCGGACCAGGACATCGTGGGGGCCACACTCGGGTTCCGGCCAGTCGTCGACTGTCTCAATGCGGCGGGGAGCGGTGAGGACGGCTGCTTTCACCGGGTCTCCTACGTGGGGAGGGGAGGGCGGACTTGGGGAGTTGGTCCGCTGAACGGACCTTGGGGTCCGTGCGCCGGTGACGATAGAACGTACGCTGAGCATCGACAAGAGGTCGCGGGCGAGTAACCGCGGTGTCAAACGGGCGGCCGAGCGGGAAACCCGGGCCTGACATGCCAGAAAGCCCTTACCCACCCTGCCCCGCCCCTGGTCCGCGCAGCGGACCTCGGTCCATACTGTGCGTCCATATGGGGCCCGGACGGGTCCGCCGGGCGGACCGGACGGCGAGGAGCGGCGGAGTGAGCGAAGACAGCACAGGAAGCACAGACAGTGCTGGCGGCGAGGCCCGGGGCATGCGGACGGTCCAGCGGACCATCGACATCCTGGAGCTGTTCAACGAGCACCGCCCCGCGCTGTCCCTCCGCGAGATCGTCACCGCCAGCGGCCTGCCCAAGACCACCGTGCTGCGGATCCTTCAGACCCTGCGCCTCAACGGCCTGCTCTGGCTGGACGAACACGGCCGCTACACCGCGGGCCCCGCCTTCCTGCGCTGGGTCCGCATGGCGGACCAGGGCTGGCGGCTACCCGCCCCCGCCCGCCGGGCGCTGCGCGAACTCGCGGCGGAACACCGGGAGACGGTGCACCTGTACGTGCGGCGCGATGCGCACCGCATCTGCATCGCCCAGGAGGAGGGGCCACAGGCGCTGCGCCATGTCGTGCAGGTCGGCGACGAACTGCCGCTGTGGGCGGGCGGCCCGTCCAAGGTGCTGCTGCTCGAGGCGGACGACACGCTGCTCGACCGGGTCGCCCGCCGCTCCCCGCACGGCCCGGCCCACGCCACGACGCTGCGCCGCTGGGTGGCCGAGACGCTGCGCAACGGGTACGCGGTCAGCCACGGCGAGCACGAGGAGGGGCTGTCGGCGGTGGCCGTCCCGGTACGGGCGCGGGGCGGCGAGGTGGTCGCGGCGCTGTCCTTCGGCGGCCCGTCGGCCCGCTTCACGGCGGAACGGCTGCCGCGCTTCGTCAACTCCCTGACGGTGGCGGCCCGCACGGTCAGCGGAAGCGGGGGGTTCGGCGGCCTGCGCGCGTAGGGCCGCCTACGCCCGCAGCTCCTCCGCCGCGTCCGCCACCCGCGCGATGAGCCGCAGCAGCGTCTCGCGCTCCTCCTCGTCCAGCGGCGCGAGGAAGACCCGGTTCATCCGCGCCGTACGCGTGACCAGCTTGCGGTGGACACGGACGCCCTCCTCCGTCAGCTTGAGCACATTGCGGCGCCCGTCGCGCGGGTCGCGGACCCGCTCGAGCAGCCCCCGCCGGGCCAGCCGGGCCACGACGTCGGCGATGGTGGAGCGGTCGAGGTGGACGTGTTCGCTGAGGGTGCGCTGGTCGATGTCCGGCTTCTCGACGAGCGCGTTGACCACCGCGAACTGCGGCGAGGTCGTCTCCTCCGAGACCATCGCGCCCCACAGCAGGGAGTGCGCCTGCTGGAGCCGGCGGGCCAGATGCCCGGGGTGAGTGCTCAGATCGACCGCGCCCATACCCCCGCCGCCCTCTTCCCTCGCATTTCATTCGTACACTGAACAATTCTGCCCTGCGGAAGCACACCTGTCGAGTGCAACCTTTCCTTCCTCAGCTCTATTGACTGAGCCCCCGGGTCGATGACAGCGTTCCGGGCAGATAAAAATAATCAGCACACTGAGCATCCGGCTCCCGGAGTGACGATGGCCGACATTCGTAGCCTGCACGACGCCGTGGCGGACCTGGTCCACGATGGGGACACCCTCGCGATGGAGGGCTTCACCCACCTGATCCCGTACGCCGCCGCGCACGAGATCATCCGTCAGGGCATCACCGACCTCACCCTCGCCCGGATGACCCCCGATGTCATCTACGACCAGCTGATCGGCGCCGGACTGGTGCGCAAGCTGATCTTCTCCTGGGGCGGCAACCCCGGCGTCGGCTCGCTGCACCGCTTCCGCGACGCCGTGGAGAACGGCTGGCCGCGCCCCCTGGAGCTGGACGAGCACAGCCACGCGGGCATGGCCAACCGCTATGTGGCGGGCGCCTCCAAGCTGCCGTTCGCCGTGTTGCGCGGCTACCGGGGAAGCGACATCCCGTCCCGTACGGAGACGGTCTCCACCGTCGTCTGCCCCTTCACCGGCGAGGAGCTGGCCGCCGTCGCGGCCCTGAACCCGGACGTCACCGTCATCCACGCGCAGCAGGCCGACCGGCACGGCAACGTCCAGCTGTGGGGCCTGACCGGCGTGCAGAAGGAGGCGGCGCTCGCCGCCGACCGGGTCCTGGTGACCGTGGAGGAGATCGTCGACACGCTGGAGCCGCGGCCGGGCGGGGTCGTCCTGCCGACCTGGGTCATCGACGCGGTGGCCCACGTCCCCGGCGGCGCCCACCCCTCGTACGCCTCCGGCTACTCCGTCCGGGACAACGCCTTCTACCAGGCCTGGGACCCGATCGCCCGCGACCGCGAGGCGTTCACGCAATGGATCGAGGAGCACGTGCGCAACGAACAGAGCGCGAAGGCTGTCGTGCGATGACCGACCACACCACAAGCTCGGACTTCACCCGCGACGAGCTGATGGAGGTCAACGCCGCCCGCGCGCTCGCCGGCGCCAGGACCTGCTTCGTCGGCATCGGGCTGCCCAGCACCGCCGCCAACCTCGCCCGCGCCACGGTCAATCCGGGCCTCGTCCTCATCTACGAGTCGGGGACGATCGGCTCCAAGCCGACCCGGCTGCCGCTGTCCATCGGCGACGGCGAGCTCGCGGAGACCGCGGACGCCGTGGTACCGGTGCCGGAGATGTTCAACTACTGGCTCCAGGGCGGCCGGATCGACGTCGGCTTCCTGGGCGCCGCGCAGGTCGACCGCTACGCCAACATCAACACCACGGTCGTGAACCGCGGCCCGGACAAGCCGGAGGGGCGGCTGCCGGGCGCCGGGGGCGCGCCAGAGATCGCCTCGAACTGCGGCAAGGTGCTGATGGTGCTGCGCCACTCCACCCGGAACTTCGTCCCGAAGCTCGACTTCGTGACCACCCTCGGCCATGGCGCCGGCCCCGGCGACCGCAAGAAGCTGGGCATGCCCGGCGCGGGCCCGGTCGCCGTCATCACCGACCTCGGCGTGCTGCGGCCCGACCCGGCGACCGCGGAGCTGATGCTGACCGAGTTGCACCCGGGGGTATCTGTGGAGCAGGTACGGGCCGCCACGGGCTGGGAGCTGCGGGTGAGCGACGAGCTCGGCGCGACCGAGCCGCCGACGCCCCAGGAGCTGGCAGCCCTGCGCGCCCTCAAGAACGCGGGAAAGTCCGCCGGAAAGGACGCCTGATACAGATGAGCAACGGCACCCTGCGCGAGGTCTACATCGTCGACGCCGTCCGCACACCCGTCGGCAAGTACGGCGGCGCGTTCGCGGGCGTGCGCCCCGACGACCTGGCCGCCCATGTCGTACGCGCCCTCCTCGCCCGCACCCCCGACCTCGACCCGGCCCGCATCGACGACGTCTACTTCGGCAACGCCAACGGCGCGGGCGAGGACAACCGCGATGTGGCCCGGATGGCCGTCCTGCTGGCAGGGCTCCCCGTCACCGTGCCCGGCGCCACCGTCAACCGGCTGTGCGCCTCCGGCCTGGAGGCCGTGCTCCAGGCCGCCCGCGCCATCGCCGTCGGCGACGCGCATATCGCGCTGGCCGGGGGCGTGGAGTCGATGAGCCGCGCCCCCTGGGTGCTGCCCAAGCCGGAGCGGGCCTTCCCGGCCGGGCATCAGCAGCTGTACTCCACCACCCTCGGCTGGCGCATGACCAACCCCGACATGCCGCCCGAGTGGACCGTCGCCCTCGGCGAGGGCGCCGAGCTGATCGCCGACAGGCACGGCATCGGCCGCGCCGCGCAGGACGCGTATGCGCTGGCCAGCCATGAGAAGGCGGTGCGGGCGTGGCAGGAAGGGGCGTACGACGCGGAGGTCGTGCCGTACGAGGGCGTGGACCTGCCCCGGGACGAGACGATCCGCGACAACACCTCTCTCGAATCGCTCGCCAAGCTGAAGCCCGCCTTCCGCAAGGACGGCGGCACGGTCACGGCCGGCAACTCCTCCCCGCTGAACGACGGCGCGGCCGCGCTGCTGCTCGTCGACGAGGAGGGGCTCGCGGCCACCGGGCGCGAGCCGCTGGCCCGTATCGGCGCGTCCGCCGTCACCGGCATCGAGCCCCAGTACTTCGGCCTCGGGCCGGTCGAGGCGGTGAACCGCGCGCTCGCCAAGGCCGGCCGCACCTTCGCCGACCTGACCACCCTGGAGCTCAACGAGGCCTTCGCCGCACAGGTGCTGGGCTGCCTCGCCGAGTGGCCGGACCTGGACCCCTCTCTCGTCAACCCGCGCGGCGGCGCCATCGCCATCGGCCACCCCCTCGGCGCCTCCGGCGCCCGGCTCGCCGGGGCCGTGGCCCACCAGCTCGCGGCGGCGGGCTCCGGGGTGGGCCTGGCCACCCTGTGCATCGGCGTCGGGCAGGGCCTCGCCCTCGTACTCGAAAGGTAACCGTGACTCAGATGTCTCTCACCCAGGCCGACATCGACGGCGAACTCGCCACGATCCGCGACGGGTACGACAAGGCCCGCGCCAACGGCGCGCCCGCCGCCCACCACCCGCCGCGCGACTTCCCGCCCTACCGCAGCAGCCTGCTGCGCCACCCCTCGCAGCCGCTCGTCGCCGTCGAGGGCGACCCGGAGACCGTCGAGCTGCACACGCCCGTCTTCGGCCACACCGACATCACCGCGACCGACAACGACCTCACCGTCCAGCACCAGGGCGAACCGCTCGGCGAGCGCATCACCGTCTCCGGGCGGCTCCTCGACAGCCGGGGCCGCCCGGTGCGCGGACAGCTCATCGAGCTGTGGCAGGCCAACGCCTCGGGCCGCTACGCGCATCTGCGCGACCAGCACCCCGCCCCGCTCGACCCCAACTTCACCGGCGTCGGGCGCACCCTCACCGGCGACGACGGCGGCTACACCTTCACCACGATCAAGCCGGGCGCGTATCCGTGGCGCAACCACGTCAACGCGTGGCGGCCCGCGCACCTCCACTTCTCCCTCTTCGGGGCGGCGTTCACCCAGCGCCTGGTCACCCAGATGTACTTCCCCGGCGACCCGCTCTTCGCCTACGACCCGATCCTTCAGTCGGTCACCGACGAGCGGGCGCGGCAGCGGCTGGTCGCGACGTACGACCACGCGCTCTCCCAGCCCGAATGGTCGCTAGGCTACCGCTGGGACATCGTCCTCGACGGGCCGTCCGCCACCTGGATCGAAGAAGGCCGCTGATGCCCGCTCGACAACTCACCCAACAGCCCTTGTCCCCCACCCCCTCGCACACGGTCGGCCCGTTCTACGGCTACGCGCTGCCCTTCCCCGGGGGCGGCGACCTGGCCCCGACGGGGCACGCGGACGCCATCACCCTGCACGGATACGTCTACGACGGCGCGGGCGCCCCCGTGCCCGACGCCCTGATCGAGCTCTGGCAGGCGGGCCCGGACGGCTCGCTGTCCGGCGCCCCCGGCTCGATGCGGCGCGACCCGGTGACCGGCGGCCACGCGGGCCGCAACGGCGTGGACTTCACCGGCTTCGGCCGGGTCCCCACGGATGCCGACGGCCACTGGACCGCCCGCACCCTCCCCCCGGGCGCCCCCTCCCCGGCCCCCTACATCAGCGTCTGCGTCCACGCCCGCGGGCTGCTGCACCACCTCTTCACCCGCGTCTACCTCCCCGAGACCGCCGCCGCGGGCGCCGCCGACCCGCTCCTCGTCGCGCTGCCCCCGGCCCGCCGCGAGACCCTGGTGGCGACGGCCGGGCCCCACCCCGGGACGTACCGCTTCGACATCCGCCTTCAGGGCGAGGGGGAGACGGTCTTCCTTGAGTTCCGCTGACTCCCATGCGGCTGCTTCCGCCGACGACAGCGGGCTGCTGTCGCCGGTGCGAGTCGGGTCGGCCGTCGAGGAGGCCACCGGGGACACGGCGTTTCTCCAGGCCATGCTGGACGCGGAGGCCGCGCTCACCCGGGCCCAGGCCGCGCTCGGGCAGGCGCCCGCCGCGGCCGCCGGGGCGGTGGCGGGCGCGGCGCGCGCCGAGCTGTACGACGTGCGGGAGCTCGCCGTGCGCGCCCGCGCCGGCGGCAACCCGGTCATCCCGCTGGTCGCCGAGTTGACGGCGGCCGTGGCCCGTACGGACCGGGGGGCGGCCGCGTACGTTCACCGGGGCGCGACCAGCCAGGACATCCTGGACACCGCCGCGATGCTGGTCGCCGCCCGCGCGCTGCCGCTGATCCTGGCCGACCTCGGGCGTACCGCCACGGCGCTCGGCCGGCTAGCGGCCGAGCACCGCGACACCCCCATGCCCGCCCGCACCCTGACCCAGCACGCCGTGCCCACCACCTTCGGCCTGAAGGCGGCGGGCTGGCGCGCCCTGACCCTGGACGCCCACGCCCGCCTCGCCGCGCTGCGCCCGCCCGCCCAACTGGGCGGCGCGGCCGGTACGTTGGCGGCCTTCGCCGCGCTGCCGGAGGGCCCCGGGGCCCCCGGGGTGCCGAACCCGACCGGCGGCGGCGCGGAGCGCGCACCCGCGCCCGGCCGGGCCCGGCCCCCCGCGGTACGGCCGACGCCGGGTGCGGGCGCCGACCGCCGCGACGACGCCACGGCTGGGGCCGCCGACAGGGCGGCGCCACCCCGCACCACCGCTGCGGGCACCGACACCGACGGCCGGAGGCCCGGCGAGGTCAGCGGCCAGACACCCGATGCCCCGAACGCGGTAAGCCCGACGGCCGAGCCCGCAGCGGGCCCGACGCCCGGGATGGGCCCACTCGCCGCGGCCGGCGCGACCGAGTCGGGCGACGACCTCGGGCTGCGGCTCGTGGCGCGGTTCGCCGCCGAGGTGGGGCTCGCGGAGCCCGCGCTGCCGTGGCACACGCTGCGTACCCCCGTGGCCGACCTCGGGGTCGCGCTCGCCTTCGCCGTCGGTGCGCTGGGCAAGGTCGCGGCGGATGTCCTGGTGCTCTCGCGGACGGAGATCGGGGAGGTCGCCGAGGGCAGCGGGGGCGGCTCCTCGGCGATGCCGCACAAGAGCAACCCCGTCCGCGCCACGCTCATCGCCGCCGCCGCGCGGCAGGCGCCCGCGCTCGCCGCAACCCTCCTCGGCTCGCTCGTCGCCGAGGACGAGCGGCCCGCCGGGGCCTGGCACGCCGAGTGGCAGCCGCTGCGCGAGCTGCTGCGGCTGGCGGGCGGGGCCGCGCGGGAGGCCGCCGAACTGGCGGAGGGCCTGCGGGTGTTCCCGCGCCGGATGGGCGAACACCTCGCACTCACCGACGGCCTCATCGTCAGCGAGCGGATCGCCGCCGCACTCGCGCCCCTCGTCGGCCGCTCGCGCGCGAAGGAGCTGCTGTCGGCGGCGTCCCGGCGAGCGAGGGAGGAGGGTGTCGGGCCGGCGGCAGCACTCGCGGAGGTACCGGAGCTCACGGGCGCGCTCTCCGAGGCGCGGCTGCGGGAGCTGGCGGACCCGGCCCGCTACACCGGCTCCGCCGCCGCGCTCGTCGACCGCGCGCTGCGCCGAGCAAGCCCCGACGACCCCGGCCCCCCGCGACCCGGCGACGCGTAACCCCCCAGGGGGTGTCCGGCGGCGCGTTTCCTCACCCCGCCCCTTCCCGCGGTGTCGATCTGCGGCTCCGCCGCGTGGGGGGCCTTGCCCCTGCACCCCGGGGTCTGAGGTGGAGCCCCAGTTGAGGGAAGGGGCGGGGAGGGGAACAGCACCGAGGCGCGGCTCCGCCCCGACCGCCGGACACGACCCGGCCCCTGCTCCCCCTCATCCTCACTCTCACCCGCCCGGAGCGCCGACCATGATCACCGACCTCCCGCACCACCTCCTCGACGGCCCCGCCACCGCCCCGCCCCTCATCCTCGGCCCGTCCGTCGGCACCTCCCTCGCCGTGTGGGAGCCCCAGCTGCCCGCCCTCGCCCGCACGCACCGCGTGCTGCGCTGGGACCTGCCGGGGCACGGCCGCTCCCCCGCCGGGCTGCTGCCCTCCGACGGCAGCGCCACCGTCGGCGACCTCGCCGCCCTCGTGCTGCGGCTCGCCGACGCGCAGGGGTGGGAGCGGTTCGCGTACGCGGGGATCTCGATCGGCGGGGCGGTCGGTCTGCATCTGGCCGCGCACCGCCCGGAGCGGGTCGAGTCGCTCGCCGTGGTCTGCTCCTCGGCCCGCTTCGGCGACCCCTCGGCCTGGCGCGAGCGGGCCGCGCTCGTACGGGCCGAAGGGACGGAGGCGATGGTCGCGAGCCGTCCGGGCACCTGGTTCTCGCACCGCTTCGCCGACTCGCCCCGCGCCATCGCGCTGCTGGCGGACCTGCGGGCCTGTGACCGCGCGGGGTACGCCGCCTGCTGCGATGCCCTCGCCTCGTACGACCTGCGCTCCGCGCTGCCGTCCGTCACGGACGTGCCCACGCTCGTCGTCGCGGGCCGCGACGACCCCGCCACGCCGCCCGCGCACGCCCGCGAGATCGCGGACGCGGTGCCGGGGGCGAGCCTGCTGGAGGTGGCGGGGGCGGCGCACCTGGCCGGGGTGGAGCGGCCGGAGCCGGTCACGGCCGCACTGCTCGCGCACTTCACCAAGGGTACGGACACCACCGACGACGCCTCCCGCCACGCCGCCGGGATGACCGTTCGCCGCGCCGTCCTCGGCGACGCGCACGTCGACCGTGCGATCGCCCGTACGACCCCCTTCACCGCCCGGTTCCAGGACTTCATCACCCGCTACGCCTGGGGCGAGATCTGGACCGGCGACGCCCTGGACCGCCGCAGCCGCAGCTGCGTCACCCTCACCGCGCTCATCGCCCACGGCCACGACGCGGAGCTGGCCATGCACATGCGGGCCGCGCTCACCAATGGCCTCACCCGCGAGGAGATCGGCGAGGTGCTGCTCCAGAGCGCGGTCTACTGCGGCGTCCCGGCGGCGAACTCCGCGTTCGCCACCGCCCAGCGGGTGTTCGACGAGATGGACCGCGACCGCCCCGACGGCCCGTCAAACCCGAGTCAGAGCAGCTGACATACCGCCGCAACAGCGCTGTCGTAATACGCCCCCATGGTTGATCACTGGGTCGTACCGTGGTTGGTTGGCACGATCCGGTCACAGGGAGCGACGGCGAGGGGGCCGCAGTATGTCCAACGACCTTAAGTCCATCAGCCGCAGACGTCTGCTCGGCGCCGGCGGGAGCCTCGCCCTCACGGGCGCGCTGGCCACCGCGTGCGGCTCCAACACCGGCCGGGATTCCAAGGATTCGGACGGCAAGCCGGTCATCGAACAGTGGTACCACCAGTACGGCGAGGACGGCACCGAGCGTGCGGTGAAGCGGTACGCCGCCGCGTACGGCAAGACCGGCAAGGCCAAGGTCGAGGTGCAGTGGCGGCCGGGGAACTACGACCAGCAGATGGCCGCCGCGCTGCTCACCGACTCCGGCCCGGATGTCTTCGAGGCCAACGGCCCCACGCTGGACCAGATCCAGGGTGGCCAGGTGGAGGATCTGACCGACCTCCTCGACGGCGTCAAGGACGACTTCAACCAGGCGGTCCTCGCGCCCAAGACGTACGACGGCAGGATCTGGGGCATTCCGCAGGTCGTCGACATGCAGCTCCTCTACTACCGCAAGAGCCTGCTGAAGGACGCCGGCGTGGAGCCGCCGCAGACGCTCGACGCGCTGGTCGACGCGGCGAAGGCGCTCACGGACAAGAAGACCAAGGGGCTGTTCCTGGGCAACGACGGGGGCGCTGGGGTACTCGGCGGCACCCCGCTCCAGGCCGCCGGGCTCCGGCTGGTCACCGACGACGGCGAGGTCGGCTTCGACGACCCGGCCGCCGCCCGCGCGCTGGAGAAGATCCACCGGCTGTACGCGGACAAGTCGCTGCTGCTCGGCGCACCCTCCGACTGGTCGGATCCGTCGGCCTTCATCCAGGGGCTCACAGCCATGCAGTGGTCGGGCCTGTGGGCGCTGCCGCAGGTCAAGAAGGAGCTGGGCGAGGACTTCGGGGTGCTGCCCTTCCCGAAGGACGGGTCGGCGGGGCAGCCGTCGGTGCCGGTCGGGGCGTATGGCGCGGCGGTCAGCTCCAAGACGAAGCACAAGGAGGAGGCGAAGGCCTTCGTGAAGTGGCTGTGGGTGGACAAGGCGGAGTACCAGGAGGATTTCGCGCTGTCGTACGGCTTCCACATCCCGGCCCGGATCTCGCTCGCCAAGAAGGCGGACAAGCTGCGCGAGGGCGCGGCGGGGGACGCCGTGCGCTACGCCACCGACCACGGTTTCGCCGAGCCGCTGCTGTGGACCCCGGCGAGCCGGACCGCTTACCAGGACGCGCTCAGCCGGATCATCAAGGACGGCGCGAGCGCGGACCAGGAGCTGCGCGGCGTGGTGCGCAAGGTGGGCGCGGAGCTGCGGCGTGTGAAGAAGAAGAGCTGACGCCCGCGATGGCGCAGGACACGCTTTCGCACCCGCTTGAGGACAGGCGGCCCGCGCCCGGTACGTCGCGCACGACACTGCGGCGCAGGCTGCTGGGCAAGCAGAACCGTACGCTCTGGTTCTGGATCTTCGTCGGCCCGTTCGCGATCGGGCTCGGGCTGTTCACCTACGTACCGCTGGCGTGGAGCGTCTACCTCAGCTTCTTCGACGCGCACAACACGGTCTCGCCCACCGACTTCGTCGGCCTGGACAACTACACGGCGATGCTGCGGGACGACGCCTTCACCGACAGCCTCGTCACGTTCCTGGTGTTCACGGCCTTCATCGTCCCGGCCACCTTCGTCCTGTCGCTCTCGCTCGCGCTGATGGTCAACAGGCTGCGCCGGGCGCAGGCGTTCTTCCGGTCGGTGTTCTTCCTCCCGGTGGCGTGCTCCTATGTCGTGGCGGCGCTGATCTGGAAGATGTCGATCTTCAACGGGGTGCGGTTCGGGCTGGCCAACACCGTGCTGGGCTGGTTCGGCGCGGATCAGATCGCCTGGCTGTCGACGACCGATCCGCCCTGGTACTGGCTGGTCATCGTGACGGTGCGGCTGTGGCTCCAGGCGGGGTTCTACATGGTGCTGTTCCTGGCCGGGCTCCAGCGCATTCCGCGCCATCTGTACGAGGCGGCGGCCGTGGACGGGGCGCGGCCGGGGTGGCAGGTGTTCCGGTACATCACCCTTCCGCAGCTGCGGGCGACGTCGATCGCGGTGACGCTGCTGCTGGTCATCAACGCGTTCCAGGCGTTCGACGAGTTCTACAACCTGCTCTCGGACTCGCGCGGCTATCCGCCGTATGCCCGTCCGCCGCTGGTGTACCTGTACTACACGGCGCTGGGGCAGGGGCAGAACCTGGGTCTTGGCAGCGCGGGCGCGGTGATCCTGGCGCTGATCATCGCGGTGGTGACGGTGGCCCAGGCCCGCTGGTTCCGGCTCGGCCGGAAGGAGGACTGACGGTGACACGCGACCCCCTCGTCCGCGAACCTCTCGTCCGCGTCGGGCGCGCGCTGCGGCTCGTGCTGCTGATCGCGCTGGCGCTGCTCTTTCTGATCCCCTTCTATCTGCTGGTGCGCAACGGGCTGTCGAGCGAGGCGGACATCACCTCCGCGGAGTGGACGTTCTTCCCGAGCGAGCTGCGCTGGTCCAACATCGGCGAGCTGTTCGACGACCCGAATGTGCCGATGGCGCACGCGCTGCTCAACTCCTCGCTGATCGCGGTGGCGACGACGCTGGGCACCCTGCTGTTGGCCTCGCTCGCGGGGTACGGCCTCGCCCGGATCCCGTACCGCTACGCGAACGTGGTCTTCTACTGGATCCTGGGCACCCTCATGGTCCCGGCCGCCGTCACCTTCGTGCCGACCTTCGTCCTGGTGTCCTCGCTGGGCTGGGTGTCCACGCTGCGCGGGCTGGTGGTCCCAACGCTGTTCAGCGCGTTCGCGGCGTTCGTCTTCCGCCAGTACTTCCTGGGGTTTCCCCGGGAGCTGGAGGACGCGGCGCGGGTGGACGGGCTCGGCTACTGGCGTACGTACTGGCGGGTCGTGGTGCCCAACTCGCGGCCGGTGTTCGCGGCGGTCGGCACGATCGTCTTCATCGGCGCCTGGAATTCGTTCCTGTGGCCGCTGGTCATCGGCCAGGACCGGGAGGCGTGGACCGTCCAGGTCGCGCTGTCGACGTTCACCACCGCGCAGACGGTCAACATCCACGAGCTGTTCGTCGCGGCCGCCGTCTCGATTCTGCCGCTGCTGGTGGTCTTCCTCTTCCTCCAGCGCTACATCGTGGCGGGGGTCGAGCGCTCGGGCATCGACGACTGAGCGGGGGCAGCGGGGGCGCCGCCGCGCAGCAGGGCGGCGCCCAGCGGGGTCAGGGTGTGCAGCACGGCGCTGCCCTGGCGCAGGGTGAGCAGCAGGCCGGCATCGCGCAGCACGCTGGCGTGCTGGCTGGCGGAGGCGATCGACACGCCCACGCGGCGGGCGAGTTCGCTGGTGGTGCAGCCGCCGCCGACGCCCTGGAGCACGGCCGACCGGGTCTGTCCGACGAGCTTGCTGAGCGACTGGGCGGCGCCGGGGCCAGTGCCCGGGACGGGGGCGGGGCGGGGGGCGGCGACGGGGCGGGCCGGGGGGCTGGGCGGTACGGCGCCGGGGGTGTGTTCCACCGGGTAGACCAGCACGGGTCTCAGGTGGGGGTCGTAGAGGGTGACCGGGGTTCTTCGGCAGAAGAAGGACGGCTGGAGCAGCAGCCCGCGCCCGCCGAGCTCCAGGTCGCGGTCGACCGGGTAGTCGACCTCCAGGACCGGGGGCCGCCAGCGCATCGTGGGCGGCAGCGAGGCCAGCAGCCCGTCGGCTCCCCCGTCCAGCAGGGCGCGGCCCCGCACGGCGCGGTCGGCCTCGATCCGGGCCTGTAACCGCGGCCAGTAGGGGGCGATGGCGGCCCGGTGGTAGGAGGCCAGCGCGGTGGTCAGGCGGTCCAGGGAGCGCGGCTCGCCCTGGCCGAGATCGCGTATCCAGCCGGGGAGTCGGGCCGCCGGGAGGCGGGAGATCTCGGTGTGCAGCCGGGCCTGCGGGGTGGCGCGCAGCGCCTCCATGCCGTCGCCATAGCCGATTCCGCCCTCGGCGGGGGTCAGGAAGTCGGGAAAATAGCCGCGTGAGGGAATGAGGGGCGCGAGCAACCGCGCCTCGCCGTTCAGCCTATTTCGCGCCAGTGAACGCCATTCTCCGTATACGGTCGCGGCGCGGTGCTCCCGCAGCCGGTGGAAACTCAGAACCGTTTCCCACAGCGCGTCCGGGCGGATCGCCATCCGCAGCCGCGCCAGATCGAGCTCGCCGAAATACACACGCAGCACTGGACCCCCACCGAGTGACACCCGTGATCGCCCCCGACCACGGTTGAGTATGCACGGTGCCACCGTCAGTGACCACGCCCTTTTGGCCAGACTTGAAACGGGGCGCGGCGGGCCGGACGCGGCGGGAATGCTGTTCCTCGTTGCAAAGCGCGCCGCCGGGAAAGGCCCCCGGCGGGCGTCCGCAATTCAACAGGCGGTGCCCAGGTCCGGATTGCTCGTCCCCGTGGGGGGTGACGAGTGCGTTACGGCCGTCTGGGCACTTCTGTTGCCGCTTGAGCCGATGCGAGCGGCAACGGCTCCCGTGGGGGGAGTGAGAGGGGGCGGCGCCCGGCCAGGTGCCGCCCCCTCGCCCGCGGGGGTGGTCAGAGCGGGCGCGCCGGATTCGGCTCCGACCATTCGACCCCGATGTGCGGGGTTTGACCGGCTCGGCTACGAGGACGGCTTGGCTGCCGTGCCGCCCGTGACGTCGCTGATCGCGAAGTGAGCCCGACGTTGGTCGCGGCTGCCACCACGCTCCACAAGGCCCTCTCGTCCCTGGCCTCCGGGGCAACGGTAGAGAGGGCGCGTTCTTGTGTCCGGCCTGAGGCCCTAAGGTTGCTCGCCCAAGGCGGCACGGAGCCAGTCAAGAGACCCCTGGTTCAGCAGTTCGTCGGCGAGACGCTTCCCCGTCTCGGTCACCAATCGGCCGCGGCTGTTGTCGACCCACCGCTGGGCGTTCGCGTACCCCTGCGCCATGTACTCCACCCCCTGAAGCAGGCATTCGAGCTTGTCCGCATCACGAGCGCACACCGCCTCCGGCGACTCCTTGGCCTCGTATTCGCTCACCCATTCCCGCACGGCAGATGCCAGAACTTCGGGCATGTCGGCGGTCTGGTCGGCGGTCACCTCCTGCGGGTCGGCGCTGGATGAGTACTTCTTACCGAGGTAGTTCACGTCCCCAGTACGTGTCTCCTGCGAGTCGTGCCAGACGGCCAAGAGAGCGGCCCGTCCGGGGTCCGCGCCTTCGATCCGGGCGATGATCGAGGCGATCAGCGAAGTGCGCCACGCATGCTCGGCGACGCTTTCAGGATCACGCACCCCGGCCATCCACCAGCCGGTTCGCCGGGCGTGCTTCAGCGTGCCCGCCTCGAACAGGAAGCGAGCCACCGCGTGCAGATCGTCAGCCACCGTCCATCTCCTCTCACACCTCGGCGAGGCGGATCGCGTATCGGATGCTTTCGAGCTCGCGGCGCGCGGCTGCAGAGAGCTCCTGACTATCCAACATCACCGGCAGCCGCTTCCGGAGGGCGATCGCGGCACTACCTGAGCGGAGCAGCTCGGGCTTGGCGGCGAGCAATGCCCACAGGGTATGGATGTTGAGGTCGACGTACCCGTGATGCGGTGCGAGCCCGCACGCCAGGTGTCGCAGGAGCCGCATGCCTGACCACTCGCCGAGGTGACGAGAGGCGATGAACTGGTCCGAGAGTTCGATCTGCCGCGTCTCACCCACCCAATACGCCCAGTAGTTGAGGTTCTCAGTCTCGCTGGCGTCATCCTCGCCCAGCGTGCTGTTGATGAAATGCCGCATCCGCTCCCTGTCGCCGTGGCGCGCAGCGACAGCTGCGATGGATCGCTCGTTCAGCCAGCGGGTCAGCCAGCTCGAAGGCCGCTCGCTGCTTTGCTGTTGGGCAAGCCAGTCGGCATCGTTGGCCCGGTCATATCCGGACAGGTATAGGGCCTGGCGCCGCAGAAGGAAGGTCCTTTCGCTCCGGGTCTCCTCAGCCATGCGTCGCATCTGGCTGAAGAACCGGCTGAGTTCCTCCGTGGACAGTTCCGGGGCTGCGGGGACAGGGCCTCTCCGCTTCCGGGGCGGGTCGGGCAAGCCTCGAACGGAGGCCGGCGGCTCTCCGGTGAGCGGCCAGGCAAGAACTTCGATGAGATCGCGCTGCATTACCCAAGCCCCAAGCGGGCTGTCCTGAACCGAGGTCTCGCCGTCCAGAGCGCTGCCCAGGAGAACGTCTGCTTCCATCGCTCGCTCAAGAGCCAGCAGGAGCGTCGGCGAGGCACCCATCCGCATCAGTTGGTGACGATGGACGAGCACCTGTCCAACAGGTACGGCCGTGAGCGGACGCCGCCCGGACTCCCAGCCGGCGATCGTGTCGACCGAGACCCGAAAGTGTTCGGCAAGCGCTTCCTGGCTCAGGTCCAGTTGCTCCCTTATCAGCCGTAAGACGTACCCGGAGACGACGCCTCTGCGGGCACGATCGCCCTTTCCCTGACCACAGGTCAGGGAAGGCGGCTGACCCTTCACCATGAGTCCCCTTGCTTGGTCGTAGAACCGCCATCATCCCGTACTTGCGGTCACTTCATCCCCAATGCGCGGATTCGTAACGTCATGAGCAGCGACAACCCGCCCAGCGGGTCACGTAGATGAGTGGCGCAGTCATGGACAAGGCCACCCCGTTCTGCCTCGGAGGCAGCCCGATGACGACCAGAGCCGAACCGTGGATGCCGACCAGCGGCCGTAGCGTAAAGCTGCAGCCCGCCGGCAGAGCGTGGGACGTCGTGCGCGTCCCCGTCTTCATTGACATCGGCAAACGTGTCCTTGATCTGTTGGGCGAGGCGACAGGCGCGGTCATCGAGAACCCGATCGACAGAGTGCTGTATTGGCTCATCGAGCCGGGAGCCGCCACCAGCTGGGACATGAGCCTGCTGCCCTCCGTCCAGGTGTGGGGAACGACTGCCTACACCGAAGTGCCGCCCGCAGACTTCGAGACGGGGCCGGGCGTGCGCTGGCTGGTACCGCTCCGTCACGACCGCTACCTGACCGACCCCACGGTCCTCCTCGCCGCGCTGCGGACCGCGACCCGCGAAGCGCTCGGCCCCCGCGAGGAGGTCCCGCAGTGACGCAGCACTGCTATACCGCTGCGACACACCCACCCGCGAGGCGATCGCCGTGCTCCGCGCGGCGGCCTCCGGGCCCGGCTGCTTGCGCTACCTGTGCCAGGACTGCGACCGTCGCTGGCCTCGCCCGTCGGGGAGCTGAAGGCGGACACCACGTAGACCGGTGGGCCGCTGGTGGTCCGGCTCCCCCGTCCCGGACAACCCTGCGCCAGCGGCCTACCTCCCAGCGTCCGCCCGCCTCCGTATCGCCCCGCAGAGGCGGGCGGGCCTGCTTCATCCCCGCCTCGGCGGCACCGCCAGAGGCGCTGACAACCGATCGGACGAACTCCGTTCACCACATTGGAGGCATCGTGAGCGACTACAGCGAGTTCCAGGACAAGGCCGAGGAGAAGGGCCGCAAGAAGCCGGGGCCCGGCGGTGACATGGGCAACGGGCAGACGAGCGGCTGTATGGTCGTGGCGCCGGTGGCCGTCTTACTTCTGGCCACCGCCGTCTTGATCCGCCGGAGGTGGACATGAAGATCAGGACTCACCGGGTCATCCGGGACGGCGATGAGGTGTACCCGGACGGCGAGGGCACTCGCTTCTTCGGCGTTCCCGCGTGGCGGATCTGCCTGGCCGTGTGCGCCGCGATGCCGATAGCACTGCTCGCCTACACGTACACCAGTCGCTGATCCGATCAGCAAAGGAGGGGGCGGCACTTCCGCACAGGTGCCGCCCCCTTCACGGGCCAGAGTCAGCGCCGGGGTTGAGGGTGAGGTACCCCGATGTGACTCCGGAGGTCCGGATACCGCCCGGCCGCGGCCGGGATGCGGAACGGCGAGCAGGAGACGTAGTCCAGGCCCACCTCGTGGAAGAAGTGGACGGACTCCGGGTCGCCGCCGTGCTCCCCGCAGACGCCGAGCTTGAGGTCGGAGCGAGTGGCCCGGCCGGCCTCGGCGGCGCTGCGGACCAGGGAGCCGACACCATCCTTGTCGTTGGTCTCGGATCGGCGCCCTGGGCGCAGCGATCAACGCGAGCAGGGACGCAAACCTCGACCCTGAGCTACGGGATCTGGCCGGAAGCGCTGCCGAAAACGCTGCCGGACAGCTGTCCGAGGAGCGCAGACAGAACAAGGAGCGCTCCCACCGCACCACAAGCCACCCGCCCCGGCCGGTGAGGACGGTCGGCCGGGGCGGGTAGAAAGTGCGCGACGGCGTGGGGAAGGCCCTTGCGCTGAGACCTCATGAGGTGGTGAGCAGTGATCTCCCAGGGCAAGCACAAGGGCGATCCCGCCCCGATCAAGCCGTGGACCCCACCGCCCCCGCCGCCGCCGGACGGCAACCAGCCACCGAAGGAGAAGTGAGACGCTGTGACCGACTGGCCACAGCGCCAGGCCGCGCTCCTGGACGCCCTCGCGGCGTCCGGGGCGCTGCCCCTCGAATGGCGCCCTGCCTTCGACGCCGTACCACGCCACCAGTTCGTCCCCCGGGAAGTCTGGAAGCAGGAAGTGACCTGCGCACCCGTCACCACCGAGGCCGCCTGGTGGGATCTGGTGTACAGCGACGAGCCGATCGTGACGCAACTGGACGACGGCAAAGGCGGCGGTCCCGGTGTGGCCACTTCCTCCGGCTCCAAGCCGTCGCTGGTCGCCCGGATGCTGGGCGCGCTCGACGTAGCCGACGGCCACCAGGTGCTGGAGATCGGCACCGGCACCGGCTGGAACGCCGCCCTGCTCGCCGCGCGCCTGGGCAGCGAGAACGTCACCACGGTCGAGGTGGACGAGCGCCTGGCCGAGCGGGCCGAGAAGGCGATCGGCGCCGCCGGATACGGTCCCCGCGTCATCCACGGTGACGGAGCGCTGGGATGGGCGTCCGGGGCGCCGTATGAGCGGCTGATCGCCACCTGCTCCGTGCGCCAGGTCCCGCCGGCCTGGATCGAGCAGACCGCCCCCGGCGGCGTGATCGTCGTCCCGTTCGCCTTGGACTTCTGGTCCGGCGCGCTCCTCCGCCTGGACGTCAGCGGGGGTGTGGCGCAAGGGCGGCCCGTCGGCGATGCGCAGTTCATGCCGATGCGTTCGCACCGTCCCGTGGCGGATGCCCCCGTGGACGGTTCCACCGCGCGCCGCGCGCCTGGGAGCACCGTTCCTGACACGGTGGCGAGCCTCGGGTTCGCCCTCTACACCAGCGCGCGGCTGCCCGGGGTCGCGATGACGGACGGCCACTCTGAGGGGACGTACCAGATCTGGCTGTGGGACCGGGAAGGATCGGCGGCCACCGTGACGGACGAGGAGGTGTGGCAGTACGGCCCCCGGAGCCTGTGGGAGGAGGTCGCCGAGGCGCACGCCGGCTACGTCGGCGACGGCAGCCCGTCGGCCGAGGAGTTCGGTGTGACCGTCGACGGCGCCGGACAGCGGGTGTGGCTCCGGTCACCGGAGGCACCGATCGTGTGAGGGGGAGGGGCCCCAGCGACACCGCAGGCAGCAAAGGAGGGGGCGGCACCTCCGCACAGGTGCCGCCCCCTTTGCGAGCCGGAGTCAGTGCCGGGGTTGAGGGTTGGGGTACCCCGAGGTGACTCCGGAGGTGCGGTTACCGCCCTGCGGCGGCCGCGCGGCCGGCTTCCAGGCGCGCGACGGGGATGCGGAACGGCGAGCAGGAGACGTAGTCCAGGCCCACCTCGTGGAAGAAGTGGACGGACTCCGGGTCGCCGCCGTGCTCCCCGCAGACGCCGAGCTTGAGGTCGGGGCGGGTGGCCCGGCCGGCCTCGGCGGCGCTGCGGACGAGGGAGCCGACGCCGTCCTTGTCGATGGTCTCGAAGGGGCTGACGCCGAAGATGCCCTTCTCCAGGTAGGCGGTGAAGAAGCTGGCCTCGACGTCGTCGCGGGAGAAGCCCCAGACGGTCTGGGTGAGGTCGTTGGTGCCGAAGGAGAAGAAGTCGGCGGACTCGGCGATCTGACCGGCGGTCAGCGCGGCGCGCGGCAGCTCGATCATGGTGCCGAGGGTCAGCTTGAGGTCCACGCCCCGGGCCCGCTGCACCTCCTCGATGACCTGCTCGGCCTCCTCGCGGACGATCTCCAGCTCCTGGACCGTGCCGACCAGCGGGATCATGATCTCGGCGCGCGGGTCGCCCTTGGCGTTCCGGCGCTCGGCGGCGGCCTCCGCGATGGCCCGTACCTGCATGGCGAACAGGCCGGGGATGACGAGGCCGAGGCGCACCCCGCGCAGGCCCAGCATCGGGTTCTGCTCGTGCAGGCGGTGCACGGCCTGGAGCAGCCGCAGGTCGTTCTCGTTGTGGTCCTTGCGGGACTCGGCGAGCGCGACGCGCACCGACAGCTCGGTGATGTCGGGCAGGAACTCGTGCAGCGGCGGGTCGAGCAGCCGTACGGTGACGGGCAGCCCGTCCATGGACTCGAAGAGCTCGACGAAGTCGTCCTTCTGGAGCGGCAGCAGCGCGCCGAGGGCGGTCTCGCGCTCCTCGTCGGTGTGGGCGAGGATCAGCCGCTCGACGAGTTCGCGCCGCTCGCCGAGGAACATGTGCTCGGTGCGGCACAGGCCGATGCCCTGGGCCCCGAACCGCCGGGCGCGGTTGGCGTCCTCGGCGTTGTCGGCGTTGGCCCGCACCCGCAGCCGGCGTACCCGGTCGGCGTAGGCCATGATCCGGTGGACGGCGCCCACGAGTTCGTCGGCGTCGTCGGCGCCCGCGTGCATCCGGCCCTCGAAGTACTCGACGACCGGGGACGGCACGACCGGCACCTTGCCGAGGTAGACCTTGCCGGTGGAGCCGTCGATGGAGACGACGTCGCCCTCCTCGATCACCAGGCCGTCCTTGCCGTCGAGGGCGGGCACCGTCATCCGGCGCCGCTTGGTGTCGACTTCGAGCTCCTCGGCGCCGCAGACACAGGTCTTGCCCATGCCGCGGGCGACCACGGCGGCATGCGAGGTCTTGCCGCCCCGGGAGGTCAGGATGCCCTCGGCGGCGATCATGCCGTCGAGGTCGTCGGGGTTGGTCTCGCGGCGGATGAGGATGACCTTCTCGCCGGACCGGGACCACTTGACCGCGGTGTACGAGTCGAAGACGGCCTTGCCGACGGCCGCGCCCGGCGAGGCGGCGATGCCCCGTCCGAGCTTGCGCACCGTGCCGTTCTCGGCCGCTTCCTCGTCGAAGCGCGGGAACATCAGCTGGGCCAGTTGGGCGCCGTTGACCCGGCGCAGCGCCTCGGCCTCGTCGATCAGGCCCTGGTCGACCAGCTGGGTGGCGATCCGGAAGGCGGCCCCGGCGGTGCGCTTGCCGACGCGGGTCTGGAGCATCCACAGCTTGCTGCGCTCGATGGTGAACTCGATGTCGCACAGGTCCCGGTAGTGCGTCTCCAGGATCTCCATGATCCGCATCAGCTCGTCGTACGAGCCCTTGTCGATCTGTTCGAGGTCGGCGAGCGGCACGGTGTTGCGGATGCCGGCGACGACGTCCTCGCCCTGTGCGTTCTGGAGGTAGTCGCCGTATACGCCCTGCTGGCCGCTGGCCGGGTCGCGGGTGAAGGCGACGCCGGTGCCCGAGTCGGGGCCGAGGTTGCCGAAGACCATGGAGCAGATGTTGACCGCCGTGCCCAGGTCGTGAGGGATGCGCTCCTGGCGGCGGTAGAGCTTGGCGCGGTCGCCGTTCCACGAGTCGAAGACCGCCCGCACCGCGAGGTCCATCTGCTCGCGCGGCTCCTGCGGGAAGCCGCGGCCGGTCTCGTTGGCGACGATGTCCTTGAACTCGGTGACCAGCCGCTTGAGGTCGCCGGCGTCCAGGTCGACGTCGACGGTCACGCCCTTGGCGCGCTTGGCCTCCTCCAGCGCCTCCTCGAAGAGGTCGCCGTCCACGCCGAGCACGGTCTTGCCGAACATCTGGATGAGGCGGCGGTAGGAGTCCCAGGCGAACCGCTCGTCGCCGGCCTGGGCGGCGAGCCCGGCGACCGAGTCGTCGGAGAGGCCGATGTTCAGGACGGTGTCCATCATGCCGGGCATCGAGAACTTCGCGCCGGAGCGCACGGAGACCAGCAGCGGGTCGTCCGGCTGGCCGAGGGTCTTGCCCATCTTGTTCTCGAGGGCGTCGAGGTGCGCACTCACCTCGTCGCGCAGGGCTGCGGGCTCCTCACCACTGTCGAGGTAGACCTTGCATGCCTCGGTGGTGATCGTGAAGCCCGGTGGCACGGGGAGACCGAGATTGGTCATCTCGGCGAGGTTGGCGCCCTTCCCGCCGAGCAGGTCCTTGAGATCCTTGTTGCCCTCGGTGAAGTCGTAAACGAACTTCTGCTGATCTTGTGTTTCCGGCACGGGACTCGAACTCCTCGGCTCGGCTGCCCTGACGGCGGGGAGCGTACCCAGATCGAAGGTTCCTGAGTATGTCCACTCCCCTGTCATTCGGCCGTAACCACCCGCCTGCCACGAGTTCGAAAGTCACTCGTACGAATGGCCCTCGCTCGCCGCACCTTCAAGGGTCGAACACATACCCACACTGCGCCTATATTCTAGCGCGCCAATCTTACTCTGTGTAATCATTGATTCGGGGTGTCGAACATCCAAAACTGGCACGGAGTGCCACGCCTTGGAGAGGTGAGGGCAGCGGGGGGCCACTGAACCCCCTCCCCGGACGTGCTCATGTGAGCGACAGGCCTATCAGAGTGGCGAGAATCACGCGGTCTGACGGCCCCTCATCTCGCCTTTTGGATACAACGAGTGGGAGTCCGCTCAAACGAGCATTGATCAGATGAGCATTGCTCAGGCAAGCGCCGCGAGCCGGGCGTCCGCCCGCGCCGGCGAGTACAGCGACTCCACGACCATCGCGGTGGCCCCGACCAGGCTCGCGCGGTCGCCGAGCCGCGAGGTGACCACCTGGAGATGGGCCGTGGTGCGCGGCAGCGCCCGCTGGTAGAGCAGCTCCCGCACGCCGGTGAGGAACGGCACCCCGGCCAGGTCCCCGCCGACCATCAGCACCCCCGGGTTGAGCAGCGTGACCACGGTGACCAGCACCTCCCCGACCCGCCGCCCCGCGTCCCGGGCCATCCGCACCGCCGTCGGGTCGCCTTCCGCCAGCAGCGCGCGCACATCCGAGCCGGAGGCGGCGGGCCGCCCCGCCGCGCTCAGGTCCCGGGCCAGCGCCCGCCCGCTGGCCACGGCCGCCAGACAGCCGTACGAGCCGCACATGCACAGCGCGTCGGGCCGGTCGTGCAGCCGGATGTGGCCGATGTCCCCGGCCCCGCCGTCGATGCCGCGGTAGATCTCGCCACCGACCACCACCCCGGCACCTATCCCGGTGGAGACCTTGACCAGGACGAACGCCGAGCAGTCGGGGTAACCCGCGCGCTGCTCCCCGTACGCCATCAGATTGGCGTCGTTGTCGACCAGCACCGGCACCGGGGCGAGGGCGGGGTGGAAGGCGCGCCGGATCCGCTCCCCGATCGGGTAGCGGTCCCAGCCCGGCATGATCGGCGGCTGCACGGCCTGCCCGCTCTCCCAGTCCACCGGGCCCGGCACGGAGAGCCCGATCCCGCAGACCCGCCCGGGGTCGGCACCGGCCCGCTCCAGCAGCGGCCCGAACCACCCGGCGACCTCGTCCAGCACCCGCTCGGGGCCGTCCGTGATGTCCAGCGGCGTGGTGTGCTCGGCCAGCGGGGTGCCCGCGAGGTCCATGACGGCGGCCCGCCCGTGCCGGGTCTCCAGGTTGACGGCCAGCACCACGGCATGGCCGGGGTCGAACTCCAGCCGCGCGGAGGGGCGCCCTCCGGTGGAGGTGCCCCCCGCGCCGCCGCGCACCCAGCCCGCCCGGAAGAGCTGGTCCAGGCGGTGTCCGACGGTGGACCTGGACAGCCCGGTCGCGGCCTGGAGCTCCCCGCGCGTGGTGGCCCGCCCGCTGCGGATCAGCTGAAGCAGATGGCCCGCGCTGGCCTGGGTCCCGGTGCTGCCCGCCATCTCGCTCCTCGCCGCTGTCGGTCGTATGCCTGCCCCCGCCTACCCCTTGTCCGCGCCGCTGGTCAGGCCCTCGGTCAACAGTCGCTCGGCGGCGAAGAACAGCAGCACCGCCGGGAGGGTGAGCACCACCGATCCGGCCATCAGGACCGTCTTGGAGACCTCGACACCGCCCGCGAGCTGCTGGAGGCCCAGAGAGACGGTCCACCGGTCGGGTTCGGCGGCGAGGAAGAGCAGCGCGAAGAGGAATTCGTTCCAGGCGATCATAAAGATGTACAGGCCGGTCGCCATGAGGGAGGGCAGCGCGAGCGGCAGGACGACCTTGCGGACCGTCTGAAGCCGCGAACATCCGTCCAGCGCCGCGGCCTCCTCGACGCTGTACGGGACGGTGACGAAGTAGTTCTTCATCATGTACACCGACACCGGCACGGTCTGCGCGACGTAGACGATCGCCAGCCCCACCAGGCTGCCCTGTAGCCCCAGCTTGGCGAACATCACGAACAACGGCACGGCCAGCAGCGTCGCGGGGAACAGATACACCGCCAGGAACAGCGCCCCGACCTGGCGGCTGCCGAAGAACCGCAGCCTGCTGACGGCGTACGCGCCGGGCACCGCGACCAGCAGGGTCAGCGCGACCGTGCCGAGCGAGACCAGCGCGGAGTTCAGCAGCATCCGCAGAAAGCCCTGCCCGCCCTCGTCGGCCGGTTTCAGGACGCTGCGGTAGGTGTCGAGGGTGAAGTCCTTCGCGGACACCCACAGGCTGCCGGGGTCCAGCAGCAGCGCGTCGATCGGCTTCACCGACAGCAGCAGCATGTAGCCGAACGGCACGATGGTGATCAGCGCGAGGAAGGCGATCACCACCCAGCGGGCGACGGCGAAGAAGCGCTCCTCGAACTGCGCACGGCTCATGGGGCGGCTCGTCGGGCGACTCGTCAGGCGGCTCATCGGGCTGCCTCCTCCTGGGTCTTACGGGCGAAGAAGGCGAAGTAGACGCCGAGCAGGACCATCAGCACCGCGGCGAGGACGAGCGCCTGCGCGGAGGCCGCCCCGACGTCGTAGCGCGAGGTGAGGAAGTCGTAGACCCGCACCGCGACCACATCCGTCCCGGCGCCGCCGCCGGTGAGCAGATAGACGTCGTCGAACTTGTTGAAGGTCATGATGAAGCGCAACACGCTCAGCAGCGCGATCACCGGCATCAGCTGCGGCAGCAGGATGTGCCTCAGCCGCTGGCTCGGCGTGGCGCCGTCCACCTTGGCCGCCTCCTCCAGGCCGGGCGGCACCGCCTGGAGCCGGGCCAGCAGGAACAGGAAGGCGAAGGGGAAGTAGCGCCAGGTCTCGAAGGCGATGACGGTGAGCAGGGCCAGCGGCACGTCGAAGCCCATCCCCAGCAGGTGCACGGTGTACTGACGGGTGGACAGGAAGGCGATCGGGTCGTCCCAGCCGAAGAGCTTCGCGCCCCACGCGTTGACGATGCCGTACTGCGGGCTGAGCGCGACCTGCCAGACGAAGGCCACGGCGACGACCGGGGCGACGTACGGCAGCAGCATGGCCCCGCGCAGCAGCCCCCGGCCGCGGAACGGCCGGCGCAGGGCGAGGGCGGCGACCAGACCGAGGGCGATCGAGCCGAAGGTGGCCCCCGCGGTGTACAGGAGGGTGGTCCACAGGGAGGACCAGAAGCCGGGCGAGTCGAAGACGGACGCGAAGTTGTGCAGGGTCCAGTGGCCGAACAGGCCCATGCCCTGGATGTCGATGAGCCGGGCGCGCTGGAAGGCCAGCAGCACGGTCCACAGGATGGGCAGTACGACCACGACCAGCACCACCACGAAGGTGGGGGTGACGAAGGCGAGGCCCGCGCGGTTCTCGCGCCGGGCGGCGGTGTCGCGCCGGGCGCGCGTGGGGCGGGGGCGGGGGGTGGTCATCGCAGGGACCTCCGCAGGGCGGTGACTTCCTCGGCGGCGTCGTGCGCGGCCCGGTCGGGCGAGAGCTGGCCGCCGGTCATGGCGGAGACGATCTTGGGGATGGGCAGTTCGCCGTTGAGCGCGCCGACCAAGGCGCCCTCGCCCTGCTCGATCCCCCAGCGCTTGATCCTGCCGACACCCGCCGCGAGCTCGTCGAGCAGCGTGTCGGGAAAGACCTCGTTCATCGGCTTCTTGACGTCGACGCCCATGTCGCCGGCGCGCCAGGCGCGGCGGTAGCGGTCGGGAGCGGCGGCGGTGCCGGTGCGCACGGGGATCTTGCCCTCGGGCGCCATGCCGAACCAGTCCTCGTAGCCCGAGGTCATCATGTACATGAGGAAGGTCTTCGTCGCCTCGGTCTCGGCGGTCCTGGTCACGGTCCAGGAGGTGATATCGCCGAACTGGGCGGCCTCCCGGCCGTCGGGGCCCTTGAGCGCCGTGACGATCCCGCTGTTGTCGGCGAGGAACGAGCGGTCACGCGCGCACTGGGGGCAGCTGGGCAAGGCGTCCTTGCGCAGCCCCGCGAGCTCGTCCAGCAGGAACGACGACCAGATGACCATCGCCGACTTCCCGGAGAAGTAGCCGGCGCGGGTGGAGTCGACGGTCTGGGTGCCGGGCGCGCCGTGCCGCCGGGCCAGGGTGTCGTAGGTGGTGAAGGCGGTGCGGCAGGCCGGGGAGTCCAGCGCCACGTCTCCCTCGCCGCCTTCCGCGTCGTCTTCCGCGTCGTCTTCCGCGTCGTCGATGAGCCGGCAGCCGTTGCCGAGGGCCAGACTCTCGAAGCTCTGCTGGGTGAAGACGTCCGCCGGGTCGGTGGCGGCGGAGATCCCGTCCCGGCCGCGGACATCCAGCCGGTCGGCGGCGCGCAGCAGATCGCGGTAGCTCTCGGGGGCCGGCAGTCCGTCCCGCTCGAAGAGGTCCTGGCGGTACACGAGCAGTTGGAGCCAGGCGTCGGACGGTACGCCGAGCCGGGTGCCCCGGTCGGAGGCGAGGCGGAGGGCGTTGGCGTCGAAGGTGCCGGGGCCGAGCCGCTTGATCACCTCGCCCGGGACGCGGGTGTTGACCAGGCCGTTGCTGTACATCTGCCACATCTGGCCCAGCGGGAGGGCGGCGATCGCGTCGGGCAGCCGCCCGGCGGCCGCCGCCGACATGATCATCTGGGGCAGCTGGGCCTCGCTCACCCCCACCAGCTTGACGCTGATGCCGGTCTTGTCCTCGAACCGGTCGACGATCTTCTGGGTGGCCGCCATCCGCGGCGGCAGGCTCTCCAGTGACCACACGGTGAGCTTGTTGTCGGGTTTGTCGGTCGCGCCGCTCGAGCACCCGGCCAGCAGGCCGATGCCCAGTGCCGCGGCTATCCCGGCTGCGGTCGCCTTCGACCGCCGGGTCCACAGTCGCATCTCAGTCCTCACGCGCCACTTATGCTTGTGAGCAACGCATCACAGCATCAGTTTTGCGTATTGACAAGACATAAGCCTGGGATATCTTCGCCGTAACAGCAACGGCAAAGCCACGACCACCCACCGGAGTCCTTCGTGGAAAGCGGCGAGCTCTACCGGCCCGCGCCCATGCGGCTGCTGCGCGGCGCCCGGCGGGTCCTCCTGGAGAACTGGACCGGCACCTCCACGGTCCCCTCGCGCGGCCTGTACCCGCACCAGTGGAGCTGGGACTCGGCGTTCATCGCCATCGGGCTGCGCCATCTGTCGGTGCGCCGCGCCCAGCGCGAGCTGGAGACCCTGCTGAGCGCCCAGTGGGGCGACGGCCGGATCCCGCACATCGTCTTCAACCCGGCCGTGCCGCTTGACGCGTACTTCCCGAGCCCCGACTTCTGGCGCTCCTCCAGCGCGGGCGCGGCCGCCGGCGCCCCCACGGCCGTCGAGAGCTCCGGCATCGTCCAGCCGCCCGTCCACGCGCTCGCCTGCCGGCTGGTGCACCTCGCCGACCCGCGCGCCTCCGCCCGCCGCGGCTTCCTGGACCGGCTCTACCCGCGGCTCGCGGCCTGGCACCGCTATCTGGCCGAGTGCCGCGACCTGGGCGGCCACGGGCTGGTGTCCGTGGTCCACCCCTGGGAGCCCGGCATGGACAACAGCCCCTGCTGGGACGCCCCGCTGGCGCGCGTCGAGCCCGCCCCGCCGGGCACCTTCCGCCGCGCCGACCTCGACCACGGCGCGGCCGCCGACCGGCCCACCGACCTGGACTACGGCCGCTATGTGCGGCTCGCCGCCGACTACCGGGACCGCGGCTACCACGACGACGGGCCACCGCCCGCCTTCGCGGTCGAGGACCCCGGGGTCAACGCGCTGCTGATCGCCTCCGAGCACGCGCTGGCCGACATCGCCGCCGCCGTCGGCGCCGACCCCGCACCCCACCTGGCGCGGGCGCGGCGGCTCACCGCCGCCCTGGTCGAGCGGTTGTGGGACCCGGCCGCCGGGCTGTTCCTGTGCCGCGACCTGCGCGCAGGGCACATGGGTGGCGGCGCGCTGATCCCCGAGCGCAGCGCGGCCGGGCTGCTGCCGCTGATCGTGCCCGGCCTGCCGGACGAGATCGCCGCCGCCCTGATCCGCACCGCGTCGGGCGACCACTTCGGCCTGGGCACCTCGGTGCGCCTGGTGCCCAGCTACGACCTGCTGGGGGCCGCCTTCGACGCGTCCCGCTACTGGCGCGGGCCCGCGTGGTTCAACGTCAACTGGCTGGTGGAGCGCGGCCTGCGGCTCCATGGCGCGGTGGACCGGGCCGACGCGCTGCGCTCCGCCGCGCTCGACACGGCCGTCTCCTCCGGCTTCGCCGAGTACGTCGACCCGTACACCGGCGAGGCGCGCGGCACCCGCGACTTCGCCTGGACGGCGGCCCTGGCACTGGACCTGCTGGTGACCTCGGGCGGAGCGGGTACGGAGCTGGTGACGGCGGAGCGGGAGATGGCCGCCGAACCGGAGTGAGGGACAACCAGGGGCGCGCTCAGCCGCCCGACGTGTCCAGTTCCGCGTCCGCGCTCACGCCCGCGCAGTCGTACGGGTCGTTCAGCCAGCCGTCGGGCAGCACCACCCGGTTGCGGCCGGAGGTGCGGCCGCGCGGGCCGTCCGCGCCCGGCGGCCACCCCTGGTCCAGGTCCAGCTCGCCGAGCAGCGCGTCCAGCTCGTCCAGGGACGAGGTGATCGCCAGCCGCTTGCGCATCTCGGAGCCCACCGAGAAGCCCTTGGTGTACCAGGCGACGTGCTTGCGGAAGTCGATGACGCCCCGCTCCTCGTCCTCCAGCCACTGGGCCAGCAGCTCGGCGTGGCGCCGCATGACCGCCGCGACCTCCCGGAGGGTCGGCCGGGCGGGCGCGCCGCCGCCCTCGAAGGCGGCCACCAGATCGCCGAACAGCCAGGGCCGCCCCAGGCAGCCGCGCCCCACGACCACGCCGTCGCAGCCCGTGCGCCGCATCATCCGCAGCGCGTCGTCCGCCGACCAGATGTCGCCGTTGCCCAGCACCGGGATCTCGGGCACGGTCTCCTTCAGCCGGGCGATGGCCTCCCAGTCGGCCTCGCCGCCGTAGTGCTGCGCCGCCGTGCGGCCGTGCAGCGCGATGGCGGTCACACCCTCCTCGACCGCGATCCGGCCCGCGTCGAGGTAGGTGATGTGGTCGTCGTCGATGCCCTTGCGCATCTTCATGGTCACCGGCAGCGAGCCCGCGCCGGTCACGGCCTCGCGCAGGATCGAGCGCAGCAGGTGCCGCTTGTACGGGAGCGCCGAACCGCCTCCCTTGCGGGTGACCTTGGGGACCGGGCAGCCGAAGTTGAGGTCGATGTGGTCGGCCAGGTCCTCATCGACGATCATCCGTACGGCCTTGCCGACGGTCGCCGGGTCCACCCCGTACAGCTGGATGGAGCGGGGCTTCTCGGTGCCGTCGAAGTGGATCAGCCGCATGGTCTTGGCGTCGCGCTCGACCAGCGCCCGGGTCGTGATCATCTCGCTCACGAACAGCCCCTTGCCCCCACTGAACTCGCGGCACAGGGTGCGGAACGGCGCGTTGGTGATCCCGGCCATGGGCGCGAGCACCACCGGCGGGGTCACCGTGTGCGGTCCGATCTGGAGCTGCGTGGCGGTCATGGAAGGGGCTTCCTCGGGTGTCTCTCGGGTATCTCTCGGATATGCGGTGACTCGGCCGAGCGACCTGATCGGGTCAGGACGGCAGATCTCTCATTGTCCCGCACCCGATGTCCCGCGTCCGCCACGGGGGAAGGCCCGGAGGGAGGATGGGGGAAAGACGGTGGATGTCGATGTAGCGTTCAATCATGCCTGAGCCGAGCCATCGGCGGCGCACGCTCGTGCTGGCGATCTGCTGCATGAGTCTGCTGCTCGTCAGCCTCGACAACACCGTCCTCAATGTGGCGCTGCCCTCGATGCGGCGTGACCTGCACGCCTCCGTCTCGGGCATGCAGTGGACGATCGACGCGTACACACTGGTGCTCGCCGCGCTGCTGATGCTCGCGGGCTCGACGGCGGACCGGGTGGGGCGCAAGCGCACCTTCCAGACCGGCCTGGTGGTCTTCACCCTCGGCTCGGCGCTGTGCAGCCTCGCGCCGAACCTGGAGGCACTGGTGGCCTTCCGCATGGTGCAGGCGGTCGGCGGCTCGATGCTCAACCCCGTCGCCATGTCGATCATCACCAACACCTTCACCGAGCCCCGGGAGCGGGCCCGCGCGATCGGGGTGTGGGGCGGGGTCGTCGGTATCAGCATGGCCGCCGGGCCGCTGGTGGGCGGGGTGCTGGTGCAGTCGGTCGGCTGGCGCTCGATCTTCTGGCTCAACCTGCCGATAGGGCTCCTGGCCCTGGTGCTGACCGCCCGCTACGTGCCCGAGTCGCGCGCCCCGAAGCCGCGCCGGCCCGATCCGGTGGGCCAGGTGCTGGTCGCCACCCTGCTCGGCTCGCTCACCTACGCGATCATCGAGGCGCCCGACCGGGGCTGGGGCTCGCCGCTGATCGCCGCGTGCACCACGGTCTCCGCCGTCTCGCTGGTCGCGCTCGTGGCGTACGAGCGGCGGCGCACCGAGCCGCTGATCGAGCTGCGCTTCTTCCACAGCGCGCCCTTCAGCGGGGCCACGGTGATAGCGGTGAGCGCCTTCGCGGCGCTGAGCGGGTTCCTGTTCCTGAACACGCTGTATCTCCAGGACGTCCGCGGGCTCAACGCACTGCACGCCGGGCTGTGGATGCTGCCGATGGCGGCCATGTGCTTCGTCTTCGCGCCACTGTCCGGGCGGCTGGTCGGCAGCCGCGGTCCGCGTCTGCCGCTGCTCCTTGCGGGGATGGCGATGGGGCTGAGCGGGGTGCTGTTCGCGGCCTTCGACGCCCAGGCCACCGACGCCCTGCTGCTGATCGGCTATGTGCTGTTCGGCATCGGCTTCGGCCTGGTCAACGCGCCCATCACCAACACCGCGGTGTCCGGGATGCCGCGCGCCCAGGCCGGGGTCGCGGCCGCCGTGGCCTCCACCAGCCGCCAGGTAGGCGCGTCGCTGGGCGTCGCGGTGATCGGCGCCGTGCTGGCCTCGGGCGCGGCGGGCACCACCGCCTCCGCCACGCGCTTCGCGGACGCCGCCCGCCCCGCGTGGTGGATCATCGCCGGATGCGGGGCCTCGGTCCTGCTGCTCGGGCTGGTGACCACCGGCAAGTGGGCGGCCGCCACCGCCCGCCGCGCCGCCGCGCTGTTCGGCGACGACGAACGCGCGCCCGCTCAGGCCTCGGCGAGAACCAGTGCCTGAAGCCGCTCCAGGCGCTCCCGCGTCTCGTCGTCCGCCGGGGTGTAGACATGCAGCTTGGGCCCGGTGCCGGGGCCGATCCACAGATTGGTGCCGGTGACCCGGAGCGTGCCCACCTGCGCTTGGCGGAAGACCTTGACCCGGTCGCCGGGGCGCAGCACCTCATGCCGGGCCCAGACCTCGCGGAACTCGGGCGAGGCGTCCTGGAACCGCTTCAGCAGCGCCTTCCACGGCGGCTCGGCCAGATGCTCGGCCATCGACGCCCGGAACTTGGCGGCCATCGCCCGGATCGTTTCGTCCGGGTCGGCCATGCCGGCGCGCCACTCCCCATGGGTGAGGGTCAGCCACAGGCAGTTGCGGTCCTCCAGGGGCACCGCGTCCAGGTCGCACAGCAGCCGCCCGTAGGTGCGGTTGTACGCGAGGATGTCCAGCCGGGCGTTCTGCACACAGGCCGGGAACGGCTCCAGCTGCTCCAGCATCAGCCCCAGCGCGGGGGTCACGGCGGTGCACTCGCCGCCGGGGCTCGGGTCGACGGCCCCGGAGAGCGCGAACAGGTGCTCGCGCTCGCTGCGGTCCAGGAGCAGCGCGCGGGCGATCGAGTCGAGGACCTGTGTGGAGACATGGATGTCCCGCGCCTGTTCGAGCCACGTGTACCAGGTGACCCCGACCGCGGCCAGCTGGGCGACCTCCTCGCGGCGCAGCCCCGGCGTGCGCCTGCGCCGCCCGCGCTCCAGGCCCACCTGCTCGGGGGTGATCCGCTCGCGCCGGCTGCGCAGGAACGCCGCCAGCTCGCCCCGCCGTACATCGGTGGCCGTGGCGGTGGCGACGGCCACGGTCTCCTGCGCCATGGTTGTCATGGGATCCAGGGTGCCTGAGGGCTCAGCCGGTTGCCAGGTAGTTCTTGTACCAGGATAAAGACACTCTGGTACCCGTCTGAGCCGGGCGCGATGGTCGTAGTCGTGACCCAGACAAGCATCCGTACCCAGGCCCCGGCGCGCGGGGCCACCAGAGCCCCGAGCGACGCAGACGGGTCCCTGAACGCCCTAGGCCTGTTCACCGTGCTGCTCGGCGCGGCCCTCCCCCTGATCGACTTCTTCATCGTCAACGTCGCCCTGCCCGCCATGGACCGTGACCTGAACGCGGGCCCCGCCCTGCTGGAGCTGGTCGTCGCCGGATACGGCGTCGCGTACGCCGTGCTGCTGGTCCTCGGCGGCCGGCTGGGCGACACCTTCGGCCGGCGCAGGCTCTTCCTCGCCGGCATGGCCGCCTTCGGGGTGACGTCCCTGGCCTGCGGCCTCGCGCCCAACGCCTGGACCCTGGTGGCGGGTCGCGTGGCGCAGGGCGCCGCGGCGGCGCTGCTGCTCCCCCAGGTGCTCGCCACCATCCACGCCACCACCTCCGGCCCGCGCCGCGCCCGCGCGGTGAGCCTGTACGGCGCCACGGCCGGCCTCGCCATGGTGACGGGGCAGATCCTGGGCGGCGTGCTGGTGGCCGCCGATGTCGCGGGCACGGGGTGGCGCGCGGTCTTCCTGGTCAATGTGCCGGTCGCGGCCGCCGGGCTGGTCGTCGCCGCCCGCGCGGTCCCTGAGACCCGCTCCAAGCACCCCGCCCCCGTCGACGTGCCCGGCACCGCGCTGCTGGCCCTCGCCCTGGTGGCACTGCTGCTGCCGCTCACCGAGGGCCGCGCGGCGGGCTGGCCGCTGTGGACCTGGCTGCTGCTCGGCGTCTTCCCCGTCGCGGCGGTCGCCTTCTACGTCACCGAGCGGCGCCTCGAATCCTCCGGCCGCGTCCCGCTCCTCCCGCCGAGCCTGTTCGCCCTGCCCGGACTGCGGCGGGGCCTGCTGATGATCCTTCCGTTCAGCGCGGGCTTCGGCGGCTTCATGTTCGTCATCGCGGTCGCGCTCCAGCAGGGCCTGCGGTACGGGCCCGTCGAGGCCGGTCTCGCGCTGACGCCGATGGCCGCGGCCTTCTTCGTGGCCTCGCTGATGGGCCCGCGCCTGGTGAGCCGGTACGGCAACCGCGTGGTGACCGCGGGCGCGGTCTTCCAGGCGGTCGGCATCGTCCTGCTGATGCTGGCCGTCCAGCGCGACTGGGCAGGCCTGTCCCTGGCCGACCTGACGCCCGGCATCGCCATCGCCGGCTTCGGCCAGGGCCTGCAACTCCCGGTTCTGATCCGCGGCATCCTCGCCGAGGTCCCCGCGGAGCGGGCCGGGGTCGGCAGCGGGGTGATGGTCACCACCCAGCAGTCCGCGCTGGCCCTGGGCGTGGCCACCCTCGGCACGCTCTTCCTGACCCTGGCCCCGTCCATGGGCATGGGCGACGCCCTGGCCAGAACCCTGGCCATCCAACTCGTGGGCATCGTCATAACCGGCCTGCTGAGCCTGCGCCTCCCCCGCCTGCTGGCGTGACATCACATGGTGGCTGTGACGGGTTGCCCGTCCCGCTGCGGTGCGTCTTCGTCCGGGTTGACGCACTTCACCAGGCACCTGGTGCGGGACAGGGCGAAGACGCCGTAGCCGAGCAGGGCGACGCCCAGGAGCGCGGGCAGGAGCCATAGTCCGCGGCGCGGCGACTCCGCGAAGAGCGTGACGCCGAGGCAGAAGCTGACCGTGGCGTCTCCCAGGGTGAGGGCCGGCTGGGACGCGATCATCGGGCCGCCTTGCATGGCGTATCCGAGCAGGAAGATCGAGAGCGATCCGACGGCCGCGAAGGTGTAGGTCTGCCAGGTGAGGAAGAACGCCGCAGCCCCCTTCTCGGTGAGCGTTCCCATGGCGGACTTGACCAGTGCCGCGGTGAGTGCGTTGCCGATCGCGGCCGCGGCCGCCAGGCAGGCGGCGCGGGCCAGACCCCGCGGGCGCCGGAGTCCCGCCAGGGCGAGTGCGGCGCCGGCCCCGCCGACGGCGGCCAGCGTGGGCGCCCACCAGACCCCCGGCACCTGGGAGCGCCCTCCGGAAGGGAACGCGGAGAACAGCGCGACGGCCAGCCCCACGAAGATGCAGATCACGCAGAGCCACGCCCTGCGCGACACCCGCACGCGGAACACCGCGCTGCCGGCCAGGAGGGCCAGGGGAAGTTCGAGGATGAAGACGGGCTGGACGGCCGCCAGGGTCCCGGCGTTCAGGGCCAGAGCCTGAAAGAGCGCGGAGCAGACGACCCCCACGATTCCGCCGAACCAGACCGGACTGTGCAGGAGGTGCCGGACGAGCCCGAGGCGGGCCGAGGAGTCCGGCACTTCCAGGGCCGCTCGCCGTTGCAGCACGGTTCCCATGGCGTTGCTGCCGGCAGCGAGCACGGCGAACGTGACCGCCACAATCATCCCAGTCGTACCTCGTACCACTTCCACGTCGAGTCCGGGTCTGGTCCACGATGGCACCCCATGGCAGCTTTGGCCAATATTGAGTGGTTTCGTCACACACCGTGGCCACCACAGCCCGGTGCGGTCCGTGAGTACGGACCGCACCGGGCTCGAACGGGGTGCTCACTCGGAAACAGGGACCGCCTTCCGTGCGGCGGCCCGGCGCTCGGTGAGCCAGTACAGCAGCGCCAGCAGGGGCAGGGCTGCGCCGAAGGCGCTGACCGCACCCCAGCCGCCGGCACGGTAGGCCATCGAGCCGACCTGGGAGCCCAGGGCGCCGCCGAGGAAGAAGGTGGCGATGAAGGCCGAGTTGAGGCGGGCCCGGGCGCTGGCGTCGAGCTGGTAGATGGTGTGCTGGCCGAGGATCAGGGTGGTCTGCACGGCCATGTCGATGGCGATCGCGGCCAGGGCGAGCAGCACGATGCTGTGCTGACCGAAGCCGGCGACCGCGAAGGCCACCGCGGCGACGGCGAACGCGACACCGGTCATGGGGCGGACGAGCTTGCGGTCGGCCCAGTGCCCGGCGAGCGGGGCGATCGCCGCACCGGCGGCTCCGACGAGGGCGAAGATGCCGACGCCGACGGGAGAGTAGTTGAAGGGGGAGCTGGTCAGTACGTAGGAGACGGTCGTCCAGAAGGCGCTGAAGCCGCCGAACATCGCCGCCTGGTACAGGCCGCGGCGCAGCAGCGCGGGATGGGTGCGCACCAGTGCGACGGTGGAGCGCAGCACGTGGTGGTACGGCACGGTGGTGGTGGGCGCGTGCTTCGGCAGCGCTGCCCGCAGGGCCACGGCCAGGACGGCCATCAGGACCGCGGAGCCGAGGTAGACGACGCGCCAGCCGGCGATGTCCGAGACGAGGCTGCTCACGGTGCGGGAGAGCAGGATGCCGGTGAGCAGGCCGCTCATCACCCGGCCCACGATCCGGCCGCGGGCGTGGTCGGGAGCCAGGCTTGCCGCGAACGGCACCAGGATCTGGGCGACGACCGAGGTGGCACCGCTGATCAGGGAGGCGACCAGCAGCATGGGGAAGCCGGTGGCGAAGCCGGCCGCGACCAGGGCCAGGGTGGTGACGGTCAGCAGGGCGGTGATCAGGCTTCGCTTCTCCAATCGGTCACCGAGCGGGACCAGGAAGAGCATGCCGATCACGTAACCGACCTGGGTGAGCGTGATGAGGACGCCCGCGGTGGCCGTGGTGATGTGGAAGACGTCGCGCAGCGAGGACAGCAGCGGCTGCGCGTAGTAGAGGTTGGCGACCGTCATGCCGGAGGCGACGGCCAGCAGTGCGACCAACCAGCCCGGGACGCCATGGGGAGCGGGGGCGCTGGTCGCGGCGCGGTGGGATGTGCGCGGCTCGGAGCTGCGCAGCTCGGTTGTCTGGGACACGGGACCTTCTTCGTTGACGCCTGATGGTGATCGTCGAGCGGCTTCCTTGCTGCTCTCACGGGGGTAAAGCGCGGGGGACCCCTCATCGCTTCCCCCTTTCCGGCGATGGATCTGGATGTCAGTTATCTCGATCACAGATGACCGCTCTCGGCGTGCTCCTGCCCGCGCGCTGAGGACGGCCCTGGTGTGTACGTTGAAGTTGTGGCCCTGCCCACCCTCCGCTCCGGAGTCGTCGACGTTCACGCGCACTGGCTGCCGCGTGAACTGCTCGGCCTGCCGCCGGGGAACCCGCTCGGCGGCATGAACGACCGGGATGGCGCGCTCTTCCTCGGAGACAGTCCCCTGTCGTTCCCGACCGCGGCGATGACCGATATCGACGCCATCGTCGCGGACACGCGGAAAGCGGGGCTCGGCGCCCGCGCCGTCTCGGCGCCGCCCTTCGCCTTTCCGGTCCACGCGCCGTCCGAGGCGGACGACTACGTGGCCGCCTACAACGAGCGGCTCGCCGACGCGGTGTCCCACCCGGACGGAACGCTCGTCGGGCTCGGCCTGGTACGGCTGGACGATGTCGCTGCGGCCCGACGGGAGCTGACGCGGCTCGCCGGGGCGGACGGCGTCGCGGGCATCGCCGTGCCGCCGGTGGTCGACGGCCGCTCCTACGACCGGGGTGTCCTGCGGGAGGTGCTCGGCGTCGCCGCCGGGCTCGGGCAGTCCGTGCTGGTGCATCCGATGCAGCTGCCGCGCCCGGAATGGGACCACCACTACCTGGTCAACCTGATCGGCAACCCGGTGGAGACCACGACCGCCGTGGCTTCGGTCGTCCTGGGCGGCGTCCTGGAGGAGCTGCCCGGCCTGCGGATCTGCTTCGTACACGGCGGAGGCTGCGCCCCCTCCCTGATCGGGAGATGGGAGCACGGCTGGCGGTCCCGCGAGGATGTGCACCGGGGCAGTACCCGGCCGCCCGCGGAGTCGTTCGAGCAGCTGTACTTCGACACGGTCACCCACGATCCGCAGGTGCTGACGCTGCTGCGCTCGCATGCGTCACCGGACCGGATCGTCTGCGGCAGCGACTACCCCTTCGACATGGCGCAGCCCGACCCGGTCGGATTCCTGCTCGGCCACGGGATCGACGCCGCGACGCTGGAGGCGAACGGCCGCCGGTTCCTGGGGATGAAGGCCGCGGACGGGCGGCGGTGACGCCCGATGCGGCCGAGTGAGGCCCGCATGCGGTTCTCCATGGGCCACCGGGCTGGGGTCCGGGGCACAGCCCCAAGCGGGTCCGGGCCGCAGCCCCGAGCGGGGTCCGGGGCACAGCCCCGGTTCGGGAAGGGGCGGGGAGGGGAAACGTCAGCCGACGCCGAGGAACCGCAGGACCGCCAGCACCCGCCTGTGATCCCCCTCCGCCACCGGCAGGTCCAGCTTCACGAAGATGCTGTTGATGTGCTTGGCCACAGCCGACTCGCTGATCACCAACCCCTCCGCGATCCCCGCGTTGGACCGCCCCTGGGCCATCAGCTCCAACACCTCCCGCTCGCGCGCGGTGAGTCGGTCGAGCGGGTCGCGGTGGCGGCGGACGAGGAGTTGGGCGACGACCTGGGGGTCGAGCGCGGTGCCGCCGCCCGCGACGCGGTGGAGGGCGGCGATGAAGTCCTCGACGTCCGCGACGCGTTGCTTGAGGAGGTACCCGATCCCGCTGGTGTGCGTGGTCAGCAGGTCCGCGGCGTAGCGCTCCTCCACGTACTGGGACAGCAGTAGCACCGCCGTGTCCGGCCACTGGCGGCGGATCAGCAGCGCGGCCCGTACGCCCTCGTCGGTGAAGCCCGGGGGCATCCGGACGTCGACCACGGCGATGTCCGGGCGGTGTTCCTCGACCGCCGCGAGCAGACCGTCCGCGTCGTCCGCCTCCGCCGTGACCTCGAAGCCCGCGGTCTGGAGGACCTTCACCAGGCCGATCCGCAGCAGGACCGAGTCCTCGGCGATCACAGCACGCACGGCAGCTCCACGGTGATGACGGTCGGGCCCCCGCGGGGGCTGCTGAGGTCGAAGGTCCCGTCCACGGAGCCCACGCGCCCCACGAGCCCCGTGAGGCCGCTGCCCTGGGCGGGGTCGGCGCCGCCGATCCCGTCGTCGGCGATCACCACGCGCAGTATGTCGCCCGTCCTGACGACCGTGACATCGGCCCCCGTGGCCTGTGCGTGTTTGGTGGTGTTGGCCAGGGATTCGGAGACGACGAAGTAGGCGACGGCCTCGACGGTGGGCGCGGGGCGTTCGGGGATGTCGACATGCAGCCGTACGGGCAGCGGGGCGCGGGCGGCGATGCCGGAGAGAGCGGCGTCCAGGCCGCGGTCGTCGAGGACGGCGGGGTGCAGCCCGCGCACCAGGTTGTTCAGCTCCTCGATGGCCTCCTTGGCCTCCCGGTGCGCCTCGTCGATGACCTTACGGGCCTCCTCGGGCAGATCACCGAGCGTGGCCTTGGCCAGGCCGAGGTTGACCGCCATGGAGACGAGCCGCTGCTGGGCGCCGTCGTGCAAGTCGCGTTCGATGCGGCGGCGTTCGGCGTCGGCCGCGTCGACGGTGCCCGCGCGGCGCTCGGTCAGGTCCTCGACCCGGCGCTCCAGCGCCTTCGCGGGGTCGGGGCCCAGCAGCGCGGTGGCGGAGCGGACGTCGGCCCGTGCGAGGGCGCCGGTGAGCCAGTAAGCGAGGGCGAGCAGGGCGAGGCCGAGCGCGGTGACATACGTGGCCGCCATGGCGGTGGGGAGGAACTTCAGCCGCCCGCCCAGCGGGCTCCAGACGAACACGGTCGAAGCCGCCAGCCCCACGACCACGAGGACGATGGCCAGCACCCCGCCGCAGGCGACAGCGGGCGCGACCAGCAGGTTGTAGCGCAGCTCCGGCCCCCGGCGCGCCGGGCCGGGGATGTCGATGCCGAGCAGGGCCTTGAAACGGCGCCGCTGCATCCGGGTGAACGCCGGGCTGACAGCGGCCAGGGCGGCGATCGGCAGGGCGACGGCGACCAGGACGCCCAGGAGCGGCATCGCGGTGTCGCTGTAGACCAGCCACGGCACGCTCAACACCAACAGGGCCAGGAACTGCACGGATATGCCCGCGAGCCCGAATACCGCGTCGCGCCGCAGCCGGATGAGCGCTGCTTGTGGCGCGGTGGGGAGTCTCATGCGCCGACCTTAGACCGCCGCCTCGGGGCGGGTCGCTGGCGCCCGTACCCGGATCGGGGGTGCAACTAGTGCCACCCCCATTCGGCAACTCGCGTTACCGACAGGCGCGATCGTGCCGGGAAGGCTGGTGGCCATGCCCGAGGAGCAGCCGAGCCGAATCGGGCCGGAAGGAGATCAGCCCTGATGAGCGCCCTGTACGCCCCCACGGCCCGCCCCACACGGAACGCCCGCGCGCCCCGGGCCGCCCAGGCCGCCCGGCCCACCCGGGCCACTCGGGTCACCCGGGCCACCCGGGCCGTGGAGTCGGTGCTCCTCGTCAGTGGCGCCGCGCTGGTCCCCTGGCTCGTCGTGCTGGCGACGACGCTGCCGCCCACGGCCCAGGTCGGCCACTGGAACGTGGCCTGGGCGGGCCTGGACGCGCTGGAGGCGCTCGGGCTGCTGGCCACCGGGCTGCTGCGGCGGCGCGGCGACGGCCGCCACCGGCTCACCGCGGCGGCGACCTGCGCGCTGCTGCTGGTGGACGCGTGGTTCGACACCGTGACGGCGGCCCCGGGCGCCGAGCTGGCCACGGCCCTGGCCATGGCGGTGTGCGCGGAGCTGCCGCTGGCGGTGGTGTGCGCGACGCTGGCCCTGAAGACGGACCGCAGGACAGGCCGCACCGACGCCGGCATAGACACCGACACCGCCCTCAGGTCTGAGACATCGCCCACCACAAAATGACCACGGAGATCAGAAAGCAGACGGTCATCGCCCAGAGGACCTGCCGCCGCGCCCGGGGGTCGGCCGTCATGGTCGGGCTGCCGACCGCGCCGTGAGCCTGGGCGAGGTGGTCGAGCCCCTTGTGCCGGGCGCCACCGTAGGTGATCTGCTCTTCCCAGTCGCAGTGCAGACAGCCGAGCAGCCGCCGCTGCCTGGCGCCGTATCCGTAGCTCACCTCGAAGACGGTGCCGTCCTCACGGGTGGCCGTGATGTGGTGCGTCACACCTCGCAGCACGATTCCAGAACCCCCGTTCTCCGCAGAGCCGACGGGCCCTGGCGCCGCGGCAGTCTACCCGCGGCGCCAGGGCCCGTAGCGGCCTGATCGCGTCTTTGAACGCCCTGGTCAGCAGCCGATCAGTCGGCCGCCCAGGTAGGACTGGATCTGGTCGAGGGAGACCCGCTCCTGCTTCATCGTGTCGCGCTCGCGCACGGTCACCGCGTTGTCCTCGAGCGTGTCGAAGTCGACGGTGACGCAGAACGGCGTGCCGATCTCGTCCTGGCGGCGGTAGCGGCGGCCGATCGCGCCCGCGTCGTCGAACTCGATGTTCCAGTGCTTGCGCAGGTCGGTCGCGAGCCCCTTGGCCTTCGGCGAGAGCTGCGGGTTGCGGGACAGCGGCAGCACGGCGACCTTGACCGGCGCGAGACGCGGGTCGAGCCGCAGCACGGTGCGCTTCTCCATCTTGCCCTTGGCGTTGGGCGCCTCGTCCTCGATGTACGCGTCGAGGAGGAAGGCCAGCAGCGCGCGGCCCACGCCCGCCGCCGGCTCGATGACGTACGGCGTCCAGCGCTCGCCGGCCTCCTGGTCGAAGTACGACAGGTCCTGGCCGGAGGCCTGGGAGTGGGCCTTCAGGTCATAGTCGGTGCGGTTGGCCACGCCCTCGAGCTCGCCCCACTCCGAGCCGCCGAAGTTGAAGCGGTACTCGATGTCGGCGGTGCGCTTGGAGTAGTGGGAGAGCTTCTCCTTGGCGTGCTCGTACCAGCGGATGTTGGCCTCCTGGAGGCCGAGGTCGCGGTACCAGTTCCAGCGCTGCTCCATCCAGTACTCCTGCCAGGCCTCGTCCTCGCCCGGCTTGACGAAGAACTCCATCTCCATCTGCTCGAATTCGCGCGTACGGAAGATGAAGTTGCCCGGCGTGATCTCGTTGCGGAAGGACTTGCCGATCTGGGCGATGCCGAACGGCGGCTTCCGGCGCGAGGTCTGCTGCACGGCGAGGAAGTTGGTGAAGATGCCCTGGGCGGTCTCGGGGCGCAGATAGGCGACCGAGCCGGAGTCCTGGGTCGGGCCGAGGTGCGTGGAGAGCAGGCCGGAGAACTGCTTGGGCTCGGTGAAGCTGCCCTTGGTGCCGCAGTGCGGACAGTTCAGGTCCGCCAGGCCGTTCTCGGGCAGCCGGCCGTGCTTGGCCTCGTACGCCTCCTCCAGGTGGTCCGCGCGGAACCGCTTGTGGCAGGAGGTGCACTCGGTGAGCGGGTCGGTGAAGGTGGCGACGTGGCCGGACGCCTCCCAGACCTCGCGGGCGAGGATCACCGACGAGTCGAGACCGACCACGTCGTCGCGTGAGGTGACCATCGAGCGCCACCACTGACGCTTGATGTTCTCCTTCAGCTCCACGCCGAGCGGTCCGTAGTCCCAGGCAGCTCGCTGCCCGCCGTAGATCTCGCTGGACGGGTAGACGAAGCCACGGCGCTTGCTCAGGCTGACGATGGTGTCGATCTTGTCGGCGGCCACGGTGCTCTCTTCATTGATGACGGCTGATGACGACTGAGTGAGATGGTGAGACGGCTGTGTGAGACGACTCTGTTATGGCTGATGGCGGCTTTGCGGACGGCGTGCGGACGACAAAGCGAATGCTTCAGGTTACCGGCGGCTCCACCCCTCGGATCAAATCGGTAAGCGAACCGATCAACAAGCGGACCGTTGTTGACAATGGTTTCCATCTTTGTTGAAAATGAGAGTCATGAACATACGTCGCCCCATCCTCCCGGCCGCCGTCGCCGGAGTCGCTGTTCTCGGCCTGGCCACAGCGCTCACAGCCTGCTCCGCCAATACGACGGACGGCCGTACGGACGGCAAACTGGATGTGGTGGCGTCGTTCTACCCGATGCAGTTCCTCGCCGAGCGCATAGGCGGCGGTCACGTCCATGTGTCCAGTCTGACCAAGCCCGGCACGGAACCGCACGACCTGGACATCAGCGCCCGGCAGACCGCCGACCTGAGCAAGGCCGGACTGGTCGTCTACCTCAAGGGGCTCCAGCCGGCCGTCGACGCCGCCGTCAAGCAGGCCGAGCCGAAGCACGTCGCCGAAGCATCCTCGTACACCTCCCTGGAAGACCACGGTACCGAGGTGGCGGGCGATGAACACGGGCACGACGAGCACGGAGAAGGCGAGCACGGCCACTCCGGCGAGGACGCCGGCTCCGACCCGCACATCTGGCTGGATCCGGTGCGTTACGCCCAGGTCGCCGAGGGTGTCGGCAAGGCGCTGGAGAAGGCCGACCCCGACCACGCCGCCGCCTACAAGAAGAACACCGCCGCGCTGGTCAAGCAGCTCGGCGCGCTGAACGACGATTTCCGGACGGGCCTGAAGAACCGCGCCTCGGACACCTTCATCACCACCCACGCCGCATTCGGCTACCTCGCCGAGCGCTACGGCCTGCGCCAGGAGGCCATCTCCGGCATCGACCCGGAGTCCGAGCCCAGCCCCGCCCGGGTGAAGGACCTGCACGAGATCACGAAGAAGGACAAGGTCGGCACCGTCTTCTTCGAAACGCTGGTGAGCGACAAGACCGCCAAGACCCTGGCGGGCGACCTGGGGCTGCGCACCGATGTACTCGACCCGATCGAGGGCATCAGCGGCAAGTCCAAGGGCCGAGACTACTTCGAGGTCATGCACGCCAACCTCAAGGCGCTCGAAAAGGCCCTGGGCACCAAGTGAGGCCCGAAATGAGGCGCGAAATGACGAGCGAACGACGAGCGGAGGAAGCCATATGAAGCCGGAACCCGCCACGGAGCCATCCCCCGAGAACACCGCCAAGGCCTCCTCGGACGAGGCCCCGACGGTCATATCGCTGCGCGGCGCCACCGCCTCGCTCGGCGGCCGCCCCGTGCTGCGCGGCGTCGACCTGACCGTACGGCGCGGCGAGGTCGTCGCGCTGCTCGGCGCCAACGGCTCGGGCAAGTCCACGGCGGTGCGCTCCGTCGTCGGCCAGGTGCCGCTGTCCGGCGGCGATCTCGAGCTGTTCGGCACCCCCGGCCGCCGCTTCCGCGACTGGGCCCGCATCGGCTACGTACCGCAGCGCACCACCGCCGCCAGCGGCGTCCCCGCGACCGTCCGCGAGGTCGTCTCCACCGGGCGGCTCACCCGCAGGCGGCTGGGTCCGCCGCGCGCGGCGGACCGGGCGGCGGTGCGGCGGGCGCTGGAGCTGGTCGGCATGGCCGACCGGGCCAAGGACTCGGTGAGCGCGCTGTCCGGTGGCCAGCACCAGCGGGTGCTGATCGCCCGTGCGCTGGCCGGCGAGCCCGAACTGCTGATCATGGACGAGCCGATGGCCGGGGTCGACCTGGCCAGCCAGGAGATCCTCGCCGGCACCCTGCGCGAGCAGGTCGCCCAGGGCGCCACCGTGCTGCTGGTGCTCCACGAACTCGGCCCGCTGGAGCCGCTGATCGACCGCGCGGTGGTGCTGCGCGACGGCTGTGTGGTCCACGACGGCCCGCCGCCCAAGGCCGTGGGCCAGCACGCGCTGCCGGGCCACGACCACGTACACCCGCACGCGGCGCACGACGCCGAACCGATCCGGACGGGACTGCTGACCTGACATGCTGGAGATCCTCGACTACGCGTTCATGCAGCGGGCGCTGATCGCCGCCGTCCTGGTCGGCATCACCGCCCCCGCCGTCGGCATCTACCTCGTCCAGCGCCGCCAGGCGATCATGGGCGACGGCATCGGCCATGTCGCGCTCACCGGCGTCGCGCTCGGCTTTCTGACCGGCACCAACCCGGTGTGGACGGCCGTCGTGGTCTCCGCCCTCGGCGCGGTCCTCATGGAGCTGATCCGCTGGTACGGCAAGACGCGCGGCGATCTGGCCCTCGCGATGCTCTTCTACGGCGGCATGGCCGGCGGCGTCCTGCTGATCAACCTCTCGCCGACCGGCTCCAACGCCAACCTGACCACGTATCTCTTCGGCTCGATCACCACCGTCTCCCGCGAGGACGTGACCGCGATCACCTTCCTCGCGGCCTTCGTCGTGCTGATCACCCTCGGGCTGCGCCGCCAGTTGTTCGCGGTCTGCCAGGACGAGGAGTTCGCGCGGGTGACCGGCCTGCCGGTGCGCACCCTCAACCTGCTGCTGGCCATCACCGCCGCCGTCACCGTCACCGTGGCCATGCGCGTCGTGGGCCTGCTGCTGGTCAGCGCCCTGATGGTGGTCCCGGTCGCGGCCGCCCAACAGGCCACGCGCGGCTTCGCGATGACGCTCGCGCTCGCCGTCGCGATCGGCATCGTGGTGACGCTCTCCGGCACGGTCTACTCCTTCTACGAGGACGTCCCGCCCGGCGCGAGCATCGTCGTCCTCGCCATCGCCGTGTTCGCCGCGATCACCGCGCTCGCCGCCCCGTTGGCCAGACGTCGCGCACGGAGGGCAGCGGCGGCCGAGGAGCGCTGCACGCTCCCGGTCCCCGGCGCGCGCGTCTCCGCCGCCTCCGCCTCCGCTGGAGCGGGCGAAACGGATGATGTGCTGCTCTAGCCCGTGCGCCCTGCTTTCCCTGGCACAATGGCCACGCGGATGCGCGACGTACGAGCAGGCGACGAGCAGGCGATGTTGAGGAGGCAACTGTGGTGACCGCGGGTCCCCCAGTACGCGGCCGGTCCACCAGGCAGCGGGCGGCGGTAGCGGCTGCGCTGGACGAGGTGGACGAGTTCCGCAGTGCGCAGGAGCTTCACGACATGCTGAAGCACCGCGGCGACTCCGTCGGCCTGACCACGGTCTATCGCACGCTCCAGTCCCTCGCCGACGCGGGCGAGGTCGATGTGTTGCGCACCACCGACGGCGAGGCCGTCTACCGCCGATGCAGCAGCGGCGAGCACCACCACCATCTGGTCTGCCGCACCTGCGGCAAGGCGGTCGAGGTGGAGGGCCCGGCCGTGGAGAAGTGGGCGGACGCGATCGCCGCGGAACACGGCTTCGTGGACGTGGCCCACACGATCGAGATCTTCGGCACCTGTGGGGACTGCGCGACGCCGCCCAAGGTGTAGCTCGCCGACTTTGCGGTGAGTTCGGGACACCGACACGCCGTCGTCGCGGCGTGTCGCCGTCCCATACTCACCGCAACGTCACTACCGCTTCCCCCGCCGCAGCCAGTCCCGCACCTTGCGGACCTCGGACACCTTCTCCGGGGGCGGGACGGGCGCGGGGACGGGCGCCGGTACGGGGATGGGAGCTGCCGCAGCCGGGGCCGGCAGGGGCGTGGGCAGGGGCGTGGGCATGGGCATGGGCGGCCCGCTGTGCGGCCGCAGCCCCTTCAGCCGCGCCTGCCAGGGACCGTCCGCCATCTCCAGGTGCACGATGACCGGCCCCTCGGGCAGCGGCACGGTCTCCCGCCGCCTCCCGATCTCGTTGACGGCGTTCTCGTACCCGGGCAGGGCCGTGGGGTCGTGGTGCTCCGCCAGTTCGTAGAGGTGGACGATGAGGTTGTCGTCGCCTCGGTAACGGATGGCGAGGTCGGCCGTACCCGCCGTGTGCAGCAGAACGTCAGGGCCGCCCCACTCCAGCCACTCCTCCGTCAGCCGACGGCCCGCCGCCAGCGGCAACACCCGTAGCTGCCAGGGGCCTTCCGCCTGCAACCGCAGGCGCAGGGGCCCGCGCCCGGGGACCTCGGTCAGCAGCCGCCCCCGGAAGGCGTGCTCGGTGCTGTTGACGAGGTTGTCCTTCTTCTTGTTCCGCTGGTCGAGGGTCCACAGGCCGGTGTATCCCCCGCCTTCGAGGGTGAGTTCGACGATGACCGGCCCCTGCGGGAGCCCGTCCACCGTGATCACGTCGTTGTCCCGGCCGTCCTGCTCGTACGGCTCGAAGACCGCGCCGAACGACCAGTCCGCCGGGTACGCCGAGTACGCCGGGCCCGGCGCGGGAGGCGGCACCACCAAGGTCGGCGTCGGCGTCGGCGTGGGGGTCGGTGCCGGTGCCGGTGCCGGTGCCGGTGCCGGTACGGGAAGCGGTTCCGGGGACGCGGACGGGGTCTGGGCCTGGGCCTGGCCGTCCTCCGCCACGTCCACGCCGTGGTCCGTCGCCAGGCCTGCGAGGCCGTCCACGTACCCCTGGCCCACCGCACGGAACTTCCAGCCGCCCGCCCGCCGGTACAGCTCCGCCAGCACCATGGCCGTCTCGCCGCCGCCGTCGGTCACGTCGTACCGGGCGATGGACGTACCGTCCGGCGCGAACGCCTCCACCGACAGCCCGGACACATCCCGCATCGCGCCGCTGTCCGTCGAGCCGACCACGAGGACGCGGACGATCTCCTCCTCGATCGCGGTGAGGCCGACCTCCAGCCACACCGTGCCGTCGCCCTCACCCCCATCCCCGGCCAGCCGCACGGCGCCCGACGGATGGACCGGCGCGCCGTGGAACACGACATCCCCGTCCCCCCGGACCCTCCCGCCCTCCGTCAGGAGCAAGGCCGAGGCGTCCAGCCCGCTCCGCACGGCGATCCGCAGCGGCACGGACGGAACAAAGGTGTTGCCACCCTTGATCATTCCCCCATCACCTTTTCTTCACATCGTGGGCCGGCGAGCGGATCATGCCACAGGTCGCCGAATGCGCACACGGTCGAGCGCGTCCGACTCCCAACACGGTTGTCGGTGGGGGCGGTTACGGTTCTTGATGGTGGTGACCAGCAGGGATCACCACTGCCGGACCGACTGGGGGACGCACGCCATGACCGATCTCTACACCGTGTCCATCGACGCCGTCGAAGGCCCTACCTTCCGCGGCAAGGTGCACATCATCAACCCCGACGCCGCGAGCGTTCCCTCCGTCCGCACCTTCCCGCTGGCCCTGCTGGTGGACGCCTGGTACCTGCTGACCAACGGATACCTGGGCAACGACGGCCCGGAGGTGCACCGCGGAGACCGGTGCCCCATCTCCAAGGAGCGGGGCAAGGAGATCGTGGCCGGCATGCGGCTGAAGGACGATCTCTCGGAGGTCTACGACCTCATCCTGGGCAAGATGATCCGCGTCAACAGCGGCGGATACATCCTCGCGGACGACGGCAGGACCGTCGTCGAGCCCATGCGCCGGGCCAAGGACGTGTACAAGCTGGGCTGGAGCTCGGGCAGCGACCCGATCTCGTCGTACGTGTTCACCAGGAGCGATCCGGAGGAGTTCACCCGGCGCGCCGCCGAGATCGTGACCTCCTACGAGCGCGGCCCGGTCCTCAATGTGCCGCTGTGGAGCGAGGTCGCGGCGCTGGAGAGCGACCGTGAGCCCTGGGAGCCGGGAGAGGACCGGGAAGCCATGCTCACCTGGCACGACCCCGTCGACCTGGAGTACTGGCGGGCGTGGCGGCTGCTGCGGGACCGCCCGTTCGAGGAGTGGCCCTACGCGGAGATCACGGTGACGGTGAGCGACGCGGGGTATCTGGAGCATCTGGCGGGCGGCGGCATGCGCTGGTCGACCGCGCAGACCGGCTACGCGTGAGCACCGCCGCCCTGGGCCCTTACTTCTGGTTCTCCTTCTGGGCCTCGTTCGGGATCGCCCCGCCGAAGCGGCGGTCGCGGGAGGCGTACTCCAGGCAGGCCCGCCACAGGTCACGGCGGTCGAAGTCCGGCCAGAGCACGTCCTGGTAGACCATCTCCGCGTAGGCGCTCTGCCAGATCAGGTAGTTGGATGTGCGCTGCTCGCCCGAGGGCCGCAGGAAGAGATCCACATCCGGCATGTCGGGGTAGTAGAGGTACTTCGCGAAGGTCTTCTCGTTGACCTTCGACGGGTCGAGACGCCCCGCCCTGACGTCCTCCGCCAGCGCCTTCGCCGCGTCCGCGATCTCGGCCCGGCCGCCGTAGTTCATGCAGAAGTACATGGTCATGGCGTCGTTGTCCTTGGTCTGCTCCTGCGCGACCTGGAGCTCCTGAGCCACCGACTTCCACAGCTTCGGCATCCGCCCCACCCAGCGGATACGGATGCCCATCTCGTCCATCTCGTCGCGGCGGCGGCGGATGACGTCCCGGTTGAAGTTCATCAGGAAGCGGACCTCATCGGGCGAGCGCTTCCAGTTCTCGGTGGAGAAGGCGTAGAGGGAGAGGTTGTTGACCCCTATCTCCAGACAGCCCTTGAGCACGTCGAGGACCACGCCCTCGCCCACCTTGTGCCCCTCGGTGCGCGGCAGCCCGCGCTCCTTGGCCCAGCGGCCGTTGCCGTCCATGACGACCGCCACATGGTTCGGCACCAGCTCACCGGGGATCTTCGGCGGACGGGCACCCGAGGGGTGCTGGTCCGGGGCCCGGTACTCGCGCCGCTGTCGGCCCAGAATCCCGCGTCGTGCCATTGCCTGCCGTCTCCCTCTCAACGCTTCCGTGGTCTATTTCTCTACATACCGCAGCGACCGGAGCCCCCGCTCCAGGTGCCAGTGCAAATAAGCCGCCACCAGCCCGCTGCCCTCCCGGGCGTGCCGCGCCTCACACGCGTCCGCCGTCGCCCAGTCCCCGGTCAGGAGCGCGCCCAGCAGCGTGAGCGACTCAGCCGAGGGTACGACGCTTCCGGGCACCCGGCACTCCCCGCAGATCACCCCGCCCGCACCGACCGAGAAGAACCGGTTCGGCCCGGGCATCCCACACTTCGCGCAGTTGTCGAAGCTCGGCGCGTAGCCGTTCACCGCGAGGGAGCGGAGCAGGAAGGCGTCCAGGATGAGATGCGGCTCGTGCTCCCCCGAGGCGAGCGTCCGCAGGGCGCCGACCAGCAGCAGATACTGCTGCATGGCGGGCTCGCCCTCGTGGTCGGTGAACCGCTCGGCGGTCTCCAGCATCGCCGTACCGGCGGTGTAGCGGGCGTAGTCGGTCACGATGGCGCTGCCGTACGGAGCGATGGTCTCACTCTGCGTGCACAGCGGCAGCCCGCGGCCGACCAGCTCGCCGCCACCGCGCGAGAAGAACTGCACGTCGACATGGCTGAACGGTTCCAGCCGCGCCCCGAACTTCGACTTCGTCCGCCGCACCCCCCGGGCCACGGCCCGCACCCGGCCGTGACCACGGGTGAGCAGCGTGATGATCCGGTCCGCCTCGCCCAGCTTCTGGGTGCGCAGCACGATGCCGTCGTCGCGGAACAGACTCATGGCGCTCATTCTCCATGACGGCGGACGCCGCGGAGAACGGCATCCGCTCAGGCGGTGGCGAAGTGGGCGATGAGCGCCGTCGCGACCGGATCGACCGCCTCCGGCGCGATCATGTGGCCCATGTCCTGGACCATCAGCAGCCGGGCCCCGGCGATCGCCTCCGCGATCAGCTGCCCGTGTCCGGGCTTGGCCGGTTCGCAGGTGCCCTCGACGACCAGGGTGGGCGCCTGCACCTTGACCAGCGCGCCGACGGGTTCGAACGCCAGGTCGGCCATTCCGGCGAGCCGGTGGTTGGCCGTGGTGCGCGGGTCGCGGGCGCGGTCGAACAGCAGCTCCTCCAGCCGCCGTTGGGCGTCCTCGTCGAACGGCAGCGCCGTTCCGTTCATCACCCTGGCCATCGCGATCTGGAAGTCGACGGCCTCGGCGCGGGTGCTGGGCGGCGCGGCCGTCATGGCGGCCCGGAAGAACTCGACGAACTCCGGCCGCGGCTCCGGCAGGCTGCCCGCCGGCTGCGGTTCGCCGAGCAGGGCACGGGTCAGCACCTCTCCCTCGCGGGCGCCGAGCGGCGAGGAGCCGATCACCGTGAGGGTGGCCACCCGCTCGGGGTGGTCCGCGGCGATCCACTGGGCGAGCAGACCGCCCGCGGAGTGGCCGACCACGTGCGCCCGGTCGATGCCGAGGGCGTCGAGCAGGCCGAGCGCGTCGTCCCTGAGCGCCGCCCAGGTGTAGGGGTGGGCCTCGAAGTCCCGGGCCGTGGACCGGCCGACGTCCCGGTGGTCGTAGCGGATGACCCGGTGGCCGGCGGCCGCGATGCGGCCCACGAACTCGTCGGGCCACAGCAGGCCCTGGGTCATCGACCCCATGATGAGCAGCACCGGCGGATGGGAGGGGTCGCCGAACTCCTCCGTCCACAGCTCGATGTCGCCGACCGTGACCGGCTGTCCTTCTACCGTCATGCGTGTCGCTCTTCTTTCGTTGCTTCTCTCGTTGACGGGGACAACTGTGCCGGGACGGGCCATCGGTGCCATCCGTAGGACCACTGGTGGCGACCACTGGTGGCGGCTACTGAAGCAGCAGCCGCGTCAGCTCCGCGCGCGAGCTGATGCCCAGCTTCGGGTAGACCTTGTACAGGTGGTACTCCACGGTGCGGGGGCTGAGGAACAGCTGGGCCGCGACCTCGCGGTTGGCCGCGCCCTGGGCCACCAGCCGGGCGATCCGCAGCTCTTGCGGGGTGAGCGCGGCGAGCGCGTCCGGCGCCGGGCGGTCGGCGCTCTCCCCCGCGGCCCGCAGCTCGCCCCGCGCGCGCCGCTCCCACGGTTCGGCGGCCAGCCGCTGGAAGACCTCCATGGCCTGGCGCAGATGCCCTCTCGCCTCGCCGACCCGGCGGGCGCGGCGCAGCCGCTCGCCCAGCAGCAGCGCGGTACGGGCCCGGTCGTACGCGGCGCCGCTGTCGGCGGCGAGTTGCCCGAGCGCCTCGTACAGCAGCGACACGGCCTTGTCGTCCTCGGCGACCAGCGCGCGGCAGCGGGCCAGCAGCGCCTGGGAGCGCGCCGAGGCCGCGTGCGCCGACCACCGCTCCAGGAAGGCCACGGCGGTGCGGGCGGCGGCCTCGTCCCCGGCGGCCACGGCGGCCTCGACCCGGTCGGCGACCGATCCCCATACGACCACGGGATGTCCGGCGCCCGGGCCCGCGTCGACCAGCGCCGCCAGCCGCTCGTGCGCCTGGGCGAACCGTCCGAGGCCGAGGTCGAGAACGCCCAGGGCGTAGGAGGCCACGCCGACGCGCAGTCCGAGCCGGTGCGGAATGGCGATGGCCAGGGCCTGTCGGGCGTGCGTGTGGCAGACGTCCTCCTCGCCGCGCACCGCGGCGCAGACCGCGAGGTTGGCCAGGTGCGCGGCCGCGGAGTTGCTGATGCCCGCTTCCCGGGCGAGCGCAAGACCTTCCGTGGACAGGGCGGTGCTCAGGGCGAACCGGCTGTTCATCCGCTCGGCGGTGGCGGCGTTCTCCAGGACGACGGGCAGCGTGCCCGCCATTCCGGACACCCGGGCGACCGCACCGGCCCGTGCCCCGTACGCGGCCGCGGCGTCCCCTTCGCCGAGCAGGCTGGCGGCGGCGGCCGCCCACAGCAGGGTGGCGGCCTCGCCCGCGTCGCCGGCGCCGCCGCCCGCGTCGTCCGGGACTGCCGCCAGGGCCCGTCTGAGCAGCGGCACCCCGCGTTCGGGGTCCCCGCCCTGCAAGGCACCGGACCCGGCCAGGACGTCCCGCACGAACGCGTCCGCCGAACCCGGCGGCGGCAGCTCGGACAGGGCCTCGGCACGCCGGCCGATGCGCACGGTGGCATCGCTGTCGCCCACGTAGGAGGCGGCCTCGGCGGCGTCCGCGAGCAGTTGCAGCCGGTCGGGTGCCTGATCCGCCGCGGCAAGGAAGATACGCAGCGCCTCGGCCGCGTCCCCGGAGTTGAGCGCGAAACGGCCGCGCAGCTGGGCGAGTTCGGCCAGCAGGCCGGGGTCCTCGGCGGTCTCACCGGCCGCCGCGAGCGCGCTGTGCGCCTGCCCCGGTCGCCCGCCGAGCCAGGCCGCCACGGCCGCGTCGGTCAGCCGGCGGGCCCGGGCGGCGGGGTCGGGCGTCAGCTGCGCGGCGCGGGTCAGGGCGTCGGCGGCGTCCGCGTAGCCGCCCCGGGCGCGGGCCCGGTCGGCAGCGGCGGCCAGGTCCGCGGCGATCTCCTCGTCGGGGCCGATGGCCACGGCGGCCAGGTGCCCCGCCCGGCGATCCGCGTCGCCCGCCGCCCCGAGGACCGCGGCCAGCGCCTCGTGGGCGGAGCGCCGGTCCGCCGGGCTCGCGGCGGCGTGCACCGCGGAGCGGATCAGCGGGTGCCGGAAGGTGATCGAGGCGGGCCCGGCCACCACAAGACCGGCGGCCTCGGCCGGCTCCAGCGCGCGCTCCGGGGCCCCGAGCCGGGCGGCGGCGGCCAGCACCACCCGGGGGTCGCCCCGCCCGTCGAGCGCGGTGACCAGCAGCACCCGGCGGGTCCCGGCGGGCAGTGCGGCGAGCTGGCCACCGTAGACGGCGGTGACCCCCTCCCCCAGCGGCAGCGGGTCGGGCAGCGGCTCGTGACCCGTCAGCTGGCCGGCCGTCAGCAGTTCGGCGGTCTCCTGGAGGGCGAGCGGGTTGCCGCCAGTGGCCTCGGCGATCAGCGCCGCGACCCGCGGCGAGGGCTCCACGGCCGCCCAGCCGGCGAGGGCCGCGGCCGCGTCGGCGACGTCCAGCCCGGTCAGCCGCCGCTCCGGCAGGTCGCGCAGCGCGTACCGGGTGTCGGGGGTGTCGCGCGTGGCGATCAGCAGCCCCACGCCGTCGGTGTCCAGGCGGCGCGCGGCGAACAGCAGGGCGTCGGCGGAGGCCCGGTCCACCCAGTGGAAATCGTCGACGACGCACAGCAGCCCGTGCTGCCGCCCGGCCTCGGCCAGCAGCGACAGCACCCCCGCGGCCACCAGGAACCGGTCCTGCGCGGCGGGCGGCGCGGCCAGCCCCAACGCCCCGCGCACCGCGTCCCGCTGCGGACCGGGCAACGCGTCGATGAGCCCGGCGACCGGCCGCAGCAACTGATGCAGGGCAGCGAATGCCAGCCCCGTCTCGGGTTCGGCACCGGTGGCGCGCAGCACCTTGGCGGGAGCGGCCTGCTCCGCGGCGTACCGCAGCAGCGCGGACTTCCCGACGCCGGGCTCGCCCCGCAACACCAGGACCCGCCCGGCGCCGGACCGGACGCCGTCGAGCAGCTCGGCGAGCACCGCGCGTTCGTCCGCGCGTCCGGCGAGTCGGCCCCCTGGCATACGGTCCCCCTCCGCTCGTGAGCGCAACGGGTCCGGCGCCGCGCGCCGGGCCGACTGTACGCGGTCCGCTCCGCGGGGACGCGGGGCCTCACGGCTCGGCCCAATCGCGGCGGCCTAAGCACTGACCTGTGCGTTTGTGGTGAATATTGAGACAGCGACACGCGCCGTGACGTGGGCGTGACGCTAGGATGATCGTTTTGCACATCGCTGCCGGGTGTGCAGTACGAGGGGGAGGGAAGCGCATGTCCACGTTCGAGGCGGAATGGGCGCAGATGAAGCGCGAGGCATCCGGGGAGACCCGAATGAGCCTCGCGGGCGCCGGCGACAAGCCCGACTGAGAGCAAGAGGGATCGGGCAGCGTGAGGTCCAGCAAGAACGCGTGGACGGAGGCGGCCCAGGAAGTCGGCAAGCTGCGGGGGAACATCAAGACCGCGCTGACAAAGCTGGAGGAGGAGCAGAAGGGCCTGGGCGCGGGCAGCGAGACCGGCGGCGGTATCGAGAGCGCGGCGGCCCAGCGGGAGCTCTACGTCTCCTGGAAGCGCTATCTGAAAGGCGTGAGCGGCAAGTGCGGCACCTTTCAGGACCGGCTCCAGAAGGCCGGGGATCACCACTACGAGAACGACGCGGCCATCGAGAGCGCATTCGATAGATGGGACGGCCTGTACAAGGACACGAAGCCCGTCGGTGGCGAGAGCCGGGGGCGGTGACGCGGACCAGTGGATTACTCGACCCTCAAGTCCCTCAAGCCTTCTGAGTTCGAGGACGCGGCAGGCGGCTATCGGACCCTCGGCGAGATGGCGAGTCAGGCCAAGGACGACATCGAGCAGCAAGTGACCGCGGGGATGCGGAAATCGCTCGAGGGCAAGGCTGTGGACGAGGCCGTCCGGAAACTCCGGAAGCTGGCCACGAACTTCCATTACGCCCAGGTGGAATGCGCACTCATCACCACCGCTCTCAACTCTCTGGCCTACGAACTACGGGCAGCCAAGAACAAGCTCGACGCCGCTGTGGAGGATGCCGCTGCCGCACAGTTCACCGTGGGCTCCGACGGCTCGGTGAGCTACCCGTCGGCCGGCGACAAGGTCGACGGCAAGGTGCCCGAGGGCGGTACGGTCACGGGCAGTGCCAGGAAGTCCACCGGCAACCCGATCGACCCTGCTGGAGACGCGAACGACACGGCCAAGGCTCTCCAGCGCCAGGCATCGAACCTCCACGGCAACCCGAATTACGTCCGCGCGCTGGCCATCGCCGACCGCATTGCGCAAGCCGTCCACCAGGCCACCCGGGCCGACGAAAAGTGGGCCCCCGAGCTGCGCAGGTTGAAGGCTGACGACGACCTGGTCGTCGCCGCCGAGGACTGGGCTGACGCGAAGAGGGACATGGGTGGTGTCCGCCGCAGTGCGAAGGACTACCTGGACGCCATCAAAGCGCCCTTGAAGGACAGCAATCCGGAAGAGAACGCCACGTGGTGGAAGAACCTGTCGAAGAATGAGCAGGACGCTATGCTCGCCCTCGATCCAGCAGGGCTCGGCAAGCGTGACGGTTTACCCGCAGCCGTGCGCGACGAAGCGAACCGGACCGTGCTCGCCGAAACGCGTGCGGAACTCAACCTGAAACTCGACGAGCTCGGCAAGAATGAGCCCGCGAAGTACGAGCAAAAGTGGAACAACATAACCCAGCTTCCCGTTCAGGGGGAGAAGCAGGTGACGCTGGCCTGGCAAGCGTGGGACAGGGAAAGAACCAGGATTAAGGAATCCTTGAAGGGTATGGACGCCATTCAGCGCCGCTTTGACAGGACCGGAGAGGACGGTCTGCCAGAGGCGTATCTGCTGGGATTCAGCGCGGAAGGGCGGGGGCGGGCCATCGTCGCCAACGGAAATCCTGATGACGCGGATCACATCGCGGTGTACACACCTGGAACCGAATCCTCACTCAGCAACAGCAAGGGGGACATCAATCGCGGGGTGAACTTGTGGAAAACATCCCAGCGTTTGACCGATCAGGAAGTATCGACCGTTACTTGGATAGGCTACGATGCGCCGCCGGAACTCTCGGACGCCACTCGGGATAAATATGCGGACAATGCTGTAGGTCCGTACGGCCAGTTCATCGATGGCCTCAACGCCGCGAACAAGTCTGGTTCCGACGCTCATATCACTGCAATCGCGCATTCATATGGGACCACGGTCATCGGCGCCGCGGCCGAAGACGGGGACCTCGGCGTCGACGACATCGTGTTCGCCGGCAGCCCTGGCGCCCGGGTGGAAAATGCCGCGGATCTGGACGTGGGTAAGGGGCATGTCTGGAATGAGCACGCCAAGGGTGACGATTTGGTAAACGGCTTTGGCCGCTTCGGCCACGGGGGCGGGGTCTCGGGCATCGACCCAACCGACCCGATCTTCGGCGCCAACCAGATGGCCACTGATACCGACGGACACAGCGGCTACTGGGACTACGACGACGACAAAAATGTGCCGAGTCTCAGTATCGAGAACCAAGGAAGGGTCATCGTGGGAGAATACGGCAAGGTGCAAATGAAGCCACGCGACGATGGATCACTTCTGCCGGTCGACTGGCGTGAGCCGCCGAATTGGAACGTCTGAAGTGTGGACGGTGTGGCGATGTCGACGGGTACTGGCCGCTGCGGCGGTTCTCCTATGTGTCGTGGGGTGCGGATCCATGAGTGACTCGGATGGTGCGGCGCCGAAGGAAATGCATCCGAGGCAGGCCAAGCAGCACGCCAGAAAGCTGTCCAGTGACGTGTTCGACATGGTCCGGCTCCAAGGGAAAGTGTCGCCTGCCGGACCTGCGACGATGCCCTCCCGACAGGGGGAACGGGATTATTTCGTCCAGCATTTCTGGTCCATCTCTCGCCTGTCTGAGCGGGAGTTGACGCGCGGCTTCAACCGCTTGCGTGAAGAACTTCCGAAGGAGGGGTGGCGCATCACTCGTTTCGGGCACGTGAATTCAACGGACCGCCAGTTGGAGATAGAGGCCGTACACGAAAAGGACAAGTACTCGTTGTCCGCGGAGCTCTGGGTCAGCAGCTCCGGAGAAAACGCGCATGCGTCCGCGCCCAAGAACGACCGAATCGTGTTCTCCGTCGGGTCTCCCATCTACCGAACCCCCAAGGGAGTCGACCGCGACAACTACTGATGCGCGCTGGGCTGGTCGAACTGGCGCCGACGGCGCCAAGCTGTCGCCCGCCGCGCGCTGCCACTACCTGTGGCGCTGTCACACGATCGAGGGGCGGCCTACCTTAGGCCGCCCCTGACCACACAGCTGCCCCACCCCGCCCCCGCCGATTTGCGGCTCCGCCGCGTGGCCGCCCGCCCCCTAGGCGGTGTCGTCAAATGCCACGCCCGTATCAGAGGCAGCAACTACGAGCTGGCCCTCGCACGCGGTACGGTCGGCAGCCATCGGCATTGTCATAGCCACCTGGCACCATGATCGGCGTGAGTGAGACAACTGAGCCTGAAGAGAATGAAGTTGCCGCTGTTCTGACCACGCCGGAGGAGTGGCGTGTCTTTCTGGAGCGATACGGCGAGCTGTACGTGAAGGTCCGTGCCGACGACAAAGAGTTGGTCGATCTGATGGACGACAATCAGTTGGAGGCTCTGGACCGAGGGGAGCGGGTTGAGCCGTGGTTGGGTGAAGCCCCTGCTCGGGAGGAAGCTCTGGTGGCATCCGAGGAGCGGCTCGGAGTGCGGTTCCCACCGAGCCTGCGGGGATTCTTCCTGGCGAGCGACGGGTGGACGCGCCTGGATGCCTGGGTGGACGAGGTCCATCCGTGCGGCCGCATCGTGTGGATGCGGGACAGCGAGGCCGGCAGACGCGTTGCCGAGACCTACGACTCGATACCCGGCAACGAGGACGATGTTCAGTTGTTTCGCCGGTCTATCGAAATCGCCCGGGGAGAGGACTTCTGGCTGCTCGATCCGACCGACGTCGGGCCGGACGGCGAGTGGGCCGCCTACGAGTTCGCACCGAAGTACGGCGACACGACGAAGTACCCCAGCTTCTCCACGCTGTTCCACTCCGGGTACGAGAGCATGGAGGAGGATGAGGACGAGGAGGACATGGACTGAGTTGGTTCGTTAGCCTTCACGCCCACATCAGGAGTGATGCGAGGGCGACGGCCGCTTCGTAGGACTGAGCGGTTTTGTCGTACCGGGTAGCGATCCCTCGCCACCGCTTCAAGCTGTTGAAGCAGCGTTCTACGACGTTGCGGCGCTTGTAGGCCTCACGGTCGAAGCCCGGCGGGCGGCCTCCCCGGCTGCCTCGCCGGGCCCGGTTGCCGGCCTGGTCGGCCCGCTCGGGGATCGTGTGCGAGATGCCCTTGCTGCGGAGCCACGCGCGGATCGCCTTCGAGCTGTAGCTCTTGTCGCCCAGGACGTGATCGGGCCGGGTGCGGGGTCGTCCCGGTCCGGTCCGGGGTACCCGGATCGCTTCCATCACGGCGGTGAACCGGGTGCAGTCGTTGACGTTGCCGCCCGTGACGACGAAAGCCAGAGGCCGGCCTAATCCGTCGCAGGCCAGGTGAATCTTGCTGGTCAGCCCGCCTCTGGAGCGGCCGAGGGCCAGGTCTCGGAGCCCCCTTTTCGAGCCCCGGCCGCATGCTGGTGGGCCCGGACGACCGTGGAGTCGACCGACACCAGCCACTCGATGTCGCCGGCCGCGTCCGCCTTCGCCTGCGCGGCCCGCAGCATCCGGTCGAACGTCCCGTTCGCCGCCCACCTGCGAAAACGCGTATGCAGTGGGGCCCAGGGGCCGTAACGGTCGGGCACATCCCGCCAGGCGACACCGGTCCGGAACTTCCACACGATCCCGTTCAGGACTCTACGGTCATCCAGCCGCTTCCGCCCCCGCACTGACTCGGGCAGCAACGGCCGGACGAACTCCCACTCGGCATCGGACAGGTCATGGCGACGTATCACGACACCATGATCCACCAGCGGTGATCATTTGAAGACACTGCCTAGTACTGCAACGACACTCCGTGACGTCCTCTGCGTCTGTAGTGGCTGATGCGGGCTCGGGCTTGGCTTTTTCTTCGCCATAGGGACCAGGCGAGTACGTGCTGGATGCCGTGGCGGATGGGAGAGGAGATGCGGTTGAAGAGCCGCCGGGCCTCGTTCATGGTCACGGGTATGAGGGATCGATCGCTCCCGGTTTTTGGAGCCCCTGTTTTGCCTCCGCTCGCAGGATGGCGAGGAAGGCGAGGGCGGCCATGGAGAGGGTTATATGCCGGTACCACGCGGTATAGCCGCGGACCTGGTAGTGATCGAGTCCGGTTTCGTTCTTCGCGGTCTGAAAACATTCCTCAACCATCCATCGGGCTCCCGCGATCCGCGCCAGTTCCTCCAGCGGAGTTCCGGCGGGGCAGAAGCAGACCGACTCGTCCCGCAAGTCAGAGATGAGATCGTCGATCCTCATAATGAGGCTGACTGGCGGCGCGCTCTGCCGCGATACGTAAGGCGAGCGGCAGTCGAGCGCAAAGACGCGACAGTTCGGTCAGCTTTCCCTCATCGTCCTCGGGCCGATAGCCGCTGGTGACCGCGCGCAGTAAGGCAATCGCCTCGGGCTCGGGAAGCGTGCCGAGCGTCAGGCGGCGGGCCCCGTCTCGCACGGTGAGGCCGGAGAGCCGGTTGCGGCTGGTCACCACTACCAGGCTGGTGCCGGTACCGGGGAGGAGGGGCCGCACCTGGCTGACCGTGGCGGCGTTGTCGAGCAGAATCAGGACGCGTCGCTCGGCGAGCAGCGAGCGGTACAGAGCGGCGGCATCATCGACATCCTGGGGGATTTGGTCAGCAGGCACGCCGAGCGCGCGCAGGAATCGGCGTAGTGCCTGGTCCGCGGTGACGGGTTCGCCGGGGTCGTAGCCACGCAGATTGACGAAGAGCTGACCGTCGGGAAAGCGGTCCTTGATTTGATGGGCCCAGTGCAGCACCAGCGAGGTCTTCCCCGCACCTGCCGTACCGGCCACTACATGGATCGAGACAACCAGTCGGTCGCCGCTTTGGCCAGCCAGGATCGCATCAAGCTGATTCAGTTCGTCGCTGCGGTTGACAAAGCTGTGCACATCAGCCGGGAGCTGTCGCGGTATGAGGCCGGCCGACTCTCCCGGTGCTCCCTGGTAAAAGTTGATGCCACCCGAGACATTGCCGGCCTGTACGACGTCCCGAGACGACCCTGACAGGTCATTCTGAGACCCTTGTGGACGACTTCCCTCGTCCCCGGCCGGGGCGTTGATTTGTTCTCCGCTCATGCCGCCGGGGGCGGGGGAAGATGCACCACCGCACGCTCGAAGTAGGTCCGGATGTCCTCCGCTACCGCCCAAGCCTGCTTCACATAGGTCACCCAAGGTTTCACGATCTCGGGGTCGGTGAAACGGCGGGCGCTCTCGAAGGCTCCGGTCTCGGTGTAGAGAATCTCATAAAGGGTGAGATTGTCGAGGATGACGAACTCGGGCAGAAGGTGCTCGACCTCAGCGGCGGCGACTTCCTTCGCGGGCAGCACACGGGTGGGATGCCCGGCCTCCGCACGGACGTGGAGCGAGTGCAGCTCCCATTGCATATATGGCGTCAGCGGCTCTTCCACCACGCGCAAACGATGGAACGGGGAGCCGTTCCGCCGGTCCTCTTCAGCCGCCTTCTGTGTAGCCTCACGCTTCGCCTCGAACAGCCGGAGCGCTTCGCCCCAGTCGCCTCGGCGGAGTGCGTCCCGGGCGGGGCTGTCATCCTCTTCGAAGTGCTGTAGCCGCTCCAACTTCCAGGACTCACCGTGACGGATAGCCTTGCGTCGCGCCCAGAAGTCACTGACGTAGGCGTCGTCATCGAGTGGTTTGCCTTGTTCGGCCGGGAGCACGGGGGCACGAAGATCAAGCATCGGGAATATCTACCTTTGCTGCGCTGAGCATGTTTCCGGGAATGACAACCAGCCGCTCGTCAGGCCCGATGGACACACCAGTCGGCAAACGTGAGGCATAGACGGCAGTGAGGTCGCGGCCGATCACGGCGATATCACCATTGTCGAGCTGCCAGATGTCCGGGCACTTATCATCGTCACCGGAATTCCCAAGCTCTGCCGCCGACTTTCCCAGACGCTTGGCGAATAACGCCGACGGGTCAGCTTCCCAGGAACGGGCCATCGACTGTCTCCGTAGTCTCAACGTCACTGACTGTCTATCAAGGATGACACATGCCGAGTCAGTCATGCCATGGCAGCGGCGCCGGCGGAGACGTGTCGGAGCGAGTGGCGCGTGCACCACGGAACTGGTTCCAACATCAGTCCCGTGGTGCACGACGGTCAATTACGCGGCCCGCCGGACACGGCAACCGCGAAGCCGTCGCGGGTCGCACGCCGCGAACTCCACGCGCGCAGCCCCAGGAACACCAGCAGCCCGAACGGCGACAGCAGGATCGTGAAGGCCAGCAGCGGCCCCATCAGCAGGGCCGAGATCCCAAGCCTTCTGGCCTCCCGGTACATCCACTGCCCGATCAGCAGGTCCCAGGCGATGACCTGCACCCAGACGGCTCCCGCGCCGTCCGCGAGTGCCGTCAGTTCACGGAAGGCGTCGAGGTCCGGTCGGCTGACCGCGGTCCAGAGTTCGGGGAACACCGGGATGGCGAGCGCGAGATAGACGAGCAGCACGGGCACCACCGTCAGCGGCGACCCGGCGATGCGGGCGGTCGCGCTCCACCCCGGGGCGAAGATCATGAGCAGCCACACCGGTGCGGCCAGCCAGAAGGAGAGCTCGAAGAGGAATCCGGTCATGACACAAGCCCGGCCTCATGCGCCTGAGCGCGGCGGTGGCCTGGCACGCGGAGAGATCCGTACGTCCCGAGAACGGCGGCCACCACGATCAGGCCGGCCACCCCCAGCGTCACACCGTCCGGATGGATCAGCGCCTGGCCCCGCAGCGCCTGCCAGAGAACCAGGGCGAAGGCGGCGGCGTACACCCCCGAGGCCAGCAGCGCCAGGCGCAGCCGTACCCGTTCGTCCGCGAGACGGGCGAAGCGTGGCGCGAGGGCCGTCACCACCATGACCAGCAGCGGGAGGAATTGCAGCGCGTGCATACCGAAGAAGTGCGGGATCCGCAGATCGCCGCCGGTCGTCGACCAGCCGGTCAGCGGCATCGACGGGCCGCCGTCCGGCACGCCCACGCTGTGCGCGCCGACCACCTTGGAGACGCCGCGCCGCTGCCCCGGCGCGGGCTGCGACATCAGGAATCCGACAGCGGCGCCGGCCAGCGCCAGGGAAATGCCGGAGCGCAACGCCCACGCGGTCGCTCGGTCGGTGATCCGGGTGCGGAGCAGCAGTACGGCGATCACGAGCATGCCCAGCCACAGGATGACGACCGTCACCGCCATCGCGTTGAACAGTGCCTCGTCGAAGGGCGTTTCATGGTTGAAGTGGCTGCGCCTCCCGCGCGCCGCCTGCCCGGTGATGATCGCCATCTCGACGAGACACGCGGCCGACACAACGGTCCCGGCCCACCAGCCCACACGTCGGCCACGGGTGAGCAGTGACAGCGCCCAGGCCAGAGAGGGGCAGTACGCCACGAATGAGACCGAGAACTTGAAAGGTTTGGACCAGACCGGCGCACCCGCCACAACGCGGTCGTCGACGACGATCCCCACACCGAATATGACCGCCATGACGGCCATCGCCGCCGAGAACATCACCAGCGGTCGGTGCCATGACCGCCATGGAACCGGCTCCCACGACGACGGCCACGAAGACGGACGTGATGAAGGCACAGCTATCCCTCCCGAAGTAAAACAGATAGCAGCACTATCCGCTATCCGATAGCGCCAGTATCTATCATGGGAGGCGGCCGGCAAGGGCCGGCGCGGGCGGACGAGGCGGAGGACGAGGAGTGAACCGACGGTGCGCATACGGGAGTTGAGTCGCCGAACCGGGGTGTCGGTGCCGACCATCAAGTACTACGTCCGTGAAGGGCTGCTGCCTCCGGGCGAGCTGACCAGCCCGAATCAGGCGACCTACGGTGAGACGCACGAGCGTCGGCTACAGCTGATCCGTGCACTGCTCGATGTGGGCGGCTTGAAGCTGGCCGACATCACGGAGGTTCTGGCGGCCCTCGATGATCCGGAGCGTCCCCTGCACAAGGTGCTCGGCGCCGCCGCGGATCGCCTCGGCACCGGACGCAGCGATCACGACGACGCGGCGTCCGCAGCCGCACAGGCCGCCGTCGCAGACCTCATCTCCCGGCGCGGATGGCAGGCGGATGAGTCAAATCCCGCCGCGGCCGACCTGTCAAAGGCCCTCGCCGCGCTGGACCGGTTGGGACACGGAGCGTTCGTCGAAGTGCTCGAGGACTACGCGGACGCCGCCGAGCAGGTCGCCCGCGCCGATCTCGCGTACGTGGGCCGGCTGGAGGCGGTCGAAAACATGATGGAGGGTGTGGTGGTCGGAACCGTTCTGGGCGAGGCGGTGTTCAGCGCGTTGCGGCGGCTCGCCCATGTGGACGCCTCGGCGAAGCTGCCCGGCACGGACGAGCCGCCTGAGCGGGAGACAACGGCCTGAGGGTCTCGTGTGGCGCGCGCCACCCACCCCGGCGCTCGCCGCGCCCGCGCCGCGCCACCGCCAGGCCGCTCAGCAGTCCGAGGGCCGGCGCGTAGGGCCACCGGCCGAGCCCGAGTCGGGATCGAAGCGGCAGACCCGCGGTCGACGTCGAGCACATCCGCACGCCCCTGACACGCGCCCTGACCTCCCGTCACCATGCGACATGTCAATTCGGACGGCGGCCACCTCCCGGCCGCATGGCTCGGCCCCTCACTCGCGTCGATCGCGCGGGGTTCCTCCCCGATCTCGTCTGGGTCCGCGTCGCGGACTGTACGAGCCCGTCGACCGCTTCGCCGAGCCGGACCGTTGGCGGAAACTGACCAAGCGCTCGCCTTGCCCAGCCTTGTTCGCATGGCAGGTGCCGGGGGAACCTCAAGACGACTGGGTCGAGGCAGGGTCGCTGTAGGACACCACCCGGCCTCCCACGAATTGCAGCAGCCGGTCCGCTTCCTGTTCCAGGGCTGCCCGATCGGTTGCGCAGAGCGGTCGGAACGGGGTGAGCCGCAACGTCCCGGCGTCGATGGACCACGTTCCGTGCACCCAGCCGTCCACCAGGAAGGTGGCCCGTACCCTTGCCTGGCCGGGCATCACCCGCTTCCGGTCCTCGTCGCTGATGACCCGAGTCCGGTCGGCGTGACCGAGCAGGATGTTGTCGAAGGCGGGGAGCAGCCGCACTGGAGCGGGCGTGTCGGGGTCGGGCAGTTCAGCGTCGGCCAGATCGATCAGATCCCTGCCGTCGGGGCCGGTATAGCGGCGCAGTTCGGCGCGCATCTCCGCGACGACCTCGCCCAGGCGGGTCAGTCCGCACCAGGCCTGGACGTCCTTCACTCCGGCCGGGCCGAAGGCGGCCAGATAGCGGCGGATCAGCTCCTTGGCCGAATCCTTGGCGGCAGTCGCCGTCCCTGCCGTCGCCATCGGCTGTCCCAGCCAGACCTCGGCGGGCGTGACCGAGACCGCCGACCGGTTGCCCCAGGAGCCCCATGCGCCGGTGGCCGCGCCATGGACGAGAGGGGTGCGCAATTCCATCTGCCCGGCCAGGATCCGGCCGTCGCGTCCCGGATGGCGTTCGGCCAGCCGCAGGGCCAACTCCTTGCGCGACAGCGTCCCTCCCGCGAGCAGGCCGAGTCCCTCAGCAACCAAGGACGCCGCGTCCAGACCTGTGCCGTTCCGGGCAAAGTGGGGCGAGCCGGCCGTGCGGTCGAGCACGGGCTGCAGCAGCGGCCGCAGCCAGCGGAAATCGTCGGCCGCGGCGAGGTGCTGGGTACTGCGGAGCAGACCGGAGCGGACCACCTGCCGGTCCTCCAGCAGTCCGGTGAGCTCGGGCTGAGTGAAGGCGTGGATCCTGCTCCACAGCCCGACATAGGTCCAGTTGGGCTCCTGTGCCTGCAGTGCAACCAGTCGCCCGATCACCTCCAGCGGACTGCGATCGGTGCGCCCCAGCAGGAACTGGCGGCCCATCAGCGCCCGGTTCAGGGTCCGGAGGGAGAGGGTGGTCACGACAGCCGCACCGAGACATTGCCCTGGTAGGAACCCTGTAGCAGGGAAAGAAACGCCTGCGGCACGTCCTCGATCCCGCCCTCGACCACTGTCTGCGGATAAACGAAGCGGCCCTCGCCCAGCCAGCTGCTGAAGTGCTCACGCCAGGCCGCGATCTGATCAGGCGTGTGGTGGCAGGAGAACGGGAGCAGCTCGACGCCCCTGGCCTCGGCCGCCGCGCGATCCGGCTGCGGAAAGCGCTGCGCCGCGTCACCGAGCTGGCTGGACAGCGAGCCGCACAGGGCGAAGCGCGCCCCGGGCCGGGCCACCTGCAGCGCACCCTGGTACTGCTCGCCGCCCACGACGTCGAAGAAGACCGAGACACCCTCGGGCGCGAGCTCCCGCAGCCGGTCGGCTACAGAGCCGTCGTGGTAGTCGAAGGCGGCGTCGTAGCCGAGTTCGTTCACCAAGTAGTCGACCTTCGCCGGGCTGCCGGCGCTGCCGATCACCCGAGCCGCACCACGGCACTTGGCGATCTGCCCGGCCAGCGAGCCGACCCCGCCCGCCGCGCCGGAGACGAAGACCACGTCGCCTTCACCGACGGCCGCTATCTCGGCCATCCCGTAGTAGGCGGTCGGTCCCTGGCCGAGGTAGTAGCCCGGGTCGGCGAAGAGCTCACGATCGAGCTTGACGTACGAGCCGGCCGGACCGGCCGAGTACTCACTCCAGCCGGTCATCGACTGGACCAGGTCGCCGACCTCGAGTTCGGGGCTGTCGGACCGGACCACGGAGCCGATGGCGGCCACCCCTACCCGCTGCCCCGGCTGCCAGGCCGGGACCGGGATGGCGCAGTCGGCCCGCATCAGCTCCAGGTAGGTCGCCGCGAGCCCGATCTGGTCGGTACGTACCAGGACCTCGCCTTCCACCACGGTCTTGGCGACGGTGAAATGGTCGAGCGTCGGGGCGCCGGTGATCTGGGCAGTCAGCTGGATCTCACGGGTGATCATTTTCGTCCTCGCCTCGGGTGCGGCTGTCGAGATCGACCCTAGGGAGGCTTCCGGACAGTTTTTGACCGGAAGTCGAGGCAGGATGTCGCCATGGCGAACACCAGCTCACGGACCCTCAGACTGCTCTCGCTGCTGCAGACCCACCGGCACTGGTCCGGCCTGGAACTGGCCGGCCGGCTCGGGGTCTCCGAGCGGACGCTGCGCCGCGATGTCGAGCGACTGCGCGAGCTCGGCTACCCGGTCGGCGCGGCCCGGGGCACCGACGGCGGCTACCAGCTCGCGCCAGGCGCCGTCCTCCCGCCGCTGCTGCTGGACGACGAGGAGGCGGTGGCCCTCGCGGTGGGCGTCGGCGACACGGCGCAGAGCGGGATCGCGGGGATGGAAGAGGCGTCGCTGCGCGCACTCACCAAGGTGGTGCGGGTCCTGCCGCCCCGGCTGCGGGCCAGGGTGGACGCCCTGCGGGCGATGACCCTCTCCGCTGTCGTGTCCGGGCCGGTCGTCGCTGCGGGGGTGCTCACCGCGGTCGCCCAGGCTTGCCGGGACATGGAGCGGCTGCGGTTCGGCTACACGGCCAGGGGCTCCGCACCCACGGAGCGCGAGGTCGAGCCGCACCGCGTCGTCGCACTCGGCGGACGCTGGTACCTGGTGGCCTACGACCTGGATCGGCACGACTGGCGTAGTTTCCGCCTCGACCGGCTGACCGAGCCGACGGCAACCGGCACGCGCTTCCGGCCACGTATGCTCCCGGCCGAGGACGCCGTGGCCTTCGTCCAGTCAGCGAGCGGGGCCCCGGCTCCGTACACGGTCGAGGTCCTTGTGCACGCCCCCTCCTCGCGGGTTCGGCAGGTGGTCGGCCGCTGGGGCTCGGTCGAACCGCTCGATCAGGACAGCTGCCGACTCACCATGACCTCGACCTCCCTCGACTGGCCGACCCAGGCACTGGGCAACGTGGGCGCCGAGTTCGAGGTCCTGGGGCCGCCGGAGTTCGCCACGCACGTCCAGGAGTGGGGCGCCCGCTTCACCCGGGCCACCCGCGCACCTCTGTTCCCAGGGCTCGGCGGACGCGCCGGCTAGCGCGCCGCGAATCTCGTCGATCCAGAAGCGAAAGACCTCCTCGTCGGGCGCCGTCCAGTCGAAGCGGCCGTCCGGCCCGACGATGTAGCCGTCGAGTGAGACGCTCATCGAATAGGTCACGCTGCGCATCCGAAGTCCTCCTCGGTAACGGGTTCGACAGTACGACTGCCGGACGCGGCAGGACTCATCGCGGCTCGCGGGACCCCCGAAAACCAGTTGGCGGACCACGGCGACCACTGCTACTTTCCCGGAGGCCGTGCAAGAGAACGAGGAGGTGGTACCCGTGAACACAGTATCGACATGGGTGCTCCCCTCCGGGGTCACGGTCGGGCGATAGGTCGTCCGGGAGCGCCGTTCACGCGCACTCCCGAAAGGCACGACCATGCGATTCACTTCTGAACTGCGCCTCGACGACGGCGTCCTCGAACGCGAATTCACCCTCGGTGAGATCCCCGGCATCCTGTGGACGTCTGGATCCGCACCTGCCCCGCTGATCCTGATCGGCCACAACGGCGGCTTGCACAAGCGGGAAGCGCGGCTGGTGGCCCGGGCCCGGCACTGCGCGGCGGAGTACGGCTACGCGGTGGCCGCCATCGACCACCCCGGGCACGGCGAACGGCCCCGTTCCGCCGCCGATGAGCAGGCTCGCGCCGACCTCCGCCGGGCGATGGCGGCCGGCGAGCCGGTCGACGAGATCTTCGAGTCCTTCGTCGGCCCGCTGGTCGAAAAGGCGGTCCCGGAATGGCGGACCACCCTGGACGCCCTCCTTGAGCTGCCCGAGATCGGCGGCCCGGTCGGGTACTCGGGGATGACCGCCATCGGCATTCGGCTGGCGGTGGTCGAACCGCGCATCGCGGCCGCCGGTTTCTTCGCCGGGGGTTACGTGCCCCGCGCCCAGCGCGAGGAGGCCCGGCAGGTCACCATTCCGCTGCTGTTCCTGCTCCAGTGGGACGACGAAGGGAACCCCCGGCAGCGTGCCCTGGACCTGTTCGACGCCTTCGGCACCAGGGAGAAGACGCTGCACGCCAATATGGGCGGGCACGCCGGTACCCCGTGGTTCGAGGTGGAGGACGGGGACCGGTTCTTCGGCCGGCACCTGAAGTGAGGCCGGGCCGTCAGGTCGGCAGCAGACGGTAAACGGTGTCGGCCAGGATGCCTATGGTGCGCGCGAGCACCCCAAGGTGGTGAAGGGCGGTGGCCGGAGAGGACCGGAGCACGTCCGGGCCCTCCGGCCACCCCTACCTGACCTCGACAGCTACGTGCCCGCGTTCGAGTTGCCGCGCAGCTTCACGTTCGCCGTGCTCGCGTTCTTGATCGCCGTTTCGATCTGGGCCATCGACGAGCCGGAGTCGATCCCGGGCAGGGTCGCGGTGTTCACCGCGTACAGCGTGAAGGTGTACGGGTGTGTCGAACCGCCGGGGCAGGGGCCGAAGTACTGCTGGGCATTCGCGCCGCTGCCCATGGCCTTCTGTTTGGCGCCGCCCTGGCCGGGGACGTTGAATCCGGACCCCAGCGCCTCGGGCAGGGACAGCTTGGCGGCCGGGATGTCCCAGATCGCCCAGTGGAGCTTGTTGCCGCTGTTCGCGACGTCCGCGAAGACGATGGCCCAGCTGCGCGCGCCGGTGGTGCCGGTGCCCCAGGCCAGCGGGGGCGAGGGGTCCTGGCCGGCCGTGCCGTCCCCGGCGCAGGTGTGGCGGGTGGGGATGGTCGCGTTGTCGTTGAAGGCGCTGCTGCTGAGCTTGAAGTCACCGGCCGTGCCGTCGTCCGAGTAGACGATGTCGATCCGCAGGACGCGGTCGTTGCCGTCCGTGCCGTCCTTGTCGGTGGAGGTGGTGAGCCAGATGTCGCCGTCGTGGTCGACCTCGACCGTGCGCAGGCGGTCGTAGGTGCCCTGGAAGTACGTCTTCTGCTCGACGAGGTTCGACGAGGAGTCGATCCGCATCCGGTAGACGCGCTTGCCCACGGTGGTGGCGACGAAGACATGGTCATTGATGATGGTCAGCCCGCTGGGCGAGGCCGAGGAGGTGGACCAGGTCTTCTTCGGGGCGATGTAGCCGGAGCCGGAGCAGTCGCCGCTGGTGCCCTCGCAGTTGGGCCAGCCGTAGTTGCCACCCTTCTGGATGAGGTTGACCTCGTCCATGACGCTGTTGCCGAACTCGGACTCCCACAGGCGGCCCTTGGAGTCGAAGTCCAGGCCCTGCGGATTGCGGTGGCCCAGCGACCAGACGGCGTTGCCGAAGGGGTTGTCGGACGGGATGGAGCCGTCGGGGTTGATCCGGAGGATCTTGCCGTTGAGCGAGTTGCGGTCCTGGGCCCGCGACTCGGTCTGGGCGTCGCCCATGGAGGCGTACAGCTTGCCGTCGGGGCCGAAGCGCAGCCGGCCGCCGTTGTGGTAGCGGCTCTTCTCCATGCCCTGGAGCAGCACCTTGTAGCCGCTGAGGGTGTTGTTCTCCAGGGTCATGCGGGCGATGCGGTTGCCCTCGCTGGAGGTGTGCACGAAGTAGAGGTAGTGGTCGGTGGCGAAGGTCGGGGAGACCTCGAGGCCCAGCAGACCGCCCTCGCCGCCGGTGGTCTGGGAGTTGGGCACCTTGCCGACCAGGGTCTTCGTGCCGGACTTGGTCAGCTTGTAGACGTTGAAGGTGTTGCGCTCGGTGAAGACGCCCGTGCCGTCGGGCAGGAAGCCGAGGCCCCAGGCGACGTCCACCCCGCTCGCGAGGGTGCTGACCGTACCGGGGTCGGGGGTGCCGCCGGGCTGGGTGCCGGAGGTGGTCACCGTGATCTCGGGGGTGAAGGGGGACTTGTTGCCCTTGAGGTCGTACGCCCTGCCCTTGAAGGCGTACGCGGTGTTCGGGGTCAGGCCCGCGACGCTGGTCGTGGTGGTCTCGGAGGTGCCGGACAGGGCGCCGTCGCGGTAGATCTCGTAGCCCGTGACCTTGACGTTGTCGCTGGACGCGGCCCAGGACAGATCGACGGTCGTGGCCGTCTTCGAGGGGGAGGTCAGGTTGCCGGGGGTGGTCGGCGGCTCGGTGTCCGGCGGGGCGGGCAGGGTCGCGATGGTGACGGCGTTGGACGCCTCTGAGGCGTTTCCGGCCGCGTCGCGCGCGAAGACGGTCCAGTCGTACGAGGTCTCGGGGTCGAGGTTTTCGACGGTCGCCGCGAGGACGTCCGGGCCGACCTTCTTCATCAACTGGCCGTGCTGGTAGACGTCGTAGCCGGTGACGCCCACGTTGTCGGCCGCCGCGTCCCAGGCCAGCGAGACGGTGGTGGCCGTCGGCTCCTTGTCCTTGCGGAGGTTCGCGGGGGCGGTCGGCCGCTCGGTGTCGGCGGGGCCGGTCGGGGTGACGGTCAGCTTGTCGAGGTTGGGGCCGTCGACGCCGGAGGTGGTCGCGCGGACCTTGTTGCTTCCGGCCTTGAGCGTGGCGTTCACGCTGACCGTCTTCCAGGTGGTCCAGGCGCCGGTCGCCGGGAAGGAGAGGTCGTCGGCGACGGTGGCGCCGCCCACGGCGATGTCGAGCGGGCGGTCGGCGGAGGAGCTGGCGTAGCGGAAGTCGAGCCGGGCGGGGCCGGCCTGTGCCGCGTCGACGCTGAATTCGACGTAGGCGCCCGCGACGACGTCGAAGTTCACGAATCCGGTGCCGGAGTAGCCGTCGTGGTTGGACTCGGCGGCACCCTGGGAGATCTGGGCGGACTCGGCCTCGTAGTCCCTGCCGGCCGGTCCGTCGGCGGCGGTGACATCGACGTAGTCGAGGTTGGGCCCGCCCTCGGCCGCCGCCGAGGTCGTACGGATGGTGTTGGCACCGGCCTTGAGGGTGACGGTCGTGGTCACCGACGACCAGGTGGTCCAGGCGCCGGTGGACGGGAACGCCAGGTCGTCCGCCGCCAGGTCGCCGTTGACGGCGATGTCCAGCGGGCGGTTGGCGTCGGTGCCGTTGGCGTAGCCGAGGGTGAGGGTGGCGCTGCCCGCGGCAGGGGCGTTCACCGTGAACTCGACGTAGCTGCCGACCTGGTTGTCGAAGTTGACGAATCCGGAGCCGGAGTAGCCGTCGTGGTTGGACTCGGCCGCGCCCGCGGAGATGACCGCGGACTCGGCCTCGTACCGCACGGGCGCGGCCTTCGCGCCGGCGGGCTGGGCCCCGGAGGGCTGGGCCGCGCTGAGATTCGGCAGAGCGATGGTTAACGCCGCGGTGGCCGCGGCCACGACGGCACCGACCGCTCGGCGCGGTCTGCGGGGGATGGGTGCCACAGGAGTCCTCCCGGTCGACTGACTGATAGGAAAGATTCCTAACAGTGAGGCAGCAGCGACGCGTCCACGTCAAGAGGCGTGCAGGGGTTCCGTGAGGTCGGCGAGGAGGCCGTCGAGGGCCTGGGCGAGGGCTGCGGAGTTGGCCGGGGTGAACCAGGTGGTGCGGATGCGCTCGTTGTTCCCCTTCGGGGTCTCGTGGTTGGCCGCGAGCTGCTCCAGGGTGCGGGTCTGGTCGCCCAGTGCGCGGCCGACCTCCTGGAAGAGGCCGCGGACGTAGCGGTCCGCGTCACCGGAGGCGATGCCGTGGCCCGCGGCCCACGACGTGAGTGTGGCGAGGTACCGGTAGTGGGTGGTCAGCGTCCCCGTCACCGCGGAGAGGACGTTGAAGGCCGTCTCGTCCGCGACCGGGAGCGCCCCGCCCAGGTGCTCGAAGAGGGAGTCCACTACCGGGTGGGACGGGTACGTCACCGTGACGGAGCGGCGTTCGCGTATGGCGGGCAGGGGGATGGCCCGTACGAGCGGGGCATCGGAGGCCAGCGTCCGGCGCAGATCGTCGTTGCCGACGCCGGACATCACATTGACCACGATCTTGTCGTCGGCCACCGCCAAGCCGGCGAGCGCTTCGTGCCGGTCCTGACGGCGTACGGCGATGATCACGGTCTCGGAGCGGTCCACCACCGCCTGGTTGTCGGGACACACCCGCACGCCCTCGTAGCGCTCGGACAGCTCCGCGGCCGTGCGGGCTCCGCGCGGGGAGAGGAACACCTCGGGCGCATCGTCGCCCCGGTCGCACAGGCCGTCCACGATGGCCCGGCCGATCTCGCCCACCCCGATGATGCCGATGCGCTTCACTGTGTCACCGGGCGAGGTCGTCTCCACAGCAACGCGACCGCCAGGAGTCCTGCCAGGCCGGGAGCCAGGCCGGCCCAGCCCAGCACCGGCGGCAGGCCGGCCTCACCGGAGGTGTCCTCGGTGAGCAGCCCGGTCAGCCCGACGCTTGTGCCGAGCACGAACATCACGGTCGCGGCGGGCCGGGCCCACCGCTTGCCCGCCTTGACCGCCCAGGCCGTCCCGAGCCAGGCGAGGACACCGAGCGCTCCGATGACGGACAGCAGGACCAGGTAAGTGGTGACGGCCGAGTCGACACGCGGCCGGCTGAACGCGGGGTAGCCGGCCCGGATGTGATCGGCCAGCAAATGGGTGGTGGCGCGGTCGGCGTACGGGGCGATCGTCGCGACGACGGTGAGCCCGAGCCCCGCGTACATCGCCGCGACGGCCCCTCGCTCATACCGTGTCTTCGGCATCGTCATCGGATTGCATTCCTTTCGGGGCCCGCGGTGATGGCGGCTCGGAGGAAGTCGAGGATCTCCGTACGGGCGGCCTCGGCCTGCGGCTCCACACCCGGCAGGGTGAGGAACGCGTGCCTCGCGCCCGGGTATTCGGTGAGCCGCACGGATGTCCCGGCCTCCCGCAGCCGCTCGGCATAGCGGCGGCCGTGATCGGCCACCGCATCCTGGGTCGGCACCACGAGGAGCGCCGGGGCCAGCCCGTTCAGGTTGTCGGCGTACAGCGGCGAGAGCGCGCGGGTGTCGGTTCCCGGTGGGACGGAGAGCCGCTGGAACAGGCGCAGTTGTGGCATGGCGCGGGTCGGGTGGTACCCGTACTCGGCGATCGAGGCGTAGTCGAACATCGTCTCGGTCACGTCGACCGCGGGGTTGACCAGCACCTGTGCCGCGAGCCGCAGGCCGGCCTCCCTGGCGCGGATCGCCGTCAGTGCGCTGATCAACGCGCCGCAGCTCTCGCCGAAGACGACCGTGCGCGCCGGGTCGATGCCCCACCGCGCGGGGTGCCGCACCACGTGCTGAAGCACGTCCCAGGCGTCGTCGGCGGCCGCCGACAGCGGAGTTTCCTGGTCGAGGAGGCGGTGCTCGACCGAGACGACGAGTGCGGGCAGTTGGGCGGCGAGGTGGCTGTTGGTCCAGTCGCACTGCACCGCCGTGCCCACGAAACTGCCTCCGTGGACGTGGAGCACGAGGGGCAACTCCGCCCGGTCGGCCCCCTTGCCGCCGTTCTCGGCCGCCGGCCGGTACACCCGGACCGGCAGCTCGCGGCCGGGCAGCGCCACCTGCCGCCAGTCGATCGCGGCGCCCGGATCCGGATTCCCGGTGAGCGCCCGCGCCGCGCTGGACGCCCGGAAGCGGTTCTCCGCGTCGCGGTAGGCAGCCAGTTCCTCGGCCGTTATCGCCGAGAAGTCCGGCTCCGGTGGCCGTTTCACTTCAGTGGCCTCGCTCATGTCTCCCTCTCCCCTTCTCTTCGCATGTCCTCATTATGCACGCAGTGCGTGCAGCAGCAAGTGCATAGATTATGCTGAGTCCGGACGAGAGGAGCGAGAGCGAGATGACAGGCCGAAGGCGCTGGTCGACCGAGGAGATCCTGGACGCGGCGGCGGAGCTGCTGCGCACGAGCGACGCCGAGTCGTTCAGCGTGCGCAAGCTGGCCGCAGCGCTCGGGACCGATTCCTCCAGCCTTTACCGGCACTTCCGCAGCAAGACCGAACTGCTGCGGGCGGTCGCCGACCGGATCCTCCTGGCCGCCATGGACGGCTACCGGCCCGAGGGCGACTGGAAGCAGCGCATCACCGCGCTGGCCCTGCGCGTGAGAGAGGCCTTCGGCCGGCAGCCTCAGCTCGCCGCGGTCTGGGGACGCTATGCGTCAAGCGGCACCGGTTCCCGGCTGGTCATGGAAGAGGTGCTACAGGCCCTGCGGGCGTCGGGCCTGCCCGACGAGGAGATCCCGGCCCGCTACCACCGGATCGCGATCCTCCTCGCCTCGTTGATCGCCTCCGAGGCCGGGGTCAGCACCATCACCCCCGAAGAGTACGAACAGGGCATGGAGCTGTTCCGGGTCGCGGTACTGGGCGCCGACCCCGAACGCTTCCCCGCCCTGGCCCACTTCGCCCGCGACGTCCGGCCCCTCGGGGTGGACCGCCGCGCCGCGTTCGAAGAGATCCTCGCCGCCCAACTCGCCCACATCGAGGCCGGAATCGTCACTCCCCCACAGTGACGGCTTTGAGCTCGTCGAACGACTCCCGGACGAGCCGCGCCAGGCCTCGATCCTCGGCCTCGCCGACCCAGCGCTCGAACGCGACCTTGAAGACGGCGATCCCCGCCTCCGCGGCCAGACTCGCGGCCGGGTCCGCGACGCCGCGCCGGCGCAGCGCGTCGGCCAGCGCCGCGGACCAGGCCGCCATCTTGATCAACTCGCGTTCCCGGAGCTCCGGGTTGGCGACGATGACGGCCTGACGCTTCCGGGAGTGGGCGTGGCGCCCCTGGAACACGGCGGCGACCGCGTCGAGGGCCGCGGTCACCACGGCGATCGGCGCCGTGGACTCGGGCACGGCGGCGACGGTGTTCATCAACAGGTCGTGGAGCGGGCCCGTGCCCCCGAACAGGACCTCGCGCTTGTCGGCGAAGTGCCGGAAGTACGTGCGCTCCGTGAGCCCCGCCCGCTTGGCGATCTCCGCCACCGTCGTCTGCTCGAAGCCGCGCTCGCTGTAGAGGTCCAGCGCCGCCTGCTCGAGCCGCCCGCGCGCGTTCGGCTCCCATCGACTCATGCCGCCGATCTTACGTGATGACAGCGAATGACATCAGCCGTGCTACGGTCCATGACAGTGACTGACATCGCCTATCGGTGCGTCCCGGTCGCCGCGTCATGCCGTGCGGCAGGGACGGCCGGCTTAGCGGAGGTTTTCTCATGCGTGTTTTCGTCACCGGCGCTTCCGGCTGGATCGGCTCCGCCGTTGTTCCCGAACTGATCGGCGCAGGCCATCAGGTCGTCGGGCTCGCCCGCTCGGACGACTCGGCCGCCGCGCTCACCGCGGCCGGGGCGGAGGTGCGGCGCGGCACCCTCGACGACCTCGACGGCCTGCGGAGCGCGGCTGCCGCCTCGGATGGCGTGATCCACCTCGCCTTCAAGCACGACCTCGCCTTCTCGGGAGGCTTCCAGGACGCCACCGAGGCGGATCGCCGCGCCATCGAGACATTTGGCGACGCGCTCGCGGGTTCCGGGCGACCGTTGGTCATCGCCGCCGGGACACTCGGGCTCGCACCTGGGCGCGTGGCCACCGAAGCGGACGGCACTTCCGACGACCCGGCCTCCCTGGGCGCCGGGCGGCACGCCAACGCACAGCTGACGCTGTCCTTCGCGTCCCGCGACATCCGCTCATCGGTCGTGCGGCTCGCCCCGACGGTGCACGGCGACGGCGACAACGGCTTCATGGCGGCGCTGGTCGGCATCGCCCGCGCCCGCGGCGTCTCCGGCTACATCGGCGACGGCACCAACCGCTGGCCCGCGGTGCACCGGTTCGACGCGGCGCGCGTCATCCGCCTTGCGGTCGAGAAGGCCCCGGCGGGATCGGTGCTGCATGCGACCGCCGAGGAGGGCGTGCCGATCCGCGACATCGCCGAAGTGATCGGACGCCATCTCGGCATCCCCGTCGCCTCCGTCTCCCCCGAGGACTCGGCCGAGCACTTCACGTGGCTGGCCGGCTTCCTCGCGTCCGACGGCCCGGCCTCGAGCGCGCTGACCCGCGAGTTGCTGGGGTGGCGGCCCACCCACCCCGGGCTCGTCGACGACCTCGACAAGGGCCACTACTTCCGCACCCCGACGGCCCCCTGACCGGCTGACCGGCCCGACCGGCCGGGTTGGCCGGTCGGTCGGGCTGCTAGGACCGCACCGGGGACACAGAACCGTCAGAGCGGGTTGAGGCGGGCCTTGAGCAGGCAGAACTCATTGCCCTCAGGGTCGGCAAGAACGTGCCACTGCTCCTCGCCGGTCTGGCCGATGTCGGCCGGGCGCGCCCCGAGCTTCAGGAGGCGTTCGAGCTCGGCGTCCTGATCGCGGTCGGTGGCGTTGACGTCGATGTGCAGCCGGGACTTCCCCGGCTCCGGCTCGTCCCTGCGGCTGAGGATGATCGTCGGCTGCGGGCCGCCGAACCCTTCGCGCGGCCCGATCTCGAGGCTGCCGTCCTCTTCGCGATCGAGCACCACGAAGTCCAGGACCTCGCACCAGAACCGCGCCAGCGCCTCGGGGTCGCGGCAACCGAGCACGAGCTCACTGATACGACATGCCATTGACGAAACCTACTCTCAGCGTGGGAACTGCCGGTCGAGACCGTACCGGGCGAGGCGAGCGGGTGCGAAGGGTTTTGGGAGTCCTCGCCTCGCCCGCAACAGACCGTTGCGCCGCAGCCCGGGCGAGCACTGAACCGGCCCGGAGCAAATCCGAGTGGCTGAAGGTAATAATCGTAGGAGGACCGCATCGCATGGCGGGCCGAGTCAGCCGTCGGTGCGGACGTCGGGGACTCGAGAAGGGATGACGGTGCCATGCAGGAGGTGCGCTCGCGCCGCGTTTATGAAGAGGCCGAACGGTCCGACGGCAGGCGCGTACTGGTGGACCGGCTGTGGCCTCGCGGCCTGTCCAAAGAAAAGGCCCATCTGGACGAGTGGCTCAAGGCGGTGGCGCCATCCGATGAGCTGCGCCGTTGGTACGGCCATCAGCCCGCCAAATTCGCCGAGTTCAAGCGCCGCTACAAGACCGAACTGACGGAACCGGACCGGGCCGAGGCATTCCGTCATCTGCGTGACGAGGCCCGGACCGGCCCTGTGACGTTGCTGACCGCGACGAAGGACATCGAGCACAGCGAGGCAGAGGTTCTCGTGCAACTCATGCGCTCGAGGTAGGACACACCGCCATGGCGTCGGCGGCGTGTCCGGACGGCGTGGACGTCGACGTGGACGTCGACGTGGACGTCGACGTGGTGACGGCTGCCAAGGGAAGACCCCCGGTTCGACGGAATTGCCCATGGAGCCGCGACATCGTCCCCGCCGTCGCCGCCGGGGCGCAAGGGTTCCGGTTGCGGCCGGGCCGTGTGCGTCGCACGGTGCTGCTATGGACCGACCTCCGGGAGCGCGCGCGCTGCCCATCCTGGTGACCGGCGCCGCGGGCCGTGTCGGCGCCGTCGGACGTTCGGTCGTCGAGGGCCTCCGGAGACGGGGCCTGCCCGTCCGGGCCGCGGTGCGTCGCGAGGACGACCGCGCGCAGGCGCTGCGGGCGACCGGCGCCGAGGTCGTGGTCATGGACCTGACGCGGGCGGGCGAGGTCGAGAGCGCCCTGGAGGGCTGCGGGCGGATGTACTTCGGCATGGGCGTGTCGGCGCAGTACCTGGAGGCGGCCCTGACGACGGCGGTCGCCGCGCGCGTGTACGGGCGCCTGGAGGTGCTCGTGAACATGTCGCAGCTGACCGTCTCCGAGATGGACCTCACCCATACCTCCGAGTCGGACCAGCACCGGCAGCAGTGGCTGGTCGAGCAGGCCCTCGACTGGTCGGGCCTGCCCGTGGTCGAGATCAGGCCCACCGTGTTCATGGAGAACCCGCTCTTCCGCGTCGGCTTCTCCTCGATCGCGAAGACGGGCACCATCAGGCTGCCCTTCGGCCAGGCGAAGACCTCCCCGGTGGCGGCCGACGACGTCGCCGCGGTCGTGGAGGAGATCCTGGCCGACCCCGCTCCGCACATCGGGCGGATCTACGAGCTGACCGGCCCCCGTTCGGAGGGCATCTCCGCCATGGCGGAGGAGGTGTCCGCGTGCCTGGGCCGGCCGGTCGGCTACCGCGACGTCCCCCTGGAGGAGTGGATCGATCACGATCTCAGGCCGCTGGACCTGCCCGACCACGTCTTCCAGCACATCACCACCATGGCCAGGCTCCATGCGGAGAACCGGTACGACCGCAAGGCGGACGGTGTGCAGCGGGTCACCGGACGGCCCCCTGCCGACGTGGCCGACTTCGTCCGGACGCACGCCGACCTGGTCACCGGCCCATGAGCGGCGAACCGGTCGCCGTGGGCGGCCGACGGCCGAGAACCGCGGAGCGCTCATCATGAACCGTCGTGTCGTCCACACCCGCGGCGGGCCGCCCGCCGAGGTCCTGACCGTCGTCGAGGAGCCCGATCCGACGGCACCCGAGCGCGGCCAGGTCCTCATCCGCACCACGGCCTTCACGGTGCACCCGGGCGATCTCCAGGCCATCGAGGCCTACCCGGGGACGGCCGCGCAGCCGGTTCCGGCCGGTGTGGAGGCCACCGGTGTGGTGGAGGCGATCGGCCCGGGCACGCGCGTGGCACCGGGTGTCGAGGTCGGCGGCCGGGTCACGGTCTTCCTCCATCCGGGGGCGTGGGCCCGGTGGATCGTGGCCGATGCCGAGGTGGTCGTCGCCGTACCGGACGAGCTGTCGGACGAGGTCGCCGCGCAGATGATGGTGAACCCGCTCACCACGGTGATGCTGCGCCGTGAGGCGCAGGAGCACCTGGCCTTTGGATACGACGGCTTCCTGGTGCAGACCGCCGCGGGCTCGTCGGTCGGGCGGCTGGTGACGGGCGTGTGCCGGTTCCACAACCTGCCACTCGTCAATGTCGTCCGCAGCGACCGCGGCGCCGCCGTGCTGCGCGAACGGTTCCCGGACGTGCCGGTCGTGTCGACGGAGCACCCGGGCTGGACCGACGAGGTACGCAAGGTGGTCGGCGGCCGTCCGGTGAGTGTGGCCTTCGACCCGATCGGCGGGAAGCCGGCGGAGAGCCTTCTGGATCTGCTGGCGCCGGGCGGAAAGCTGGTCAGTTACGGGCAGATCGCCGAGGAGCCGATCTCGGTGCACGCCTCGACCCTGCTGAGCAAGTCGCTGACGCTGCGGGGCAAGAACGTCATCGGCTGGTGGCTGTCCGAGGCCTCCGCCGAGCGGCGGGCGTCCGACGTCGCCACCGCGAAGCAGATCGCGCTGGGGCTCACGGACCAGTTCGACGTGGCCGCTGTGTACGGCCTCGGCGAGCTGACCGGCGCCGTGGAGCACGCGGTGCGGCCCGGCAAGGTCGGCGCCGTCCTCGTCCGCCCATGGTAGCCGCCTCGCGCTGTCCCGTGACGACGCCGAGCGCCGCCCGCGCAGCCAGTCCGTGGCCCGCGCCGCCCTCCGCGCCATCCTGCGACACGGTGACCGGGTGCCACCGAACCTGAGCCGACCATGATCGTGTACAACCATGGGGCGCACGGGGCACGAGCGCGCCCATCGAGTTCCGAGGCCGGCGGTCTCGGCCGTTCTACGGAGTACGCATGATCACAGTGCTGGGAGCCACCGGTGGACAGGGCGGCGCGGTGGCACAGGCGTTGCTGGCGTCCGGGCAGAGCGTACGGGCCGTGGTACGTGACGCCGCGGCGCCGCGGGCGCGCCGGCTCGCCGAGCAGGGGGTGGAGGTGTTCCCCGGCGACCTGTCCGACGCCGCGTCCCTGACGGCGGCGTTCGAGGGTGTGTCGGCGGCGTACGCGGTGACCACGCCGTTCGAGTCGGGCACGGACGCGGAGGTGCGGCAGGGGCAGGCGATCGTCGAGGCCGCCGGCCGGGCGGGGCTGGCGCATCTGGTGCTGGCCTCGGTGGCCTCCGCGGACCGCTCCACCGGCATTCCCCACTTCGAGAGCAAGGCGCGGATCGAACAGACGCTGGCGGAGGCGGGCCTGCCGGCGACCGTGGTCGCGCCGACGTACTTCTTCGAGAACGCCCTGGGCGGCCTGGACGAGATCGGCCAGGGCTTGCTGTCGCTCGCGATCCCCGGTGACACTCCGCTCCAGCAGATCGCCCGCCGCGACCTGGGCGCGGTGGTGGCCGCGGTGATCGCCGACCCCGAGCGGTGGATCGGACGGCGGGTGGAGGTCGCGGGCGACGCGCCCACGCCCCGGCAGATGGCCGAGGCGATCGCCGAGGCGGCGGGCGGGCCGGTGGCGTACCGCCATGTGCCGCTGGACCTGGTGCGGCGGGCGAGCGAGGACATGGGGGCCATGTTCACGTTCCTCACCGAGACCGGCTATGCCGTGGACATCGCCGCGCTGCGCGCCGAATTCCCGGACGTCGCCTGGACCTCCTTCGCGGAGTGGGCCGCCGGCCAGCGGTGGCCCAGCCCGCGTCCGCTGGGCTGAGCCGGGTCCGCGCGGCAGAGCCGGTCCCCTCAGGCGCCGCCGCGCTCACGGACCGGAACCGGGTTCACGGGAGGCGGAGGCCGTGTCGGTCCGCCCAGGCCGAAACGGCCTCCGCGATCAGTACGGGCTGGTCCTCGGGGGTGTGATGCCCGGCGACGGCCTCGGAGTGTTCGATCTCCAGGGCGGCGATGTTCTCCGCGCACCACGCGATGGTGTCCGCCTGCATCATGGCCCCCGGCCCGGGCGCGAACGTCAGCAGGAGCTTGGGCACGTCGGGGCTGGCCGCCAGCCACCGGTCGTACGCCTCGATCCTGGCCACGACATCGGCGGGCTCACCGCCCAGCGGCATCGAGCGCGGCCAGCGCAGGAGCGGCAGCCGGCTCTCCCGGGTGGGGTAGGGCTTGCGGTAGACGTCGAGGTCGCCCTGGCTGAGGGGGGTGGCGACGGTGCCGGGCAGGGCCTGCTCGATGAAGGCGTTCTCGTCGAGGATCATCGCCTCGCCGACGCCGTCGGTCTTGATCGCCCGGAACAGCTCCCGGCCGCCCTCGGGAAACTCCTCCCAGGCCATCGGCTTGACGATGGTCTCGGTGAACGCGATGCCGCGCACCCGGTCCGGATGGCGCGCGGCCCAGTCGAAGGCCAGCGCGCCGCCCCAGTCGTGCCCGACGAGCACCACGTCCTGAAGGTCGAGCGCGTCGAACCAGGCGTCCAGGTAGTGGGCGTGGTCGGCGAAGGTGTAGTCGATATCGGGCTTGCCCGACTCGCCCATGCCGATCAGGTCGGGGGCCAGCAGCCGTCCGGCTCCTACGGCCGGCATGACGTGGCGCCACAGGTAGGAGGAGGTCGGGTTGCCGTGCAGAAAGACGATCGGCACGCCGGTGCCGGACTCCTGGTAGTGGATGGTCGAGTCGTGGATGTGGAGGACGGGCATGTTCGGTTCCCTTATCCGGTCCGTTTAGTGGAGGTTGAGGCGTGTGAAGCGGTCGACCGCGATCTCGATGACCACGCGGCCGGGCGGGGCGGGCGGCGGCGTCCTGTAGCGCGCGGTGTAGCGGCGAACGCCCTCGGCCACCCGATCGGGTGCGTCGTGCACGGTGGCGGAACCTTCGAGCGTCACCCACCGGAACCCCACCGCCTGGCAGAGCGCCGCGCGCCCGCCCGGCACGGCGGTGAGGTTCCTGGCCTTGCGCGTCGTGTCGACGGTCAGGACGCGGGCGAGGCTCGCCCGGGCGTCCCAGGTGAAGCGCACCGCGACCACGTGGGGCGAGCCGTCGGGGCGCAAGGTGGTCAGGGTCGCTATGTGCGACTCGGCGAGGAAGTCCTCGGCCGACGCTGTCGTCGGCACCCTCACCGGAAGGCCGCGACGTTGCGTTCGGCCCAGGCTGCGAAGGTGCCCGGCGCCCGGCCCAGGATGTGTTCGGCGTCGTGGCTCACCTGCCGCTCGTCCTCGGTCGGCTCACCCAGGATGGCCAGGGTGCCCTCGACCACGGGCAGCGGCATGAACCGCGCCATCTGCTCATGGGCCTCCTCGCGGGTCTGTTCGGTGAAGCGCACCGGCTCGCCCAGCGCGGCCGCGATCGCCGCTGCCCGCTCGCGCGGGGTGGTGGGGGCGGGGCCGGTGAGGGTGTAGGTGGCGCCCTGGTGGGGGGCCTGGTCGTGCAGGACGGCGGCGGCGACCGCGGCCACGTCGTCGGGGTCGATGAAGGGCAGGCCCACATCGCCGAACGGCGCCGCGGCCTCCCGCCGCGTGCGGATCGACTCGGCCCAGGCGAAGGCGTTGCCGTCCATTCCGCCCGAGCGCAGAACCGTCCAGTCCAGCCCCGACTCCCGTACGGCCGCCTCGAACAGGCGCGGGTGCCCGTACGCCTCAGGGCGGGTCCCCGCGCCCTGCGAGGACAGCAGCACCACGCGGCGGATCCCGGCGGCCTTCGCCACGCCCAGGATGCCCTGCGGGTCCTCCCCCGCCACCAGCAGGAACAGCGCCTCCGCTCCCTCGAACGCGTCCCGCAGACCGGCCGGTTCGGCCAGGTCGGCGGCCACCGCCCGCACCTCCGGGGCCGCGTCGGCGTCGGTGATGTGCCGGGACACGGCCGTCACCGGCACCTGGGCCTCGGTGAGCGTCCGCACCAGCGCCCGCCCGACATTTCCGGTCGCACCGGTCACCACGATCATGTTGTTCTCCCTGTTCCAGAGGTTGGCCGTCGAGTTAGTTAGTTGACTGACTAACCCGTCGCGGACGACGCTAGCACAGTCCGACCACCGGTTGTCTATAGTTAGTCGGGTGACTGACTCAGCGGATGCGCCACCTCGTCGGCAGAAGGCCGTCGGCAAGCGGCAGCGACTGACGGCCGCAGCGGCCCGAGTCCTGCACGAGCAGGGGCTGGAGCGCACGACCATCGCCGATATCGCCCGCGCCGCCGATGTCCCCGCGGGCAATGTGTACTACTACTTCAAAACCAAGGACGAGCTGGTCGAGGCAGCCCTCGCCGAGCATGTCTCCCATCTGAAGGCCCTCACCGACCAGCTCGACCAGCTCCCCGACCCGCGCGAACGCCTCAAGGGGCTGGTGGCCGCGTGGGTCGGGCAGCGCGACACCGCGGCCCGCTACGGCTGCCCCACCGGCACCCTCGCCAGCGAGATCGGCAAACGCGCCGAAGGCGGCCTCGACCTGGTGGCGGGCCATGTCATCCGGCAGCTGCTGGACTGGGCGGAGCGGCAGTACCGCGAGCTGGGCATGGCCGACCCCGAGGGCCTGGCACTCACGCTCGTAAGCGCCTACCAGGGCATGTCCCTGCTCGCCAACACCCTGCGCGACCCGGAGATCATGACCCGCGAGGGGGGCCGCCTCACCCGCTGGCTCGACACCCTGAGCTGAGCCGGCTCACCGGGTCCACAGGTGCAGGGCGTCCCCGGCCTCGGAGCGGGTCAGCCAGGTGCCGTCGCCCAGCGCCGTGGGCCAGCCGGATATGGGGAACGGGTAGTCGATCTGCCCGGCCACTCCCATCCGCGCCGCGTCCAGCAGCCAGTGGCGCTCGGCGCCGAACTCCTCGTCGCTCCCGGCCGTGGCCGCGATGACGGTGTCCTCGTCCAGGAAGCCGGCGTAGTAGTCCCAGTACGGCTCTTCCTCGTCGCTGTCCGGGGGCATCTCGGGGTGGCGGGGCACGGCGGTCGCGGCGTCCGCCCCGGCGAGGACCGAACCGTCGGCGGCGCGGTGCACGGCGAGCGTCTCCTGGTAGTGCGTGACCGTCAGAAAGCGGTCGCCGGACGGGCTGACCGCCAGCAGCACCCAGTCGTCGCCGCCCAGCCGGTCCACGGTGAGCGTCCGGCCGTCCCAGCGGCCCCACAGCAGCGGCACCCCGTCCTGGCCCTCGCCGACGCTCAGGCCCATCTGCCCGGGGTCGGGGTGGGGCACATGGTCCGATCCGGCGGCCGCGGTCTGCGCGTCCACCCGGGCCAGCACCTTGCCGTCCGCGGCGTCGAGCACCAGCCATTCGTCGAGCGCGGCCGGATCGGGGTCGGCGTCCGAAGCGAGCGGGCCGCGGATATGGGCCCAGACCAGCTTGCCGTCGGCCGCGACGGCCGCCGAGCCGCTGTCGGCGTACAGATGACCGTGGGACTCGGGGTATGCGTCGAACGACGTGTGCAGCTCGCGGCAGCTCCCGTCCCAGCAGCCGTGCCGGACCTCCCACCGCACCACGCCCACCGTGTCCACGGCGCGCAGCGCGTGCACCCCGGCGAAGACGGCGAGGTCCAGGCGCGGGGAGACGGTGACGGTGCCGAAGCGGCGCGGCCAGGGCGCCGGGAAGCGGACCTTCGCGGCCTCGCCCCCGGCGGCGCACTCATCGAGGTCGTAGGCCACCACCTCGGCATCGCCACGCTGCACGACCAGCCGGGCCTCCGGCCCGATCTGCGGGGCCGGGGCGTCCGCCGCGGCCAGGTCCAGGGGCGCGGCGAGCGTGGTGACGAGACGGGCGGCGAAGGTCATGGCCCCTCCGGTGTGGACGGCGTTGTGAGAACCGTAGGGCCAGGGTCCGACAATGGCCCCCGGCCAGGTGTGATGCCCGTCGCTGCTGGGCGCCGGACCCTGGACTCCGGCGCGCTGGTGTGTCACTGGTTTCCCATGGACCTCAAAATCACCGCGACCTCCCCCGAGCACCCGGCCGCCCTCCTGGACCTGCCGTGGAGCGTCCCACTGGAGCAGTGGCCGGACGAGCATCTGGTCGCGCTGCCACGCGGTATCTCGCGCCATGTGGTGCGGTTCGCGCGGGCGGGCGGGGAGGTGGTCGCGGTCAAGGAGGTCGGCGAGTGGGCGGCCGTGCGGGAGTACGGGCTGCTGCGGGACCTGGACCGGCTGGCCGTGCCCGCCGTGGACGCGGTCGCGGTGGTGACGGGGCGGACCGATGAAGGTGGGGAGCCGCTGGAGCCCGCGCTGATCACCCGCCATCTGGTGGGCTCGCTGCCGTACCGGTCGATGTTCGAGACGACAATGCGGCCCGGCACCATCAAGCGGCTGCTGGACGCGCTCGCCGTGCTGCTGGTGCGGCTGCATCTGAGCGGCTTCGCCTGGGGCGACTGCTCGCTGTCCAACACCCTGTTCCGGCGGGACGCGGGCGCGTACGCCGCGTATCTGGTGGATGCGGAGACCGGGCAGCTCCATCCGCGACTGTCGGGCGGGCAGCGCAGCTATGACCTGGAGGTCGCGCGGGTGAACATCGCGGGCGAGCTGATGGACCTGGAGGCGGGCGGGTCGCTGCACCCCTCGGTGGATCCGGTGCTCTTCGGCCGCGCCATCGTCGAGCGGTACGACGAGCTGTGGCACGAGCTGACCCGTGAGTCGGTCTATCCGCTGACCAAGCGGCACTACATCGACCGGCGGGTGCGGCGGCTGAACGATCTCGGTTTCGATGTCGCGGAAATGCAGATCCAGAGCTCGCCAGACGGGGATACGGTCACTTTTCTGCCGAAAGTCGTGGACGCCGGACATCATCAGCGGCAATTGCTGCGGCTGACCGGTCTCGACGCGGAGGAGAATCAGGCCCGTAGCCTTCTCAACGACCTGGAGACCTGGATGGTCTCGCAGGACGACTACGCTCCGGGCGATCCGCTCGGCGCGCGCCCGGAGGTTCTCGCGCACCGCTGGGTCCGCGACGTCTTCCGGCCCACCGTGCGGGCCGTGCCCCTGGAGCTGCGAGGTTCCACCGATACCGCGCAGATCTACCACGAACTGCTCGAACACCGCTGGCTGCTGTGCGAGCAGACGGGCCGGGACGTGGGACTCGAGGCGGCGGTCGAGGACTATGTGCGGACGGTGCTCGGCCCCCGGCAGGCGGAATTCGGAAAATAATCCACGGATTATTTCCACTGGAATTTAGATCAGTAATCGCGTGAACTGCGGTTTTCCGGGTATCCGGACCCGCGGCGTGCATAAATGGCGCGTGTTTGATAGAAATCCTTCTCGCTGCCGCTTCACATTGCCGGTCCACATATTCGTGCGACCCGTGCGACCACCCCTGCGAGAAGGAGAACTGGGATGTCCCAGCCGCCCCCGCCGCCCGGATACGGCTATCCGCCGCCGGGCCCCCCGGGGCCTCCGGCCCCACCGCAGATGCCGCAGCAGCCACTCATGCAGCAGCCACAGATGCCGCACATGCCGCACATGCCGCAGCAAGGGCCCCTGCCCGGCCCGCCGCCCGGCCCGCCGCCCGGCGGGGGCCGGGCGAGCCGTCGGCGGCAGCAGTCGAAGTCGCCCATCGGGGTCATCGTCGGCGCGGTGGTGGCGATCGCGCTGGTCGCCGGCGGTGTCTGGCTCGCCGTGGGCAAGGACTCCGGAGACGGCGGGGGCGGGAAGGGCGGCACCTCGGCGGACGGGGCGGCCGTCGAGGCGCAGTTGCTGAACAAGATCCCGATGCCGAAGGTCGACGAGTTGGTCAACACCCCCGGCATGTGGGTGACCGACAAGAACTGGGTCAAGTCGGACGTCAACAAGATCGTCGGCTATCCGCTCGCCGGGGGCTCCGCCTCGTGGGAGATCCCGCTCAAGGGCGAGCTCTGCTGGGCATCGCCGCAGGTCACCGAGGCGGGCCTGACCGCGGTCCTGTTCCAGGACGACTCAACGGACAACCCGGTCTGCACCCAGATCGGCCTGGTGGACCTGAAGAAGGGCAAGCTGCTCTGGACGAAGCAGGGCAGGGAGACCGGCGAATGGGCCTCCGACAGGCCGATCATGTTCGACGAGGTGTCCATCGGTGGCGACACCGTCGCAGCGGGCGGCATCAGCGGCGGCGCGGCCTGGTCGATCGACGGCAAGCCGCTGTGGATGCCGAACGATGACGAGGACTGCTCGGACAACGGCTATGTCGGCGAGGGGCCGAAGCTGATCGCGGTGCGCGAGTGCGAGGTGTCCGGGAGCCCGCAGCTCGAGGTCCAGACGGTGGACCCGAAGACGCGGGCGGTGAAGTCCTCGTACAAGGTCACCACGGGCATCAAGTACGTCCATGTGGTGTCCACGGACCCGCTGGTCCTCGGGGTCAACGCGGGCGGCTCGTCGGGGTCGGGGGTCTCCGACTTCCTGGCGGTCGACGACAGCGGCAAAGAGGGCAAGCTGCTGAGCAAGTTCGGCATGCAGGGCGGCAAGTACGAGGCCGACTGCGAGGCGACCAGCGTCGGGGGCTGCGCGGAGATCGTCGTCAACAAGTCGGCCAACACGCTCTACCTGGGCACGGACTACCGTGCGAGCGCCGAGTCGGGCCCGTCCAACGAAATCGTCGCCATCGACCTGAAGACCGGCAAGGTGGCCGCCAAGGCCGACGGCGCCGAGGGCGGCCCGCTGGTGCCGGTCAGTCTCGACAAGGACGGCTCCCTCATCGCCTACCAGGAGGCCACGCTCAGCCAGGGCAGCGCGGTCTGGCGCGTCGACACCAAGTCGTACGAGAAGAAGAAGCTGATGCAGAACCCCGAGGAGACCGCGTTCATCGAGAGCGTGTCGCTGCACCATCAGGTCATCTACGCCGGCGGACGGCTCTACATCGGGAACAACAGCGCCTCGAAACCCTCGACGGACTCCGGCGAGAAGTCGCCGTTGGCCCTGGTGCTCGGGGCGAAGTAGCCCCGGGTCATCAATATGCGGCTCCGCCGCGCGGCTTGGGCTCCGCCCCCGGACGGGGGTCTGGGGCGGGGCCCGGCGCGGCGGAGCCGTACAGGTCCACCCGGTCGCGACTACGCGCCCGCGGGCAGGTCGAAGGTCAACCCCTTCAGGCGCCCCTGCTCATACGCCTCCGCGATCGCGCGCCGCCGGAGCTTGCCGCTGCTGGTGCGCTCCAGCTGGCCGGGGCGTACGTAGTGCACGTCCGAGGCCCGCACCGTCACCCCGACCCTCCGCACCAGATGGTCGACGATCTTCGCGCGGCTGCCCTCGATGTCCTCGCGCGCCGAGCGGTCCACCTCGGTCAGGACGACGATGTCCGGGCCGGTCTGAAGTACGGCGGTGCGGCCGTCGCGTACGAACTCCAGCTGCTCCAGCGCCTGCTCGAAGTCCGCGGCGAAGTAGCTCTGGCCGCCCACCTTGATCCGGTCGCTGATCCGGCCGGTGACGAACAGCTCGCCGTCGTCGAGGAATCCGATGTCGCCGGTGGCGTAGTAGCCGTCGTCCCCCGTCAGCGGGGCCTGTTTGTCGAGGTAGGAGTCGGCCAGGCTGCCGCCGGTCAGCTCGATCTCGCCGAGTTGGCCGTCCTCGCACACCCGGCCCTGTTCGTCGCGCAGCCGCACCGTGTACTCCGGCATCGGCCGGCCCACCGAGATGGCCGGCACCCCCGCAGGGGTGGAGACGACCCGGATCTCGCTGCTCACCGGGCGGCTGGAGACCAGCAGCACGGCCTCCGCCATGCCGTAGCAGGGCATGAACACATCGCGCCGCAGCCCCGCCGGGGCCATCAGGTCCAGGAAGGCGTCGAGGTTGGGCAGGTTGATGGGTTCGCTGCCCAGGTAGATCGACCGCACCCGGGACAGGTCGATCTCGGCGAGCTCCTCGGCGTCGAGGTCCTGCATCAGCTTGAGCGAGTAGTCGACCGCGAAGTTCGGGATCACCGTGCCCGCGGCGCCCTCCCGGGCCATGTGCTCCCACCAGCCACGGGCGTCGAACAGGAACGTGATCGGCTCGGCGAGCAGCAGATCGCACCCCACGGCGAGGCAGGACAGTAAGCCGCCAACCAGGCCCATGTCGTGGTAGAGCGGCAGCCAGCTGCTGACCCGCTCCTCGGGCTTCCGGTCGTCCGTGCGGGTGATCATGGTCAGGTTGGCGCGGAGCATGTCCTGCCGGACCAGGACCCCCTTGGGGAAGGACGTCGACCCGGACGAGAACTGGACGAACGCCAGCTCGTCGGCGGCGGGGGTGCGCAGCCGGGCGCCCGGCTTGCGGATCCCGGCCGGCGGCAGCGGCAGGCCGGGGACGGGCAGGTCGAGCGTGGCCAGGGTCGGGACCTCCAGCACGCGGGCCGCCTCGTAGTCCCGCGCGACCCGGCCCAGGAAGTCCAGATAGGAGTCCCTGGGCGTGTCCAGGACCAGCGGCTTGACCGACAGCGGGACGGCGCCGAGCTCCATGAGGCCCAGGAAGGCGAAGATCACCGCGCTGGAGGTCTCGAAGGGGAACAGCACCCGCGTCCCCGGCTCGATCCCCTGGTCGCGGAAGTGGTCGGCGTACGCGGCGACCTGCTCGGGGAAGTCCCGGTAACTGATGAACTCGGGCGGGTCGATGAACTTGTCGTACAGGTACAGGCCCCGTTCGGGCGGGCTCTCCTGGTTGCGCTGAATGTGCTCGAGCACCGCGCCTCTCCTACTCCTTGGTCGTGTCGTCGGTGGCGTCGCCGGGTGACGTGATCCCGCGCATCCAGGCCACCAGCCGGGGCAGCACCTGCTCCTGGGCGCGGGCGCCGCGAAGCACATCGACATGGCCGGGGTCCCAGCTGAGCCCGGTCTCCCGCCCGAATACGGTGAACTCGGCGCCGCCGCCCAGGTGGTCGGCGAGCTTCCGGGCCCGGGCGGGGGACGCGTGGAAGGAGTCGCCCGCGCCGATCCCGACCAGCACCGGCAGCGTCACCTGGCCGAGGGCCTGCCAGTAGTCCGTCGCTCCGTCGGCGCTGCGGAAGGCGCCGGACGGGGCCCAGGCGGCGAACTGCCTCATCAGCCCGGGCGGTTCGTCCCAGCGGCCCTGCTTGAGTGCGCGCGCGGGGAACCGCCCGACCAGCCGGGAGATCACCGAGGAGAAGGTCAGCTGGGCCCGTTTGGACAGTCCGCCATCGCTGTAGTCGTTGACCGCGGAGGAGACGGTGGCCACTCCGGCGAGTCGCTTCTGTAGATCGGGGTCGACACCGAGCGCGGCCAGGGCCGCATAGCCGACCATGCTGTGGGCCAGGACGAACAGCGGCCCGTCGTGGGTGGCCGACACCGCCCGGACCAGATCCGGCACGTCGTGGCGCACATAGGTGTCGAAGTTCCAGTCGTAGGCGCGCCGCTCGGGCCAGCGGCTGGGGCCGTGGCCGCGCAGCGAGGCCACATACGCGGTGAAGCCCTCGTCCAGAAACGCCTTCGCGGGCCCCTCCCCCGATCTGCCGAGGAAGAAGCCGCCGTCCGAGAACAGGCCCGGCAGGAACAGCACGCCGGGCGTTCCCCCGTCGCCGGTCCCCGGTCGCACCTGCCTGAGGTGCAGTTCATGGCCGTCGGAGGTCGGCACCCAGCGTTCGGTCTCCGCCGGCTCACGGGCCGGATCAGCTGCCGTGCTCATCGCGCTCTCCATTCCTGCCGGTTCAGTTCGAGACGGCGGAGGCCGCGAGAAAGTCCTGCATCGAGACCAGGCACCGCTGGGCGGCGTCCAGGAAGGCCACGGTGATCAGGGCGTCCACCGCGGGGCGCGCCACCTCCGGGAGGTGGACGCGCTGCCGGAACCGCGCCCGGAAGGTGAGGTCGTCCTCGTCGAACTCCTCCGCGGACGGCGACTCGAGGGAGGTACACACCTCGATCCGGCCGCGCGGGATCTCCGCCAGGTAGTCGATCTCGGTGCGGGCCACCACCGCGATCATGCGATCGCCGTGCACCAGGCCCTGGCGGCCGAGCCAGTCCCACCGCCCGGCCTCCAGGTATTCGAGCGCGACCGCGTTGTTCACATGCCCCAGCGCATCGAGGTCATTGGGGCGTACCGGCAGGGTCAGCCGGGATTCGCCGAAAAACACGTCGTACCGCCCGATTGGTCGTATCGAAGAAACGTGTCAGTGCCGAGGTCCCGCCGGTCACCATGACCACGGCGGAGACAAAGCCGCCGCTGTGCGAAAGCGAAACGCTCACCCACAGCCGGTACCGGGCCAGATGGCCCGCCAGCGCTCCATGGGTCTGGAACCGCGGTGCGCCATGGAGGTCGTGGACCAGCTCGGCATCGGTCCAGAACCAGGTTTCAGCGGCCGCCGGAATTGCTTTGAAAAGAGCTTCTTTGGCCGCGAACGCCCCCGCCATGCTCTCCAGAGGAGAGACCTTCGATTCGAAGTGGCGCAGTTCTCCGCGGGTGAAGAAGACATCGGGTTCGCGGAGCGAGGAAGCGACCTCCAGTTCACTGATCAGCTGGAGGTCGTGCCCCAGACCGATCAGCTCCCGACGAGATACATCCACGTGTCCTCGACCTCTTCACGGGAATGGACCTCGATCCCGGTGATCTTCTTCAGAGCGCCGCAGATCAGCTGCTCCTTCTTCTCCAGCGCCTCGGGGCGGAAGTCGTTGTCGCCCACTTCGAGCTGGTCCCACCAGTTCACATGCGACCCGCGCTGTTCCAGTTGGGTCCGGGCGCTCCCCTGTAGCTCACCGTCCTCACGGAGGAAGAGGTGGGCCACCGCGAACGCGTCCTTGGCCGGGTATTCGCCGCTGTCCACCAGCGCCTTGGCGAAGGAGACGAAGTAGTTGCGGTGCTGAATCTCGTCGGCGGCGACCTGCTTGAAGATACGGCGCAGCCCCGGGTCCTCGATGACGTGCTGGCACTGGCCGTAGTTGACCGCGGCCGTGATCTCCGAGATGGCGAGCAGCACCAGGGTGCGGAGCATGTCGTCGTCGGGGAAGACCTGGCGGAACTGGATGAAGGTCTCGTCCGAGATCGGCTCCATCCCACTGAGGTCGGCCAACCGGTTGAAGACCGTCTCGTGGTGGGCTTCCTCTTCGTTCCAGTAGCGGCTCCAGGTGCCGCACGCCTCCATGATCGAGGCGATCGTGGGGTTCTTGTCCTGCCAGCGCCGGACCTCGGCCTCCGACTGGCGCTCGAGGCGGTCCGCGCCCGGCTTGGTGGTCAGCTCGGCCCGGCCCGCGTTCCAGACCAGGTTGCGGTCGAGCGGGGTGAGGCTGTCCAGGTCCACGGCCTCCAGCATGTCCACGACGCTCCACCGCCGGGACTCGTGCAGCCGCTGCTGCTCCCAGGTGACGTCGACCAGGGACATGCCGCGCTTGGTCAGCGCGTCATAGAGGTCGGTGATGATGGCGGGCGGCCCGGTGGGGGCGGCCGCACGGCGGACGGCCGGGGCCGAGGTGCGATCGGTCTCCGCGATGCTCATGCGACCGTCTCCTTTTGCTGACGCTCGAATTCGTCAAGGAAGGTCTTCAGTACGGTCGTTATCGGGGTATCGAGAGGAAGCGCCGGGAGCCGTACCCGCACACCGTAGTCCTTGCGTAATGCGTTCGCGGTGCGCGCAAACGCTTCCATGAGGTCGATGCTGTTGGTCATTCGCGGGCTGAGGGCGATCAAATCGGTCAATGTCGCATCGGCCACGAACAGCTGCTCTTCCGTAAGCCCCGCGTTCTCTGCGAATTTCTTCCGGATGTAAGGCTCTACCTCTGGCGTCACCATGGATCAGAAGCGTACTGGCCTTCGGCTTCCAGCGATCAAGCGATCGGAGAAGCAGGCAAGTTGATGCCAAACCGAACCGAACAAACCGAGGGCATCTCCGAAATACCGGATGTACTGGGACGGCGAAATCTCAGCAATTCGCCAATTAGGTGCGGGATCGCACACGGACTGGCACCCGTCCCTTCGTCCTAAGATCGTTGACCAACCGTCAATGTCGCTGTAACACTTGCTCGCCGTGTCCACCACGGGGGGTGACGGCTCAGTTGGCCGGTCCACAGGGGCGCGGGGCCGGAAGCTTCGCGCGGCTGCTGCGTGAACGTGCGGCGAGCTCGCCAGACGCCCTCGCCTACCGGTTCGTCGAGGCCGACGAGTCGGCCGCCGAGATCACCTACGCCGATCTCGACACCCGGGCACGGGCCGTCGCGGCCGGGCTGACGGCCGCCACCGGCGGGCGGCCCGACCCCGCGCTGCTGCCCTTCGCGCCCGGCCTGGACTACCTCGCGGGGCTGTTCGGCTGCTTCTACGCCGGGGTTCCCGCGGTACCCGCCTTCCCGCCCGACCCGGCCCGGCCGGCGCGTACGATGCCGCGGCTCGCCGCCATCGTCGAGGACACCGGCTCGGACACCGTCCTGACCACCTCGGACCTCGCCCCGCTGCTGGCCGAGTGGCTCACCACGGCGCTCGCCGGCCGCACCCCCCGGCTGATCGCGACCGACCTGACCGACCCGGCAGACCCGGCAGACGTGGGTTCCCTGCCGGAGATCCGGCCGGACCGGCTGGCCCTGCTCCAGTACACCTGTTCGGGTTCGGCGAGCCGGTGCCGCCGGTGGCGCCCCGGGACCAGCGCCCGGCGCTCACCTACGGCGCCGCCGACGAGGTGGTCGACCTCCTCGACGAGGCGGTGGCGGCGCTGGGCGACGACCAGGAGCTGTCCCCGCTCGGGCACACCCTGCTGAAGGTGCGGGACGAGACGCGGGAGACGCTGCGCGCGCTCGGCACGGCGCGCGACTCCGAGGCGTACGAGGCGGCCCGCCGGCACTTGTCTGGTGCACGCGGGCGCCTGCTGTCTGCACACCTGGCTGTGGCGCCGTGAGGCGCTCGGCGGCCTGGCCGCCGACCGGGCCTGGCTCTCGGCCGCGCTGCGCCGCGTGGTCGAGCGGCTGGGCTTCCCGGTCGGGCCGGACCGGGAGGCCGAGGAGCGGCTGGTGCGCCGGCTGACCGACCTTGACGACGACGACCGGGCGTTCTCCCTCGTGCCGCTGCGGCTCGCGCCGCAGCACCGGGGGCCGGCGCCGGGCCGACCTTAGGAGGACGCGATCACCACCGAACACCGCGACGGCACCGCCAGGTCCGCCGGCGCCTGGCTGCCCTCGTTGATCGGAGAGCTGCTCGGCCTCGACGGCCGGCGGCTGCCGGGCGACCGGCCGCTGGGCGAGATCGGCATCGACTCGCTCACCGCGGCCCAGTCCGGGGAACTGCCACCGGCCCTCGCCGAGGGGCTGCTGGAGGTCCTGGTGGCCGCCTCGGTCGCGCGCCGGGACGGCGAGGGCGGTGAGGGCCGCTACGCCGCCGACGAGGGGCTGGAGCGGGTGCTGATCGGCGGCCCGCGCGCCTCGGCGTTCGCGGCGCGGCTGCGGCGCGCGCTGGACGGCGGGGTCCGGCTGCGGGACGGAAAGCCGGGCGCGGGGCGGGAGTCGCTGACCGGATGCGGTGGGGAGGCGGCGGCGCTGGCGGACGTCCTGGTCAACTCCCTGCTGGGGAGGCTGGAGGGGTTGCCGGAGCTGCTGGACCGGCCCGGGGCTCAGGTGGGCTGCGCGGCCGGGGACGGCGGGCGGGCGGCCGTCGAGCTGGCGCGTCATATCCCGTTTGTGCCGGTGCTCGCGCTGGAGCCGGAGCCGGTGGCCGTGGGCGGTGGAGAAGTGCGGGTCCGGGTCGACGACGCCATGAACGGCACGGAGGCGGGCTTCGCTGTGGACGACCGGCTCGCGCTCGCCTGGCTGCCCGGCGCCGAGCTGCGGGCGGCCGTCGCCGCGACCGCGACGGCGCTGCTGCCCGGCGGCTGGCTCGTCCTGCCGTGTCCGCTGCCGCCCAAACGCCCGCTGGGGGCCGCGGCGGCGCGCCTGGACCTCGCGCTCGCAGGCGGGCGGATTCCGGAGGACGGCGAGGTCGAGGGCGCGCTGGCGGCTTCCGGGCTGGGGCATGTGCGCACCGCGTGGCAGGACGCGGCGCTCGGCATCCGGCTGATCGCGGCGCGACGCCCCGCCTGAGGCGCCCGGGGACGGGCTGACGCGGGTCCCGCGGCGGTGCGGCGGGACCCGCGCGGTCCACGCCGCTTCCGGCGCCTGGTTCGGGCGGGGCGGGTGGGGCAGGTGGGGCGAGTGGCGCAGGTGGGATCAGTAGTCGGCGCGCAGATGGATCAGCGCCTGGTTACGGCCCTCGGCGTGCTTGGTCTGGCCGATGCCGATGAGGTCCTTGGTGTAGTCGCTGTCCTTGGCGTGGCCGCGGGTCTCCGCCCAGTTGGCAACCATGGAGTCGACCTCCTTCTGGCCCGCCGTGAACTGTTTGGCGTTCTCCACGCTCGCGTCCAGGTTGGCCTCTTTGATGCGATCCCACATGATGCCGTGGGATTCGGAGCGGATGATCCGGTAGAGGATCTCCGAGCCGAACGCGGCGGCGTTGTTGGACACGAACTTCGGGCCGATGCTGGTGACGCTGGTGAGGGCGTTGTTGAAGTCCCGTTCCCACTGGATCTTCTTGTCGCGGTCGTCGAAGAGGACGTCCGCACGCACCCCGTCGTACATGCCGAGGACCGAGGACGCCTCCTGGATCGGCACCCGGGTGTGCTCGGAGACCTTCTCCGGCATGCCGGCGAAGGTCCCCGCCGCGTAGTGCCGCTGAGCGTTGTAGAGATCCGCGAACGCGTTCGGGTCGTTGGCGACCCCGCGCATGATCTTGACGAGGTGTTCCTCGGGGACTGAGACCCTGAGTTCGCCGTTCTCGTTCCAGAGCCCGTTGTGCTCGCGGTAGAGAGTGTTGTCGCGGGCGAGGGTCTGGTGCAGGTCGGGGGTGAAGTCGGCGAGGATGTTCGCCATCGGCTTGCGCAGCATGGGGTCCAGGTTCTCGGCCGCGCCCGCCTTGTTGAGTGATTCGATGGCCTGGTACATCACCCGGGCCTGGTCCTCGGTGTGCTTCCCCAGGGGGTAGTCGGTGCCCGGGACATGGCCGGTGGCGGCCGCTTCGAGCGCGGCGCCGAAGCCCATCTTGCCGAACGTGTCGTCCATCGACATGGGCGGGCCGTAACCACCGTTCATCACCTGCTTCGGCCAGTCGCGCTGCTCGATGAGATAGGTGAGGTGGTCGTTCTTCAGCGCCCCCTTGCCCTCGGGGTCGAGGAACGCGGTGGCGGTGTCGGGGTCCTTGCTCATGAGGCCCAGGACGGTGTCGAGCGGATCGTTGACGAATTTGGGGTCGGCGCCGGTCCACTCGTCCCACACGCCCGAAGGCTGTTTCTTCTCCGCTTTGATGATGTCGTCGCCCAGTGTGTAGAGGTACTGGTCGTCGAACTTGTCGTAGTTCTGGAGCATGGTCAGATACGACTGGTAGCCGTACCGCGGCACCTGCTTGCTGCCGTACTTCTCGAAGCCGACCTTGCGGACGCCTTCCGTCCACTCACGGAAGAACTTTCCGTCCGGGCTGTTCAGCCAGGCGTTGAACTGCGGTGAGCCGGGCGGGCGCTCCTTGAGGGTTCCGGGCACCTCGGTGGCCGTGGCCACCGAATGGGCCAGCCCCTGCTCCACGGAGAGATATTCGGTGTTGCTGACCGTGCCGTCGCGGTTGTACGAGAGCCCGACGAGCTTGTCGCTCAGCTTGATGGCGTCCCCGGCGCCCAGGCCGCTGAGGAACGTCTGGCTGAAGGGCTTGCTGTGCGCGTTGTTGCGCATCAGTATCTGCATTTCCTTCAGCTCCGCGGGCGACAGCTTCCCGTCGATGAGCTTCTCCCCGAGGTCCGTGGCCCGCCGCCCCTCGTACACCTCGACATCGCCCTGCGCGGCCCCGTTGAAGCCATGTGGATCGCCCTTGCCGTCCGTGTCCTTCACGGACTCCCGCAGCGCGAGTTTGACGCCGTAGTCCGCGTCGTCGACGGCTTGGACGGCCTGCTCGATCCTCTTGGTCCAGGAGCGCTCGGTCTCCGCGAGGTCGGGGTCGTGATGGGCGGCGAAGGCCTCTTCCTTGGTGGCCTTGGCGTAGTCGAAGGTGCACCGGCCGTCGGCGTCGACCTTCATCCCGGCCTGCTGGGCCTCCTTGACCGCGCCCTTGACCAGGCCCACCAGCCGTACGAACTGGCCGTGGGCATCGCGCAGCAGATCCGCGACGGCCCGCGCCTCCACTTGGGCCGCGTCGAGCTCATGGCGGGTCTGGGTGGCGGTGTTGGCGGCGGAGTTGGCGCTGAGGCCCCTCCAGGACATTCCGGCGCTGATCTTTTGGACCTTGGTCTGGTACGTCGTCTCCAGCTTCTGGAGCTCGTCGGCCATGTCCTCCCACGCCTGGGCGGCGTCGGTCAGCTTGGCGAGGTCGGTGTCCATGACCTGGCGATAGGTGACCATCTGGTTCCCTCTCAGGGGTGCGAGGAGGTGAGGGGGAGGGGCAACGTGGGCTGCGACCCGCCGCCGGTAGGCGTGCCGTACGAGTACGTCGGGAGCGGGAGGACGCTGCAGAAGCTCGAACCGGTGTGCAGGTCCGTGCCCGTGAAGAGGACGTTGGTGCTGCGCAGGGCCTCCTTCTCCCCACCCATCCGCTTCGCCAGGGCCTTCACCTGCGTCTGCCACTCGGTCAGGACATGCTTGAGCCCCAGGGCCGTGTCCCAGCCATGGAACTCGCTGATCGCGGTGTTGGACTTGGTGTCCGCGTCGTCGCCCGCCTTCGCCAGGCCCGGCTCCAGCTCGTCCTCGATCACCCCGGCCGCCGTCTTCTTCTGCGCCGGAGACGTGCACAGCCCGCCGGACGGGGTGACCCCACCACCACCGCCACCGTCGAGCTGGTTGAGCCGCATACCGCTGGACCACCCCGCCACCGAGTGCTCCCCCTGCGCGGCGGCCTTGAGCTGGGCCCATTCCTCATCGAAGGACATTTCCGCTTTCCCCCTGTCCCGCTTCCCCCTGACGCCCCGAACGGCTCTGCGCCGTCGGCTGTCCCTTGGGCATGGTTCGGGATGTCGGCGTACGGATCTTTACGGAAATGGAAACGGAAGCCCTACTCCAGCTGTAGATCACGGTCTTCACCGCAGGTCAGCGGGGGGGTTGGAAAGGAAACGGATCTTTACCTAGCCGGCCTTGGCCCGGTGGGTGGCGAGGGCCTGTTCGACCTGGATGTACGTCACCCCGTGGTCGGCGAGCACATGCGCGGCGAGCCCCGGGCGGGCGGTCAGGGCCAGCAGCAGGTGCTCGTCGCCGATGTGCTTGTCGCCGCGCCCCACCGACATTCGCAGGGACCGCTCCAGGACCGACTTGGCCTCCCGCGTGAAGGGGCGCCGGAGCGGCCGGCCGCGCCGCCGAGGGGTCACCGCGGGCCCGGCGAGCGCGCCCGCGCCATGGGCCCCCTCGACTCGCGCGACGACCTCCTCGACGTCGATGCCGAGCCCGGCCAGGGCCTTCGCGTCCTCGGCCGAGATGCCGCCGCGGCGGCGCACCGCGGCCAGGTCGCGCTCGATCGCCGCGCGGCGCCCGGCCGCGCCGAGGGCGGTGAGAACGTCGGCGGCGGGGGTGCCCGTACGGTCCAGGAGCGCGAGCAGCAGCTCCGCCTCGCCGACGGTGCCGCCGCCCGTGCCGCCGCCTTCGCCGTCGGCGTACTTCACCGCGCCCCGGACGACGTCGCGCGCGCTGGTGGTGAACCTCTCGAACATCAACGCCTCCCATGCTTCTTGTGGACCGCCTGCCTGCTGACTCCCAGCTCGGCGGCGATCTCCTGCCACGACCAGCCCTTCGCGCGGGCGCTGCGCACCTGCACGGCCTCCAGTTGCTCCAGCAGCCGGCGGAGCGCGGCGACGGCACGCAGCCCGACCCGGGGGTCCTGGTCACCCGCCCGCTCGGCGAGGTTCGTTGCCTCGGTCATGATGTCAATCTAGGTTGACACGACGGCCTACGTCAACCGTGGTTGACAAAATTGCTTCGACGGACGGCCGGATATCCGGCAACCTCCCGTCATGGACCCCCATTACTGGCCGCCCTTCGGGCTCCGGCTCACCACACCACGCCTGGAATTGCGCCTTCCGGACCTGGCGCTCCTCGACGAGATGGCCGCGCTCGCGGCGACGGGCGTACACGACCCCGCCGAGATGCCGTTCTCCATCCCGTGGACGGACGCACCCCCGGAGCAGGTGGGGCGCAGCAGCTTCCAGCATCTGCTGGGCACCATCGCGGAGTGGCGCCCGGAGAAGTGGAACATGAGCTTCGTGGTGCTGCGCGAGGGCAAGGTGGTCGGCCGTCAGGACCTGTTCGCAACCGATTTCCCGGTGACCCGGGAGGCGGAGACCGGCTCCTGGCTGGGCCTGGCCCACCAGGGCCAGGGCATCGGCACGGAGATGCGGGCGGCGGTCACGCACCTGGCCTTCGAGGGGCTGGGGGCGCACAGCGTGATCTCGGGCGCGATGGTGGAGAACGCGCGCTCGCTGGCCGTCTCGCGGCGCATCGGCTACCGCCCGGACGGCATCGAGGTGCTGTCCGTTCGCGGGCAGGCCCGCACCATCCAGCGGCTGCGCCTGGAGCGCGCCGACTGGGAGGCGCACCGCGCCGTCCCGGTCCGGGTGACGGGGCTCGAGCCGTGCCTGGAGCTGTTCGGGGCGGCGGAGCCCGAACAGGACGGCACGGACGGCACGGACAGCAGCCCGCAGTAGCGGGCGGTCAGGGGCCGAACCACCCGGCCACATCGAGGCGGAAGCCACTGAGGGGCACCATGACGCGCAGGTCGTCCTCCAGGCCGCGCAGCCGCTCGGGGCCGAGCGCCGCGGCCCATTGGGCGCGCAGTTCCTCGAAAACGGCGGCGGACCTGGCCAGCGCGTCCATGCCGTACGGGGTCAGCCGGATCACCTTGCGCCGGGCGTCCGCCGGATCCTCGGCCCGTACGGCGTAACCTACCGCCTCCAGGCGGTCGGCCGTCTTGCCCGCGGCCTGCTTGGAGACGCCGAGCCGCCGCCCCAGCTCGCTGGCGGTGGCGCCGTCGAGGCCGATGGCCTGCATGGCGAAGCCATGGGCGGGGCGGAGGTCCGGATGGCCCTGGCGGGCCAGCTCGGCGTGCAACTGGTCGATGAGGGACCGGAATCCCGCGAACAGCAGTAGAGGCAGCTCATAGCCCGGCGGGTTCCGGGCATCCCGCATGCCCTCAACATCATCAGCCATTGCGAAACTCGACAACCTGGTTTACGTTTTCGACAACCACGTTGTCCATCCTAGACCAGGGGGCTTCGCCATGTCCGCACACCCCTCCACCGCACCCACCCCGTTCGTCGACCACACCCCGGAGTCCGCGCCGACCGCCTCACGCCCGCTCATGGAGGCCACGGCCCGGCGCCTGGGCTACCTCCCGGCGCCAGTCGCGCGGCTGGCCGCCTCACCACAGCTGCTGGACGGCTTCCTGAAGCTCAGCGGACTGTTCGAGACGACGACCCTGGACCCGCTGGCGCGCGAGGTGGTCATCCTCACCATCGCGACCCGCAACGCCTGCCACGTCTGCGTCGCCATGCACACCGGCAAGCTCGCCGCGCTGGGCGCGGACGCCGAACTCACCTCGGCGCTGCGGGAGCGGCGGCCCCTGGCCGACGAACGCCTCGAGGCCGTACGGGTCTTCACGATCGAGGTGCTCGAGCGCACGGGGGCGGTCGGCCCCGACACTCTGAACGCCTTTCTGGCGCACGGATACACCACGCGCAACGCCCTCGAAGTGGTGCTGGGCATCGGCACCTACACCCTGTCGACCCTGGCCAACCGGATGACCGACGCCCCGCTGGACGAACAGCTCGCCCCCTTCGCCTGGCACGAGCACGCGGCCTGAGCCGCCGGTCCGGGTCCGACGGACGGCGGACGGCGGACGGCGGACGACGGATCAGCCCGCCTCGGAGCGGGACGGGGTGACCAGGCCGCACTCGTAGGCCGCGATGACCAGTTGGGCCCGGTCGCGGACCTCCAGCTTGCCCATGATGCGGCTGACATGGGTCTTGGCGGTCAGCGGTGACAGCCCGAGCGCCTCGGCGATCTCCGCGTTGTTCAGGCCACGGGCCACCAGCGTGAGGACCTGACGCTCCCGCTCGGAGAGGGCGCCCAGGCCCGCGGGGGCGAGGGCGTCCGGGGGCGGGGCGGCCGGGAGGCGCAGCACCCGGGCGATGAGGCGGGCGGTCGGGCCGGGCGACAGCAGGGACTCGCCGGCCGCCACGGTTCGTATCGCGTCCAGCAGTTCGGCGGGCCGGGTGTCCTTCACCAGGAACCCGGAGGCGCCCGCGCGCAGCGCGTCGACGACGTACTCATCGGTGTCGTACGTGGTCAGGACGAGGATCCGCACCCCGGCGAGGTCCTCGTCGGCGGCGATGCGGCGGGTCGCCTCGATGCCGTCGAGGTCCGGCATCCGGATGTCCATGACGATCAGGTCGGCGCGCGCGGTGCGGGCGAGCGCGACCGCCTCCCGGCCGGTGCCCGCCTGCCCGACGACCTCCATGTCGCGGGCCGACTCGATCAGCATGGCGAAGGCGGCCCGGACGAGGGTCTGGTCGTCGGCGAGCAGCACCCTGATGGGGGCGTCCGAAGCCGTGCGCGGCGCGCTCATATCGTTCCCTCCGTCGACGGTGAATGAGGCCGCGGGCGGTGCTGCCCGGCCGGGGCGGTGCGCTCCAGCCCGCCCCGGCCGTACGGCAGCGCGGCCGTCACGGCGAAGCCGGGGCCGTCCGGACGCGGTCCCGCGGTCAGTGTGCCCGCCACGCTGCGGGCGCGCTCGCGCATGCCGACGAGGCCGTAGCCCTGCGGACGGCCCGGGCCCTCGGGCCCGGACGGGGACGCGGCGGCGTCCGACGCACCCGCGCCCGCCGGGCCGTCGTCCACGGCCGCGACGCGCAGGCCACCCGCCCCGTCCGGCCCCAGGGTGAGCCGCACCAGGGTGCCGGGCGCGTGGCGGACGGCGTTGGTCAGGGCCTCCTGCACGATGCGGTACACGGCCGCGCCCACGGCGGGCGACAGTTCGGGTTCGTCCACGTCGACGGTCATGCGCACCCGTACGCCCGCCGCCTCCGCGGTCGCCGCCAGGTCGGCCAGCCCGGCGAGCCCGGGCGGCGGCCCCGTACCGAGCCCCTCGGCCCCGTCAACCCCGTCCGCCGCGCCGCCCTCGCCGCCCTCCCCCGCCCGCAGCACCTGCAAGGTGGCCCGCAGTTCGGTGCGGGCGTCGCGGCAGGTGTCGGAGATGGAGTCGAGCGCCTTGGCCAACGTCTCGCGGTCCAGCCGGCCGGGGTCGGCGATCAGGACATGGGCGGCTACCGAGGTCTGGACGCCGATCAGGGTGATGCTGTGTGCCAGCAGGTCGTGCAGGTCGCGGGCGATCCTCAGCCGCTCCTCCGCGACGCGCCGGGCGGCCTCCTCCTCACGGGTCCGCTCGGCGCGTTCGGCGCGCTCGACGATCGCCGCGACGTACTGGCGGTGGATCCGCACCGCCTCACCGATCAGCACCACCGACAGCACCCAGCCGGAGGTGCGCAGCATGTCCACCGCGCCGTGGGGCCGGCCGCCCCACGACATGACCGTCACCATGATCCCGATCACACAGGTGACGGTGAGCAGGGAGCGCAGCGGCGGGCCCAGGACCGCGAGGGTGTAGAGGGCGGCGAGCCCGGCCGGGACGACGGCGACGTGCTCGTAGTTCAGGGCGTGGTACGGGCCGACCATGAGGACGATCGCCACGGTGACGAGCATCGGGCTGTGCCGGCGCCCGACCAGCGCCAGGGCGCTGCCGATCAGCAGCGCCCATCCGATCGCGTCCAGGCGGCGGTCGCCCGACCCGTGAACGAACAGCGCCAATGCGCACTGCACGGCGAGCGCGGCCACCGCGACCGCGGCGTCGACCCGTCGCCGGGACGCGGCCTCGGCGGGGGTCTCGGCCGCGTCGCGGCGGCGGTGGAGGGCGCGCAGCGCGCGCCCCGGCAGTCGGCGCCTCGGTCCCGGCGCGGCCGGGGCCGGGGCCGTCCGCCGCTCGGGCTCGTGGAGTGTCTGTGGAGGCACGGGTCCATCCTCGCGGGTCGCCCCGGGGAAGTCCCGGCCCGAGCCGGGCGAACCGGCTCGGGCCAGGGTGACCTCGCCGCTCATCTCCGGCCCGCGCCGCGGAAGAGCGCTCCCGGCCACCACACCCGGCGCCCCAGCAGCAGGCTGGCCGAGGTCACCAGGTACGTCCGGACCAGGAAGGTGTCCAGCAGCACCCCGACCGCGACCACGAACCCCATCTCGGCCAGCATCACCAGCGGCAGCGACCCCAGCACCGCGAAGGTGGCGGCCAGCACCATCCCCGCCGAGGCGATCACTCCGCCCGTGGTGCGCAGGGCGGTGAGCGCGGCCTCGGAGACGTCCGCGCCGCGCAGCGACTCCTCCCGCATGCGGTGCATCAGGAAGATCCCGTAGTCGACGCCGAGCGCGACCAGGAAGACGAAGGACAGCAGCGGCAGCCCGGGGTCGATGCCCGCGAAGCCGAAGACCGGCTCGAAGAAGAGGCCGCCGAGGCCCATCGCCGCGCCCCAGACGGCGACCACGGCGACGACCAGGACGAGCGGTGCGACCAGGCTGCGCAGCAGGGCGGCGAGGATCAGCAGCACGGCGAGGAGGACGAGCGGGACGACGACCTCCCGGTCACGGGAGTTGGTGTCCTCCAGGTCGAGTTCCTGGGCGCTGGCCCCGCCGACATGGGCGTCGGCGCCCGCGATCCGGTGGAGATCGCCGCGCAGGGCCTGGATGGTGTGCCGCTCCCCCGCGGACTGCGGAGGCGCCTTGGCGTAGACGTCGATCTCGGTCCATCCCCCGCCGCTGCGCCCGCGCTCGGCCCGCGCGACGCCCTCCGTACCGCCCGCCCGGTCGAGCACTTCACCGGCGCGCTCGGTGCGCGCGAGGACGCTGATCGGCTGGCTGCTGCTCCCGGGGTAGGCGTCGGCCAGGGTCTTCATGGCGACGACGGACTCGGGCCGCTCGGTGAAGGTGTCCTCCTGCTTGAGGTCGCCGGGCAGGGTGAGGACGCCGAGCGCGAGGGCACCGAGCAGCGCGCCTCCGGCGAGCAGGACGGTGCCGGGCCGGCGCCCCGCCGAACTCCCCATCGCGGCGAACAGTCCGCGCCGGGCGCGCGGTTCACTGCCGTACGCGGGGATCAGCGGCCAGAACACCCGGCGGCCGAGCAGCACCAGAACCGCGGGCAGCAGCGTCAGCATGGCGGCGAGCGCGCACACCACGCCGACCGCGCCGACGGGCCCGAGGCCGCTGCTGCTGTTGAGGTCGGCGGCGAGCAGGCACAGTAGCCCGGCGGCCACGGTGCCGCAGGAGGCGAGCACCGCGGGGCCGCAGCCGCGTACGGCGGCGCGCATGGCGTCGTACGGGAGCCGGTGCCGGCGCAGCTCCTCGCGGTAGCGGGAGACCAGCAGCAGGGCGTAGTCGGTGCCCGCGCCGAAGACGAGGACGGTCATGATCGACGAGCTCATGCTGGTGACGACGAGGTCGATCCCCTGGACCAGGCCGTAGACGACGGCCATCGCCGCCGTCGCGGCGGCGCCGACGACCACCAGCGGCACCAGCCACAGCAGCGGGCTGCGGTAGGTGAGGATCAGCAGCACAGCGACGACGCCGACGGTGGCGAACATCAACGTGCCGTCGGTCGACGCGAAGACCTCCTGCGAGTCGGCGCTCAGCGCGCCCTGGCCGCCCACCTGGACGCTCAGCCCCTTGGGGTGGTCGGCCAGTTCGGCGCGTACGTCCTTGACGGCGTCTGCGCGCTCCGTCTCGTCCGCCAGCCCGGTCAGCGCCATCGGGTACATCACGGTGGCGCGGTCCCGGGACGGGATGGCCCGCGGGGGCCGGTCCGCGACGGTCTCATGGCGGGCGACGACCCGGGCGACCTGTGCGTCGGCCGCCTCGCGGTCGGCGGCGGTCAGCCCGCCGTCCCGCTGGTAGACGAGGACGAGGTCGGTGGTGTCGCCGCCGGGCAGCGCCGTCTGGAGTTTCGCGACCTGGGTGGAGTCGGCGCTCGCCGGCAGGTAGTCGACGGCCGTGTCGCGCTTGACGTCGCCCAGCTTGCCCGCGAAGGGCACGGCGGCCAGGAGCACCAGGACCCATACGGCGACGACCGCCCACGGCAGGAGGCGGCGGCCGCCCGCGGCGCGGGCGGGCTCGTCCGGTCCCTCCGGTTTTCGTGGCGCGGTCGTATGCGTCGACTGTGTGGTGTGCATGCCCTCCAGGCTCCCGGCGCCGGGCGGGCGAATCGTCGCGCCGGCGAGGGAGATGGCGGCTACTGCGCCGGGTGCGGTACGGGCCGGATTACTCCCGGGGTAGTAACGCCTCGGCCCGGCACGGATCAGAGCCCATCGGAGCGGACCAGACCGGACCGGACCGGCGCCGATCAGAAGGGCGCGCGCATCGCGGCCATCAGCCGGGCCGTGTCGTCGGGGCAGATCATCAGCGCCCGGCCCACGGTCTCCAGCACGGCGCGCTCCGCCGGCCGGTACGGGCCGTCGGCCACCGCGATCCGGGCGCCCTGGAGCAGGATCGACTCCCGCCCCGTCGGCGCCAGGTGGGGGGCCAGCGGTTCCAGGGCCTCATGGAGCTCGATGGCCAGCGCGGTGCCGCACGGGTCGAGGCCGTCCCGCCCGATGTCCCGCCCGCCCTGGAGGGCGGCTCCGGCGGCTCCCGCGGCTCCGGCGACCTCGGCGTCGTACGCGGCGGCGCCGGGCAGCCGCCCGGTGTCGGCGGCGAGCGCCTCGATGAGCTCCAGCAGTTGCTCCTCGCCGCAGTCGGTGAACCCCGCCGCCCGAACCGCGCCGACCGCGGCCTGCCGCACCGCGGGCGAGTCGGTGCCGCCCGCGGCGAGCACCGCGAGGGCCACGGTGTGCACGGCGTCGCGCAGCATCGCGGAGAAGCGGGTGGTGGTGGGGTGGTCCAGCACTTCGGTGCCGAAGCGGCAGCCGCAGGCGGCGCACTCGACGACCGGGGCGACCGGGCCGCGCGGCAGGACCGGGAGGCCGAGGACGACGATACGGCGGCGGCCGGTGCGGCGGCGGTAATTACGGTCGCCTCCGCAGTCGGGACAGAAGAACTCGCCGTCGCCCACCGTCCGCCATAGGGTGCGGACGCCTATCACACACAGATCCCGTCCGCGTCGGGCTTGCGCGTGCACCACGTCACACCTCCATAACGCTTCGGCCACATTGCCGCGCTGACGTGATGCTAGCCACATCAATGATGCCGCGTCAGTACCCCGAACGGAGACAACAGGCCAAAGACGAGGCCCCGCCCGCCGTACGCGGCGGGCGGGGCCCGTGTGGGTGAAGCCGTTTTCTGGTGTCTTACGCGGTTGACGCGGCCGATTCCCGGGGCCGGGCCGCCGACTTTCGGAGCCCGGCGAACGGCGCCCGGGGCGCGGCGGCCCGCGCCGGGGTCAGCGGCGGGCCCGGTTGACCGCGGAGACGACCGCCTTCAGGGAGGCTCGCACGATGTTGGCGTCGACGCCAACACCCCACAGCACCCTGCCGTCGATCGCGCACTCGATGTACGCGGCGGCCTGTGCGCCCGCGCCCTCGCTGAGCGTGTGCTCGGAGTAGTCCAGCAGCCGTACGTCCACGTCAATGGAGGCCAGCGCGTCGAAGAAGGCGGCCAGCGGGCCGTTGCCGGAGCCGGTCAGCACGGTCTCGGCGCCGTCCACGACGGCCTCGACGGTGAGCGCGTCGGTGCCCTCGCTCGTGGTCGAGGTCTGCGCGGTGCGCAGCGCGATCCGACCCCACCGGTTGTCGTCGGTGGGCAGATACTCGTCCTGGAAGACCGACCAGATCTGGGCCGGGGTGACCTCGCCGCCCTCGGCGTCGGTCTTGGCCTGAATAATCTTCGAGAACTCGATCTGCATCCGGCGCGGCAGGTCCAGCTTGTGGTCGTTCTTCAGGACATAGGCGATGCCGCCCTTGCCGGACTGCGAGTTGACGCGGATGACCGCCTCGTACGAGCGGCCGACATCCTTGGGGTCGATCGGCAGATACGGGACCGCCCACTCGATCTCGTCGACCGTCCTGCCCTGCTCGGCCGCGCTCGCCTCCATCGCCTCGAACCCCTTCTTGATGGCGTCCTGGTGGGAGCCGGAGAAGGCGGTGTAGACCAGATCGCCCGCGTAAGGGTGGCGCGGGTGGACCTCCATCTGGTTGCAGTACTCGGCGGTCCGACGGACCTCGTCGATCTGCGAGAAGTCGATCTGCGGGTCGACGCCCTGGGAGAAGAGGTTCATGCCCAGCGTCACCAGGTCCACGTTGCCGGTGCGCTCGCCCTGCCCGAACAGACAGCCCTCGATGCGGTCCGCGCCCGCCATGATCGCCAGCTCGGCGGCGGCGACGGCGGTGCCGCGGTCGTTGTGCGGGTGGACGGACAGGCAGATGTGCTCGCGCCGGGACAGATGGCGCGACATCCACTCGAAGCGGTCCGCGTGCGTGGAGGGGGTGGACCGCTCGACGGTGGCGGGCAGATTGAGGATGATCTCCCGGCCGACCTCGGGCTGCCAGACGTCCATGACGCCCTCGCAGACCTCCAGAGCGAAGTCCAGCTCGGTGTCGGTGAAGATCTCCGGGCTGTACTGGTAGCCGAAGACGGTCTCGTCGCCCAGGATCTTGTCGGCGTACTCCATCACCAGCCGGGTGCCGTCCACCGCGATCTGCTTGACCTGCTCACGGGAGCCCCGGAAGACGACCCGGCGGAAGACCGGGGCCGTGGCGTTGTACATGTGGACGGTCGCCCTGTGGGCGCCGCGCAGGGACTCCACGGTGCGCTCGATCAGCTCCTCGCGCGCCTGGGTCAGGACGGAGATCGTCACGTCCTCGGGGATCGCGCCCTCTTCGATGATCGACCGTACGAAGTCGAAGTCGGTCTGCCCCGAGGAGGGGAAGCCGACCTCGATCTCCTTGTAGCCCATGCGTACCAGCAGGTCGAACATCTCGCGCTTGCGGGCCGGCGACATCGGGTCGATCAGCGCCTGGTTGCCGTCGCGCAGATCGGTGGACAGCCAGCGGGGGGCGGCGGTGATGCGCTTGTCCGGCCAGGTGCGGTCGGGGATGTCCACGGCCTCGTACTGGCCGTACTTGTGGATCGGCATCCCGGACGGACGCTGGGTGACGCTCGCGGCGGTGATCGGCGTACGGCGGCCCACAGGGCTCTGGGCGTTCGCGGAATGATCAGACGTGCTCATGATGCGTAGGGCTCCTCGTATGTCCGCTGGGCGGCCGACGAGGCGTATGCACTGCAACGCCGAACTCCGCGGGGAGGGGGTCGGCCTACGACTACAGGCCCTCGCCGCGGCAGCTAAGAAGAAGCAGCCCGAAACGCATGATGCCCAGAAGCGTAACCGAGAGCCGAGGGACCGGCCGACCCGTATCACTATCCGGGATGACGCATCCGCCGCTCTCATCCTGCGCGAATGGCTGTCAACCACTCGATTTCAGGAATCGCGACGTCAAGGCGTGACAACCGATGTACAGAGTGCCACATTGCGTCGTATGGACGCCAACGCGAACAACCGCCCTGTTTTCTGCACCATCGTGCCACCGCATGTCCTCGACAAACTGGCCCGCGCCGAGGACCCCGCGCTGGCCGAGCCCGCCCGTCGCACCCTGGAGCGCGACGCCCTGGAGCGCACCCGCCGCCGGATCACCACCGTCCGCGGCGCCGCCGCCCCCACCGGGGCCCCCTCCGACAAGCCCAAGCGCACCATCTTCGACGCCGAGCACCAGGAGACCCTGCCGGGGAAGAAGGTGCGGGCCGAGGGCGCCCCGGCCACCAGCGACGACACCGTGACCCGCGCGTACGACGGTCTCGGCGCGACCTTCGAGATGTACCTCAAGGCGTACAACAGGCGTTCCATCGACGACTCAGGGCTGCCGCTGAAGGCCACCGTCCACTACGGCGAGGACTACGGCAACGCCTTCTGGAACGGCGAACAGATGGTGTTCGGCGACGGCGACGGCGAGATCTTCAAGGACTTCACCATCCCCATCGACGTGACGGCCCACGAGCTCACCCACGGCGTCACGCAGTACACGGCCAACCTGGAGTACTTCGGCCAGTCCGGCGCGCTGAACGAGTCCATGTCGGATGTCTTCGGCTCGCTCACCAAGCAGTTCGCGCTCGGCCAGACCGCCGAGCAGGCCGACTGGCTGATCGGCGCCGGACTGCTGGCGGACCGCGTCACCGGGGTCGCGCTGCGCTCCATGAAGGCCCCCGGCACGGCGTACGACGACGATGTCCTCGGCAAGGACCCGCAGCCGGCGACGATGGAGCACTACGTCCGCACCTCGCGCGACAACGGCGGGGTGCACATCAACTCCGGCATCCCCAACCACGCCTTCTACCTCGTCGCCCGGGCCCTCGGCGGCCACGCCTGGGAGCGGGCCGGGAAGATCTGGTACGCCACCCTGACCGGCGGCGAGCTCGCCGCCGACGCGGACTTCGCCGCCTTCGCCCAGCTGACCGTGGCGACCGCGCAGACCCTGTACGGCGACGGCGAGGAGCAGCGGGCGGTGCTGGACTCCTGGGCCAAGGTGGGCATCACCGACCTGCGGGCCCGGGTGGGCGCGCGCTGAGGGGCCCGCCGCAGGCGTCAAGATCCGCCGGAGGCCGTACGGACGGATCTTTGGTGGATCTTCGCGCCTGCGGGCGGCGTGGGGCCGCACCGGGTACTGATGGATCCATGCGCATTTCCGTCATCCGCACCGGCGGGTTCGCCGGGATCGAGCGCCGGGCCGAGCTGGACACCGCCGGCCGGCCCGACGCCAAGCACCTGGAGGCCCTGGCCCACCAGGCCGTCGAGAGCGGGCACCTCACGGCCCCGCGCGGCGTCCCGGACGGCTTCCACTACGAGATCGCGGTGGACGGCCGGACCGTCCACTGCGCCGACCCGCACCTGAGCGACGCCCAGCGCGAGCTGGTGCGCACGGTGCTCAAGGAGGGCGCGTAGCGCGTCCTCCCGGTCTGAACCCCAGCTTGCGCAGCTGCTTCGCGGCCCCTTCTGTCTGCCGCCCTCGCACCGCTCGGCCCCAGGGGGCCTCCCGGGCTTCGGACAGCTGCGCCGGCCTCCGACCGGCGGTGACCAGTGCCGTCAGAACCCCAGCTTGCGCAGCTGCTTCGCGGCCCCTCCTATCTGCCGCCCTCGCACCGCTCGGCCCCAGGGGGCCTCCCGGGCTTCGGACAGCTGCGCCGGCCTCCGACCGGCGGTGACCAGTGCCGTCAGAACCCCAGCTTCCGCAGCTGCTTCGGGTCCCGCTGCCAGTCCTTCGCCACCTTCACATGCAGGTCCAGGAAGACCGGCGTGCCCAGGAGCGCCTCGATGTGCTTGCGGGACTTCGTCCCGACCTCCTTCAGGCGCTTGCCCTTGGGGCCGATGATGATGCCCTTCTGGCTGGGGCGCTCGATGTAAAGGTTGGCGTGGATGTCGAGGAGGGGCCGGTCCGCGGGGCGGTCCTCGCGGGGCAGCATCTCCTCGACCACCACGGCGATGGAGTGCGGCAGCTCGTCCCGTACGCCCTCCAGCGCCGCCTCGCGGATCAGCTCGGCGACCATGACCTGCTCGGGCTCGTCCGTGAGGTCGCCCTCGGGGTAGAGGGCCGGGCTCTCGGGGAGCAGCGGCACGAGCAGGTCCGCCAGCAGGCCGACCTGGTTGCCGCCCGTGGCGGAGACCGGGACGATCTCGGCCCACTCGAAGCCCAGCTCCTTGCCGAGCCGGTCGATGGCGATCAGCTGCTCGGCGAGGCGCTGGGAGTCGACCAGGTCGGTCTTGGTGACGATGGCGACCTTGGGGGTCTTCTTGATCCCGGCCAGCTCGCCCGCGATGAAGCGGTCGCCGGGGCCGATCTTCTGGTCGGCGGGCAGACAGAAGCCGATGACGTCGACCTCGGCCCAGGTGGTCCGGACGACGTCGTTCAGGCGCTCGCCGAGCAGGGTGCGTGGCTTGTGCAGGCCCGGGGTGTCGACGAGCACCAGCTGGGCGTCGGGGCGGTGCACGATGCCGCGGACGGTGTGGCGGGTGGTCTGCGGGCGGTTGGAGGTGATCGCGACCTTCGTCCCCACCAGTGCGTTGGTCAGGGTCGACTTGCCCGCGTTGGGGCGGCCGACGAAGCAGGCGAAGCCCGCGCGGTGCGGGGTGTCCCGCGGCTCGGGCTGGGAGGGGGACGTAGCGGCACTCATGGCGCCCATTGTCCCCGATACCCCGGCCCCCGCGGACCAGACGGTTCAGCGGACCAGACGGCTCAGCCGGGCAGACGGTTCAGCCGAGCAGGGTGCCGGTGCCCTCGGGGGCGAAGGCGGCCAGGGCCTCGGCGATCCGGGCGAGGGTGGCGGGGGTGAGCTCGGCCCGGGCGGCGGCGAGGTTCTCCGCGATGTGGGCCGGGGTGCGGCTGCCCGGGATCGGCACGACGTGCTCGTACTGGTGCAGCAGCCAGGCCAGCGCCAGCTGCCCCGGGGTCAGGCCGAGGTCGGCCGCGATGGCGAGCAGCGGCGCGTAGCGGTCGTTGTTCGCCTGGAGGTTGCCCTCGTGGTAGCGCGGGATGAAGCGGCGGAAGTCGTCGGCGGCGATGTCCTGGACCGTGCCGGTGAGGAAGCCGCTGCCGAGCGGGGACCAGGCCACGATGCCCACGCCCAGCTCGCGGGCGGTGGCCAGCAGTTCGGCGTCTACGGGAGTCCACATCGACCACTGGGCCTGCACGGCGGCGACCGGGTGGACGGCGTGGGCGCGGGCGAGCTGCTCGGCGGTGACGTTGGACAGCCCCAGGCGGCGGACCAGGCCGTCGGAGATCAGCTCGGCGACCGCGCCGACGGTGTCCTCGATCGGGACGGTGGGGTCGGGGAAGTGCGGGTAGTAGAGGTCGATCCGGTCGGTGCCGAGGGTGCGCAGGGAGGTCTCGGCGTAGCGGCGGACGTGGCGGGGCTCGGCGTTCACGGCCAGCTCGCCGTAGGTGTAGTTGACGGGGAAGGCATGCCCCTCGACGCCCTCCGGGCGGCGGAAGCCGAACTTGGTGGCGATGGTGACCTCGTCGCGGCGGCCCCGGACGGCCCGGCCGACGAGGCTCTCGTTGTGGCCGTCCGCGCCGTAGCCGTCGGAGGTGTCGATGTGGGTCGCGCCCTCGTCGAGGGCGGAGCGCAGGGCGGTCAGCGCGCGGTCGTCGTCGATCTCCCCGTACACGCCGGGGGACAGCACCATGGCGCCGTAGCCGATGGCGGTGGTCTTCAGGTCGCCGAGGGTGCGGGTGGGAAGGGCGGTCATGAGCTTGGGCTCCTCGGAGCTGGGACGGGGCCGGGGGCGTTCCCCCGGCCTGTTCTCAGCCTTCCGCCCGGACCCGGTACGCGTCCAAGATCTGTCGTCATAGCCGACGGCTATGAGGGCCTGACCTCTATGTATGGGCCGCTCAGATGTATGGGCCGCTCAGACCTGGACCGTGGTGCGCAGCCCGCCGTCGGGGCCCGCCAGCAGCACCGGGGTGCCCTCCCCGCCCAAGTCGCGCACGGCCGCGAGGTCCTCGTCCGGGAGGGCCTCCGCGTCGGTCACCACGGCCGCGGCCTCCAGGGACTTCGCCCCGCTGGCGACCGCCATGGCGACGGCGGTCCGCAGCGCGCTCAGCGGGAGCGAGGGGAGGGCGACGGTGCCGGCGACATACGTACGGCCCGTCTCGTCGCGTACGGCGGCGCCCTCCGGGACGCCGTTGCGGGCCCGCGCGGAGCGGGCGAGGGTGACGATCTTGCGGTCTTCGGGGTCCAGGGGTGCGGCTTCGCTCATGCGGACGAGCATAGGCGGCACGGTCCGGCGAGGGCCGTGGCCTCAGTCCTCCGGCTCGGTCTCCGTCGTGGCGCGGACCGGCTCGACCAGGACCGTGACGATCCGGTTGCGCCGGCCGGCCGTGGATTCCGCGGTCAGCCGCAGCGACTTGAGGTCGGAGTCCGGCCCGCCGTCCTCCACCGCGACCTCCGCCGTGGCGCCCGCGATCGGCACCCGCCCCAGCGACTTGGCCAGCAGCCCGCCGACGGTCTCCACGTCCTCGTCGTCCAGGTCCGTGCCGTACAGCTCGCCGAGGTCGTCCAGGCCGAGCCGGGCGGTGACGCGGTGGGTGCCGTCGCCCAGGTCCTGGACCGGCGGGAGCTCACGGTCGTACTCGTCGGTGATCTCGCCGACGATCTCCTCGAGGATGTCCTCGATGGTGACGATCCCGGCCGTGCCGCCGTACTCGTCGACCACGACCGCGACGTGGTTGCGCTCCTGCTGCATCTCGCGCAGCAGGTCGCCCGCGTTCTTGGTGTCGGGCACGAAGGCGGCGGGCCGCATGGCGGTGGAGACCAGCTCGGACTCGGCCTCCCGGTTGATGTGCGTCTTGCGGGCCAGGTCCTTGAGGTAGACGATCCCGACGATGTCGTCCTCGTTCTCCCCGGTGACCGGGATCCGGGAGAAGCCGGAGCGCAGCGCGAGGGTCAGGGCCTGGCGGATGGTCTTGAACCGCTCGATGACCACCAGGTCGGTGCGCGGCACCATCACCTCGCGCACCAGGGTGTCGCCGAGCTCGAAGACGGAGTGCACCATGCGCCGCTCGTCGTCCTCGATCAGCGACTCCTTCTCCGCGAGGTCCACCAGGGCGCGCAGCTCGGCCTCGGAGGCGAACGGGCCCTTGCGGAAGCCCTTGCCGGGGGTGAGGGCGTTACCGATGAGGATCAGCAGGGGCGGGATGGGGCCCATGACCCGGGCCAGGGGCAGCAGCACATAGGCGGCGGCGGTCGCGGTGTTCAGCGGGTGCTGGGCGCCGATGGTGCGCGGCGAGACGCCGACGGCCACATACGAGACGAGGACCATCACGCCGATCGCGATGGTCAGCGCCTTCCAGGTCTCGTCGAACTCGCGCAGACAGGCGTAGGTGACGAACGCGCCGGCCGCCATCTCGCAGGCGACCCGCACCAGCAGCGCGACGTTCAGATAGCGGGTGGGGTCCTCGGCGACCTGCATCAGCCTGGCGCTGCCGCGCCGCCCGGCCCGCACGGCCTCCTCGGCGCGGAAGCGGGTGGTGCGGGCCAGGCCGGCCTCGGCGCAGGCCGCCAGCCAGGCGACCACCACCAGCAGCACGGCGGCTGTGATCAGTCGGCCGGTCATCGGGTCGTGGGGGCCGGGGAGGGGCCGGTCATGCCGCGCTCGGCGCGCCAGCCGTCGACGATGGCGGCCTGGAGGCCGAACATCTCGGCACGCTCGTCCGGCTCCTCGTGGTCGTAGCCGAGGAGGTGGAGGACGCCGTGGACGGTGAGGAGCTGGAGCTCCTCGTCCATCGAGTGTCCGGTCGGCGCCTCCTCCCCCTGCTTCTTGGCGACCTCGGGGCAGAGCACGATGTCCCCGAGGAGGCCCTGCGGGGGCTCCTCGTCGTCCTTCGCGGGCGGGCGCAGCTCGTCCATGGGGAAGGACATGACATCGGTGGGCCCCGGCAGGTCCATCCACTGGATGTGGAGCTGCTCCATGGCGTCGGCGTCGACGACGATCACCGAGAGCTCGGAGAGCGGGTGGATACGCATCCGGGCCAGGGCGTAACGGGCGACGTCCAGCACCGCGCGCTCGTCGATCTCCGTGCCGGATTCGTTGTTGACGTCGATCGCCATAAGAGTGTTGTTTTACTTTCCGTTCCGGCTGTCGTACAACTCGTACGCGTCGACAATACGGCCGACCAGCCTGTGGCGGACCACATCGGTGCTGGTGAGCCGGGAGAAGTGGACGTCCTCGACGCCCTCCAGGATCTCCTGCACCTGGCGCAGACCGCTCTTGGTCCCGTTGGGGAGGTCGACCTGGGTGACATCACCCGTGATCACGATCTTGGAGTCGAAGCCGAGCCGGGTGAGGAACATCTTCATCTGCTCGGGGTTCGTGTTCTGTGCCTCGTCCAGAATGATGAACGCGTCATTGAGCGTGCGGCCGCGCATATACGCCAGCGGCGCGACCTCGATCGTGCCCGCGGCCATCAGGCGCGGGATGGAGTCGGGGTCGAGCATGTCGTGCAGCGCGTCGTACAGCGGGCGCAGATACGGGTCGATCTTCTCGTAGAGCGTGCCCGGCAGGAAGCCGAGCCGCTCGCCCGCCTCGACCGCCGGCCGGGTCAGGATGATCCGGGTGACCTGCTTGGACTGCAGGGCCTGGACCGCCTTGGCCATGGCCAGATAGGTCTTGCCGGTACCGGCCGGGCCGATGCCGAACACGACGGTGTGCTTGTCGATGGCGTCGACGTAGCGCTTCTGGTTGAGGGTCTTGGGGCGGATGGTGCGGCCGCGGTTGGAGAGGATGTTCTGCGTGAGCACCTCGGCGGGGGACTCCACGCCGGTCTCGCCGTTCTCCGCGGAGCGCAGCATGGCGATCGAGCGCTCCACCGCGTCCTCTGTCATCGGTTGACCGGTGCGGAGCACCAGCATCATCTCGTCGAACAGACGCTGGATGAGGGCGACTTCCGCGGGGTCCCCGGTCGCGCTGACCTCATTGCCCCGCACATGGATGTCGGTCTCCGGGAAGGCCTTCTCGATGACGCGCAGCAGCGAATCGCCCGATCCCAGCACCATGACCATCGGGTGCTTGGTCGGGACCTTGAACTGCGCATGCGCCTGGCGTGCTGTGGTTGGTTGCGTCATGGGCCGGCTCTGAGGCCTGCTCCTACCTCCTCTTGCGGGGTTCTCGTTGCTCGACAACCTCGAGTACAAGGGTACGACGGAGCACCGACAAGACCCGAGCCCTTTTACCGGGCTGCTTTGCCGGAGGTGGCGGAGGTGTCGGGGGCGGCGGGGGTGGCCGGGGTGGCGGAGGTGCCGGATGTGGTTCACGCCTGCCGGAAGCCGATCGTGGGCACCGCCCTGCGCAGCGGCCAGGGGCGGGCGGCCGCCGGGAGGATCCGGTCCAGGAAGGCGTACCGGCGCAGCGCGGAGGGGTTCTGGTCGTCGTACGACTTGGCGTGCTGCCACCAGGCGGCGATCTCCACCCAGCCGGGCGCCGACAGGGAGCCGCCGAACTCCTGCACGGACAGCGCGGCGCTCAGCCCCGCGAAGGCCAGCCGGTCGGCGAGCGGCCACTGGGCGAGGGTGCCGGTGACGAAGCCCGCGACGAACACATCGCCCGCCCCGGTCGGGTCCAGGGCCTCCACGGCGATCGCGGGCACTTCGGCGGTCTCGCCGGTGCGCCCGTCCACCGCGTACGCCCCCTCGGCGCCCAGGGTGACCACCGCGAGCGGCACCCTGTCGGCGAGCGCGCGGGCGGCGGCGCGCGGGCACTCGGTGCGGGTGTACCGCATCGCCTCGGCCGCGTTGGGCAGGAACGCCTCGCAGTGCTCGAGATCGGCGAGGTCGGCCGGGTCCCAGCGGCCGGTGTCGTCCCAGCCGACGTCCGCGAAGACCATGCTGCCGTGGCCGACGGCCTGGGTGACCCACTCCTCGCGGCTCCCCGGGACCAGGGAGGCGATGGCGGCGCGGGCCGGGGGCGGGCAGCTGGGAGCGGGCTCCTCGGGCGGCGGCGCCTCATGGCCGTGGGAGACCATGGTGCGCTCGCCCTCGTAGGCCATGGACACGGTCACCGGGGAGTGCCAGCCGCGCACCGTACGGGACAGCGACAGGTCAATGCCCTCGCCGCGGTCCAGGGCGTCGCGGCAGTAGTCCCCGTACATGTCGTCGCCGAAGGCGGCGGCGAGGGACGTGCGCAGGCCCAGGCGGGCCAGCGCGGTGGCCATGTTGGCCACCCCGCCGGGGCTGGAGCCCATGCCGCGCGCCCAGGACTCGGTGCCGCGCACGGGGGCGGAGTCCAGGCCGGTGAAGATGATGTCCAGGAAGACCGAGCCGGTGAGATAGACGTCACAGCCGGGGTCGCCGGGTCTGCGGACGGCCTCGAGCGGGTCGAGCAGCGGGTACTCGGCCGGGTACTGGTACTCCGCCGCGAGCGGTTGGCCGTGGTCTGTGGTCACCGTGGGCTCCCAGATCGGACCGGCCTCGTCGCCGGTCCCGTTCGGTCGATCTCGTTCAGTGAATCTCGTGGATCTCGTTCAGCGAATGCCACCGCATGGTGTGGCGAATGCGGATGAATGCGGCCGCTGGATGCGACTGCGGCCAGTGTGCACGATGGCACCGACAGCGGGGCCGTACCGCCGACCGGCCGGCCCCCTGAGCGGCCGGCCCCGAGCGCTCAGCGCCGCTTGGGCACCGCCACGCTCATCAGGTCCTGCGCCACCGTGAGCTCCCCCGCGAAGCCCGCCGCCCGCGCCTGGCGCTCGAAGTCGGTGGGGTCGCCGTACCGCTGCGAGAAGTGGGTCAGCACCAGGTGCCGCACCCCCGCCTCCGCGGCCAGCCGCGCCGCCTGCCCCGCCGTGAGATGCCCGTGCTCGACCGCCAGCGGCTCGTCCTCGTCCAGAAAGGTGGACTCGATGACCAGCAGGTCACAGCCCTGCGCCAGGGCATGGGCGCCCTCGCACAGCCGGGTGTCCATGACGAAGGCGAAGCGCTGCCCGCGCCGCACCTCGCTGACCTCCTCCAGCGTGACCGTGTGCCCCTCCCGCTCCAGCGCCCCCTCCTGCTGGAGCCGGCCGACCTCCGGCCCGCGGATGCCGTGCGCCGCGAGCCGCTCGGGCAGCATGCGGCGGCCGTCGGGCTCGGTCAGGCGGTAGCCGTAGGACTCGACCGGGTGGGAGAGCCTGCGCGCCTCCAGCGTGTACCCGGCGGTCCGCGCCAGGACCCCGCCCTCGCCGCTGATCGGCGCCTCGGCCAGCGGTACGGTCTCGCGGTACGCGGTCGCGTAGCGCAGCCGCTCGAAGAAGCGCTGCCCGCTCGCCGGATAGTGCGCGGTCACCGGGTGCGGCACCCGGTCCAGGTTGATCCGCTGGATCACCCCGGCCAGGCCCAGCGAGTGGTCCCCGTGGAAGTGCGTGACACAGATCCGGTCGATGTCGTGGGCCGCGACCCCCGCCCGCAGCATCTGGCGCTGGGTGCCCTCGCCCGGGTCGAAGAGCAGGCCCTCGCCGTCCCAGCGCAGCAGATAGCCGTTGTGGTTGCGGTGTCGGGTCGGCACCTGGCTCGCGGTGCCCAGGACGACCAGTTCACGTACGGACAACGGGTCTACCCGGGGGGCCAGTTGAAGCCGCGGCCGCCCAGGACGTGGGCGTGCGCGTGGAAGACGGTCTGGCCCGCGCCCGAACCGGTGTTGAAGATGACGCGGAAGCCCGTGCCGTCGATCTCCTCGTCGGCGGCCACCGTGCCCGCCTCGCGCAGTATGTCGGCGGCGATCTGCGGCTCGGCGACCGCGAGGGAGGCGGCGTCCGGGTAGTGGACCTTGGGGATCACCAGGACGTGGGTCGGCGCCTGGGGGTTGATGTCCCGGAAGGCGAGGGTCGTGTCGGTCTCGCGGACGACGGTCGCCGGCACCTCTTTAGAGACGATTTTGCAGAACAGGCAGTCGGCCTGCGGTTCTCCCGCCACCGGTGGCTCCTTACGCGTCGTCGGCCGGTACGGCACCGGATGCTACCGGCAGGCCCGGAGGCCGCGCGCCGGAACCGCGTGGTGGTCTCACACCACCCGCCGAGAGCGTGCGTCACCGACCACCGGCTCCCGCTACTTGCCGCTGGTCTCCGTGCCCTTCGTGCCGTCCGTGCCCTCCGTGGTCCGCTTGTCCCACGGGTGGGTGGTGCTCCGGGACGGCCTGGGATGCCCCGTCTTCCGCGCGTTGCAGTCGCCGATCACATTCGCCTGGAAGACCTGGTGGCCGTCCACCTTGGCGGTCAGGTCGCCCCGTACGCAGATGTTCTTGCGCTCGTAGGTGACGGTGCCGGTGACCCGGATCGCGCGGTCGTCGTTGGTCCTGCCCCGGCAGTCCACGGATGCCTTCGCGTCCCTCGACGGGCCGGAGGTGTGCTTGCCCTTCACATCCGCGTTGCAGGTCATCCAGCGCACGTCGATGCCGCCCTTCTCGAGCGCGCGCGTGCTGACCCGGTCCGTGGTGAACGCCACGCCGATGGAGTTGAGTCCGGAGTCGTTCCTGGGCTCGCACGCCGCCAGGGCGCCGATCGCCAGGGCCACCGCCACCACCGCGAAGAGCCCGTTCCTTTGATGCCTCAATGCCCCCATACAGAAAGGTTCCCACCGGGGCGGGGTGAACCGGAAGTGCACACTCGGCCACATGATCCGCCGAGCGGCCGGGGCGGAAGAGGCGGGCGGTGCGGCGGGGCGGCCTCAGCTCCAGCGGCCCGTACGGCCCAGCAGCAGCGCGACCGCCGCCGTCCCGGCCGTGGAGGTGCGCAGCACGGTCGGCCCCAGGCGGTACGGGCGCGCGCCCGCCTCGGCGAAGGCCGCCAACTCCTCGGGAGACACGCCCCCTTCCGGGCCGACCACGAGCACCACGCTTCCCTCGCCGGGCAGCGGCGCGGTCGCGAGCGGCTCGGCGCCCTCCTCATGGAGCACGGCCGCGAAGTCGGATTCGGCCAGAAGACGGGCAACCTGGCGGGTCGTCATCGCGTCCGCCACCTCGGGGAAGACGAGCCGGCGCGACTGCTTGCCCGCCTCCCGGGCCGTCGACCGCCACTTGCCCAGCGCCTTCAGGCCGCGCTCGCCCTTCCACTGGGTGACACAACGCGCCGCCGCCCAGGGCACGATGGCGTCCACGCCGGTCTCCGTCATGGTCTCCACGGCCAGTTCGCCGCGGTCGCCCTTCGGCAGCGCCTGGACCACGGTGATCCGCGGGCTCGGCGGCGCCTCATGGCGCACCTCGGCCACCTCGACCACCAGCCGGTCCTTGCCCTCGACGGCCGCCACGGCGCCGAAGGCTCCCGTACCGGCCCCGTCCGTCAGCACCACCGGCTCGCCGACGCGCAGCCGGCGCACCGACACGGCGTGGCGCCCCTCCGGCCCCTCGAGCGCCAGCCGCGCCCCCACGGCCGCCCCCGCCAGGGAGTCGGCCACGAAGACGGGAGCGGTCATGACACGGTCCCCTTGTCCAAGGCGATGCCCAACCCCTCACGCGCCGCGTCCAGTTCGACCGTCAGCACATCCACCAGCCGCGCGGCGGGCAGCTCCCGGGCCAGCCGGTGCCCCTGCCCCGCCCACAGCGCCATGCCCTGCGGGTCGCCGGCCTTCGCCGCCGCCTTCCGCAGCCCCGAGGTGAGGTGGTGCACCTGGGGGTAGGCGGCCGGGGCGTAGCGGCCGTGCTCGCGCATGAAGCGGTTGACCAGCCCGCGCGCGGGACGCCCGGAGAAGGCCCGGGTCAGCTCGGTGCGGCCGAACACCGGATCGGTCATGGCCCGCTTGTGCAGGGCGTTGGCCCCCGACTCGGGGCAGACCAGGAACGCGGTCCCCAGCTGGGCCGCGACCGCGCCCGCGGCCAGCACCCCGGCGATCTGCGAGCCGCGCATCAGCCCGCCCGCCGCGATGACAGGGATCTGTACGACCTCCCGGACCAGCGCGAGCAGCGACAGCAGCCCGAGCCCGGCACCCGTGCCGTCGGCGCGCGGATCGTCGCGGTGCGTGCCCTGGTGGCCGCCCGCCTCCACGCCCTGGACGCACACGGCGTCCGCGCCCGCCCACTGCGCGGCCTGCGCCTCGGCGGGCGAGGTCACGGTCACGACCGTCCGCGTGCCGGCCCTGCCGAAGGCGTCGAGGACGGCGCGGGTGGGGCAGCCGAAGGTGAACGAGACGACCGGGACCGGGTCGTCGAGCAGAACGGCCAGCTTGGCGTCGTACGCGTCGTCGGAGCCCGCGTCGGGGTCGCCCAGCGGGGTGTCGTACCAGGCCGCCTCCCCGGCGAGCTGCTCGCGGTAGACCGCGACGGCGGCGGGGTCGGCGGTGAGGGGCTGCGGCATGAACAGGTTCACGCCGAAGGGCCGGGCGGTCTGCCCCCGCAGCTGTTTGATCTCCTCGTACATCGCCTCCGGCGTCTTGTAACCGGCGGCGAGGAACCCGAGGCCGCCGGCCTCGGAAACGGCGGCGGCCAGCTGCGGGCAGGAGGCCCCGCCCGCCATCGGGGCCTGCACGATCGGGTACCGAAAGAGATCGGTCAGCGCGGACGACATGACAACATCGTGTCATGTCCTCCGCACCGATCTGTACTCGGCTCAGGGCCCGTTGGACGGACCGCGTCCCCGAGGGGCTCCGGGCGCTTACCGTCCGTTGAACGCATCCCTAAGGCGCGAGAACAGCCCCTGCTGTCCTGGCTTACCGCATCCCCCGGGGGCCACCCCCCGGACCCCCGGCCGGACGCCTACCGTCCGTTGAACGCATCCTTAAGGCGCGAGAACAGCCCCTGCTGTCCTGGCTTGAATTCGCCTAGCGGCCGCTCCTCGCCCCGCAGCTTGGCCAGCCGCCGCAGCAGCTCCTCCTGCTCCGGGTCGAGCTTGGACGGGGTCTGGACCTCGACGTGGACGATCAGGTCGCCCCGGCCGCCGCCGCGCAGGTGGGTGATGCCGCGCTGGTGGAGCGGGATCGACTGGCCGGACTGGGTGCCGGGCCGGATGTCGACCTCCTCCAGGCCGTCGAGCGTCTCCAGGGGCACCTTGGTGCCCAGGGACGCCGCCGTCATGGGGATGGTCACCGTGCAGTGCAGATCGTCGCCGCGGCGCTGGAAGACCGGGTGCGGCAGCTCGTGGATCTCCACATACAGATCGCCCGCCGGGCCGCCGCCCGGGCCGACCTCGCCCTCGCCGGCGAGCTGGATCCGGGTGCCGTTGTCCACACCAGCCGGGATCTTCACCGTCAGCGTCCGCCGCGAGCGGATCCGCCCGTCGCCCGCGCACTCCGGGCACGGGGTCGGCACCACGGTGCCGAAGCCCTGGCACTGCGGGCACGGCCGGGAGGTCATGACCTGGCCGAGGAAGGACCGCGTCACCTGGGACACCTCGCCGCGGCCGCGGCACATGTCACAGGTCTGCGCCGTGGTGCCGGGCGCCGCGCCCTCGCCGCTGCACGTCGTACAGACGACCGCGGTGTCGACCTGGATGTCCTTGGTGGTCCCGAAGGCCGCCTCGTTCAGCTCCACATCGAGGCGGATCATGGCGTCCTGGCCGCGCCGGGTCCTGGACCGCGGGCCGCGCTGCGAGGCGGTGCCGAAGAACGCGTCCATGATGTCGGAGAAGTTTCCGAAGCCCGCGCCGAAGCCGCCCGCGCCGCCCCCGGCGCCGCCCGAGGCGGAAAGCGGGTCGCCGCCCAGGTCGTAGACCTGCTTCTTCTGGGGATCGGACAAGACCTCGTAGGCGGCGTTGATCTCCTTGAACCGCTCTTGGGTCTTGGGATCCGGATTCACGTCCGGGTGCAGCTCGCGAGCGAGCCGGCGGAATGCCTTCTTGATCTCGTCCTGCGAGGCATCACGCCGCACGCCCAGGACTGCGTAGTAGTCCGTCGCCACTTACGACTCCGCCAGGATCTGTCCGACGTAACGTGCCACTGCGCGTACCGCTCCCATCGTTCCGGGGTAGTCCATGCGGGTCGGTCCGACCACGCCGAGTTTGGCGACCGCCTCGTCGCCCGAACCGTAGCCGACCGCCACGACCGAAGTGGAATTCAGGCCCTCGTGAGCATTCTCATGCCCGATCCGTACGGTCATACCCGAGTCCTTCGCCTCGCCGAGCAGCTTGAGCAGGACGACCTGCTCCTCCAGCGCTTCCAGCACGGGCCGGATCGTCAGGGGGAAATCATGGCCGAAGCGGGTGAGATTGGCGGTGCCGCCGATCATCAGCCGCTCCTCGGTCTCTTCGACCAGTGTCTCCAGCAGCGTGGCCAGGACCGTCGAGACGGTCCCCCGGTCCTCCTGTTCGAAGGACTCGGGCAGGTCCTGCACCAGCCGCGGCACATCCGAGAACCGCCGGCCCACGACCCTGCTGTTCAGCCGGGCCCGCAGGTCCGCGAGCGACTCCTCGCTCACGGGCGCCGGGCAGTCCACCATGCGCTGCTCGACCCGCCCGGTGTCGGTGATCAGAACCAGCATCACCCGCGCCGGGCTCATCGACAGCAGCTCGACATGGCGGACCGTCGAGCGGGTCAGCGACGGGTACTGCACCACCGCGACCTGCCGGGTCAGCTGCGCGAGCAGCCGGACCGTGCGCCCCACCACGTCGTCGAGGTCCACGGCACCGTCCAGGAAGTTCTGGATGGCCCGCCGCTCCGGCGTGGACAGGGGCTTCACCCCGGCCAGCTTGTCGACGAACAGCCGATAGCCCTTGTCCGTGGGAATGCGCCCGGCGCTCGTATGCGGCTGGGCGATATAGCCCTCGTCCTCCAGAGCCGCCATGTCGTTGCGCACCGTGGCCGGGGAGACGCCCAGCCGGTGCCGCTCCGTGAGGGCCTTGGAGCCGACCGGCTCCTCCGTCCCCACATAGTCCTGGACGATCGCACGCAGTACCTCGAGTCTGCGTTCGCTGAGCACCGCGCACCTCCAGTCCAGCCGTCTCATCAGGTGTTCCCCCTGGCACTCAATGGTCACGAGTGCCAGAACCCTCAGCCAGTGTACGGCGGGGTGCCGTGGCGGGGGCAAGAGCCGACGCTTTGCCACCGCTGGAGCTAGCGTCTCCGTATGGACACCCGTTGGGAAGAGGCGCGCTGGGAACATCTCACGCCGTCCGTGGTCCGGTGCCGCCTGCCCGGCTGGGACGCGACGGTCGGCGCGATCGCCGGGCGGACCGGCGTCCTGGTTGTCGACACCGGCGCCGACCTCGCCGAGGGCGCCTGGGTGCGCCGCGAGATCACTCGCCTCTTCGGCCGCCGCCCCACCCATATCGCCCTCACCCACCCCCACTTCGACCATGTCCTCGGCACCGCCGCCTTCGCGGGCTGCCAGGTGTACGGGGCCGCCGGGCTCGACGAACTGCTGCGCCGCGAGGGGGACGTGCTGCGTGACGACGCGGTGCGCCACGGCGCGGACCCCGGGGCCGCCGGGGAGGCCGCCGACCACCTGGTGCGGCCGCACCACGCGGTGTGCGGCGAGCTCACCCTGGACCTGGGCGGCCGGACCGTCCTGCTGGCGAACGTGGGCCCCGGCCATACCGCCCACGACCTGGCCGTGCTCGCCGCCGGGCAGGCCCCGGGCGAGCCCGAGGTGGTCTTCTGCGGGGATCTGGTCGAGGAGTCGGGGGCGCCCCAGGCGGGTGCCGACGCGATCCCGGGCCAGTGGCCCGCCGCGCTGGACCGGCTGCTCGCCCTCGGCGGCGAGGACGCGGTGTACGTCCCGGGGCACGGCGCCGCCGTGGATGCCCGTTTCGTCCGGGCGCAGCGCGCGGAACTCGCGGCTCGTTTCGGCGTGTCCTCCTGACGGCGGCGCTGCGGCGCTAGGGTCACTCGGGTGCGACAGTACGACCCGGACCTGACCCCGCCCTGGAAGCGCCAGGCGCCCGCGCCCGAGGTGCCCGCCGACCCCGATCTGGTCGTCGAGGAGGTCACCACCGGGTTCTGCGGTGCCGTGATCCGCTGCGAGAAGACCGCGGAGGGCGCCACGGTGACTCTGGAGGACCGCTTCGGCAAACATCGGGTCTTCCCCATGGAGCCGCGCGGCTTCCTCCTGGAGGGCCGTGTCGTCACCCTGGTGCGCCCGCGCGCCGCCGCCCCCACGGCCCCGCGCCGCACGGCCTCCGGCTCCATCGCGCTCCCCCAGGCCCGTGCGCGCGTCGCCCGCGCGGGGCGCATTTACGTCGAGGGGCGCCACGACGCGGAACTGGTCGAGCGGGTGTGGGGGGACGATCTGCGCATCGAGGGCGTGGTCGTGGAGTATCTGGAGGGGATCGACGATCTGCCCGCCATCGTCCGCGAGTTCTCCCCCGGCCCCGACGCCCGCCTGGGCGTGCTGGTCGACCATCTGGTCCCGGGCACGAAGGAGTCCCGTATCGCGGCCGAGGTCACCGGCGAGCACGTCCTGGTCGTCGGGCACCCCTACATCGACGTGTGGGAGGCCGTGAAGCCCTCCTCGGTGGGCATCCCCGCCTGGCCGACGGTGCCGCGCGGCCAGGACTGGAAGACGGGCGTCTGCCGGGCGCTGGGCTGGCCCGGGAACACGGGGGCCGCGTGGCAGCGGATCCTGTCCTCCGTCCGCTCCTACAGGGATCTGGAGCCGGCGCTGCTGGGGCGGGTGGAGGAGCTGATCGACCATGTGACCGTGGGCGGTCCGGCCGGGCCGTAGGCCGCGGCACCGGGTTGGCTGATCGATCGGTCAGTCGACGAGATCGCGCACCACCGCGTCGGCCAGCAGCCGCCCGCGCAGGGTGAGCACCGCCCGGCCCTCGCCGTACGGCTCCGGCGCCAGCAGCCCGTCCGCCACGGCCTTCGCCGCCGCGGCGGCGCCCGCCGGGGCCAGCAGGTCCAGCGGGCAGCCCTCCGCGAGCCGCAGCTCCAGCAGGATCCGCTCCACCCGGCGCTCCTCGTCGGTCAGCACCTCGCGGCCCGCCCCGGGGGACCTGCCCTCGCTCAGCGCCTGCGCGTACGCACCGGGGTGCTTCACGTTCCACCACCGCACACCGCCCACATGGCTGTGCGCGCCGGGGCCCGCGCCCCACCAGTCCGCGCCACGCCAGTACAGCTCGTTGTGGCGGCACCGGCCGGCCTCTGACGTGGCCCAGTTCGAAACCTCGTACCAGCGGAATCCGGCCGCCGACAGCGTCTCCTCCGTGATCAGGTAGCGGTCCGCGTGCACATCGTCGTCGGTCATCGGGACCTCGCCGCGCCGGATCCGCCGGGCGAGCTGAGTGCCCTCCTCGACGATCAGCGCGTACGCCGACACATGGTCGGGCCCGGCGCCCAGCGCGGCCTCCAGGGAAGCGCGCCAGTCCTCGTCGCTCTCCCCCGGCGTGCCGTAGATCAGGTCCAGGTTCACATGGTCGAACCCGGCCGCCCGCGCCTCGGCCACGCAGGCCTCCGGGCGGCCCGGGGTGTGGGTGCGGTCCAGCACCCGCAGCACATGCTGCCGGGCGCTCTGCATCCCGAACGACACCCGGTTGAACCCGGCCGCCCGCAGCTCCTCCAGATACCGCGGGTCGACCGACTCCGGGTTGGCCTCGGTGGTGACCTCTGCGCCCTCCGCGAGCCCGAACTCGTCCCGGATGGCGCCGAGCATCCGCCCGAGGTCGGCGGCCGCCAGCAGGGTCGGCGTGCCGCCCCCGACGAACACGGTCTCGACCGGCCGGGAGTCGTCCCCCAGCACCTTGCGCGCGAGCCGCACCTCTTCGACGACCATGTCGGCGTAGTTGTCGCGCGAGGCGAGCACGCCGCCGGATCCGCGCAGCTCGGTGGCGGTGTATGTGTTGAAGTCGCAGTACCCGCAGCGGGTCGCGCAGTAGGGCACATGCAGATAGAACCCGAGCGGCCGCCCCGCCGCCCCGGACAGGGCGCTCGCGGGCAGCGCGCCGTCCTCGGGCATGGGCTCGCCATCGGGCAGTACGGAAGGCATGCCCCCCATTGTCCGCCATCGGCACAGCACCCCGGGCGCCCAGGGCCTGTCCGGCGGATCTTGACGCCCGCGGCGGCCACGCTGCGGAGCAGCAAATCGACGCCCCTGGACCCTTCCCGACCCCAGGCCTGGGGCCGGGCCCCGCGCGGCCGACAGGGACCGGGTACGGGTGGGGGAGCTGTCCTGACCGCCCAGGCGCCGCCCTACCGCGACCGCAGGACCAGCATCGCCAGATCGTCGTCCGGCGGCTCGACGGCGAACGCGTGCACCGCCCCGCGGATCCGCTCCGCCACGTCCTGCGCGTCCAGCCCCACGCAGTCCCCGAGCAGCGACGCCAGCCCGTCCCCGTCATCGAACTGCCGGGCGCCCGATCGGTGCTCCGTGACCCCGTCCGTCACGCACACCAGCGTCTCCCCGGGCGCCAGCTCGAAGGTCTCGCTCTCGTACGTGACGTCGTCCACGACGCCCAGCAGGATCTGCGGCTCGGCGACGGTGCGCACCGACCCGTCGGGCCGGAGCACCAGGGGCAGCGGATGCCCCGCGCTGGCGAGCGTGCAGCGGATGCCGTCGTCGCCGTCCTCGCCCAGCGGCACCAGCTCCCCGTACAGCAGCGACAGGAACCGCGACGCGCCGCCGCCCACGGTCAGCCCCACGCCCGCGGCCACCGCCTCCGCCGCGCCCTCGACGGCGACCTCGACGGCCTCCTCGCCGAGCATCCGGTTGATCCGCTCCAGGACCTCCCCGACGCCGTACCCCTCGCGCGCCAGCAGCCGCAGCCAGGGGCGTACGAGCCCGGTCACCACGGCCGCCTCCGGGCCGTTGCCGCACACGTCGCCCAGCACGAAGACCCAGCGGCCGTTGCCCGCCGGGAAGATGTCGTAGAAGTCGCCTCCGGCGGATGTGCCGCCGGTCGGCTCGTACACCACCGCGGACTCCACGCCCGGGATCTTCGCGATACGGGAGGGCAGCAGCCCACGCTGGAGCACCCGGCTGATGGTCGCCTGCCGCGTGTACTGGCGGGCGGACGCGAGCGCCAGCGCGACCCGGCGGGAGAAGTCCTCGACCAGGCCGGCCACCTCGCCCGGCACCCGCATCAGCCCGGCCCGGCCGAGCAGCAGTGTGCCGACGGCGCGCCCGCCCGCGATCAGGCGGCAGGCCAGGGCCGCGCCGCCGGGCCCGTACGCGGCGGGGTCGCTGGGCCACGGCCAGGGCACGGCCCGGCCCCGCGCGGTGGCGGGCAGCTCCGGCGGCTCCTTTTCGAGCAGCTGGCGGAGGGTTTCGAGCCGGGTCTCGCTCGCGTGCCACACCTGGGCGAGCCGCGGCGGGCCGCCTTCCGTGTCGAGCCACACCGCGCTCCAGTCGGCGAACCGCGGCACGAGCAGCTGGGCGGCCAGCGAGGTCACCATGTCCTCGTCGAACTGCCCGGTCAGCAGGTCGGACGTCTCCGCGAGGAAGGACAGCGCGCCCTCCCGGGTCCAGTCGGCGTCGGAAGGGCGGACGCCGGCGCGTCTGGGGGCGGGGGCGAGGAGTTCGACGGCATACGCGTCGTCCTCGGCGCAACTGTCTTTGAGGGAGCCGTCTTTGAGGGAGCCGTCCGGGGAGTCGCCCTTGAGGGAATCCGCCGCGGAGTCCCTGGGCGCCTCGCCCGAATTGGCGGGAAGCGGATCACCCGATGAGGTGATGGCCTCGACCGCGGTGACGGGCAGCTGGAACCACACCGTCTTGCTGGCCCGGCGATAGGCCGTGCCCCAGCACTCGGCGAGTTCGGCGACCAGCCGCAGCCCGTGCCCGGCGCACCCAGGGTCGTCGTTCGCGTCGGGCGCCTCGCCGCGCAGAAAACGGGTGGGGTGATGGTCGGTCACCTCGACGACCACGGAGGGCTCTTCCCCGTCTCCCGTTAACACATCCAGCGCACAGCTCACCTCGACCGCCGTCCCGGCGTGCACCACGGCATTGGTGACCAGCTCGCTCACCAGCAGCACGACCTCGTCCGCGACCTGGTCGGGAATCCGGCCGACGGCGGGGAAGTCGAGCGCGCTCCAGTCGGCGAGGGCCGCACGGGCGAACCGGCGCGCGGCGGAGGCCGCCAGGGGATTGCCGGGCAGGCTGGTGCGCGCGGCGGCGATCCGGGCGGCCGGCGCGGTGCCGGGCACGGCCCCGAGCGCCCGCCCGTACCCGGATCCGGGCCGGGGGCGGGGCACTGCGCCCGGCACCGCCCCCGGCGCCGGATCAGGTGTGACAGAAGCAGGTGTGGCAGAAGAAGACGTCCCCACTGTGCGGCTCCTGAGCAGTCCCGGCGTAGCGCCGTAGTCCGACACCGACAGGGTGACAGACATGCCGCCCTCATATGCGCCGAGTTACGCAAGTGAGCCGCGATGAGGGGAAAAATCAGGTGAACACTGTGCCGGAGCTGCAACGCTTGTGCGGATCGTACGCCTCGTACGCCCCACGGGCCCCGCACGGCTCCCCCCGCCCGGGGCGCCCGGCGCGCAGGAACGCCCGGGCGTCCCGCGCGACCGCTCACACGCCCCGCGGGTGCTCAGGCCTCCCGCGCGCCGGTGTACATGTCCTCCAGAAGCTCCTTGTACTCCCGCTCGACGACCGGCCGCTTCAGCTTCAGGCTCGGCGTCAGCTCACCGTGCTCGACGTCCAGATCGCGCGGCAGCAGCCGGAACTTCTTGATCGTCTGCCAGCGCTGGAGCCCCGCGTTGAGCCGCCCCACATAGCCCTCGATCAGCTCCCGCACCTCGTCCGTGGCCACCACCTCGGCGTATGTCTTCCCCTGCATACCGTGCTCCTGCGCCCAGCCCATGATCGTCGGCTCGTCGAGGGAGATCAGCGCGGTGCAGTAGTTGCGGTCCGCGCCGTGCACCAGGATGTTGGAGACGAACGGGCACACCGCCTTGAACTGGCCCTCGACCTCGGCCGGCGCGACATACTTCCCGCCCGAGGTCTTGATCAGGTCCTTCTTCCGGTCGGTGATGGTCAGATAGCCGTCGGGCGAGAGCTCGCCGATGTCGCCGGTGTGGAACCAGCCGTCGGACTCCAGCACCTGCTCGGTCAGCTCCGGCAGCCCGTGGTAGCCCTGCATGATGGAGGGGCCGCGCATCAGGATCTCGCCGTCCTCGGCCACCCGCACCTCCAGGCCCGCGAACGCCTTGCCCACCGTGCCGGTGCGGTACTCCACCGGGTTCAGGAAGCCCGGGCCGCTGGTCTCCGTGAGGCCGTAGCCCTCCAGGATGTTGATACCGGCGCCGGCGAAGAAGTAGCCGATGTCGGGAGCGAGCGCGGCCGCGCCGGACACCGCGGCCCGCAGCCGCCCGCCGAACGCCTCGCGCAGCTTGGCATAGACCAGCCTGTCGGCGACGGCGTGCTTGGCCTTGAGGCTCATGGGCACGGAGGCCGTGCCGGTGCGGCGGAAGTTGTCCTGGGAGGTCTTGGCGTACTCCCGGGCGACCTCGGCCGCCCACTGGAAGATCTTGTACTTGGCGCCGCCGCCCGCGCGGGCCCGCTGCGCCACGCCGTTGTAGACCTTCTCGAAGATCCGCGGCACGGCGCACATGTAGGTGGGCCTGACCACCGGCAGGTTCTCGATGATCTTGTCCTGCCGGCCGTCCACGGCCGTGGTGTGTCCGATGTACACCTGCCCGGCCGTCAGCACCTTGCCGAAGACATGCGACAGCGGCAGCCACAGGTACTGCACATCGTCGGCGAAGAGGATGCCGTCGAGATTGCCGATCACGATGGCCATGTACGACCAGGTGTCATGCGCCAGACGTACGCCCTTGGGGCGTCCGGTAGTGCCCGAGGTGTAGATGAGCGTGGCCAGCTGATCGGCGCGGAGCGCGTCCATCCGCTCCCGCACCGCGTCCGGGTGGTCGTCGAGGTAGGCCGTGCCGCGCTTCTCCAGTTCGGCGAGCGAGAGCACCCAGCCCTCGGGGTCGCCCTCGGCCGGGGTCGCGTCCTCGGCCTTGATCACCACGACATGGGTCAGGTCGGGAAGGTCCTCGCGCTGCTCCCGCACCTTGGCGAGCTGCGCCGCGTCCTCGGCGATCAGCACCCGGCTGCCGGAGTCGGAGAGGATGAAGGCCGTCTCCTCGGCGTTGGTGTTCGGATAGACCGTGGTGGTCGCCGCGCCCGCGCACAGCACGCCGAGGTCGGTCAGAATCCACTCGATGCGGGTGGAGCAGGCCAGCGCCACCCGCTCCTCGGGGCGGATGCCGAGGTCGATCAGGCCGGCGGCGATGGCGAAGACCCGGTCCGCGGTCTCGCGCCAGGTCAGCGGCTGCCAGTCGTCGGGGCCTTCGCCCGAGGCGGGCGGGACCGGATAGCGGTAGGCCTCGGCGTCCGGCGTCGCCTCGACGCGCTGGAGGAAGTGCGTCGCCAGGGACGGCGGCCGGTTCTCGAGCAAAGTCTGTGTGTCGGTCACGGCATCCTCCGGAGCCCGCCTCAGTGCTTGCCTCGTGCTTATTGACTCGCGAGTAACCTTCGAGCAGTGATCAGGGTAAGGGCCGGAACCGTACCGCGTAAGGGGGCTTCGGCCACCTTGTTGAAACTTCGGAAACGACCTGGCGGAAGCGGTGGGGAAGAAGCCACGGGAGCGGCCAGTGGGTCCGGCGCGCCGAGCGCCGGGCCCACTGTCACCCCCGTCTTCTTACTTCTTCGCCTTCGCCTCGCCCTCGGAGTCGGAGGACAGCACCGCGATGAAGGCCTCCTGCGGGACCTCCACGCTGCCGACCATCTTCATCCGCTTCTTGCCTTCCTTCTGCTTCTCCAGCAGCTTCCGCTTCCGGGAGATGTCACCGCCGTAGCACTTGGCCAGGACGTCCTTGCGGATGGCGCGGACCGTCTCACGGGCGATGACGCGGCTGCCGATGGCGGCCTGGATCGGCACCTCGAAGTTCTGCCTCGGGATCAGCTCGCGCAGCTTGGCGACCAGCCGCACGCCGTACGCGTACGCCTTGTCCTTGTGGGTGATCGCGGAGAAGGCGTCGACCTTGTCGCCGTGCAGCAGGATGTCGACCTTGACCAGGTCGGAGGTCTGCTCGCCGGTGGGCTCGTAGTCGAGCGAGGCATAGCCGCGGGTCTTTGACTTCAGCTGGTCGAAGAAGTCGAAGACCACCTCGGCGAGCGGAAGGGTGTAGCGGATCTCGACCCGGTCCTCGGAGAGGTAGTCCATGCCGAGCATCACACCGCGGCGGTTCTGGCAGAGCTCCATGATCGCGCCGATGAACTCGCTCGGGGCCAGGATGGTGGACCGGACGACCGGCTCATGCACCTTGTCGATCTTGCCCACGGGGAACTCGCTGGGGTTGGTGACCGTGTGCGTGGAGCCGTCCTCCATGTCCACGCGGTAGATCACATTGGGCGCCGTGGCGATCAGGTCGAGACCGAATTCGCGCTCCAGGCGCTCGCGGATGACCTCCAGGTGGAGCAGGCCGAGGAAGCCGACCCGGAAGCCGAAGCCGAGGGCCGCCGAGGTCTCCGGCTCGTAGACCAGTGCGGCGTCGTTGAGCTGAAGCTTGTCCAGGGCCTCGCGCAGCTCCGGGTAGTCCGAGCCGTCCAGCGGATACAGCCCGGAGAAGACCATGGGCTTGGGGTCCTTGTAGCCGCCAAGCGCCTCGGTCGCGCCCTTGCTGAACTGGGTGATCGTGTCGCCGACCTTGGACTGGCGGACGTCCTTCACACCGGTGATCAGATAGCCCACCTCGCCGACGGACAGCCCGTCGGCCGGGGTCATCTCGGGCGAGTTGGTGCCGATCTCGAGCAGCTCGTGGGCGGCGCCGGTGGACATCATCTTGATGCGCTCGCGCTTGCCCAGGGTGCCGTCGACGACCTTGACGTAGGTCACGACGCCCCGGTAGGCGTCATAGACCGAGTCGAAGATCATCGCCCGGGCGGGGGCGTCCTTGACGCCCACCGGGGCCGGGACCAGCCGGACCACCTCGTCCAGCAGCTCGGCCACCCCCTCGCCGGTCTTGGCGGAGACCTTGAGCACATCGGAGGGGTCGCAGCCGATGATGTGCGCCAGCTCGGCGGCGTACTTCTCGGGCTGGGCGGCCGGGAGGTCGATCTTGTTGAGGACCGGGATGATCGTGAGGTCGTTCTCCAGCGCCAGATAGAGATTGGCGAGAGTCTGTGCCTCGATGCCCTGGGCCGCGTCGACCAGCAGGACGCAGCCCTCGCAGGCCGCGAGGGAGCGCGAGACCTCGTAGGTGAAGTCCACGTGGCCCGGGGTGTCGATCATGTTGAGGATGTGGGTGGCGCCCGCATCCTGGGTGGGCGCCCAGGGCAGCCGGACCGCCTGGGACTTGATCGTGATACCGCGCTCGCGCTCGATGTCCATGCGGTCGAGGTACTGCGCGCGCATCTGCCGCTGCTCGACCACACCGGTCAGCTGGAGCATCCGGTCGGCGAGCGTCGACTTGCCGTGGTCGATGTGCGCGATGATGCAGAAGTTACGGATGAGAGCCGGGTCGGTACGGCTCGGCTCCGGCACATTGGTAGGGGTCGCGGGCACGCAGGGTCCTGTGTCTAGGCGGGACTCGGTGTTGTCAGTCAGTCCATGGTCCCATGACTGGCGACCGCGTCCGGGTTCGGCGTGGATTCGGCCCCCCGTCCGGTGGCTCCAGGTCGCGGTTTGGGACGCCGACAAGCCTGCTGGTAATCTGGCCGACTGTGTCTCGTGCCCCTCTTCGCGCGCGACACCGGATGCGAAACGAAACAGCGAAATCCAACGAACCTGCGAAGGCTCTTTACGTGGCGAACATCAAGTCCCAGATCAAGCGGAACAAGACGAACGAGAAGGCGCGCCTGCGCAACAAGTCCGTCAAGTCCGAACTGAAGACCGCGATCCGCCGGACCCGCGAGGCCGTCGCCGCCGGTGACGCCGAGAAGGCCACCGCCGCCGCCCGCGTCGCGTCCCGGAAGCTCGACAAGGCCGTCAGCAAGGGCGTCATCCACAAGAACAACGCGGCCAACAAGAAGTCGGCCCTGGCCAACCAGGTCGCCGGCCTCCAGGGCTGACCTCCGGGGCTCTCCTCCCGGGCTCACCCCCGGGGCGGCCGCCCCACCCCGCCGGCACGGACCCAAGCGGTCCCTCTCACCCGCTCCGTCCGGCAGCCGACAGCAACAGCTGCGGCACCGCGCCGCACGCGGCCTGCGTTCGCCACGCGGGTGCGGCGCACTCTGCTTCAACAAGGCCCCACGCTCGCCCTTTCCCCAGGGCAGCGTGGGGCTTTTGGCTGTTAATCGGGTATGTTCACGTCATGTCGATATCGGGGGACACACCCAACCCTTATGGGCAGCCCCAGCAGCCCCAGCCGGCTCAGCCCGGCACGCCGCCGGTCGCGCAGCCGAACCCGTACAGCCAGGGCCCTCAGCAGGCACAGCCGCCTCAGCCGTCGCCGTATCCGTACGCGCAGCCGACGATGCCCGCCATGCCCGCCGTCACCGCGATGCCCCCCGGTCCGCCCGGGCCCCCCGGGGCCGGTGGCTGGTCCACGCCCGAGACCGCGGCCGGTGCCGGATACGGGGCCGGGTACGGCCCGATGGGCGCCCAGCCCCCCATGCCCACGCCTCCCACGGGCTCGGGCGGCGGTGGCGGCAAGGGCTGGCTGTGGGCCCTGGGCGGGGCGGTCGTGGCCTCGGCGGTGTGGGCCGGGGTGGTGTTCTCGACCGGCGGCTTCGGCAGCTCCGAGGAGAAGGCCGACCTCGGGAGCTACCAGTACGCGAGCAATCTGTGCACCTCCAGCGACTTCTCCCCCATCGAGAACGCCTCCTTCAAGGAGAAGACCAGCACCTCCGGGACCAACCCGCAGCACAGCAGCTCGGAGGACCCGGCCATGGACTCGATGACCTGCAACGTCGACTACGAGCCCAGCTCCTCCTCCACCGGTGACTACTCCTCCGCGTGGCTCTACACGACGGCCTATCTGCACCGGAAGACCGACCCGACGCCCGAGTTCAAGGCGACGTACATGTCGTACAAGAACCAGAAGACCTCCACCACCCACTACAAGGTGTCCAAGGTCAGCGGCGTCGGCGACGAGGCGTATGTGGTGGCCCAGGAGTACGAGAGCAGCAGCAACACCAGCGCCTATGTGATCCTCGGCGTGCGCGACGGCTGGATGACGTACCAGACGACGTGGTCGCAGTACGCGTCGAGCTCGTCGGGCACCCCGGTCAAGACCAACACCGAGATCACCGCGATGCTCAAGGCGAGCGCGAAGGGGACGCTGGAGAAGCTCCAGAAATAGCCCCTCCGAGGGCCCTACGGCCCAGGCCCGCCGCCCCCGGGCGGGCCTGGGCCCTCGTCTCTGGGCCTAGCGGCCCGCGCGGGCGGCGCGGGCGATGGTGACCACCGCTTTCTCCAGGGCGTACTCCGGGTCGTCGCCGCCGCCCTTCACCCCGGCGTCGGCCTCGGCCACCGCGCGCAGCGCCACCGCCACGCCGTCCGCCGACCAGCCGCGCATCTGCTGCCGCACCCGGTCGATCTTCCACGGCGGCATGCCGAGCTCCCGCGCCAGGTCGCCGGGGCGCGCACCGCGCGGCGCGGAGGCGAGCTTGCCGATGGCGCGCACGCCCTGGGCGAGGGCGCTGGTGATCAACACCGGCGCCACGCCCGTGGCCACCGCCCAGCGCAGCGCCTCCAGGGCCTCGGCCGTACGCCCTTCGACGGCGCGGTCGGCGACCGTGAAGCTGGACGCCTCGGCGCGGCCCGTGTAGTAGCGGGCGACGACCGCCTCGTCGATCGTGCCCTCCACATCGGCGGCGAGCTGTGCGCAGGCGCTCGCCAGCTCGCGCAGATCGCTGCCGATCGCGTCGACCAGGGCCTGACACGCCTCCGGCGTCGCGGAGCGCCCGGTGGCCCGGAACTCCGTCCGCACGAAGGCGAGCCGGTCGGCCGGCTTGGTCATCTTCGGGCACGCGACCTCGCGCGCGCCCGCCTTGCGGGCGGCGTCGAGCAGCCCCTTGCCCTTGGCGCCGCCGGCGTGCAGCAGCACCAGGGTGATCTCCTCGGCAGGGGCGCTCAGATACCCCTTCACGTCCTTGATCGTGTCCGCCGAGAGATCCTGTGCGTTGCGCACCACCACGACTTTGCGCTCGGCGAACAGGGAGGGGCTGGTCAGCTCCGCGAGCGTGCCGGGCTGAAGGGCGTCGGGCGCGAGGTCGCGCACATCGGTGTCCGGATCGGCGGCCCGGGCGGCCGCCACGACCTGCTGCACGGCACGGTCGAGCAGCAGGTCCTCCTGGCCCACGGCGAGGGTCACGGGGGCGAGTGGATCGTCGGTCGTCGTCTTCCTGGCCATCGCCGTCCAGCATCCCACGACCCGCCGACAACCCCGACAGTCCCGTCTCCCGGATGCCCGACAATGATCCGGTGACCGACGCACGACCTGCCCCCGTACGACACGTCCTGGTGCTGCCCGACCGCGACGCGGCGGAAGAGGTGGGCGAGGCCCTCGCCGACCGCTTCGGCATCGCCGAGGAACCCCACCTGATCCGGGACGCCCTGGCCGGCGAGGACGACGCGGAGGACGCGCAGTGGCTGGTCGTCGTGGAGGACCCGGCCGAGGCGCTGGATCCGGCGGCGCTCGACGCCTTCGCGGCCGAGTACGACGGGTGGCTGGAGGCCGAGTGAGCCGACGGGGTCGAGTGCCGTGTCCGGTGCCGCTGCGCGGGCGGCCTGTCAGGCGGGACGGAAGCTGGGTCATCTAGTAGCTGGGTCATCTGACGGCCGCCCGCAGGTCCGGGCCGGTGACGGCGATCGGGCCGGCGGAGTCGGTACGGAGGACGGCGGCGCCCTGGGCCCGGAGGGCGGCCATGGTCCGGGGGGACGGGTGGCCGTACGGGTTGTCCGCACCGCAGGAGATCAGCGCGAGGCGCGGGCTCAGGCGGCGCAGCAGCCGTGAGTCCTGGTAGGCGGAGCCGTGGTGGGCCACCTTGAGGACGTCCACCTCGGGCAGCGCGGGGTGAGCCGCCAACAGGGCGCTCTGCGCGGGCGGTTCGAGATCGCCCAGAAGGAGGAAGGTCAGGCCCGCCGTGCGGACCAGGAGGGTGACGCTCGCGTCGTTCGGCCCCTCCGCGGGCGGTGTGACCGACCCTGGCCCCTCCGTGTGTGGCCCCGCTGAGGGCGGCGGCCACAGCACCTCCCAGGACAGCGGGCCGACCCGGCGGCGCTCCCCCGGCACGGCGGTGACCACCGGGATGTGCGCCGCCTCGGCCCGGCGGCGCACGGACTCGGCCTGGTCCGGCGGGTCCAGCAGGGGCGTCGTCTCGATCGCGCCCACCGCCCGGCCGCGCAACGCGCCGCTCAGCCCGGCCACATGGTCGGCGTGGAAGTGGGTCAGGACGAGCAGCGGGATGCGGACCACGCCCAGCGTCCGCAGACAGCGGTCCACGGCACGCGGCTCGGGCCCGGTGTCCACGACGACGGCCGCGCCGGGACCCGCGGACAGGACCAGTGCGTCGCCCTGGCCGACGTCGCAGGCCACCATGCGCCAACCGGGCGGCGGCCAGCCGGTGATGACGCGGGCCAGCGGGGCCGGGCGGACGAGCGCGAGCAGCAGGAGCAGCGCGCAGAGCGCGCACACCAGCCGATGCCTGAGCAGGCGACGGCCGGCGAGCAGGGCGGCCGCGGTGACGGCGGCCAGCAGCAGCCCGCCCCGCCAGCCGCCCGGCCAGGCGGCCTCCGCCCCGGGCAGCCCCGCGCCCGTACGGGCCACGGAGGCGATCCATCCGGCCGGCCAACCGGCCAGCCAGGCCAGGCACTCGGCGGCCGGTAACGCGAGCGGGGCCGCGGCGAGGGCGGCGAAGCCCAGGATCGTGGCCGGGGCAACCGCGAGCTCGGCGAGCAGATTGCAGGGGATCGACACCAGGCTCACCCGCCCGGCCAGCACCACGACGACCGGCGCGCAGACCGCGTGGGCGGCGACGGCCGCGGCCAGCATCTCCGCCGGCCGTGGCGGCAGCCCGCGCCGCCGCAGGGCGGCGGCGAGGCGCGGCGCGAGGGTGAGCAGCGCGCCCGTGGCCAGTACGGAGAGGAGAAATCCATAGCTCCGCGCCAGCCAGGGGTCGTAGAGGACCAGCACCAGGACGGCGGCGGCCAGGGCGGGCAGCAGGGACCGGCGGCGGCCGGTGGCGATGGCCAGCAGAGTGATCAGCCCGCACGCGGCCGCGCGCAGCACGCTGGGGTCGGGTCTGCACACCACGACGAAGGCGAGCGTGAGCCCACCGCCGAGCAGCGCGGTCATCCGCAGCGGGATGCCCAGCCTGGCGGCGAGGCCGCGCCGCTCGGCCCGGGCGGCGAGGTGGGGCGGGCCGATCAGCAGCACGAGGATCACGGACAGGTTGCTTCCGCTGACCGCCAGCAGATGCGTCATGTCCGCGGCCCGGAACGCCTCGTCGAGGTCTGGCGACACCCGCGAGGTGTCCCCCACGACAAGCCCCGGGAGCAGCGCCCGCGCGTCCGGGGCCAGCCCTTCGGTCGCGGCGCGCAGGCCGGCCCGCAGACGCCCGGCCACGCGCTGGGCCGCGGTGGGCCCGGCCACGATCAGTGGCGCGCCGCCGTCGACGCGCACCACGGCGGCGGTGCGGTCGCCGCCGTGCGCCGGCGGGGCGAGGCGGCCGTGCACGCGCAGCCGCGTGGTGGGCAGCAGCCCGAGCCAGGCGGTCTGCTGCCGGGGCGGGGCGTGCGCGATCAGGAGGATGGGGGCGCGGGTCGTGGCCGTCGTGCCGCCGTGGTCGGCGGCGACCCGAGTGGCCTCGGCCTCCACCATCACGGACACGGGCGCGAGCGCGGCCCCTCGCACCCGGGGACGGGTGAGGCGCGGGTCGCCCGTGACGGTCAGCTCCACAGTGGCCCCGGCATACGCCCCCGCCAGCGACGGCACCGGCCCCCGCCGCACATCCGCGGCGTGCGCCCAGGCGACGGCAGCCGCCACGGCCCCGCAGACCAACCCCGCGGCCACGCTCCCCGCCAATCCGCGCCACCGCGCCACGGGCCCCCGGGCAGCCGCCCCCGCTCCGGCCCACAAGGCCGCGCCCGAGCCACTGGCCGACCCCACAGGCGAACTCACGGCCCGGGCGAGCTGCCCGGTCGTGCCCGAGGATGTCGCTCGTAATCGGGCGTCAGTCCCAGGCGGGCGGCCGGTGGTCGTGGCCCCGGCGGGCGCCGGCTCGTCGGGCGGATCCGGCGCCACGCGTCGGGGGTGGTGGGTGGCCCATAGGAGGGCGGCCGCCGCGAGGAATGCTCCCGCGCAGGCCAGGGCCACCGCGCGGCCGGACGCTCCGAGGGCGAGCGCCGCCGCGAGCCAGGCCGCGAGGGCAGGGGGTACGAGGCGCAGGTCGGCCGGGCCCTCCTGGCGCGGGGCGGAGGCTCCGCGCGGGGAGTCTGCCGCGGCATGCACCGGGGCACGGGCGCGCGGGGCCTGCTGGGGCGTCATGGGCGGACCATCGGGCGGAGGTCGGCGAACCGGCGGTCGCCGATCCCGTTGACCTCGCGGAGTTCGTCGACGGAGCGGAAACCGCCGTGCTGAGTGCGGTAGTCGATGATGTGCCGGGCCAGCACGGGGCCGACCCCGGGAAGGGTGTCCAACTGGTCGGCGGTGGCGGAGTTCAGGCTGATCGGTCCGGTGGGCGCGGGGGCCGCGCCGCCCGTACCTCCACCCGCCCCGGCGGGGGCGGCGGGGGTCGGGGCCGCAGGCGCTCCCACCACGATCTGCTCGCCGTCCGTCAGGACGCGGGCCCGGTTCAGCCCGCTGAGGTCCGTGCCTGGCCTGACCCCTCCGGCCGCCTTCAGCGCGTCGGTAACTCTGGAGCCGGAGCGCAGCCGGTGCACCCCCGGCTCGCGGACCCTGCCCGACACATCGACCACGACCGAGCCCCCGGAGCCGGGCGTCGGCACCGCACCGGCCGTGGGCACCGCACCGGGCGATGGAGCCGGGGCCGGCTCGGCGGCCGCCCTGCGAGCGGGCTCCGGGGCCGGCGCCGCGACGGTCTGCGGCCGACCGGTCCAGAAGTGGTACGCCGCGAAGGCCGCCGCCACGAGCAGCACGACGGTCAGCGCGGCCAGGGTCCGCGGCTCGATGCCGCAGCGGAGCTGGAGCCACAGCGGCAACCGCTCCTTCAGCGCGAGCCGCAGGCGGTCGCGGCGCGGCACTGTCGGACCGCCGGCCCTGCCCTCTCCCCCCGTCGTGGCGTCTGCCACCCCGGTGTCCTCCGGCGCCTCCCCGGGGCCCTCCGCCGCCTCCGCGGTGGTCTCTTCGCCGCTCGCCTTGTCCGGCGGGGGTGGTGGTTGAGGAGTGGCGGCGGTGACTCGGGGTGTGGCGGGGAAGAGCGCGGTCGCACGCGCATGGCGGTGGTACGCGACCGCCGCCGGGCGTGCGCCGGTGCCGGGACGGCGGCGGAACAGCTGGTGACCCGTGCCGGAGGGCGGACGGCGGTCGTGACGGCGGCCGGGGCCCGGCCTGGTGGTTACTGTGCGTGATCGAGTTGCCATGCGTCTGACGGTAGGCGCCCCCGGCCGATCCCGCCCGCACACCTCAATTTCCGGGGATAACCCATGAGTTGTGGATAACTCCGTCACCCGGACGGGCGCGCCCACCCCCGCTAGCGCGGCGAGACCACCGCGCCCAGCAGTCCGGGCCCGGTGTGCGCGCCGATCACCGCGCCCACCTCGCTCACATACAGTTCCGCGAGCCCCGGCACCCGCTCGCGGAGCCGCTCCGCGAGAGCCGCCGCCCGCTCGCCCGCCGCCAGGTGCTGCACCGCGATGTCCACGGGGCTCAGGCCGGCCCGCTCCACCACGATCTCCTCGAGCCGTGCGATGGCCTTGGACGCCGTGCGCACCTTCTCCCGCAGCTCGATCCGGCCCTCGTCCAGTTGCAGCAGCGGCTTGACCGCGAGGGCCGAGCCGAGCAGCGCCTGGGCCGCGCCGATCCGGCCGCCTCGACGCAGATAGTCGAGGGTGTCGACATAGAAGTAGGCGGCCGTGCTCTCGGCCCGCTTCTCGGCGGCCGCGACCGCCTCGTCCAGCGTGCCGCCGCTCTCCGCCGTCTCGGCCGCGGACAGTGCGCAGAAGCCGAGGGCCATGGCCACCATGCCGCTGTCCACCACCCGCACCGGCACCGGCGCGTCCTGGGCCGCGAGCACGGCCGCGTCGTAGGTGCCGGAGAACTCGGCCGACAGGTGGAGGGAGACGATGCCCGTCGCGCCCGCCTCCGCCACCGCGCGGTAGGCGGCCGCGAACATCGCCGGGCTGGGCCGGGACGTGGTCACCGGTCTGCGCTTCTGTAGCGCCTGCGCGAGGGACCTGGCCGAGATCTCGGTCCCCTCTTCGAGTGCGCGGTCTCCGAGCACCACCGTCAGCGGCACTGAGACGATGCGGTGCCGCTCCATGGCCTCCGGTGGAAGGTACGCCGTGGAATCGGTCACGATCGCGACATGGCGGGACATGACTGGGAGATTATCGGGGGATGGCCTGGGCTGACAGCGCGACCCCGCCGGATGATCAGGTCGTGTTCTCGCGGCGCACGCCCGCGGTGTCGGCCGCCTTCTGCCACCAGTGGTCCGCCCCGGCCGTGGGGGTGGGGCCATTGATGGACCGCGGCTGCCCATCGGCCGCCGTGGAGCCCGCCGAAGACGCCGGGCCGGACGCCGCGGCCCCGGACCCAGCAGCCGTCCCGGCCCCGGGCTGAGCCCCCGACGCGGGCCCGGGAGCCGGTCGGGGCGGCGCCTCGGGCACCTGCGTCCAGTGCCGCAGCGCGCTCGCCTCGACCTCGATCTCGCGGTCCAGCGCGTCCAGGTCGTCCCGGGCGAACCGCTGCGCCCGGTCCTGCGCCGCCCAGCGCAGCGAGTCCGCGGAGCGCGTGATCCGTTCCGTACGCTCCCGGAGCTCGGGCAGCTGGGAGGCCAGACGGCCCTTGTCGGGCTCCTGCTCCAGCCGCTTCAGGTCCTCGTCGAGCTCGCGCCCATGGGCGCTGAGCCGCTCGAACAGGCCCAACGCCTCGGACAGCGAGGAGTCTTGGGGCGCCCCCGCGCGCAACGCCTCCTGGGTCGCCCGCATCGAGGTGCGCAGCGACAGGCGCAGCTCGGCGAGCTCGCCGGCCGGGCCGGGCTGCGCGAACTGCTTGGCTCTCAGCTTGGTGTCCTCCACCGTGCGGCGCGCCTGGCTAACCGTGCGATCGATGCCGCGCTTGGCCGCCTTGACCGCCCGCACACCCGCGTAGACCCCCACCGAGACGAAGAGCAGGAAGACAAGCAGCAGGATCCAGGCAACGGCTTCCATGCGCGCTCCTTCGCGGCGACGGGCCGGGGGCACCGGGCCGGCAGCATCAGTTCGTCTTCCCACCGTAAACGCTACGGGCGGGTTGGGGGTTCCCGACGAACCCCCAACCCGCCCTTAGGTGGTATCCCTACCCTCCGAGGCCCGGCCCCGGAGCGATCGGGCAGCTGAGCGATCGGGCAGCGCTCACGCGGGGACGATGTTCACCAGCTTCGGCGCCCGCACGATGACCTTGCGGATCCCCGCCCCGTTCAGCGCGGCCACCACCGCCGGGTCGCCCAGCGCCAGCTTCTCCAGCTCCTCGTCGGAGACCGAGGGCGCCACCTCCAGCCGTGCCTTGACCTTGCCCTTGACCTGCACCACGCAGGTCACGGTCTCGTCGACGACATACGCCGGGTCGGCGACCGGGAAGGGCTCGTGGACGACCGTGGTGTCGTGGCCCAGCTTGCGCCACAGCTCCTCGGCGATGTGCGGGGCCAGCGGCGCGATCAGCAGCACCAGGGCCTCGGCGACCTGGCGCGGCACCTCGCGGGCCTTGGTGACGTGGTTGTTCAGCTCGGTGATCTTGGCGATGGCGGTGTTGAAGCGCAGGTTCGCCAGGTCCTGCCCCACGCCGTCGATCGCCTTGTGCAGGGCCCGCAGCGTGGCCTCGTCCGGCTCGGCGTCGACGACGGTGACCTCGCCGGTGGTCTCGTCCACAACGTTGCGCCACAGCCGTTGCAGCAGCCGGTATTGGCCGACCACCGCGCGGGTGTCCCACGGCCGGGACACGTCCAGCGGCCCCATGGCCATCTCGTACAGGCGCAGCGTGTCGGCCCCGTACTCGGCGCAGATCTCGTCCGGGGTGACGGCGTTCTTCAGGGACTTACCCATCTTGCCCAGCAGACGGGTGACCTTCTCGCCCTGGTAGTAGTACGCGCCGTCCCGCTCCTCGACCTCGGCCGCCGGGACCGCGATGCCGCGGCCGTCCCGGTAGACATAGGCCTGGATCATGCCCTGGTTGTACAGCTTGTGGAACGGCTCGGCCGACGAGACGTGGCCCAGGTCGTACAGCACCTTGGACCAGAAGCGCGCGTACAGCAGGTGCAGCACGGCGTGCTCGGCGCCGCCCACGTACAGGTCGACGCCGCCGGTCGGCTGCCCCTCGCGCGGGCCCATCCAGTACCGCTCGATGTCGGGGTCGACCAGGCGCTCGCTGTTGTGCGGGTCCAGGTAGCGCAGCTCGTACCAGCAGGAGCCGGCCCAGTTGGGCATGGTGTTGGTCTCGCGGCGGTACCGCTTGGGCCCGGCGCCGTCGCCCAGGTCCAGCACCACGTTGACCCAGTCCTCGTTCCGGGACAGCGGGGTCTCCGGGGAGGTGTCGGCGTCGTCGGGGTCGAAGGTGCGCGGCGAGTAGTCCTCGACCTCCGGCAGCTCCAGCGGCAGCATCGACTCGGGCAGCGGGTGGGCCACGCCGTCCTCGTCGTAGACGATCGGGAAGGGCTCGCCCCAGTAGCGCTGGCGGCTGAACAGCCAGTCGCGCAGCCGGAAGTTGACGGTGCCTTCGCCGATGCCGCGGCCGGTCAGCCACTCGGCCATCCGGGCCTTGGCCTCGACGACGCCCAAGCCGTCCAGGGAGATGCCCTCGCCCGCCGAGTTGATGATCTTCGCGTCGTACGACCCGAAGGCGTCCACCCACGTCGCGGTGTCGGTGCCCCGGCCGTCGGTCGGCTCGACGATGCAGCGGATCGGCAGCTCGAAGGCGCGCGCGAACTCGAAGTCGCGCTGGTCGCCCGCCGGGACGGCCATGATCGCGCCGGTGCCGTAGCCCATCAGGACGTAGTCGGCGATGAAGACCGGCACCCGGTCGCCGTTGACCGGGTTGATCGCGAAGGCGCCCGTGAAGACGCCGGTCTTGTCCTTGACCTCGGCCTGCCGCTCGACGTCGGACTTGGCGGCGGCCTGCTTGCGGTACGCGGCGACGGCCTCGGCCGGGGTGGCGTGTCCGCCGGTCCACACGTCGTGTGTGCCCTCGGGCCAGGCGGCCGGGACGATGGCGTCCACCAGGCCGTGCTCGGGCGCCAGCACCATGTAGGTGGCGCCGAACAGGGTGTCCTGGCGGGTGGTGAAGATCGTGATCTTGGCGTCGGGGTGGTCCACCACGGGGAAGTCCACCCGGGCGCCCTCGCTCCGCCCGATCCAGTTGCGCTGCTGGAGCTTGATGGCCTCCGGCCAGTCCAGCGCGTCCAGGTCGTCCAGCAGCCGGTCCGCGTAGGTGGTGATGCGCATGTTCCACTGGCGCAGGTTGGCCTTGAAGACCGGGAAGTTGCCGCGCTCTGAGCGGCCCTCGGCGGTGACCTCCTCGTTGGCCAGCACGGTGCCCAGGCCCGGGCACCAGTTGACCGGCGCGTCGGAGGCGTATGCCAGGCGGTAGCCGCTCAGCACGTCCGCACGCTCGACGGCGGTCAGCTCCGCCCAGGGGCGCCCGTCCGGGGTCGCCCGCTCACCGGAGACGAACTGCTCGACCAGGGTGGCGATCGGGCGCGCCTTGTCGGCCTCCTGGTCGTACCAGGAGTTGAAGATCTGCAGGAAGATCCACTGGGTCCACTTGTAGTAGTCCGGGTCGATCGTCGCGAAGGAGCGGCGCGGGTCGTGGCCCAGGCCCAGGCGGCGCAGCTGGCGCCGCATGTTCTCGATGTTGGCCTCGGTGCTCACCCGCGGGTGGGTGCCGGTCTGTACGGCGTACTGCTCGGCGGGCAGGCCGAAGGCGTCGAAGCCCAGGGTGTGCAGGACGTTGTGGCCCGTCATGCGGTGGAAGCGGGCGTAGACGTCGGTGGCGATATAGCCCAGGGGGTGGCCGACGTGCAAGCCGGCGCCCGAGGGGTACGGGAACATGTCCATGACGAACTTCTTGGGCCGCGCCGCGGCCTCGGGGTCCCCGGCCAGGTCACCGCTCGGGTTGGAGGCGTCATACGTGCCGTTCGCGTCCCAGAAGTCGTGCCAGCGGGCCTCGATGTCGGCGGCCAGCGCGGCGGTGTAGCGGTGCGGCGCGACCGCCTCGGGGGCGGCATTGGTCTCGCTCATGGTCCTCAAAGCTCCATTGATCGTCTCTGCCAGCGGTACCGGGCGACTCTTGGTCGCAGTCGCATCTGAAACAAAAAGACCCCTCGCACAGGAGGGGACGCCGCGCTGATTCCGACCGGGTGGATCACCGATCGGGACTGATCAGCGCGGCCCGCTAAGCAGAAGGCGTACGGCACGCATGGGGACAGGTTACCGCAGGGCACCAATGGCACGCACAGAGGTTGCCCCCGGATGGGTGGAGGCCCACGACAATGGGCGGGCCGTCCTCACCGGACGCCCCGCCCACTCTCACTGTGGAGCTAAGGAGAATTGAACTCCTGACCTCCTGCATGCCATGCAGGCGCTCTACCAACTGAGCTATAGCCCCAGGTCTTGCTCCGCCCGGTCCCCCCGGCGGCATCGCCTACATTACACGGCCCCCACGGCCATCTGCCAAATCGGTTTCCCGGGGGCGCCGGGGCATGCCTCGCACGCACCCTTCATGCCGCCGACACGCGCCCTTTACGCCGTCGCGAAGGAATAGAAACGCTTCAGGGTGCAGTGCTCGTCGAGGAGCCGTCCATAGATCGGCTCCCCTTCGAGCTCCCGGTACGTCTCGATCGGGTCACCCTTGATGATCAGCGCCCGCGCGCACTCCACACACCAGTACTGGTAGTCGGGGTTGAGCGGCTCCATGTCACGCACGATCGGCGTCCCGCTGCCGCACCAGTCGCACTTCCGGCTGTGCGCTCCCAATCTCACTCAGCTCCAGCTGTGGCCGCAGGCCGTACACACGTAGGAAACACCGCCGTTGTCACCGAGGACCTGGGCCACCTCCCCTGAGCCACAGGACGGGCACCGCAGAATGCTGCTCGGCATCCCACTGTCCCTCCCGCTCAAACTCGTTGCCCCATCCCCCCCGGCCGCCGATTCTGCCACGGGAAGCCGCCCAGGTCAGCGGAGATGCCCCACACGTATCACCAGACCCACAATCGCTCCGCACAGCGCCGCGCCCGCCAGCGCCAGGCAGGTCGCCCACAGGGCGTCCGCGGAGGCGTCCACGCCCGGCCCATGGCCCAGGAAGATGGCACCGAAGACGGCGACGCCGGTCAGCATGCCGAGTTGAGCCGATGTCACCAGCACCCCGCTGGCGTCCGCCGCGTCCTGCGGCCTGATGGTCGCCAACGTCCGTGTCAGCACGGGGCTGTAGGCGAAGGAGAGCCCCGTCCCGACGCCCACCAGGGCGGCGAACAGCCAGGGGCCACCGTCCGATCCGTCCCGCAGCGCCAGCCCGACCCCGGCGAACGAGACGGCGGCCAGCAGGAATCCGGACGGCACGGTGACGGGCTGCCAGCGGGCCGGTATGCGCCGCCAGTTGAGGCCGACCAGGCCGAACGCCACGGCCGTGGGCGCGAAAGTCCAGCCGGCCCGCAGTGCGCCGTAACCGAGCGCGCCCTGCACATGCAGCGTCATCACGAACAGAAAGCCCGCGTTGGCCGCCATCGCCAGGACGATCCGGGCGATCGCCAGCGGCATGCCCGGCGCCCCCGCCACCCGCGGCGAGATCAGCGGCGCCCCGCCGCGCCCGGCCAGCCGGGCCTCGTACACCGCGAAGACCGCCGCCAGGACCGCGCTCAGGCCCAGCATGACCCAGCCCCACAGCGGCCAGCCCCACTCCTGGCCGAGCACCATCGGCACGGTGAACAGCAGCACGGCCGCCGCGAGGAGCAGCAGACCGGCCAGGTCCAGGGCCCCGGACCGCCCCGCCGCGCCGCCGCCCGCGCGCGCCTCGGGCCGCTCCTCGGCGCCGCCCAGCCAGCGCGGCCCCAGGATCAGCAGCACCAGGCCGATCGGCACATTCACCAGGAAGACCGGGCGCCAGCCGGTCCCGAACAGATCCGCCTGCACCAGCACCCCGCCCAGGACCTGCCCGGCGGCCGCGCCGGAGGCCAGCACCGCCGAGTAGGCACCGAGGGCGCGGGCCCGCGAAGCGCCCGTGAAGGTCCGCTGGATGAGGCTGAGCACCTGCGGCAGCATCACCGCCGCACCCGCGCCCTGGATGAACCGGAAGGCGATCAGCGCCCCGGTGCCGGGGGCCAGCCCGCAGGCCAGCGAGGCGGCGGTGAAGACCGTGAGGCCGGCCAGGAACGCCTGACGGTGGCCGATCAGGGCGCCCAGCCGCGCGCCGGTGATCAGCAGCACGGCGTAGGAGATCGTGTAACCCGCGACGACCAGTTGCAGACCGGAGCCCGAGGCATGCAGATCGGCACGGAGGGTGGGGGCGGCGACGTTGACGATGAAGACATCGAGGACCGCCATGAGCTGCCCGGTCAGGACGATCGCGAGCAGCCGGCCGGGGCCCGCCGCCCGGCTCCGGGCCCGGTTGTCGGTGGCCTCGCCTTTACTGGATTCACCGGTGCCGTCGAGCGCGCCGGGCGGCACCGGGGTGGTCGGGGTGGTCTGTGTCATGGACCGAGCGTGGAGGCGGGCCGATACCGGTAACGAGAGCCCGCCGATGCTGGTACTGACAGCACCTGGCAGCCACCCGCCGCCGCGGGGAGCATAGGGCGGAGGTACTCAGGGGGAGACGACGATGGCAGCGAAGACCCACCGCCGGCGGCCGCAGCTGGCCGACTTCCTACGCACCCGCCGCGCCCGGGTCACACCCGCCGACGTGGGCATGGCCCCGGGCCTGCGCCGCCGCACACCGGGGCTGCGCCGGGAGGAGGTCGCCCAGCTCTCCGGGGTCGGCGTGACCTGGTACACCTGGCTCGAGCAGGGCCGCCCGATCAACGCCAGCGCACAGGTGCTGGACGCGGTGGCCCGCACCCTGCGCCTGGACCAGGCCGAGCGCGAGCACCTGTACGACCTCGCCGAGGTGCCGTACGCCCCCGACCCGGCGGACGAGGCGCGAACGGTCGGCCCGGAGGTGCAGGGCATCATCGACGCGATGGACCCGCTCCCGGCGGTCGTCTACAACGCGCGGTACGACATGCTGGCGCTGAACGACGCGTACCGGGCCCTCTTCCCCTCGCTCGCGATAGCCCCCCACGCCGAGCGGAACGCCCTGTGGCAGCTGTTCTCCCATCCCGGCTGCTGCTCCATGTTCATCAACCGGGCCAATGAGCTGCCCCTCATGGTGGCGACGCTGCGCGGCGGATACGGCCGCCATGTGGGCGAGCCCGCCTGGGAGGAGTTCATCAACCGGCTGCTGGGCCTCAGCGAGGAGTTCGCCCGGATGTGGCGCAGTGGGGATGTCGCCCCGCCCGGCTCCCGGATCAAGCTGGTGCGGCATGCCTCGGTCGGCGAGCTGCGACTGATCTCGACCTCCCTGGTGATCCAGGGGGCTCCGGAGAGCCGCGTCGTGGTCTACACCCCGAGCGACGAGCAGAGCCGGGCGTACCTGGACCGGCTGCGCGCCATCGACGACCTGCTCATCGGCTGCCCCCGGCACGCCCGGAGCGTCTCCGAGATCCTGGCGGAGCGGGCGGCGGGCGCGGAGGCGGAAAAGACGGAGGCAGAAAACGCCGCTGCGGGGACGTAAAAGCCACAGGGGCGTAAAAGCAAGATCCCGCCTCCCTCTGAGGGAAGCGGGATCGTCACGATCAAAGATCTGTGGAGCTAAGGAGAATTGAACTCCTGACCTCCTGCATGCCATGCAGGCGCTCTACCAACTGAGCTATAGCCCCGCTCTCCGTTGCGCCGGAGCGCTTCGAACGGGATGAAGCTTAGCCGGTGACCTGCCGGAAAAGGAAATCCGGTCAGTCGTCGTCGCCGAGCACCGGCTCCGGCAGCGATCCGGCGTTGTGCTCCAGCAGCCGCCAGCCGCGCACGCCCTCGCCCAGCACCGACCAGCAGCAGTTGGACAGCCCGCCGAGCGCCTCCCAAGCCCTCGCCTCAAGACCGAGCAGCCGCCCGATGGTGGTGCGGATGGTGCCGCCATGGCTGACCACGACCAGCGTGCCGCCGTCCGGCAGCTTGTCGGCGGCCGCGGACACGACCGGCGCGGCCCGGTCGGCCACCTCGGTCTCCAGCTCTCCCCCGCCGCGCCGCACCGGCTCGCCGCGCTTCCACGCCGCGTACTGCTCGCCGAACCGCGCCGTGATCTCCTCATGGGTGAGCCCCTGCCACTGTCCGGCGTAGCTCTCCCGCAGCCCGGAGTCATAGCCGACCTCCAGGCCTGTGACGGCGGACAGCTCGGCGGCCGTCGCCTTGGCGCGGCTGAGGTCGGAGGCGACGATCACGTCCGGCTTCAGCGCGGCCAGCAGCCGGGCCGAGCGGCGCGCCTGCGCGACGCCCGCCTCGGTCAGCCCGATGTCCATGGTCCCCTGGAAGCGGCGCTCCAGATTCCAGGCCGTCTGGCCGTGCCGCCACAGGACTATGCGGCGGCTGCGGCCGCCCTGGGAGCCGTTCAGCTCAGCTCACCGCCCGGCCCGCCGTCGGCGCCCTGCGCGTGCGCGTGCTCCTCGGCCTTGCCACGGGTGGCCTGGGCGTCGGCGGGCAGCTCCAGCTGCGGGCAGTCCTTCCACAGCCGCTCCAGGGCGTAGAAGACGCGCTCCTCGCTGTGCTGGACGTGCACCACGATGTCCACGTAGTCCAGCAGCACCCAGCGGGCCTCCCGGTCGCCCTCGCGGCGCACCGGCTTGGCGCCCAGCTCCTTGCTCAGCCGCTCCTCGATCTCGTCGACGATCGACTTCACCTGGCGGTCGTTGGGAGCCGAGGCCAGCAGGAAGGCGTCGGTGATCGAGAGCACATCGCTGACGTCGTACGCGATGACATCGTGCGCGAGCTTGTCGGCGGCTGCCTGGGCGGCGGCGTTGATGAGCTCGATGGAGCGGTCCGTGGCGGTCACAGGCAAGGCTTTCGGTCGGTGGGACGTGATACCCACAAGGGTCTCACGCCCCACCGTCACCCCGTCCGGCCGCTCGGTACCCGGTCAGCGCTTCGGGGTGTAGTCCGGGCCGAGAAGCACGGTGATGTCCGCGTTCGAGGGGACCTTGCCCTTCTGTGCGGCGGAGGCGGACAGCCCGAGCGTCTTGGCGACCTCCTTGGCCTGGGCGGCCTGCTTCGCGTCGGCGTACAGCACCTGCGAGGCCGCCTGCGGCGTGCCGCCCTGCTCGGTGGCGCCGACGACCGTGAAGCCGCCGTTGACCAGGGCGACCTGCGCCTCGTTGGCCGCGCCCCGCGCGGAGCCCGCGTTCTTCACGACGACGCGCGGCGCCGCGTCCTTGTCGGTGTTCTTGACCGCGCCGCCGAGGATGTTCTTGACGACCTGGTCGGTGGACTGCTCGCTGAGCGACCCGTCCGGCTCGACGGGCAGCATGGTGGTGTCGTAGGAGCCGCTCTTGGCCTGCTCCGCCAGCCGGGCCAGCGACGCGCCCAGCTCCTGCTCGCTCAGCGACGGGTCCGGGATCTGGGCCAGCGACTCCACGGTGCGGGTGGCGCCGGAGGCATCGCTGGAGATCTCCTTCAGCGCCGCCTGCATGACCTGCCCGAAGCGTGCGAGCTGCTTGGTCTGCGCCTCGCCCTGCCCGCGGTAGGTGGCGTACGCGACGGCGGCCTCACCGCCCAGCTCACGCTGCTTGCCGCGCTCGACCAGCGGGTCGTCGCCCTTCGCGGCGCCCGGGACGGTGGCGTCGGCGTCCAGGGTGATGCCGCCGACCAGCTCGACCAGGTTCTCCAGGTACGGGGTGTCCAGCCGCCAGGTGCCCTGGATACTCGAGCCCAGCAGCGTGCTCAGGGAGTCGCGGGTGGCGTCGGAGCCCTCGTCGACCACCGAGAGGCCGAGGGTGGTGGAGCCGCCGTCCTCGGTGGACAGGGCGAGCGCGTTGGGCAGCAGGACGGTGGCGCCCTTCTTGGTGGTCTCGTTGTCGACCAGCAGGGCGGTGGAGGTGCGCCCGCCCTTGGTCTCGCGCAGATTGACCACGATCACGGCGCGCTTCTGCGGGCCCCCGGCGGCCGCCGCGTCCTTCTCGCCGTCGGACATGCCCGGCAGCTTCCCCGCGTACCAGAGGTAGCCGACCCCGCCGACGACAGCGAGCACCATGACCACCACGAGCGCCACCAGGCGGTTGCGGCCCTTGCGCTTGCGCTCGTCGCGCCGCTCGGAGCGCGTCTCGGCGAACTTGAGCCAGTCGATGACGTCCTCGGAGTCGTCGTCCGGCTCCTCGACGAAGGAGAACTGCTCGGTGCGGTACGCCTCGTCACCGTCGGGCTGCCGGTCGGACTCCGGGTCGGGCCGCTCGTCCGGCCGCTTGCCGGCGGGGGCGTCGGCTCTGGAGGGCGCTTCCCCGCGGGGCGTTCCCCTGGCCGGCGGCTCCTCGCGCCTACCGGGGCCGGGCTCCTTGTACGCGTCCTCCCGGTCCGCCGCCGGGTCGCGCTGCGGGGGGACGGCCGGGCGGCCGCCGGGAGCGTAGGACGTGTCGTAGGAGGAGGTGTCGTACGGGGAGTAGCCGTAGCCCTGCTGCTGGCCCTGCTGCTGGCCCTGCTGTTGGCCCTGCTGTTGGCCCTGCTGTTGGCCCTGCTGCTGTGGGTCGGGCTGGTGCGGGTACTGCTGCTGTCCGGCGTACAGGTCGTACTGGGGCTGCTGCGCCTGCCCGTACTGCGCCTGCTGCTGGGCGTACGGGTCGTACCCGTAACCCTGCTGGGGCTCCTGCGGTTGTTGGGGCTGTTGTGGTCGACCTTGTGCGTACGGGTCGTAGCCGTGCTGTGGCTCCTGCGGCTGGTAGATCGGCCGGCCATAGGCGTCGTAGCCGTAGATCTGCGGGTCCTGGGGATACGGATCCCGCTCGTACGGGTCGTACGGGTCGTGTCCGTCGTTCACCGGTGCCCCTTCAGCAGTCGTGCCGGTACAACTCACGCTTGTCGATGTAGCGCACCACGCCGTCCGGCACCAGGTACCAGACCGGCTCACCGTGGGCGACCCGGGCCCGGCAGTCCGAGGAGGAGATCGCCAGCGCCGGCACCTCCACCAGCGACACCCCGCCCTCCGGCAGCCCCGGATCGGCCAGTATGTGGCCGGGCCTGGTCACCCCGATGAAGTGCGCGAGTGAGAACAACTCCTCGGCGTCCCGCCAGGTGAGGATCTGGGCGAGCGCGTCCGCGCCGGTGATGAAGAACAGGTCCGCGTCACTGTTCAACGCGCGCAGATCGCGCAGCGTGTCCGTGGTGTACGTGGGGCCGCCCCGGTCGATGTCGATACGGCTGACCGAGAACTGCGGGTTCGACGCCGTCGCGATCACCGTCATCAGATAGCGGTCCTCGGCCGGGGACACCTTCTTGTGGCTCTTCTGCCACGGCTGCCCGGTCGGCACGAACACCACTTCGTCGAGGTGGAACTGCGAGGCGACCTCGCTGGCGGCGACCAGGTGACCATGGTGGATCGGGTCGAACGTCCCGCCCATCACCCCGAGCCGCCGCTTGACGTGCCCCTTCTGCTCTTCCATGCGAGCAGACCCTACTGGGCCCGGCCCGGCGCCGGGACCCATGGAGAGTGTGACCTCGGTCAGCGGTCCCGGTTGAAGCGCGTGGTGATCCACAGCAGCAGGAAAAGGATCACCAGGGCCCCGCCGCCGGTCATGTAGGGGCTGATGCTCGGATGGTTGTCGACGTGCTCGCCCTCGGCGGCGAGAGTCGTCAGGGCGTGCACGGCGCTGTAAGCGGTCATCGCAGGCAGAACCTATCCGGGTCGAGGCGGGCAAGTGCGTCCGCCACATCGTATGCGAGCCGGATCTCAGTCCTGCTTGTACCCACGCAACAGGAACCAGGCGAGCAGCACGGCGCCCACGATGCCCACCACGAGGACGATGCGCAGCAGCGCGCCCGGCCCGGTGTCCTCCTTGGAGACGGCGACGAGCACTTCGTTGAGACCAGTCATGTCAGTCATGTCAGGCATCCCTCCACGCTAACCCCCGCCCCGCGGACGGCTCCGCCCGGCCTACGCTGGTGGGGGCATCGACCATGCAGTCAAGCCGAGCGGTTCGGCGAGGGGGCCAGATGAGCAACAGCGACATGTCCAACGGCGGGGGCGGCGGCTCGGAGCGGGTGCCGGGGCGTGACCGGCAGCGGTTCCCGGACATCTCCTCACGCGCGTACGAGCACCCGGCGGACCGCTCCGCGCTGGTCGCGCTGCGCAAGCTGACCGGCTTCGACGTGGCCTTCAAGGCGCTGAGCGGGCTGCTGCCCGAGCGGAGCCTGCGGCTGCTGTATCTGTCCGATTCGGTGCGGGTGAGCGACCGGCAGTTCGCACATCTCCACGACATGCTCCGGGACGCCTGCTACATCCTGGACCTGGACAAGATCCCCGCGATGTATGTCACACAGGACCCGAAGCCGAACGCGATGTGCATCGGCATGGACGAGCCGATCATCGTGGTGACCACCGGCCTGGTCGAACTGCTCGACGAGGAGGAGATGCGGGCGGTCGTGGGCCACGAGGTGGGCCATGCGCTGTCCGGGCACTCGGTCTACCGCACGATCCTGCTGTTCCTGACCAACCTGGCGATGAAGGTCGCCTGGATCCCGCTCGGCAATGTCGCGGTGATGGCGCTGGTGACGGCGTTGCGCGAGTGGTTCCGCAAGTCGGAGCTGTCCGCGGACCGCGCGGGGCTGCTGGTCGGGCAGGACCTGAAGGCGTCGATGCGCGGGCTGATGAAGCTCGCGGGCGGCCACCACCTGCACGAGATGAACGTGGACGCCTTCCTGGAGCAGGCCGAGGAGTACGAGGCCGGCGGCGATCTGCGGGACTCGGTTCTGAAGATCCTGAACATGCTGCCGCGCACCCACCCGTTCACCACCGTGCGCGCCGCCGAGCTGAAGAAGTGGGCCGCGACCCGCGACTACCAGCGGATCATGGACGGTCACTATCCGCGGCGCGACGAGGACAAGAACACCTCGATCAGCGACTCCTTCAAGGAGTCGGCGAACCACTACGCGGAGTCGGTGCGCGGCAGCAAGGACCCGCTGATGGCGTTTGTGCGGGATGTGGCGGGTGGCGCGGGCGACCTGGGCAGCAAGCTGCGCGAGAAGTTCACGGGCGGCGGCGCCCCGTCCGCCAAAGAGGCGCCCAAGGACCCCTCCCAGGGCCCGTCCCGGGATTCGGCCCAGGATTCGGGCCGGGATTCGGGCCGGGATTCGGGCCGGGATTCGGGCCGGGACTCCGCCGAGGGCGGCCCTGGCGACGGCACCCCGCCCCAGGCCGGTCCCGAGCCGGATCGTCCGTAGCGGTCAGGAAGCCGACCCAGCGGCTGAGCCAAAGGGCGCGCCCCTGTCGAAAGGGGCGAGGAGGAGGGAGCGAGGCACGAGCGACCGTGCGACGAGCGCCGTCGACAGGGGACCCGAGCGCCCGGAGGCGAAGCCGCTACGAAGAAGGGTGCAGGTGCGGCATGGCTTGTGGAGAGAGCACGCCGCACAGGGACGCCGTGGGGCGGCCGGAGGTGTACGGGTCGGTGCCGGGCGGTGCGTCGCCCTTGGCGCTCTGCCCGGCCAGCAGCGGCCGCAGATACCCGGCGGCGTTCGCGGCGCACGCCTGCGGGCCCGCCAGCACCGAGCTCTGCGCCACCTCCAGGTGGTGGTCGCGCAGATCGTCGCGGTCGAAGCGGAAGCGCGTCTCGCGCCGCACGGTGAACAGCGAGGCGTGGTCGGTGCCGCCCTCGTGGGGCCGCCGCACGGCGTAGACGAAGGTGTGGTCGGCGGTGACCTCCAGGGTGGCGGCGTTCCGCTCGATGGCCGTGAGGGTGCCGTGGACGCGCACCACGGGCGCGGCCAGCGCCACCTCGGCCGGGTTGAAGCGGGTCAGCCAGCCGGTGGCCGCGTACCGGCCGTCGTCGACCGGGTGTTCGAAGCTGCGGTCGAACTGGTCGAGCTGGTCCGGGTCGAGCAGCAGCCGCACGGAGCGCGCCTCGCCGCCGGTGAGCACGGCCGGGTCGAGCGACGACTTGACGAGGTATTCCTTGGCCGTGGTGAGCGCGGTCATCACCTGGCTCTCGGAGAAGCTGTGGGTGCGCCGCACACCGGGCAGGGTGACGCCCTCGGCGCCGGTGGCGTACGTGGCGGCCGGGCTGTTCTCGAACAGGGCCGCGGGCTCCCCGCCGGGCACCTGGCCGCGCGGCGCGAGCGGCACCACGCTGCTGCGCATCGGCTCGACAGCCTGGGGCGGGGGGCTCTGGTAGGGGTGCCGCACGCCCATGTAGACGGCGGCCGCGAAGGCGAAGGCGATCAGCAGCACCAGAAGGACGGCCTGGCGCGAGGCGCCCGCCCGTGCCCAGGCGTGGCGGCTGCGCACCGCCCTGGCGTGCTCGCCCATGCGCTCCTGGGCCGAGAATTCCTGGAGCCGGGCAGCGCGGACGAACGACTCGTCGAAAACGACGGAGCGATACTCGTCGTCACCACCTCCCGGGACGCCCTCGGGGGTCCCCTCAGGAGGGTTTCCACGCCCGGTCATACCTCAAGAGTAGGTCGCGACAGCCCCCGGTAAACGCGGTGATACTCCACAACTTCGGTCACAGACCCGGCCGGGCGCCCCGGTCGCGCGCCCCGGCCCCGGCTCGTTCAGGGCCGGTTCACGGCGAGGGCGGCACCGCCGTGGCGGTGGCGACCGGCGCGTCCGAATCAGCGGACCCCGACGGCGCTGACGGCTCCGTCCGCCCCGACGGCACGTCGGCCGGGCGGTCGGCGGGCGTGGCGTCCACGCCGCTGCTGGCGGGCGGCGGGGCGGGGTTCTGGCGGTTGCCCGAGGCGCCGCGGTAGACGGCCGTGAAGGCCAGCGCGACCACCCCGATGCCCATCAGGACGGCCAGCAGCCAGGCCACCGGGCGGTGCCAGCGGGCATGGCCGCGGTAAGGGCGCCCGGCGCTGCCGTACCGCCCGTACGGGCCATAGGCGCCGTCGGCGTCCCGGTCGTGGCCGAATCCGTCGGCCGGGTCGCCGTCGTCGTCCTCATAGCCGAACTCGCCGTCGGGGCCGTAGCCGTCGTCGTAGAGCTCGTCCTCCGGGGAGACCCCGGCGGTGCGGCGGCGGGACGCCTCGGCGTCGGCGCGGGCCTGTGCGGCGGCCAGCATCCGCTCGATGGCGGTGGGTTCGTGGATCGCGGCGGATCGTACGAAGTCCTCGTCGAATACCACGGTGGCGAACTCGTCGTTCGCTTCCCCGTGGCTGCGGTCGTCGGGCTCCTCGCCGTCCGGGAACGGCTTGCCTCCCACGTCGTCCGGCACCCATTCAGAGTAGACCGGACGGGTCAATTTGGGCAGGGTGAAATGGTATTCGGGGGAACGGAGGGCTGAGGCGGGGCGCCGCAGCCATCACCCGACCGGAGTACCCGCTGACGGTCCGTGGCATCCCCCGTTCGGGGGACGCCACTCAGCGCGTGTGACCGTCTCCGGTGACGATGTACTTGGTCGAGGTCAGCTCGGGCAGGCCCATGGGGCCGCGCGCGTGCAGCTTCTGCGTGGAGATACCGATCTCGGCGCCGAAGCCGAACTGGCCGCCGTCCGTGAACCGGGTGGACGCGTTGACCGCGACCGTCGTCGAGTCCACCAGCTGGGTGAAGCGGCGGGCAGCCGCCTGGGAGGTGGTGACGATCGCCTCGGTGTGACCGGAGGACCACAGTCGGATATGGGCCACCGCGGCGTCCAGGGAGTCCACGACGGCCGCCGCGATGTCGTACGAGAGGTACTCGGTCTCCCAGTCGTCCATCACCGCCGGGACGACCGTGGCCTTGGACCCTTCCCACTGCTCTGCGGCGGCCAGCACCCGCTCGTCGGCGTGCACCGTCACCCCGGCCTCGGCCAGCGCGTCCAGCGCGCGCGGCAGAAACTCGGGCGCGATGTCCTGGTGCACCAGCAGCGTCTCGGCGGCGTTGCACACGCTGGGCCGCTGGGCCTTGGAGTTCACCAGGATCTCGACCGCCATGTCGAGGTCGGCCTGCGCGTCCACGTACACATGGCAGTTGCCGGTGCCGGTCTCGATGACCGGGACCGTGGACTCCTCGACGACGGTACGGATCAGCGACGCGCCGCCGCGCGGGATCAGCACGTCCACCAGGCCGCGGGCGCGCATCAGCTCGGTCACCGACTCCCGGCTCTCGCCCGGCACCAACTGCACCGCGTCCGCGGGCAGTCCGGCGCCGCCGACCGCGTCGCGCAACACCTTCACCAGCGCGGTGTTGGACTGGTACGCGGACGACGAGCCGCGCAGCAGCACGGCGTTGCCCGACTTCAGGCACAACGCGGCGGCGTCCACCGTGACGTTGGGCCGGGCCTCGTAGATGATTCCGACGACACCGAGCGGCACCCGCACCTGGCGCAGGTCGATCCCGTTGGGCAGGGTCGAGCCGCGCACCACCTCGCCGACCGGGTCGGGCAGCGCCACCACGTCCCGTACGTCCGAGGCGATGGCCCGCACCCGCTCGGGGGTGAGGGTCAGCCGGTCGACGATCGCCTCGCTGGTGCCGGCCTCGCGCGCCCGCTCCACGTCGACCGCGTTGGCCTCGAGGATCTCCTTGGTCCGCACCTCGAGCGCGTCGGCCATCGCCAGCAGCGCGTCGTCCTTGGCCGCGCGCGGCAGCGGGGCGAGGTCGGCGGCGGCGGCCCGGGCCCGGTAGGCGGTCTGGAGGACCGGGGACTTCGGCCAGGGGTCGGTGAGGGGCGAGGTCGGTGCGCTGGTCATGCATGAAGCCTACTGAGCGTCCGACCCTGTGCCCTCCGCCGTCCCGCTTTTCGAGACGGAATTCTCACGACGGGAAAAGCCGCGCCATAGGGACGCGCTGTTGAGGAGCACGAGCCCTAGGGACGCCCCGGCTCAGTACGGGTGCACCCCCACCGGCGAGGCCGGCGGCGGGCCGTACCCCTCCGCGACGCGCTGGTGATAGGTGTCGCGGTCGATGACCTCGAGGCCGACGATCTCCCAGGGCGGCAGCTTGGCCGTGGACCGGTGCTCGCCCCACAGCCGCAGGGCCACCGCCGCCGCGTCGTGCAGGTCCCGGGCCTCTTCCCAGTAGCGGATCTCGGCGTGATCGTTGGCGTAGCGGCTGGTCAGCAGGAACGGATGGTCATGGGCCAGCCGCTCGAGCGCCTGCCGGACATCCCTCAGCGGCGCCTCGGCACCGGAGAGGCTGAGGGTGACATGCCACAGGCGGGTGGCCTCGACGGGCGCCTCCGCCGCGCCCACCGCCTCCGGCACCTCCCTCGCCCCGGCGCCACCGGTTCCGACGCCGGGACCGGTTCCGACACTCGTCGCGGTCCCGACACTGGTAAGGGTGCGCGCCGCCGCTTTTTTGGGCGGCGCCCCCGAGCGCCCTCGTCTCACCGGCGGCCTCCTGTTGCTCGCTGCCCCGCTCACGCCCCACGCGGAGCCGGTGTTGTGCTGCGGTTACCCGCGGTTCGGTGTACGGGCCCGCTGCCGGTGCGGCCCCGTGCAACAAAGTTGACCAGCCCACGGGAGGCCGCGGGGCGGTTTTCCGGAAGCTCTCCGTTGAATGAACGGACTTGTCGGATTTTCTCTCCCCTGAGTGACGTCCGTCACCTGTGCAACACGACCAGGTCGTCCCGGTGTACGACCTCGCGCTCGTACGCCGGGCCCAGCTCCCGGGCCAGCTCGCGGGTCGACCGCCCGATCAGCCGGGGAATCTCCTTGGCGTCGAAGTTGACCAGCCCGCGGGCGACGGCCCGCCCCTCGGTGTCGCGCAGCTCCACCGGGTCCCCCGCGGTGAACTCGCCCTCCACCGCCGCGATACCGGCCGGCAGCAGCGAGGTACGGCGCTCCACCACGGCCCGCACCGCCCCGTCGTCCAGGGTGAGCGCCCCGCGCGGGGCGGAGGCGTGGGCCAGCCACAGCAGCCGGTCGGCGGAGCGGCGGCCGGTGCGGTGGAAGAACGTGCCGGTGGGGCGGCCCAGCAGGGCGTCACCGGCCCGGCTGGCGGAGGTGAGCACCACCGGGACACCGGCCGCGGCCGCGATCCGGGCCGCCTCGACCTTGGTCACCATGCCGCCGGTGCCCACCCCGGAGCGGCCCGCGCTGCCGATCGAGATGCCGTCCAGGTCCTTGGGTCCGGTGACCTCGGCGATCCGGGAGGTACCGGGGGTCCGGGGGTCGCCGTCGTACAGGCCGTCCACATCGGAGAGCAGCACCAGCAGATCGGCCCGCACCAGATGGGCGACCAGGGCCGCGAGCCGGTCGTTGTCGCCGAAGCGGATCTCGTCCGTGGCCACCGTGTCGTTCTCGTTGACGATCGGCACGGCCCCCATGGCCAGCAGCTGGTCCAGCGTGCGGGTGGCGTTGCGGTAGTGGGCGCGGCGGCTGGTGTCGTCGGTGGTGAGGAGCACCTGGCCGACCCGGCGGCCGTAGCGCGCGAAGGAGGCGGTGTAGCGGGCCACCAGCAGGCCCTGGCCGACGCTGGCGGCGGCCTGCTGGCGGGCGAGGTCGCGCGGGCGCCGCTCGAGCCCCAGCGGCGCCAGGCCCGCGGCGATGGCACCGGAGGAGACCAGGACTATCTCCTTGCCGTCCGTGTCACCGGGGCCGCCCGGGCCGTCCGCGAATTTGGCGAGGACGTCGACCAGCGCGTCGACCCGGTCGGCATCCAGGCCCCCCGCCGCGGTGGTGAGGGAGGACGAGCCGACCTTGACCACGATCCTGCGGGCCGCGGTCACCTCGCCCCGTACTGCCGCGGACCCGTCCTGCTCGCTCACACCGCTCCCCTGCTCGTCTGCTCGTCCCCTGGTGTTCTGCCCGTCCACGCCGTGACGAGCGCACTCCTACACACTCATCATGACAAGCCGGCAATGTACGTCAGCCACGGCATCGCACGCCCGCGCATTTCAGCCCCTGGACGCCACCGGGACTCGCCCCTGGACGCCCCCACGGACGCCTCTGGGCCGACGGGCCACACCCTGGACGCAGCCGGGGGCCCTTCGGCCGCCCGAGAGTCGCCCACAGGCCGCCTGCCGGACTCCTGGAAGCCTCCCCGGCGTCGCCCTCCGGTCGCCCGGAGCGCCTCGGGCCGATCCTTTGGACCCGTTTCGAGGCGGTTGGCGCGGGCGCGGATTGTCACCGGGCCTGGCGGCGGCATACGGTCAGGGGTCCCCCCATACATTTCCCTCGTTCTCCTGCCAGGAGCTCAACCCGTGCCCTCTGCCGGAACCGCCCCCCGCCGGGCCGTACAGCTGGCGGCGCTACTCGCGATGCTGGTGTTCTTCACCACACAGCTCGTCGGCGCCGTGCTCCCGAACGTGCCCCTCCTCATCGCCGCCTCGGCGGGTGGCCTCGCGCTCGATCTCTATCTGCAGCACAAGCAACCGGGACTGCTGTCGCTGCTGAGCAAGGTCCGCCTCGACGTCACGGTGCGCCAGCTGTTCAGAGACATGCTCATCATGGTCGGACTGCTGCGCATAGAGGGCATCGACCCGCTGCACGAGCAGGCGCCGCTCACGGTCGGGCTGCTGCTGTTCTATGTGACGCACTTCGCCTGCCAGGCCGTGGCCATACTGGTCCGCCGCACCCGCCAGCTGCCGTTCGTCACCCGCAACATCGACGCGTCGGCGCTGGGACTCAGCGACGCCCCGCCACGGCTGTTCGCCCGCCAGCACGGCCGTCGGCTGGTGCGCCTGTCGGTGCCGGTCACCGTCGGCCTGCTGATCACCGCGGGCACCGAGAACGCCGTGTGGGGCGCGATCGGCGTGGCCGTCGGCCTGCTGATCGCGATCGCCGGCACCGTCCACCTGGGCACCTGGCTGCTGCCGCGCAAGCGCGTGGCCGGTGAGGCCAAGGCGCTGGCGTGGCTGGACACTTGGCTGGCGGAGTACCAGCCGACCGTGGGCATGTACTTCTCCGGCGGCACCACCTCCGCGTACCAGGCGAACATGTGGCTCTCCACGCTCGCCGCGCTCGACGGCAAGCCGATCATCGTGCTCCGTGAGCGCTTCATGGTGCAGAAGATCGAGGCGACGGACGTGCCGATCGTGTGTCTGCCGAAGGTCGCGCACCTGATGCGGCTGGAGCACTCGACGCTCAAGGTGCTGCTGCACCCGGCGAACTCCGGCAAGACCTCGCAGGTGTTGCGCATCCCGTCGATCAAGCACGCCTTCATCAACCACGGCGAGAGCGACAAGCTCTCCAGCTGCAACCCGTACGCCAAGGCGTATGACGAGGTGTGGGTCGCGGGTCCGGCGGCGCGCGAGCGCTACCAGCTCGCCGACATCGGCGTCGAGGACAAGGACGTCGTCGAGGTCGGCCGCCCGCAGCTGGCGCCGATCCGCCCCTACGCGGCCACGCCCACCGGCGCGCTCGGCGGCGCGGGCGAGGAGCACTTCACCACCGTGCTGTACGCGCCGACCTGGGAGGGCTGGGACGGCAACCCGGGCAACACCTCGGTCATCCTGGCCGGCGAGAACATCGTCCGCGAGCTGCTCGCCGACCCCAAGGTGCGCCTCCTCTACAAGCCGCACCCGATGACCGGCTCGGTCGAGCCGCGCGCGGGCCGCGCCAACGAGCGCATCCAGGCGATGATCGTCGAGGCCAACGCCAAGCGGAGCGGCGCCCGGCCCGGCCCGGAGGCCGCCGCCGAACTGGCCCGCCGCACCGATGAGCTCAACCGCCTCACCAGCGCCTCCTTCCGTCCCAGCGCGGACGAAATCGAGCGGATGAACCTCCAGGGCTCCCCGGACAAGGACCGCGCCGCGGTCGTCGCCGCGGCCACCGCGGCCTGGGAGAACGCCTATTGGGCCTCGATGCCGGTGTGGGAGCACCAGATCATCACCGGCCCCCGGCCCGCCATCTTCCCCTGCTTCAACCAGTCGGACCTGCTGATCAGCGATGTCTCGAGCGTGGTCTCGGACTACCTGACCAGCGAGAAGCCGTACGCGGTGGCGAACACCAGCGGGCTCACCGAGGCCGAGTTCAAGTCGGGCTTCCCGACGGTGCGCGCCGCGACCATCCTCGCCCCGGACGCGAAGGGCGTGGCCGAGCTCCTGAAGTCGGTCCGCGACCCCGAGAAGGACACCCACGTGGCCGCCCGCGCCGAGCTGAAGGTGCATCTGCTGGGCCCGTCCGACCCGCCATCGCTGGTGCGCTTCGACCAGGCCGCCCAGGACCTGTGCGCCGAGGCCGACGCCCGCCGCGCCCGGATGGCCACCCGCCTGGCGGACGAGATCCCCGCGCAGCGCGAGGCCAGGGACGCCGCGGAAGAGGCGGAGCCGGAGTCGGGCTCGCCCGAGGCGGAGGAGGCGGCGGCGGTCTGACGCCGCACACGCCCCACACAGCCTCAAGAGCACGGCGAGGGCCCCGGGAGAAAGCTCCCGGGGCCCTCGCCGTGCTCTGGGCGTTCAACCGCGCCGCGCTCGCCCTAGAAGGGGTTGAACGCGTCGTACTCGGCCTCGGCGTCGTCCCGCTCCGCGTCGCGGTCACGGCGGCGCTGGGCGGCCGGGCGCGGGGCCTCGAAGCGGTGGTCCTCGCCACGGCGGCCGAGCATCTCCGCGCCGGCCGTGATGGTCGGCTCCCAGTCGAAGACGACGGCGTCGTCCGTGGCGCCGATGACGACCTCGTCGCCCGACCGCGCCCCGGCCTTCACCAGCGCCTCCTCGACGCCCAGGCGGGCCAGCCGGTCGGCGAGATAGCCGACGGCCTCGTCGTTGTTGAAGTCGGTCTGGTGGACCCAGCGCTCGGGCTTCTCGCCCACCACCCGGTAGAAGCCGTCCTCGGCGACGACCTTGAAGCCCGCGTCGTCCACGGCCTTCGGGCGGATGACGATACGGGTCGCCTCCTCCTGGGGCTTGGCCGCCCGCGCCGCCGCGACGATCTTCGCCAGGGCGAACGAAAGCTCCTTGAGGCCGTGCCGGGAGACCGCCGACACCTCGACGACCTGGTAACCCCGGGCCTCCAGATCCGGCCGGATGATGTCGGCGAGGTCCTGGCCGTCGGGAACGTCGACCTTGTTGAGGGCGACCAGCCGCGGCCGGTCGCCGAGGCCGCCGTACTGCGCCAGCTCCGCCTCGATGACGTCCAGGTCGCTCAGCGGGTCGCGCTCGGACTCGAGCGCCGCCGTGTCCAGGACGTGGACGAGCACCGAGCAGCGCTCGACATGGCGCAGAAACTCCAGGCCCAGGCCCTTGCCCTGGCTGGCGCCCGGGATCAGGCCCGGCACATCGGCGATGGTGTAGACGGTGGAGCCCGCCGTCACCACGCCGAGGTTGGGCACCAGGGTGGTGAAGGGATAGTCGGCGATCTTCGGCTTGGCGGCCGAGAGCACCGAGATCAGCGAGGACTTTCCGGCGCTCGGGTAGCCGACCAGCGCCACGTCCGCGACCGTCTTGAGCTCCAGGACCACATCCCCGGCCTGGCCCGGCTCACCCAGCAGCGCGAAGCCGGGGGCCTTGCGGCGGGCCGAGGCCAGCGCGGCGTTGCCCAGGCCCCCGCGGCCGCCCTGGGAGGCGACGAAGGTGGTGCCCTGCCCGACCAGGTCGGCCAGGACGTTGCCCTGCTTGTCGAGGACGACGGTGCCGTCCGGGACGGGCAGGACCAGGTCCGTGCCGTCCTTGCCGGAGCGGTTGCCGCCCTCGCCCGGCTTGCCGTTGGTGGCCCTGCGGTGCGGGCTGTGGTGGTAGTCGAGCAGCGTGGTGACCGACTGGTCGACGACCAGGATCACATCGCCGCCACGGCCGCCGTTGCCGCCGTCCGGGCCGCCGAGCGGCTTGAACTTCTCGCGGTGCACGGAGGCGCAGCCGTGGCCTCCGTTACCCGCGGCGACGTGCAGCTCGACGCGGTCCACGAAGGTGGTCATGACGCTGTGCCTCCAAAGTAGCTACGTACGGTACGCCTTACGTACCGAATGTCTTAGGCGTAACGCACCGAGGGCGGACCCGCTTCCCCGTCACGGGAAAGAGCGGTCCGCCCTCGGAAAGGTGTGTGGTGTCGCCCCGGGCTGATTACTCAGCGACCGGAACGATGTTCACGACCTTGCGGCCACGCGCGGTGCCGAACTGCACCGCACCGGCGGCCAGCGCGAACAGCGTGTCGTCGCCGCCACGGCCGACGCCCGCACCCGGGTGGAAGTGCGTGCCGCGCTGGCGGACCAGGATCTCACCCGCGTTGACGACCTGGCCGCCGAAGCGCTTGACGCCGAGCCGCTGGGCGTTGGAGTCGCGACCGTTCCGAGTGGACGATGCGCCCTTCTTGTGTGCCATGTCTCCTCAGTCCCTTACTTCGCAGCCGCGTCGATGCTGGTGACCTTCAGCGCGGTGTGCAGCTGACGGTGACCGATCCGCTTCCGGTAGCCGGTCTTGTTCTTGTACTTCAGGATGTCGATCTTGGCGCCCTTGTGGTGGTCCACAACCTCGGCGTGCACCTTCACCCCGGCCAGCACCCACGGGTCGCTGGTCACGGCGTCACCGTCGACAACGAGCAGAGTCGAGAGCTCCACCGTGTCGCCGACCTTGCTGCTGGACAAACGGTCGACCTCGATGACGTCGCCCACGGACACCTTCTGCTGGCGGCCGCCGGTGCGCACGATTGCGTACACGCGGTTCTCACTCTCTCGTCAGTAATCGGGACCTCTGATGCCAGCCGCTCCCCATCGACCGGCACGGTCAGTGGTTCACCGATCACCTGCGTACGTCCACGAAGGGATGCCCAGGCAACGGCGAGCGGCCTCTCCCGGCGGGGCGGGAGGGATTTGCTCAGGGGTTGGCGTACAAACGCCGACGGTCAAGGTTACGGGGCCGGGACCAGGGGGTCAAACCGGGGCCGGGGCGGGGGCGCCCGCCCCAGTCGGGTGGACAACCCCCGCCCCGGATCCCGGTGCGGCGTGCTCGGTCGCCGGTGTCAGTCGTCGGTGGAGGCCGAGACCGAGGACGGCGTCTGCTGCTCCGCCGCCGCGGTCTTCTTGGCCACCGACTTCTTGGCCGTCGTCTTCTTGGCCGCGGTCTTCTTGGCGGTCGTCTTCTTCGCCGCCGTCTTCTTGGCCGCGGCCTTCTTCGCGGGCGCCTTCTTGGCGGCCTTGCGGGCCGTCTTCTTCGCCGGCGCCGGGGCCGCCGCCTCCTCAGGCTCCGCCGCGGCCTCGGAAGCCGCCTCGGAAGCCGTCTCAGCGGCCGTCTCGGGGGCCGTCTCCGGGGCCTCGGGCTCCGGCTCCGGCCCGGCGTCCTGGGCCGCGCTGACGACCACCACGGCCGCCTCCTCGGAGCCCGCAGGCGAGCCCGCGGGAGCGGACACCTTCCGGGTCACCCGGCGGCGCGTACGCGGCGCGGACACCGGCTCCGGCGCGACGGCCGGCTCCGGCTCAGCCGCCGCCTCGGCCTTCGGCTCCTCGGCCGGGGCCTCCTTCGGCTCCTCGACCGGCAGCACGACCACGGCCGCCTCCGGCTGCTCCGCGGCCTTCGGGGCGCCCGCGGGGGCGGTCACCTTCCGGGTCGCCCGGCGCCGCGTACGGCCACGCGTCGCGGCCGCCTCGGCCTCCGCGGCGCTGCTGTACAGCTCCTCGTCGGCGGCGAAGGTCACCGGCTCCGGCGCGTGCCGGTGCTCCGCGGCCTCGGCGGCGGCCTCGGCCACCGTCTCCGGCTCGGCCTCGACCACGGCCGCCTCGGCGGCCTCAGCGGCCTCGACGACCTCCGGCGCCTGCTCGGGCTGGGCCGCCGCGCCCTTCTTCTTCTTGCGCTTGCCGCCACCGCCGACCGCCGTCGGCTGGTCCATGTGGACGAGCAGACCACGGCCGTTGCAGTGCACGCAGGGCTCGGAGAACGACTCCAGCAGGCCCTGGCCGACCCGCTTGCGGGTCATCTGGACCAGGCCCAGCGAGGTGACCTCCGCCACCTGGTGCTTCGTACGGTCCCGGCCCAGGCACTCCAGGAGGCGCCGCAGCACCAGGTCCCGGTTGGACTCCAGCACCATGTCGATGAAGTCGATCACGATGATGCCGCCGAGGTCGCGCAGCCGCAGCTGGCGCACGATCTCCTCGGCCGCCTCCAGGTTGTTCCTGGTGACCGTCTCCTCCAGGTTGCCGCCCTGGCCGGTGAACTTGCCGGTGTTGACGTCGACCACGACCATCGCCTCGGTCCGGTCGATCACCAGGGAGCCGCCGCTGGGCAGCCACACCTTGCGGTCCAGCGCCTTCATCAGCTGCTCGTCGATCCGGTACGTGGCGAACACGTCGACGTCCGACGTCCACCGCTGAAGCCGGTCCGCGAGGTCGGGGGCGACGTGCGAGACGTATCCGTGGATCGTGTCCCAGGCGCCGTCGCCGCTCACGATGACCTTGGAGAAGTCCTCGTTGAAGATGTCGCGGACGACCCGGACGGTCATGTCCGGCTCGCCGTAGAGCAGCGTCGGGGCGCCGCCGCCCTTCGCCTTCTTCTGGATCTCCTCCCACTGCGCCTGAAGCCGCTTGACGTCGCGGGACAGCTCCTCCTCGCTCGCGCCCTCGGCCGCGGTCCGGACAATAACGCCCGCGTTCTCGGGGACGATCTTCTTGAGGATCTGCTTCAGACGCGCGCGCTCGGTGTCCGGCAGCTTGCGGCTGATGCCGGTCATCGAGCCCTCGGGCACGTACACCAGGTAGCGGCCGGGGAGGGATACCTGGCTGGTCAGCCGGGCGCCCTTGTGACCGATCGGGTCCTTGGTGACCTGGACCAGCACGGACTGGCCGGACTTCAGCGCGGTCTCGATCCGGCGCGGGCCGTTGGACAGCCCCAGCGCCTCGAAGTTGACCTCGCCCGCGTAGAGCACGGCGTTGCGGCCCTTGCCGATGTCGACGAAGGCGGCCTCCATCGACGGCAGGACGTTCTGCACCTTGCCCAGGTAGACGTTGCCGACGTAGCTGTTCGACTGTTCCTTGTTGACGAAGTGCTCGACGAGGACATTGTCCTCCATCACGCCGATCTGGGTGCGCTCGCCGTTCTGCCGGACGACCATCACCCGCTCGACCGCCTCGCGGCGGGCCAGGAACTCGGCCTCCGTGATGATCGGCACCCGGCGGCGGCCCTGCTCACGGCCCTCGCGGCGGCGCTGCTTCTTCGCCTCGAGGCGCGTCGAGCCCTTGATGGACTGCACCTCGTCGGCGCCGGACTCGGCCTCCTTGGCGCGCCGCTCCCGCGGCTCGCGGATCTTGACGACCGTACGCTCCGGGTCGTCGCCCGACTCGACCTCGGCGGCGTCCCCGCTGCGCCGGCGCCGGCGACGGCGGCGACGGCTGCTGCTGGTGCCGCCGGCCTCGTCCTCCTCGGACTCCTCGGCCCCGGCCTCGCCGGTGACCTGCTCGTCCGCGCCCTCGCCCGCGTGCTCGTCCTCGTAGCGCTCGCCGGCCTCGCCCTCGGCGCGGCCCTCCGCGCCCTCGGCGTCCGCGGCCTCGCCACGGCGACGGCGGCGGCCACCACGGCGACGGCGGCGGGCCGGGCGCTCGCCCGACTCCTCGTCGCCGTGCTCGCCGTCCGCGAGCTCGGCCTCCTCGGCGGTCTCGGCCGTCTCTTCGGCCTCGGCCTGCGCGGCCTGCTCGGGCTGTGCGGCCCGGGCGGCCTGGTCGTCGAACGGCTCACCGCGGCGACGGCGACGGCGGCGGGCAGCCGTGGGCGCCGCCTGCTCTGCGACCGCGAACGGCTCCTCGTCCTCCGCCTCGTCCGTCTCGTCCGCCTCCTCGGCGGCCGCGGCGGCGGCCAGGGCGGCGCTCTCCGGCGTCTGGAACACCGGCTCGGTGAACACCGGGGCCTGGAACACGGCGGTCGGCGGGCGCACGGCCCGGCGCCGGCCCCTGGCCGGAGCCTCCGGCTCGGCCTCGGCGGCCTCCGGCTCACCGGCCGACGGCCGCGGGGCCTCGGCCGACTCGTCGGCGGCGGGAGCGGCGGCCGTACGGGTCGCACGACGGCGGGTACGGGCGCGCGGCGCGGCGGTGTCCTCGTCGGCGGGGCTCTCGTCGGCAGGTGCGGCAGAGACCTCGGCAGCGGCGGCTGCCGCCTCCGGCGCCTCGGGCTCAGGCTCGGGCGAGCCTGCCGGGGCGGTCGCCTTACGCGTCGCCCGGCGGCGGGTACGCCGCGCGGTCGGCTCGGCCTCCTCCGCCGCCTCGGCACCGGACTCGGACGCGGCCTGGGCGGCGGCGTCAGCGGTCTCGGCGGTCTCGGCGGGCTGGGTCTCTTCCGTCGCGGCGGCCTCCGGCGAGCCCGCCGGGGCGGTCGCCTTGCGCGCCACCCGACGACGCCTGCGGACCGGCGCCACGGCCTCCTCATCGGCGTCCTCGCCGACGGGCTCCGACGCGGCCACGTCCTCCGCGACCTGCTCCTCGCCGGTCGCCTTGCGCGTCGCCCGACGACGCTTACGGACCGGCTCGTCGGCCTCGCCGCTCTCGGCAGCGGCCTCGTCGGATTCGGCGGCGACGACGGTCTCGGCCTCGGCCGCCTCCGGCGAAGCGGCCGGAGCGGACACCTGGCGGGTCGCGCGACGGCGCTTGCGCACCGGCGCCGCCGCCTCGGCGGCCTCATCGGACTCCTCGGCAGGCTGCTCGTCGGCCGCCTCGTCGGGCACGGCAGCGGCCTCGGCGGCGACAACGGTCTCAGCGGTCTCTGCCGGACCGGCAGGAGCGGACGCCTGGCGGGTCGCACGGCGACGCCCGCGCACCGGCGCGGCGGCCTCCTCCACGACATCGGCGTCCTCGGCGGTCTGGGCGGCCACCTCCGGCGAGCCCGCCTCAGCGGTCGCCTTGCGCGTGGCCCGGCGGCGTGTGCGCGGCGCGGGCACCGGCTCCTCGGCCGGTGTGCCGTCCTCAGCGGCAGGAGCGGACTCCGCCGCGGAGAGCGCGGTCTCGGCGGTCTCCGGCGAGCCCGCCGGGGCCGTCGCCTTGCGCGTGGCGCGACGGCGCGTACGCGGCGCGGGCACCGGCTCCTCCGCCGAAGCGGACGGCGCGGCGGCCTGGGGGTCGAGGTCGGTGGTCGAGGCGGCCGGTATGGCCGGAGCGGCGGACTGGGCCGCCTCGTCGCTCACCACTGCCGCGGGCGGGCCGGCCGGCCGGGAGGCCGCGCGGCGGCGGCGCGGCGGCAGGGTGTCGCTTGGGGTGTTGTTCTCGGTGGTGTCCCTGGGGGCGACGGCACGCTGAGCGGGCTGTCCCAAGGGCTGGATAGGTTCGATCGGCTCAATAGGCTCGAGCATGCGGGCGTTTCTCCCGTCACGCTCCCGGGCGCCGCGTCCGCGTTCGGCGGCAATTCGCGCTCTGCGCGATTGCCGCCGCCCGCGGCGCGGGCGCCGCACGGGAGCTGTCGTCTCACTCGCCGGGACCGGAAATGCCGGGACCGGCGAAAGTCTCCTGGTCAGTGCGCCTGCCGGACCCGGGGTGGCTCCCTGGTGCACCGGCGGCGCATCGACGGCGGTCCTACGCGGAACCTTCCGGCGCCATCGCGGCGGTCAGCCCGGCGGCCGTGGGTGGGGCGGCCGGTACTGCCTCGCGATCGGGCGCGAGCGGGTCGGTCACCGTGCCGGACTCCTCATCGAGCAGCCCCTGCGCCAGCCTGGTCACCGCTGCGGGGACCGGCGGCGCCAGGTCGGCCGTAGCGCGGAGACCGGACAGGACGTCGTCGGGTCGCACGGCAGGTGTCAGATGCCGTACCACCAGCCGCAGTATCGCACAGGCAGGGTCCCCCGGCCTATCGACCGGGGCCGCGAGGGCCTCGAGCCGGGCGACGGCACCACGTGCGTCGAAGGACCGCAACCCGTTTTTCGTCCGGCGCTCGACCTCGACCGTTTCGGCGGCGAGGAAGGCGGCGACGGCGCGCTCGGCCTCCTCGGGGGCGACCCCGCTCAGCCGGATCTCCCAGACGGAGGCCTGAAGCCGATCGGCCAGGCCCGGCGTATGGGCCTCGACGGCCTCGGTGACGTCGAGCCCGGCGGGCAGCGACTCGTCGAGGAGCTCACGCAGCCTTTCGGGGTCGCGCGCCTCGGTGAGCTGGATCTCCAGGTACTCGGCCTCACTGCCCGTGCCGGTGGGTGCGGCATTGGCGTACGACACCTTGGGGTGCGGGGTGAACCCCGCCGAGTACGCCATGGGCACCTCGGCGCGGCGCAGCGCCCGCTCGAAGGCGCGCTGGAAGTCGCGGTGGCTGGTGAACCGGAGGCGGCCGCGCTTGGTGTAGCGCAAACGAATGCGCTGCACCGCGGGTGCGGGCGGCGGGCCTTCGGGCTGTCGCTTGCCCAGGGGTCCTTCTCCTTGCCGTCGAAGCCTTGCTGTCGAGGTGTTGCGATCGAGGTGTTGCGATCGAGGTGTTGCTGTCGAACGCCGGAGGCCGGGCCCTCACCTTGTGCGGGTGCGCGGCCCGTGCCCCTTCCAGCGTACTTGTCGGGCCGTGGGTTACTTGACGGCCGTCGGCGGTGGCAGCTTCCTGCCCGTCGGTCCGATCCGGATTCGCGTGTCCATGCGCGGGCAGAAGCGTCTCTCTCGGCTACGACTGTGTCCCGGAGAGTCACTGGACTTGCCGGGCTGCTGTGCCGAGCGTGCAATGAATGTGCGAGCTGTTCTCGGGCGGGGAGGTGGGCGCCGTGGCGAAAGTCCTCTTCATCGTGAGTGGGGCGACGTATTGGGTGCTCAAGGACGGCACCAGGCATGCGACGGGATATTGGGCCGAAGAGTTCGCGATGCCCTACAAGAAGATCACGGAGGCCGGCCATGACGTCGTGGTCGCGACACCCGGCGGTGCGATCCCGAACGTCGACATGATGAGCCTGCGCCCCTCGATGGCGGGTGGTGAGGACGGAGCCCTCGAACTGGAAGCCATCATCCGCGATGCCGAGGTGTTGCGTCGGCCCCTCAAACTTTCGGACGTCCGTCTCGAGGACTACGACGCGGTGTATCTGCCCGGTGGTCACGGTCCCATGTCGGACTTGGCGTTCGACGCCGATGCCGGCCGCCTGCTGACGGCGCAACTCGCCTCCGGCGACCCGCTCGCGATCGTATGCCACGCCCCTTCCGCGATGCTGGCCACGAGAATGCACGGCGAGTCACCCTTCAAGGGCTACCGGGTCACGGGCTTCACCAATGAGGAGGAAGAGGCGGTCGGGCTGGCCTCCAGGGCAACGTGGCTGCTGGAGACCGAACTCAAGGACCAGGTCGGCGTCGAATTCAGCCGCGGCCCGATATGGGAGCCGTACATGGTCGAGGACCGCAACCTGATCACCGGACAGAATCCCCACTCAGCAGCGACTCTCGCCGATCGGCTGCTCGAGATCCTCAAGTGACCGTGTAGATCAGGGTGCGGCACCTCGCCCTCGCCCTCAGTGCGCGTGACCACTCACGGCGGGCGTCGGACCAGCGTTCTTGACCGTCAGAGGCAGCAGCTTCTTGCCCGTCGGTCCGATCTGGATCTGCGTGTCCATCTGCGGGCAGACGCCGCAGTCGAAGCACGGGGTCCAGCGGCAGTCGTCGACCTCCGTCTCGTCGAGGGCGTCCTGCCAGTCCTCCCAGAGCCAGTCCTTGTCGAGGCCGGAGTCCAGGTGGTCCCAGGGCAGGACCTCCTCGTAGGCGCGCTCGCGGGTGGTGTACCAGTCGACGTCCACGCCGAACTCGGGCAGCGCCCGCTCGGCGCACTCCATCCAGCGGTCGTAGCTGAAGTGCTCGCGCCAGCCGTCGAAGCGGCCGCCGTCCTCGTAGACCGCGCGGATGACCGCGCCCACCCGGCGGTCGCCGCGGGAGAGCAGGCCCTCGACGATGCCCGGCTTGCCGTCGTGGTAGCGGAAGCCGATGGAGCGGCCGTACTTCTTGTCGCCGCGGATCTTGTCGCGCAGCTTCTCCAGGCGGGCGTCCGTCTCCTCGGCGCCGAGCTGCGGGGCCCACTGGAAGGGGGTGTGCGGCTTGGGGACGAAGCCGCCGATCGAGACGGTGCAGCGGATGTCGTTCTTGCCGGAGACCTCGCGGCCCTTGGCGATGACCTTCATGGCCATGTCGGCGATCTGGAGCACGTCGTCGTCGGTCTCGGTCGGCAGGCCGCACATGAAGTACAGCTTCACCTGGCGCCAGCCGTTGCCGTACGCGGTGGCGACGGTCCTGATCAGGTCGTCTTCCGAGACCATCTTGTTGATGACCTTGCGGATGCGCTCACTGCCGCCCTCGGGGGCGAAGGTGAGGCCGGAGCGGCGGCCGTTGCGGGTGAGCTCGTTGGCGAGGTCGATGTTGAAGGCGTCCACCCGGGTCGACGGGAGCGACAGCCCGATCTTGTCTTCCTCGTAGCGGTCGGCGAGGCCCTTGGCGACGTCGCCGATCTCGGTGTGGTCCGCGGAGGACAGGGACAGCAGGCCGACCTCCTCGAAGCCGGTGGCCTTGAGCCCCTTGTCGACCATCTCGCCGATGCCGGTGATGGAGCGCTCGCGCACCGGGCGGGTGATCATGCCCGCCTGGCAGAAGCGGCAGCCGCGCGTGCAGCCGCGGAAGATCTCGACGGACATCCGCTCATGGACGGTCTCGGCGAGCGGCACCAGCGGCTGCTTCGGGTACGGCCACTCGTCCAGGTCCATGACGGTGTGCTTGGAGACCCGCCACGGCACGCCGGAGCGGTTGGGCACGACGCGGGAGATCCGGCCGTCGGGCAGGTACTCCACGTCGTAGAACGCCGGCACATAGACGCCGCCGGTGCGGGCGAGGCGGAACAGCAGCTCGTCCCGGCCGCCGGGGCGGCCCTCGGCCTTCCAGGCGCGGATGATCTCGGTCATCTCCAGGACGGCCTGCTCGCCGTCCCCGATCACCGCGCAGTCGATGAAGTCCGCGATCGGCTCGGGGTTGAACGCGGCGTGACCGCCCGCAACCACGATGGGGTGGTCCTCGGTGCGGGCCTTGGCCTCGAGCGGGATCCCGGCCAGGTCGAGCGCGGTCAGCATGTTGGTGTAGCCGAGCTCGGTGGAGAAGGAGAGCCCGAAGACGTCGAAGGCCGCGACCGGGCGGTGCGAGTCGACGGTGAACTGCGGCACCTTGTGCTCGCGCATGAGCGCTTCGAGGTCCGGCCAGACGCTGTACGTGCGCTCCGCGAGCACGCCCTCGCGCTCGTTCAGTACCTCGTAAAGGATCATGACGCCCTGGTTGGGCAGACCGACCTCATACGCGTCCGGGTACATGAGCGCCCAGCGGACGTCGCAGCTGTCCCAGGCTTTGACGGTGGAGTTCAGCTCCCCGCCCACGTACTGGATCGGCTTCTGCACATGCGGGAGCAGGGCCTCGAGCTGCGGAAAGACCGACTCGACAGACATCCGGAAGACCTTCGTGAGCTGACAAGGGTGACCCCCAAGCCTAACCCGCCCGGCGGACACTCCTGACGCCGCTCACGGCCGCAGCGCCGCCCGGTGCTTCTCGCGCGAGACCTCGGCCCACAACGCGGGCAGCTCGGCCTCCCGCCGCGCGGCCAGCGCCTCCTCCCGGGCGTACAGGACGCCGAAGGTGAAGTCGCGCTCCCCGGCGGCGTGCGCCTGCTCGGCCAGGTCGCGCAGCGCCTCGCGGGCGACCACGCTGTCCTGGTGGTCGCCGAGCAGATCCTGGAGCTCGGTCATGAGCCCCGCGAACGCCTTGGCGGGCTTGCCGAGCGCGGGGCGGGCGGCCTCGGCGGCGTAGCGGGCGCGCTTGGCCTTCTTGCGCGCCTCGTGCACGGCGAGGTCCCGGTCGTGCCCGGGGGGAGCGGCGAGGGCGGCGGCGACAAGGGCGGCGAGCCGTTCGTAGTCGCGCAGCACGGCCGCGAGGATCACGTCCTCGGCGGGGCGGTCGGCGGCGGGCCGCAGCGGCGGGTCGGCGGACAGCGCGTCCAGGGAGGCCAGCAGGGCGAGGTGGCGCTCGCCGTCGAGCACGCCGATCAGCCGCTCGCGCGAACCGCGGCGGCTCGTCCGCGACCAGGTGCCCAGCCGCTCCGCCACGGGGCCGGCGCGCAGCCCGTCCGGGACCTCGGCGAGCCGCTCCTCGATCCGGGCGGTGAGCACCTCGCGGTCGCGGTCGATGCCGAGCTCGCCGGCCAGCCACTTCAGCTCGTCGCCGATGGGATCGGTGACGGCCCGGTCCAGGACCTTGCGGTAGGAGCGGAAGGAGCTGCGCAGGCGGCGGGTGGCGACACGCATGCGGTGGACGGAGTCGGGCGCGTCCAGGCGGACGGCGGGGTCGAGCGAGACGACGTCGGCTATCTGGGCGCGTGCGTAGCGGAGGACCACGTCGCCCGCCGTGGGCCCGGCGCCCTTCGCACCCTTGCCCGCCTTCTTGCCCGCCTTGGCTTTCTTGCCCGTCTCGGCCTTCTTGTCGGCCGACTCGGCGCCCTTCGTGCCGTCCCGCGCGACCCTGGTCTCGGCCAGCGCCCTGGCGAGCTTGGACGGTGCGGCCGAGCGGCGCAGCCCCGCCTCCGTCAGATGCGATTCGAGCGCGTCGAGGAGCGCCGGGTCGCCGCCCGGGGCGAGCTCCATCTCGACCTCCGTCCACCCCACCGGCTCGCCCTGCTCCGGGGTCAGACGGCTGGCGGTGACGCGGTCGGCGGACAGCTCGGCGAGCAGGGCGCCGTCGGCGTCCACGAGGTGTCTGACGTCCCGCTCGGACACCAGGCGGACCAGCGGGACGAGCCCCTTGTCGCGGACGCGGGAGCGTACGAGGGCGGCGAGCTCGGCGGGCAGCGTGTCCGACAGCGGGGCGCGGATCTCGTCCCGGGCGTCCGGCCCGGCGGGCAGCTTGAGGTGCCACCCCGCGTCGCTGCCGCCCGTGCGGCGGCGCAGGGTGATGCGGTCCGCCGCGAGCCGCTGGTCGGCGGTGTCGTAGTACGTGGCGTCCAGCGTGGCCACGCCCTTGTTCACGACCTCCGCGACGCCGGCGACCCCGGTCAGATCGGGGAGCCGGCCGTCGTCGGGGGCCTCGTACTTTCGCTCGATCTCACGCACCGTGTCCGCCATGACGTGAATGTACTGCTGTGCGGCGTTTGAGGGCAGCCCCGGCGTCGGGCGGATCGGGCGTCAGGCCGATACGGGACGCTGTACGCGGATCGACTGAAGCAGGCCGACCGCTATCCACACGGCGAACATCGACGACCCGCCGTACGAGACGAACGGCAGCGGCAGACCGGCCACCGGCATGATGCCCAGCGTCATGCCGATGTTCTCGAACGCCTGGAAGGCGAACCAGGCGATGATCCCGGCGGCGACGACCGTGCCGTAGAGCTCGGTGGTGTCCCGCGCGATGCGGCAGGCGCGCCACAGCACGACACCGAGCAGCACGATGATCAGGCCCGCGCCGAGGAAGCCCAGCTCCTCCCCCGCGACCGTGAAGACGAAGTCGGTCTGCTGCTCGGGCACGAACTGGCCGGTGGTCTGGGTGCCGTGGAACAGCCCCTTGCCGGTGAGGCCGCCCGAGCCGATCGCGATCCGCGCCTGGTTGGTGTTGTAGCCGACGCCAGCCGGGTCGAGGGCCGGGTTGGCGAAGGCGGCGAAGCGGTCGATCTGGTACTGGTCGAGCACGCCGAGCTGCCAGATCAGGACCGCGCCGATGACGGCCGCGCCGATCAGCCCCACGACCCAGCGGTTGGACGCGCCCGAGGCGAGCAGCACGCCGAGCACGATCACCGCCATGACCATCACCGAGCCGAGGTCCGGCATGAGCAGCACGATCGCGATGGGCAGCGTGGCGAGCCCGAGGGCCTGGACGACGGTGCGGTGGTCGGGGTTGACGCGGTCCCCCGCGTCCACGCGCGCCGCCAGCAGCATCGCCATCCCCAGGATGATGGTGATCTTGGCGAACTCGGAGGGCTGGAGGGAGAAGCCGCCGCCGATCACGATCCACGCGTGCGCCCCGTTGATGGTGGAGCCGAGCGGGGTGAGGACGGCGAGGACGAGGATCACGGACAGCGCGTACAGCACCGGCACGGCCCCGCGCAGTGTGCGGTGGCCGAGCCAGATCGTGCCGACGGCCAGCACCAGCCCGATGCCGGTGTTCATGGCGTGCCGGATCAGGAAGTAGTACGGGTCGCCCTGGTTGAGCTCGGTGCGGTTGCGGGTGGCGGAGTAGACGAGGACGGTGCCGATGGCGGACAGGGCCAGCGCGGCGAACAGCAGTATCCAGTCCAGGCGGCGCACGATCGAGTCGCGCGCCATGAGCTTGCCCCAGGTGCCGCGCTCGGGCGTGAACCGGCGCGTGGTGTACGTGTGCGTAGAGGCACTCACGCTTGCTCGTCCCGCCTTCCGACCGCCTTGACCGGCGGGCCCAGCGGCTGGTCCTGAATGGTGCCATCGGAATCGATCTTGGGGAGGGTCGCCTGGGGCTTGGGCAGCAGCGCCTTCTTGTTGTCGATGCCGCCCTTGGCGTCCACCCCGTAGAGCGCGTTGTAGATGTTGCGCACGGCCGGGCCGGAGGCGCCGGAGCCGGTACCACCCTGGGAGATCGTCATGACGATCGAGTAGTCCTTGGTGTACGTCGCGAACCACGAGGTCGTCTGCTTGCCGTAGACCTCGGCCGTACCCGTCTTGGCGTGCATCGGGATCTTGTTCTGCGGCCAGCCGCCGAATCGCCAGGCGGCGGTGCCGCGGGTCGCGACTCCCGCGAGGGCGCTGTCTATCTGGCGGCGCGTCTGCCCGTCCATCGGCAGCTTGCCGTGCGACTTCGGCTTGATCTCCTGGACCTTCTTGCCGTCGGCGCTGATGATCGCCTTGCCGATGGTCGGGTCGTACAGCGTGCCGCCGTTGCTGATCGCGGCGTAGATGGTCGCCATCTGGATCGGGGTGACGAGCGTGTCGCCCTGGCCGATGGAGTAGTTCACCGAGTCACCGGCGCGCATCTTCATGCCTTCGAGGCAGTTCTCGTAGGCGATCCGCTGGCCGTAGTTGCCGTCCTTCTTGCCGTACTTGCACCAGCCGTTCTTGTTGGCCTTCCAGTAGTCCTTCTTCCACTGGCGGTCCGGGATCCGGCCGGTGACCTCGTTGGGGAGGTCGATGCCGGTCTCCTTGCCGAGGCCGAACTGGTGGGCGGTCTTGTAGAACCAGTCCGCCGGGTGCTTCTTGGGCTTGTTGCCGCCGTCCTTCTGCCACTGCTTGTACGAGAGGTCGTAGAACACGGTGTCGCAGGAGACCTCAAGCGCCCGGCCGAGGCTGATCGGGCCGTAGCCCTTCGACTCGAAGTTCTTGAAGACCTGTGAGCCGATGCTGAACGAGCTGGAGCAGTTGTAGTTGCCGTCGAAGGGGTAGCCGGCGTTGACCGCGGCCGTGGTCGGGATCACCTTGAAGATCGAGCCGGGGGCCGACTGGCCCTGGATCGCCCGGTTCAGCAGCGGGTAGTTGGAGTTCTTGCCGGTGAGCCTCTTGTAGTCCTTGCCGGAGATGCCGCCGACCCAGGCGTTGGGGTCGTACGTCGGGTTGGAGGCCATCGCGACCACCCGGCCGGTCTTCGCCTCCATGACCACGACCGCGCCCGCGTCCGCCTCGTACCTGCGGCCCGTGTTCCGGTCCATCTCCTTGCGGGCGTCCTTCATCGCCTGGTCCAGCTCTTTCTCGGCGACGGCCTGCACCCGGGCGTCGATGCTGGTGACGACGTTGGCGCCGGGCTGGGCCTTCTGGCTCTCCGCCTGGCCGATGACCCGGCCGAGGTTGTCCACCTCGTAGCGGGTGACCCCGGCCTTGCCGCGCAGCTGGTCGTCGTACTCGCGCTCCAGGCCGTTACGGCCGACCTGGTCGGAGCGGAGCAGCGGCGAATGGCTGTCCTCGGCCTTCTTGATCTCCTCGTCGGTGACCGGGGAGAGGTAGCCGAGCACCTGTGCGGCGTTGGCGTCGCCCGGGGCGGCGTAGCGGCGCACGGCGGTCGGCTCCGCGCTTATCCCCGGGAAGTCCTCTTCGCGCTCGCGGATCTGGAGGGCCTGCTTGGGGCTGGCCTCGTCGGTGATGGGGATGGGCTGGTACGGCGAGCCGTTCCAGCAGGGCTGGGCCGTCTTGGCGTCGCACAGCCGGACCTTGTCCATCACGTCCTTGGGCTTCATGTCCAGGACGTCGGCGAGACGGGTGAGGACGGCCTTTCCGTCGTCCTTCATCTTCATCAGCTCGGTGCGGCTGGCGGAGACGACCAGGCGGGTCTCGTTGTCGGCGAGCGGCACGCCGCGGGCGTCCAGTATCGAGCCGCGCACGGCGGGGTGGACGACCTGCTGGACGTGGTTGTTGGCGGCTTCCGCGGTGTATTCGTCGCCGTTGCGGATCTGGAGGTACCACAGGCGGCCGCCGAGGGTGAGCAGCAGCGAGAAGACGATGATCTGGATGGCGACCAGCCGGATGGTGACGCGCGGAGTCCGCCCGGTCTCCGGGATATTACTCATGGCTGCTGCCCCCACTGGATGTCGGATCGAGGCCTCACAGGCGCTTGACCCCCTTGAGCCGTCCCGTCCCTCGGTTGGCGGCCTTCATCAGGAGCCCGCCGCGCTGGCTGCCGACCCGGGAGCCGCCGGAGCTGTCGGCCATCGGGTCGTTCTCGCTCTTTCTGGCCATTCCCATGATCAGCGGCACGGTGAAGGGCGCCAGCAGCAGGTCGTACAGCGCCGCGGTGAACAGCAGCTTGCTCAGGCCCACATGGCGGGAGGCGTCGTCGCCGACGAGCTGGCCGACGCCCGCGTACAGCAGCGTGCTGCCGATGGCCGCCGCGACGACCACGAGCATCGGCCCGGTGGCCGACCGGAGCTGGCCGGTCTCGGGCTTGGCGAGGCCCGCCAGATAGCCGATGACGCACAGCACCAGGGCGTACCGCCCGGCGGCGTGGTCGGCGGGCGGGGCGAGGTCGGCGAGCAGGCCGGCGCCGAAGCCGATGAGCGCGCCGCCCGTGTGGCCGTAGACCAGCGCGAGGCCGAGCACGACGAGCAGCAGCAGGTCGGGGACCGCGCCGGGCAGTTGGAGCCGGGCGAGCACACAGACCTGGACGACGAGGGCGATGACCACCAGGAGGGTCGAGAGCAGGACCCGGTTCAGACGCAGCATGGGTCAGCTCCTGTCGGCGGAGGCGCTCGGGGACGAGGTCGGTTTGACCGTGACGGTGACCGTGGGCGCCGGCTTGGGCTTGGCGGGCTTGGGCGGCAGCACCGTGTCCCGCGGGTTCTCGCGCGGCGGCTCGACGACGACCCCGACGATGTCGAGCTTGGTGAAGCCCACGTACGGGCGCACCAGCAGGGTGCGGGTCAGATCGCCGCCCGAGGGGTCGACCCGGACCACCTCGCCGACCGGAACGCCGGGCACGAAGGGCTTGTTGGCGCGGGAGCCGAAGGTGACCAGCCGGTCGCCCTTCTTGATCTTGGCCTTGCCGTTGAGGAGCTGGACGCGCAGCGAGCGGCCGCCCTGGCCGTTGGCGAAGCCGAGCTCGCCGGACTTCTCCATGCGGGTGCCGACGGTGAACTCCGGGTCGATGGCCAGGACGACGGTGGCCGTGGACGGGCCGACGGTGGTGACCCGGCCGACCAGGCCGTCGCCGTTGATGACGGTCATGTCGCGGCGGATGCCGTCCTTGCTGCCCACGTCGATGGTGACGGTCCAGGAGAAGCCCCGGGCCGCTCCTATGGCGATGACCTGGGCGCCCTTGATGCCGTACTGGCCGGCGCCCGCGGTCTTGCGCAGCTTGTCCAGCTCGACGACGCGGGCGCGGTTGCGGTCGTCGCTGCCGAGCCGCTGCTTGAGCTCCGCGTTCTCCCGCTCCAGGGCGCTGATCCGGTCATGCCGCTCGCCTGAGTCCCGTACGGCCGCGACGGCGTTGCCGACCGGGTCGACCGCGGACGCGACCCCGTCCTCGACGGGGCCGAAGACGGATGCGGCGGCCTGCCTGGCGCCGTCGAGGGGCGAGTCCTCGCCGCCGCGGATGTCCACCGTGATCAGTGCGAACGCGATGGCGACCAGCAGCACCAGGAGCAGCCGGCTCTCTCGTGTGTCCCTCACGTGCGGCGACGTGCCTTCCTCGTCGGAGTCGGACCGGCCACGTCATTCGTCAGGCGATTTTCACGTGTAGCCGGTCATGGGGAGCCAAATGCCTGTATATCAGTGAACCGCCGCTCCGCCGTACGGGAAGTCGGCCACCCGTACGGCGGATTCACCGGATCGTCATCTGCGGGGCTGGGCGTCCAGCACCTGCTGGAGCGCCTCGAACTCCTCGACGCACTTGCCGGAGCCGAGCGCGACCGAGTCCAGCGGGTCCTCGGCGATGTGGATCGGCATGCCGGTCTCCTGGCGCAGCCGCTCGTCGAGGCCGCGCAGCAGGGCGCCGCCGCCGGTGAGCACGATGCCGCGGTCCATGACGTCGCCGGACAGCTCGGGCGGGCACTTGTCGAGGGTGGTCTTGACCGCGTCGACGATCGAGTTGACCGGCTCCTCCATGGCCTTGCGGACCTCGGCGGCGGAGATCACGACGGTCTTGGGGAGACCGCTGACCAGGTCACGGCCGCGGATCTCGGTGTGCTCCTCCTCCTTGCCCTCGAAGGCGGAGCCAATCGTGATCTTGATGTTCTCGGCGGTGCGCTCGCCGAGCAGAAGGCTGTACTCCTTCTTGATGTGCTGGATGATCGCGTTGTCCAGCTCGTCGCCCGCCACCCGGATGGACTGCGCGGTGACGATGCCGCCGAGCGAGATGACCGCGACCTCGGTGGTGCCGCCGCCGATGTCCACGACCATGTTGCCGGTGGCCTCGTGGACGGGCAGGCCGGAGCCGATGGCGGCGGCCATGGGCTCCTCGATGATGTGCACCTGGCGGGCGCCCGCCTGGGTGGAGGCCTCGATGACCGCGCGGCGCTCGACGCCGGTGATGCCGGAGGGCACGCAGACGACGACGCGGGGGCGGGCGAGATAGCGGCGCTTGTGGATCTTCAGGATGAAGTAGCGCAGCATCCGCTCGGTGATCTCGAAGTCGGCGATCACGCCGTCCTTCAGCGGGCGCACGGCCACGATGTTGCCAGGGGTGCGGCCGATCATCTTCTTCGCCTCGGCGCCCACCGCGAGGATTCCGCCGGTGTTGGTGTTGATGGCGACGACGGACGGCTCGTTGAGGACGATCCCGCGGCCCCTGACGTACACCAGCGTGTTGGCGGTCCCGAGGTCGACAGCCATGTCACGGCCGATGAACGACATGTTGTTCCCCATGAGGATGCGTCAGGCCTTCCCAATTGAGCGATTGCTTGCTTGAGGTCGGCAGGATGTGGTGCGCTGCGAGGCGCGGAAGCTCTCATCGTAGTCACGCCCGCTCGAACACGCTGCGGGGGTCCTCCGCCATTGTCAGCAGAACACGGGCCCGCCCCCTGCTAATGGTGACGTCGTGTCGCGGGGATGCGTTCCCCCGATCGGCCCGCATATGCCGAAGGGCGGCCGAACAATGGCGGCCGCCCCAGGTGGGACCGGGTGACCATGTGATGAACGGTCAACCCGGCCCGGACGAGTTCAGGCGGGTTCAGGCGAGCCCGGGGAAGAAGATCTTGATCTCCCGCTGGGCGGACTCCTCGGAGTCGGAGGCGTGGATCAGGTTCTCCCGCACGATCGTGCCGAAGTCGCCGCGGATGGAGCCCGGCGCCGCGGCGATCGGGTCGGTCGGCCCCGCCAGCGCCCGTACGCCCTCGATGACGCGCTCGCCCTCGACGACCAGCGCGACCACCGGGCCGGAGGCCATGAAGTCCACCAGCGGCTCGTAGAAGGCCTTGCCCACGTGCTCGGCGTAGTGCTGCTCCAGCACCTCGCGGCCGAGCTCGCGCAGCTCCAGCGCGCTGATCGTCCAGCCCGCCTTCTTCTCGATGCGGCTCAGGATCTCGCCGATCAGTCCGCGTCGTACGGCGTCGGGCTTGAGAAGGACGAGCGTGCGCTGGGTCACTGCGAGAACTCCCTTGGAACGTGGCATGCGGGTGAAACTGTGCCGCCGAGGCTACATGGGTGAACGACGGCCACGTTACGCAGTGTCAGCACCGGCGGTGCCGGCGCGGGCGGAAGCGAAACGGGCCTTCGCCTCGTCGACCTTGCGGCCGTAGTGGACCGAGGCCCACCACAGCCCCGCGAAGGCCGCGCCCAGAACGTACATGGTGGTGACGATGGTGCCGCTCAGCACCAGGCCGATCTGAAGGGCCCAGCCGATGTGCACCGCGCCGGGGCGGCCGAGCATCCCGCACAGCAGGACGCACAGCGCCATGGCGATGCCGCAGACCGTCCACACCGTGGCCACGGACAGGCCGGAGACCTTCATGGCCACCAGACCGGCGAAGCCGATCACAAAGAATTCACCGATCAGGGTGGATGCGCACAGCGTTCGCATGTCAGCCCCTTCCCAGAAGCAGCCGGGCCTCGCCGACCGTTATCACCGACCCGGTCACCAGCACGCCCGCGCCCGAGTACTCGCTCTCTTCCTCCGCGAGCGTGATCGCCGCCTCCAGGGCGTCGTCCAGCCGCGGCTCGACCTGCACCCGCTCCGCGCCGAAGACCTCGACGGCGAAGCCGGCCAGCTCGTCCACGTCCATCGCGCGCTCGGTGGAGTTGCGGGTGATCACCACCTCCGCGAAGATCGGCTCGAAGGCCTCCAGGACGCCGCGTACGTCCTTGTCGCCGCTCGCGCCGACCACACCGATCAGCCTGCTGAAGCCGAAGGCCTCGGTGACCGCCTCGGCCGCCGCCCGCGCCCCGGCCGGGTTGTGCGCGGCGTCCAGGACCACGGTCGGGCTGCGGCGCACCACTTCGAGCCGGCCCGGGGAGGTGACGGAGGCGAAGGCGGTGCGGACCGTGTCGATGTCCAGGATGCGGGCGTGCTCCGAGCCGACGCCGAAGAACGCCTCCACGGCGGCCAGCGCCACCGCCGCGTTGTGCGCCTGGTGGGCCCCGTACAGCGGGAGGAAGACCTCCGGGTACTCACCGCCGAGGCCGCGCAGGGTCAGCAGCTGGCCGCCGACCGCCACCTCGCGGGAGAGCACGCCGAACTCCATGCCCTCGCGGGCGACCGTGGCATCCACCTCGACCGCGCGCTTGAGGACCACGGACGCGGCCTCCAGCGGCTGCTGTGCCAGCACCACCGTGGCGTCCTGCTTGACTATCCCGGCCTTCTCCGTCGCGATCTGCTCCGGAGTGGTGCCCAGCCGGTCGGTGTGGTCCAGCGAGATCGGCATGATCACCGCGACCCCGGCGTCGATCACATTGGTGGCGTCCCAGACGCCGCCCATACCGACCTCGACCACCGCGATGTCGACCGGCGCGTCCGCGAAGGCCGCGTACGCCATGCCGGTGAGCACCTCGAAGAACGAGAGCCGGTGCTCCTGTGAGGCGTCGACCATGTCGACGTACGGCCGGATGTCCTGGTAGGTCTCGATGAACCGCTCGGCGGAGATCGGCGCCCCGTCCAGGCTGATCCGCTCGGTGATCGACTGGACGTGCGGGCTGGTGTAGCGGCCGGTGCGCAGGTCGAAGGCGCCCAGCAGCGACTCGATCATGCGGGCGGTGCTGGTCTTGCCGTTTGTGCCGGTGATGTGGATCGAGGGGTAGGCGCGGTGCGGGGAGCCGAGGATGTCCATCAGCGCCTCGACGCGCACCAGCGAGGGGTCCAGCTTGGTCTCGGGCCAGCGCCCCGCGAGCTCCGCCTCCACCTCCCGCAGCGCCCGGTCCAGCTCCGGGTCGGCCGGACGGGAGGGCACTCCGTCCCCCTGCGCCGGCCCGGACCGGGTGCGCAGCGTCCGGCTCCCGGCCTCGATCACGGCGAGATCGGGGTCGCGGTCGGTCTCGGCTCCGACGATCTCGTCGAACTCATCGGGCTCGTTCTGGGGGCTCTCGCTCACGGTCACAGTCTACTTTCAGGGCTCGGCCTGCTTCCGGCGCGTCTCTTTTGGGGCTCGGTCCTCCTCCGGAGGCCGTGTGCCCCTCATACGCCCAGCGCCGCCTTCATCACCGACTTGGCGATCGGCCCGGCCAGGCCGCCGCCGGAGATGTCGGCGCGGGCCGCGCCGCTGTCCTCGACCGCCACCGCGACCGCGACCTGATGGCCCTGCCCGTCAGCCGCGTAACTCACAAACCACGCGTACGGGTTCGCGCTGTTGTTCTCGCCGTGCTGCGCGGTGCCGGTCTTGCCGCCGACCGTCACCCCAGGGATCTGGGCGCTGGTGCCGGTGCCCCGCTCCACCACCGTCGTCATCGCGGACCGCAGCTGCGAGGCCGTGGACGACGACATGGCCCGGCTGTACGCGGCGGGCTCGGTCCGGTCCAGGGTGCCCCCGCTGCCGTCGGTGGTGCGGTCGACCAGATACGGCTTCATCAGGGTGCCGCCGTCCGCGATGGCCGCGGAGACCATGGCCATCTGGAGCGGGGTCGCGGTGACGTCGAACTGGCCCATGCCGCTCAGGGCGGTCTGGGAGGCGTCCATGCCGCTGGGGTAGACGCTCTTCGCGGCGCGCACCGGGATGTCCAGCTTGGAGTCGTCGAAGCCCAGCTTCTTCGCCTGGGCCGCGACCTTGGTCTGCCCCAGGTCGACCGCCATCTTCGCGAAGACCGTGTTGCAGGAGTACTGGAGCGCGGTGCGTATCGTCGCGTTCTTGCAGGGGGCCGACGCGCTCTCGTTGGTCATGTCGGTGACCGTGCCGGGCAGCCGGTACGGGTCGGGGCTCTTCGTCGGCTCGTCCACGGAGCCGTAGAGCCCGTCCTCCAGCGCCGCCGCGGCGACGACCAGCTTGAAGGCCGAGCCCGGCGGATACGTCTGGCGCAGCGCGCGGTTGAGCATCGGCTGCTTCTCGTCCTTCTGAAGCGCGTTCCACGCCTTCTGGTCGGCGGCGGAGGAGCCCGCGAAGGTGCCGGGGTCGTAGGAGGGGGTGCTGGCCAGGGCGAGGACCTTCCCCGTCTTCGGGTCGATGGCCACGACGGCGCCGGTCTTGCTGCCGAGCCCCTTGTACGCGGCCTTCTGCGCGGCGGGGTCGATGGTGGTGAGCACATCGCCCGCCTTGGCCCGCTGCCGGGTCAGCAACTGGTCGGGGCCCGCCAGCCGGGAGTCCGAGCCGTCCAGCACGCCCCGGTTGAGCGCCTCCAGCTGGGTGGTGCCGTACGTCTGCGAGGCGTAGCCGGTGACCGGTGCGTACAGCTCGCCGTCGGTGTACGTCCGCTTGTACTTCAGGTCGCCGCTGGTGGCGGCGGAGCCGGTGACCGGCTTGCCGCCGACCAGGATGTCGCCGAGGGGCCCGGAGTACTCCTTGATGGCCATGCGCGGGTTGTGGGCGTTGTCGTCGAGGCTGTGCGCCCTGGCCACCTGGATCCAGGTGGCCCAGATGAGCAGGGCCAGCACGAGCAGCAGGCTGAACACGGAGGCGTGTCGCAGCGGCTTGTTCATGGTGGCGGTGCTCCTTCCGGGACGTACGAGCGGATAACTCCCGGAACGGTGCGTTTGGTTCCCGGGTGTGACCCCGCACACGCGAAGCGCCCCCGCCGCCCTCGGCTGAGGGGGCGGGGGCGCTTCGGCACCGGCTGGGTGGTCAGCCCTGGGGCAGGGCCGCCAACTGGGCGGTGATCCGGGCGATGTCGGCCTCGGCGGTCGACTGCCGGCCCCGGATCTTCTCCACGACGTGGTCGGGTGCCTTGGCCAGGAAGGCCTCGTTGTTCAGCTTCGCCGTGGTCTGGGCCTTGTCCTTCTCGGCCGCGGCGAGGTCCTTGGCGAGCCGCTTGCGCTCGGCCTCGACGTCGATCGCGCCGGACAGGTCAAGGGCCACGGTCGCGCCCGCGACCGGCAGCGAGGCGGTGGCGGTGAAGTCCTCACCGGCCGGCTGGAGCCTCAGCAGCGCGCGCATGGCGTCCTCGTGGACCGCCAGCGGGGTGCCGGACAGGTCGAGGCGCGCCGGGACCTTCTGGCCGGGCTGGAGGCCCTGGTCGGCACGGAACCTGCGGACCTCGGTGACCACCTGCTGGAGGGTGGTGATCTCCTGCTCGGCGGCGGCGTCGCGGAAGCCGCTGTCCCGCGGCCAGTCGGCGATGACCACGGACTCCCGGCCGGTGAGCGCGGTCCACAGCTTCTCGGTGACGAACGGGACGACCGGGTGCAGCAGCCGCAGCATCACGTCCAGGACCTCGCCGAGCACCCGCCGGGAGGCGTCGGCCGCCTCGCCGCCCTGCGCGAAGGTGGTCTTGGACAGCTCGACGTACCAGTCGAAGACCTCGTCCCACGCGAAGTGGTAGAGGGAGTCCGACAACTTGGCGAACTGGTAGTCCTCGTAGTACGCGTCGACCTCGGCGACCACCGTGTTCAGCCGGGACAGGATCCAGCGGTCGGCCGCGGACAGCCGCTCGGGGGCGGGCAGTTCGCCCTCGACCGTCGCGCCGTTCATCAGCGCGAAGCGCGTGGCGTTCCAGATCTTGTTGGCGAAGTTGCGGGACGCCTGGACCCAGTCCTCGCCGATCGGCACGTCCACGCCGGGGTTGGCGCCCCGGGCGAGGGTGAAGCGGACCGCGTCCGAGCCGTACTGGTCCATCCAGTCCAGGGGGTTGACCGCGTTCCCGAAGGACTTGGACATCTTCTTGCCGAGCTGGTCGCGCACCATGCCGTGCAGGGCGATGGTGTGGAACGGCGGGGTGCCGTCCATCGCGTACAGGCCGAACATCATCATCCGGGCGACCCAGAAGAACAGGATGTCGTAGCCGGTGACCAGGACGGAGTTCGGATAGAACTTCCGCAGGCTGCCGGTGTCCTCCGGCCAGCCGAGCGTGGAGAACGGCCACAGGCCCGAGGAGAACCAGGTGTCCAGGACGTCGCTGTCCTGGTGCCAGCCCTCGCCGGACGGCGGCTGCTCGTCCGGTCCGACGCACACGACCTCGCCGTTCGGCCCGTACCAGACCGGGATCCGGTGGCCCCACCACAGCTGGCGCGAGATGCACCAGTCGTGGAGGTTGTCGACCCAGTCGAAGTAGCGCTTGGCCATGTCCTCCGGGTGGATCTTCACCCGGCCGTCGCGGACCGCGTCACCCGCGGCCTTGGCCAGCGGGCCGACCTTGACCCACCACTGCATGGACAGCCGCGGCTCGATGGTTGTCTTGCAGCGCGAGCAGTGGCCGACGGAGTGGACGTACGGCCGCTTCTCGGCCACGATCCGGCCGTCGGCACGCAGCGCGCCGACGATGGTGCTGCGCGCCTCCAGCCGGTCCAGGCCCTGGAAGGGGCCGTGGGCGGTGATGACCGCGTGCTCGTCCATGACGGTCAGGCTCGGCAGCCCGTGACGCTGGCCGATCTCGAAGTCGTTCGGGTCGTGGGCCGGGGTCACCTTGACCGCGCCGGTGCCGAACTCCGGGTCGACGTGCTCGTCGGCGACGACCGGGATGCGGCGGCCGGTGAGCGGCAGCTCGATCTCGGTGCCGATCAGGTGGCGGTAGCGCTCGTCGTCGGGGTGGACGGCGACCGCGGTGTCACCGAGCATCGTCTCGGCGCGGGTCGTGGCCACGACGATCGAGGCGTCGCCCTCCCCGTAACGGATCGAGACCAGCTCGCCGTCGTCGTCCTGGTACTCCACCTCGATGTCGGAGATGGCCGTCAGACAGCGCGGGCACCAGTTGATGATCCGCTCGGCGCGGTAGATCAGCTCGTCGTCGTAGAGCTTCTTGAAGATGGTCTGGACGGCTTTGGACAGCCCCTCGTCCATGGTGAAGCGCTCTCGGTTCCAGGCGACGCCGTCGCCCAGGCGCCTCATCTGGCCGGAGATCTGCCCACCGGACTCGGCCTTCCACTGCCACACCCGCTCGACGAACGCCTCGCGGCCCAGGTCATGGCGGGAGACGCCCTCCTTGGCCAGCTCACGCTCCACCACGTTCTGTGTGGCGATGCCGGCGTGGTCCATGCCGGGCTGCCACAGCGTCTCGAAGCCCTGCATGCGCTTGCGCCGCGTGAGCGCATCGATGATGGTGTGCTCGAAGGCATGGCCGAGGTGCAGGGAGCCGGTGACGTTGGGCGGGGGGATGACGATGGTGTAGGGCTCTTTGCCGCTGTTCTCGTCCGCCTCGAAGTAACCGCGCTCTACCCAGCGCTCGTACAGCTGCCCCTCTACATCGGCCGGCGCGTACTGGGTCGGCAGTTCGGGGTGGCTGTTGGGCCCGCTGTCGGGGCGCTGCTGAGAGTTCTCGGTCACGACCGCAGTCTAAAGGGCCGCGGCACTCCGTTACGAACCCGTTGTGCCCCCGCCGCAAAGGGAGGCCAACGCGTCAGGAAGGATGTTGCGCACCTGTCATGGGCATCGAAGAGAGGGCACGATGAGCTACCACCAGCCGCCGCCGCAGCCCGGCCCCTACGGGGCGCAGCCGGGTCCGTACGGCGCCGGCCAGCCGCCCGTGCCCAATAATCCCTACACCCAGCAGCCGGGCTACGGCTATCCGCAGCAGCCGGCCGCGCCGGGCGGCTACGGCGGCCCCGGTACGTACGGCGGCTACGGCGCGCCGGGCCCCTATGGCCAGCCGAATCCGTACGCCCAGCCGCCGCAGCAGCAGACACCGCCCCCACAGCAGACGCAGGGACCCGGCTACGGCTACCCGCAGCAGCCGGCCCCACCCGCCGGCGGCCGCCGCAAGGGCAGGGCCGTGGGTATCACGGTGGCCGCGATCGTCGCCCTGGGGGCCGCGGGCGGCGGGGCCTACTTCCTGCTCGGCGGCGACGACGGGCCGTACAAGCTGACCACCCCCAAGACGGTCGCCGGCGACTATCAGCGCCAAGGGGCCGGCACCAACGAGAACGACCTGTCCGAGGCCGGCAAGAAGGACCTCCAGCAGGTGCCGGTCGTCGAGGATCCGCATCTGGTGGCGGCCGACTACCAGTCCGCGGGGAAGAACATGATGAAGTTCACCGGGGTCTGGGGCAAGGTGACCGACCCCAAGCGAGGGGCGGACCTGGCCCTGGCGGTCATCGTCAAGGCGCTTCAGGACAACGGCACGGCGCAGCCTCAGGGCAGCGCCCAGGAGTTCTCCCCCGACGGCTTCGACGGGGACGTCCTGAAGTGCCAGGGGCTGAAGTTCACCTCGGATCAGGGATCCGTGGAGGCGCCCGCGTGCGTCTGGGGCGACAAGGACACCTTGGGCATCACCGTGATGGTGGACCCGGCGGCCGCGGTCCTGGGCGGCGGCATGTCGCTGAAGGATGCCGCCGAGCTCACCGTCAAGGTGCGCGACGACGCGCGCGTCCAAATAGACAGCTAGCAACAACCGGCAACAAAGCGAAGGACAGACATGAGCTACAACCAGCCGGGCCCGTACGGCCAGCAGCCCCAGCAGCCGGGTCCCTACGGGCAGGGCGGCGCGGCCGGACAGCCCGGCTACGGCTACCCGCAGCAGCCCCCGCAGCAGGGCGGCGGCTACGGCCAGCCGAACCCGTACAGCCAGCCGCAGCAGCCCCCGCAGCCCCAGCCCGGGTACGGCTACCCGGGGCAGCAGCCCGCCGCCCCCTACGGCCAGCAGCCCCAGCAGCCGTACGGGCAGCCGGGCATGCCCGGGCCGTACCAGCCGGCGCCCCCGCCGAGCGGCGGCAACAAGAAGGGCCTGGCGATAGCCATCGGCGCGGTGGTCGTGGTGGCCGCGGTGGTCGGCGGGTTCCTGCTGTTCAACAACAACAAGGACGACGACAAGGGCGGCAAGGGCGGCGGCAAGAACGTCGTCGCCGACGACGGCAAGCGCTACAAGCTGACCACGCCCGGGACGGTCGCCGGCGAGTACACCAAGGACCCCTCCGGGAACAGCGACGGGCTCAGCGAGAGCGACAAGGCCGACTTCGAGAAGCTCGGCGTCAAGAACGCGCAGTCCGTCGGCGCCGGCTACAAGGCCGGATCGGGCGTGAGCCAGAAGGTCCTGAGCCTCAACGGTCTGTGGGGCACGATCGACAACCCCCAGGCCGTGGTGGACGGCGCCTTCGCGAAGATCTCGCAGGAGGCCCAGAAGGACTCCAGCGTCGGCAGCGGCGGCAAGGCCGAGCTCGAGGGCAGCCCGCAGCAGGTCACCCCGGCCGGTCTGGACGACGCCGTGATGAAGTGCCAGAACGTGAAGTTCACCGGCACCACCGAGGCCACCAAGAGCTTCACCATCCCGCTGTGCATGTGGGCCGACCACAGCACCGTCGGCTATGTGGTCGTCTCCGACGTGTCGGCCGCGCTCTCCGGCGGGGGCATGTCGATCGACACCGCCGCCGACATCACCGCGAAGGTCCGCAAGGACGCCCGCGTGGAGATCAAGTAGCGGCCCGCACAGCGAAGTTCACAGGCGCAGCCCGGAGGGGGATCCCCACACGATGAGCTACAACCAGCCGCCGCCGCAGCCCGGCCCTTACGGCGGGGGCCAGACGGGCCCCAACCCATACGGAGGCGGTCAGCCCAACCCGTACGGCGGGGCGCAGCAACCGACCGCGGAGCCCAATCCGTACGCACAGCAGCCGGGCTACGGCTACCCCCAGCAGCAGCCGCAGCAGGGCTACGGCTATCCCCAGCAGCCGACCGCCCCTTACGGCCAGCCCCAGGCGCCCTTCCCGGGGCCCGCGGCGCCGGCCGGGGGACGCAACAAGACCAAGATCATCGCGATCTCGGCGGCCGGTCTGGTGGTGATCGGCGCGATCGTCACCGGCGCCGTGGTGCTCAGCCAGGGCGAGGACAAGCCCAAGGCGATGAAGCTGGTCGCCCCCAAGTCGCTGGACGACGGCACGTACACCCTGGACAAGGGCACCAAGGACCTCGAGAACGAGGGCACCAGCGTGCAGGACAGCATGCCCGACGGCGCCACCTCCGTCCTCGCCCAGTACACGCGCTCCGACGACTCGAACTCGGGGCTGGCCTACTCCGGTGTGTACGGGGAGTTCAGCGACCCCGACAAGGTCCGCGACGAGATGTTCAAGGGCTTCACGGGCGGCGACGCCTCCCCGACGGTCGAGAAGAAGCGCAAGACGTTCCACCCCGAGGGCGAGAACGGGCCGAGCATAGAGTGCGAGGTCGTCAAGATGTACGACCGGATCTACGCCCCTGCCTGCGCCTGGGCCGAGAAGACGGACGCGGCCATGGTGCTGGACATCAACGCGGAGAGCACGACCGTGGACGACGCCGACATGGAGGCGTTCGCTGAGGTGACCGCGGGCATCTACAAGGACACCCGCAAACCCGCCTGAGCGGCGCGCTGACGCCGTACGACGCGAGGAGGGCCCCGGGGATTCCCCAGGGCCCTCCTCGCGTCTGTGGCGCCTTCCAGCGCCTTGCCGCGCGGCCTTACGCGCTCTTCTCGTGGCGCTCGCCCGGCTCGGTGCCGCGGGAGCGCGGCACCAGGGTCGGGTTGACGTTGGAGTGGACGACGTCCTCGGTGATGACGACGCGGGCGACGTCCTTGCGGGACGGCACCTCGTACATCGCCGACATCAGGACCTCTTCGATGATGGCGCGCAGACCGCGCGCGCCGGTGCCGCGCAGGATCGCCTGGTCGGCGATGGCCTCCAGGGCCGGGCGGTCGAAGTGCAGCTCCACGCCGTCGAGTTCGAAGAGCCGCTGGTACTGCTTCACCAGTGCGTTCCGCGGCTCGACGAGGATCTGGAGCAGCGCCTCGCGGTCCAGGTTGTGGACGGAGGTGATGACCGGGAGGCGGCCGATGAACTCCGGGATCATCCCGAACTTCACCAGGTCCTCCGGCATGACCTCCTGGAACTGGTCGCTGGCCTCGATCTCGCGCTTGGAGCGGATCGTGGCGCCGAAGCCGATGCCCTTGGCGCCGGCCCGCGACTCGATGATCTTCTCCAGACCGGCGAAGGCGCCACCCACGATGAACAGCACATTCGTGGTGTCGATCTGGATGAACTCCTGGTGCGGGTGCTTGCGGCCGCCCTGCGGGGGCACCGAGGCCGTGGTGCCCTCCAGGATCTTCAGCAGCGCCTGCTGCACGCCCTCGCCGGAGACATCACGGGTGATCGAGGGGTTCTCGCTCTTGCGGGCCACCTTGTCGATCTCGTCGATGTAGATGATGCCCGTCTCGGCCTTCTTGACGTCGTAGTCGGAGGCCTGGATCAGCTTCAGGAGGATGTTCTCCACGTCCTCGCCGACATAGCCCGCCTCGGTGAGCGCGGTGGCGTCGGCGATGGCGAAGGGGACGTTGAGCATCCGGGCGAGGGTCTGCGCCAGCAGGGTCTTGCCGGAGCCGGTCGGGCCGAGCAGCAGGATGTTGGACTTCGCCAACTCGATGCCGTCGTCGCGGTTGTGGGCGCTGTTCTCGCCGGCCTGGACCCGCTTGTAGTGGTTGTAGACGGCGACGGAAAGCGCCTTTTTCGCGGCCTCCTGGCCGACGACATAGCCCTCGAGGAACTCGTAGATCTCGCGGGGCTTGGGGAGTTCCTCCCAGCGCACCTCGGAGGTCTCGGCGAGCTCTTCCTCGATGATCTCGTTGCAGAGATCGATGCACTCATCGCAGATGTACACACCCGGGCCCGCGATGAGCTTCTTCACCTGCTTCTGGCTCTTCCCGCAGAACGAGCACTTGAGCAGGTCGCCGCCGTCACCGATGCGTGCCACGAGGTGATTCCCCTTCGCCTTGGATCCGCTTTGTTCAGCCGAATCCGGGTGCTTGCGCTGCGCTTTCTGCTTCTGTTACCGGGGGCGGACCCCAGCCCCCTATGACGGTACCTTGCTCAGGGCCCCGTTCGGGCCCCCCTTGGCGCTACTCGATACAAGGGGGGCGCCGATACCGGAGTTCAGCCCAGGCCCACCGAGGTCTTGCGGGTCGAGACGATCTGGTCGATCAGACCGTACGACAGCGATTCCTCGGCCGTGAGGATCTTGTCCCGCTCGATGTCGTCGCGGATCTTCTCGATCGGCGTCGTGGAGTGCTTGGCCAGCATTTCCTCGAGCTGCGAACGCATCCGCAGGATCTCGTTGGCCGCGATCTCCAGGTCGGAGACCTGACCGCGCCCGGTCTCGCTGTACGGCTGGTGGATCAGCACGCGGGCGTTCGGCAGCGCCATCCGCTTGCCGGGCGTGCCGGCGGAGAGCAGCACGGCCGCGGCGGAGGCCGCCTGGCCCATGCAGACCGTCTGGATGTCGGGCTTGACGAACTGCATGGTGTCGTAGATGGCGGTCAGCGCGGTGAACGAGCCGCCGGGCGAGTTGATGTAGATCGAGATGTCACGGTCCGGGTCCATCGACTCCAGGCACAGCAGCTGCGCCATGACGTCGTTGGCGGAGGCGTCGTCGATCTGCACGCCGAGGAAGATCACGCGCTCTTCGAAGAGCTTCGCGTACGGGTCGTACTCCCGGATGCCCTGGGAGGTCCGCTCGACGAAGCGCGGCACGACGTAGCGGGCCTCGGCCTGGGGGCCGTCGTGGCGGGCGTACAGGCCCCTGCCGGGGAAGTTCTGGGTGTTCACATGCACCGTCCTGGTGATGAGCAGTGGGCTGGGTCGGCTGGGAGCGGGCGGCTCACGCCCCGGTGCCACCACCGCCCGGGATGTGTGCGGCGGAGGCGATGACCTCGTCGACCAGGCCGTACGCCTTGGCTTCCTCGGCCGAGAACCAGCGGTCGCGGTCGGAGTCGCGAGTGATCTGCTCAACGGTCTGGCCGGTGTGGAAGGCGGTGAGGTCGGCCATCTTCTTCTTCGTGCGCAGCAGCTGCTCGGCGTGGATCTTGATGTCCGACGCGGAGCCCGCCAGGCCCGCGGACGGCTGGTGGATCAGGATCTCGGCGTTCGGCAGCGCGAAGCGCTTGCCGGGGGTGCCCGCGCTCAGCAGGAACTGGCCCATCGAGGCGGCGAGGCCCATGGCGATGGTGATCACGTCGTTCTTGATGTACTGCATGGTGTCGTAGATCGCCATGCCGGCCGTGATCGAGCCGCCCGGAGAGTTGATGTAGAGGTTGATGTCCTTGTCGGGCTCCGCGGCGAGCAGCAGCAGCTGCGCGGTGATCTTGTTGGCGATGTCGTCGTCGACCGGCTGGCCGAGGAAGATGATCCGCTCACCGAGCAGCCGGTTGTAGACCTGGTCGCCGAGGCCTCCGAAGGTCGGCTCGCCGGCGGCGGAAGGCATCGTATTCGTCACGTATCCACCTGCTCGTCTCTGACGGCGACTGGCCGTCTCAGCGTCTTCTTCTGGGACGCGGGGGGCGTAACCGCCGGTACGCTCCGGCGGGCTCGTGGGACTCCCCTGCCCTCGTATCTACGGACCCTAACGCGCTGGTCGGCGGGCGCCATCCCGCATCAGGAACTGTTCGCTCTGAGCGCAGGTTCCTGCCGGTCGCGGGGGTGTGCGGGGCATGGGCACGGGGTCGCGCCGCGGAAGTCCCGCGAGGTGCCTCCCAGGGGCCGTCACGGGGCCGTGGAACCACGAACGGGCCCGGACGCGCTCAGACGTTCGGGCCCGCTCGTACGGGCTTTCAGAGGGCGGCGGGGCGATCAGCCCTCGGCCTTCTCCCCACCCTTGTCGGCCTTGTCGGCCTCCTCGGCCTTCTCAGCCTCGGCGGCCGGCTCCTCGGCGGCGGCCTCGACGGTCTCGCCGGTCTCGGCTGCCTCGTCAGCCTCGTCGTCGTCCTCCAGGTCGACGGTCTCACCCTTGTCGTCGACGACCTTCGCGGCCTCGACCACGACCGCCAGGGCCTTGCCCCGGGCGACCTCGCCCACGAGCATCGGCACCTGGCCGCCCTCGACCACGGCCTGGGCGAACTGGTCCGGGCTCATGCCGGAGGACTGCGCACGGCGCATCAGGTGCTCGGTGAGCTCCTCCTGGCCGACGGACAGCTTCTCCTTGTTGACCAGCTCGTCGAGCACGAACTGGGTCCTGATGCCCTTCTCGGCCTGCTCCTTGAGCTCGGCCTCGAACTCCTCGGCCGTCTTCTCCTGCATCTCCAGGTAGGCGTCCAGGGTCAGACCCATCTGGCCGAGCTGGTGGTGCTCCAGGTTGTGCTTGCGGGTCTGGATCTCGTCCTCGAGGAGCTTCTCGGGGATCGGGACCTCGACCAGCTCCAGGAGGGCGTCGAGCACCTTCTCCTGGGCCTGGGTGGCCTGGTCGAACTTCTTCGACTGCTCCAGGCGCCGGCGGGTGTCGCCGCGCAGCTCCTCGAAGGTGTCGAACTCGCTGGCCAGCTGAGCGAAGTCGTCGTCCAGCTCGGGCAGCTCGCGGGCCTTGACCTCGGAGACCTTGACGGTGACCTCGGCCTCCTTGCCCTTGGCGGAGCCGCCCTTGAGCTCGGAGGTGAAGGTGGCGGAGCCGCCGGCCTCCAGGCCGGTGACCGCCTCGTCGATGCCCTCGAGCAGCTCGCCGGAGCCGATCGTGTAGTTGACGCCGGTGGCGACGCCGTCCTCGAGGACCTCGCCCTCCACCTTGGCCTCGAGGTCGACGACCACGATGTCGCCCTCGGCGGCGGCACGCTCGACCGCGCTGGTGGTGGCGAAGCGGTCGCGCAGCTGTTCGACGGCCTTGTCGATGTCCTCGTCCGAGACCTCGACGGAGTCGACGGTGACCTCGATGCCGGAGTAGTCCGGGATCTCGATCGCCGGGCGGATGTCCACCTCGGCGGTGAAGGCCAGCAGCTCGTTGTCCTTGAGCTCGGTGATGTCGACCTCGGGCTGGCCGAGCGGGTTCAGCTCACCCTCGTTGACCGCGTCGGTGTAGAACTTCGGGAGCGCGTCGTTGACGGCCTCCTCCAGCACCGCGCCACGGCCGAAGCGCTGGTCGATCACACGGGCCGGGATCTTGCCCTTGCGGAAGCCGGGCACCGTGACCTGCTGGTTGATCTTCTTGTACGCCGCGTCGAGGCTGGGCTTGAGCTCCTCGAAGGGCACCTCGACAGTGAGCCGAACCCGAGTCGGGTTCAGGGTCTCCACGGCGCTCTTCACGGTTCGGTCTCCTTGGGGCTGACTTCTTTGGGTTCTGCTGCGTTGCTGTGATGCGTTTCAGCGGATCGCGCCCGGTTAGAGAAAGTCACAGACGCGCAGCTTGCATAGTAACCGCACGCATGACGCGGCCCACAATGCGATCTTGCGCTTGTGGTGATCGTGAGTGGTCGGGGTGGCCGGATTCGAACCGACGACCTTCCGCTCCCAAAGCGGACGCGCTACCAAGCTGCGCCACACCCCGCCGGTGCGACACGTAGGGTACATGCCCGCGCGGGCCCCGGCTGCCGGTTTTCCGACTGGTGGGCAAGGGTGTGCGGGATACGGCGCGGACCCGCTACGATGCTTCCCGTGCCGCGGGTCGAGCGATCACGCTCGGCGGCCGCGCCCGGGACATCCGGCGGGGCGGCGGTGCAGGCGGGCGTAGCTCAATGGTAGAGCCCCAGTCTTCCAAACTGGCTACGCGGGTTCGATTCCCGTCGCCCGCTCCATGGCTCGCGGCCCGGTTCAGGGGATTTCCCCAGTGCCGGGCCGTTCGCGTTTCCCGGGACCCGCCTCGCCCTTGGGACCCGCCTTCCGGGTCCCGGCGGCTCCGCGGGCAGGATGCGCTGACGGATCAGATGTCGAAGTCGCTGATCGAGCGCGAGATCGAGTCGAGGAAGTCCTGGATGTTCGGCGCCAGGTCGGACGAGGCGAGTAGGAACCCGAAGAGCGCCGCCACAAGGGCGGGCCCTCCCTTGATCTTGCCGCTGCGGATCATCAGCACAAGGATGACCCCCACCAGCACCACCAAAGACACTGTTATGACCACGACTGATCACACACCCTCGGTTGCTCCGCATCTCTCCGGCCCCGGAAGCACACGACCTCGCACACCCCCGCGACACCATCGTGCCATCAACTGCCGCCGCACCGGAGGCGCGTGACGGAACCGCCGGTCCGTCGGTCCGCACCTCACCTACCCACCGAAGCGGTCCCGGACGAGCCGGGAGAGGGTGACGCGGCCCACAATTCGACGACCTGCCCGACGATCAGAATTGGCCTTGATCACATAGTCTGGCGAGAAATTCCAAATTACCGGCGAGGCCGTTCCGGCGGGGCAGCGCGTAACGACAAAGCGCCAATGAACCAGACATTCCGCCAGAGCCGCTTGCAGGGCATATGTCGCCATTTAAGCTGGATGAAACCCGACAGATCGGGCACACTTGGGCCGCGGCGCCGGACATGGGGATCGCTTTGTCGACTTACCCCCGAGAAGTATCTGTGCAGGCCATGTATGTGATAGGCAACAAAGAACTGAACGAGGTTTTACGCAATAGAGGTTCCGGGGCTATCGTGCCTCAGATGTTCCACACTGCCATCACTCCCCGGCGCGCAGTGTGGTCCCGGGTCCTCTCCCCCAGCTCCTGGTGGGAGGGCCTGTGACCAACTCCCTGCGCCCGCACGGTTTTCAGCGGGCCCCGCTCCCCCCGGCCCGGGAGGCGGAGCCCACTCCCCCCACACCGCACAGCGACACAGCAGGGCATCAGACGGGTCCACCGACCGCTTCGAACGGGCCCAAGCCCAAGCAGCGGGACGCGTTCTTCGACAACGCGAAGTACCTCGCGATCGTCCTGGTCGCCATGGGCCACGCGTGGGAGCCGCTCACCGACGGGAGCCGCACCGCCAGAGCGCTCTACATGACCGTCTACTCGCTCCATATGCCGGCGTTCATCCTCATCTCCGGCTATTTCTCGCGCAGCTTCGACATGCGGCCCGACCGGCTCAGGCGGCTGATCACCGGAATCGCGGTGCCGTATCTGATCTTCGAGATCGGGTACACCTTCTTCAAGCGCTGGGCGGACGACGACCCCACCTACGACTTCAGCCTGCTGGACCCCTGGTATCTGACCTGGTTCCTGATCGCGCTGTTCGTCTGGCGGATGACCACGCCGATCTGGAAGATCATCCGCTGGCCCGTCCCGCTCTCGCTGGCCATCGCGACGCTCGCCTCGGTCTCCCCCGACATCGGTGACGACCTCGATCTCCAGCGGGTGCTCCAGTTCCTGCCGTTCTTCGTGATCGGGCTGCACATGAAGCCGGAGCACTTCCAGCTGATGCGGGGGCGCCGGGCGCGGATCCTGGCCCTGCCGGTGCTGGCCTCCGCGTTCGTGTTCGCCTACTGGGCGGGCCCGCGGATGAACAAGGCGTGGTTCTACCGCCGCGACAGCGTCCAGGAGCTGGCCGCGCCGCCGTGGACCGGGCCCGTGATGACCCTCGCGATGTTCGGCTGCTCGATGGTGCTGGTCGCCTGCTTCTTCGCCTGGGTGCCGCGGCGGCGGATGTGGTTCACCGCCCTGGGCGCCGGGACTCTGTACGGCTATCTGCTGCACGGCTTCCTCGCCAAGGGCTCCCGCTTCTGGGGCTGGTACGACGACAACCCGTGGGTGAACGACCCGCTGGGTGAGATCGCGGTGACCGTGATCGCCGCGGCGGTGATCACCGCGCTCTGCACACCACCCGTGCAGCGCATGTTCCGCTTCGCGATGGAGCCGAAGATGGCCTGGGCCTTCCGCAAGGACCCGGCCGAGCAGGCCCGCAAGCGCACCACCCCGGCGGCCTGACCGCCCGACCCGAGCGCACGACGGAAGACCGCGCCGGGGCCGTGTACAACGGCCCCGGCGCGGTCTTCGCCGTTTCACCGGCCTGTTTCTCAGACCCCTGCCTCTCGCCGGTCAGTGGCCGCGGCGGAGCACCGCCCGGGCGGGCAGCGCCGTCGCCAGCAGGCCGAGGGCCAGCGCGGTGCCCGCGAAGCCCGCGTACGTCAGCGGCGGGAGGTACGGGCCCTCGCCGGTCAGGCCGCGCGTCATCGGGACGAGTGTGGCCAGCGCGATCGCCGTGCCCAGCGCGACCCCCGCGACGACCACCAGCAGCGCCTCCCAGCGCACCATCCGCAGGACCTGCCGCCGCGTCGACCCGACCAGCCGCAGCATGCCCAGCTCCCGTCGGCGGTCCAGCACGGTCATCACCAGCGTGTTGGCTGCGGCCACGGCGGCGAAGCCGCCCAGCACCGCGGCCATCACGGCGTTGGCCCACGCGTTGAGCTCGCTCTCCTCGTTCCGGGCGGCCGCGTAGCCGCCGGGTCCCGCGACCTCGCCGAGCGGGCCGAGCGCCGCCGCGACGGCCGCCGGGTCGGCGCCCTCGGCGTCCCGTACCAGCACATGGCTGTCGAAGGCCGAGGTCATATGGGAGGCCAGTGCCGCGCGGGGCAGAGTGATCCGGGCCAGGCCCAGCCCCCGCCCGTAGATCGCGACGACCTTGGGCGCGGCCGCCGTGCCGTCCGGGAGGCGCAGCCGGAGCCGGTCGCCGACCTTCACCCCCACCGCGGAGGCGACGTCGGCGTCCACGGCCGCCGTGCCGCGCCCCAGCGCCTCCAGGCTGCCCGTACGGACGTCGAGGTCCTGGACGGCTGCCAGGGCGCGGCCGGCCTCCGAGACGCCCTGCGCCGACTCGCTCGCCAGCCAGGCGCCGTCGCCAGAGCCCCTGGGCACCAGCACTCCGGTGCGCAGCACCCCGACCGCCGCCGCCACGCCCCGGACGGAGCCGGCGCGGGCCGTGGCGTCGGCGGGCAGTCCGACCGGCGCGGAGACGACGTGGTCGGCGACGATGCCCGCGCTCCGCTGCCCGGCGGTCGCGTGGTCCTCGCTGGTGTGCAGGAACACCAGCGTCGAGGCGAAGGCCATCGCGAGCACCAGCGGAGTGATCGCCGAGGCCAGGCGGCGGGCGTTGACCCAGGTGTTGGCCGCGGCCAGGACGGCGGGGGCCCGGCCCGCCCGCAGCGGCAGGCCGACCAGCCAGGCGCAGCCGCGGGCGACGAACGGGCCGAGCAGCCCGACGGCCAGCATGAACAGCATCACCATGCCGAGGGCGACGTTGGCCGCGTCGTCCCCCGAGGAGGAGGCCGCCACGCCCGTCAGCACACCGCCGCCGACCAGGGCCGCGGTGCCCAGCAGCGTACGGATCACCCCGGGGCGGAACGGCTCGGCGGCCGCCTCGCCCAGCGCCTGGCCCGGCTTGATCCGGGCCGGTCTGCGGGCGGCGGCCAGGCCCGCGAACAACGCGGCGACCAGCCCCGCGCCGACCGCGCTGACCAGCGGGATCCAGGAGACCGAGAGATCCACCCCGGCCGGGATCGCGCCCCGGTCCCGGAGCTGTCCGAACCACCAGTGCGCGAGCGCGATGCCGGGCAGCGTGCCGATCGCGCCCGCGAGCGGGGCGACCAGCAGCGCCTCCGTGGCGATGGACCGGCGGATCTGGCGCGGGGTGGCACCGACCGCGCGCAGCAGCGCGATCTCACGGCCGCGCTGGCCGACGGAGAGGGCGGCGGTCCCGGCGGTGGTGAAGATCGCGACCATGGTGGCGATCCCGCCGAAGGAACCGCCGATCCCCTCCAGCAGGTCCTTCGCCCCCGCGAGACCGGGCTCCCGGGCCGCGCCGCGCCCCTCGCCGGTGTGCACGCGTACCCCGGGCGCCGCCTTGAGGGCGCGCCCGAGGCGGTCCGCCAGGGCGGCGGGGGTCGTGCCGGGCTCCGGACGGACCAGGACGGCGTCGACGGTGGCGGGGTGGCCGGACAGGGCCCTCGCCCGGGAGTTGGTGAACCAGACGGTGGGCCCGGGGTCCGGCGCGCCGCCGTCCGTACGGGTGATGCCGGAGACCCGGAAGCGGTGGTCGCCGTCGGCGGCGGTCAGCGTGACCTGGCCGCCCACGCCGCTGCGCGCCGCACGCGCGGCCGCCGGGTCCAGGACGACCTCGCCGTCCCGCGGGGCCGCTCCGGAGCCGAGCGCGACCCCGGTGAAGGGGGCCGAGCCCCAGCCGTGGGCGGTCAGGGCGGCGTCGCCGCCCCGGACCGGGAAGGTCAGGTCGGGCGCGGCGGCCGCGGCGCCCGGGGTGCGGGCGGCCGTGGCGACGAGCGAGGCGTCGAGCCGGACCCGGTCGGGGGCGGGCTCCGACGCCTCGCGGTTCCCCACCCGCTGGTCCGGGGCGACCACGACCGGGGCGCTCGCGTAGCGCCCGGGCGGCACCGCGGCCCGCAACCCGGTCTCCAGCAGGATCCCGCAGGCCGACACGATCGCGGCGGCCAGTATCAGGGCGATGAACGTGCCCGCGAAGGCGGCGGGCTTGAAGCGGACGGCGGCGCGGGCCAGTCCGTTGCCGAGCGGTCTCATCGGGCCGTCTCTCCGGACAAGGGCGCGCCGACGGGCGTGGTCGCCGTGCTCAGTGTGGTCGCCGTGCTCGCCGTGCTCGCCGTGCTCGCCGTGCTCGCCGTACGGGGCGGCGCGCCGGCGGCCGCGCGGGCGGTGAGCCGGGCCATCCGGGCGGTGACCTCCTGGGCGTCGGCGCGGGCCATGCTGTCGGCGATCGAGCCGTCGTCGAGAAAGAGCACCTGGTCGGCGTAGCTCGCGGCCACGGGGTCGTGCGTGACCATGACGACGGTCGCGCCGAGCGCGTCCACGGCGTGCCGCAGCAGTCCGAGCACCTCGGCGGCGGTGCCGGTGTCCAGGGCACCGGTCGGCTCGTCGGCGAAGACCACGTCGGGGCTGGTGACGAGCGCGCGGGCGATGGCCACCCGCTGCTGCTGCCCGCCGGAGAGCATGCCCGGCCGGCGCCCGGCGTGCTCGTGCAGCCCCACCTGGGCGAGCACGGCCCGGGCCCGGGCCCGGTCGGGGCGCGCGCCCGCGAGCCGCATCGGGAGCACCACGTTCTGCTCCACGGTGAGGGAGGGCAGGAGGTTGAAGGACTGGAAGACGAAGCCGAGGCGGGTGCGGCGCAGCGCGGTGAGCTTGTCCTCGGTCATGCCGGTGATCTCCGTGCCGCCGAGGCGGACCGAGCCCGCGGTCGGCCGGTCGAGGCCGGCGGCGCACTGGAGGAAGGTCGACTTGCCGGAGCCGGAGGGGCCCATCACGGCGGTGAAGCTCCCCCGGGGGAGGGTGAGGTCGATGCCGCGCAGGGCGTGCACGGCGCGCGAGCCGCGGCCGTACTGCCGCCGCACGCCGCGCAGTTCGACGGCTGTGCCGCCCGCGTCGGCCGCGGCCTCCCCCCACTCGCCCCGACGCTCCTCGCGCCGCTCTTCGCGCCGCCTCCGCAGCCGCATGGTCTCCGCCCTTCCGAGGTGCTTGACGATGCCTCGAACCTACGGATGGCGGGGGTTCCGCAGCCATGACGGCTGCCGCCGTTTCCGGGGTAGGGCTAGCCCCCGGCCGGGCCCCTCGGCCCCCGCCCGGGCCTCCCGTGCCCCGGCCGGGGCGCGCCGGGGGACGTTCCCCGGGATGCCCCGGCATGCCCTGGAACGGCCTGGAAGGGCCCGGGAGGCCCCGCGAGGGTGACGCTGGGGTGACGGGAGGTCAACCGCGGGGAAAAGCCCGCACAACGCCCGTCAGCGCCCCCTGTCGTCTCCGCCGGTGCCCGGAGGCGGGGGAGGGGCCCGAGGCCGGGAAGGGGCGCGGAGGGGGAAGGCCCGCCTACTGGCGGCAGATGAGCAGCAGCGCCCGGTCGTCGTTGACGTCCTTGGCGACCGTCTCGATCAGGTGCCACGCCGCGCCGTGGAAGTTGCCCGCGACATAGCGGTCGGCCTCGCCGGTCAGCCGGTCGATGCCCTCGCTGATGTCGCGCTCCGCGGTCTCGACCAGGCCGTCGGTGAAGAGCATCAGGACGTCGCCGGCGCGCAGCGTGCCCTTGGTGGGGTCGAACTGAGCCCCGTCGTAGACGCCGAGGAGGGGGCCGTCGGCGGACTTCTCCTCCCACTTGCCCGTGCCCGCGCTCAGCTGGAGCGCGGGCAGGTGTCCGGCCGAGAAGAGCTCGAAATCGCCGCTGTCGAGATCGAGCACGAGATGGATCGAGGTCGCGAAGCCCTCGTCCCAGTCCTGGCGGAGCAGATAGCCGTTGGCGGCGGGGAGGAAGCCGTGGGGCGGCAGGGAGCCGAGGAGGCCGCCGAAGGCGCCGGAGAGCAGGAGGGCACGGGAGGCCGCGTCCATGCCCTTGCCGGAGACGTCGGTGAGGACGACTTCGAGGGTGCGGCCACCGTTCGTACGGGCCGCGACCACGAAGTCGCCGGAGAAGGACTGCCCGCCGGCCGGGCGCAGCGCCATCTCGCGGTGCCAGCCGCTGGGCAGGCTGGGCAGCTTGCTCTGGACGCGGATGCGTTCGCGCAGGTCGAAGAGCATGGTGCCGCCGCGCCGCCAGGGCACCCCGACCCGGCTGCGGAACTGGGCGATGAGCAGGCCGAAGAAGCCGACGGCCGCGACGACCAGGATGGTGCCGGGGGTGACCCGGGCAGAGGTGTCCTCCTCGGTGTAGGGACCGAGGACGGCGGATTCGACGATGAGGGCGGTGGCCGCCGCCCCATAGAGGGCGAGCAGGCTGGCGGGGCGCAGTACGAGGCCGCCCGCGACGATGGGCAGGACGAGGGCGGCGGGGGCGCACCAGTCGGGCTGGGCGATGGTGCCGAAGGCGATGGTGGGGACGGCGAGCAGCAGCAGGGTGAGGGCGAGCCGGTCCGAGCCGCCGCCGCGGAAGTAGTCGACTCCGGCTTTGCGCACGCCAGTGCGAGCCCGGTGCAGTGCTTTGCGCATCCGGGCTGTTGGAGTGTCTACGCCGCCAGTCATTGCATCGGGACCCTACCCACCCGTTCGGACGCGCGTCGATTCGTGGCGCGTCGAACCACCCACCGGAGTGGGCAATCGTAAGCGAAATTCGTTCGCCTGTGCCGGAATCCGCTGCTAGGGATGGGAATATGACGATGGAGCTGCGTGTGCTCGACCCATCCCACTGGGACGAGTGGTACGGAACGTTGATACTCGCCTTCGGCGGGGTCCAGCCGTCCGCGGAGGAGCGCGTCCTGGACCGCGACTTGACCGAATGTGACCGCTCGATCGGGGTGTGGGACGGGGACGCGATCGTCGGGACGGCGGGGCTGTTCAGCTTCCGCTTGTCGGTGCCGGGCGGCGCCGTGGTGCCGGCGGCCGGGCTCACCTTGGTCGGCGTGCAGCCGACGCACCGCAGGCGCGGGGTGCTGCGCACCATGATGCGCCGCCAGTTGGACGACGTCCGCGCCGCCGGCGAGCCGCTGGCGGTCCTGACCGCCTCGGAGCCGGAGATCTACGGCCGGTTCGGCTTCGGCATGGCCGCCCAGAGCGCGTCCGCCGAGATCGACACCGCGCGGGTGGGCCTGAGCGTCCCGGAGGGGGCCGACGAAGTGGCTCTGCGCGCCGTGGCGCCCGAGGCCGGGCTGGAGGCCTGTGAGGCGGTCTACGCCCGGCGGGTGGCCGCCCGGCCGGGGATGCTGGAGCGGCGCCCCGGCTGGGAGCGGCAGCCGCTGCTCGACCCGCCGGACGAGCGCGAGGGCGCCTCGCCGCTGCGCTGTGTGCTGGCCGAGCGGGACGGCGCGGTGACCGGCTATGTGCGCTTCGCGGTCAGGCCGGACTGGGATCTGGCCGGGTCGAAGGGGGTGGTGATCGTGCGCGATCTGGAGGCCCTGGACCCGGCGTCCTATGGCGCGCTGTGGCGCTTTCTCTTCGATCTCGACCTCACCTGCACGATCCGGACCGGTAGCCGACCGGTAGACGATCCGTGGCAGTACCTGGTCTCCGACATCCGGAGGTGCAAGGTCCGGCTGCGCGACGCGCTGTACGTACGCCCGGTCGACGTGGGCGCGGCGCTCGCGGCGCGGGCCTACGCCCTGCCGGTGGACCTGGTCCTGGAGGTCACCGACCCCTTCTGCCCGTGGAACGAGGGGCGCTGGCGGCTGGCCGGCGACGCCAAGGGCGGGAGCTGTGAGCGGACGACCGACGCGCCAGGGCTGCGGCTGGGCGCACGGGAGTTGGGCGCGGCATATCTTGGCGGGATTTCGCTGTCCGCGCTGGCGGGCGCCGGGCGCGTCCAGGAGCTGCGCCAGGGGGCGCTGGCCGAGGCGTCGGCCGCCTTCCTCAGCGACCCGGCGCCCTGGCTGCCACACAGCTTCTGAGGGTCCTAATCGCGCTGGCAGTTCGGGCACCAGAAGAGGTTGCGGGCGGCGAGGTCCGCGGTGCGGATCTCGCCGCCGCAGACATGGCAGGGCCGCCGGTCCCGGCGGTAGACGTAAACCTCGCCACCGTGGTCGTCGACGCGCGGCGGGCGGCCCATCGCCTCGGGGGTGTGCTCGGGGCGGACCGTGTCGATCCGGTTGTTCCGCACGCCCTCGCGCATGAGCGCCACGAGGTCCGCCCAGATCGCCTCCCACTCGGCGCGGGTCAGATCGCGGCCCGCGCGGTACGGGTCGATGCCGTGCCGGAAGAGGACCTCGGCGCGGTAGACGTTGCCGACCCCCGCGACCACCTTCTGGTCGAGCAGCAGCGCGGCGACGCTGGTGCGGCTGCGGGAGATCCGGGCCCAGGCGCGGTCCGCGTCGTCCGCGGGGCGCAGCGGGTCCGGGCCGAGCCGGTCGTGCACCGCCTGCTTCTCGCCCTCGCTGATCAGCGAGCAGGCGGTCGGCCCGCGCAGGTCCGCGTAGGCCGCCTGGCCGGCCAGCCGCAGCCGTACGGTCTCGGTGGGCGGCGGGGCGGGCGCCGGGCCGAGGCTGTACTTCCCGAACAGGCCGAGGTGGACATGGACCCAGCCGGTGGCCGCGAAGCTCAGGAAGAGGTGCTTGCCGTGGGCCTCGGCGTGTTCGAGCACCTGCCCGTCGATCAGCGCGGCGCCGTCCGCGAACTTGCCCTGCGGGCTGGCCGCGCGTACGGCGCGGCCGCCGAACAGCTCGCTGTGGTCGGCGGCCAGCCGGTGGATGGTGTGCCCTTCGGGCATCAGGCCATCAGTCCTGCTGCGGGTGGTGGGCGGGGATGGGCGGCAGGGCGCCGGTGGTCTCGTAGGACGAGAGCATCTCGATGCGCCGGGTGTGACGCTCCTCACCCGAGTACGGGGTGTTCAGGAAGATCTCGACGAACTTGGTCGCTTCTTCCTGCGTGTGCATCCGGGCGCCGACGCTGATCACATTGGCGTTGTTGTGCTCACGGCCGAGCTCGGCGGTCTGCTCGCTCCAGGCCAGCGCGGCGCGCACGCCCTTGACCTTGTTGGCGGCGATCTGCTCGCCGTTGCCGGAGCCGCCGATCACGATGCCGAGGCTGTCCGGGTCGGCCGCGGTCCGCTCGGCGGCCCGCAGGCAGAACGGCGGGTAGTCGTCCTGGGCGTCGTAGATGTGGGGACCGCAGTCGACGGGCTCATGGCCGACCGCCCGGAGCCACTCCACTAGGTGGTTCTTGAGTTCAAAACCGGCATGGTCGGAGCCGAGGTACACGCGCATGCCCCGAGTGTGACACGGCCGTGTGGTCGCCACCGCCCGGGGTACGAGTTGCGGAAGCCCTCAGTAGCACTGAGGAAACACAGAGAAACCCCAGGTAACAATCTAGAATCAAAGGTTCAGTCGATCATGCACCTGGGTTTCACTGGCGACGCTCGTCACCCAAGAGCAAAGGACCGAGCATGAGCGCACAACCTGCGACCAACACGGCCGAGGCGAAGTCCGGTTCCCCCGACCCCGGAACCCCGCCCGACGGTCTCAAAGCGGGCCTCAAGAACCGCCATCTGTCGATGATCGCGATCGGCGGGGTGATCGGCGCCGGGCTGTTCGTCGGATCCGGAGCCGGCATCGCCAAGGCCGGGCCCGGCATCCTCATCTCCTACGCGCTGGTCGGCCTGATGGTCGTCCTGGTGATGCGGATGCTCGGCGAGATGGCCGCCGCCAACCCGACCTCGGGTTCCTTCTCCGCCTACGCCGACCGGGCGCTCGGCCGCTGGGCCGGGTTCTCGATCGGCTGGCTCTACTGGTTCTTCTGGGTGGTGGTGCTGGCGGTCGAGGCGACCGCGGGCGCCACGATCCTCGAGGGCTGGGTGCCGGCGGTGCCGCAGTGGGCCTGGGCGCTGATCGTGATGGTGGTGCTCACCGCGGCCAACCTGGTCTCGGTCTCCTCCTACGGCGAGTTCGAGTTCTGGTTCGCCGGGATCAAGGTCGTCGCGATCGCCGCGTTCATCGTGGTGGGCGGCCTGGCCGCCTTCGGGGCGCTGCCCGGCTCGGACAACGAGGGGGCCGGCTTCGGGCACCTCACCGACCACGGCGGATTCCTGCCGCACGGCGCGGGCGCGATCCTGACCGGCGTGCTGCTGGTCGTCTTCTCCTTCATGGGCAGCGAGATCGTCACCCTCGCCGCCGGTGAGTCCGAGGACCCGCAGCGGGCGGTGACCAAGGCGACCAACAGCGTCATCTGGCGTATCGCGGTCTTCTACCTGGGCTCGATCTTCGTCGTGGTGACCCTGCTGCCGTGGAACGACCCGGGGATCGCGGACAAGACCAAGGGCAGCTACGTATCCGCGCTGGACTCGATCGGCATCCCGCACGCGGGCCAGGTCATGAATGTGATCGTGCTGACCGCCGTGCTGTCCTGCCTGAACTCCGGCCTCTACACCGCCTCCCGGATGGCCTTCTCGCTCGGGCAGCGCGGGGACGCGCCGGCCGCCTTCGCGCGCACCACCTCGCGCGGGGTGCCGCAGACCGCGATCCTCGGGTCGGTCGTCTTCGGCTTTGTCGCGGTCTGGTTCAACTACCAGTGGCCGACCACGGTCTTCCAGTTCCTGCTGAACTCCTCGGGCGCGGTCGCCCTGTTCGTCTGGCTGGTGATCTGCTTCACGCAGTTGAGGATGCGCGGGATCGTCCAGCGCGAGTCCCCGGAGAAGCTGACCGTCCGGATGTGGCTGTTCCCCTATCTGACCTGGGCGACGATCGCGATGATCTCGTTTGTGCTGGTCTACATGCTGACCGACAAGGACGGGCGCGACCAGGTGCTGTTCTCCACGCTGGTGGCCGTGCTCGTCGTGGCGTTCGCGCTGGTCCGCGACCGGCTCCCGGCGGCCCGGCGCGCGGCCGTCGAGGGCTCCGACGGCGCCGGCGGCAAGCCCACGGAGTCCGCGCTCCCGTAGAGCCGCTTCTCCCCCGGCATGACTCAGGCGCCGACAGCCCTATGGGCCCTCGGCGCCTGAGTGCGTACGGGAGGCGTCAGCCGCGGCGGCCGATCAGCTTCCAGGCGGCGGGCAGCGCGCCCATCGCCAGCGCGGCCTTCAGGGCGTCGCCGATCAGGAACGGCGTGAGGCCCGCGGCAACCGCCTGGCCGAGGGAGATGTCCGCGGCCAGCGCCAGGTAGGGGACGCCGACGGCGTAGATGATCGCGGAGCCCACCGCCATGGTGCCCGCCGTGCGCAGCACCCCGCGGTCCCCGCCGCGCCGCGCCAGGGCGCCCACCGCGGCCGAGGCGAGCAGCATGCCCAGCACATAGCCGAAGGACGGCATCGCGGCGCCCGAGTGGCCCTCGGCGAACCACGGCAGGCCCGCCATGCCGAGGAGGGTGTAGAGCGCGAGGGAGAGGAAGCCGCGCCGGGCGCCGAGCGAGGTGCCGACGAGCAGCGCCGCGAAGGTCTGGCCGGTCACCGGGACCGGGGAGCCGGGGACGGGCACGGAGATCTGCGCGGCGAGGCCGGTGAGCGCGGCGCCGCCGACGACCAGGGCGGCGTCCCGGGTCAGGACGTACCTGGCCGATGAGCCGACCGGCCGGGCCCGGCGGGCCGGGAAGATCACGTCCGCGAGGACCGTGCCCGGGTGGACGGTGGCGGCAGAAGCGGTGCTCATCGGCGGTTCTCCGAGGTGAGAGGCAGTGTGGGACACGGTGACGGTAACCCGGGGGCCGGGCCGCGATCACGGTCGACGAGCGACAAACCCGCACCTTCCCACTTGGAGAGTTCCGGCAGCCGGAGGCGGCCACCGGTCACCGGGCGACGAGGCAGGCGATGGGATGGGTACGCAGCGTCACGCGAGGGTCCGATATTCAGACATCTCAGGGCCGCATGTTGTCCTGAGCGGACACACCCCCGCACACTGAGGTCGTTTTGCACCGGCACCACCTCATACATCTGCCCCACCTCATGTAATGGACACAACAGAGACATGAACCGGACACCCGCGTCCTCCGCGCAAGCGCACGACGCCGAGGCGGTCGGCGGCGGCCGGGCCGGCGGCCCGCCGCTGTCCCAGGGCCTCAAGCAGCGCCATCTGTCGATGATCGCCCTCGGGGGTGTGATCGGCGCGGGCCTGTTCGTCAGCTCCGGCACCGGTATCGCGGCCGCCGGGCCGTCGATCGTGATCGCGTATGTGCTGTCCGGGCTGCTCGTGATGCTCGTGATGCGCATGCTCGGCGAGATGTCCGCGGCCAACCCGGCCTCCGGCTCGTTCTCCGTGCACGCCGAGCGGGCGATCGGCCCGTGGGCGGGGTTCACCGTGGGCTGGATGTTCTACGCGCTGCTGTGCGTGGCCATCGCGGCCGAGGCGATCGGCGCGGCGGGGATCGTGGTCCAGTGGCTGCCGGACACCCAGTCCTGGATGTGGGTCACTCTGTTCATGGTGCTGTTCTGCGGGGCGAACCTCGCGGCCGTCGGCAACTTCGGCGAGTTCGAGTTCTGGTTCGCCGCGCTGAAGATCACCGCGATCTCGCTCTTCCTGGTCCTGGGCGTGCTGGCGATCCTCGGCGTGCTCCCGGGCACCGACGCCCCGGGCACCGCCAACCTCACCGGGAACCACGGCTTCATGCCCAACGGCCTCGAGGGCCTCATCCTGGGCCTGCCGGCCACCGTGTTCGCCTACGGCGGCCTGGAGACGGTCACCATCGCGGCGGCGGAGTCCGAGCGCCCGGTCCAGGGGGTGGCGAGCGCCGTGCGCACCGCGATGTGGCGCATCGCGGTGTTCTACGTGGGCTCGATGCTGGTCGCCGTCACCCTGATCCCGTGGAACGACCCGTCCGTCGTCGCCGAGGGCCCGTACGTGGCCGTGCTCAAGCACCTCGACATCCCGGCGGCCGGCCAGCTCATGAACGTGATCGTGCTGGTGGCCCTGCTCTCCGCGATGAACGCGAACATCTACGGCGCCTCCCGCATGGCGTACTCGCTCGCCGCGCGCGGCGAGGGGCCGGCGTTCCTCGGCAAGGTCAGCGGCGGGGTGCCCCGGGCGGCCGTGGGCCTCTCCTGCACCTTCGGCTTCGTCGCGGTGGAGCTGAGCTACCAGTGGCCGGACACCATCTTCAAGTGGCTGCTCAACATGGTCGGCGCGGCCGTGCTGATCGTGTGGGGCTTCATCGCTTTCTCACAGCTGGCGCTGCGCAAGCGGTTGGAGCGCGAGGCGCCCGGGAAGCTCGCGGTGAAGATGTGGCTGTTCCCGTATCTGACGTGGGTGGCGCTGGCCGGGATCGTCGCCGTGCTGGTGCTGATGACGCGCGAGTCCGGCACCCGCACCCAGCTGTACTTCTCGGCCGGGCTGACGGTGGCGCTCGCGGTGGTCGGATACATCAAGCAGCGGGTGGTGGCGGTGCGCGGCTGACCGCCCCCGGCCGGAGTGACGGGGCCCCGCGCGACGCTGCCGCGCGGGGCCCCTGCCGTACGTCCTGCGAGGCTTCCTCAGTCGAAGATCGGGCCCACGGTGCGGGTGCGCTTGATCTCGTAGAAGCCGGGTATCGAGGCGACCATCAGGGTGCCGTCCCACAGCTTGGCGGCCTCGTCGCCCTTGGGCGCGGGGGTGACGACCGGGCCGAAGAACGCGATCTGCTCGCCGTCCGAGCCGGGGACCGCGATGACCGGGGTGCCCACGTCCTGGCCGACCAGGTCGATGCCGACCTTGTGGGAGGCGCGCAGCAGGTCGTCGTAGGCGTCGGTGTCGGCGGCGTCCGCGAGCTCGGCGGGCAGGCCCACCTCTTCCAGGGCGGCCACGATCGTCTCGCGGTTCCGCTCCAGGCCCTGGTTGTGGAAGCGGGTGCCCAGCGCGGTGTAGAGCGGGCCGAGCACCTCGTCGCCGTGCTTGTCCGCGGCGGCGATGCACACCCGCACCGGGCCCCACGCCGGACCGCGCATCATCTCCTGGTACTGCTCCGGCAGTTCGTCGAGCTTGGGCTCGTTGAGCACGGCCAGGCTCATCACATGCCAGCGCACCTCGACCGGGCGGACCTTCTCCACCTCCAGCATCCAGCGGGAGGTCATCCAGGCCCAGGGACACAGCGGGTCGAACCAGAAATCGGCAGGAGTCTTGGCGGTGTCGGTCACGTTTTCTCCTCGGACGAACGCATGCGAAAAACAGCTATAGCTGTTCCAGGGAACACGTCCGGCTGCGGCGGCCATTCCCCGATTCCCGGTGTCAGTGCCGCATGACATGATTCGGAACTGCCCGGATTCGGGTGTTCCGATCCTCGAGACGATGACAAAGGAGCCGCGTCTTGCCCGGCGAGAACCTGACCCGTGACGAAGCCCGGGAGCGAGCGCGGCTGCTGGCCGTCGACTCGTACGACGTGGCCCTCGACCTGCGGTCCGCGGTCGGGGAGTACACCGGCGACGGGCCGCGCACCTTCCGCTCGACCACCACGATCCGCTTCCGCTGCGCCGAGCCGGGGGCCGCGTCCTTCGTCGATCTGCTCGCGCCGCGGGTCACCGCGGTGCGGCTGAACGGGCGGGAGCTCGCGCCTTCGGCCGTCTTCGACGGCGCGCGGATCGTCCTCGACTCCCTCGCCGCGGAGAACGAGCTGGTGGTGGACGCGCAGTGCGCGTACAGCAGGACGGGCGAGGGGCTGCACCGCTTTGTGGACCCCGAGGACGGCCAGGTCTATCTGTACACGCAGTACGAGCCGGCCGACGCCCGCCGCGTCTTCGCGAACTTCGAGCAGCCCGACCTCAAGGCCCGCTTCACCTTCTCGGTGACCGCCCCGCGGGACTGGACGGTGCTCGGCAACGGAGCGGTGGCCGAGGCCGGGCCGCAGGACGCCGGCGAGGGGTTCGCCACCACCCGCTTCGCGCCGACCGAGCCGATCTCCACCTACATCACGGCGGTCGTCGCCGGCCCGTACCACTACGTGCGGGACCACTACAGCCGCGCCCTGCCGGACGGCTCCGCCCTGGAGATCCCGCTGGGGGCGCTGTGCCGCGCCTCGCTCGCCAAGCACTTCGACGCGGACGACATCTTCACCGTCACCAAGCAGGGCCTGGACTTCTTCCACGACCACTTCGACTATCCGTACCCCTTCGGGAAGTACGACCAGGCGTTCGTGCCCGAGTACAACATCGGCGCGATGGAGAACCCGGGCTGTGTGACCTTCCGCGAGGAGTTCGTCTTCCGCGGCAAGGTCACCCAGGCCTCGTACGAGCACCGGGCCAATGTGATCCTCCACGAGATGGCCCATATGTGGTTCGGCGACCTGGTCACCATGGAGTGGTGGGACGACCTGTGGCTCAAGGAGTCCTTCGCCGACTTCATGGGCGCCTTCTCCCTCGTCGAGTCGACCCGCTTCACCGACGGCTGGATCACCTTCGCCAACCGCCGCAAGGCCTGGGCCTACCGCGCCGACCAGCTGCCCTCCACCCACCCGGTCACGGCCGACATCCACGACCTGGAGGACGCCAAGCTCAACTTCGACGGAATCACCTACGCCAAGGGCGCCTCCGTCCTGAAGCAGCTGGTCGCCTACGCCGGGCGGGACGCCTTCCTGGAGGGCGCGCGCCGCTACTTCAAGCGCCATGCGTACGGCAATACACGCCTGGTCGATCTGCTGTCGGTGCTGACCGAGACCTCCGGGCGGGACATGGCCGCCTGGTCGCGGGCCTGGCTGGAGACGGCCGGGGTCAATGTGCTCACCCCGCAGGCCACCTATGACGCGGGTGGCCACATCACCGAGCTGTCGATCCTCCAGGAGGCCGCCTCCGCCGAGCACCCGACGCTGCGCCCGCACCGGGTCGCGGTCGGCCTCTACCGCCGGGACGGCGCCGCGGCGGGCGAGACCAGCGCGCTGGTGCGCTACGCCCGGGCCGAGGTCGACGTGGACGGCCCCCGTACGGTCGTGACCGAGCTGACCGGGGCCGAGCGGCCCGATCTGATCCTGGTCAACGACGACGACCTCACGTACTGCAAGGTCCGCTTCGACGAGGTCTCGCTGGACACCCTGCGCGCCCATCTGGGCGAGCTGACCGACCCCCTCGCGCGGGCGCTGTGCTGGTCCGCCCTGTGGAACCTGACGCGGGACGCGCTGATGCCCGCCCGCGACTTCCTGGACCTGGTGGAGCGCTTCGCCGGGGCGGAGACCGACATCGGCGTGCTCCAGATGGTCCAGGCGTGGGCCCAGTCCGCGCTCCAGCACTACGCGGCGCCCGCGTGGCGCGAGGAGGGCGGCCTGCGGGCCGCCGAGGGCGCGTTGCGCGAGCTGCGGCTGGCCGCGCCGGGCAGCGGCCACCAGCTGGCCTGGGCGCGGTTCTCCGCCCAGACCGCGGCCACGGACCTGGACCAGCGGCTGCTGCGCGGGCTGCTGGACGGCACGGCCCGGATCGACGGGCTGGACGTCGACCAGGAGCTGCGCTGGACGTTCCTGGCCTCGCTGGCCGCCCAGGGCGCGGCCGACGAGTCGCTGATCGCGGCGGAGCTCGCCCGCGACGACACCGCCTCCGGAAGGCGCCACCAGGTGCGCTGTCTGGCCGCCCGGCCGTCGGCCGGGGTCAAGGCCGAGGCATGGGCGTCGGTCGTGGAGTCCGACGCGCTGTCCAACGCCGTGGTGGAGGCCACCATCGCGGGGTTCGCCCAGCCGTCGCAGGCGGAGCTGCTCGCGCCGTACGCGGACCGGTACTTCGCGGCGATCGAGCGGGTGTGGCGGGAGCGATCGATCGAGATCGCGATGGCGATCGTCCGCGGGCTGTTCCCCGCGCAGGGCGACGCCTCGACCCTGGAGGCGGCCGACGCCTGGCTGACAGGCCACCCGGGCGCGGCGCCCGCGCTGCGCCGGCTGGTCCTGGAGTCGCGGGACGATCTCGCGCGGGCGCTGCGCGGACAGGAGTGCGACGCTCGCTCGGCCGTCTGACGGGCGTTTTCGGCAGATGAGGCGTTTTCGGCAATCGAACTGCCGTACTTTAGGGCGGCGTTGTCCGCATTTGTCGACGAGCGTGTAACAGCGGTTAGCGGGCCGGGCGGGCCCGGGAATGGCGGGGTCATGAACTCCGACACCCCGCTCTCGCCCCGCCCGCTGCACCACCTCCCGGACGGCGGGCGCAGCGTATTGACGAGCCGTCAGCTTCGTGAGCACGGCGTGACGGCGGCGGAGGCCGCCGAGCGCTGCCGCCCCGGCGGCCCCTGGCAGCGGATCCTGCCGGGCGTCCATCTGCTCCACCCCGGCCCCGCGACCGGCGAGGAGCGGCTGCGCGCGGCGCTCCTGTACGCCGCGAGCCGCGAGCGCGCGGGCGGTCCGGACGGCTCGGGCGGCACCGGCGGCACCGGCGGCATGCACCGCTCGGGCAGCGCGGGCGGCCCGGCCGGCGCCCCGGTGCCCGGGGCCGGCGGCGGGCCGTACGGCGCGGCGATGATCACCGGCCTGGCGGCGCTGGCCCTGCACCGCTTCTCCGCCGCCCCCTCGCTGCGCGCCCTGGACCGCGTCGATGTGCTCGTACCGCGCACCCGGCGGCTCCGCCCGACCGGCTATGTGCGCTTCGTCCGCGCCGCCGCCCTGCCCCGCCCCTGGGAGATCACCGGCCTGCCGGCCGCCCCCGCCGCCCGCGCCCTCGCTGACGCGGTGGCCCAGCTGCCCGACGCCGCGACGGTGCGCCGGCTGCTCGTCGAGGCCGTGCGCCACGGCCACTGTGAGGCGTCGGCCCTCGTGGCGGAGCTGAGCCGGGCCCGGCTGCTGGCCCGGCCGCATGTCGTCGACGCCGTCGACGCGCTGCTGGCGGAGGGGCGGGCCATGGCCGAGGGGCTGCTGTACGACATGGTGCGCGGATACGCCCTGCCCGAGCCGCTGTGGAACGTGGAGCTGCGGCTGCCCGGCGGCACCCTGCTGGCCGGGGTGGACGCCTACTGGCCGGCCCAGGCCGTGGCCCTGGAGATCGACGCGCGCGTCTCACGCCAGAGCGGGTACGACCCGCTGGGCGGCTTGGCGCCGGCGGGCGAGCACATGGAGCGGATGGGCATCACAGTCGTACGCGTCACCCCCAGGAAGCTCCGCGAGTGCCTGGAGGCGCAGGCCGCGGTGGTCCGCACCGCGCTGATCGCGGCGGTCGACCGCGAGCCCGCGCCCTACGTCGTGATCCGGCCCCGGTGAGGGGCCGGTCCGCACCGGCCAGGGCTCACGCCTTGCGCAGCAGCAGCTCGGTGTTGCGGTCGTCCGCGTCGCCCGCCAGGGCCTGGCTGCGCCCCGGGGCGTTGTACGACAGCTCGCGGTAGAGCGCGGCGAGGCCGGTCTGGGACAGGTCGGAGTAGTCCGTGCGGCGCGGCGCGGCCGACTCGATCAGCGTGGTGAACAGCGACAGCGTGCCGTCGTGGTTGTCCACGACCTCGATCACCCGGGCCAGCTGGGGGAAGTCCACGTGCGAGGCGGTGGTGATCTCCCAGAAGGTGGAGCGCGGGGTGATCTCGTTCTTGTGGCTGTGGCCGTTGATCCACGCCAGCACCTGGGGGTGGCGCTTGAAGAGGGCCACGACCTCGTCGCCGCCGTGCCGGGCCTCGCCCGGGCGGGCCGGGTCGCGGTTCAGATTGTCCATGCTGCGGCTGTAGTGGTGGCTGAAGACCAGGATCCGGTCGTCCTTGTGGGCCTTCAGCGTCCGCTCCAGCCAGCGCAGCTGGGCGGTGCCCAGCGAGCCGGTGTAGTGGCCGCCCGGGTCGGTGGTGTCCAGGCTGATGCCGAGGACGCCGTCGGATATCCGGAACGAGTAGTAGCAGGTGCCCTCGTCGAGGTTGGCCTTGGTGTAGCCGTGGCCGACTGGGCCGGGGCCGGTGTGGGCGGGGCTGAGGTGCGCGGCCAGGTAGTCGTGGCGGCTGATCGGCGCGCGGCGCTCGTCGGGGGTGACGGTGCGCATGTCCTTCTTGTGGGCGCGCAGCAGATCCTTCATGACCGTGCCCGTGGGGTCGCCGCCCTTGCGCTCGTCCTTGAAGCGGTCCGCGGCCTCGGCGGCCGGAATGATCTGGAGCTTGCGGCTGCCGGTGGCGAGGTCGGCGAAGTAGTTCCCGCCGAAGGAGTAGACGCCGCCGGCCAGGTCGTCGTGGTTGCCGATGGTCGAGTACCAGGGCAGCCGCAGCCCGGGGCTGTTGACGGTGCGCAGCGCGGCCGCCAGGAAGCCCTCGATACGCGGGAAACCGGCCTGCTTGTCGGCGTCGCGCAGCGCGCTGTCCGGGTGCCAGAACGCCTTGATCCCGCTGTTCTGCACGCCCTCGTAGCGGCGCGGGTCGCCCGTGTTGGGGGTGATCCGGCCGCCGTTCATCACGCCCAGGAACCAGTCCAGCTCGATCCGCGCGTTGTTGTCGGTGTTGTCGCCGGTGGTCATGACGAAGGACAGTGGGGAGCCGGTGGCCGGTCCGCCGCGCAGGCCGTTGACCCGCTCGATCAGGGACGCGGCGCCGACGACGGTCAGCGCCTCGTGGGGCCGCCAGGCCCCGGGGCGACCGGCGCGCAGAAACTCGTAGCGCAGCGGGTGCTGCACATCGGTGAGGTGCAGGTCGGTGAGTTGTACGAAGGAGGCGACCGTGGTGCGCCGGGCCTCCCGGCCGCTCTTGGCCCCGGCGAGCTCGGTGCGCACGGTGCGGGCCCAGGCCGGGCCGTCGCCGAGCCGGCGGTAGGCGCCGGTGCCGCGCGGGGCGGAGAAGGTCTCCAGCGTGGTGCCGGCCTCCGAGGGGAGCGAGGGGGCGGTGACGACCCTGCGGCCGGCGGCGCTCACCCGGGCGGGCTGGGAGGCGGTCGCCGAACCGCCGCCGGGCCCGAAGGCGAACCCGAGGCCGGTCGCGGCACCGGCGGAGGCAGCGGCGACGAGAAGGGTGCGGCGGTCGAGGGCGGCGTGGGCGGCGGACCGTATGCGGGACATGCGGGATCTCCCCGAGTGGATGCGCGGCTGCGGTCGGGCAGCGGGCTGCCCTGTCACTTCGGATCGTTGGCAGCTGGGATGGCCTGCGAGTTAACGATGCGGCAACGCCCGCCGCCGAAATGCGCACGTGGATCTTGGCGATAGCAAACGGTCATCCCGCACTACGCCGCCGGAATTCCGCCGCTCACCCGGAGTTCACCGGAGCTGGGAACGCCGAGGGGGCTCAAGGCCGCGGGGCGCCCGCGGCGTACGCCCGGCGCACGGCCGGCGCGGGCCCGTCCCGGGCACCGGACAACGCACCGTCCCAGGCACCGGACAATAGATTGGACAAGGTCGCCGGGGCCACCCGCATGATGGGACGGCACGCCAGGCACCCAGCACCAGGCACAGAGCACAAGGAGCGCGTCGTGAGGATCGGAATCGTCGGAGCCACCGGCCAGGTCGGCGGGGTCATGCGCAAGATCCTCGCCGAGCGGGACTTCCCCGTCGAGGAGCTGCGCCTGTTCGCCTCGGCCCGCTCCGCCGGGCGCACGCTCCCCTGGCGGGACACCGAGATCTCCGTCGAGGACGCGGCCACCGCCGACTACTCGCGGCTGGACATCGCGCTGTTCTCCGCGGGCGGGGCGACCTCCCGCGCGCTGGCGGCCAAGGTCGCCGCGGCCGGCGCCGTGGTGATCGACAACTCCTCCGCCTGGCGGATGGACCCCGAGGTCCCGCTGGTGGTCTCCGAGGTCAACCCGGATGCCGTCGCGCAGCGCCCCAAGGGCATCATCGCCAACCCGAACTGCACCACCATGGCCGCCATGCCGGTGCTGCGCCCGCTGCACGAGGAGGCGGGTCTCACCGCTCTCGTCGCCACCACCTACCAGGCCGTGTCCGGCTCGGGCCTGTCCGGGGTGGAGGAGCTGGCCGGCCAGGTCCGCAAGGTCATCGACGACGCGACCGCGCTGACCCACGACGGCGCGGCCGCGCAGTTCCCCGAGCCCGCCGTCTACAAGCGCCCCATCGCCTTCAATGTGCTGCCGTTCGCGGGCAACCTCGTCGACGACGGCCGCTTCGAGACGGACGAGGAGCAGAAGCTCCGCAACGAGTCCCGCAAGATCCTCGGGATCCCGGAGCTGAAGGTCTCCGGCACCTGTGTCCGCGTCCCCGTCTTCACCGGCCACTCGCTCCAGCTCAACGCCCGCTTCGCGAACCCGCTGAGCGTGGCCCGCGCGTACGAGCTGCTCGCCGACGCCCCGGGCGTCGAGGTCTCGGAGATCCCGACCCCGCTCCAGGCGGCCGGCCAGGACCCCAGCTACGTGGGCCGCATCCGGGTGGACGAGACGGTCGACAACGGCCTCGCGCTCTTCGTCTCCAACGACAACCTCCGCAAGGGGGCGGCGCTCAACGCGGTCCAGATCGCCGAGCTGGTGGCGGCCGAGCTCAGCTGAGCCCCCCGTTCCGGGCACCTGACGAGCGCCCCGCGGCGCCGGGCGATTACCGCGGGCGGCGGACCGGCTTTGCGTGGAAGGATGGCCGAAACGTCGTATTCGAAGGAGATGCCCAGGTGCCTGGAACGAACCTGACCCGCGAAGAGGCGCAGCGGCGGGCCCGGCTGCTCACGGTCGACTCGTACGAGATCGAGCTCGATCTCTCCGGCGCGCAGGAGGGCGGCACCTTCCGGTCGGTCACCACCGTGCGCTTCGACGTGGCCGAGGCGGGCGCGGACTCCTTCGCGGACCTGGTCGCCCCCACCGTGCACCAGGTGGTGCTCAACGGGTACGAGCTGGACCCGGCCAAGGCCTTCGCGGACTCCCGGATCGCGCTGACCGGTCTCCAGGAGGGGCGCAACGAGCTGCGGGTCGTCGCGGACTGCGCGTACACCAACACCGGCGAGGGCCTGCACCGCTTTGTGGACCCGGTGGACCAGCAGGCGTACCTCTACACACAGTTCGAGGTGCCGGACGCGCGCCGGGTGTTCGCGAACTTCGAGCAGCCGGATCTGAAGGCGACCTTCCAGTTCACCGTGACCGCGCCCGAGGGCTGGACGGTGATCTCCAACTCGCCGACGCCCGAGCCCAAGGACAACATCTGGCGTTTCGAGCCGACCCCGCGCATCTCGACGTACATCACCGCGCTGATCGTGGGGCCGTACCACAGCGTGCACAGCAGCTGGGAGGGCCAGGGGCGGTCGGTGCCGCTGGGCATCTACTGCCGCCCCTCGCTCGCCGAGTTCCTGGACTCGGACGCGATCTTCGAGGTGACGCGGCAGGGCTTCGACTGGTTCCAGGAGAAGTTCGACTACGCGTACCCCTTCGCCAAGTACGACCAGCTGTTCGTGCCGGAGTTCAACGCGGGCGCGATGGAGAACGCGGGCGCGGTCACCATCCGCGACCAGTACGTCTTCCGCTCCAAGGTCACGGACGCGGCCTATGAGACGCGCGCCGAGACCATCCTCCACGAGCTGGCCCACATGTGGTTCGGCGACCTGGTGACCATGGAGTGGTGGAACGACCTGTGGCTGAACGAGTCGTTCGCCACCTACACCTCCATCGCCTGCCAGGCGTACGCGCCGGGCAGCCGCTGGCCGCAGGCCTGGACCACCTTCGCCAACTCGATGAAGACCTGGGCCTACCGGCAGGACCAGCTGCCGTCCACCCACCCGATCATGGCCGAGATCCGCGACCTGGACGACGTCCTGGTCAACTTCGACGGCATCACGTACGCGAAGGGCGCCTCGGTCCTCAAGCAGCTGGTCGCCTATGTGGGCCAGGACGAGTTCTTCAAGGGCGTGCAGGCGTACTTCAAGCGCCACGCGTACCGGAACACCCGGCTGTCCGACCTGCTGGGCGCGCTCGAGGAGACCAGCGGCCGGGACCTGAAGACCTGGTCGAAGGCGTGGCTGGAGACGGCGGGGATCAACATCCTGCGCCCGGAGATCGAGACCGACGCCTCCGGCACCATCACCTCCTTCGCGGTGCGCCAGGAGGCCCCGGCGCTGCCGCCCGGTGCCAAGGGCACTCTGTCCGATGATGCGGCTCCGCCGCGTGGTGTGCTGCGCCCGCACCGCGTCGCGATCGGCCTGTACGAGCTCAGCGCCACCGGCAAGCTGCTGCGCGGCGACCGGATCGAGGTCGACGTGGACGGCGAGCTGACCCCCGTGCCGGCCCTGGCCGGCCGCAAGCGCCCCGCCGTGATCCTCCTCAACGACGACGACCTCTCGTACGCGAAGGTCCGGCTGGACCCCGAGTCGCTGGCCGTGGTCACCGAGCACCTGGGCGACTTCGAGGCCTCCCTGCCGCGCGCTCTGTGCTGGGCCTCGGCCTGGGACATGACCCGCGACGGCGAGCTGGCCACCCGCGACTACCTCTCCCTGGTGCTGTCCGGCATCGCCAAGGAGTCGGACATCGGCGTCGTGCAGTCGCTGCAGCGCCAGGCCAAGCTGGCCCTGGACCTGTACGCCGCCCCCGAGTGGCGCGAGACGGGCCTGGCGAAGTGGACCGAGGCCACGCTGACCCATCTGCGGGCCGCCGGCCCCGGCAGCGACCACCAGCTGGCCTGGGCCCGGGCCTTCGCCGACACCGCCCGCACCGACGAGCAGCTCGGCCTGCTGTCGGGGCTGCTGGCGGGCAGCGAGGCCATCGAGGGCCTGACCATCGACACCGAGCTGCGCTGGGCGCTGCTGGAGCGGCTCGCCGCGACCGGCCGGGCCGACGAGGAGGCGATCACCGAGGAGCTGGGCCGGGACCGCACCTCGGCGGGCGAGCGGCACGCGGCCACCGCGCGCGCCTCGCGGCCGGCGCCGGAGGCGAAGGCCGAGGCGTGGGCGTCGGCCGTGGAGGGCGACAAGCTGCCGAACGCGGTGCAGGAGGCGGTGATCCGCGGCTTCGTCCAGACCGACCAGCGTGAGCTGCTGGCGCCGTACGCCGAGAAGTACTTCGCCGCGGTGAAGGGCGCCTGGGACAGCCGCAGCCACGAGATGGCGCAGCAGATCGCGGTCGGCCTCTACCCGACGGTGCAGATCTCGCAGGCGACGCTGGACGCGACCGACGCCTGGCTGGCCTCGGCCGAGCCCAGCGCGGCGCTGCGCCGCCTGGTCACGGAGTGCCGCGCGGGCGTCGAGCGCGCGCTCAGGGCGCAGGCGGCGGACGCCGCGGCCGCGGCGGGCTGACGCCCTCCCCCTGACGGGCTGGATTCGCCTCGCGGAGCGAATCCAGCCCGTTCGCGCGTGGATGGGGGAAACGGCCCGCCGCAGGCGCGCTAGACGCGCTCGGCGGCGCGGGCCGCGCGGCGGGCCAGCATCGCCTCGCGCCGCTCGTCGAACTTCGTGGCCTGCGTGTCCAGGCCGCCCATGTACAGCCCGAGCTCCTCCTGCGCCTTGAGCCCGTCGCCCGTGAGCCCGGAGATCTCCAGCACCTTCAGGAAGCGCAGCACGGGCTGGAGCACATCGTCGTGGTGGATGCGCAGGTTGTAGATGCCGCCGATGGCCATCTGCGCGGCCGCCCGCTCGAACCCGGGCATGCCGTGTCCCGGCATACGGAAGCCGACCACCACATCGCGGACGGCGCACATGGTCTGGTCGGGCGCCAGCTCGAACGCCTTCGCCAGCAGATTCCGGTAGAAGACCATGTGCAGGTTCTCGTCGGTGGCGATGCGGGCGAGCATCCGGTCGCAGACCGGGTCTCCGGAGTGGTGACCGGTGTTGCGGTGCGATATACGCGTGGCGAGCTCCTGGAAGGCCACGTACGCGATGGAGTGCAGCATGCTGTGGTTGTTGTCCGACTCGAACCCCTCGGACATGTGCGCCATCCGGAACCGCTCCAGCTCGACCGGGTCGACCGCGCGGCTGGTGAGCAGGTAGTCCCGCATGACGATGCCGTGCCGGCCCTCCTCCGCCGTCCACCGGTGCACCCAGGTGCCCCACGCGCCGTCGCGGCCGAAGAGCGTGGCGATCTCGTGGTGGTAGCTGGGGAGGTTGTCCTCGGTGAGCAGGTTGACCACGAGCGCGATCCGGCCCACGTCGCTGACCTTGGACTGCTCGGGCGCCCAGGCCTCGCCGCCCATCACACCGTCGAAGTTGCGGCCGTCGCTCCACGGCACGTACTCGTGGGGCATCCACTCCTTGGCGGCCTTCAGATGCCGGTTGAGCTCCACCTCGACGACCTCTTCGAGTGCGTACAGCAGGCGGCTGTCGCTCCATACGGCCTGACCGTGACGGCGAGTGGGGGCGAGGGTCACAGTGGGCTCCTGGGGACGTCGTCGTGCGATGCGTTACCTACGGCTCCGTAGGTTACGACACCGTAGGTTAAAGCGAAAATAAACGGCTTGATACGCGCCGGGAAAGATGTTTGGGAAAGACGTTTGAGAGGGTCGCTCGGCAGAGTCACCGCGGGAACGCGACGAGGGCGCCCACCGGCGGTCGGCCGGGGGCGCCCTCGTCACAGCGTCCTAGGTGTCAGTTTGTGTCAGTCACTGCGCTTGCGGGTCTTGTCGCCGAGCATCACCAGACCGGCGATCACGACGAACAGCACAATGGGAGTGACGACGTAGAGGCCGAGCGTCTCGGCGACGCTCAGGCCCGGACCCGGGTCGTCACCGTCGTCGCGGAACGCGAACGCGGGGGACGACACCATCAGCATGGCCGTCGTCGCGGCGATGACGGCACCGGCGCGAACGGCGTTCTTTTTGACCTTGTTGCTCACGCACTCACGGTATCGGACGGCCTAGCGCCCCGCGTGCCCGGGGTGGGCCTGCCCACACCCGCACGCCCCGCCTCCCGCGTGACCTCGCCCATCAGGGCGTGCAGCCGCGGCGAGGCCACCAGGTCCTCCAGGGATACGGGGCGGCCGGCCGCGTCCGCGATGGGCAGCCGCCAGTTCGGGTACTCGTTCCACGTACCGGGGAGGTTCTGCGGGCGCCGGTCCCCCACCGTGTCCGGCAGCCATATGCCGACCAGCTTCGCCGGAGTGCGCAGCAGAAAGCGGTGGACCGCCTTGACGGCCGCCTCCTCGTCGCCCGGCCCCTCCGGCAGCAGCCCCAGCCGCCCGAGCAGCGTCAGCCACTCCGCGACCTCCACCGCGTCCTCGGCCCGCTCGCGCTCGAGCGGGCCGGTGAGCAGGCCGAGCCGGTGGCGCAGCTCGACATGGCCGCCGGTGAGCCGGGCGGCGGTGCTCGGCAGGTCGTGGGTGGTGACGGTGGCCAGGCAGTCGGCGCGCCACTCCTCGGGTGTCAGCGGGCGGGCGCGGACGGGTGCGACACCCCCGGTCTCCCCCGTCTCCCCGGTCTCCCCGCTGTCCCGGCTCTCCCCGCTCGCCTCGCCCCGGCCCTGCTCGCCGTCCTCGCCGTCCCCGCCGTCCCCACTGGGGTAGTTCCGCTCGAACCACAGCACCGACGTGCCCAGCACCCCGCGCCCGGCCAGCGTCTCCCGCACCCCCGGCTCGACCGTGCCGAGGTCCTCGCCGATGATCACCGCCCCGGCGCGATGCGCCTCCAGGGCGAGCACGCCGAGCATGGCCTCCGCGTCGTAGCGGACGTAACAGCCCTCGGTCGGCTCCCGCCCCTCCGGCACCCACCACAGCCGGAACAGGCCCATCACATGGTCGATGCGCAGCGCGCCCGCGTGCCGCAGCAGCCCGCGCAGCAGATCGCGGTAGGCGGCGTAGCCCGTGGCGGCCAGGGCGTCCGGCCGCCACGGCGGCAGCCCCCAGTCCTGGCCGTGGGAGTTGAACGCGTCCGGCGGCGCGCCGATCGACATCCCGGACGCGAAGACGTCCCGCAGCGCCCACGCGTCGGCGCCCGACGGGTGCACCCCGACCGCCAGGTCGTGCACCAGGCCGATGGCCATCCCGGCGTCGAGCGCGGCGCGCTGGGCGGCGGCCAGCTGCCCGTCCGTCAGCCAGGCCAGCCAGCAGTGGAAGTCGGCCCGGTCCAGGTGCTCGCCGCGGGCGCGGGCGACCGCGGCGGAGCCGGGGTCGGCCAGGCCGTGCGGCCAGGAGCGCCACGCGGGGCCGTGGATCTCGGCGAGCGCGCTCCAAATGGCGTGGTCTTCCAGGGCCTGGCCGCGCTCGGCCAGGAAGTCGCAGTAGGCGGCCCGGCGGCCGGGGCTCAGCGGCACGGCCCGCACCAGCTCCAGGGCCTCCCGCTTGAGCGCCCACACCGCGTCCCGGTCGATCAGCGCGCCCTCATGGAGCACGGCGGTGCGCAGCGCGGCGGCCCGGTCCAGCAGCTGGTCGACGCGCTCGCGCGGGGCACCGCGCAGCTGCGCGTACTCGGGCACGTCCTCGACCCGCAGATGGACCGGGTCGGGGAAGCGGCGCGAGGAGGGGCGGTAGGGCGAGGGGTCGGTGGGCTCGGTGGACGTGCCGGGCACGGCCGCGTGCAGCGGGTTGAGCTGGACGAACCCGGCGCCCAGCGCCCGGCCCGACCAGGCGGCGAGGTCGGCCAGGTCGCCGAGGTCGCCCATCCCCCAGGAGCGCGCGGACAGCAGCGAGTACAGCTGGACGAGGAAGCCGTGGCTGCGCGCCGGGGGCTGCGGCATCCGGTCGGGGGCGACGATCAGGGTGGCGGCTGCCGAGCGGCCGTCGGGGGCCTGGGCGTGCACGGTGTGGCTGCCCAGGGGCGGCGCGGCGGCCGCGGGGCCGTCGGCCCCGGGCCGCCAGTCGCGCACCGCGCCGTGCGCGCCGTCCCCGCCGTCCTCGGGGTCCACCCGCAGCACGGTGCCCTCGGGCAGCCGCAGCCGCGGCGGCCTGCCGGGGCGCACCACGACGCACGGCGGCAGCAGCCGGGCGCGCTCCTCGCGCTCGTGCCGCTCCAGCGCGGCCTGTACGGAGTCGGGGGTCGAGGCGTCCACGCCGAGCGCGGCGAGCACGGCGACGACGGTGTCGTCGGACACCCGCACGGTGCGGCCGGGGGCGGGCTCGTACGAGGTGGCGACGCCGTGCAGCTCGGCGAGGAGCGCTCTGCCCATCAGGACTCCATTCAGAACTCCATGGGCTCCGCGCCCGCCCCGGTGCCGAACGCGGCACCGGTCGACTCGCTCGTCAGCGGCGGCTCGGCGGCGAGCGGGGGCTCACTGGTCAGGGGGGCGATGTCGGCGGGCGCGGGCTCACTGGTGAGCGGCGCCTCCGTGTGCAGACCGGATCCCTCGAGGCCGCACAGGCCGCAGTCGGGGTAGGAGACCCCGGCGAACGGGTCGGGCTCCCCCGCTTCGGTCACGGGTTTGGCGAGAGCGGAGAACAGAAGCTGAGCTGACGTGGCCACACGGGCCTCCGTGGGATGTCGGCAGTGGGACAGGTGCAGGCCTACCCATGAAAGGCGGCCGCAGACGCAATCGGCCCCCTGACGTGCTTCAGGTCACATTCCGCTGGTCCAGGCGATTTGACGGCAGTAAGGGATCCGAGACACATAGCTTACTGACCAACCCCGGGTTCCGGCGTCAGACTTGCGGAGCCGCCATCCGCGCTCCCGCCCGCCCGGGCGTCCGGCGGCCACGCGGCGCAGCCCCTCTTCGACACAGCCCCGGCCCGCCCTGATGCGCATCTCGTCACACCACACACCATGGCATTACCGGCATTTCGGTCACCGCCGTTGACACCCTCACGCGCACGGTGGTGGGCTCGGCGCGTACCAGGGCCAGACCTAGGCGAACCACCAGTCCGTATCGAGGAGAAGCCCGTGCAGTTGCGCGGAACCCGAGGGCGAAGGTCGAGGGCGGCCGGTGCCACGGCCATGGCCGCCGCCGTCATCGGCGGACTGCTGGGAGGCGCGCCGGGCGCGGCCGCCGCACCCAGGGATCCCGGTGCCCCCGGCACCTCGACGGCGGACCGGGAGAGCGACGGCGGCGTGCCGCCCGTATGGCCACGTCCGCAGTCGCTGCGCGCCCAGGGATCCGGGGTGAGCGTGGGCCGGGAGGTCACGCTCATAGCCGACGCCGACTCCGACCCGTACGCGCTGGACGCGCTGCGCGCCCTGCTGCACGACGCCGGGGCGCGCATCGTCAACGAGGCCACCGAGCCCACCCCCAAGGCCATGCCCCTGGCGGACGGGCTGGTGGTGCGCGTCGGCGGGCGGGGCGCGCAGAGCGCGCTGCGCGCCCTGGGCGCACCCGAAGACGGCGACCTGCCCTCCGGCGGCTACCGCCTGGCGACCGGCCGGGCGGCCGGGGTGCCGACGGTCGCGCTGTCCGGCAATGGCCCGGACGGGCTCTTCCACGCGATCCAGACGCTGCGCCAGCTCCTGGTCCGGCCCGCGAACGGCGGGGGTACCTTCCCCGGGGTGACCGTGCGCGACTGGCCCGCGGCCACCGTGCGCGGCACCACCGAGGGCTTCTACGGCGAGCCCTGGTCCCACCGGGACCGGCTCGCCCAGCTCGACTTCATGGGCCGTACGAAGCAGAACCGCTATCTCTACGCGCCCGGCGACGACCCCTACCGCCAGGCCCGCTGGCGCGACCCGTACCCCGCCGAGCGGCGCGAGCAGTTCCGGGAGCTGGCCGACCGCGCCCGCCGCAACCACGTCACCCTGGGCTGGGCGGTCTCCCCCGGCCAGGAGCTGTGCTTCTCCTCCGCCGACGACCTCAGGGCGCTCAACCGCAAGGTGGACGCCATGTGGGCGCTCGGCGTGCGCGCCTTCCAACTCCAGTTCCAGGACGTCAGCTACAGCGAATGGCACTGCGACAGCGACGCCGAGACCTTCGGCTCGGGCCCCGAAGCCGCGGCGAAGGCCCAGGCCGAGATCGCCAACGCGGTCGCGAGCCACCTGGCCGCGCGCCATCCGGACGCCGCCCCGCTCTCCCTGATGCCGACCGAGTACTACCAGGACGGCGACACCGACTTCCGGCGCGAGCTGGCCGGCCGGCTCGACCACGGCGTGCAGGTCGCCTGGACCGGCGTCGGCGTGGTGCCCAAGACCATCACCGGGAGCGAACTGGCCGGCGCCCGCGCCGCGTTCGGCCACGCGCTGGTCACCATGGACAACTACCCGGTCAACGACTACGCCCAGGACCGCGTCTTCCTCGGCCCCTACACCGGGCGCGACCCGGCCGTCGCCACCCAGTCGGCCGGGCTGCTCGCCAACGCCATGGAGCAGCCGACCGCCTCCCGTATCGCGCTGTTCACCGCGGCCGACTTCGCCTGGAACCCGCGCGGATACCGCCCCCAGGAGTCCTGGCGGGCGGCCGTCGACGACCTGGCCGGGCCCGACGCACGCACCCGCGCGGCCCTGCGCGCCCTCGCCGGGAACGACGCGTCCTCGGTCCTCGGCGGCGAGGAGTCCGCGTATCTACGCCCGCTGATCGAGGAGTTCTGGACGGCGCTGTCCGGGGGCGACGGTAAGCGTCTGGACCGGGCGGCGGACCGGCTGCGCTCGGCTTTCGCGACGATGCGGGACGCCCCCGACCGGCTCGCCGCGACCCTGGGCGGCGAACTGGGCCCCTGGCTCGACCAGCTGGCGCGCTACGGCGACGCCGGGGTACGGGCCGTGGACATGCTCACCGCCCAGGCGCGCGGCGACGGGGCGGCGGGCTGGCGGGCCCGGACCGAGGTGCAGGGGCTGCGCGAGAAGATCGCGCAGAGCCGGGTGACGGTGGGCAAGGGCGTCCTGAACTCCTTCCTGAAGGAGGCCGTCACCCGCGCCGACGCCTGGGCGGGCCTGGACGGCGCGGACCTGAGCTCGCTGCGCACCTCCGCGGCGCAGCACGTCGCCGCCGACGGCGACGCGGCGACCTCACTGGACCCGGACGGGCCGGTCACCGTGCGCTTCGACCGCGCCCGCCCGCTCAGCGCCCTCTCCGCCCTCACCGGCCACGCCGCCGACTCGCCGGGCACCGCCTGGGCCCATGTCCCCGGGGAGGGCTGGCGGCGGCTCGGCGCGGTCTCCGGCAGCGGCTGGACGCAGCTCGCGGGCCGTGGCGTAACGGCCGACGCGGTGCGGCTGACCTGGGCGGAGGGCACCACTCCGCCCGCCGTGCACGAGATCACCCCCTGGTTCGCCGACACCCCGGCCGCCGATCTGCGGCTGTCCCGGGACGTGGTCGACGCGGAGACCGGCGGCCGCGCCGTCGTCGAGGCCCGCGTCACCGCCCGCCGCCCCGAGGACATCCACGGCAAGCTCACCGTCCGCGCGCCGCGCGGCGTCCGCGTCACGGCCGACAAGACGGTGACCGCCCCGCGCGGGGGCACGGCGACCGCCCGGATCCAGGTTTCGATCCCGGAGTCCACCAAGACGGGGACTTTCACCGTGCCGGTGCGCTTCGGCTCTCAGGAGAGCGAGCTGACCGTACGGGTCTTCCCGCCCACCGGCGGCCCTGACCTGGCCCGCGCGGACGGCGCCGAGGCCACGTCCTCCGCCGACGAGACCCCCGACTTCCCGGCCTCCGCCGCGATCGACGGCGACCCCGCCACCCGCTGGTCCTCCCCCGCCGACGACGGCGCCTGGCTCCAGCTGGAGCTCGCCCGCCCGGCCCGCGTCGGCCGGCTCGAGCTGCACTGGCAGGACGCCTACGCCTCGCGCTATCGCGTCCAGGTCTCGGCCGACGGCCGCGCCTGGCGCACGGCGGCGACCGTCTCCGACGGCCGGGGCGGACACGAGACCGTACGGATGGACGCCCCCGGCACCCGCTTCATCCGCATCCAGGGCGCCGAGCGCGCCACCCGCTTCGGCTACTCCCTGTGGTCGGTCGCCGCATACGCGGTGACAGCCGACTAGCGGGGTGTCCGGCGGATCTTGACGCCTGCGGCGGCCACGCGGCGGACCGCACATCGGGCACTGCCCCACCCCGCCCCTTCCCGACCGTTTCGATGTGCGGCTCCGCCGCGTGGGGGGCTCCGCCGCATGGCCGCCGGACACCCCCTGGGGCATGCCCGGCGGCCCAGCCCGTTCCCGGCCCTGCCCCTGTGCGGCTCCGCGTGGCGGAGCGCTCCGCCACGGATACGGGGTCCAGGGGCGAAGCCCTTGGTTCGGGAAGGGGCGGGGTGGGGAACGATCCGCTGGACGCCGACCAGCCCCCACACCGCCCCGCGGAGCGAACCCGCGTGCGGCCCCCGCTCCGCCGCGGGCCCCGTCCGCGAACGCTCCGCAGACACGACGATGGCCCGGTCTCAGGCAGATTTGCCGTCGATCCGGGCCATGGCGTCGTCCGCGCCGTACGGCTGCAGGTATGGCAGCCAGCGCGGGTCCCTATGCCCTGTGCCGATGATCCGCCAGGCCAGGCCCGACGGCGGCGCGGGCTGATGCCGCAGCCGCCAGCCGATCTCCGCGACATGGCGGTCGGCCTTGACATGGTTGCAGCGACGACACGCGGCGACCACGTTCTCCCAGGTGTGCTGGCCGCCGCGACTGCGCGGAATGACGTGGTCGACGCTGGTCGCCACGCCCCCGCAGTACGCACATCGCCCGCCGTCACGGGCGAACAGGGCGCGGCGGGTGAGCGGGACGGGGCCCCGGTAGGGCACCCGGACGAAACGCTTGAGGCGGACCACGCTGGGTGCGGGTATGACACGGGTCGCGCTGTGCATCAGGGCGCCTGAGTCCTCAAGGCTGACGGCCTTGTCGTTGAGGACGAGTACGAGCGCGCGGCGGAGCGGTACGACGCCGAGCGGCTCGTACGACGCGTTGAGGACCAGGACATGCGGCACGGGTGCCTCCTTGTACGCCGGCGGCGCGTGGCTCGCGCCGGGACGATCTCCCCCAGTTTCCCCTGAACCCCGGCCGGAACGCCACCATCACCGGGTTAACGGTTGAGAGGCATTTCCGCGTACCGCGCGGATACCGCCGGAAGAGCGGAATCCGGCGGCCTTCCGGGCCCGTGGGAGCCCATGGGAGTGGCGAGAATCACGGGCCGCCGAGGGCCCGAGGCGGAAACCGCTGGGCTGACGCCCTCACTCCGCTCTTGTACGCCCCCTCGGCGCCCTCACGCGCTCTCGAACACAGGAACGGCACATTCCCTCGCCCGGCTACTGTGTGAGGGGTTGCGCGTGCGGTCCTCCGTGCGGGCATGTCGCACATGAAGGGTTTCGCTGTGTTCTGGTCCGCTGCTACGGCCGCAGACGCCACGCCTCCTCCCACCACGCTGAAGGACGCGCAGCAGAGCGCCACCAACGCCGCGGGCTGGGTGGAGGAGAACTGGTCCACCTGGCTCAGCATCGGGCTGCGCATCGCCTTGATCCTGGTGATCGCGTTCGTGCTCCGGTCCGTCGTGCGGCGTGCGATCACCAAGCTGATCGACCGTATGAACCGCACCGCCCAGGCCGTGGATGGCACCGCGCTGGCGGGTCTGCTGGTCAACGTCGAGCGGCGGCGCCAGCGGTCGGCGGCGATCGGCTCGGTGCTGCGCTCCGTCGCCTCGTTCCTGATCATGGGCACGGCGGCGCTGATGATCCTTTCGACGCTCCAGATCAACCTGGCGCCGCTGCTGGCCAGCGCCGGGGTCGCGGGTGTGGCCATCGGTTTCGGCGCCCGCAACCTGGTCACCGACTTTCTGTCCGGCGTGTTCATGATCCTGGAGGACCAGTACGGGGTCGGCGACTCGATCGACGCCGGGGTGGCCTCCGGCGAGGTGATCGAGGTCGGGCTGCGCGTCACCAAGCTGCGCGGCGACAACGGCGAGATCTGGTACGTGCGCAACGGCGAGGTCAAGCGGATCGGCAACCTCAGCCAGGGCTGGGCCACGGCCGGCGTGGATGTCCAGATCCGTGCGGACGAGGACCTGGACGAGGTCCGCGCGCTGATCACGCAGGTCGGCGTGGACATGGCGAAGGAAGAGCCCTGGAACGAGCGGCTGTGGGAGCCGATCGAGGTGCTCGGGCTGGATGCGGTCTACCTGGACTCCATGGTCGTGAAGGTGTCCGCGCGGACGATGCCGGGCAAGGCGGTCGGCGTCGAGCGCGAGCTGCGGTGGCGGATCAAGAAGGCACTGGACGAGGCGGGCGTCCTCATCGTCGGCCGCCCCGTGGACCCGGATCTCCAGCCCGAGGAGGACGCCAACTCGGCGGGGGCGGCCGTCGCGGCGCCGTCGGCCCTGTCCAACCCGGACTCCCCGCAGGCCATGGCCACAACCCCGATCCCGCCGCCCGCCGCACCACCGGCCGCACCGCCCGTCCAGAAGTAGCCGCGCCGTAGCCGGGACGCAGTCGGCCGGGAAACGGCCGTACGCACAGCCTCGGTGGTCGCGCGGCTGTGCGTACGGGGTCTTACGTTGTGCGGCGTCTCACGCTGTGACGGTCAGCGTGTTGCTCCAGACCAGACGGCCATTCTCGTAGCGCTCGTCGTGGGCACTGAAGTGGACGTGCTCGCCCGGATACGCCCCGTAGAGGTAGATGATCGGGTTGGGGCAGACGAGCAAGGGTGGCAGCGTGGCCTTGGGGTCCACCGGGACGGAAATGTTCCCGGACGGATCGGACGTGGTCTGGAGCAGCGTGGGGCTGGTGCGGAGGTCGGTGAGGACGACGGTGCCGCAGGTCGGCACCGCGCCCGAGACGGCGGTCCTGACCCACACCCGGTGGCTGGGCAGGAAGCCGCTGCCGGTCAGGGTCTTGGACTGGATGTCGTAGCTGATCAGCGTGGGTCCGGCGGCCACCCGCTCGGCGGCCGCGGGCGCCACCGCGGCCTGGGCGGCGGGGACGAGAAGGGCGGTGGAGACCGCCAGGGCCGTGCCCACCGCGAGCACGGCGCGGGCGGCGAGTGTCTTCAGAGCGCGCATGATGATCCCTCCCGGTCAGCTGTCGGCGACCCGGTAGAAGAAGTCCCTGAACTCGGTGTCGACGTAGGGGCTCTGTAGCCAGCCGCTGGGCTGGTGAATGCTCGTCACACCGTTGACGTAGCCGAGCGAGGTGTCGGGATCGATGTTCATCAGCCAGCGGCCGCCCCGGGAGAGCCCACCGTCCGACGGGGCGCAGGGCAGCTCGATGCCCCCGAAGGAGGCGGAGCGGGTGTAGCCGCCGCACCCGGAGGGGATCTGCCCGTTGACGGAGTATCCGTTGGCGCTCACGAACACTTCCTTGGGCTGATTCCAGGCGAAGCCGTCGCCGCCGACCCTGTCGACGAGCCGTTGGCCGGACTCGTTGGGGTGGGTGGTCGCCAGCCCGAAGTCGTAGTTCATATTGCCGTCGTCGATCCACGCGTTGAACGTGTATCCCCAGTCGCCGACGAACTTGCCGTAGGGCGCGCTCCCCCTGAAATAGCCGGGAATGAACACCCAGTTGTTCATCCAGGTGTGCGCGGCCCTGCTGAACACACAGCTGCCGGACGCGACCACCAGCCTGCGCGAGCCGCTGTTCAGCGGGTTGCCGTCGCATGCCTTGTCCTTGCCGTCGAACGGGTCGACGTAGAAGATCCGCCCGACGCGGGTCGGGATCTCGACGGCCGCGGCGGGCGGGCCCGAGCTGCTCGCCGCGGCCGGGGGGACGGAGCCGGGCTCGCCGGTGGGGTCCGCGACCTGCCGCCGGACGTGCTCCATCGCGCCTCGGGACAGGCCGCCGCCCTGGTATTCGGCGCGCCGCATGCGCTCCGGCGTCCAGTACGCCCGGACAGTGTCGGCCGCGGCCGCCCGGTCGGTGGCCCGGGCACCTCCGGAGTCCGTCAGCGCCGCCGACGCCGTGCCCGCGCCGTCCGAGACGGCTCTCGCGCCGCCCGCGCCACCGGCGCCACCCGGGCCGCCCGACGCGGCCGTCGCTCCACCGGCGCCGGCGGCGACCGCGAGCAGCACGGCGATCAGCACCGTGAGCGGCCCTCGTGAGGTCTTTTTCATCGACTCCCCGTTCTCTCGACTGGCCGCGACCGTGGCAGGCGCCGCTGGACCTCCGGTGGAGGATCCCTCAGCCCGCCCCACTGACCCGGCCGCACCCATTGACGCCTCGCGGCGCCGCCCCTTACCTTGCTGTTCATCAATAGGAAAGTTTCTTAACAGAGAAGCTCGAGCGATACGGGGGCACCCACCATGGCGGCATCAGGCACTCCGGGGACGCCGCGCGTGCTGCGCGCCATGAACGACCGGGCCGCGCTCGAACTGCTGGTCGCGCACGGGCCGCTGACCAGGACCCGGCTCGGCGAGCTGACCGGGCTCTCCAAGCCCACCGCCTCCCAGCTGCTGACCCGCCTGGAGGCCGCCGGACTGGTCAGGACGACCGGGAACGTCACCGGCCGGCCGGGGCCCAACGCCCAGTTGTACGAGATCAACCCGGCCGCGGCCCATGTCGCGGCGCTCGCCGTCGACCAGGAGGGCATCACCGCCGCCGTCGCCGACATCACCGGCCGGATCCTCGGCGAGCACCGGGTGAACGCCGAGGCGACCTCCGAGTCGGTGCGCAACCGCACCGGCGAGCTGGTCGCCGAGGCGGTGGACGGCGCGCTGGCCGCCGCCGGGCTGACCCGGGACGAGCTGCGGCAGACCGTCATCGGCACGCCCGGCGCGCTCGACCCGCACACCGGGGTGCTGCGCTACGCGCCGCATCTGCCGGGCTGGCAGTCCCGCACCATGCGCGACGAGCTGGCCGAGGTGCTCGGCACGCCCCTGGTGATCGAGAACGACGTCAACCTCGCGGCCGTCGCGGAGCAGCACCACGGCACCGCGCAGGACTTCGACGACTTCGCGCTGGTCTGGGCGGACGAGGGCGTCGGCGCGGCCATCGTGCTCGGCGGCACACTGCTGCGCGGGGCCACCGGCGGCGCCGGGGAGATCGGCTATATGCCGCTGCCCGGCGCTCCGCTCGCGCGCGGCGGGGACGACAGCGCCGCCCGGCCGGACGCGGGCGGGGGCTTCCAGAAGCTGGTCGGCTCCCCCGCCGTGGTCGAACTGGCCCGGGAGCACGGCATCGAGGCACCCACCGCCGCCAAGGCGCTCGCCACCGCGCTGCGCACGCCCGGCGCGGGCGACGCCGTCCTCACCGAGCTGGCCCGCCGCCTGGCCACCGGACTCGCCTCGGTCGTGGCGGTGGTCGACCCGGAGCTGGTGGTGCTCTCCGGGCAGGTCGCCCAGGCCGGCGGGGAGCGGCTGCGCGAACTGGTCGAGGCCGAGATGACCGGGCTCGCGCTGCCCCGGCCGCAGTTGCGGATCAGCGCCATCGAGGGGGACCCGATTCTCATCGGCGCGCTCCAGAGGGCGCTCGCCGATGCCCGCCACACCGTCTTCGACACCGCCTGACCCCTTCCCCTGTCCCCTATCGCCTGTCTCCTATACACCGCCCGGCCCTTTCCGGTTCCCGCCGTACCCAACCCCCCGCCCGGCGCCCCGCACCGCCGCTTCCCCTGCCGTTTCCCCCGTGCACAAGGAAGTCCGCCCATGCCACGACGACCATTGGCCCACCTCGCGTCGGCGCTCGGCGCCGCCGCCCTGCTCCTCGCGGGCTGCGCCAACCCGAGCACCGGCAGCGCAGACGACGACCCGACCAAACCGGTCACGCTCAAGTTCTGGCACGGCTGGTCGGAGAAGAACGAAGTCAACGCGATCAACGCCAGCATCGCCCGCTTCGAGAAGCTCCACCCCAATATCAAGGTGAAGTCCGTCGGCAATGTCACTGACGAGACCATCAATCAGGCGCTGCGCGCGGGCGGCGGCGACGCCCCCGACGTCGTCACCTCCTTCACCACCAACAATGTGGGCCAGTACTGCTCGTCCGGAATGTGGGCCGATCTCGACCCGTTCATGGAGAAAACCGGTCTCGACAAGAAGAAGGTCTTCCCCAAGACGCTTCTGGACTACACCAGTTATGAGGGCAAGCAGTGTGCGCTGCCGCTGCTCGCCGACGCCTACGGCATGTACTACAACAAGGACGCTTTCAAGGAAGCGGGTATCGCGCGGCCCCCGCGCACCATGTCGGAGCTGAAGCGGGACGCCGCCAAGCTGACCAAGCGCACCAAGGGCGGCGGCCTGGAGCGCGTAGGCTTCATGCCCAACTTCCGGCTCTACCAGAACAGCCCGGACCGGCTCTTCGCCCAGTGGGGCCCGACGTACTTCGACAAGAACGGAAAGGCACGGCTGGAAAAGGAGGGAAAGATCAAGGAATTCTATGCCACCGTGCGGGACCTGATCGGGGAACAGGGCGGATACGGGGCGCTGGAGACGTTCCGTACCTCCTTCGGCGATGAGTTCTCCTCCCAGAACGCATTTCTGACCGGCAAGCTGGCCATGCACCTGGACGGCGAATGGCGTGGCCTCTTCCTCAAGGACGCCAAATTCAAGTGGGGCACCGCCCCGCTGCCCGTGCCCGACGACCAGGCAGACACCTACGGCCGGGGATATCTCACCGGCACCGTCACGGGCATCGCGCACAGCAGCAGACACCAGAACGCCGCATGGGAACTGGTGCGCTTCCTGACCGCCGACACCGATCAGGTGGTCGCCTTCGCCAACGCCATTCACAATGTGCCGTCCACCAGGGCGGCGCTCACCTCGCCGAAGCTGGACCCCGATCCGACCTTCCGCGCCTTCCTCGACATCGCGCAGAACAAGTACAGCAACGCCCTTCCGCCCTCGATCAACGGCGGACAGTACGTGACCTCGCTCCAGGACTTCTCGTACAACGTGGAGGCGGGAAAGGTCCATGACCTGGACAAGGGCCTCAGGGAACTGGACGACCAGATAGACGCCGACATTCTCCAGGCGCAGGACTGAGGAGGGCGACATGGCCACGATGACGACAAACGCCCCCGCCCTGCGCCGCAAGCGTCTGCGCCGGCGGCTGAGCACCCTCGGTTTTCTCTCCCCCTGGCTGGTCGGCTTCACTGTCTTCTTCGGCTATCCGCTGATCGCCACCGTCTACTTCTCCTTCATGCACTACAACCAGATCAAGGCGCCGACCTTCGTGGGCCTGCGCAACTGGCGGTATGTGCTGGAACAGATGCCGCTGTTCGGCCCGGCGCTGTGGAACACGCTGTGGCTGGTCGTGGTGATGGTCGCGCTGCGCGTCGTCTTCGGCCTGGGCATCGGACTGCTGATCACGAAGATAAAGTCGGGGGCCGGTTTCTTCCGCACCGCCTTCTATCTCCCCTATCTCGCCCCGCCGGTCGCGGCGACCGTGGCGTTCGTCTTTCTCCTCAACCCCGGCACCGGCCCGGTGAACGACGTTCTCGGCAAGGTCGGGATCGACGCGCCGAACTGGTTCAACGACCCGGCCTGGGCCAAGCCCTCGCTGGTACTGCTGTCCCTGTGGGGCATCGGCGACCTGATGGTCATCTTCATGGCCGCGCTGCTGGACGTTCCCAAGGAGCAGTACGAGGCGGCCGAGCTGGACGGCGCCGGGGCGTTCACCAAGTTCCGTTATGTCACCTGGCCGTCGATCACACCCATTGTGATGTTCGCGGTGGTGACGGGTGTGGTGCAGACCATGCAGTACTACACCCAGGCCCTGGTCGCCGGAAAGCTGGCCTCGGGCGTCAGCATCGGCCCGGGCACGGTCATCCAGCCCGGCTATCCCGACCACTCCACGCTCACGGTGCCACAGCTCGTCTATTCGCTGGGCTTCCAGAACTTCAACACCGGCGCCGCCTGTGTGCTCTCGCTCGTGCTCTTCGCGATCGCGATGGCCGTCACCACCCTGCTGATGCGCCGGCGCGCCGGCCTGCTGTCGGCGGACGACTGAGAAGGCTTGAGAGGACCAACCGATATGACCACCACCACCCTCTCGGCACCGTCCGCACCGGTACGGCCCGCCGCCCGTCCCTCCTCCGCCCCGGCCGCCCGCCGCAAGGCCGTACTGCACTGGATCGCCGTGCACGCGGTCGCCGTCGCCGCCGCGCTCTTCTTCGTGCTGCCGTTCGTCTTCGTCTTCCTGACCTCGGTGATGAGCGACAGCCAGGCGATGAGCGGCGATCTGTGGCCCGACGCATGGCACTGGTCCAATTACACCGAGGTCTTCAACACCCCTGGTTTTCTGGACTGGTGGCGCAATTCCCTGATCTACGCGGGGCTCGGCACGGCCTTCACGCTCCTCTCGTCGGTGCCGGTCGCCTATGCGCTCGCCAGATTCCGCTTCCGCGGCCGCCGCACCGCCATGATCCTGGTCATCTCCACGATGATGCTGCCGCCACAGGTCGTGGTGGTGCCGATGTATCTGGTGTGGGCGCAGCAGTTCCATCTGTCGGGATCGCTGTGGCCGTTGATCATCCCGATGGCGTTCGGCGACGCGTACTCCATCTTTCTGCTCCGGCAGTTCCTGCTGACGATCCCCAAGGAATATCTGGAATCCGCGAAGGTCGACGGCTGCGGGGAGCTGCGGACCCTGCTGCGGATCATCGTGCCCATGGCCAAGCCGGGCATCGCGGCCGTCGCGCTCTTCCAGTTCTTCTACTGCTGGAACGACTACTTCGGCCCGCAGATCTACGCCGCGCAGAATCCGGGCGCCTGGACGCTCTCGTACGGCCTGGAGAGCTTCAAGAGCGCGCACAGCGTCAACTGGAATCTGACGATGGCCGCGACCCTGCTGGTCATGGCCCCCGTCATCATCATCTTCTTCTTCGCTCAGAAAGCCTTCGTCGAAGGCGTCACACTGACAGGAGTCAAGGGTTGAAGCTCGCAGTGGTGGGTGGCGGATCCACCTACACCCCCGAACTCGTCGACGGATTCGCCCGCTTGCGGGATGTGCTGCCGATGGAGGAGCTGGTCCTGGTCGACCCGGCCGCCGACCGGCTGGAGCTGGTCGGCGGGCTGGCGCGGCGGATCTTCGCCAGGCAGGGCCACCCCGGCCAGATCTCCTGGACCGACGACCTGGACGCGGGCGTGGACGGCGCGGACGCGGTGCTGCTCCAGCTGCGCGTCGGCGGGCAGGCCGCCCGGAACCAGGACGAGACCTGGCCGCTGGAGTGCGGCTGTGTCGGGCAGGAGACCACCGGCGCCGGCGGGCTCGCCAAGGCGCTGCGCACGGTCCCGGTGGTGCTGGACATCGCCGAGCGGGTGCGCCGCCGCAACCCCGACGCGTGGATCGTGGACTTCACCAACCCCGTCGGCATCGTGACCCGTGCGCTGCTGACGGCGGGGCACCGGGCCGTCGGGCTGTGCAATGTCGCGATCGGCTTCCAGCGGAAGTTCGCGAAGCTGCTGGGCGTGGCCCCGGACGAGGTGTCGCTGGACCACGTCGGCCTCAACCACCTGACCTGGGAGCGCGCGGTGCGGCTCGGCGGCCCGGACGGCGAGGACGTGCTGCCCAAGCTGCTGGCCGAGCACGGCGACGCGATCGCGGACGACCTGCGGATGCCGCGAGGGCTGCTCGACCGCCTCGGCGTCGTACCGTCCTACTATCTGCGCTACTTCTACCAGCACGACGCGGTGGTTCGGGAGCTCAGGACCAAGCCGTCGCGGGCCGCCGAGGTCGCGGCGATCGAGGGTCAGCTGCTGGAGATGTACGCCGACCCGGCGCTCGACGAGAAGCCCGAGCTGCTGGGCAAACGCGGCGGCGCCTTCTACTCGGAGGCGGCGGTCGATCTGACCTCGTCGCTGCTGCGGGACACTGGCGAGGTGCGCATCGTCAATACGTTCAACCAAGGCACCCTGCCCTTCCTCCCGGACGACGCGGTGATCGAGGTCCCCGCGGCCGTGGACGGGCGCGGCGCGAGCCCGCTGCCCGTGCGCCCCCTGGAACCCCTTTACGCGGGGCTGGTCGCCCATGTCACCGCGTACGAGGACCTGGCGCTGGAGGCGGCGCTGAAGGGCGGCCGCGAGCGGGTCTTCGACGCCCTGCTGGCCCACCCCCTGATCGGCCAGATCGAGTACGCGGAGAAACTGACCGACACCCTCATCGCACACAACCGGGAGCATCTGGCGTGGGCCTGACGCAGTCCCAGGGTCTGACCGCCCAACCGCCGCGCGCCACCGTCCTGGCGGTCGACGCGGGCAACAGCAAGACCGACGTGGCGCTGATCGGCCCGGACGGGGCGGTCCTCGGCACCGCGCGCGGCGGCGGCTTCGCGCCGCCCGTCGTCGGTGCCGAGGCCGCGGTCGCCTCGCTCGCCCCGCTGGTGGCGCGGGCGGGGCGGGCCGCGGGGTTCGACGGGCCGCCGCGGGCCGAGCATGTCTCGGCCTGCCTGGCCAATGTGGACCTCCCGGCTGAGGAGGAACAGGTCACTCCGCTGCTGGCGGCCCATGGCTGGGGGGCCACCGTCACGGTCGCCAACGACACCTTCGCGCTGCTGCGGGCCGGAGTCGCAGACAAGTCGGACAACGGAGAGCCGACCGGCGTCGCCGTCGTCTGCGGCGCGGGCATCAACTGTGCGGGCCTGGGCCACGACGGCCGGACCGCGCGGTTCCCCGCCATCGGCCGGATCTCCGGCGACTGGGGCGGCGGCGGCGATCTGTCGAAGGAGGCGATGTGGTGGGCCGCGCGCGCGGAGGACGGCCGCGGCGAGCCGACCGCCCTGGCCCGCGCCCTGCCCGAGCACTTCGGCCTGGCCAGCATGTACGAGCTGATCGAGGCGCTGCACCTGGGGCGGATCGCCCCGGCCCGGCGCCACGAACTGGCGCCGGTGCTCTTCGCGGTGGCCGACTCCGGCGACGAGATCGCCCGCGCCCTGGTCGCCCGGCAGGCCGAGGAGGTGGTCACCATGGCCACGGTCGCCCTGACCCGGCTGGAACTGCTCGGTGAGCAGACGCCCGTGGTCCTCGGCGGCGGTGTGCTCGCGGCCCGCCACCCGCTCCTGGACGACCGGGTGCGGGAGCTGCTCGCCGAACGCGCGCCCAAGGCCGAACCGAGGGTGGTCACCGCGCCGCCGGTGCTCGGGGCCGCCCTGCTGGGCCTGGACCGCACGGGCGCTCCGGCGGCCGCGTACACCGCGCTGCGGGCACACTACGCCCGGCGCTGAGGGCGCCGACTTTCCAGGTCGCGGGGGGTCATTGGGAACCGAAACGCGCTGAGAAGCGTATGAGAAGTTGGGAGAAGGAGGACGACGCGGACACCCCGGGACCGACGACCCCGAGGCGAAGATCGCGATCGGGCCAAGATCCGGGCACGACAGGTGTGCTCGCCTGCGGCTGCGTCCATACTGCTGCCCGGATACCTGTCCCCCGCCGCACCGGGCGACGGGCCGCCGACAGTGACTGAGGGGTCAGGACCGAGGGGGAGGTCTCGTGGCATACCCGCCGACCACCGGCGCGGCCGCATCCGCGGGCCCGCGGCGGGCCGCATGGCGGGAGGGCGTCGAGCGGGCCCGGGCCGCGGCGACGACCGAGCCGGGCAGGCTGCGCGTGATCGGAGCCGTGCTCGCGGCGTTGGTGGTGGCCTTCGGGGCGGTGACGGCCTGGCAGGTCTCCGACCGGCAGACCGCGGCCGACGCGGTGGCCGAGCACAGCCAGCCGCTGAGCGCCGACGCGGCGAACATCTACCGCTCCCTCGCCGACGCCGACACCACCGCGGCGAGCGCCTTCCTGGCCGGCGGGCAGGAGCCGGCCAAGGTGCGCCGGCGGTACGAGGAGGACATCGACCGGGCGTCCAAGCTGCTGGTGCGGGCCGCGGCCAACACGGAAGGCTCGGCCACCGCCCGCGAGGAGATACGCCGGATCAACGAACTCCTCCCGGTCTACACGGGCCTGGTCGAAGCCGCGCGCGCCAACAACCGCCAGGGGCTGCCGCTGGGCGGGGCGTATCTGCGGTACGCCAACGACACGATGCGGGGCAAGCTGCTGCCGGCCGCGGGGCGGCTGTACCAGGCCGAGACCGCGCGGCTCGGCGAGGACTACGAGGCGGCGAAATCCTGGCCGTGGGCGGCGATCGGCACCGGCGTCGTCGCGCTGGCCGCTCTGGGCTGGGCCCAGCGCCGCGACTTCCTGCGCACCAACCGGGTGTTCAACCGGGGGCTGCTGGCCTCGGCCGCCGCCTCGGCGGTGGTGCTGCTGTGGCTGGCGGCCGGCCACGGCCTCGCCCGCGCCGCGCTGAACGACTCCGACGAGCACGGGGCCAAGTCCCTGCATGTGCTCAACGAGGCCCGCATCGACTCGCTGCGCGCCCGTGGCGACGAGAACCTGACGCTGGTCGCGCGCGGGGCGGTCGTCGTCGACAAGGAAGGCGAGAACCAGGGCAAGGACGCCTATGAGGTGGGCTACGCCGAGCAGATGTCCGGCCTCATAGGCGACGACGGCGCCGACACCGGAAGCGACGCGGGCGGCAAGGCCGGGGCCGCCCCCGGCAGCCTGCTGGCCCGGGCCCGGGACCTCGCGGACGACGACGCGGGCCGCGCCCCGGTGAACGAGGCCATCACCCGCGTACGGGAGTGGCAGGCGCGCCACAAGGTCGCCCGCGCCGCCGACGACGCGGGGAACTACAACGACGCGCGGGCGAAGGTCATCGGCGGCAAGGGCAGCACGGGCGAGTCCTTCGACCAGGTCGACGCGCTGCTGGCGAAGGCCCTGGAGCACGAGCAGTTGGAGTTCAAGCGGGCGGCGGACGACGGGCGCGGCGCGCTGACCGGGCTGGCGCCAGGAGCCGGCGCGCTGGCCCTGTTGGGGGCGGCCGCGGCGCTGATGGGCATAGGCCGCCGGCTGTCGGAGTACCGGTGAGGGCGACGGGGGGCGTGAGGATGCGATCAGTGCGATCGGGCACCGCGGTGGCCGTGTGCGCCCTGGGGGTGGCCACGGCGATCTTCGTGCCCACGGCGCTGGACGATCAGGGCGGCGGGGCCGGGAGCGGGCTCGGCGAGGGGCAGGCGCACCCGCGGTCCGTGGGGACGACGGCCGCCGCCCCGGAGAAGTGCGTCCGGCCGGAGGCGAGCCTGCGACCGTCGAGCGCGAGCGGCCCGGCCATAGAGCGCATCAAGAACCGCGAGGTCGAGGGCCGCAAGCTGGGCAAGCTGATCGCCGGGGTCGACCAGAACAGCTACCGCTGGGGCTATCGCGACCCGGCCACCGGCGACCTCACCGGCTTCGACATCGACCTGGTGCGCGCCATCGCCAAGGACATCTTCGGCGACCCTGACGCGGTCATCTACCGCGCCATCCCCACCAGCCAGCGGGTCAACGCCCTCCAGCAGGGCAAGGTGGACATCGTCGTCCGCACCATGACCATCAACTGCGCCCGCCTCAAGGACGTCGCGTTCTCCACCGCCTACTTCAAGGCGGGGCAGCAGGTGCTGGTCCCCAAGGGCTCGTCCGTCACCGGGTACAACACCTCGCTGCGCGGCAAGAAGGTCTGCACGGCGCAGGGTTCCACCGCCGAGGCCGAGCTGGACCAGGAGAAGGGCGGCGCGAAGGACCTGGGCGCGATCAAGGTCGCACCGGTGCCCAATCAGCTGGACTGCCTGGTCAGGCTACAGCTGGGCCAGGTCGACGCCGTGATCACGGACAACGCCCTGGCGGCCGGGCAGGCGGCCCAGGACCCGTCCGTCAAGCTCGTCGGCAAGCCGTTCACCGAGGAGTTCTACGGCGTGGCGATGAACAAGGACGACAAGGACCTGGTACGCCGGGTCAACAAGGTGCTGGAGGAGTACCGCTCCGGCGGTTCCGGCAGCCCCTGGATGCGGGCCTACCGCAAGTGGCTCGCGGAAGATCTCGGCAGAACGGAGGAGAATCCGGCGGCACCGGCGCCCGCCTACAGGGATTAACCCGCGAAGGATGAGCGGCCAAGGATTAGCGGCCGGTCCGCGCGCGGTAGGGATGCACGCAGTAAGTGCACGCAGCAGGGATGAGCGAATACGGATCACGCGGATCACACAGCACGGACACGGAGAGGTGATCGATGGGGGGCACGGGACCCTTCCCCAGCTCCACGGGGGAACCCGACAAGCCGGTCATGGGCCGCGAGGAGGTGGACCGCGTGCTGGCGAGACTCGGCGCCGAACACGAGGCGATCGAGTCCTCGCTGCTCGCCCTCCAGGACCACGCCGGCCGCAGACTCCTCGAAGGCGCCGAGCTGACGGGCGTCACCAAGGACCGGTGGGCCACCACCGAGCAGGCCATCTCCCTGCTGTGGACGTACTTCGACGCCTATACGGACGCGCTGCACACCGCCCGTGAGGTGCGCTCCCGCCACCGCTGGTCCACGCCCGGCGAGTTGGCCGAGCTCACCGAGCTGCTGCGCGGCCCTGGTATCACGCTGCCCAGCAGCGCCTCGCTCAGCGGAGCCCCGCTGCTCAGCGAGCAGCTGACGGTCGAGGCGCTGGTCGACCGGATGAACCGCTGGTACGCCGAGGCTCTCGATGTCATCGTCACGGCCGACGCCGTGTGGTCCGCGCTGCCCGCCCGTATCGACATGCTCTCCGCCGAGCTGCGGCGCACTCGCTCCCTCGCCCACTCCGTCGGGGTGCGCCCCGGCGAGCACCCCTCCGGCGACGATCTGGAGCGGATCACCGCGGAGCTGACCTCGCTGCGCGCCGAGGTCGTCTCCGACCCGCTCGCCTTCTGGTCCGGTGCGTCGCCGAGTTCCGCGCCCGGCGGCGGCCGCCCCGACACCACCCGTTACGACGCCGCGGCCCGCGCCCTGGAGGATGTGCGGCGCGAGATCGAGGCGGTCCTCGATGTGCGGCAGGACGCGGAGCGGCGGCTGATGCGGCTGCGCGATGTGCTCTCCCGCGCGGACCGCACCCTCGCCGAGGCGCGGCAGGCGCGCGGCGAGGTGCTGGCCAAGATCGCGGCCTCCGAGGTGCCCGCGGTCAGCGGCCCACCGACCGTGCTTCAGGAGCAGCTGGTGACGGCGGCCGAGTACCGCAGGCGCGCCCAGTGGCACCGGCTCTCCCCGCTGCTGGAGTCCCTGGAGGAGCGCGCCGACGACGAGCTGCTGCGCGCCCGGGAGTCGCTGACCGCGGTGACCGCGCCGCTGGCCGTCCGCGCCGAGCTGCGCGGCAGGCTGGACGCGTACAAGGCGAAGGTCGCCCGCCACGGCATGGCCGAGGACCCCCTGCTGATCGAGCGTTACGACACGGCGCGCCGGATGCTGTGGAGCGCGCCCTGCGATCTGCGCGCCGCCGAAGCGGCGGTGCTGCGCTACCAGCAGGCCGCGTCCCAGGTCCTGGTCCCGCGTCAGACGGGGCCACGGGATCGTAGAACGGGGGAAGTCCTATGAACGCGGGCAGGTGTCAGCGGCGCGCGTGCGGCGGGTCGTACGAGGACGTGGGCAGCGGCCAGCTGTACTGCGACACCTGCGGGATGGCCCCGGTCGTCTCGCGTGACGGCATGGTCGGCTCGCCGCCCACCGGCATCGCCGGCATGAGGCGGGGCGACGGGGTGAGCGGGTCGTCGGGCAGCGGCTCCCGGGCCTCCTCGCGCCCGTCGTCGTCCCGGTCCGCCTCGTCCCGGCGCTCGGTGTCCGGGCGGCTGTCGCGGTCGCTGGGGTCGGGGCGGTCCTCGTCCCGTTCCGTGTCGGTGCGCAGCTCCCGCTCCTCCGCCGTGGCCCGCTCCGGGCGCAGCCGCCTGGGCGCGGGCCTGGTCAGCGTTCCCGAGGTGCCGCGCCCCGACCCTCGTACGGCGGTGCTGGCCGACCCCGAGGTGCCCGAGCGCAAGCGGTTCTGCAGCCGGAGCGACTGCGCGGCGCCGGTGGGGCGGGCGCGCGGCGAAAGGCCGGGGCGCACCGAGGGCTTCTGCACCAAGTGCGGCCATCCGTACTCCTTCGTGCCCAAGCTGCGCCCGGGTGACATCGTGCACGGCCAGTACGAGGTGGCGGGCTGTCTGGCACACGGCGGTCTCGGCTGGATCTATCTGGCCATCGACCGGGCGGTGTCCGACCGCTGGGTGGTCCTCAAGGGCCTGCTGGACACCGGCGACGAGGAGGCGCTGTCCGTCGCCGTGTCGGAGCGCCGGTTCCTCGCCGAGATCGAGCACTCCAACATCGTCCGCATCTACAACTTCGTCGAACACCTCGACCAGCGCACCGGCAGCCTCGACGGCTACATCGTGATGGAGTACGTCGGCGGCAAGTCGCTGAAGGACATCGCCAACGCCCGCCGCGCGCCGGACGGCAGGCGCGATCCGCTGCCGGTCGAGCAGGCGTGCGCGTACGGCATCGAGGCCCTGGAGGCCCTGGGCCATCTGCACAGCCGCAATCTGCTCTACTGCGACTTCAAGGTCGACAACGCCATCCAGCAGCAGGACCAGCTCAAGCTGATCGACATGGGCGCGGTGCGGCGGATGGACGACGACGAGAGCCCCATCTACGGCACGGTCGGCTATCAGGCCCCCGAGGTCTCGGAGCTGGGCCCGTCGGTCGCCTCGGATCTGTACACGGTGGCGCGCACCCTCGCGGTGCTGACCTTCGACTTCCAGGGTTATACGAACGTCTTCGCGGACAGCCTGCCCGACCCGGGGAACATCGAGGTCTTCCGCCGCTACGAGTCGTTCTACCGGCTGCTGGTGCGGGCCACGGACCCCGACCCGGACCGCCGGTTCGCCTCCGCGCAGGAGATGGCCGACCAGCTGACGGGGGTGCTGCGGGAGGTCGTGGCGCTCCAGACGGGCCGGCCCCGGCCCGCGCTGTCCACGCTGTTCGGGCCCGAGCCGCGGGTGGTGGACACCCAGCTGTTCGCCGAGCAGGGCCAGGATCCGTCCATGCTCGGGGGCCGCGGCGGCCGGGGTTCCGCGGCCGTCGAGCCGCCCCGCCCGCAGGGCGTGCTCGCGCTGCCGCTGCCCGCGATCGCGCCGCCGGACGCCCGGGCCACCGCCCTGGCGGTGCCGATGCCGCTGGTGGACCCGGACGACGCCAACGCCGGGTTCCTCGCCGGGCTGCTGACCTCCACCCCGACCGAACTGCACGCGGCGCTGCGGGCCGCCCCCGCCGACTCGCTCGAGCTGCGGCTGCGCCGCATCCGCGCCCAGCTGGAGCTGGGACACGCGCGCGAGGCCGGAATCGCGCTGGACGGTCTGGAGGCCGGCTATCCCGACGACTGGCGGATCGTCTGGCACCGGGGCCTGCACGCGCTGGCGACCGGGGACAACGAGACCGCGGCCCTGTCCTTCGACGCCGTCTACGACGCGTTCCCCGGTGAGCCCGCGCCGAAGCTGGCGCTCGGCGTGTGCGCCGAGGTGCTCGGCCAGCTGGACAACGCGGCGGAGTACTACCGGCTGGTGTGGACGGCCGACCCGAACCATGTGAGCGCCGCCTTCGGGCTGGCCCGGGTGCTGCTGTACGCCGGGGACCGCGCGGGGGCGGTGGCGGCCCTCGAGTCCGTACCGGAGTCGTCCATCCACTACACGGCGGCCCGGGTCGCCGCGGTGCGGGCCCGGCTGCGGCAGCGGGCCGCGCACGAGCCGCTGCTGGCCGATCTGACGGCCTCGGCCCAACAGGTCGAGCGGCTGGGACAATTGGGCCTCGACGCGGTGCGTTATGAGCGGCTGTGCACGGAAGTACTGGGCAGCGCCCTGGATTGGGTACTGTCCGGCAGCAGCGGCGCGCCGCCGAGTGCCGCCCGGCCGTCCCTGCTCGGCAGCAGTCTGGACGAGCGGGGACTGCGCTTCGGTTTGGAACGCTCGTACCGGGTGCTCGCCAGGCTCGCGCAGCGCGGCGAGGAAAGGATCGAACTGGTGGAACGGGCCAACCGTTTCCGCCCCAGGACGTGGGTGTGATCATGCCGCAGATGCCGCAGCTGCCCCGGGTGGCAGCCTGCCCGACCTGTGAAGAGCCGCTGGAGTCGGGTGACAACTTCTGCGGTGTGTGCGGGGCCGACGTTGCCTCGGCCCCGCCGGAGGCCGCCGTGGCCGTGGACCGCCCGGCGCCGCCGCCGGTGAACGGAGCGACACGGGCCAGGCGGCAGGAGCCGGAGGACTATCCGCTGCCGGCCCCCGCCCCGGCTCCCCCGGCCGGCCAGGCCGACCCGACCTTCCCGGCCGACCCGGCGGCTCCGGCCGCCCCGGTCGCCTGGGACACCCCGGCCGCGCCGGACAGCGCCGCGGCGGCCGACCCGCGGTCCGCCGCGGCGCTCGGGGGCCGGCCGGCCCCCGGGGCGCCGGGCGCGCCGCACATCACCACACACACCGACACGAACAGCGGCGGCCGCCTGTGCGGCGCATGCCGGGAGGGCACCATCGACCAGGACGGATACTGCGACTCCTGCGGGCACGCCCAGCCGCGGGAGCGCGACCACATGGAGCGGGAGCTGGCGGGCGTCGCGGCGGCCAGCGACCGCGGCCTGCGCCACCACCGCAACGAGGACGCGTTCGCCGTGTCCGCCGCCGCGCTGCCCGACGGCTCACCGGCCGTCCTCGCGGTCGTCTGCGACGGGGTCTCCTCGGCGACCCGCCCTGACGACGCGTCCGCGGCCGCCGCCCACGCCGCCGGTCAGTCGCTGCTCGCCGCACTCCCCCGCGGCGCCCACCCCCAGCAGGCCATGAACGAGGCGATCGTCGCCGCAGCCGAGGCCGTGAACTCCCTGGCGGCGGAGGCCTGTGGGGCCGGGGGGCACGACGAGCCCCACCAGCGCCAGCAGAACGCGCCGGCCTGCACCATCGTCAGCGCGGTGGTCACCACCGGCATCCTGACCGTCGGCTGGATCGGCGACAGCCGCGTCTACTGGGTGCCCGACGACCGTTCGGCCCCGCCCGCCCGGCTCACCGAGGACGACTCCTGGGCGGCCCAGATGGTGGCCGCGGGGCTGATGTCCGAGGCCGAGGCGTACGCGGACGAGCGGGCCCACGCCATCACCGGCTGGCTGGGCGCCGACGCCTATGAACTGGACCCGCACACCGCGTCCTTCAAACCGGACCGGCCCGGTGTGGTGGTGGTGTGCACCGACGGGCTGTGGAACTACGCGGAATCGGCGCAGGAGATGGCCCGCGCGGTGCCGCCGGACGCCCGTGTCCGGCCGATGCACAGCGCCCGCGCCCTGGTCGGTCACGCCCTGGAGGGCGGGGGCCACGACAACGTAACAGTGGCTGTCCTGCCGTTCCCCGCGGAGCCGGGCAGGGCAGGATCCGGCTGATTCTCCGGACGCACCCCTCGGGAGCGGATCTGACCAAGGAGCCGATCTGATGGCCAATTTCGCCAAGTCCACCGTGCCCCGGTTCTCGGTCGAGGTCTTCCAGAACGAGCACCTCCCCGAGGAGGGCCGCGAGGTGAATGCGATCGTCACGGTCACCTCGACCGGCGGCGGCACCACCGGGGGGATGCCCATCCCGGCGCCCGCCCCGGCCCCGGACCAGGACGGCGGCCCGTCCCCCGGCGCGGCCGTGGTCATCATGGTCGACTGCTCCGGCTCCATGGACTATCCGCCGGCCAAGATGCGCAACGCGCGGGACGCGACCGCCGCCGCGATCGACACGGTCCGCGACGGCGTCGCCTTCGCCGTGGTCGCCGGCACCCACAAGGCGCAGGAGGTGTTCCCGGGCGAGGGCCGGCTGGCGATCGCCGACCCGGCCACCCGGGCCCGGGCCAAGGACACGCTGCGCCGGCTGCGCGCCGACGGCGGCACCGCGATCGGCACCTGGCTGCGCCTCGCCGACCGGCTGCTGGCCTCGGCCGATGTGCCGATCCGGCACGGCATCCTGCTCACCGACGGCCGCAACGAGCACGAGAAGCCGGAGGAGCTGCGGGCCGCGCTGGACGCCTGCGCGGGCCGCTTCACCTGCGACGCGCGCGGGGTGGGCACCGACTGGGAGGTCAAGGAGGTCACCGGCGTCGCCTCCGCGCTGCTCGGCTCGGCCGATATCGTGGCCGACCCCTCCGATCTGGCCGCGCTGACCGCGGACTTCACCCGCATGATGGAGAACGCGTTGGGCAAGGAGGTCGCGGACGTCAGCCTGCGCGTCTGGACCCCGCTGGGCGCCGAGGTGGCGTTCGTCAAGCAGGTGGCGCCCACGGTCGAGGACCTGACCGACCGGCGCGCCGAGGCCGGAGCGCGGGCGGGCGACTATCCGACGGGCTCGTGGGGCGACGAGTCCCGCGACTATCACCTGTGTGTGCGGGTGCCCGCGGCCGACGTCGGGCAGGAGATGCTGGCCGCCCGGGTCTCCCTGGTGCTGCCCCAGCCCGACGGCGGGCTCCCGGCCCCCCTCGCCCAGGGGCTGGTGCGGGCCGTCTGGACGGATGACATGGTCGCCTCCACCGCGATGAATCCGCAGGTCGCGCACTATACGGGCCAGGCCGAACTGGCACAGGCCATCCAGCAGGGGCTGGATGCCCGCAAAGCTGGAGATATGGATGGAGCAACGGCGAAGCTGGGACGTGCCGTCCAGCTGGCCAGCGCCTCGGGGAACGAAGACACGGCGAAACTGCTTGCGAAGGTGGTGGACGTCGTCGACGCGGCGACAGGTACTGTGCGACTGAAAGCGAAGGTCGCGGAGGCGGATGAGATGACTCTCGAAACGCGTTCGACCAAGACGGTTCGCGTCAAAAAGTGACAAGAAGTAACGCGAAAAGCGCGTAAAGCGGCAACAAGCGCCAAGAACGGCACAAGAGGGGGAACACCGACATGCCGACATGCCCTAACGGTCACCAATCAGCGGCCGACGACTGGTGCGAGGTGTGTGGCCACCGGATGTCGGGGACGCCCGTGCCCTCGGGCGCCGTCCCACCGCCACCGCCCCCGCCGATGCCCGGCCCGCCCGGGTTCCCGGACGGCATGGGCTATCCCGGCGGACCGCCGCCGGGTGTTCCTGGGCCCGGTATCCCTGGGCCCGGTATCCCTGGGCCCGGCGGTCCGGGGCCCCAGGGCGCGCCCGGGGGCTACGGCTACCCCGCGCCGCCGGTCCCGCAGCCGCCGGAGGCCACCTTCCAGGCGGAGCTGTGCCCGCAGTGCCGTACGCCCCGTGAGGCGCAGGCGCCCTTCTGCGAGGAGTGCCGCTACAACTTTCTGACCCAGTCGGCCACCTCGTACGCCCCGCCGCCCCCGCCCGGCCCCGGCGGCTTCCAGCCGCCGCAGCCCCCGCCGCCGCACGGGTTCACGGCGCCGCAGGCCCAGCCCCCCGGCCCGGCCTTCGCCGACGACGACTGGACGCTTCCGCCGCCGAACGCCGCCGCGGGCGCACCCGCGCCGCCGAACGCCCCCGCGCCCCCGCTCCAGTACGGGCAGCCGCATCCGCATCAGGTCCCGGCGCCGCCCGGTCCGCCCTACGGCGGCGGCGACTTTTCGAGCCCCCCGGCGCCCGGACCGCACCAGGGGCCGCCCGCCCACTTCACCCAGGGCGGCATGCCGGGCGGCCCCGCGCCCCAGGGCGGTGCCCCCGGCGGCCCCGTGCCCCAGAGCGCCGCGGGATGGATCGCGGTCATCGCCCCCGACCGTGAGTACTTCATGGCGATGATGCACCGCAGCGGCCCGGAGGCGGCCGGACTGAACCTCCCGGCCTACTCCCCCGAGCAGCAGCTTCCGCTCACCGGCCAGCAGGTCACCATCGGCCGCCGCCGCCACAGCACCGGCGAGTCGCCCGACATCGACCTGGCGCGCCCGCCGGAGGACCCCGGGGTCTCCCACCAGCACGCGGTCCTCGTCCAGCAGCCGGACGGCGGCTGGGCGGTCGTCGACCAGGACTCGACGAACGGCACCACGATCAACGGCGCCGAGGACCCGATCCAGCCGTATGTCCCCATCCCCCTCCAGGACGGCGACCGCGTCCACGTCGGCGCCTGGACGACGATCACCGTGCGCCGGGGCTAGGCCCTGTCTCCCCGATCTCTGCGGGCCCGCGACGCCTGGCACGCACGCTCGCTACTTGTCGGGCCCGCCCGAGTAGGCCCACTACGAGGGCGGCCCTCCGCCTTGCGATCGCACGCACCAGACGCCGCGGGCTGATCCACAGAGATCGGGGAGACAGGGCCTAGGACCCGGCTCGGGCGTGCGCCCGGTGGCGGGGCGTCGGCTCAGGCCGCCCGCCACGGGCCGCGCCCTACGGGGCCTGTTCGGCATGGAGCGGCCCCAGCGTCCAGGCGTAGGTGCCCTCCGGGTCGTCCAGCCACGCCCACTGCCGCCGCTCGCGCACCGTCACCCCGTAGCGCTCCCGCCCCGGCCGGCCCTCGTGCTCCCACAGCGCCAGGGCCTCCAGCGGGTCCATCCGCGCTGTGACGACGTTCAGCAGGAAGCGGAAGGAGTCGTCCAGCAGCGGCCGGCTCGGCAGGCCCTTCGTGCTGACCGGGGGCGGAGGCTCGGCGCCGCGCAGCGGAACGAAGTAGGCGGGGGTGGCCAGGAAGCGCCCCTCCCCGTGCCCGGCGTCGGCGACCCGCAGCACGACCAGCCCGGTGGCGAGCGGCGCGAGGATCAGCGCGCCGGCCCGGCACTGGCCCAGCCAGGCGGGCGGCAGGGTGGCCACGGCACAGGTGGCGATGATCCGGTCGAAGGGGGCACAAGAGGGGCAGCCGAGCGCCCCGTCCCCGACGACGACCGCCGGGTGGTATCCCGCCGTGGCCAGGTGTTCGCGGGCGGTGTCGGTAATGACCGGGTCGATATCGACGGTCGTGACCCGGTCGTCGCCGAGCCGGTGCGCGAGGAGCGCCGCGTTGTAGCCGGTGCCCGTGCCGATCTCCAGCACGCTGTCCCCGTCCCGCACCTCCAGGGCCTCCAGCATCCGCGCCATCAGCGACGGCTGGCTGCTGGACGAGACGAGCTCGCCGTCGCGCACCCGCGTGGCCAGGGGCGCATCGGCGTACACCCCGGCCAGCCAGCGCGCCCGCCGCGCCGGGTCGGGGTCGTGCCGCCCCAGCCGCTCGTAGACCGCCGCCCCGCTGGGCGAGCCGTAGCCGCCCGCCTCGTAGTAGTGGGGCACGAACACATGGCGCGGCACCGCCTCGAAGGCCGCCCGCCAGGCCGGGTCGCTCAGCCCGCCGCCCGCGGTGATCTCCCTCACCAGGGCGGCCCGCAGCGTCGCGGCCGTCGCGGCGTACGGATCGGACTTCCGGTCCGCGCCCTGCGCGCCGCGCCTTCCCGTGCGCGCGCTCCCCATGACTCCACTGTCCTGCGCCCACGCCCCAGCCGCGACATAGGGGGTGCCGTGGGTCAGGCTGGATCAGCGAGCGGCGTCCGGGGGTACCTCCCAGCGGTAGCTGGGGGCGCGTCCAGCCGCAAAGCGGAGGCAGCGGATGGGCGTGCCAGGCGTCGGGAGCCCAGCCTGATCCACAAGGCACCCCCTACGCCCGAAGTCGTCGGTCGGGCCGTCTGAGAGCATGGAGGCGTGACAGAGAATTCCGGCGGCACGCTTCAGGAGCAGACGTTCTACGAACAGGTCGGCGGCGAGGAGACCTTCCGGCGCCTGGTGCACCGCTTCTACCAGGGGGTGGCCGAGGACCCGCTGCTGCGGCCCATGTATCCCGAGGAGGACCTGGGCCCGGCCGAGGACCGGCTGAGGCTCTTCCTCATGCAGTACTGGGGCGGCCCCCGCACCTACAGCGACAACCGTGGCCACCCGAGGCTGCGGATGCGGCATGCGCCCTTCACCGTGGACCGCGCGGCCCACGACGCCTGGCTGCGTCATATGCGTGACGCCGTGGACGAGCTGGAGCTGGCGCCGGAGCACGAGCGGCAGCTGTGGGACTACCTCACCTACGCCGCCGCGTCCATGGTCAACACCGCGGGCTGACCCGGCGGATCGGACTGATGGCCCGGTGAGGTGTGGAGCCACCGGGCCATTCCCCGCTCAGGTGGGCGTCACCGACAGGCCCGAGAGCCCGGTCAGTCCCGTCCTGCGCACCGCTATCGAGCCGTACGGCGTGCGCAGCCGCAGCCAGCCGCCCGCGGCGAGCAGCGCGAGCTGCTCGGCCCCGGGGGCGGGTGCCGTCGCGCCGCCGCCCGATGAGCCGGTCGCCACGGCCGCGGCGACCGCCACCGGGGTCCGGGCCGGGCGCAGAAAGCCCAGGGACTGCGCGGCGTGGACGACGCGCAGCGGGAGGCCGGTCTCGCCGAGCGTGCGGGACCAGATCTCGCGGCCGATGCGGTCCCGCTCGGCACGGGTGCGCCGCTCCTCGGGCAGCGCCGCGTCCCGGGCCCGGAACTCGGCGACGGCCGCGGTGACCGCCCCGCGCACCTCGTCCACGGCCGGCAGCCCGGGCATCCGCCGCCAGCCGCCGCGCGGCGGCAGCAGCCCGGCCCACGGCGGGCCGGTGACGGCCTCGGGCACGGCGACGGCCAGCCCCTCGGGTACCGGGCCGCCGCCCGTCAGGCCCCGCGCCCCCGCGTCCAGCGCGTCCGCGAACTGCCCGGCCGAGACCGTCGTGTCCAGCACGGTGTCGACCGTGAGGCGCGCCGTGCGGATGGCGAGCACCTCGAAGGACGGCGGACGGCCGAAGACGGCGAGCACTCCGCCGCCCGCCTGTAGCCGCACCGCCGCGGCGCGGTCGTAGTGGATCAGCCGCGCCAGGAAGGCGGCGAGGTCCGCCGCCTCCCCCGGGTCGGCGAGGCGCAGCTCCTCCCCCTGCCCCGTCATACGGTCACGGCCCCCTCGGGCTGCTCGTCCCGCCCGACGGCCCCGGCAGTACCGGCGGCACCGGCGGCCTTTGCCGCGCCGTCCTCCCGGTACTTCGCGAGGAAGCCCTCCTCCTCGGAGGTGAGGCGGCGCGGACGGCCGCGCTCCAGGTCATAGGGGACGATCACGGTGGAGGCCCGCGCGTACACGGTGTCCTCGTCCTTGACCTCGTACCCGAGCGTGATGAACGCGGCGCCGGTCTCCTCCACCCACAGCTCGATGGTCACCGGCGCGTGCCGGTGGAAGAGCGGCTTGAGGTAGCTGATCTCGTGCCGGGCCACGACCACGCCGCCGGTGAACGCCCGGCTGCCGCCCCCCGGCGCCAGCCGCCACATGAAGTCGACGCGCGCCTCCTCGAGATAGCGGAGGTAGACCACGTTGTTGACATGGCCGAACGCGTCCATGTCGGACCAGCGCAGGGGGCAGGGGTAGATATGACGGGCCACGCTCAGCCCCGGGTCAGCTTCTTGTACGAGGCGCGGTGCGGACGGGCCGCGTCCGGGCCGAGGCGCTCGATCTTGTTCTTCTCGTACGACTCGTAGTTGCCCTCGAACCAGAACCACTTGGACTCGCCCTCGTACGCGAGGATGTGCGTCGCGACGCGGTCGAGGAACCAGCGGTCGTGGGAGACGACCACGGCGCAGCCGGGGAACTCCAGCAGCGCGTTCTCCAGCGAGGAGAGGGTCTCCACATCGAGGTCGTTGGTCGGCTCGTCGAGGAGCAGCAGGTTGCCGCCCTGCTTGAGGGTGAGCGCGAGGTTCAGGCGGTTGCGCTCACCGCCGGAGAGCACCCCGGCCGGCTTCTGCTGGTCCGGGCCCTTGAAGCCGAACGCGGACACATACGCGCGGGAGGGCATCTCGACCTGGCCGACGTTGATGTAGTCCAGCTCGTCCGAGACGACGGCCCACAGCGTCTTCTTGGGGTCGATGTTGGCGCGGCTCTGGTCGACGTAGGAGATCTTGACGGTCTCGCCGACCTTGATGTTGCCCGCGTCCGGGGTCTCAAGTCCCTGGAGCATCTTGAACAGCGTGGTCTTGCCCGCGCCGTTGGGGCCGATGACGCCGACGATGCCGTTGCGCGGCAGCGTGAAGGAGAGGTCGTCGATGAGGACCTTCTCGCCGAACGCCTTGGAGAGGTTCTCCACCTCGACCACGACATTGCCCAGGCGCGGGCCCGGCGGGATCTGGATCTCCTCGAAGTCCAGCTTCCGGGTCTTCTCCGCCTCGGCGGCCATCTCCTCGTAACGGGCCAGTCGCGCCTTGGACTTGGCCTGGCGGCCCTTGGCGTTGGAGCGGACCCACTCCAGCTCTTCCTTGAGCCGCTTGGCGCGCTTGGCGTCCTTCTGGCCCTCGACCTTCAGCCGGGTCTGCTTGGTCTCCAGGTAGGTGGAGTAGTTGCCCTGGTAGCCGATGGCGCGGCCGCGGTCGAGCTCCAGGATCCACTCGGCGACGTTGTCCAGGAAGTACCGGTCGTGGGTGATGGCGACGACGGTGCCGGCGTACTTGGCGAGGTGCTGCTCCAGCCACTGCACGGACTCGGCGTCCAGGTGGTTGGTGGGCTCGTCGAGCAGCAGCAGGTCGGGCGCCTCCAGCAGCAGCTTGCACAGGGCGACGCGGCGCTTCTCACCACCGGAGAGGTTGGTGACCGGCCAGTCGCCGGGCGGGCAGCCGAGGGCGTCCATCGCCTGCTCCAGCTGGGCGTCCAGATCCCAGGCGTTGGCGTGGTCCAGGTCCTCCTGGAGCTTGCCCATCTCCTCCAGCAGCGCGTCCGAGTAGTCGGTCGCCATCTGCTCGGCGATCTCGTTGAAGCGGTTCAGCTTCCCCTTGATCTCCGCCACACCGTCCTGGACGTTCTCCAGCACGGTCTTGGTCTCGTCCAGCGGGGGCTCCTGGAGCAGGATGCCGACGCTGTATCCGGGCGAGAGGAAGGCGTCCCCGTTGGACGGCTGCTCCAGACCGGCCATGATCTTCAGCACCGTCGACTTACCGGCGCCGTTGGGACCCACGACGCCGATCTTGGCGCCGGGCAGAAAGCTCAGCGTGACATCGTCGAGGATCACCTTGTCGCCGTGAGCCTTGCGCGTCTTGCGCATGGTGTAGATGTACTCAGCCAAGAGAAACCGTCCGGCAATCGTAGGTCTAAGTGCGGCCTTGCCACGTGGGTCACCGCGTGGGTCGCCGCGTGGGTCGGTACGCGGCTGCGCCGCGTCGTCAGATACACCCCATCTTGCCGTACGCCAAGCGTGCGACGGAAACCCGTTACCCCCTCTGCCCGGGTCCGGCCTCGTTCCTGCCGCATGGCGGTCACATAACGGCCACATATCAACCGCATGCCGTCCTCTCGTCGGCCGCGCACGCGAAAGGGCCGGAGCCTCTTTCGAGGCCCCGGCCCTTTCAGCGATTACTTCGGGTCAGCGATCACTCACCCGCGGGAGCCGCCTTCTTCTTGCGGACGAAGAAGACCGCGCCGCCACCGATCACGACGAGCGCCACGGCGACGCCGGCGATGATCGGGGTGTTGCTGCTGGAGCCGGTCTCGGCGAGGTCGCCGCCGCTGCTGTCGGCGCTGCCGCCGCCGGCCGAGGCCGGGCTCGGCTGGGAGGACGGGGTCTTGTCACCGCTGCCGCCGCCGGTGCTCGCGGTCTTGCAGTCCAGCACGCCGGAGAAGGTCTTCTCGAAGCCGTTCGGACCAGTGATCGTGAACTTGTAGGCCTGGTCCTCCTTCACCGGGGCGGTGATGGTCTGGGACTTGCCGGCCTCGATGGTGTGCTTCTCGCCGAGGAGCTCGAAGGTGAACGCCTCGTCGCCCTTGTTCGTCGCGGTGATGTCCACGCCGCCCTTGGCGCAGTTCTTCTCGGCGGACAGCGCCGGGATCGGGCCCTTCTTCGCCCAGTCCGCGGTGGCGGTGGCGGAGACGGTGGACTCGCTGGAGCCGGCCAGGATCTGGGTCTGGCTCTTGGTGGCGCTGGCGAACGCGCGGCCGACCGGGACCTTGGTGGCGGCCTGGGCGGTCAGCGAGGCGCTGCCGTCGGCGGCACCGGCCGGCACGTCGAAGTACAGCTCGCTGCCGTCGGCGGCGCTGGTGACCGTCTTGCCGTCCTTGTCGACGACCTTGACGCCGGAGGCGGCGGTGTCACCCGGGGTGACCGTGACACTGTCCGCATTGGTGTGGACCTTGATCGGGCCCAGGCGCTCACCGGACTTGCCGGAGACCGCGGGCGGGTCCAGGGTCAGCGAGGCCTTGGGCTCCTCGAGGCTCTGCGCGTTCTTCTCGAGGTAGTCGGCCAGCTTCTGGGCCGCGGGGTCGACCGCGTCGACGTCGGCGCCGTCCGAGAAGCGCCAGATGGCGACCTGGGTGCCGGCGGCCGCGGTCTTCTCCGTCAGGGGGCCGGAGCCCGCCTTGGCGGCAAGCGCGGAGAGGTCGTTGACCTGCGGGTAGGAGTTCTGGAGAACCCAGTTGATCTTGCCCGCTTCAGTGTTGTGCGCCAGCGACGTGGCGCTCCAGGGCTTCTCCTCGTACTTCGCCTTGCTCTGCGTCGGGTTGTGGAGGTCGATGCAGTACGTCTGGATGGTGCCGCCGTTGTCGACCGCCATCTCGAACAGACCGGCGCCGACCCGCTGGTCCTTGCCGTCCTCGTGGATGACCGCCTTGTCGAAGGTCTTGAGACCGCTCAGCGTGGCGGTGGCACCGCCCTGGCTCGGGGGCGCGTCGTCCGCGACTGCGGTACCGGCCGTGACTATCGCACCCGCCGCGACCAGGCCGGAGGCCAGGAGCGCGGCGGCAAGGCGGGCAGAGCCCCGCCCCTTTACAGAAATCATGGTTTCCCCTCCGGGCGAGCGCCAATCTGTGGGTGCGCCTCGCCAGCGAACTCAAAACTCAGGAGCCCCCGTTGGCATCAGGGATCCTAGGGAGAACCCTCGCCCTGTTCCCCAGGAATACCAAGGGCCAACCAATCCGAATCGAAATCGTTATCTCATCACACCACCCCACCTGACCTGGCTTTATCGACAAATCACCGGGAATCACGGGGGTGTTGCCCCAGTCGGTGCGTTTAAAAGAGGTTTAGCCCGCGAGATTCTGCGAAACGCGGATGTGCCCCGCGCCAGGTCGTGTCCGACCGCCACCGCGTCGACATCCGCGGTGATCCACCGCCTGGACCCGCCGCCGCCGTCGTCCCCCGGTCGATCCGACAGTCGATCCGACAGTCGATCCGACGGCCGGTCCGACCGCTGGTCCGGAGGCCGCTCTCCCGTCCGCTCCCGCACCCGCAACGTGCCGTGCACGACCAGCGGTTCGCCGAGCGAGACCGACGCCGCCACATTGGCCGCGAGCCCCCGCCAGGCCCAGACCGTGTAGAAGCTCGTGTACGCGTCCGTCCACGCTTCCCGCGCCCGCTCCCAGCGCCGCGCCGTCACCGCCAGCCGGAACCGGGCCACCGCGACACCGGCCGCCGTCTCCCAATAGTCCGGCCGCGTCGCGGCATTGCCCACCACCGTCAGCCAGGTCTCGTTCAACCGCGCCGCCTCCCCGTTCACTTCACCGCGTCCGTCCCCTTCCGAGTTCATGCTGCACGCGATCGCCGAAGTCCGCCGGGGCCTGTGGGCTACTCCCCGGTTGTGGACAACTCGGCCCCCCGGCCGGCTGAACCGATCCCGCCCGCGGCGACGCCACCCGCCGCGATCACGTACTGCTTGCGCACCTCCCGGTAGCGCGACAGCTCCGCCGCCACCGGCTCCAGCACCCGCGCCCGCCCGCACTCCGCGGCCGCCTCCCGAAGCCGCCGCTCCGCCGCCAGCCCGTACCGCCGCGCGGGCCCCCGAGCCGCGAGACCGCACGCCCAGGCCAGCGCCTGCCCGCACGCCACGGCCGCCACAACCACCACGGCCGGCAGCGCTGCCACCCACCACGCCGGAGCGCCGAGCGCCCCCGCGGCCACCGCCACCAGGCCCACCAACCCCAGCAGTTGCACCCCCGCCAGCGCGAGCTGCGCCGTCGCCGCCACCGACCACCACACAGGCCGGGACAGCCGCCGCTCCGCCGTCGCGGCCACCGCCCCGTCCACCGCGTCCGGCAGCCCCTTGCCGCCCCAGGCCGCCGCCTCCCGTACGGCCTGCGCCCAGGGCGCGGGCAGCCCCGCGGTCGCCTCGTCCGCCAGGTTCCGTACCGCCTCCTCCACCGCGGGCCGGGCGGTGACCGCGGCCACCGCCGCCGCCTTCGCCCGCGCGCCCGGGATGTCCAGCGCGGTCCCGGCCCGTCCCCCGGACCGTCCTCCGGCCGCGCCCTGGCTCTCCTCCCCCTCCGCGTCCCGCTCCCACGACCACATCGCCCCCGCCCGCCTCAGCTGCCTCAGCCGCCCCCAGGGTGTCCCGCACGCCCACCGCGCGTCCCGCAGCCAGGCGCGCTCCGCCGCCTGCCCGGCCGCCACCGCGCCCGCCGCGTCCGCCAGCCGCTCCTCGAACTCCGTCCGGGCCCGCGCCGAGAAGCCGACCGGCGCCCCGTCCGCCACATACTGCGGACGCAGCCGCTCCATCGCGCCGTCCACGTCCGCCGCCAGCCGCCGCTCCGCCGCCCCGCAGTCGGCGGCGAGCCGGCCCAGCGCCTCCCTCAGCTCCCCGACGCCCGAGCCGGTCAGCGCGGACAGCGCGAGCACGGTCGCCCCCGGCTCCCCGTGCTCGCCGAGCGCGAGCCCGTCCTCGTCCAGCAGCCGCCGCAGATCGTCCAGCACCTGGTCGGCGGCGTCGCCCGGCAGCCGGTCCACCTGGTTGAGCACCACAAAGGTCACCTCGGCGTATCCGGCCAGCGGCCGCAGATAGCGCTCGTGCAGCACCGCGTCCGCGTACTTCTCCGGATCCACCACCCACACCACCGCGTCGACCAGCCCGAGCAGCCGGTCCACCCGCTCGCGGTGTCCCGCCGCCGCCGAGTCGTGGTCGGGCAGATCGAGCAGCACCAGCCCGCGCAGCGTGGGGTCGTACGGATAGGCGGGGCGGCGGCGGTCCCGGTGCGGGATGTCCAGCCGGTCGAGCAGGCCGTCGGCGTGGTCGGTCCAGGCGCACGCGAGGGGCGCGGCCGTCGTGGGGCGGCGGATCCCCGCCTCGGACACATACGCCCCGGCCAGGGCGTTGAAGAGAGTGGACTTGCCGCTTCCGGTGGCCCCGGCGAGGGCCACGACGGTGTGTCCGAGCGGATGCCGCCCGCGCGCGACGGCCTCGTCGAGCACCCGCCCCGCCTCGCCGAGCGTGCGCCCGTCCAGCCGGGTGCGGGACAGCCCGACCAGCTCGCGCAGCGCGTCCAGGCGCGGCCGCAGAGCGCCGGTGACGAAGCCGCGGCCGCCGGGCTCGTACGCCGGCGCGTATGGCTCGCGCGCGCCGCCACCACCACCGAGGCCGCCTGCCCCGCCCTGGCCGTATCCCCCGCCCTGCCGCCCCTCGCCGTGTCCTGGCCCATGCCCTTGGCCATGAGGCCCGTGCCCATGAGGCCCGCCGTACGCCGCGCCGCCACCGCCGTACGCCGCCTCCCGCCCCGGCGCGACCGCCTCCGCTTCAGGCTCCGCCGCGGCCGGCGTTCCGGGCCGCCGGCCCCGCGTCCGCCGGGCGATCAGGCCGTCGTCCCACGTCTGCCTGGCGGCGCTCTCCTGGGAGGGCGCGCCTTCCGGCCCGGACGTCGCAGTGGCCGTCACCACCGTCACCTCTCCTTCTGTAGTACGGACAGCGCGGCGATCAGCCGGACCTGGTGGTCCGGGGTCACGTCGAGGGCGTCGAGCGGGGCAAGCCGCCGGTCCCGCTCCGCCGCCAGCACCCGGCCGACGCACTCGTCGAGCAGCCGGCGGCCCCGGTCGCGCAGGCGCAGCGCCCCGTGCGCGCCCAGCGTCTCGGCCAGCCGCTCGCCCGCCGTACGGGTGCGGCGCCCGCCGATCAGGGACGCCACGAGCAGCGCGGCCGCCTCGTCCGGGGCGCAGCCGGCGCCGCCCTCGGCGGCCCGTGCGGCCACCTCCTCCTCGGCGAGCTCCTCGATGCAGCGCCGCCAGTGCCGTACGGCCACGCCGATCCGCTCCCCGGCACCGCGCGCGTCGCACGGCGCGAGCCCGGCGCGCGCGGCGGGTTCGCGCCGCCCGACGTCCCCGACCCGCTCGTCGGCGGCGGCCGTGGCGCTGCGCAACAGGGTGGCGAGGGAGTCGGCGAGGGCGGTGAGGAGTTCTTCGGGCGTGCTGTCGTACGGGCGGCCGTGCCAGTGGGTGAGCGCGCCCCCCGCGAGCGCCGTCCCGCCGGCCAGCTCGCGCCGCACCCGCTCGGCCGCCTCCCCGTACGCGCCCCCGACGTGCTGCACCAGCCGCACCGCCGCCGCGTGCTGGGCGGCCGCCGCCCCGGCCAGCGCGGGCATCCGGGCGCGGAGCGAGGCGATCACCCCGACGGCGGTCCGCTCGGCCGCGGCCTGGCGGGCGCCGGGGTCCTGGGCGTGCCGGGTGAGCCAGTCGCGCAGCGCCGCGACGGCCGTGCCGGGCAGCAGCCCGCTGCCGCCGCCCGCGGACTCGGGGAGCTCGGGGATGGTGAAGCGGGGCACGTCCCCCAGCCCGGCCGCCGCGAGCAGCGCCGCGTACTGGTGGGAGACCTCCGCGGCGACCTGGTGGGGCACCCGGTCCAGCACGGTGACGAGGGTGACGTCGTACTCCTTGGCGGTGCGCAGCAGATGCCAGGGCACCGCGTCGGCGTAGCGGGTGGCGGTGGTCACCAGCACCCAGATGTCGGCGGCACAGATCAGCTCGGCGGCAAGGTCGCGGTTGCGGGCGACGAGGGAGTCGATGTCCGGCGCGTCCAGCAGCGCGAGCCCGCGCGCGAGCCCGGGGTCGGTCTCGACCCGCAGCGCCCCCGCGGTCCACGCCGCCCTGTCGGCCCCCTCGTACGGCGCCCCTTCGCGCAACGCTCCCTCACACGACGCCGCTTCATATGCCGCGCCTTCGTACGCCCCCTCGTACGCCTCCTCCTCGTACCCGCCGTCGGCCCGCTCGCCCTGCGCCGGCACCCACACCCGGGTCAGCTGCGGCAGCACCCGCTGCCCGTCGAACCACTGGCGGTCCTCCGGATGACAGACGAGCACCGGCGTGCGCGTGGTCGGGCGCAGCACTCCGGCCTCGGTGACGCGGCGGCCGACCAGCGAGTTGACGAGCGTGGACTTCCCGGCGCCGGTGGATCCGCCGATGACCGCCAGCAAGGGCGCTTGGGGGGCACGCAGCCGGGGCACCAGGTAGTCATCCAGTTGGGCGAGCAATTCGGCTCGGCCGCGGCGAGCGCGGTCGGCGCCGGGGAGGGGGAGCGGAAACCGTGCGGCATCGACGCGATCGCGCAGTGCGGTCAGTGCGTCGAGCAGTCGGGGCCGTACGTCCAAGATCGCCACGGGTGAAGAATGCCCGCTTTTGATCTCTTTTTGAAGCGTATGCCCATTCGTGCGCGTCAAACAGACCCACCCGGATTACCTCAGATTGGGCAAGGGGCGGGCGTGGCGACTGGGGCTCGGGCATAACGAGTAGACAACACCCGCCCTCTGAGGCGTGAAAAACGATGCGGGATTCGCACCTGCCTGCGATTATCAAACCGCTTCACCGAACCTCCACAACGTGCCACGGAGGTGAAGCAACCGGGGCGAGGCGCAGGGAGCCCTATCCTTGTCCCCGGCAAGGTCACGGATCCGTCGAGCCCGGCCACCGGCACCACGGCCCCGCACCGTCGGAACCGCAGGCACCCGGGGGCTCAGCAGTTGCGTGACAAGCGTCCGGCCCCCGTAGCTCAGTGGATAGAGCAGGTGCCTTCTAAGCACTTGGCCGCAGGTTCGAGTCCTGCCGGGGGCGCCCTTCACTCCCTCCTCTACGCCCGTAGAGGAAGTGTGTCAGCGAAAAAGCCCGGGCGCGGCGTGTAGAGCCGGATGGCCGACTCCCGCGCGTGCGGCGGCCAGGTCATGCCTACGGTGACGGCATGACCTGAGGGGGCAACCGTGCCCATCCGACTTCGCCGATTGCGTGCGGCCGCCCGAGAGGCGGCGCCCGCGTTGCTGGGCTTCGCCGCGGTGCGGACCCTGGGGGTGGCGATACTCGCCTACTGGGGGCATCGGCTCGGGCATCCGGCGGCGCAGCGAATGGCGACGCTGTGGGACGCCCAGCGATACATCGATATCGCGGTGGCCGGGTACGACCACGGGCTGCCGGCCGCGGGGGGCCTGACCGGCGCGCCGACGGACAACGACTACTCGAATCTGGCGTTCTTCCCGCTCTACCCGGCGCTGATCCGGCTCGTCCACACCATGACGCCGCTGCCCGTCACGCATGCCGCCCTGCTGATCACCTGGGTCGCGTCCCTGGCCGCCGCGTGGGGGATCTTCGCCGTCGCCGCCTGGTGCCACGGCCGGCGCGTCGGGGTGCTGGCCGTGGTGCTCTGGGGGGTGCTGCCGCACGCCGTGGTGGAGAGCATGGCGTACACGGAGGCGCTGTTCACCGCGCTGGCCTCCTGGTCGCTGTACGCGGTGCTGACCCGGCGCTGGATCTGGGCCGGTGTGCTGTGCGCGCTGGCCGGGCTGACCCGGCCCACCGCCGTGGCCCTGGTGGCGGCGATCGTCGCGGCCGCGGTCGCCACGGTGGTACGGCCGCGCGGGCAGCCGGGCGGGTGGGCGGAGGGGGCCCGGTGGGCGGAGGAGGTCCGGTGGGCGGAAGAGGCCCGGGCGCCGGAGGAGGCCCGGTGGCGGCCGTGTCTGGGGGCGGCGATCGCCCCGCTCGGCTGGCTGGGCTTCATCGCGTGGGTGGGCGACCGGCTCGGCCGCTGGGACGGCTACTTCGCCGTCCAGATGCTGTGGCACTCCCGGTTCGACTGGGGCGTCAGCACGGTCCGTCAGGTGTGGCGGGCCTGCCTCCATCCCACCTCGGTGCCGCTCACCTGGGTGGTCGTGACGTTGGTCCTGTGTGCTGCCGTGTTCCTCGGCGCCGTGGTGGTGGCCCGGCGGCAGCCCCTGCCGCTGCTGGTGTACAGCGTGGTGCTGCTGGCCATCGCCGTAGGGGACTCGTCGTTCTTCGGCGTCCGGGCCCGGTTCCTGCTGCCCGCTTTTCCCCTGCTGCTGCCGGTGGCGGCATGCCTGGCCCGGGTGCGCTCCGGCGGCGTCCGCGTCGCGCTGCTCAGCACAGCCGCCGTCCTGTCCGCGCTGTACGGCGCCTATCTGGTCTTCGCCGACGCGCACGCGCCGTAGGCCCTGTACGGCGCCAGGCCGGGGAAGCGGTGCGGGCGCGCTCAGTCCGCGGAGCCGGAGACCTCGCGCTCGTACGTCTCGATGGTCCGGACGAACATGGCGCGCTGGTCGGGGGTGAGCTGTTCGAAGGCCCGGCGCCAGGCGTTCGCGCCGTGGGCGAGCCAGGCCTCGATGGCCGAGCGGGTCTCCGCGTCCTCCGTGATGGTGACGATGGTGCGCCTGCGGTCGGCGGGGTCGGTGCGGCGCTCCAGGACCCCCTGCCGGCTGAGGTCGCCGACCATCAGGCTGACCGTGGTGGGGGCGACCTCGAGCCGGGCGGCCAGCTCGTTGACCGGCATCGGGCCGTCGAACAGCAGGTAGGAGAGCAGCGACAGATGCCGGGGGGCCAGGTTGAAGGAGCGCAGCCGCTCGGGGATCCTGGTGCGCTTGAGCCGGGCGGCGACGCGCGGCATCACCAGCAGCATGGCCCGGATCGCCTGATCCGTACTCAGGGCGGCCTCCGGGCCGGACCCCGGCTCGTGCTCCTTCGACATGCCTCCCGGCCCCCTCGCAGCTGGCTTCGTGCCGTCACCTTCACGGCAAAGCTATCCCGGGGCGCGCCGCCGCCGGGCGACAGGGGCGTTTACCGAAGGGGCGCCTCCAGAGCGGGCAGCAGGTGCTGCTCCTCGTAGGCGAAGTGCTCCTCCAGGCCCGCGACCACCCGGTCCAGCTCGGCGCGGAGCTTCTCCGCGTCGGCGGGATCGGCGGGCAGTTCCCCGCCGTCCCCGTTCACCAGCGCCTCGAATTCCGCCAGGCCGCGCTCCACCGCCTCGTGTTCGCGCCGCAGCCGGGCGATGGCCGGGGCGAGGTGCGGGAACTGCTTCTCGAAGGCGGTGAACGAGCCGTCCTCCCGGGTGTGGTGTGTCTGGAGCGCGTAGCAGAAGGTCAGGCAGTGCCGCCGCAGTTGGCTCGCGAGGTCGGCCCCGGGCCGGTCCTCCGGCTCCGGGAGATCCGCCGGGTGCTTCCTGGCGAGCACCCGGTCGATCTCGGCACGGACGCGGCGCAGCTCGGCGCGCAGCTCGCTGTGGTGCTGGACCAGCTGCCGGCCGATCATCCGGTTGCGCTCCGGGTTGTTCGCGCCGAGGTCCAGGAAGTGGAGGGCGACGACCGGTACCGTCCGCTCGGTCTGCTCCGCGTAGGCGCGGAAGCCCGGGTCGCGCGAGCACTGGAGCTCCCAGTAGCGGTCGCGCTCCTCGCCCTCCAGCGGCACCGCCCGCGCCGCGAACGGCTTGACGGCCCCGTCCTCGGTGCCGAGTTCGACGGTGAGATGCGGATTGGCCAGCAGGTTGTGGTACCAGTGCGGGTGCCGGGGGCCGCCGGCGTTGGAGCCGAAGACCAGATAGCGGTTCCCGTCGCGCAGATACACGGTGGGGGTCGTATGCGGCCTGCCGGTCCTGGCGCCGGTCGTGTTCAGCAGGATCAGGGAGGCGCCTTCGAACATGCCGCCCACTTTTCCGTTGTTCGCCCGGAATTCTTCGATGACGTGCTTATTCAGGTACATGGGAGTCCTTGAGCCCTATCGACTCGAACAAAAGGCTTTACTTTGAAAGCAAAGGGATCAGGACGGTGCCTCCCGATCCATCGTCAGCACCGCGACCCCGTGCACCCGGTCGGCCGCCAGGTCGTCCAGCGCGGCGTCCGCCCGCTCGAACGGATACGGCGTCACGGTGACCCGGAGCCGATGGGCGGCCGCCGCGTTCAGAAACTCCCGCCCGTCCTCCCGGGTGTTCGCCGTGACGCTGCGCAGGGTGCGCTCGTGGAAGAGATGGCGCTCGTACTCCAGGGGCGGGATGTCGGAGAGGTAGATCCCGGCGACGCTCAGGGTGCCGCCGCCGTCCAGCGCCTCCAGGGCCACCGGCACCAGATCCCCCACCGGGGCGAAGAGGATCGCCGCGTCCAGCGGCTCCGGCGGCCGCCCGTACGCGTCGCCCGCCGATGCCGCGCCGAGCTCCAGCGCGAGCGCGCGCGCCGCCGCCGACCGGGTCAGCACATGGACCACGGCGCCGCGGCCGATCGCGACCTGGGCGGTGAGATGCGCGGACCCGCCGAAGCCGTAGATCCCGAGCCGGCCGCCCGGCGGCAGCTCGGCGCGGCGCAGCGCGCGATAGCCGATGATCCCGGCGCACAGCAGCGGGGAGAGCTCCTGGTCCGCGTAGCCGCCGGGCAGCTCGTACGCGTACGAGGCGGGGACCGTGGCGTACTCGGCGTAGCCGCCGTCCGCGTCCCAGCCGGTGTACTCGGAGGACGGGCACAGGTTCTCCCGGCCCCGCAGGCAGTAGCGGCACCGGCCGCAGGTCCGGCGCAGCCAGGGGATCCCGACCCGCGCCCCGAGCGGGGGCCCCTCCGCCGCCGGGCCCGCCGCGACCACCTCCCCGACCACCTCATGGCCGGGGACGACCGGGGTCTTGTGCGGCGGCAGATCGCCGTCGCGGACATGCAGATCGGTGCGGCACACCCCGCAGGCCCGGACCCGCACCAGCAGCTCGTCCTCGGCGGGTTGCGGAACCGGCAGCTCCACCCGGTCGAGCCGACCCGGGGTCCGCACCACCCATGCCCGCATTTTCCCTGGAATACCCGAGAAACCCGCATTCGCCTGCGCCACCGGGGCAACGTAACGCCGTGGCGGTACGGGGGCGCGGAGGCGCGCGTTCCGGGCGCGTCAGCGGGTACGTCCGCAGGCACGCCCGCAGGCACGCCCGTGGGCCGGAGCGGGCCTGGGGCGTGGCCGGGAGCGCCGTGGGGCACCGGGTGGGCGCCCCGTAGTCTGAGGTCATGGGCAGCTCACGGTCTCCACTGGTCGAGGGCGTCACCAACCCCGGTGCCGGCTCCGCCCCGCACGCCCGCCGCGGCACCTGGCGCGGGCAGGGCCCGGTGGTCTGCGTGGTGGCGGTGGGCGGCGCCGCCGGGGCGGTCGCGCGGTACGGGGCGTCGCTGCTGTGGCCGACCAAGACGGGCGGGTTCCCCTGGACGACGTTCGCGATCAACGCCGTCGGCTGTGCGCTCATCGGCGTGTTCCTGGCGCTGATCACCGAGGTGTGGGCCGCCCACCGGCTGGTGCGGCCGTTCTTCGGCACCGGGGTGCTGGGCGGGTTCACCACCTTCTCGACCTACACCGTCGACTTCGAGCGCCTGATCGACGGGGGCCATCCGGCCACCGGGCTGGCCTATCTGGCGGCCACCCCGCTGGCGGCGCTGGCGGCGGTGTGGGCGGCGGTGGCGGCGACGCGGCGCACCGTCGGGGCGTTCGCGGCGCGCGGCGAGAGCGGCGGGGGGACGTGATGAACGGCCTGCGGCTGACCGCCTTCGTCGGCGAGTGCGACACCTGGCACCACAGGCCCCTGTTCGCGGAGATCGTGCACCGCGCCCACCGCGCGGGGCTCGCGGGCGCGAGCGTCTTCCGCGGGGTCGAGGGGTTCGGCGGGACGTCGGTCGTCCACACCTCGCGGCTGCTGTCGCTGAGCGAGGATTTGCCCGTCGCGATTGTGATCGTGGATACGGAGGAGCGGGTGCGGGCCTTTCTGCCCGAGTTGGAGGAGATCGTCGGCGAGGGGCTCGTCGCCCTCGACCCGGTCGAGGTGCTTCGCTTCCCGGGCCGCGACGGAGACGACGAGGGCGGAAGCGGCCACGAGGAGGAGGCCCGGTGAACTGGCTGCTGGTGGTGGCCGGCGCCATGGTGGGGGCGCCGCTGCGCTATCTGACCGACCGGGCGGTGCAGGCCAGGCACGATTCGGTGTTCCCCTGGGGCACCTTCGTGGTCAATGTCTCGGGCTGTCTGGTGCTGGGCCTGCTGACCGGCGCCGCCGCTGCCGGGGCCGCCTCCTCGCACCTCCAGCTGCTGCTGGGCACCGGGCTGTGCGGGGCGCTGACGACGTACTCCACGTTCTCGTACGAGACGCTGCGGCTGGCCGAGGACGGCGCCCGGCTCTTTGCGGTCGCGAATGTCGCGGCAAGTGTGGCGGCCGGGCTCGGCGCCGCCTTCGGCGGTGTGGCGCTGGCCCGAGCCATCTGGGGCTGAGCGCCGCCCAACCGGAAGGAGCCCAGCCGGAACCAGCCCAGCCGGAAGCAGCCCGACTAGAAGCGGCCCAGGCGAAAGCAGCCCAGCCGGAAGCAGCTCAGCCGGAAGCGGAGTCGGGCACAGGCGGCAGCAGCCTGGTGCCCGGGGTCAGCTCCTCCCCCGCCCTCGCCGAGCGCAGATGCTCCAGCAGCACCCGGCGCAGCTCCCGCGCCGCGCGCGGCGGCGCGACGTCCTTGCGGTGCGCGACCGAGATGGTGCGCTGCATGCCGTGGTCCGCGAAGGGCGTGGCCCGCAGCCCGGATCTGGCGGCCACCATCCCCGGGATCACGGCGATCCCCAGCCCGGCCCGTACGAAGCCGAGCACCGCGTCCATCTCCCCGCCCTCGACCGAGAACGAGGGCTCGAAGCCGGCCGCCCGGCAGGCCGAGGTGGTGAACTCCCGCAGGTCATAGCCGCGCCGGAACATCACAAGCGGCTGGTCCCGCAGATCCTCGACGCGAATGTGGCGGCGCCGCACGGGCGGCGGGGACGCGGGCGAGGAGGCCACGACCAGCTCCTCGCGCAGCAACTCGGTGGTGGCCAGCGCCGGGGCCTGCCCGGCCAGCGGGGTGATGATCAGCGCCAGGTCCAGCTCGCCCGCGGCCAGGGTGCGCACCAGGTCCTGCGAGCCGCCCTCGTCCACGATCAGCTCGATGCCCGGGAACTCGTCGTGGAAGCGGCGCAGCACATCCGGGACGAGGCTGGCGCACAGGCTCGGCGGGGCGCCGAGCCGCACCCGGCCGCGCCGCAGTTGGGCGACCTCCTGCACCTCGCGGCGCGCGGTCTCGGTGTCGGCGAGGATCTGCCGGGCCAGCGGGAGCAGGGCCTCGCCCGCGTCCGTGAGGGCGATGTTGCCGCGGGCGCGGTGGAACAGCTCGGCACCCAGCTCCCGCTCCAGGGTGCGGATCTGCTGGGACAGCGAGGGCTGGGCGACATGCAGGATCTCCGCCGCGCGCGTGAAGTGGCGGGTATCGGCCACGGTGGCGAAATAGCGCAGCTGCTGGAGTCTCACCCAGCCATGATAGCTACCGTCTATGGAATCGAGCCATTCCATGTCTTGGACGAATCACAAAAGCCTGCTTAGCGTCTTGTCACATGGCACTGGCGACGCGGACGGACCCTGAGCGGCCCGCCCAGAAGGGGCCGCGACAGCGGCCGGAACCGCCGCGGAGGCCTGCGCGGAGCCCGTCACTCATCGGCTCCGTGTGGCGCTCGACCGTCGGCAAGAAAGCGGTGATGGCCGTCACCGGGCTGATCATGCTCGCCTATCTGGCGGCCCACATGTTCGGCAATCTGAAGATCTTCTTCGGCCCCGGCGAGTTCAACCACTACGCGCACTGGCTGCGCACCATCGGCGAGCCCGCGCTGCACTACGAGTGGTTCCTGTGGGTGGTCCGGGTGGCGCTGGTGGCCTCGGTCGTGCTGCACGGCGTGGCCGCGTACCAGCTCAGCCGCCGCGACCTGGCCGCGCGGCCGCAGAAGTACGCGCGCCGCAGGCAGAAGGCCAGCTATGCCACGCGCACCATGCGCTGGGGCGGGGTGATCCTCGGCCTGTTCATCGTGTGGCACATCCTGGACCTGACCACGCTCACGGTGAACGAGCGCGCCGAGCCCGGCCATCCGTACCAGAACGTGGTGGCGACCTTCTCCACCTGGTACGGCAACACCATCTACATCGTGGCGATGCTGGCCCTCGGCGCGCACATCCGGCACGGCCTGTGGAGCGCCGTCCAGACCCTCGGCGCGGGCCGCCCGGGCCGGGACCGCGCGCTCAAGATCGCCTCGACGGCCGTGGCGGTCGTCCTGGCCGGCGGGTTCGTCGCCGCGCCCATCGGGGTCATGACCGGAGTAGTGAGCTGACATGAGCACCTATGCGGAGTACACGACCGGCGAGCCGATCAACGACACCAAGGCCCCGGACGGCCCCATCGAGGAGCGCTGGGACCGCCGCCGCTTCGAGGCGAAGCTGGTCAACCCCGCCAACCGCCGCAAGTACACCGTCATCGTGGTCGGCACGGGCCTGGCGGGCGGCGCGGCCGGGGCGACCCTCGCCGAACAGGGCTACCACGTGGTGCAGTTCTGCTACCAGGACTCGCCCAGGCGCGCCCACTCGATCGCGGCCCAGGGCGGCATCAACGCGGCCAAGAACTACCGCAACGACGGCGACTCCATCCGCCGGCTGTTCTACGACACCGTCAAGGGCGGCGACTTCCGCGCCCGCGAGTCCAATGTGCACCGCCTCGCCCAGGTCTCGGTGGAGATCATCGACCAGTGCGTGGCCCAGGGCGTGCCCTTCGCCCGCGAGTACGGCGGTCTGCTGGACACCCGCTCCTTCGGCGGCGTCCAGGTCTCCCGCACCTTCTACGCCCGCGGCCAGACCGGCCAGCAGCTGCTGCTCGGCGCGTACCAGGCGCTGACCCGGCAGATCGCCGCCGATAACATTGATATGCACCCCCGCACCGAGATGCTCGACCTGATCGTCATCGACGGCCGGGCCCGCGGCATCGTGGCCCGCGACCTGATCAGCGGCGAGATCTCCACCTACTTCGCGGACGCCGTCGTCCTGGCCTCCGGCGGCTACGGCAACGTCTTCTACCTGTCCACGAACGCCAAGAACAGCAACGCCACGGCCGTCTGGCGGGCGCACCGGCGCGGCGCGTACTTCGCCAACCCCTGCTTCACCCAGATCCACCCCACCTGCATCCCGCGCTCGGGCGACCACCAGTCCAAGCTGACCCTGATGAGCGAGTCGCTGCGCAACGACGGCCGCATCTGGGTGCCCAAGGCGAAGGGCGACACCCGCCCGCCCGCCGAGATCCCCGAGGACGAGCGCGACTACTACCTGGAGCGGATCTACCCGTCGTTCGGCAACCTGGTGCCCCGCGACATCGCCTCGCGCGCCGCGAAGAACGTGTGCGACGAGGGGCGCGGGGTGGGCCCGGGCGGGCAGGGCGTCTATCTGGACTTCGCCGACGCGATCGCCCGGATGGGCCGCAAGGCGGTGTCCGAGAAGTACGGCAACCTCTTCGAGATGTACGAGCGGATCACCGCCGAGGACCCGTACCGGGTGCCGATGCGCATCTACCCCGCCATCCACTACACGATGGGCGGCCTGTGGGTCGACTACGACCTCCAGACCAGCGTGCCCGGCCTGTTCGCGATCGGCGAGGCCAACTTCTCCGACCACGGCGCCAACCGGCTCGGCGCCTCCGCGCTGATGCAGGGGCTGGCCGACGGCTACTTCGTCCTCCCCTCCACCATCAACGACTACCTGGCCCGGCACCCGCACGGCGAGGTCGACCCCGGCCACCCGGCGGTCACCGAGGCGGTCTCCGAGGTGACGGACCGCCTGCGGCGCCTCCTGGAGAACGACGGGGACCGCACCCCCGACTCCTTCCACCGCGAGCTCGGCGAACTGCTGTGGGACGAGTGCGGCATGGCCCGCACCGAGACCGGGCTGCGCAAGGCGCTCGACCGCATCCCGGCGCTCCGCGAGGAGTTCTGGCGGCGGATCAAGGTCCCGGGCACCGGAGAGGAGCTCAACCAGTCGCTGGAGAAGGCCAACCGCATCGTCGACTACCTGGAGCTCGCCGAGCTGATGTGCCTGGACGCGCTGCACCGCGCCGAGTCGTGCGGCGGCCACTTCCGCGAGGAGAGCCAGACGCCCGACGGCGAGGCGGCCCGTGACGACGAGTCCTTCTCGTACGCCGCGGCCTGGGAGTTCTCCGGCACCGGCAGCGCCCCCGTCCTGCACCGCGAAGACCTGGTCTTCGAGTACGTCCACCCCACGCAGCGGAGTTACGCATGAGGCTCACCCTGCGGATCTGGCGCCAGCACGGCCCGAACGAGCCGGGCGCCATGACCGCGTACGAAGTCGACGGCATATCGCCCGAGATGTCTTTCCTGGAGATGCTGGACACGCTCAACGAGGAGCTGATCCTGCGCGGCGAGGAGCCCGTGGCCTTCGACCACGACTGCCGCGAGGGCATCTGCGGCGCGTGCGGCATGGTCATCAACGGCCAGGCGCACGGCCCCGAGCGCACCACCACCTGCCAGCTGCACATGCGGCACTTCTCCGACGGTGACACGATCGACGTCGAGCCGTGGCGCGCCGCCGCCTTCCCCGTGGTCAAGGACCTGGTCGTGGACCGCTCGGCCTTCGACCGGATCATCGGCTCCGGGGGGTTCATCTCCGCCCCGACCGGCAGCGCCCCGGACGCCCACGCCACGCCGGTGCCCAAGCCGGTCGCCGACACGGCCTTCGAGCACGCCGAGTGCATCGGCTGCGGGGCCTGCGTGGCGGCCTGCCCCAACGGCTCGGCGATGCTCTTCACCTCCGCCAAGGTCGTCCACCTGAACGTGCTGCCGCAGGGGCAGCCGGAGCGCGAGTCGCGGGTGCTGGACATGGTCGGCGCGATGGACGAGGAGGGCTTCGGCGGCTGCACCAACACCGGTGAGTGCGCGGTGGCCTGCCCCAAGGGGATCCCGCTCCAGAGCATCTCCATGATGAACCGGGAGTTCCTGCGGGCGAGCGTCAAGGGCGGGGGCGGCCGGAGCTGACGGTACGAGAGCCCTCGTACCGTCAGCAGGGCGAGGTGGCGGCCGGGCTCAGGCCGCCGCCACCACCGGGGTCTCGCGTCGCGCCTCGCGCCGGCGCAGGGCGGCGGCCAGGCCGAACGTGGCCAGCGCGACGACCATCATCAGCGCGCTGGTCCACACCGGCGCACGGAACCCGAGACCGGCGTCGATGGCGAGCCCGCCGAACCACGGGCCCGCCGTGTTACCGACGTTGAACGCCGCCGTGGTGAACCCGCCCGCGAGGGTGGGGGCGCCGTCGGCCAGGTAGAACGTGCGCGAGGTCAGCGCCGGCGCGATGCCGAACGCGAGCAGGCCCTGCACGAAGACCAGCACGAACACGGCCACCGCGGCCCCCGCCGACAGGGCCAGCACGGCCCAGCCCACGGTGAGCGCGGCCATGCCGGTCAGCAGCGTCAGATGAGGCCGGGCGTCGGCGATCCGGCCGCCGACGGAGATGCCGATGAACGCGCCCACACCGAACAGCACCAGCATCGCGGGCACCCACCCGGCGCCGTAGCCGCTGACGTCGGTCAGCAGCGGCGCGAGATAGGTGAAGGTGCAGAAGGTCGCGCCCTGGACCAGGGCGTTCATGGCGTACGCGATCAGCAGCTGCCCGCCGATCAGCGACCGCAGCTCGGCGCGCAGCCCGGCCGCGGGCGCCTCGGGGCGCCCGCCCGGGATCGAGGCCAGGACGGCGGCCACGCCCGCGGCGGACAGCACGGCCACCGCCCAGAACGCCGCCCGCCAGCCCCACAGCTGCCCCAGCACCGCACCGCCGGGCACACCCGCCACACAGGCCAGCGTGACCCCGCCCATCACCACGGACATCGCGCGGGCCTTGGCGCCGGGCTCGACCATCCCGACCGCGGCCCCGGCGGCCACCGCCCAGAAACCGGCGTTGGCGAGCGCGCCGACGATCCGCGTCGCGAGCAGCACGCCGTAGTCGGAGGTGAGCGCCCCGACGACATGGACGGCGGCGAACACCACGAGGAACGCCACCAGCGCGGTCCGCCGCGGCCAGCGCAGCGTGAGCATCGCCAGCAGCGGCCCGCCGACGACCATGCCGATGGCGAACGCCGAGGTCAGAAAGCCGGCCTGCGGGATGGACACCCCGAGGTCGGCGGCGATGTCCGGCACCAGGCCGGACAGCATGAACTCCGAAGTGCTCTGGGCGAATACGGCCAGCCCGAGCATGTAGACGGCAAAGGGCATACGGGAACTCCCCGAGTGAATCCGATGGGACTGCGAGCGGGCAGCGTTCGCCGACGGGAGAGTTCGCCACGATGCGCGATGCGCGATGCGCGATGACGCGCCAAGGCGCGACGAAAGAAAGGGAATCGACGTCCGGTCGGAGTCGTCCGCTGCCGTGATGCGGAGATCCGGCCACCGGGGGCACGCCACGGAGCGCCGCACGGCCTTAGGGGCGGGGTGTGCGGCGGGGCGGCGTCACTGCCACCGGACGGGGCCGGTGGCTACGGTCTGTCTGACTCCGGGCTGGACATGGTCGAGCACGGTAGCAGCCCCGGCGGACCGCTTCCACGGATTTACCGGGTGCCGCGTCTTTGCCGGGTGTCACATCGCGAGGAACTCGTCGAGGATCCCCGGAGCCGCCTCGTGCGCGAACGCCGCCGCCTCCCCGGCCGCCATGTCGGGGATGCGGTAGCCGTCCTCACCCGCCGCGACAGCCGCCGTCAGCGTGGTGACCCCGGCCCGCCGCGACATCGGGCTGTCGGTGAACGTCCAGGCCAGCACGGCCCGGCGGTCCAGGGCCACCGTGTCACGGCTGAAGGTGCCGGAGCGGATGAGCAGATGGCCGTCGTGACCGCCCGCCAGCCCGTGGCCGAGCGCGCGGTACGCGTCGCGCGCCAGGGCGTACACGACGGGGGTCGCGACGAGGAGGAAGCCCCCGGCGCAGTAGAGCAGTACGGGCGTCAGCAGCGCCCCGAGCACCGCGAGGGCGGCCGTCACCGGCACCACGACCCACACCATGCCGCGCATGACACGGCGGCGCAGGGCGACGCGCGGGTGCCGGGTCAGCTCGGGCCGGTCGAAGAGGGCTTCACCGACAGAGGTTTCAGCGGGCGCGGCGGGCCGCGCGAGCACGCCGGTCAGCACCCGCAGGGCCTCGGGGCGCGGGGCGGGCGGCAGCAGCGTGGAGCGGGTGCGGTTCTCCTCGCAGTCGCCGAGGCCGCTCGCCACGGCCCGTACGGTCGCGCCGCCGCCCGCGCGCAGCAGCATCGGCTCGCGCAGCACCGCACCGCGCAGCCGGGCGCGCTCGATGGAGACCGAGCGGGTGGTGAGCAGCCCGCGCCGGACCCGCAGGGTGCCCGCGTCCGCCCACTCCAGGCGGTACCGCCACCAGTTCTCGGCGTACAGCACGACCGCTCCGACGCCGCCCACGGCGGCCACGGCCAGCAGCGCGAGCGGGATCGTCAGCCACAGGGCGCTGTTGCCGAAGTCCTCGAAGGCGCGGCGCACGGGCCCGATGCGCCACGGCTGCACCCCGAGGTCGTCCAGAACCCGCCACACCGCGCCCACGGCCGCGAACACCCCTCCGAACACCCAGAACGTGAGCGGGGCGTAGCGCAGCCAGCGCGGGTCCCCGGTGGACAGGACGGGCTCGTCGGCGGTGTCGCCGGTGCCCGCGCGGGCCAGCAGTTCGGCGCGCAGCCGCTCGGCGGCGGGGCGGGTGAGGGCTTCCAGGGTGAGCTCACGGCCGCCGCCCGCGCCCGTGGTGCCCGCGCGCAGCACGACGAGGCCGAAGAGCCGCTGTACGGGGTTGGCCGTCAGGTCGACGTTGCGCACCCGGTGCAGCGGTATGGCGCGCAGCCGGCGGGTGAACAGGCCGGTGCGCAGCTCGAAGGAGTCGGCGGTGACGCGGTAGCGGGTGCGCGACCAGCTGATCAGCCCGGTGACGGTGACGCAGGCGAAGGAGACGGCGATGGCGGCGAGCGTGATCCAGGCCCGGCTGCCGAGCCGGCCGCCGGTGGCCAGCGCGGTGAGCGCGAGCGAGGCGAGCGGGGCCGCCATCCAGGCGCAGTGGACGGCGATGGTGCGGGGGTCCAGCGCGCGCCACGCGGCGCTCGGCGAGTCGGTGCCCGGGTGATCGGCGCCCGGCGAGTCGGCGCCGGTCAGGTGGGTGGTCACGCGGCATCACCCGGCACCAGCTGCGCCGCGTCGCCGATGCGCCGCGCCAGCTCCCGCGCATCGGCGTCGGAGAGCCCCGCGATGCGTACGTCGCCCGCCGTGGAGGCGGTGGTGACGGTGACGGTGGCCAGCCCGAAGGCCTGCTGGAGGGGGCCGCGCACGGTGTCGACGGTCTGCACCCGCGACAGCGGGGCGATGCGCCGCTTGCGCCACAGCCAGCCGCTCGCCGCGTAGACCGCGCGCTCCCCCAGCTCCCAGGCGTGTGTGCGGTAGCGCCACCGGGGCATGGCCCATGCGTATCCGAGCCCGGGCAGCACCAGCGTGACCAGCAGCAGCGGGCCGAGCCAGGGCAGTGCGCCGGGGAAGAAGAGCAGCGAGAGGACGAGCAGGGCGGCGGCGGTCAGCAGCATCGGCCCGCTCACCATCAGCAGCGCCTGCGTGGTCCACCAGCGGCGGGCGCGCGGGTCGACGCTGTGGAGCGGCGCCCTGAGCGTGGGCGCCCCGAGCCGGGGCCTGGGCGGGACGGACATGGGAGATTCCCCCGAGGTTTTTCAAGTCAACTGTATTGGCACGCACCCGCCACGGTATAGCAATACGATTGACTTGCGAAAGTGGGAAGGGAGGCCGGGGTGCCCAAGCGGGTGGACCATGAGGAACGGCGCGGACAGATCGCCGAGGCGCTGTGGCGGATCGCCGCCGCGCGCGGCCTCGACGGCGCGAGCCTGCGCGATGTGGCCGCGGAGGCGGGCATCTCGCTCGGACAGCTCCAGCACTACTTCACCAGCAAGGACGACATGATCGTCTTCGCGCTCGGCCATATCGAGCGGCTGGCCCAGCACCGCATCCGCACCCGCATCGAGGCACTGCCGGGCGCCCCCACCCCCCGGGTCGTCCTCCGCGAGACGCTTGCGGAGATGCTGCCCCTGGACGAGGCGAGCCGCACCGGCTATCTGGTGCAGATCTCCTACTTCGTGCGCGCCGTCCACGACGAGCGGCTGCGCACCCACGCCCAGGAGGGCATCGCGTCCCTGCGGGCCTTCTTCGCCGACCAGTTGAAGACGGCCATCGCCCAGGGGGAAGTGTCCGCGGACCGCGATCCCGACCGCGAGGCGGCGCTGCTGATCGCGCTGACGGACGGGCTCTCCGCCGCCGCCCTGATGGAGTACGACAGCCCGCGGGGGGCCCTGGACCTGCTCGAGCTGCATCTGGCGCGCCTCTTCAGCGGCGCCGCGCAAGACACCGGCGGCGCCGCCTGAGGTCACGGCGCGATGCCGGGCACTAGCGGCTGTGCCCGCCCCGGCCGGGCTTGATCGCGAGGGCCTGCGGCAGATCGTCCAGCGCCTCGACCAGCAGTTCGGCGCCGCGCACCGCCACCCCCTGCCGCTCCCCCTCCCGTATCTGCCACCGCTCCAGGGCCTCGTGCACCGGGCCCCACTCGGGCGGCCGGCGCTCCCGTACGGCCGAGACCGCATCCGGCAGCGACTCCCGCAGCGCCGCCGCGAACTCCGCGGCCTCCTTCGACGCGGGCGCGTCCCGGGCGGGCAGATGCGCCTCCAGCAGCATCGTGACCCGGCCCATGGTGGACAGCGCCGTCTGCGCCGCCCGCGCCGCGCCACGGGACAGCCCGCGGTGGCGCACCGGCTCCTGATGCGCCCGCGCCTCGCTGCGCTCCCAGGCCGACCGCGCCGCCCGGGCGTCCAGCAGCGCCTCCCGCACCTGGCGGGGGCGGCGGTCGGCGGGGCGGGCATGGGCGTCGAAGACGGCCACCGCGTAACGGCCGTTCGTCTCCAGCCAGTCGGCCAGCCGGTCCCGCAGCAGCGGTGTCTCCCAGGCGGGGAAGATCACATAGGCGGCCATCGCCAGCAGCCCGCCCAGCAGGGTCAGTGCCACCCGCGCCGCCACCGTCTGCGACCAGCCCTCGCCCGCGATGCCCAGCAGGAAGACGACATACGCGGTCACACACGCGGAGGCCACGATGAAGCCCGTGCGCAGCAGCAGGTACAGCAGCGCGGCGCAGACCACGGCCAGCGCCGCGCTCACATACGGACCGGGGTGGGCCAGCGCCATCACCGCACCACCGATCACCACACCCCCCAGGGTGCCCGTGAAGCGCGCGACGCCGCGCGAGAAGGTCTGGGCGAAGTCGGGCCGCAGCACCATCACCGAGGTGAGCGGCGCCCAGTAGCCATGGCCCCACGGCAGCGCGGCCCCCAGCAGATAGCCGCAGGAGGCGACCACGGACACCCGCACCGCGTGGCGCAGCACGGGCGAGGACCAACGCGCCTCGCGCCGCAGGGCGCGCAGCGCCACCGGCACCATGCCGGGGACGGTGGGCCGGGGCAGATACCGGCGGTCCTTGGCGCCCTCGGCCGTCACCGCCTCGACCGGCTCGTCCGAGGACTCCACCACATCGGCCACCAGCGCCATCAGCCGGAGCGCGGCGCGGCGGCCTGCGCCGCTGAGCATCGGCCCGGTCGGGGGCACTTCCAGCACCGCCATGGCGTCGGGCGGCAGCCGCACCGGCTTGCCCCAGCGGATGGCGTGCGCCACCGCGTCCAGCACGGTGGCGGTCGCGCCGAGCAGGGCGCGCGCCCGGTCGCGCTCCGGGCCCTCGGGCGCGGCTCCCACCACCGGGTCGGCGAGCGAGGCCAGCACCGGCCGGATCCGCTCGGCGAGCAGCCGGTAGCCGCGCAGCTGGCGCGGGCGCCGCCGGGCCTGGCGGGGCGTCAGGGCGGCGGCGCTGCGGGCCTCCATCAGCGGCTGCGGGTCGAACGGCGCCACCGGGTCATAGCGCAGCCGGCGCGCGTAGTCGGCCACCGCGGCGAGCGCGTCCGCGAGGGCGTCGCGCTGCACCCCCCACGGCCGGACCGGGAACAGCACGATGAGCGCGGCCTGCACCACGCCGCCGAACCCGATCAGGGCGGCGTGCTGGAGCGCGCCGAGCACCGAGGTCGGGAGGGTGACGGTCACCAGCATCACCGCGACCATCTGGGTGGACACCAGCCCGGACACCGGGCCGACCGCCCAGGCCATGCCGGTCAGCAGCGTCCAGACGGCGACCATGATCAGGAAGGTGACGGTGTGGGCGGCGGCCAGATAGCCGAGGAACGTGGACACCGCCAGCCCGCCCGCGGCGGCCAGCGCGAGCGCGGGGCGCGGCCGCCAGCTGCGCTGGAAGGTCGCGATCCCCGAGGAGAAGGCGCCGAACGCGGAGGAGACCGCGAGGGTCGGCGAGCCGAGCCACATGGTCAGGCCGATGACCAGGGCGACCCCGCACGCGCCGCGCAGTGCGACGAGCGGTTCCAGCCGGGTGCGCTCGATCGCAAGCCCGGCGCGTGCGGTCGCCTTCAGCGCGTGTGACCAGGTCATACGCCGAGACTACGGTTTTGATCCACAGAGCTGAACCAGCCGTTCCGCACTGGTTCGTCACATCCGCCGCATCACACCCGCGGCATGGCTTCGTCGGATCCGCGTCGGCGTATCACTCAGTCCTCCGCCCCGCAGTAGACGTCCAGCAGCTTCATCGGCTTGCTGCCGTCGAGGTCCACATACGCCGTGAAGGACGCGGTCCGCGGCTCGCCGCCCCAGGTGGTGGTGATCGTCGCCCAGCCCACCCGCGCCGACTGGGCCGTGGTGACCTCCCCGACCTCGATGTCCCGCGGAGTGTTCTGCGCGCACAGCAGCACATCGAAGTCCGGGTTCTGGGCGGCCTTCTCCTTGAGCTGTGCCGAGACCAGGTGCTTCCGCTCCCAGGCGGTCGGGCCGTGGTTGCCGTAGAAGCCCTCCAGGAAGTGGTGGATCTCCTCGGCGGTGTAGCGGTTGTTGGGGTCGGTCTGCGCGGAGGCGGCCGCGGGCGAGCCGGCCGCGAGAGTGAGGCCGAGGCCGAGCGCGGCCGCGCAGCCCCCGGCGAGCGCCGCGGAGCGGCGCAGAGTACGAAGCATAAGAAATACCCCCGTGAAGTGCTGTTTCGATCGGTGAGCGGTCATCTGACCATTGATCGGTCGAACACCAAGAAAGACCCTCACGGACATCGGATGGTTGCTCCTCCGCTCCGCTACAGGCGTGTAACAGCACGGCCGCGGCCCGACTCGATGCCGGAGCCGGATGGCTCCGCGCGCCCAACAGGTGTCCCGACAGGTGGCCTCCCCATTCAACGGAGAAAACCCGTCCGTTAGCCTGTGGCGGTCATCGTCCTGGAACCACCTCAGGGGACTCGTAAACATGCGCCACCACATATCCGGATCTGGGCGAACGGTTGTCTCTGCAGTCGCCCTCGCCGTCGTACTCACCGCCTGCTCCGGATCCGGCGGTGGATCGGACTCTTCCGACAAGGGCGGCAAGGACGCGTCGTCGTCCCCGTCGGCCGCGGTCGGCGTCATCTCCCTCAAGGCGGCACAGAAAGTCCTGCTCAACTACGCGAAGGTCAACAACGAGGCCAACGCCGCCCGGGATCCGAAGAAGATCGCCGAGATCGAGGACGGCGCGCTGCGGCAGCAGAGCCAGGCGACCTTCACCCAATTCAAGACTCTGTCCAAGAAGGAACAGGATTCCTACAAAGTCCCCTTCTACTATCCGGTCAAGGGCGCCCACTTCTACATTCCGCCCAAGGGCTCCGAGAGCGTCTTCTTCGTCGACACCCGGATCACCGGCACGAACATCGACGAGGGCCGCCGCCGGCTGATCGCCTTCAAACAGACGAAAGGCAACGAGGGTGCCGCCTGGAAGGCGGTGGGCGTCGGCAACCTCGACAGCAAGACCAAACTGCCGAAGATCCAGCTGGACGGCGACGGATTCGCCTCCGCACTCAAGGAGTCGGACCAGGTGGGCGGCACCACCCTCGCCGATCTGCATGGGCTGTCCCAGGACATCTTTCTGACCGGCGGCAAGAGCGCGGACAGCACGTTCACGCAGAACGCTGCCGTGAAGGCCTGGAAGAAGAGCTACGCGGACCGCGCCGACTTCCCCGACGGCTGCGTCAACGGCAAGTACAAGGCCGCCCCCACCGCGGACGACACGGTGTACGGGCTCAAGACCGCCGACGGTGGCGCCGTGGCTCTTTACGGTTTCGGCATCGACTACTTGAACTGGCCGAAGGCCGATGGCATGAACTGCACCTCCGTCATGCAGATCGACAACATGCCCACGGTCACGGGTGTCTACCTGGACGGCAGGGGCACCTCCACCTTCCTGACCCGCACCGATTCGTCGCTCACCATGGCTGTCGTACCGCCCTCGGGCAAGCGGGTCCGGGTCACCGGATACAGCTTCCAGCTCATCAACGCCAAGGGCTAGACAGCCGCTGTCCAACGCCCGCCGCGCACGCCGAGAGCCGAATCGCGGGTTCAGCCGTCCTTCGGGCAGGCGAACTCGCCCTTCGGCCCCCAGCGTTCGACCCGCCCAGTGTTCTGCGCGAACGAGCCGCAGAACAGGACCGGTTCGGAGCCCTTCGCCGTGTGATGCAGGATCACCAGCGGCTTGTCGCGCGAGACCTTGGCGCCTCGCCCGAAGTCCAGATAGCCGCTGGCTCCTTCCTTGCTGATGCCGTTGTCGAGGCTGATCTGCACATTGGACCGCTCCACATCACCGGTGCTGGCAAACGCCTCGTTGGCCGCGGCGGCAATCAGCTGCATCGCGTCATGGGCCAGCGCCGCCCGGCCGTCGTTGCGCCACAGGTCCTTGGCGCCGAACGCCGCGGCGTACTCCGCGTTGAACTCCTGGGTGACGTCGCTGCCGCGCGGATGCCCGGCGGGCAGCACATGGGCCGTGTGGTAGAGCCGCAGCCAGGGCCGGGCCTCGTACTCGCCGGAGAGGGCGGCGGTGGTCAGCTCATTGCCGCCCAGGACCGTGAGCTTCCGCCCCTCGCAGGAGGTGTCGTCCCCGAAGACATCGAGGAACGCGGTGAACTCGCGCGCCCGGGACGCCCAGTACAGGACTGTACGGGGCTGGGCCTTGATCCGCTCGCAGACCGCGTCGGCCACGTCCTTGATGCTGTCCTCGTGCGTGACGCGGTTGCCGCCCGACCCCGGGGCGCCCGACTCGGAGGCGCCGCCGGACCGGCCGCCGGGCGAGTACTCCAGCTTGGACCAGTCCCCGCCGAACTGCTCGGCGAAAAAGTTTCCGATCTCCTTGCTGTACAGGTCCGCGGGGTCCTGGACCACCACCGCCGCCTCGGCCGGCGAGCACCCGCCCGAGCCGCCGTCCATGATGTTTCCCCGATGGGCGAAGTCGGCCTCGATCCGCGCCTCGCGGCTGTTGGTCGGCGCCACCCGGCGGTAGTAGGGGCTCACGTTCATCGCGTCGGCCGTGGCTGTGGTGCCCACCATGGGAATCTTCGCCCGGCCCAGCTCACGGACGGCCGCCTGGGTCTGCTTCAGGCTCTGTGAGAAGGCCACCACGCCGATGATGCCGGAGCCCTTCCGCCCCGCCTCCTCGACGACCTGCCGCGCGCGGCGCTCGGCGTCCTTGTATCCCTCGCCCCCGTTGAGCATCCGGACGCGCAGCCATACCTTCTGCGAGTCGTTCCGCGCCTCGTCGTTGAGCGCGCGCTGGGCCAGCGCGATGCCGCGCAGCTCCGGCACGGCGCCGTTGTACCGCTGGCCCTCCTGGTCCTTGGCGACCTCCGCGCCGATGTGCACGACCGTACGGGCCTCGGCTCCGCGCCGCAGCACCGCCTCGTCGACCCGCTTGTTCTCCTCCTCGATCATGAGCGCCGCGGCCTCGTACTGCTGCCGGGGCGGTGTGGCGCCCAGCTCCGCCCGGCCCGAGAGGGGGCCACCGGACGCGCCGCCGAGACAGCTCTCGTCCTCGCCGCCCATCGTCATGGGGATCAGCCACGCCCCCAGCACACCCAGCACCGCCACCAGGGCCACCCCCTCCAGCACCGCCTCGGCGACCGGGCCCATCCGGAAGTCCCGCGGAGAGACCGGGCCCGAACGGGGCGCGGTGCCCGACCTGACCCCGGGCGGCAGCGGCACCAGCGGCGCCAGCAAGGGCTCGAGGCCGCCCTCCGGCGCCCCCGTGGCGTGGTCCAGCGCCGTGGCGGCGTCCGACAGCCGGGCGCAGCGCTCCCCCGGGACCACCACCCCTGCCGGGCCCGTGGCCACCACGACGGTGGCCGCGCACTCCAGCTCCTCGGCCGCGGTCCCGTACGCGCTCAGAAAGCGCGCCGCCGGATCGCCACTTCCGCCATCAGCGCCCAGCTCCAACAGCACGGTGAAGCGCGTGGCTCTCCGACGCCGCCACGGCGAGACCCGCCCGGGCCCGGCCGTGGCCTTCAGATCCGCCAGCAGGGCGCGCAGCAGCAGCTGCTCAACGGTGGAGAGCCACTCCTCCCCCTCCGGCCCGTGTCCCGCCTCGCTCTCGTCCTGTCGCTCACCCTCCGGCGCGGGCAACTCCACCAGCTGCGCGGCGCTCTCGAAGAACTCCTCGGAGCGCCTCCCATGACCGCTCCCCCGCCAGTCGGCGAACCAGCCGGTGGTGCCCGACCACAGCAGCCGACGGGTGCAACGGCGCGCCCACCACCAGCGCGGTAAGACCTGAAACGCCGGGCGGGCGACGGCGGCCAGCGCGAGCGCCAGCCAGCCGGGGCCCTGTGCGGGGCTCTGCGCCGTCGGCGGATCACCGCCGCCCAGCTGCCACAGCGCCCGCAGCACCGGGCCTCGTCTGCGACGCCCCTCGTAACAACGGTCGCGCATCTGCTCGCCGGTGAGCGACTGAGCCCCGGGCCCCTGCTCCAGGGCGCACTCGACGACATCGCGCATCAGCTGGAAGTCCGGCAGGCGCAGCCGCCCGGTCCTGGGCGGAACGTCCTCGCACAGCCGCTGCCCGACGGCCAGCGTCAATGGACGGCGGCCCCGCACGGCGCGGGCCGCCTCGGCCGCCCCCAGCGCCGCGTACGGCACCAGCTTGCCGCCCCGCTCGCGGCGCAGACACCGCTCCAGACCGCGCATGGCCCGGTGCGCCCGCCCGCCCGGATCCTCGCCCCCACCGTCACCCTCGCCGCTCTCCCCACCCTCGGCGAGCAGCACCACCGGCGGCAGCACATCGCGCGCCGCGGCCCGCCGGTCCGCCGGCACCACCGCCCGCTTGAACGCCGCCATGAACTCGTCGGCGCCCTCCCCCTCCAGAAATCTCGTCCCGACCTGACGCCCGCTCATCGGCACCGCGATCGCCCCCAAGTCCCTCTGCGCGCCGTTCCCCCGTGCGCGAATGTCCGTTTGGGATCCCCTTCTCTGATACACACGAAACCCCCCACCGGTTCCGCACCGGCGGGGGGCTTCACTCGAACGGGTGGTCGATCAGATCGGGCCCGCGAGCGGACCTGCCGCGACCCGGGACTTCACTGACATACCGTCAGTGGTTCTTCGGGAAGCCGAGGTTGATCCCGACCTCCTCCGACGGCTCCGGCCAGCGGGTGGTGATGACCTTGCCGCGGGTGTAGAAGCGCACCCCGTCGTTGCCGTAGATGTGCTGGTCGCCGAAGAGCGAATCCTTCCAGCCGCCGAAGGAGTGGTAGCCGACGGGCACCGGGATCGGCACGTTGATGCCGACCATGCCCGCCTCCACCTCCAGCTGGAAGCGGCGGGCGGCGCCGCCGTCGCGGGTGAAGATGGCCGTGCCGTTGCCCCACTTCGAGCTGTTGATCAGCTCGATGGCCTCGTCGTACGTCTCGGCGCGGACCACGCACAGCACCGGGCCGAAGATCTCGTCACGGTAGGCGTCGGCGGTGGTGGGCACCTTGTCCAGCAGCGAGACGCCGATGAAGAACCCGTTCTCGTGGCCCTCGACCGTGTAGCCGGTCCCGTCCACCACGACCTCGGCGCCCTGGGCGGCGGCGCCGTGCACATAGGAGGCGACCTTGTCGCGGTGCTCCTTGGTGATGAGCGGGCCCATCTCGGAGGCCGGGTCGTCGCCGGGGCCGATGCGGAGCCTGGCCGCGCGGTCGGCGATCTTCTTCACCAGCTCGTCGCCCGTGTCGCCCACCGCGACCACGACCGACACGGCCATGCAGCGCTCGCCGGCCGAGCCGTACGCCGCGTTGATGGCGTTGTCCGCGGCGAAGTCCAGGTCGGCGTCGGGCAGCACCAGCATGTGGTTCTTGGCGCCGCCGAGCGCCTGCACCCGCTTGCCGTGCTCGATGGCCTTCGCCTGGATGTACCGGGCGATCGGCGTGGAGCCGACGAAGCTGACCGCGGCGACGTCCGGGTGCTCAAGGAGCCGGTCGACGGCCACCTTGTCGCCGTTGACGACGTTGAGCACGCCGTCCGGCAGGCCCGCCTCGGCCGCCAGCTCGGCCAGCCGCCAGGAAGCCGAGGGGTCCTTCTCGCTGGGCTTGAGCACAAAGGTGTTGCCGCAGGCGATGGCCACCGGGAACATCCACATCGGCACCATGGCCGGGAAGTTGAACGGCGTGATGCCGGCGACCACGCCGAGCGGCTGGCGGATCGAGGCGACGTCGACCCCGCTGGAGACCTGGGTGGACAGCTCACCCTTCAGCTTCTCCGCGATGGAGCACGCCAGCTCGACGATCTCCAGGCCGCGGGCCACCTCGCCCAGGGCGTCGGAGTGCACCTTGCCGTGCTCGGCGGTGATCAGCCCGGCGATCTCGTCGCGGTGGGCGTCCAGCAGCTCGCGGTACTTGTAGAGGATCGCGGTGCGCTTGGCCAGCGAGACGGTGCCCCAGGACGCGAACGCGTCCTGGGCGGCGGCCACGGCCGCGTCCACCTCCGCCACGGAGGCGAACGCCACCCGGGTCTCCTGCGCGCCGGTCGCCGGGTTGTAGACCGGGCCGAAGTCTCCCGACGCGCCCTCGACGGGCTTGCCACCGATCCAGTGGTTGACGGTCTTCATGGGTGCGGAGCCTTTCTCTTCAGTCACAAGTCGGCGGTCAGAGGTGGCGGCGGCGGGCCGCGGCCTGCCGGTCGTACGCCTCACGGGCCTTGACGGCTGCCGCGCGGGTCGCGGTCTGGGCAACGGGCACATCCCACCACGCCTGCGCCGCGGGCGCGCCGGACACTGTGTCGGCTGTTTCGGTCTCCACATAGACACATGTGGGCCGGTCCGAGGCGCGGGCCGCGGCCAGCGCCTCGCGCAGTTCGGCCACGCTCCCGGCGCGGATCACCTCCATGCCGAGCGAGGCCGCGTTCGCGGCCAGGTCGACGGGGAGCGGGTCGCCGGAGTACGTGCCGTCGGCGGCGCGGAAGCGGTAGGCGGTGCCGAAGCGCTCACCACCAGTCTCCTCCGACAGGCCGCCGATGGAGGCGTAGCCATGGTTCTGGATCAGCACGATGTTGATGTTGACGCCCTCCTGGACCGCGGTGACGATCTCGGTCGGCATCATCAGATACGTGCCGTCCCCGACCAGCGCCCACACCGGCCGGTCGGGCGCCGCGAGCCGGACGCCGATGGCGGCCGGGATCTCGTAGCCCATGCAGGAGTAGCCGTATTCGAGGTGGTACTGGCGCGGCGAGCGGGCCCGCCACAGCTTGTGCAGGTCGCCGGGGAGCGAGCCGGCCGCATTGATGATCACGTCCTCGTCGCCGACGGTCGCGTCCAGGGCGCCCAGGACCTGGGTCTGGGAGGGCCGGGCGGACTCGTCCCCGGCGGCGTACGCGGCGTCGACCCGCTGCTCCCAGCGCGCCTTCCCGGCGGCGTACTCGGCCTCGTACGCCTCCTCGACGCGATGGCCGGCCAGCGCCTGGGTGAGCGCCTCGAGACCGGCGCGGGCGTCGGCGACCAGGGTCGTCGCGCTGAGCTTGTGCGCGTCGAACGGCGCGATGTTGAGGTTGAGGAAGCGGACGCCGGGGTTCGAGAAGAGGGTCGCGGAGGCGGTCGTGAAGTCGCTGTAGCGGGTGCCCACGCCGATGACCAGGTCGGCGGCGCGGGCCAGGTCGTCCGCGACCGCGGTGCCGGTGTGTCCGATGCCGCCGATGTCGGCGGGGTGGTCGTGGCGCAGCGAGCCCTTGCCGGCCTGGGTGGAGGCGACGGGGATGCCGGTGGCGTCGACGAGCGCGCGCAGGGCCTCCTCGGCCTCGCTGTGGTGGATGCCGCCGCCCGCGACGATCAGCGGCCGCCGGGCGGAGCGCACGGCGCTCGCGGCCGCGGCCAGCTCGGCCGGCTCGGGCGCCGGGCGGCGTACGTGCCAGACGCGGTCGGCGAAGAACTCCTCGGGCCAGTCGAACGCCTCGGCCTGGACGTCCTGCGGGAAGGCGAGGGTGACGGCGCCGGTGTCGGCCGGGTCGGTGAGCACCCGCATGGCCTGGAGCGCGGCCGGGATCAGCGACTCGGGGCGGACGATCCGGTCGAAGTAGCGGGAGACCGGCCGCAGACAGTCGTTGACCGACACATCGCCCGCGAAGGGAACCTCCAACTGCTGGAGCACCGGGTCGGCGGGGCGGGTCGCGAAGGTGTCGCCGGGCAGCAGGAGCACGGGCAGCCGGTTGACGGTGGCCAGGGCGGCGCCGGTGACCAGGTTGGTGGCCCCCGGGCCGATGGAGGTGGTGACGGCCTGGGCGGCGAGCCGGTCGGACTGGCGGGCGTAGCCGACGGCCGCGTGCACCATGGCCTGCTCGTTGCGGCCCTGGAGATACGGCATGGCGCCCTGGCCGGTCTCCAGCAGCGCCTGGCCGAGGCCCGCCACATTGCCGTGCCCGAAGATGCCCCAGCAGGCGGTGATGAGGCGCTGTCGCCTCCCGTCGCGCTCGGTGTACTGGTGGGTCAGGAACTCCACCAGTGCCTGGGCGGTGGTGAGCCTGCGGGTGGCTCCGCTCATCGTGGGTCTCCCAAGGGGGCGTCGTAGAGGGGGAGGCGGGGGTCGACGGGCTGGTCGGGCCAGGTGGCGCGGATCCAGGCGTGGTCGGGGTGGTCGCAGATCAGCCAGTCGCGGTCCTGCCCGGGGCCCGCCATGACGTTGAGGTAGTACATGTCGTGGCCGGGGGCGGCGATGGACGGGCCGTGCCAGCCGTCGGGGATCAGGACCAGGTCGCCGGAGCGGACCTCGGCGAGCACATCGGTGCCGCGGCCGCGCCCGGAGGGGGAGACCCGCTGGTAGCCGACGCCCTCGTTGCCGTGCGCCTCGGCGATCTCGAAGTAGTAGATCTCCTCCAGCTCGGACTCCTCGCCGGGGCGGCACTCGTCGTGCTTGTGCGGCGGGTACGAGGACCAGTTGCCGCCGGGGGTGAGGACCTCGACCGCGATCAGCTTGTCGCACTCGAAACTGCCACCTGATTTTCCGCCTCCGGCGGGGGCGGCGGCGCCGAAGTTGTTCACCTGACGCGAGCAGTTGCCGGTGCCGCGCAACTCGACGGGGACGGCGGAGGCCGGTCCGTAGCGGGCGGGCAGCCGCCGCTCGCAGCGGGCGCCGGTGAGCGCGAACCGCCCGCCCGCCTCGCTCGCGATCTCGGCGTGCGCGTCGCGCGGCAGATACGCGAAGTCGCTGACGCCGCTGAACACGCTCTCCCGGCCGTGCAGTTCGAAGGTCCGGCCCTCCGTCACCACGGTGCAGCCGCCGCTCAGCGGCAGCACGATCCACTCGCTGTCGCCGGTGGCCAGCCGGTGCGAGCCACCGGGCGGCAGGTCGAGGACGCGCAGCGAGGAGTAGCCCCAGCCGGCCCGCTCGGGGTCGATGTCCACGGCGTACGGCCCGGCGGCCGCCTTGCCGGCCTGGAGATGGAAGCTGGAGGGGTCCGTAGTGGTCATGTCGTCAGTCTCCGCCTTGTCACGTCTTGTCGGCGCTCGCCTGTGCCTGTCTGCGCTATGCCCTGGTCCCCGCCGTCACAGCAGGCCGACGGCGGTGTCGACGGCCTGCTCGACGCTGCCTTCCGCCGGGTAGAGCAGCGCGCGGCCGACCACCAGGCCCTGGACGGTGGGCAGGCGCAGCGCCTTGCGCCACTTCTCGTACGCGCCCTCCTGGTCCTGCGGGCTCTTGCCGACGTCCCCGCCGAGCAGCACCGCGGGGAGCGTGGAGGTCTCCATGACGGCCGCCATGTCGTCGGCGTCGTCCGTGACCGGCACCTTCAGCCAGGTGTACGCGGAGGTTCCGGCGAGCCCGGAGGCGATGGCGATGGACTTGGTGACGGCCTCGGCGCGCAGGTCGTTGGTGACCTTGCCGTCGATCCGGCGGGAGATGAAGGGCTCGACGAAGATGGGCAGCCGGCGCTCGGCCATCTCGTCGATGGCTCTGGCCGTGGAGACCATGGTGGCCAGCGAGCCCTCGTCGGAGTAGTCGATGCGCAGCAGCAGCTTGCCCGCGTCGAAGCCGAGCCGGGCGATGTCCTGGGGGCGGTGGCCGGTGAAGCGGTCGTCGAGCTCGAAGGAGGCCCCGGCCAGGCCGCCGCGGTTCATCGAGCCCATGACGACCTTGTTGTCGAGGGCGCCGAGCAGCAGCAGGTCCTCGAGGATGTCGGCGGTGGCGAGCACTCCGTCGACGCCTGGGCGGGACAGGGCGACGCACAGCCGCTCCAGCAGCTCGGCGCGGTTGGCCATGGCCAGCTTGTGGCCTCCGACGGCGAGGGCGCCGCGCGCGGGGTGGTCGGCGGCGACGATCATCAGACGGCCGCTGTCGCCGATGAGGGGGCGCCGGACGCGGCGGGCGGCCGCCTCGGCGATCGCCTCCGGGTGCCGGCTCCGCACCGTGACGAGGTCGGAGATGCTGATGCTCAACGTTGTGCTCCTCGCAGTCGCGTTCATGAGATCACGCCGTCCGCCCGGGCCGCGCGGCCCGGGCCCGCCGGGGGCTGTAGGAGCGGGTGATCAAGAGAAGGGGATGGCTGGGCGCCGGTGTGTCAATCCCCGGCGAGCAGGGCCTCGACCTCGGCTTCGGTGGGCATCGCGGAGGAGCAGGCGAGGCGGGACGCCACGATGGCGCCCGCGGCGTTGGCGTACCGCATGATGCGCTCCAGGTCCCAGCCGGACAGCAGGCCGTGGCACAGGGACCCGCCGAACGAGTCGCCCGCGCCCAGGCCGTTGACGACCTCGACGGGGACCGGCGGCACCTCGGCCGTGGTGCCGTCGCGGTGCACGGCGAGGACGCCCTTGGGGCCCTGTTTGACGACGGCGAGCTCCACCCCCGCCTCGAGCAGGCTCTCGGCGCAGGCCGCGGGGACCCGCACCCCGGTGGCGACCTCGCACTCGTCGAGGTTCCCGACGGCGACGGTGGCGTGGCTCAGCGCCTGCTTGTAGTAGGCGCGTGCCTCGGCCGGGTCCGGCCAGAACATCGGCCGCCAGTCGAGGTCGAAGACGGTCGGGCCGGCCTTGGCGCGCGCCTCCAGCGCGGCCAGGGTGGCGGCGCGGCTGGGCTCCTCGCTGAGGCCGGTGCCGGTCATCCAGAAGATGCGGGCGGCGCGCACGGCGTCGAGGTCCAGCTCGCCGGGGTGGATCTCCAGGTCGGGGGCCTTGGGCCGGCGGTAGAAGTACAGCGGGAAGTCGTCGGGCGGGAAGATCTCGCAGAACGTGACCGGCGTGGGGTAGGCGTCGACCGGGGTGACCCAGCGGTCGTCCACGCCGAACTCGCGCAGCGCCTGGTGGATGTACTCGCCGAAGGGGTCCGCCCCGGTGCGGCTGATCACCGCGGTGCGACGGCCGAGCCGGGCGGCGGCCACCGCGACATTGGTCGCGGAGCCGCCGAGGAATTTGCCGAACGTCTCGACCTGCGGCAGCGGGACACCGGTTTGAAGGGGATAGATGTCCACCCCGATCCGGCCCATCGTGATCAGGTCGTACGGCTCACTCATGCGTACCCCTTCAGGAAAGACGCAGCTCAGACTGATGGCCCACGAACGCCGGGGCGGCTGTGGCCCTTCAGGTCTAGACGCGCCGCCCGCCCCCTGTCAAGGATTTGTCCTTACATTCGGACCTACCATGCGCACCGGGGGGCGACGTTATCACGTCGTTACGTCCAGATGAAATGTTGTCATGACAAACCCTTGACAGCCCACGGCCCCGGGGAGTTGGCTCCCCTTCTGCAACGGCCGTGTCAACAACGGTCCCGGCTGGAGAGGTGCTGGAACAGATGGACCTCAGAATCAACCGAACCCGCAGAGCGACGGCCCTGGCCGCACTGGTCACGGCAGGCGTCCTCGTCGCCACCGGATGCAGCAGCCAAGGCGGCAAGAAGGCCCAGGAAGACTCGGGAAACATCGCCGTCAGCGGCAAGGCGAAGACCCCCCGGCTGAAGATCGCGATGATCACCCACGCCCCTCCCGGAGACACCTTCTGGGACACCATCCGCAAGGGCGCGCAGGCCGCGGCGGCCAAGGACAACGTCGAGCTGGTGTACTCCAGCAGCGCCAACGCCGCCGACCAGGCCAACTACATCCAGAACGCCATCGACCAGCACGTCGACGGCATCGCGGTCACCCTCGCCAAGCCCGACGCCATGAAGGGCGTCATAGCGAAGGCGGAGAAGGCCGGCATCCCGGTCGTCGGCTTCAACGCCGGACTCGACAACTGGAAGGACATGGGCCTGCTGGAGTACTTCGGCCAGGACGAGTCCATCGCCGGCCAGGCCTTCGGCAAGCGTCTTAACGAGCTCGGCGCCAAACACAACATCTGTGTGATCCAGGATCAGGGCCATGTCGCCCTCGAGGCCCGCTGCGCCGGCGTGAAGAAGACCTTCAAGGGCAAGACGGAGAACCTCTACGTCAACGGGACCGACATGCCGTCGGTCAAGTCGACGATCAGCGCAAAGCTCAAGCAGGACTCGAGCATCGACTACGTCGTCACCCTCGGCGCCCCCTTCGCCCTCACCGCCGTGCAGTCCGCCAAGGAAGCGGGCGGCAAGGCCAAGGTCGCCACCTTCGACCTCAACAAGACCCTCGTCAACGCGGTCAAGAGCGGCGATGTGCAGTTCGCCGTCGACCAGCAGCCCTACCTCCAGGGCTATCTGTCGATCGACTCGCTGTGGCTCTACAAGGTGAACGGCAACTTCAGCGGCGGCGGCGAGCAGCCGGTGCTGACCGGACCCGCCTTCGTCACCAAGGACAACGTGGAGACCATCGCCAAGTTCGCCGAGAAGGGCACCCGGTGATCGCCCGATGACCCAGGCCACGACGCCGGCGGCCGCCACGCCGCCGGCCTCCCCCACCGTTCCCACGTCCCGCACCACCGAGCGCTCGCTGGTCCGCAGGACGCTGGCCCGCCCCGAGATCGGCGCGCTGGTCGCGGCCGTCGGCGTGTACCTCTTCTTCTTCGCCGTCGCCCCGACCTTCCGCCAGGCCGACGCCTTCGCCACGGTCCTCTATCAGGGGTCCACCATCGGCATCATGGCCCTGGCCGTCTCCCTGCTGATGATCGGCGGCGAGTTCGACCTGTCGGCCGGTGTCGCCGTCACCTCCTCGGCGCTGACCGCGAGCATGCTCAGCTTCCAGCTCACCACCAATGTGTGGGTGGGGGTCGTGGTCGCCCTGGCCGTCTCGCTCGCGGTGGGCCTGATCAACGGTGTGCTGCTGATCAAGACCGGACTGCCCAGCTTTCTGGTCACCCTCGCCAGCTTCCTGATGCTCCAGGGCGCCAACCTGGCCGTCACCAAGCTGCTGACCGACAATGTCGCCTCCGACCCGATCAATGACATGGACGGCTTCGACCAGGCCAAGTCGGTCTTCGCCTCCGAGGTCTCGATCGGCGGCGTCGATGTGAAGATCACCGTGCTGTGGTGGCTGTTCTTCGCGGCCATCGCCACCTGGGTGCTGCTGCGCACCAAGTTCGGCAACTGGATCTTCGCGGTCGGCGGCTCCAAGGAGAGCGCCCGGGCCGTGGGCGTCCCGGTGACCTTCACCAAGATCGCGCTGTTCATGACCGTGGGCTTCGCGGCCTGGTTCGTCGGTATGCACCTGCTGTTCGAGTACAACACCGTGCAGGCCGGCGAGGGCGTGGGCAACGAGTTCTACTACATCATCGCGGCGGTGATCGGCGGCTGTCTGCTCACCGGCGGCTACGGCTCGGCGATCGGCGCGGTTCTCGGCGCCTTCATCTTCGGCATGGTCAACCAGGGCATCGTCTACGCCAACTGGAACCCCGACTGGTTCAAGTTCTTCGTCGGCGTGATGCTGCTGCTCGCGACGCTGGTCAATCTGTGGGTGCGCCGCCAGGCGACCAGGAGGTGATGGCAATGACCACCAACCAGATCAAGGAAGCCGCCCCGGGGCAGGACCCGGAGCCGGTGGTCCGGCTGAACGGCGTCGGCAAGCTCTACGGCAACGTCCGCGCGCTGCACGGCATCGACCTGACCGTCCGGCCGGGCCGGGTGACCTGCGTCCTGGGCGACAACGGCGCCGGCAAGTCCACCCTCATCAAGATCGTGTCCGGGCTGCACCAGCACGACGACGGGGAATTCCTCGTCGACGGCAAGCCGGTGCGGCTCTCCAACCCGCGCGCGGCCCTCGACCTCGGCATCGCCACCGTCTACCAGGACCTGGCCACCGTGCCGCTGATGCCGGTGTGGCGGAACTTCTTCCTCGGCTCCGAGCTGACCCGCGGCCCCTGGCCCGTACGCCGCCTGGACATCGAGCGGATGAAGCGGACCACCGACGAGGAGCTGTCCGCCATGGGCATCCACCTCGACGACCTGGACCAGCCCATCGGCACCCTCTCCGGCGGCCAGCGCCAGTCGGTGGCCATCGCCCGGGCCGTGTACTTCGGCGCCCGGGTGCTGATCCTGGACGAGCCCACGGCGGCGCTCGGCGTCAAGCAGTCCGGCGTGGTGCTCAAGTACATCGCCGCCGCGCGCGAGCGCGGGCTCGGCGTCATCTTCATCACCCACAACCCGCACCACGCCTACATGGTGGGCGACCACTTCTCGGTGCTCAGGCTCGGCGCGCTGGAGCTGAACGCCGCCCGCGCGGACGTCACCCTGGAGGAGCTCACCAACCACATGGCGGGCGGGGCCGAGCTGGCCGCCCTCAAGCACGAGCTCGCGCAGGTCCGCGGGGTCGATGTCGAGGAGCTCCCCGAGACGGTGCAGACTCCCTCCGCCTGACCCCTTTCGCCCCCCCTCTTCCGAACCCCGTGCCGACGGTAGGTTCACCTTGACATCCTGACCTTACGTCCGAATGTCCTGACGACCCTTGACGGACGGCCACCCGGGCCGTGAAGCTGCCCGAAAACAACATCACCCGGGCACACACCACGGCTCGCCGCCCGCACGCAATCCGCACCGCGCCCCTTCCCCGGTCACCGACGACCGGTGAGAGGAGATCCCCTCCATGACTGCCGCCTCCCCCGTACCCGCCCTGGACCGCATCCGGGTCGGCTCGGCCCCCGACTCCTGGGGGGTGTGGTTCCCCGACGACCCGCAGCAGGTCCCCTGGCAGCGCTTTCTCGACGAGGTCGCCGAGGCGGGCTACGAGTGGATCGAGCTGGGCCCGTACGGCTATCTGCCGAGCGACCCGGCGCGGCTCACCGAGGAGGTCGGCCGGCGGAATCTGAAGGTCTCGGCCGGCACGGTCTTCACCGCGCTGCACCGCGGCCCCGGCGTCTGGGACGCCACCTGGGAGCATGTCTCCGAGGTCGCCGGGCTCACCCAGGCCATGGGCGCCCGCCACCTGGTCGTCATCCCCGCCTTCTGGCGGGACGACAAGACCGCCGAGCTGATCGAGCCCCCGCAGCTGACCGCCGAGCAGTGGCGCCATCTGTCCACCGGCATGGAGCGGCTGGGCCGCCAGGTGCGGGAGCGGTTCGGGCTCGACATCGTGGTCCACCCGCACGCCGACACCCACATCGACGGCGAGGAGAACGTCGCCCGTTTCCTCGACTCCACCGACTCCGACGTGGTCGGCCTCTGTCTGGACACCGGCCACTACGCCTACTGCGGCGGCGACAGCGTCAAGCTGATCGAGACCTACGGCGAGCGCATCGGCTATCTCCACCTCAAGCAGGTCGACCCCGAGATCCTGGCCGACGTGGTCAAGAACGGGGTGCCCTTCGGTCCCGCCGTCCAGCGCGGGGTCATGTGCGAGCCGCCCGACGGCGTCCCCGCCCTCGAGCCGGTGCTGGCCGCGGCCCAGAAGCTGGGCGTGGACCTGTTCGCCATCGTCGAGCAGGACATGTACCCCTGCCCGCCCGACAAGCCGTTCCCGATCGCCCAGCGCACCCGCCGCTTCCTGCGCTCCTGCGGCGCCTGACACCACACCCGCGCACCCGCCACACCAGAACAGGGAGAGAAGACACACCATGACGCAGCAGGGGACGCTCGGAGTCGCCGTCATCGGTACCGGCATGATGGGCGCCGACCACGTCCGCCGGATCAACGACGTGATCAGCGGGGCGCGGGTGGCCGCCGTCGTCGACATCGACGAGGCCCGCGCCAAGCATGTCGCCGACGGTGTCGAGGGCGCCCGGGCCTACACCGACCCGGCCGCCGCCATGGCCGCCCCGGACGTGGACGCGGTGCTGATCGCCTCGCCCGGCCCGGCCCACGAGGCCGCGCTGCTCACCGCCTTCGAGCACGACCTGCCGGTGCTGTGCGAGAAGCCGCTCACCCCGGACCCGGCGTCCGCGCTGCGCGTGCTGGAGGCCGAGCAGCGGCTGGGCCACCGCCGGGTCCAGGTCGGCTTCATGCGCCGCTACGACAGCGAGTTCATGAAGCTCAAGTCGCTGCTCGCGGGCGGCGAACTCGGGCGTCCGCTGCTGCTGCACTGCCGCCACCGCAACGCCTCGGTGCACTCCTACTTCACCAGCGACATGCTCATCACCGACTCGGTGGTGCACGAGATGGACCAGTCCCGCTGGCTGCTGGAGCAGGAGATCACCGCGGTGACCGTGCTGCGCCCGGCCCCCACCGCGAATGCCCCCGAGGGGCTCGGGGACCCGCAGTTGGTGATCTTCGAGACCGACGGCGGAGCGCTCGTCGACGTCGAGATCTTCGTGACCTGCGGCTTCGGCTATCAGGTGCAGGCCGAGGCGGTCTGCGAGCGCGGCACCGCGCGGGTCGGCGACGCCCACGGCATGCTGATCAACCGCGCGAGCGGCTGGGGCGGCGAGATCGCCCCCGACTTCGTGGCCCGCTTCGAGGAGGCGTACGACCGCGAGGTCCAGGCCTGGGTGAACGCCACCCGGCGCGGCGCGGTGGAGGGCCCCAGCACCTGGGACGGCTATGCGGCCGCCGCCGTCTCCGAGGCGGGGGTCCGGGCCCAGACCACCGGTGAGCGCACGGTCGTGGAAATGATCGAACGACCCGCGTTCTACAGCTGAGTCACCCGGCTGTCACGGCCGTCACATCTCGGCGATCCTTCCGTCACAAGCCTTCAACAACGCCTACCAGCGCGTCACTCACCGTCGTTGACCGGGCACAGGCTGAGTGATCACAAGCGGTCGCGCCGCAGTTTCCCCCAACGGCCCCTCGCGGACCGTGACTGCGGCGCCCGGAGGAAGGCGCGAGAGATGACCGACCGGAGGCTTTGGTCGTACAAGGAGATCGCCGCGCACATCGGCGTGCGGACGGACACCGTACGGTCATATCGCAAGCACGGCCTGCTGCCGCCCCCCGATCTCGTGGAGGGCGGCAAGCCGTTCTGGTACGCGGACACCATCCGGACCTGGGTGACCCTCAGACCCGGCAACCGCTCCCGCCGCGGGCCTGAGGCGTAGGGGGCGGACGCCCCTGGCCCGCCCCCGGCCAGGCACTAGCCGCCCGCGCTCACCCGGCGCCGCGCCTCGTCCCGCGCGGGGCCGCGCTCGCCGTCGTCCGCGCCCCCGACGGGGGCGGCGCCGGGGGCCGGGCCCGTGGACTCACCCTCGCTGAGGCCGATACGGGCGTGCAGCCGGCGCAGCGGGGCCGGGGCCCACCAGGTCGCCCGGCCGGTCAGCCGCATCACGGCGGGCACCAGCAGGCTGCGCACCACCATGGCGTCCATCAGGACGGCCAGCGCGATGCCGAGGCCGAGCATCTTGGTGTTGGTGACCCGCGAGGTGCCGATGGCCACCATGACGACGGCGAGGATCACGGCGGCCGCGGTGATCAGCCCGCCCGTGCGCCGCACGCCGAACTCGACGGCGGCCCGGTGGTCGCCCGTGCGGTCGTACTCCTCCTTCATCCGGGAGAGCAGGAACACCCCGTAGTCCATGGAGAGTCCGAAGGCCACACAGAACATCAGCACCGGCAACGTCGTCTCGATGTCCCCGGTGCTGGTGAAGGACAGCGGGCCGGAGAGATGCCCTTCCTGGAAGACCCACACCACCGCCCCGAACATCGCGGTGAGGCTGAGGGCGTTGAGCAGCACGGCCTGAAGGGGGATCAGCACGCTTCCGGTGAGCAGGAAGACCAGCAGCAGGGTGACGACCACGATGATGGCGAGGGCCCAGGGCAGCCGCTCGGCTATGGAGTGCTTGCTGTCCACCAGCACCGCGGCGACGCCGGTGACCGAGGCGGCGAACGGCGGGTGCTGGGCGCGGATGTCGCGCACCAGCCGCTGGCTCGACTGGTCCACGACCTCGCCCTTGGACAGCACCGTGATGTACGCGGCGCCGTCGGCGGCGCGCAGCGCCTCCGACGGGCCGGGCTCCGCCACCTGCCGGCCGCCGGCGAACCGGCCGGCCGGGCTGTCCACACGCGCCACCCCGGGCAGGGCGGAGATCCGGCCGCTGTAGTCGGCGAGGGCCGCCTGGCCGGGCCGGGAGTCGACGAGGATGTCGATCGCTCCGCCGGGGTTGCCGGGGAAGTTGTCCCTGATGTGCTGCTGGACCACATGGGACTCGGCGCTCGCGGGCAGCTGGCGGTCATCGGCGGTGCCGAACTCCACCCGCAGGAAGGGCAGCCCGAGAACGATCAGACCGGCGGTGGTGGCCAGCGCGAACAGCGGGGCCCGGCGCATCACCAGCCGGGCCACCCGGGCCCAGCCCGCCCCGGACTCGCCGCGCTCCCGGCGGCCGCGCCGGATCAGCCGGTTCAGGTCCAGCGCGTTGACCCGCTCGCCGAGCAGGGCGAGCGCGGCGGGCAGCACCACCAGCGCGGCCAGCGCGGCGATCAGCACCACGGCGATGCCCGCGTAGGCGAACGAGCGCAGGAAGTACTGCGGGAAGACCAGCATCGCGGCGAGCGAGACGGCGACGGTGAGCGCGGAGAACAGCACCGTACGGCCCGCGGTGCGCAGCGTGGCGGCGATGGCGGGCAGCGTCCCGGCGCCCCGGGCCAGCTCCTCCCGGAAGCGCCGCACGATGAACAGGGCGTAGTCGATGGCGAGTCCGAGGCCGAGCGCGGTGGTCAGGTTCTGGGCGAACACCGAGACATCGGTGAACTCGGTGAGGCCGCGCAGCACGGCGTCGGTCCCCAGGATCGCGATGATGCCCACGCCCAGCGGGAGCAGGGCGGCGACCGCGCTGCCGAAGACCATGACGAGCAGCACCAGGGTGATGGGCAGGGCGATCATCTCGGCCCGCAGCAGATCCTCCTGGATGGTGGTCTGAAGTTCATGGCGCACCGCGACCGGGCCGCCGATCGAGACCTTCACCGGACCGTGGTCGCCCCGGTAGGCGGGGGCGATGCGCTCCAGCGTCTTCGAGGCGGCGGTCTCGTCGCCCACGATCCGCGCCGCGATCAGGGCCTCGCGCCCGTCCCTGTCCCGCAGGCCGGCGGCCCCGTCCCAGTAGGAGGTGACGCCGGTGACCGACGGCTCGCCCGCGAGCTTTCCGGCCAGCGCGCGGCCCTCGGCGGCGACCGCCGGGGTGTCCACCGTCGCCTTGCCGGTGTCGACGAGCAGGAGCAGATTCGGCTGGGAGGCCGGGAAGTGCTTCTCGAGCGCCTTGGTGGCGTAGGCCGACTCGGCGGCCGGGTCCTGCCAGCCGCCGCTTCCCAGCCGGTCGGCGACCCCGCTGCCGGCCACGACGGCCAGGGCCGTGAACAGCAGGGCGAGCAGCAGGGTCAGCCGCGGACGGGCGGTCACCACCCCCGTCCAGCCTCTGCCCCGGCTCTCGTGCGGCCGGTTGACAACGGTCATAGCGCGGTGTCCCCTTCACCTGTGCCCATGCGCCCAGCCGTCGTTGTCGCAGGCAGCATGGGTCGCTGATTGCCCAAGGAGCGGCAAACACGAGCGACCGCTCGCGTTTCTCAAGAATGCGAGCGGGCGCTCGTGTTTGTCAATGCGGATCGAAAACTGGGGATGATGGACGCGTGACCGAGACCAAGGCGGACCGGCCCGCCGGCGAAGCGAAGCCGCGCCGGCGGCAGGCGCGCGGCGAGCGCCGGATCCAGCAGCTGCTCGACGCCGCGGCCGATGTGTTCAGCCGGACGGGCTACGCCGCGGCGAGCACCAACGCCATCGCCCGCGAAGCCGGCGTCTCCCCCGGCACGCTGTACCAGTTCTTCCCGAACAAGGAGGCCATCGCCGTCGAGCTCGGCCAGCGCCTCACCCACCAGATGCGGGAGGCCCACGGCGTACTCTTCACCCCCGAGTACGCCTCGCTCCCGCTCCCCGAGATGCTGGACTCGGTGATCGACCCGATGGTCGAGTTCAACTGCCAGAACCCCGTCTTTCTGACGCTCATCCATTCGGGCGACGTCCCCGGCCTGATGACCGAGGAGCACGACGCGCTGCATGTGGCCCTGCAAGCGCGCCTCGAGGAGCTGATCGAGCTCATCCAGCCCGCGCTCCCCGCCGACCGCCGCACCCGCACCGCGACAATGGTGTTCTCCCTGTTCAAGGCGGGTCTCGAGCTCGTACTGGCCCACGAGGGCGAGGAGCGGGACGCATACGTCGAGGAGCTGAAGGCCTCCCTCCACGGCTATCTCGCCCCGATCATCGGCGCGGGGATGCCCTCCCGCACCCCCTGACCGCGACCGCCTCCCGCCGACCGCCGTCCGACACGGCGCCCCGGGAAAGAAGGGGGAGGTCGGCCCATTCCATACCCCCTAGGGGTATCATGGTGTCATCATCAGGGCCACCGGGTCACCCTTGCCCCCTGACCACGATGAACACAGCCGCATCCGCCCCGCTCACCACAGGAGAAGCCATGAGCACCGAGGCCACCACCGCGTCCGGCGTCACCACCGTCTACCAGGTGACCGGCATGACCTGCGGCCACTGCGAGGGGGCCGTGTCCGAGGAGATCTCCGCCATCGACGGCGTGAGCTCCGTCAAGGCCGTCGCCGCCACCGGTCAGGTCACCGTCATCTCGGCCGCCCCGCTGGACGAGGAGGCCGTGCGCGCCGCCGTCGACGAGGCCGGCTACGAGCTCACCGGCCAGGCCTGAGCGCCCGACGACACCCCCGCCGGGCCGCGCGGCGCCCACTCGCCCACCCGCACGGCCCGGCCCTCCTCCCAGGAGACCGAGAATGACCAGCACGGCCCCGGAAGCCGCGAAGGGGCAGCCGCCCACAGCGGAGCAGGCCCCGACGACGGCCCCGACGTCACAGGTGGAGCTCACCATCGGCGGCATGACCTGCGCCTCCTGCGCGGCACGCGTCGAGAAGAAGCTGAACCGCATGGACGGCGTGACCGCCACGGTCAACTACGCCACCGAAAAGGCCAAGGTCACCTACGGCGGCGACACCCAGATCACCGATCTGATCACCACCGTCATCCGGACCGGCTACACCGCCGAGCCGCCGAAGCCCGCCGAACCGGAACCCGAGCCCGAGCCGGGATCCGGGCCCGAAGCGGCGCCCGACAGCACCACCGGGGAGGCCGCCCCCACCGACCCGGAGAGCGACGCGCTGCGCCACCGCCTCCTGGTCTCGCTCGTGCTGTCCGCGCCCGTCGTCCTCCTGGCGATGGTGCCCTCGCTCCAGTTCGAGTACTGGCAGTGGCTGTCCCTCACCCTCGCCGCCCCCGTGGTCGTCTGGGGCGGTCTGCCCTTCCACAAGGCCGCCTGGACGAACGCCCGGCACGGCGCGGCCACCATGGACACCCTGGTCTCCCTCGGCACCCTGGCGGCCTTCGGCTGGTCGCTGTGGGCCCTGTTCTTCGGCGACGCGGGCATGCCCGGCATGCGCCACGGCTTCGACCTCACCGTCGCGCGTACGGACGGGTCGTCCACGATCTATCTGGAGGCCGCCGCCGGGGTGACCGCCTTCATCCTCCTCGGCCGCTATCTGGAGGCGAAGTCCAAGCGCCGGGCGGGCGCCGCGCTGCGCGCGCTGATGGAGCTGGGCGCCAAGGACGTGGCCGTGCTGCGCGAGGGCCGGGAGGTCCGCGTCCCGGTCTCCCGGCTGGCCGTCGGCGACCACTTCGTGGTGCGCCCCGGCGAGAAGATCGCCACCGACGGCACGGTCGTCGAGGGCGCCTCGGCCGTGGACGCCGCCATGCTGACCGGCGAATCGGTGCCGGTGGACGTCGCGGTGGGCGACAGCGTGGCGGGCGCGACCGTGAACACCTCCGGCCGCCTGGTCGTCGAGGCCACCCGCGTGGGCGCCGACACCCAGCTGTCCCGGATGGCCGCGCTGGTGGAGGACGCGCAGAACGGCAAGGCGGAGGTGCAGCGCCTCGCGGACCGCGTCTCCGGGGTCTTCGTACCGGTCGTGGTCCTGATCGCCGTCGGCACACTGGCGGCCTGGCTGCTGCTGACCGGGGACGCGACCGCCGCGTTCACCGCCGCCGTGGCCGTGCTGATCATCGCCTGTCCGTGTGCCCTGGGCCTGGCCACCCCGACCGCACTCATGGTCGGCACCGGCCGCGGCGCCCAGCTCGGCATCCTGATCAAGGGCCCCGAGGTGCTGGAGTCGACCCGCCGCGTGGACACCGTCGTCCTCGACAAGACCGGCACGGTGACGACGGGACGGATGCGGCTGCACGGCGTCCACCCCGCGCCCGGCGTGGCCGAGGACGAACTGCTGCGGCTGGCCGGGGCCCTGGAGCACGCCTCGGAGCACCCGGTGGCCCGCGCCGTGGCCGACGGGGCGGCCGCCCGCGCGGGCGCCCTGCCCACGGCCCAGGACTTCGAGAGCGTGCCCGGTCTCGGCGTCCAGGGCGTCGTGGACGGGCACACGGTCCTCGTCGGCCGCGAGAAGCTGCTCGCGGCCCATGGGATCGGGCTGACGGACGATCTGGCGGCCGCGAAGGCGTCCGCCGAGGCCGAGGGGCGCACGGCGATCGCCGTGGCCTGGGACGGGCGCCCACGGGGCGTGCTGTCGGTCTCCGACGCCGTCAAGGAGACCAGCGCCGAGGCCGTGGCCCGGCTGCGCGGCCTCGGCCTGGACCCGGTGCTGCTGACGGGCGACAACCGGCTGGTCGCCGAGTCGGTGGCGCGGGAGGTGGGCATCGAGGAGGTCATCGCCGAGGTGCTGCCGCAGGACAAGGTGGACGTGATCCGGCGGCTGCGCGCGGAGGGCCGTACGGTCGCGATGGTCGGCGACGGGGTCAACGACGCGGCCGCCCTGGCCACCGCCGACCTGGGCCTGGCGATGGGCACGGGGACGGACGCCGCCATCGAGGCGGGCGATCTGACGCTGGTGCGGGGCGATCTGCGGGTGGCCGCGGACGCGATCCGACTGGCGCGCCGGACCCTGGCCGTCATCAAGGGCAATCTCTTCTGGGCCTTCGGCTACAACGTCGCCGCGCTGCCGCTCGCCGCGGCCGGGATGCTCAACCCGATGATCGCGGGCGCCGCGATGGCGTTCTCGTCGGTTTTCGTGGTCACCAACAGCCTGCGACTGCGGACCTTCACCGAATCTCCATAGATTCACCAAGTCCCCATAAGCCGCACAACACCCATACACCGGGGCCCTGATCTTCAGATCGAGGCTCTTGCCCTTTTACGCCCCCATATGGCAAGAGACGCAGATCACAGGCGACCGAACGTAACCATCATGGGGGGTGGGGAGTCTAATGGGGCGGTGAGGATTCGTCTTGGGGGACGGATCCCGCTACGCGTGGCCGGGGCGACGTACTCGGGGAGCTTTGAGCGGCCCTCCCGCACGTACGCGTCCCGGCAGATCGCGTGCCGCACCGAAGCAAGGCTCGTGTGCGGCCAGCGGACACCCGGCCGGATCCCGTGGGGGGAATCCGTAACCGGGAATGGAAGCGCCCCGCTCCGACCCGTGGGGGGATCGGCAGCGGGGCGCTTTCGCGTTTCCCTACGCCTCGTCCAGGCCTCTTCCAGCCCTCTCCTGGACCTCTTTCAGGCCGTGCGTGGCACCGGGTGTCAGCGCTGCTCGACCGGGACGAAGTCGCGCTCGACGACGCCCGTGTAGATCTGGCGCGGACGGCCAATGCGCGAGCCCGGCTCCTTGATCATCTCGTGCCACTGGGCGATCCAGCCCGGCAGCCGGCCGAGCGCGAACAGCACCGTGAACATCTCGGTCGGGAAGCCCATCGCCCGGTAGATCAGACCGGTGTAGAAGTCCACGTTCGGGTAGAGCTTGCGCTCCACGAAGTAGTCATCGGCAAGAGCGTGCTCTTCGAGCTTGAGCGCGATGTCGAGCAGTTCGTCGGACTTGCCGAGCGCCGAGAGGACATCGTGCGCCGCCGACTTGATGATCTTCGCCCGGGGGTCGAAGTTCTTGTAGACGCGGTGCCCGAAGCCCATGAGCTTCACGCCGTCTTCCTTGTTCTTCACCTTGCGGATGAAGGAGTCGACGTCGCCGCCGGAGGCCTGGATGCCCTCCAGCATCTCCAGCACCGACTGGTTGGCGCCACCGTGCAGCGGGCCCCACAGGGCGCTGATGCCCGCCGAGATCGAGGCGAACATGTTGGCCTGCGAGGAGCCGACGAGGCGGACCGTGGAGGTCGAACAGTTCTGCTCGTGGTCGGCGTGCAGAATCAGCAGCTTGTCCAGGGCGCTGACCACGGTCGGGTCGAGCTGGTACTCCTGCGCCGGGACCGAGAAGGTCATCCGCAGGAAGTTCTCGACATAACCCAGGTCGTTACGCGGGTAGACAAACGGGTGGCCGACGGACTTCTTGTACGCATACGCCGCGATGGTGGGCAGCTTGGCCAGCAGCCGGATCGTGGAGAGGTAGCGCTGCTTCTCGTCGTGCGGGTTGTGGCTGTCCTGGTAGAACGTCGACAGCGCGCTGACCACGGAGGACAGCATCGCCATCGGGTGGGCGTCGCGCGGGAAGCCGTCGTAGAACCGCTTGACGTCCTCGTGCAGCAGCGTGTGCGTCGTGATCTGGTCCCGGAACTCGGCCAGCTCGTCGACGGTCGGCAGCTCCCCGTTGATCAGCAGGAAGGCCGTCTCGAGGAACGTGGCGCGCTCCGCCAGCTGCTCGATGGGGTAGCCGCGGTAGCGCAGGATCCCCTGCTCACCGTCGAGATAGGTGATCGCGGATTTGTAGGCGGCGGTGTTGCCATAACCGGAGTCCAGGGTCACCAGACCGGTCTGGGCGCGAACCTTGCCGATGTCGAAGCCCTTGTCACCAACAGTGCTGTCGACCACCGGGTAGGTGTATTCGCCGTCGCCGTACCGCAGTACTACAGAGTTGTCACTCACGTCATCCCTCACCGACGTCTGGTTCTCTTCTTCGAGGTGCCCTGACTCCCCCCACCTTCCCCCATTCGGACGATGAACGTGCACTCGGGGTCGGCCGAAGGGCCTTTTTGCGGCACTGAGTGCCGCGTCCACGGCCATCCTGCCCCGTTCGTGACGGTCCGGAAACCCTCCCGACACGTTCGCTCCGACACTCGTGCCAAACCTCATCGGCCGAAAGTGGCGAGCCGGTGGTCCAGCGCGGTGCACCTTCTGCCCGCCGACACCGTGCGCACCGCCTGTCCCAGGGCGCGGCGCGAGCCGACGAGCACCACCAGGCGCTTGGCGCGGGTCACCGCCGTGTAGAGCAGATTTCGCTGAAGCATCATCCAGGCGCCGGTGGTCACCGGGATGACCACGGCCGGGTACTCGCTGCCCTGCGAGCGGTGGATGGTCACCGCATAGGCGTGTGCCAGCTCGTCCAGCTCATCGAAGTCGTACGCCACCTCCTCGTCCTCGTCGGTCAGCACGGTCAGACACTGCTCGTCGCTGTCGAGGGAGGTGACAACGCCCACCGTGCCGTTGAAGACCCCATTGGCCCCTTTCTCATAATTGTTGCGGATCTGGGTGACCTTGTCGCCGACGCGGAAGACCCGGCCGCCGAAGCGGCGCTCGGGCAGATCCGGCCGGGCCGGGGTGACGGCCTGCTGAAGCAGTCCGTTGAGCGTGCCGGCGCCGGCCGGGCCGCGGTGCATCGGGGCCAGGACCTGCACATCACGGCGCGGGTCGAGGCCGAACTTGGCGGGGATCCGACGGGCCGCCACATCCACCGTGAGCTTCCCGGCGGCCTCGGTGTCCTCCTCGGCGAACAGGAAGAAGTCGGGCATGCCGTGGGTGATCGGCGGCACCCCGGAGTTGATCCGGTGGGCGTTGGTGACCACGCCGGACTGCTGCGCCTGGCGGAAGATCCTGGTCAGCCGCACCGCCGGGACGGGGCTGCCCTCGGACAGCAGATCGCGCAGCACCTCGCCCGCGCCCACGCTCGGCAGCTGGTCCACGTCCCCGACGAAGAGCAGATGGGCACCCGGCGGAACCGCCTTGACCAGCTTGTTGGCCAGCAGCAGATCGAGCATGGACGCCTCGTCCACCACCACCAGATCGGCGTCCAGCGGCCGGTCCCGGTCGTACGCCGCGTCCCCGCCGGGCTTGAGCTCGAGCAGCCGGTGGACCGTGGACGCCTCGGCGCCGGTCAGCTCCGCCAGCCGCTTGGCGGCCCGGCCCGTGGGCGCCGCGAGCACCACCTTGGCCTTCTTGGCGCGCGCCAGCTCCACCACGGACCGCACGGTGAAGGACTTGCCGCAGCCTGGCCCGCCGGTCAGCACCGCGACCTTCTCGGTCAGCGCGAGCCGGACCGCCTCGCTCTGCTCGGGGGCCAGATCCGCGCCGGTGCGCCGGGTGAGCCAGGCCAGCGCCTTGTCCCAGTCCACATCCTGGAAGGCGGGCATGCGGTCCTCCCCGCCGCGCAGCAGCCGCAGCACCTGGCCGGCCAGGGAGATCTCGGCGCGGTGGAAGGGCACCAGATAGACGGCCGTGACCGGCTCGCCCCCGTCCGGGCCCGGCACGCTCTCGCGCACCACACCCTCCTCGTCCGCCAGCTCGGCCAGGCACTCGATGACCAGGCCGGTGTCGACCTGGAGCAACTTGACCGAGTCCGCGATCAGTTGCTCCTCGGGGAGGAAGCAGTGGCCGCTGTCCGTCGACTGGGACAGCGCGTACTGAAGGCCGGCCTTGACCCGCTCGGGGCTGTCGTGCGGGATGCCGACGGACTGGGCGATCTTGTCGGCGGTCAGAAAGCCGATGCCCCACACATCGGCGGCCAGCCGGTACGGCTCGTTCTTCACGACCGAGATCGAGGCGTCCCCGTACTTCTTGTAGATCCGCACGGCGATGGACGTGGACACCTCCACCGTCTGGAGGAAGAGCATGACCTCCTTGATCGCCTTCTGCTCCTCCCAGGCATCGGCGATCTTCTTCGTGCGCTTCGGGCCGAGGCCGGGGACCTCGATCAGCCGCTTCGGCTCCTCCTCGATGACCTGCAGGGTGTCCAGGCCGAAGTGCTCGGTGATGCGGTCGGCGAAGACGGGCCCGATGCCCTTGATCAGGCCGGAGCCCAGATAGCGCCGGATGCCCTGGATGGTGGCGGGCAGCACGGTGGTGTAGTTCTCGACGGTGAACTGCTTGCCGTACTGCGGGTGGGAGCCCCAGCGGCCCTCCATCCGCAGCGACTCGCCCGGCTGCGCGCCCAGCAGCGAGCCGACGACGGTGAGCAGATCGCCGGAGCCACGGCCGGTGTCGACCCGGGCGACCGTGTAGCCGTTCTCCTCATTGGCGTAGGTGATCCGCTCCAGGACCCCTTCGACCACCGCGAGTTTGAGCATGTCCCGACGGTACCGCCGGACGCCGACACGCCCCCGGCCCTGTGCACAACCCTGTGCACAACTCCCGCGGAGCCGATCATGGGCGGCCATCGACCGGAATATTACGATCCGGTTTCGAGTGCCGCCGCACCCTTGCCCGGCCCCGTGTAATCGATTCCAATCCTCTTTGTAATCGATTCCACGAGGAGGTGGAATGGCGAGCATCAAGGACGTGGCGCACCACGCCGGAGTGTCCGTGGCAACGGTCTCCCGCGTGCTCAACGACCATCCGTCCGTCCGCGCGAACACCCGTGACCGGGTGCTCACCGCCGTCGCCGACCTCGGCTACCGACCCAACGCCGTGGCCCGCTCCCTGCGCACCGACCAGACCCGCACCCTCGGGCTGGTGATCAGCGACGTACTCAACCCGTTCTTCACCGAGCTCGCCCGCTCGGTCGAGGACGAGGCGCGCGCGCTGGGCTACAGCGTGGTGATCGGGAATGCCGACGAGCGCCCCGACCTTCAGGACCACCATGTGCGCACCCTCATGGACCGCCGCATCGACGGCCTGCTGGTCAGCCCCACCGACGGCGGCTCCCCGCTGATGCTGGACGCCGCCCGCTCGGGCACTCCGATGGTCTTCGTCGACCGCTGGATCAGGGGCGTGGACGTGCCCGTGGTCCGCACCGACGGCCGCGGCGCCGTACGCGACCTGGTGGCCCATCTGTGCGCGCTCGGCCACCGCCGGCTCGCCATCATCGCCGGCCCGGCCGCCACCACCACCGGCCGCGAGCGCGTGGAGGCCTTCCGGTCCGCGCTGCGCGAGTTCGGCCTGGCCCTGCCCGCCGACCACATAGGGCAGGGCGACTTCCAGGCGGACAGCGGACGGCGGATGACCGCCCGCTTCCTCGACCTGCCCGAACCCCCCGACGTCATCTTCGCCGCGGACAACCTCATGGCGCTCGGCGCGATGGACGAGATCCGCGCGCGCGGCCTGCGGGTGCCCGACGACGTGGCGCTCGCCGCGTTCGACGACATCCCGTGGTTCGTCCACACCGATCCCCCGATCACCGCCATCGCCCAGCCGACGGGCGAACTCGGCCGCGCCGCCGTGCGCGCGCTGATCGACCGCGTCGAGGGGCGGACCACCGACTCGGTGATCCTGTCCGCCCGCCTGGTCACCCGCCGCTCGTGCGGCGAGCCCGAAGGGAGCAAGCCATGAGCACGCCGAGCGCCATACAGCCGCCGCAGGGCGTGCCGCCGAGCGCGGAGGGCGCGGCCGAGCTGCTGCGCATGGAGGGTGTCCGCAAGACCTTCCCCGGAGTGGTCGCGCTCGACGGCGTCGACTTCGACCTGCGCCGCGGCGAGGTGCACGTCCTGCTGGGCGAGAACGGCGCGGGCAAGAGCACGCTGATCAAGATGCTCTCCGGCGCCCACCGCCCCGACGGCGGCCGCATCCTCGTCGACGGCTCCCCGGCGCGCATCCACAGCGCCCAGGACGCCGAGCGGCTCGGCATCGCCACCATCTACCAGGAGTTCAACCTCGTCCCCGACCTCACCGTCGCGGAGAACATCTTCCTCGGCCGCCAGCCGCGCCGCCTGGGGCTGATCGACCGCAAGGCGATGCACCAGCGGGCCGCCGAGCTGCTGGCCCGCGTCGGGGTGGACGTCTCCCCCGCCGACCGCATCCGCGACCTGGGCATCGCCCGGCTCCAGATGGTCGAGATCGCCAAGGCGCTGTCCCTGGACGCCCGCGTCCTGATCATGGACGAGCCGACCGCGGTGCTCACCACCGAAGAGGTCGACAAGCTCTTCCGGATCGTCCGCACCCTGCGCGCGGACGGCGTCGGCATCGTCTTCATCACCCACCACCTGGAGGAGATAGCCGCCCTGGGCGACCGCGTCACCGTCCTGCGCGACGGCCGCAGCGTCACCCAGGTCCCGGCCTCCACCGAGGAGAACGAGCTGGTCCGGCTGATGGTGGGCCGCTCCATCGAGCAGCAGTACCCGCGGCAGCCCGCCGAGGCCGGAGCGCCCCTGCTCAAGGTCGACGGGCTGACCCGGAACGGCGTCTTCCATGACGTCGCCTTCGAGGTGCGCGCCGGGGAGGTGGTGGGGCTCGCCGGGCTCGTCGGCGCGGGCCGCACCGAGGTCGTACGCGCCGTCTTCGGCGCCGACCCCTACGACTCCGGCACCATCGAGGTCCTCGGCGAGCGGCTCCCCCGCCACGACGTGGGCGCCGCCATGGCCGCCGGCATCGGGCTCGTCCCCGAGGACCGCAAGGGCCAGGGCCTGGTGCTCGACGCCTCCGTCCAGGAGAACCTCGGCCTGGTCACGCTGCGCCGCGCCACCCGCGCCGGGCTCGTCGACCGGGCCGGACAGCGCCGCGCGGCGGCCCGGATCTCCGAGCAGCTCGCGGTCCGCATGGCCGGTCTGGACCAGCATGTACGCACCCTGTCCGGCGGCAACCAGCAGAAGGTCGTCATCGGCAAGTGGCTGCTCGCCGACAGCAAGGTGCTCATCCTCGACGAACCCACCCGCGGCATCGACGTGGGCGCCAAGGTCGAGATCTACCAGCTCATCAACGAACTCACCGCCTCCGGGCACGCGGTGCTGATGATCTCCAGCGACCTCCCCGAGGTGCTGGGCATGAGCGACCGGGTGCTGGTCATGGCACAGGGCCGGATCACCGGCGAACTGGGCCGCCAGGAAGCGACCCAGGACGCCGTGATGGCCCTGGCCGTGAAGGACGTCAAAACCGTCAACGCCGACGCCCTCGAGGCGCTCGGCGACGACAAGGAAAGAGAGGGCTCCCGTGGCCACTGACACGATCAAGCCCCGCCAGGTACGGCCGGGCTCCGGGGGCACGTCGGCGCTGCGCCGGGTGCTGCTCGACAACGGCGCGCTGAGCGCCCTGGTGCTGCTCCTCGCCGCCATGTCGCTGCTGTCCGGCGACTTCCTCACCACCGACAACCTGCTCAACGTCGGCGTCCAGGCGGCGGTCACCGCGATCCTCGCCTTCGGCGTCACCTTCGTCATCGTCTCGGCCGGGATCGACCTGTCGGTCGGCTCGGTGGCCGCGCTGTCGGCGACCGTGCTCGCCTGGTCCGCGACCTCTCAGGGCCTGCCGGTGTGGCTCGCGGTGATCCTCGCCGTCGCCACCGGCCTGGCCTGCGGCCTGGTCAGCGGCGCGCTGATCTCCTTCGGCAAGCTCCCGCCGTTCATCGCCACCCTCGCCATGCTGTCGGTCGGCCGCGGCCTGTCCCTGGTCATCTCCCAGGGCAGCCCGATCCCGTTCCCCGACTCGGTCTCCCACCTCGGCGACACCATCGGCGGCTGGCTGCCGGTCCCGGTCATCGTCATGGTCGTGATGGGCCTGCTCACCGCGGGCCTCCTGGCCCGTACGTACGTCGGCCGCGCCATGTACGCGATCGGCGGCAACGAGGAGGCCGCCCGGCTCTCCGGCATCCGCGTCAACCGCCAGAAGCTGGCCATCTACGCCCTGTCCGGCGCGTTCGCGGCCGTCGCGGGCATCGTGCTCGCCTCCCGGCTGTCCTCCGCGCAGCCGCAGGCCGCGGTCGGCTACGAACTCGACGCGATCGCCGCGGTCGTCATCGGCGGCGCCAGCCTCTCCGGCGGCGTCGGCAAGGCCTCCGGCACGCTCATCGGCGCGCTGATCCTCGCCGTGCTGCGCAACGGGCTCAACCTGCTCGAGGTCTCCGCCTTCTGGCAGCAGGTCGTCATCGGCGTCGTCATCGCGCTGGCCGTGCTGCTCGACACCGTGCGCCGCCGCGCCGGGTCCCGCCCGGGCGCGCCCGGCGGCGCCGCGGGTGGTTCCGCCGGCCCCGGGGGCAGGATGACGCCCGCCCAGATCGGCAAGTACGCGGTCGCGGCGGTGGCCGTGGTGGCGGTGGTGATCGGCGCCGCGGTGTGGCGCTCCGACTCCTCCGGCAGCGGCGGCAAGATCAAGGTGGCCCTGTCGGTCTCGACCCTCAACAACCCCTTCTTCGTCCAGCTGAAGCAGGGCGCGCAGGCGGAGGCCAAGGCCCAGGGGATCAGCCTCACCGTCACCGACGCGCAGAACGACGCCTCCCAGCAGGCCAACCAGATACAGAACTTCACCAGCCAGAACGTGAAGACGATCATCATCAACCCGGTGGACTCCGACGCGTCAGGACCGTCCGTCAGGGCGGCCAACAAGGCCGGCATCCCCGTGCTCGCGGCCGACCGCACCGTCAACAAGGCGGACATCGCCACGCTCGTCGCCTCCGACAACATCGCGGGCGGCAAGCTCGCCGCCAAGACGCTCGCCGAGCAACTCGGCGGCAAGGGCCGGATCCTGGTCCTCCAGGGCACCGCCGGCACCTCGGCCTCGCGCGAGCGCGGCCAGGGCTTCGCGGAGGGCCTGAAGGCCTACCCGGGCATCCAGGTCGTCGCCAAGCAGCCCGCGGACTTCGACCGCACCAAGGGCCTGGACGTCACCACCAACCTGCTCCAGGCGCACTCCGGGATCAACGGAATCTTCGCCGAGAACGACGAGATGGCGCTGGGCGCGGTCAAGGCCCTGGGCTCCAAGGCCGGCAAGTCCGTCAAGGTCATCGGCTTCGACGGCACCCCCGACGGCCTGACGGCGGTCCAGAAGGGCACCCTCGCGGCGACGGTCGCCCAGCAGCCCAAGGAACTCGGCAAGATGGCCGTGCAGAACGCGATCAAGATCGCGAAGGGGCAGAAGGTCGACCAGACGGTGAAGGTGCCGGTGAAGGTCGTCGCCGCGAAGTGACGCGGGTCCGGCCGGCCCCGCCCCGGGGCCGGCCGGAGCGCCCGAACCCCTCACTCACACACGCACATATGCAGCGAAGCGAAAGGACGTGCAGGATGCCCGACTACGACCTGCTGGTCGTAGGGTCGGCCAACGCCGACCTGGTGATCGGCGTCGAACGCCGCCCGGCCGCCGGGGAGACCGTCCTCGGCTCCGACCTCGTCGTCCACCCGGGCGGCAAGGGCGCCAACCAGGCCGTCGCCGCCGCCCGGCTGGGCGCCCGTACGGCCCTGCTGGCCCGCGTGGGCGACGACGCCTACGGCCGGCTGCTGCTCGAGTCGCAGCGGGCGGCGGGCGTGGACACCGCGGGTGTCCTGGTCGGCGGCGCGCCCACCGGCGTGGCGCTGATCACCGTGGATCCGTCCGGCGACAACAGCATCGTGGTCTCCCCCGGCGCCAATGCCCGGCTGAGCCCTGAGGACGTGCGGGCCGCCGCGGCGCTGCTGGCCTCGGCCCGTGTGGTCTCGCTTCAGCTGGAGATCCCGCTGGACACGGTCGCCACGGTCGCGGAGGTGGTCCGTACGGCACGGGGCGGCGCGGACACGGGCGAGGGCAGGGGCGAGGGCACGGGCGACGGCACGGGCGAGGGCGGCCCGCGGGTCGTCCTCAACCCCTCGCCGCCCGCCCCGCTCCCCGCCGAGGTGCTGGCCGTCTGCGATCCGCTGGTGGTCAACGAGCACGAGGCGCGCTTCCTGCTGGGCGACGACCCAGCGGGCCGCGAGGAGGCCCCCGAGGCCTGGGCGGCCGCCCTGCTGGCGCGCGGCCCGCGCTCGGTGGTGGTCACCCTGGGCGCGGCGGGCGCGTTGGTCGCCGACCGCGACCGTACGGCCCTGGTCCCGAGCCTCCCGGTCAAGGCGGTGGACACCACGGGCGCCGGGGACGCCTTCACCGGCGCACTGGCCTGGCGCCTGGGCCTCGGCGAGGACCTGGAGACGGCGGTGCGGTTCGCCGTACGGGTCGGCGCGGCCGCGGTGACCCGCGACGGCGCGCAGGAGTCCTTCCCCACGGCGGAGGAGGTCGCGGCGCTGTGAAGCGGTCCGGGATTTTCCATCGTCAGCTGAGCGGGGCGCTGGCCGAGTTGGGCCACACCGACACGGTGATGGTCTGCGACGCCGGGCTGCCGATCCCCGCCGGGCCCGCCGGTCCGCCCGTGGTCGACCTCGCCTTCGTGGCGGGGGTGCCGTCCTTCGAGCAGGTGCTGACGGCGCTGCTCGACGAGTTGGTGATCGAGGGCGCGACCGCGGCCCTAGAGGTGCGGGAGCACAACCCGTCGGCGACCGCCCTCCTGGACGGCCTCTTCCCCGGCCCGGCGCTGGAGCTGGTGCCCCACGAGGAGCTCAAGGCGCGGACGGCGGCGGCGCGGCTGGTGGTGCGCACGGGCGAGGCGCGGCCGTACGCGAATGTGCTGCTGCGCTGCGGCGTGCCGTTCTGACCGGCCGCCCGCCGGGCGCACACGCGGACATTTAAGGACATATTTCGAGGGGCCCGGCCATCGGCCGGGCCCCTCGTTTCCCCCTCCGCAAGGCTTCCTCTCGATCCCCCCGGATCCCCCCAGGAAGCCTGACGCCAGATACGACCCGCGCGGGGCCGGAAGGGTTGCACGAATTCCCGGAGTTTCGGCATCCTCCCCGCCGCCGCCCGCGCCGCATATGGTCGAGCCGGTGATGATCACACCGGGAGGGTGATCACGCGCGGGACCGGAAGGCGGGAGCGGCGGGATGCGGGTGATGACCTGGAACGTCTGGTGGCGGTTCGGCCCCTGGGAGCGACGCCGCGAGGCGATCCTCGCCACCCTGCGCTCGGTACGGCCCGATGTGCTCGGCCTCCAGGAGGTGTGGGCGGACGGCGCCGAGAACCTGGCGGGGTGGCTCGCGGGGGAACTCGGCATGCACTGGACCTGGGCCGCCTCCGACCGCCCCCAGAAGTGGCAGCGCCGCATCGGGGACCCGACCATCGACTTCGGCAACGCGGTGCTCAGCCGCTGGCCCATCGCCGAGCGGGACGTGGCCCGGCTGCCGGCCGCGGGCGGCCCGGACGACGGGCGGCTGGCGCTGTACGCCCTGGTGGACGCGCCCGGCCACGCGGTGCCGTTCTTCACCACCCACCTCAACGCCGACCCGCACGAGTCCGCGGTGCGCCGCGCCCAGGTGACCGCCCTGGCCCGGTTCATCGCCGAGCGCCGCGGCGCCACGCCCTTCCCGGCGGTGGTCACCGGGGACTTCAACGCCTGGCCGGACTCCGACGAGATGCGGCTGCACGGCGGCTACCGCACGGCCCCCGCCGTCCCCGGGCAGGTGCTGCTGGACGCCTGGGAGTACGCCGACCCGGCGGCGCCGTCGGCCACCTGGGACGCCGCGAACCCGTACGTGGCCCGGACCTTCGAGCCGAGCGCGCGCATCGACTACATCCACGTCGGCCCGCCGGGACCCGACGGCCTCGGCCACGTCCGCTCCGTACGCCGCGCGGGCGACGGACCCGTCGACGAGGTCGGCGTCTGGCCCTCCGACCACGCGGCGGTCGTGGCCGAGCTGGCGACGGGCGGCTGGTAGGCCGCCCGCCGCCGCTTCGGCAGGTGGCCACGAAGGCCGCGCCCGCGGCGAGGAATGTCTCTCCGACGATGTCGTCGACGTTCATGGGATGAACACGTCGGCGTACGAAGCATGGCTTCCTTCCGTAGCTTCCGCCTCTACATGTCCGAGCCTCCCCCGGATATGCGACAGAGGAATTCCCACGGTCGTCCGGGACGTCCCGGACGACCGTCGCGCGCGTCTCTGACCAGGCCGGACAGCGTCGACCGGGACCGGACGGCGGCGGACTGTCCGGGACGACGTCCATCCGTTGTTCCCCCCGGTCCGCCTTGGTAGGAATTTTGTTGCCGGCAATCAAGCGACATCACGGTCTGCTCGATCTCGACGAGCTGGAAAACGGGGAGAAGAGAGTTGACGGCCATAAACACAGCCATGAAAAGCGAGGGGAAAACGGCGGCCCTCTCGACCATCGACCGGGAACCGCGGGCAGCGGAATCGCTCATGCTCTTCAGAGTTCTCGGCCCCATGGAAGTCCTCGGCGGACACGAACCGGCCTCGCCGCTCAGGCGGGCCATTCTCACCGCCCTTCTGCTCCGCGCCGGGCAGGCCATCACGGTGGCCGAGTTCACCGAGTTGCTGTGGGACGAACCGCCCGCCTCCGCCGCGGCCAACATCCGCAGTCACCTCACGGCCCTGCGCCGCGACCTCGACGACATCGAACCGGGCCTGAGCCGGCGGGTGCGGACCTGTCGCGGCAGCCTCAGCGGCTACGCGTTGGACGTCGCCCCCGAGGAATTCGACGTGCCGATGTTCATGGTGTCCGCCCGGCACGGCCGGAACCTGCTCCTGCGCGGCGACGCGGACCGGGCGGTGGCCGCGCTGGAGAAGACGGTGGCTCTGTGGCGCGGTCCGTTCGGCCCGAGTCTGCCGCCGACCCGCTGGTTCGGCGCCCATGTCGCCGGGCTCAACAGCGCGCGCTTCGACGCGTACCAGGACCTGTTCACCGCGGCCGTTCTGGCCGACCGCACCGAGACGCTCTCCTATCGGATCGAGAGCGCCATCGCCGAGGCGCCCTATCGGCAGCGTTTCTGGGAGCTGCTGTCCGCGGTGCACTGCATCAACGGCGACGCCGTCGGCGCCCTGGACGTCATCGGCCGGTGTCAACGCCTGTTCGCCGACGACCTGGGGCTCGACCTGCCGCCGAACGTCGCGGCGATGCGGACCGCGGCGCTGAACTGGGACCGCGTGGAAGCCCAGCGCCTCGTGGCGGCGCTGGCGCCGGCCGCCTGACGCCTGTGCGGGCCGTATGCACGGCCTGTGCGCGAACCCCGCTCTTCGCGATGCGGCCAGTCAACAACGGCCTCGCAGACTGAATTCACGGGCCGCCGGAACAGCGGGGCGCTCGGCGCCCGTATTCAATCCGACGAAGGAGAAAGAAAATGCGTGAGGAATTCGAGGGCGACGTTCCCCTCGTGGAAGAGCTCGCGGAGCAGGACCTCCACGACGCCGCACAGAACGGCGGCACGATCGGCCCGGACCAAATGGCCCCCTTCATCATGCGCGTCAGTGCGCACTACGGAGGGAAGGGCGGGTTCGGATTGTTCTGCACCTTGACCAAGGAATGCCAGCCCAACTGCAACTGACGAACCAAACACAGAAGGGAATTGCCATGCAGAAGGACACGGACATCCTCGGCGCATGGGACGAAACCGAGCTCGTCGAACTGAGCGAGGCGGACGTCCACGGGGGCACCGGGCCCGCGTGCGTCGCCACCGGTCTCATCCTCGGTATCACCGCCATCCAGGCCGGGGTCGCCACCGCGGTCTCCGCCGCGTTCTGCCCCACCACCAAGTGCACCAGCAGGTGCTGAGCGCCGGGTGCCCGGTTCGGTGAGTGCGTAACGCATCGCGGTGGAACGGGGGCCCGCGTACGGGCCCCCGGTTCCGCCCCGTCCGCCAAATCCGGCGCGTCCACATGAATATGGAGTATGACGAGTCGTGAAAACCACAGCCCCGTACTATCCGGAACTGAGCGAAGCCCAGATCTCGGATGCCATTGCGCCGCTGGCGCAATTCGACGCACAGACCCTCGAAGTGTTTCGAGGCACAGAAAGTCCCCGTGCCACCGAGCTCCCGGCCATCCGCGCCGCGGTGGTGCAGTGGTGCGCGGCGCCCGAGCGTTATCCGTTCCAGAGGATCATCAGAATCGCCGCCGCCTCACTCGCGGACCCCGATCCTGTCACCCCGTTCGCGCCGCTGTTCGCCGATCCCCCGGCTGTGCTGCGGCAGTTGCTGGAGCGTGCCGAGGCCCGGCTGCGCGAGGTGTACACCAGGCCGTTGGTCGCCGCCATCAACCACGCACGCCGGCACGGTCGGCTCATGGGCGCGGACCCGGCTCTGCGGTACCAGCATTTCGTCGACCAGTCGATCCGCGGGTCCTTCGAGGAACTGAGCGGCCTGTCGTTTCCCGTACTGCGGCATGTCACACGCGTCGTGCTGACCTACGAGGCGCATAACTTCCGGGAGCTCTGCCAGAGGCTCACGGCCGACCGGGACGCGATCGCCGCCACCTTCGGCATCGACCCGGCGGACCAGGTCGTCTCCTGCGGGTTCGCCGACGGCGACGCGCACCACCACGGCCGCAGCGTGTCCGTCCTCGAGTTCCGGTCCGGCAGGAAGCTGGCCTACAAGCCACGGGACGTGTCCTGCGAGGCCGCGTACACCGTCATCGCCCGCGAGGCCAACGACTGGCTGGGCACCTCCCTGGTCGCCGCCAAGGTCCTGGAGCGGGCCGGCTATGGATACGTGGAGTACGTGGCGGCGGAGGACGTCGCCGACATCTCCGCACCGTTCATGCAGGCCAGTGGCGAGCTCGCCGCCGTGATGTACCTGCTCAACGCGCAGGACATGCATTTCGAGAATGTCGTGGCCACCCGCCGCGGCCCGGTGCCGATCGATCTGGAGACGATCCTCCAGCCCGTCCGGCTCCACCTCGGTACGCCCGCCGAGACACCGGACAATGCCCATCACAGGATCACACAGTCGGTCTACGGCATCGGGATCCTGCCCCTGCTCATGGGCGGCCGGGACGAGGACTCCGGCTATGTCGACCTCGGCTTCCTCGGCGAACAGGGCGGCGGCGAGTCGCCGTTCAAGTCCCTTCAGTTCGAGGCCCCGTTCACCGACGAGGTGCGACTGACGCTGAGCAAGCAGGCGGCGGAGGAACGGCAGACGGTCGTGGGGACGCTGAGCCAGGACGAGGTCCATGCGCTCGGCGAGGGGATGGCGGCCGGATTCGTCCGGGTGTGCCGCGCGGTGATGTCGGACAAGGGGCGCTGGACGGCGCTGGTGCGCAAGGCCGCCGCCGGTGTGCGCGTGCGCTACCTCCACCATCCGACGATGGTGTACGCGCAGACGCTGCGTACGGCGTCGAGCGCCCGGGCCATGAGCTACCGCGCGTCCTATCTGGCGGTGCTGAAGCGGGTGGCCATTGCCAGCCAGTCCGCCGCGCGCGCGATCGTCCGCTCCGAGCTGCGGCAGCTCGCGGGGCGCGACATCCCCTACTTCACCGTCGCCGCGGCGGACGTGGCCCTCATGGACGGCGAGGGCGCCGAGGTCGGGGCGGTGCTGACCACATCGCCACTCGATCTGGCCGCGGCGAAGGTCACCGCCCTGACCGAGTTCGAGGTGAGCGAGCAGCTGAGGCTCATCCGCTCTGCCTTCTCCTGCCGCTTCCCCGACGACCATCTGGCCTCGGCCGACGACTTCGAACCCCCGCTGCCCGGCGCCACGGCGGGCGGGCGGTCGACGGGGAACCCGGACGACACGCTCGCCGGGGTCGTGACCCGGCTGTGCGACACCATGGTCGCCTCGGCCCTGCCCGACCGGTACGCCGATCTTCCCCACACCTGGATCGGTCCGCTCGCCTCCGCCCAGTCCAATCGGCCATGGCCGCCCGCGGTGCTCGGATACGACCTGTACACAGGGAGGGTCGGCCCCGCGCTGGCCCTGGCGGCGGCCGGCCGCGTCCTGGACCACCCCGCCTACCGGGGCCTCGCCACACAGATCTTCTCGGCCATCGCGGAGGGCCTGTCCGATACACCGTCCGAGACATCGGACACACGGCAGACGGCGCCCTTCTCGGCCTACGCCGGATCGGCCGGCACGCCGTTCGCGCTGGCGGCGGCGGGCAGGCTGCTCGGACAGCCCGATTGGGTCCGCACCGCGCAGCAGGCGGTGCCCGATGTGCTCGATCTCGTGGGCGCTCACCCTGCCGCCGACCGGCCCCTGGACATGATCAGCGGACTGGCGGGCGTCCTGTCCTGCGTGACGGCGATCGGCGGACCGCACGCCGGCGAGTCGGCCGCCGCGCTGACGGCCATGCTCACGGACGCCCTGCGGCCGGACGCCCATCACCCCGTACTCGACCAGTCCGGCTTCGGACACGGGGTGAGCGGTGTCATCCACGCGCTGAGCCGGGCCTACCCGCGCCTGCCCGAGCAGCAACGAGGAACCGTTGACGCCACGCTGTCCCGCCTGATCGCGCGGCTGCGGGACTTCTACGCCCCTCGTGAGGGCGACTGGTACTCCAACGTGGCCACCCCCTGGTCCTTCGCCACCGGCTGGTGCCACGGCTCGGCCGGCATCGCGCTCGCCCTGAGCGCGTACGGCGCGATGACCGGCGACGAGTCGGTGGAGCGCATGCGGAAGGTGGCCGTGGGCAACATGCTCCGCCGTGGCTTCGGGCGCAATCTGACCTGGTGCCATGGGGATCTCGGCAACCACGACATCCTCTCCGCCGTGGCGAGCACAGAGGATTCGCTGCGCGCCGAGGTCGCGGTCATCGAGCGGACCTGGCTGCGCCCCGAGGTGTTCACCCGCAAGGCCGCGGACACACGGAGCCGGTACGCGCACACCAACAGCCTCCTCGTCGGGACCGCCGGGATGGTGATCCATCTCGTCAACCGCCTCGATCCGTCCGTCCGCCTGTCCCCCGTCGACCTGTCCCAAGTCGATCTGAGCGCGGAGGGCCGATGACATGACGTGGAATACCATCCTCCGCCGGTCCGGCCCGGCCCGGCGGGTACCGACGATCACGCAGGTGGCCCAGACCGAATGCGGCCTGTGCTGCTGTGTCGCGGTGCTGCGCTACCACGGGCGCGCCGAGGAGATATCCAGCGCGCGGCAGGTCATGGATGCCGGCCGGGACGGCCTCAGCGCGACCCAGTTGGCCCGCTTCCTCCGGGAGCGCGGCATGGACGCGAAGCTCTTCCGCGTCAAGGACGTGTCGGCGCTCGCGAAGTTCACCTCGCCGGTGATCCTCTACTGGGAGGACTACCACTTCGTGGTGCTCGAGCGGTTCGACGGCCGCGGAGCGGTCATCATGGACCCGGCGCTCGGGCGGCGGCGCCTCAGCAGGAAGGAACTGGAGGCCGGCTTCAGCGGTATCGCCGTATCCGCCGAGCCCGGCCCCGACTTCGAACCGACGCCGCGGAAGTTCATGGCGGAGTGGCGCGGTGTCCCGCTCTTCGCAAAGGGTTCGCGCAGGCGCATCGCGCTGGTGGGGCTTCTCTCGCTCGGTGGATACGCGGGAACCCTCGGCATACCGATGCTGACGGAATGGGCGGTCGACCGGTACGTCCGCTGGGGAGGCCTGGACGACCTGGCCACGGTCCTTTCGGTCATCGTCGCCGTAGCCGTCGGGTATTTCGCGCTGTATCTGCTCAGAGTCGCCGTGCTCTCGTCCGTGGTGGCGATGATAGGCGAGCATCTGATGATCCAGACGTTCTCCAAGCTGCTCTCCCTGCCGTACAAGTTCTTCACGACGCGACAACCCGGCGACCTTCTGTTCCGGCTCAGCAGCGTGAATGTGATCAGGGATCTGCTCTCCTCGCGCGTGGCGCAGGGTGTGCTGGACGTCGGGACGCTGATATGCGTCAGCGGCTATCTGCTGATCGCCGAATGGCGGCTCGGCCTGGTAACGGCGGGACTGTCCCTGGCCAATGCCCTGTATCTGATGAAGACCCGGGTCCGGGTGCTGGAGTCCGTGGACGCGGAGATGACTCAGCTGAGCAGGAGCCAGTCGGCCCAGCTGGACGCGATCGTCTCGGTGCCCACCATCAAAATGGGCGGCTATGCGGCCGAGTTCCTGACCGGCTGGAGCAAGGTCTATTCCTCGTCCCTCCAGGCGATGAAGGACCGTATGCGCCTGCAACAGGGCCGCATCTCGGGCCTGACCTCCACCACCCAGATGTTCGGCCCGTTGATCCTGCTGCTGTCGAGCCTGTACCTCGTCGGCCACGGACAGATCTCCCTGGGCCAGGCCATGGCGGTGCAGACGGTGTCAGGCACCTACTTCGCGCTGTCGACGTCGGTGTTCCAGACCTGCACCGAGTTCGCCGAGGCGTCCCGCTACATGGCGCGGCTCAACGACATCGTCGAGACGCCGTCGGAGAACCGGGGCGGCGACCTCAAGCGGCTGCCCTCGACCTCCATCCGCCTGACCGACATCGGCTTCCAGTACACGGCCCACAGTGACCCGGTCCTGAGCGATGTCTCGATCGACATTCCGGCCGGGGCCAAGGTCGCCCTCGTCGGCACCTCGGGATCCGGTAAGAGCACGCTGGGACAGATCATCTGCGGTCTTTACGAACCGACGCGGGGCACCATCGAGTTCGGCGGGCGGGACATGACCGAATACGACAAGGATTCGCTGCGCCGCTCCATCGGATACATCCCCCAGGAAGTGCATCTGCACAATCGCACGATCCTGGAGAACCTGACAATGGGGCAGGACATCTCCGAGGAACAAGTGCGCGAATTCTGCGAGAGCGTCGGAATCCTCGACTTCCTCCAGGACCTCCCCATGGGGCTCAACACCCTGATCTCGGAAATGGGCGCGAACTTCTCCGGCGGTCAGCGGCAGCGGCTGGCCATCGTACGGACCCTGCTCCAGCGGCCCGCGATCCTGGTGCTCGACGAGGCGACGGCCTCGCTGGACACCATCAACGAGCGACGCGTCACGGACATCATCCAGGACATAGGCGCGACACAGATCATCATCGCCCACCGACTGGCGACCATCAAAGCGGCCGACCGCATTTACGTGCTCGACCGCGGACGCGTCATCGAACAGGGCACACACGAGGAATTGCTGAACGGAGGACCGGTCTACATGAATCTCTACGCGGAAAGTGACCCCGATGTCCTGATATCGGGACCGGAAGGCATAACCGGCCCGGAGGGCCCGGTCCCCGACCCGGACGTTTCGATCCCCGCCTTCCTCCCCTTCTATCAGCACCTCGTGCCCAGGAGCTCCGTGGTCGCGGCGCTGCGCGAGGTCATGGCCCCGGTCACGCGCCCCGAACGGCGCGAGGCGGTGGTGGACACCATCTGGGGAGAGCTGCTGACGGCTGTCGAGGGCCACTCCTTCCGTACGCTGATCGGCGAGTTCCACGCCTTCCGCGAGGGCCTGGGGCTGCCCATGACGGCAGACGTCGACGAGGCGCTACAGCGGTTCCGCAGGCATCTCGGCGCGCCCGGCACCTGCCGGCGCATCTCCGACGCCTACCCGGTGCTGCGGCAGCGGCTGGCGGCTCTGGTGGACAACTCGCTCGACGCGTACACCGATATGTTCGCCGCGTACACGGCGGACCAGGAGGCGCTGCGGGCCGACTGCCTGACGCCCCGTACGGCGGCGGCCGGGGAGTTGGTCGAGGACATCTTCCTCACCGGGTCCGATCCGCACAACGACAACCGCCAGGTGATCGGGGTGCGGCTGACCAGCGGCGCGCGGCTGATCTTCAAGCCGCGCGCCCTGGCGACGGACAGTTTCGTACGGGACCTGTACACCGCCGCCGACCCCTACCTCACCTTCTCGCTGCGGGACTGCCTGCCCATGTCGGTGACGTCCGGCTCCCACGGCTGGCAGCAGTTCATCCCCTCGGAGCCGATGACCTCGCCCGATCAACCGGCCCGGTACTTCTACCGGTTCGGCGCGCTGTGCGCGATCCTCTCCGCCATCGGGGCGTCCGATCTGCACGACGAGAATCTGCTGGCCCACGGCGAACACCCCTGCGTGATCGACACCGAGACCGTCCTGCGGCCGGACGCGGGCGTCGAGAACGACACGCTTCCGCACCTGCTGATCAATCACATGAAGCTGTCGGTCGCCTCCACGATGCTCGTGCCCTCGATGAGCCCTGCCTCCCCCGTCGACTTCCTCATGGCGGGGGTGGGTGTGGCCGGCGATCAGCCGTCCAAGATGACCCGGACGGTGATCCGCGACATCGGCACCGACGGCATGTCCGTCGGGCGGGATCCCATCACCTACCGGCAGGACGCCAACCTGCCACGGCTGGGGGACGCGCCGCTGTCCGCGACCGACCACTTCTCCGATGTGCTGGCCGGCTACACCGACGCCCTCGAGTTCGTGCGCGGCGGTGCGATCCCGGCGCTCCTCGACGCCCATCGGGACATGCCCGTCCGGTATGTGCTGCGGGCGACGCTGGTCTACAGCCGGTTCATGGACGCCTCGACGCACCCCTCCTACCTCTCCCGGCCCGAGGAGGCCGAGCGGCTGTTCGGGCTGCTCGGGAACTCCGGCCAGTTCACGGCCGAGTTGGCCCGTCGCGTCGGCGACGAGGAGCGCGCCGGTATGCACACGGGGAACGTGCCCTATTTCAGCTCGCGGGCGGACTCCACCGACCTGGCGACCTCGCGGGTGCGTTTCCCCGAGGTGTTCAAGACCTCGTCGGTGGACCACGCCCGGCGTGGCGTCACCCTCAACGCCGCCCGGCCGGACGGCTACCACCACCACCTGCTCGAGGAGTGCTTCGGCGAGGTGTTCGGCGAGGACAGCCCGGCCGGGCTGTCCCGGCACAGCGTGTTCGCGGCGCCCCTGCGGCACGCCCGCCCCGGCACCTGGTGGCCGGAGATCGCGCGGCGGATCGCCGACCTCGGCGTGACCCTGCACACGCCGGACGGCCCGCGGACCGGCTGGCTGGGCGGCATCGGCCCCGGGCGGGCCGCGGCGACCATCACTCCGGGCAACTTCGTCTCGTTCCATGACATGGGCGGCATCGTCGCCTTCCTCAACCGGGCGACCACCCTGGACGACGGCTTCCGGACCATTCACCTCCGTGCGGACCGGGGGCTCGACGAGCTCCTGGCGGGCTACGGCGAGACCCTGAACCAGATGCCGGAGTCCGTGTTCAGCGGCGCCTCCTCCCTGCTGCTCACCCGACCGCAGACGGCGCCGACCGACTGGCTCGGATCCCTGCTCGACAAGATTGACGCCCGGGCCGCGTCCGACGACCTGGAGACCGACCTCAGCAACGGCCCGGCCGGTCTGCTGATGGTCCTGCTGTCCCGCCTGGAGGCCGGCGACGACCCCGCCGCCCTGTGCGGCGAGCCCCGGCTCGCGCGCCTGCGTGATCTGGCCCTTGGCCATCTCCAGGCCCCCAGGACCGCGCCCTGGTTCGATCTGGCGCACGGCGAGCTGGGGCTCCAGTGGGCCCGCGCCCGCACCGGAAGGGTCCTCGGCGACGAGGCGCTGGCCAGGGAGTCCGCCGACTGGCTGACGACTCGGGCCGGTTCCGGCACGGGCGGTTCGCTCGCGGGGTGGTGCAACGGCGCCGCCGGTCTGCTGCTGGCCTCCGCCGAGATCCTGTTCTCCGCCGGCCGGGCCGACGAACTCTCCGGCCGCCGGCTGAAGACCCTGGTCGAGGCGGCGACACGGCTGCCCGCCCACCGGCCGGTGGACCTGTCGGTCTGCCACGGCAGCAGCGGCGTCGTCCAGTCGCTGATCGCCACGGGGCGGGTGCTCGGCGACGACTCGCTGCTGACCCGGGCGCGCGAATACCAGGAGCTCGTCCTGGCCAGGGCCCGCGACAACGGGTTCTACACGGGGGCACCCGGCCGCACCTCGCTGCTCGGCTACATGCTCGGCTGGGCCGGCGTCGGCGACACGGACGCCCTGCTGCACGCCGCGGAGCAGAACCACGACGACGGCTTCTTCCGCGTCCCGGTCGCGATGACCTCGGAATTCACGCGGTCGGCCCAGCCGGCGGGCTGATGTGGTGAGTACCGGACAGCGACACGCCGTCGTCACGGCGTGTCGCTGTCCTCGGTCGGTCAGTCCTCGCCCACCACGGCCAGGTCGTCACCCAAGGCGGCGGCGATCTCGGCGGCCCGGGAGTGGTCGTCCAACCGACGCGTCAGGTACGCGCAGGCGTGGTGGTGCCGGAGCGACCACCAGGCGACCGAGCCGCCGATCCCACCCTTGGCGATCTTGCCCTGGTCGCGTACGAAGCCGAGCGTCCAGGTGATCCTGGTGCCGAAGACCTCGTCGAAGTCGGTGACTTGGGATGCGAGGAGCTCGGCGTGCAGCTCCGGCCCGAGCAGTTCGCGCACCGGTCCGTCCTCGCTGGTGAGGCGGGAGAAGAACGCCGCCATGGAGGTCGCGGTCGTGTGCAGGTTGCACGCTCCGAAGACCGACTGCCGCCAGGCCCGGGAGTTCACCCGCGCCACGTCCAGGGCGCCGTCGGGGGTCTCCAACCACGGCGCCGCGTGCAGCCGCCGCGGCCACTCCGGGTTCGCGTACTCCAGGTCGGCCACGCGGCCCAGCGCGTCATCCGGCACCCCGAACCAGGCGTCCAGACCCAGCGCGGGCCGCACCACGTCATGGAACATCTCCCCGAGCGTCGTACCGGCGCCCGCGCGCAGGATGCCGTCCACCAAGTGGCCGTAGGTCAGCGCGTGCTCCCCCAGGGACGTCCCGGGAGCGTACTCCGGCGCCGCCCGGGCCAGGCTCTCCCGCAGCGCGCCGTCATCCAGCAGATCGATCCCCGCGGCTTCGGCCGCGAACCGCGGCTGGCCCGCCTGGTGTGTCAGCACGTGCCGGAGCGTGGTCCGATCCTTGCCCCGGACCCCGTACTCGCCCCAGTACCCGGAGATCGGCTCGTCCAGCGCCGGCGCGCCCTGACGGACCGCCGCCAACGCGGCGAGGGTGACGAACGCCTTCGACAGCGAGTAGGGCTGGACCAGCGTGTCGTCGCGCCAGGGACGGCTCCGCCCGGCATCGGACCAACCCCCGCTCAGCCGGACGACCTCGCGCCCCTCCCGCCACACCGACAGGCCCGCGCCGGTCTCCGAGCCGTCGTCCACCAGCCTCTGGAAGACCCGACGCACCGCGTCATACCCGTCCGCCGCGAATCCCTCGACGTCCACCATGCCCCCATTCCCTCATTCCGCCGCACCGGCGCGGCGCCGCGCCCCGTGACTCCAACGACTCGACAATACCCCCATGGGGTATGTGCGACAACGGCCTCAGCCGTCGCGGGACTCACGGGACTCGCGGGAGTGCCTCAGAGCCGCGTCGAGCAGCCCGCCGAGGGCCTGTTGGGAACTTTGGAGTCGGGCGATCGCCTCGCTGATCCGGACGTGTTCCCGTCGCAGGTGATCGACCATGCCGGGGCACGACGACGGGATGAGCTGTTCTCCCTCGTCGTGGACACAGCCCAGGACCCGGGCGATGACCGCGCTGGGCAGACCGGCCGCCAGCAGGGCCCGGATATGCCTGACCGCGGCGATGTCCGATTCGGCGTACTCGCGGTAGCCGTTGGAGAGCCGCGTCGGCCGGAGGAGATCTTGCTCCTCGTAGTACCGCAGCAGCCGCTGACTCACCCCCGTTGCGCGGGACAGGGCGCCGATCCGCACGTGAACTCTCCCGTTCGCGCTTGACCCTCACATGGATGTGAGACTTTAGCCTTCCTTCGCCGGGACTTCCGACGTCGAAGGAGCAATCATGCCGGGTGCGGTCATCATCGGAGCGGGGCCGGGGATCGGCCGGTCGGTCGCCCGCCGCTTCGCCCGCGAGGGCCTGCCGATCGCCCTCGTGGCACGGTCGGAGAAAACACTGGCGGCCACGGCGGAGGCCGTTTCCCCCACCGGGGTGCCGATGCGCCCGCTGGTCGCCGACTCCACCGACGAACGCGCCCTGCGCGCCGCCCTGGACACCGCGATCGCGCAGTTCGGCCTGCCCGACGTCGTCGTGTACAACGCCGCGATCATCCAGTCGGACGCGCTCGGCGACCTGTCCGCGTCCGCGCACCTGGACGCCTGGGCCGTCAACGTGGTCGGGGCGATCACCGCCGCCGCGCACGTCCTCCCGGCCATGGCGGAGCGCGGCAGCGGCACGTTTCTCATCACCGGCGGAATGCCCGAGCCGAAGCCCCAGTACCTCAGCCTCTCGCTCGGCAAGGCCGGTGTGCGGTCGCTGGTGACACTTCTCGACGAACAGTACGGCCCGTCGGGCGTACATGTGGCGACCGTGACCGTGGACGGCCCGGTCGCCCCCGGCACCGACTTCGACCCGGATGTCATCGCCGAGCACTACTGGCGGCTGCACACGCAACAACGGCACCAGTGGGAACGGGAGGTCCTTCACACCGGGCGAACGCCGTCGACGGTTGAACGCGAGACGAACACTTCATGAGAGTTCGGCCACGTCGGCCCCGTGTCCGTCCCGGAGACATACATTCGCCCCCTCAGGGCTCATGACCTGACGGGGGAAAAGTTCATGGGATGGCTGAAGGAGCTGGTGGCTCCGGAGAATCTGCTGGCGCTGCTCGGTGTCGTGGTCACGGTCGGGGGGCTGTCGTACGAGCGGCTGATCCCGGGGCGGAAACGCATCGGATACCGCGTGCAGATGGACACGTTGATAGACGACAGCACGAGCGACGGCCCGCTGCATCAGCGGCTGCGCATGCTGGAGAACACGCCCGACCTCGCCGGGGCCTCGCTCGTGCTGCTGCGGATCGAGAACGACGGATTCCGCAGCGTCGACGTGGACGACTACATCACCGCGCCCTCGACCGAACACCGCGGGCTCACCGCCATCTTCCCCAACCGCACGGTCAGGGATGTCGCCGTCACCGAGCCCAGCCATCCGGATCTGGTGCGCCATCTGCCCCAGCGCGGCACCGCGACGAATCCGGGGCTGATCTGCCGCGGCAATGAGATCTCCCTGCCGAGGGTGCCGCTGAACAAGGGCGACCATTTCAAGCTGCTGGTGTTGCTGACCGGCGCCGGGACGGACAAGCAGCCGTATGTCGCCGGGCGCATCCGGGAGGGCAGGATCCGGAACAACGAGCATTTCCGGCGGCCCAGCAACCGCGTGCTGGGGCTCATCGGCAGCCTGGTGGTTCTCATGATCCTCCAGCCCATCGGCTTTCAGCTCCTGGAACCGGACCCGCTGCGTCAAGGCTGCGCCAAGGGGACGCTCACGGTCGTCGGCTCCACCGCGTTCGAGCCGGTGATGAACGACCTGGACAAGGCGTACGAGGAGGACTGCGACGGCGCCGCCCACATCACCGTCGACGCCCAGGGCAGCGGCCGCGGCACGGACACGCTGCGGGACGTCGGGGAGGGCGCGAAGGGCTTTCCGGCGTATCTGTCGTTCTCCGACGGGCGGGAGGGGAGCGGGGATCCGGGGCTCAAGGAGCATCTGACCGCGCTGTCCGTGTTCACGATGGTGGTGAACAAGGAGGTCCGGATATCGAATCTGACCCTCGATGATGTGCGGAAGATCTACTCGGGCGAGATCACCGACTGGAAGCAGCTCGTCGGCGGGCCCGATCTGCCGATCAGGCTGGTGAGCCGGGACGGGAAGTCGGGCACGCGCGGGGTGTTCGAGAACCGGGTGCTGGGCAGCACGACCGAGCCCGCGCGTACGTCGGACAACTGCCGAACGCCGAAGTTCGACAACACGCACCTCGTGCGCTGCGAGCTCGACAGCACGGACGAGGTGCTGAAGACCGTGGCGCGGACGCCGGGCGCGATCGGCTACACCGAGCTGAAGGCGGCCAACGACCGCGCCGAGGAGCGGAAGGATGTGCGGCTGCTGGGCCTGGGCGGGCACCGGCCCTCGATCGACACCGTCAGGGACGAGACATATCCGTTCTGGGAGCCCGAGTACGCGTACACCTACGGGACCCCGCCGCCCAACTCCCTCACCTCGAAGTTCCTGGACTTCCTGGCCGGTGACACCGGACGGAACCTCATCGAGCGCCACGGCCATCTGCCCTGCTCGGCCCCGGAGAACCAGCAGGCGTGCCGGCGGGCGCATCGCGCGTGAGACCGGCGGGACTGCCCGAGGCCGTCTCGATCACCTCGTCCAGGACCGCGCGCGAGCGCCGCAGGTCCTCGATCATGCGGTCGATGCGGTCCCGCTCCGCCGTGAGGTCCGTGACCAGGCGAGCGTCGGCGGTCTCGGACGGGCCGCCGTCGGCGTCCCGCATACAGGGCAGCAGCTGCCCGATCTTCGTGCTGGTCAGCCCCGCGGCGTACAACTCCTGGATGCGCAGCACCCGGTCGACGGCGACGTCCGCGTACTCGCGGTGGCCGCCGGGGGTGCGCCGCGCCACCAGCAGACCCTGCTCCTCGTAGTAGCGCAGGGACCGTTCACTCACTCCCGTACGCCGGGCCAGCTCACCGATCCGCATGACGCACCTCACACCGCACGAGCTTGAATCTGACATCAATGGCAAGTTCTACGGTACCCGCATGACGGACACCATGACAGACACAGCGACCACCTCCCGCCTCTTCGCCCCCACCCGCCTCGGCCCCCTGAACCTGCCGAACCGCCTGGTCATGGCGCCGCTGACGCGCAACCGGGCGGCCGCCGACGGCAGCCCGACGCCGCTCATGGCCGAGTACTACGCCCAGCGCGCCTCCGCGGGGCTGATCATCGCCGAGGCGTCCACGCCCAATGCTGTCGGCCAGACCTACCCGAACATCACCGCCATCCACACCGACGCCCATGTGGCCGGCTGGCGGCGGGTCACCGAGGCGGTGGCCGCGGCGGGCGGCGGCCCGATGTTTCTCCAGATCCAGCACGGCGGCCGGGTCGGACACCCCGACAACAGCGGGCTGACCCCCGTGGCCCCCTCCCCGATCCCGCTCCCGGAGACCATCCACACCCCCACCGGCCGCCAGGACGCGGTGGTCCCGCGCGAGATGACGCCCGAGGACATCCGCGCCACCGTGAACGACTTCGCCGCCGCGGCCCGCCGGGCGCTGGACGCCGGTTTCGCCGGGGTCGAGGTGCACGCCGCCAACGGCCACCTCCTCCACCAGTTCCTCGCCCCCAACACCAACCGGCGCACCGACGCCTACGGCGGCAGCGTGGACAACCGCGTCCGGTTCGTGGTCGAGGTCGTCGACGCCGTCGCCGCGGCGATCGGGCCCGAGCGGGTCGGCCTGCGCATCTCACCCGGCAACACGGTCAACGGCATCGCCGACACCGACGCCGACACCCTGTACCCGGCGCTGCTCGCGCAGGTGGCCACCCGGAACCCGGCCTACCTCCACATCGTCTCCGCCGATCCGGAGCAGCCCCTCTTCCAGCGCATCCGCGCGGACTGGCCCGGCACGCTGATCGGCAACCCGGTCCTGCCCCGCGAGCAGATCCCCGCCGACGGCGGACGGCAGGCGGCCGAGCGGCTGCTGGCCGCGGGGGCCGACATCGTCGCGCTCGGCCGGCCCTTCCTCGCCAACCCCGACCTCGTGGAGCGGCTGCGCACCGGCGCGCCCGTCAACCCGGTCCGCGACCGCTACATGATGTACGTGGGCGGCCCCACCGGCTACACCGACTACCCGACCCTCGGCGCCGTACGCTGATGGCTCGGACCCGTACGACCGCGGCCCGGAGGGACACGACACGATGTCGGCCACGTACGAAGGCGGAACTGGCGAAGACCCCGGCGCCGCGGCGGCCCGCCTCACCGGCCGCCCGGTGACCGCCCTGCGCCCGCTGTCGGGGGCGCTCGCCGAAGTCGTGCTCGACGGCGGGCAGGTGGTCATGGTCAAGCGCGGCACCGACCCCGGCGCCGCGCGGGCCGAGGCGGCGGGCCTGCGCTGGCTGGCCGAGGCCGGGACGGTCCGCGTCCCGGCGGTGCACGGCCACGACCCGCACTGGCTGGTGACCGAGCGGGTCCCGACCGGCCGCCCGAGCGCCGAGGCGGCGGCCCGGTTCGGCCGCGACCTGGCCGCCCTGCACGCCGCCGGCGCCCCCGCGTTCGGCGCCCCGCCGCCCGGCGGGCCCGAGGACGCGTACATCGGGCTCGCCCCGATGCGCAACGTCCCCGGCGCCGACTGGCCGACCTGGTACGCCGACCACCGGGTGCTGCCCTATCTGCGCCGCGCGGTGGACGAGGGCACCATGCGCCCCGCCGAGGCGGCCGTGGTCGAGCGCGTCTGCGAGCGGCTGCCCGACCTGGCGGGCCCGGCCGAGCCGCCCGCCCGGCTGCACGGCGACCTGTGGAACGGCAATGTGCTGTGGGGCGCCGACGGCCACGCCTGGCTGATCGACCCGGCCGCGCACGGCGGACACCGGGAGACCGACCTGGCGATGCTCCACCTCTTCGGCTGCCCGCACCTGGACCACCTCCTGGACGGCTACCGCCAATCGGCCCCGCTCGCCGACGGCTGGCCCGACCGCATCGGCCTGCACCAGCTCTTCCCGCTGCTGGTCCACTCGGTCCTCTTCGGCCGCGGCTACGCCGAACAGGCCCTCGCCGCGGCCCGCGCGGCCCTGGCGGCCTGACCCACACTCAACTCCCGTACAGCGTGTGCCCCACTATCTCGTTCACGTAAGAGCTATCCCGTAATGCTGGGATAGTCCGGATTGCGGACACGGCATCCCAAGCGTGGTCCCGGCAAGCCGGGTCTCATCCTGGGGTAGACATGGCGCCTACCGGAATCTGCCGAGCAGAGGCTGTGCTTCACCTGGGGTGGAGTTCAGCTGCCACGAGTGTCCGGCCCGGAGGCATGGACTGCCGTGGTTGACTCGACGGGGCGTCTTGCCGCCCACTGCCGGGCCTAACGATACTCAGCCGTCCGGGTAACGGACGCTCGGAGGATTACGGGATAAGTCTTAGACGGGCCACCGAGACCCCGCGACCGGATCGCGGCACCACACATACTGCTGGTCCGGCTCCACGGTCATGCCGAAGTCATACAGTTCCGGCCTGCCCTCGCTCACCCACCAGCCCCGGGCGCGCTCCAGCTCCTCGACGAGGCGGCGCGGCCCACCCTGATGCGCGATGGCAGCGCCTTCGTCGTCGGACGCGGACAGCATGGCCCACGACGAGACACCGTCGTGGGCCCAGACCGCCGTGCCGTCGCATGCGTTCATGATGACCACCACGTCGGGCAGGACGACGCGCACCGCGAACAACAGGTGCGCGTCATCCCGGAGCGACAGCAGCTCCCGTGCGACCGGGCGCTCATCCTGCGGCGGCCCATCACCCCGTACCTCGCTCCAGCCCAGTCCCGCCTCACTCCCCCGACTGGGCATGAACATCGCCAGCCCCTGCACCCAGCCCGTCGCCGAGCCACCGCCCTCGGCCACCGTGAGAGCCACATGCCCCAGCCGCCCCCACGGGGTGACGATCCGCCCGCCCCCGCGCGTCTGGGCCACCCACTCCCAGGGCACCCGGTCCACGGCGTAAGTCGAGATCACCCGGTCGTACGGCGCGCCGACCGGCCATCCGAGGCTGCCGTCGCCGACCTGCACGTCCACGTCCGCCCCCGCCACCGCCAGGCATCGCCGTGCCTCTGCCGCGAGCCCCGCATCCACCTCGACACTCACCACCCGCCCCGGCCCGGCCCGCCACCCCAGCAGGGAGGCATTCCATCCCGCGCCGGTGCCGAGCTCCAGAACGCGATGCCCCTCTTGCAGCATCAGAGCATCCAGCATGTCCACCACGACGGCCTGACAGGAGATGCTGGAGGACGCCCGGCCGCCCATGACCTGAGTGACGGCCGGGTCGCTCGGCCCCGCGTACACCTCGGCGGCCCACAGCTCCGGATCCTCGGCGCGATCCACCGGCTGGTAGTGGAAGCCGTCCCAGCACCAGAGCCGGTCCGGGGCGAACAGATGCCGGGGCAGGGCGGCGACGGCGTCCCGGATCCACGGGGAGCGGTCGGGCCAGTCACCACCAGCCTCCATGGCCTCCGCCAACCGCATCCGCCGCTCTTCGAACTGGGTCATCGGAGACTACTTCCTGTGCGTGCCTGACGGCGGTGGCGGTTTGGGCACTTGTCCGTCCGTGTTCCCTGGCGGCGGCGTGCCCTGCCCGGGATCGGGGTCCGGCTTGTTGTGCTTTCCCATAGCGCACTCCTTAGCGACTGACTGTTGATCAACTCTGCGTGCACGCAAGGTGGTGCACGGCTACCCGAGCTGGAGGGCCCCGCCGAGCTGACCGCCCGGCTGCACGGCGACTTGGCGGTCGTGCACCATACCTCCACGTCGTGGTGAGGTGTACGGCGTCACTGGCCCTCTCGACGGGCCTGCTCGCGCTTGGCGATGAGCTGCGCGAACTGGATGGCGTACAGCTCCACCTGGTCGGGGGTGAAGACCAGCACCGATTCTGTGCTCCGGCCATCGGTGTGATGCAGCTCGATGCCGAGGCCAGCCTGCTGAGCACGGTGGTCGTACATCGCGTCCCGCTTCAGCGGAGTCGCGTACGTGACCGACGCCCACACGCCCTCAGCCGCCGGGCTCTTCTGCTCCATGGCACTCATTCCTGGGCTGTCACTGCGACCCGCTCACTGCGGGCCGTCCTGGTCTTCGAGGACACCGCAGCCCGGTCGCCGACGGGAGGTGCCGCCCTCTGACACGTACACGGTTTGCACGTGGCGTAAACGGTTTGCAACTGCCTGTATCGGCGACCGTTTGACGGGACAATAGGGCCCCATAGGAGGTGACTTGTCGTGGACGGCACACATCCGATCTGGCGCTCAGTCGCCATGCGCGATGCCCTCGCCCGCCGTGACGCCGGGGCGATCGTCCGGTTAGCCCGCCGCGCGGCCGACGTCACACTGGCCCAACTCGGAGCGGCCGTCGGCTACACCGCCGCCTCGCTGTCCCGGATGGAGCGCGGCATACAGCCCATGCGCGACGTACAGCTGCTGCGGCAGGTTGCCGAGTATCTGGACATACCGCCCGACCTGCTGGGACTCGCACCCCGACACGAGCAGGCGGCATCCCGCCGAAACGTCGATCAGCGCCTCTCCGGCACCACTAGGGTAGGAGCGCAGGCCCTGTTCGGCGAAGAGGGGGACGACCCAGTGCGACGCCGCGAACTCCTGACCGGTCTGGCCGGGGCGACCACCAGCGCGGTCTTCGGGCCCACGTCGGCCGCCGCCCAGTCTCCGGCGCGGCCGATGCTGTCGGGTCTGGAGGACCTGCTGCTGCACCGGCAGAACAGCCCGCTACTCGGCACGGACCCCACCCCGTCCACGGTCCTCGCGGCGGTCGGCGCCTCCCGCCGCGACTTCAGCGCCTGCCGCTATGACGCCCTTGCCCGTGGCCTGCCGTCCCGAATCGCACTCGCGCAGGCACTCGGCGCCGAGGGGCGCCCCCGGCAGGCGGCAACCGCGATCGCCGACCTCTACACCGTCGCGACCAGGCTGTGTATCAAGCTTGGCGAGGACGGTCTCGCGGCGGTCACCGCCGACCGAGCGCTGACCGCTGCCCTGGGGGGTGCGGACGCGCTGACCGTCGCCGAGGCCCACCGCATGGTCTCCAGCGCCTGGCGGCGCCAGGGCCACTACGCCCGCGCCACCGACGTTGCCGTCACCGCGGCCCAGCAGTTGGCCGCCGACCGCACCACGGACACGACCGAACGGCTGTCCGTCCAAGGCAACCTGTACGCCACCGCCGCCTACACGGCGGCGAAGCAAGGCGACCGACACACCGCGCGAACGCTCATCGCCGAGGCACAGACCACCGCCGGTCGACTCGGCCACGATGAAATGGGGCGCGGCGCCGTCTTCGGCCCCAGCCAGGTGGTCCTGCACCAGATCTCGATCAGCTACCTGCTCGGCGACGCCGGACAAGCCATCGAGCACGCCCGCCGTATCGACACCGCCGCCCTGCCCACCACCGAACGCCAGGGCCGCTACTGGATCGACGTCGCTCGCGCCTTCGACCAGTGGGGTAAGCCCGACCGTTGCTACCGCGCCCTGCTGGCCGCAGAGCACGCAGCACCGCAGGAAGTCCGCCGCGGCTCCGTACGGACCATAGCCGCCGGGTTGATGCGGCATGACCGCTCCCTCCCCGGCGTACGTGCGTTCGCCCAGCGCGTCGGCGCCCTCGCCTGACTGCTCCCGCGCCGGGGTGTGTCCGGCGGCCTGGGCGCACCCTGTCGAACGCACCCCGGGCAGCCGCTGGAGCACCAGATGTCCGGTAGCGGTCGGCCACCTCCGCCAGGACCTCCGCGCCGTCCCGTGCCCACACGGCCGGATTGAAGATCTCCACTTCGATCGGACCGTCGAAGAGCCCGTCGGCTACGCCTACGGCACGCCCCTCCCGCCCCGCTCCCGCTGGTGGGCCGGGATGCTCGAACCCCTTCCCGAGGAGATGACCCCGCGAGGACGGCACGCGGACCATGGCCCTGTGCGAGCTGATAGTGCGCTCGCCATGTCGGAAGGCCAGCACCGCTCACCGAATCCACGAAGAACTCATGCTTCACGTCCTGCGGCCCGCGTAAGCATCCAGGCGGCGCGGACGCGGCCGATGGCGCCGGTGGAGCGCCTCAGTCCACCCCCAACTGCCGTGCCGCCGCCTCCGCCGTCTGCGCGAGGAGCACGGCGATGGTCATGGGGCCGACCCCGCCCGGGACGGGGGTGATCAGGCTCGCCCGCTCCCTAGCGGTCTCGAAATCGACGTCCCCGACATTGGGCGGGTTGTATCCATCGTCGATCACCACGGCACCCGGCTTCACATCGCCCCCGGCGATGAACCGGGGACGGGCCGACCGCGGCCACCAGCACATCGGCCTCCCGCACGATCGCCAACAGATCGGTGGTGCGCGAGTGACAGTAGGTCACCGTGGCGTCCCGGCCGAGCAGCAGCATCCCGGCGGGCTTGCCCAGAATGACGCTGCGCCCCACCACGACCGCGTGTTTGCCCGCGAGGTCGACGTCGTACTCGTCCAGCAGCCGCATGAGGCCGCCGGGGGTTGGGAGCTGCTGTCGGTTGACAGTACCTGGACATGTTTTGGTGCGTATGAGCGAGTATCGACGACTGTGCGACGGGCCTGCGTCGGGAACGGGAGTTCTTGCGTCGAATGCGTGACCTTTGCGGGAGGTGCTCGTTGGGTGTGGTGACGGGTTATTCGCTGCCGGGTGGGGGTGGGGGAAGTGGGAGGGCTGCGTGAGGTGGCGGCGCCGTTTGTGGTGCCCGGTCCGTCCGGGGTGGCGATCCGCGGCAGCCTCAAGGGCCTGACCGGGCAGGACGAGAGGGTTCTGCGCCTGGTTGGTGGGCTGCTGGGCTCGCTGGCCTCCCGGGACCTGAAGGTCCGCTGCGCGGCCGGTCTTGATCATGACAGTGGCCAGTGGGCGGAGCGCAAGCGGGCTGTGACCGGTCAGTCCTCCTCGCGCTGGGCGGGCAGTATCACCAAGGCCACGCATGATCAGTGGGCGCTGGCCCGGCGCGGTCAGTCCGCGTATATCCACAGCCTCCAGGCAGGCATCGGCATGATCGCGCGTCGGTTGTCGCTGCCGGTGGGGTCGAAGGGTTCCAAGGGTTCACCGGGTGGTTACCGCTCCCGGCAGGAGTGGTTTGCCAAGTCCCGGCGCCTGCGCCTGCTGGAGGAGCGGCTGGAGCGGGAGCGGGCCGATCGTGAGGCCGGGCGGGTGCGGGTGGTGCGCGGTGGAAGGAAGCTGCTGCGCAACCGGCACAACCTTCAAGCCGCCCGGCTGACCGGGACCGGGTGGCGGGAGCGGTGGGAGGCCGGGCGCTGGTTCCTTCAGGCCGATGGCGAGTCGGGGAAACGCTGGGGGAACGAGACGATCCGTGTCAGTCCGGACGGTGAGGTGAGCATCAGGCTTCCGGCGCCGCTGGCCCATCTGGCGAACGCACCCCACGGCCGCTACATACTGGCCTGCCGGGTCCACTTCCGGCACCGGGGCGAGCAGTGGGCCGACCGTATCGCGGCCAACCGCGCCATGGCGTACCGCATCCACTACGACGTGGAGCGTGGGCGCTGGTACGTGACAGCCTCCTGGCAGATCCCACCCGTGAAGATGGTTCCGCTGGAGGCGGCCCGGTCCGGTGGGCTGATCGGCGTGGACATGAACGCCGACCATCTGGCCGCCTGGCGCCTGGACGCCCACGGCAACCCCGTCGGCGAACCCCGCAGATTCGACTACGACCTGTCCGGCAGCGCACCACACCGGGACGCACAGATGCGGCACGCCCTCATCCGCCTCCTGCACTGGACCCAACGCCACCACCTGTCCATCGCCATCGAAGACCTGGACTTCCAGGCGGAGACGACCCGCGAGAAGCACGGGCGGCGCAAACGCTTCCGCCGTCTGATCTCCGGCATGCCCGTCAGCAGGCTTCGCAGCAGGCTGACCTCCATGGCCGCCGAACTCGGCATCACCCTCGTGGCCGTCGACCCGGCCTACACCAGCCGCTGGGGCGCCCAGCACTGGCAACGGCCTCTGACCACCAACACCCGCACAACCACCCGCCACGACGCCGCCGCCGTGGCCATCGGACGGCGCGCCCTGGGATACCCAATCAAGCGACGGACGCAACCGCCCCCACAGCACCGGAGTGATGCTGCGGGGCATCGGAGCGTCCAGGCCACATCGGGAATCCTGGGGCGCGAGGGAACCCGCCCCCGCATTCCCGGACCACGGACACGATCCGCCGGCGCCGGACGCGGAGCGAAAGCGGGGAACCAGGGGGTACCTCCCAGCGGTAGCTGGGGGAGTGCCCACAACCGTTCGGAGCACACGGCTGAGCACGAGTCCTGGCAACAGGACTCGTGCTCAGTCCCTAGGAACGGTCCTGGGACAGCGCGGTCATGGGTACGTCACTCCTGAGGCACTCACATGAGTCGCCCAGGCGCGCGGCGTCGACAACCGGTGTCAGGCCGCTCCCCGGTGGTGCTCCACCTCAGCGCCAGTCACGGCCCGCGTCCACTGTAGGGGAGGAACGCTGCCCGGCGGCGGACGGGGGTCGGCCCCCGGGGGCGGATAGCATCGCCGGAAACCGGCCCCAGGAACGGAGTTCACCCGTGCGTCACCCGCGCGTTGGCGTCGCCATCCTGACCATGGGCACTCGGCCCGCCGAACTGGCCGACCTGCTCGCCTCGGTCGCCGAGCAGGACACCCCCGCGACGCGGGTGGTGGTCGTCGGCAACGGCTCGCCGCTGCCGCCCCTCCCCGACGGGGTCACCGGTGTCGAACTGCCGGAGAACCTGGGCATCGCCGGCGGCCGGAACGTCGCCCTGGCCCGGCTGAAGGAGTTCGGGGATGTCGATGTGGTGGTGGACCTGGACGACGACGGGCTGCTGATCAGCCCGGACGTCTTCACGCGGCTGGTGGAGCTGTACGAGTCCGACCCCCGGCTGGGCATCGTCAGCTTCCGTGTCGCCGACGAGCGGGGCCGCACCCAGCGCCGCCACGTCCCCCGACTGCGTGCCTCGGATCCGATGCGCGGCGGGCTGGTGACGACGTTCCTCGGGGGCGGGCACGGCCTGTCCATGCGGATGCTGGAGGAAATCGGCGGCTGGCCCGAGCCGTTCTTCTACGCCCATGAGGAGACCGACCTGGCCTGGCGGGCCCTGGACGCGGGTTGGAAGGTGCTCTACGAGCCGGAGTTGGTGCTCCGGCACCCGTGGACGTCGCCGACCCGGCACGCGGTCTTCTACCGCATGGTGGCCCGCAACCGGGTCTGGCTGGCCAAGCGGCACCTGCCCGCCCTCCTCGTCCCCGTCTACCTGGGCGTCTGGACCACGCTGACCGTGGCCCGCACCAGGTCGGCGGCGGGTTTGCGGGCGTGGTTCGGAGGCTTCGTCGAGGGCCTGCGCACCCCGTGCCCACCGCGTCGGCCGATGCGGTGGGCCACGGTTTGGCGGATGACCCGGCTGGGCCGGCCGCCGGTCATCTGATCAGGCGGCGGGTTTCCGGGCCCCGCGCCGGGGGTGTGTTCGGCGGTCTGGACGCACCCCTGCCGAACACACCCCGAAGCGGCGGCTAGAGCACCAGCGTGCGGTAGCGGTCGGCCACCTCCGCGAGCACCTCCGCGCCGTCCCGTGCCCACAGGGCCGGGTTGAAGATCTCCACCTCGATGGGGCCGTCGAAGCCCGTCGCGTCGACCCGCTCGCGGAACCAGCGGAAGTCGACCGCGCCGTCGCCGAGTTGGCCGCGGCCCAGGAGGACGCCCTCCGGGAGGGGGGTGATCCAGTCGGCGAGCTGGAAGGAGGCGATGCGGCCGCCCGCGCCCGCGCGGGCGATCTGGTCGGCCACGGTGTCGTCCCACCACAGGTGGTAGGTGTCGACGACGACGCCCACCTGATCCGCCGGGAAGCGCTCGGCCAGGTCGAGGGCCTGGGCGAGGGTGGAGACGACGCAGCGGTCGGAGGCGTACATGGGGTGCAGGGGCTCGATGGCCAGGCGGACGCCGCGCTCGGCGGCGTACGGGGCGAGCTCGGCCAGGGCGTCGGCGATGCGCTCGCGGGCGGCGAACAGGTCGCGGCTGCCGGGCGGGAGGCCGCCGGAGACCAGGATGAGGGTGTCGGTGCCGAGGGTGGCGGCCTCGTCGATGGCGGCGCGGTTGTCGGCGAGGGCGGCGGCGCGCTCGTCCGGGTCGATCGCGGTGAAGAAGCCGCCCCGGCACAGCGAGGTGACGGCCAGGCCCGCGTCGCGGATCAGCCTCGCGGCCGCCTCGACGCCGTACTCCTGCACCGGCGCGCGCCACAGGCCCACGCCCGGGACGCCCGCCTTGACGCAGCCCTCCGCCAGCTCGGACAGCGACCACTGCTTGATCGTTTCCTGGTTGAGGCTCAGGCGGGTGAGGTCCTGGGTCATTGCGCCACTCCGTATACCGCCAGCAGATTCTTCATTCTCGACTCCGCGAGGGCCGGGTCCGGGAACAGGCCAAGACCGTCCGCCAGTTCGTACGCGCGCGCCAGGTGCGGGAGCGAACGGGATGACTGCTGGCCGCCCACCATCGTGAAGTGCGACTGGTGGCCCGCCAGCCAGGCCAGGAAGACGACGCCCGTCTTGTAGAAGCGGGTCGGGGCCTGGAAGAGGTGGCGGGACAGCTCGACCGTGGGGTCCAGCAGGCCGCGGAAGGCCGCCACATCGCCGGTGTCCAGCCTGCGCACCGCCTCGGCGGCCAGCGGGCCCAGCGGGTCGAAGATGCCGAGCAGGGCGTGGCTGAAGCCGCGGTCGTCGCCCGCGATCAGCTCGGGGTAGTTGAAGTCGTCGCCCGTGTAGCAGCGCACGCCGTCCGGCAGCAGGCGGCGCAGCTCGATCTCGCGCTGGGCGTCGAGGAGGGAGACCTTGATGCCGTCGACCTTGTCGGGGTGGGCGGCGATGACGTCGAGGAAGGTGCGGGTGGCGGCGTCCAGGTCGGTGGAACCCCAGTAGCCCTCGAGCGCCGGGTCGAACATGGGGCCGAGCCAGTGCAGGACGACCGGCTCGGCGGCCTGGCGCAGCAGGTGGCCGTAGACCTCCAAGTAGTCCTCGGGGCCCTTGGCCACGGCGGTCAGGGCGCGGGAGGCCATCAGGATGGCCTGGGCGCCCGCCGTCTCGACGACCTCCAGCTGTTCCTCGTACGCGGCCCTGACCTGGTCGAGGCTGTACGGGTAGCCGATGTCGGTGGCGGGCAGCTGGTCGGTGCCGACGCCGCAGGCGATGCGGCCGCCGACCGCCTTGGCCTCGGCGGCCGAGCGGCGGATCAGCTCGGCGGCGCCGGCCCAGTCCAGGCCCATGCCGCGCTGGGCGGTGTCCATGGCCTCGGCGACGCCGAGCCCGTGGGACCACAGGTGGCGGCGGAAGGCGAGGGTGGCGTCCCAGTCGACGGCGGCGGGGCCGTCGGGGGTCACATCGGCGTACGGGTCGGCGACGACATGGGCCGCGGAGAAGACCGTACGGCAGGCGAGCGGCGCGCCGCCGGGGGCGAAGGCCGCGGGTTCGGTGCGGGGCTGGTACGGGCGGATGGCGCCGCCCTCGGCGGGGAGGTGGATGGTCACAGGCCCAGCTCCGGGACGTCCAGGCGGCGGCCCTCCGCCGACGACTTGAGGCCCAGCTCGGCGAGTTGCACGCCGCGCGCGCCGGCCAGCAGGTCCCAGTGCCAGGGCTCGTCGAGGGCGACATGGCGCAGGAACAGCTCCCACTGCGCCTTGAAGCCGTTGTCGAACTCCTCGTTGTCCGGGACCTCCTGCCACTGGTCGCGGAAGGACTCGGTGAGCGGGATGTCGGGGTTCCAGACCGGCTTGGGGGTGGCGGAGCGGTGCTGGACGCGGCAGCGGCGCAGCCCCGCGACGGCCGAGCCCTCGGTGCCGTCGACCTGGAACTCGACCAGCTCGTCGCGGTTGACGCGGACCGCCCAGGAGGAGTTGATCTGCGCGACGGCGCCGCCTTCGAGCTGGAAGATGCCGTAGGCCGCGTCGTCGGCGGTGGCGTCGTACGGCTTGCCCTGCTCGTCCCAGCGGGTGGGGATGTGGGTGGTGACATGGGCCTGGACGGACCGCACGGCGCCGAACAGCTCGTGCAGCACGTACTCCCAGTGGGGGAACATGTCGACGACGATGCCGCCGCCGTCCTCGGCGCGGTAGTTCCAGGAGGGCCGCTGGGCGCTCTGCCAGTCGCCCTCGAAGACCCAGTAGCCGAACTCGCCGCGCACCGACAGGATCTTGCCGAAGAAGCCGCCGTCGATGAGCCGCTTCAGCTTGAGCAGGCCGGGGAGGAAGATCTTGTCCTGGACCACGCCGTGCTTGATGCCGGCCGCGTCGGCGAGCCGGGCCAGCTCCAGGGCGCCGTCCAGGCCGGTGGCAGTGGGCTTCTCGGTGTAGATGTGCTTGCCGGCCGCGATGGCCTTCTTGAGGGCCTCCTCGCGGGCGGCGGTGACCTGGGCGTCGAAGTAGATGTCGATCGAGTCGTCGGCGAGGACGGCGTCCAGGTCGGTGGTCCAGTGGTCCAGGCCGTGGCGCTCGGCCAGGGCCTTCAGGGCGTGGTCCCGGCGGCCGACGAGGACCGGCTCGGGCCACAGCACGGTGCCGTCGCCGAGGTCGAGGCCGCCTTGTTCGCGGATGGCGAGGAGGGAGCGGACGAGGTGCTGGCGGTAGCCCATACGCCCCGTCACGCCGTTCATGGCGATCCGCACTGTCTTGCGTGTCACGGTTTTCTTCTCCTCACCGAGGTCCTCATCAGACGTCGCCAGAGTTATAGCAAGCGCTTTCTTTCTACCACGCTAGCCGCCCCGGCCCGCGTCTGTACAGAGAGCGGGCGCGGGGCGGTCGGCGCATCAGCGCAGCGTCAGGCGGTAACTGAAGGGCGTGCGCCCGGTGATCAGCACCCGGATGCCGGACACATTGAGGCTGCCGGCCATCCAGCTGTAGCGCTCCCCCGCGTCCACGGTGGCCGGCTGACGCGGTCCGCTGCCGTTGCCCGGCCCGAAGGTGATCACGTCATCGCCCACGGTGTACGTCCCGTACCCCTTCACCAGCTGGTACGTGTCCGTCTGGCCGGAGACCGGCTCCACGCCGCCGAGCGTGCCGCCCGGCCGGAAGCACAGCTCCAGGGCGAGCGGGACCTCGGAGGGGCCCACCGAGAAGTCCAGGTCCCAGCCGCCGCCGGACTCCCTCAGCCGCACCTCCGTCCGCAGCGTGCGCCACTGCTTGGGCCGGTGCGGGAAGTCCATCGCGGACCAGAACCGGCCGTCGTCGGTCAGCGGGTACTGCCCGTCGGAGCGCCGGTGCTGGGGCGGCAGCGGCAGATGGAACGCGGCGCGCACCTCCGCCGACAGGCGCCAGCCGTCGGACGTGCGCACCAGGTCCTCGGCGCGGAAGTGGCCGGTGGAGAAGAACTGCGGGGACAGCCGCAGCGAGTCCAGGATCGCCTCGCCCTTGCGCCACTTGAGGAAGGTCGGGTTGGTGGACAGACCGGAGGCGATGGCGCGCACATCGGGGAAGTCGGTCCCGCCGAAGATCGACGTACGGGCGGCGCCCCGCCCGATCCGGACCAGGCCGCACTCCTTGTCGTGGAAGGTGAACTTCTCCGGCGCCTCCGTGGCCTTGGGCAGCGGCTCGGCCAGCTCCGGGTGGTCGAGCACCTCGGCGAGGAAGTCCCCGAGCGGGGTCTCGTCGAAGATCTGGTCCTTGCCGCGCCGCTGGATGGTCTCGGCGACGGCCGCGAACCGCCCGTCCTTGTCCCGGAGCGCCAGGGCCCGGTACTGGAGCCAGTACTCGGACACATGCTTCATGGACTTCTGGTCCTGGCGGCGCGAGTGCACCGTCTCCACCTCGCCGTTCGGCTCGATCAGGTGGAGCGTCGCCTCCAGGTTGCGGCGCACGCATGCGTACAGCTTCGGCCGGCCGGTCAGCCGCGCCACGGTCAGCAGCGAGGGGTTGGTGACGATCGGCGCATAGGTGGCGCTGCGCTCGCTGTACTGGCCGGCCGGGTACTGGTCGACACCCTCGGCGAGCCAGGCGTCGATGCGACGGGTGTAACTGTCGTTCGGCCAGAAGGAGTTGACGCGGGCGAGCGCGGCGCAGATCTTCCAGCGGTGGTTGGGGGTGTGCACCCCGCCCTCGGCCAGGCCCTTGCCCGCCTTGAGCAGGATCTTCTTGAGGGTGGCGCGGACCCCGTTCGTGGCCGCGTGGTCGTCCTCGTCCAGCAGCCCGTACGCCAGGCCCAGGTCGACGATCGAGAATCCGGTGTCCGGCGGGGAGTGCACCGCGCCCTGGTCGTAGAGGCCGTCGTCGAACTGCGCGGCGGCCAGCGCGTCCGCCAGTTCGGTCAGCGGCGCGATCAGCGCGGCGTCGTGGTGATGGTCGGCGTCGGCCCACACATACACCGAGACCAGCAGACGCAGGCTCCGGGCGGCCCAGCGGGCCTTGCCCTGGTTGGTCAGCTCGGCGATGGCGGCGGCGCGCCCGTCCAGGACCTCGGCCACCCGGCCGTCGGCCGCCTTGGTGAGGACGGCCAGAAAGTCCTTGTCGACATCCGTGGCGCCGGCCGGGGCCGCGACGGACTCCGGCGCGGCGGCGAGCAGTCCGCCGACGGCGGCGGTCCCGGCGAGGAAGTGGCGGCGGTGCAGGGTCATCTGTGGCGCTCCGTGGTGGTTCGGGAATGCTCAGGAGTGGCCGAGCCGGCCCCCGAGTGCTCGACGGCCCGCGCGGCCAGCGCGAGGGGGCCGGGGACGAGCAGGGCCAGGGGCGGGTAGGCCCAGGCGCAGACCGCCGCGGTGGCCACGGCCAGCAGCAGGACGACGCTGCCGCGCGGCGCGCGCACCGTCTCGTACGCCGCCGCGCGCGCCGCCTGCCTCCAGCTGATGGCCGACTCCGGGCGGGCGCAGGCGCGCAGCAGGACGACGGCCAGCAGGGCTCCGGCGGCCAGCAGGGCGGGGCGGAAGACCGCCGCGCCCGGCAGTCCCGCCCCGGCCACCAGCGCGTTGAACAGCACCAGCGCGCCGCCCGCCACGACGGCCGCGCCGGCCAGCAGGTCGCCGGTGCGCAGCCGGGCCCGCAAGGCGCGGAAGTAGCCGGTGACGGTGACCGTCTCGTCGTGGCGGACCCGCCGCTCGAGGACGGCGCAGGCGGTGGACATCGCGGCGGGCGCGGTGAGCACCGGCAGACAGGCGACGGCGGTCGACAGGCCCAGCAGCAGCACATCGGAGAACAGGGCGAAGCGGGGGCCGACCAGCTCCCCCGGCTCCCGGGTGGTGGCGTGGGGCATGGCGGCTCAGCCCTTCAGTCCGGAGTTGGCCATGCCCTCCACCAGGAAGCGCTGGAAGGCGAGGAAGAACAGCACGATCGGCAGCAGCGCGAAGACCGACATGGCGAACATCGGGCCGAAGGCCGACTGGCTGGAGGCGTCCACGAAGGACCGCAGGGCCAGGGTGAGGGTGAACTTCTCCGGCTCGAAGAGGTAGATGAGCTGGGTGAAGAAGTCGTTCCAGGTCCAGATGAAGGTGAAGATCGCGGTGGTGATCAGGGCGGGCCTGGTCAGCGGCAGGATGACGCTGAAGAACGAGCGGAACGGCCCGCAGCCGTCGATCCGCGCCGCCTCCTCCAGCTCGCGCGGCAGCGAGCGCATGAACTGCACGATGAGGAAGACGAAGAAGGCGTCGGTGGCCAGGAACTTCGGCAGGATCATCGGCCAGTAGGTGTTCACCATGCCGAGCTGGTTGAAGACGATGTACTGCGGGATCAGCACCGCGTGGTGCGGCAGCATGATCGTCGCGATCATGAAGGCGAACAGCGGGCCGCGCATCCTGAACCGCAGCCGCGCGAAAGCGTACGCGGCGAGCGAGCAGCTGATGACGTTGCCGAGCACCGCGCCGCCCGCGATCAGCAGCGAGTTCCACAGCAACTGGCCGACGCTGACCTCGTTCACGCCGTCCAGCGCGGTCGAGTAGTTGCTCCACTCCAGATGGCTGGGGAGCAGCTTGAGGCTGGCGATCACCTCGTTGGCCGGCTTGAAGGAGGTCGCGACCAGCCAGGCCAGCGGGTAGAGCATCACCAGCAGCACGGCGATCAGCACGACGTGCAGGGCGATCCGGGCGGGGCGCGGGCGGCGGCGGGCCGTGGCGCCCGCCGCCACGGTGGTGTCCACGGTGGTCATCGGGCCCCCTCATTGTCGTCGTTGGCGTAGAAGACCCAGGAGCGGGAGGTGCGGAACAGCACCGCGGTGACGATGCCGATGGCCGCCAGCAGCACCCAGGCCATGGCCGAGGCGTAGCCCATGTGGGAGGCGGTGAAGCCGCGGTCGTAGAGGTAGAGCGTGTAGAAGAGCGTGGAGTCCGCGGGTCCGCCCTTGCCGCCGCTGACCGCGAAGGCCGGGGTGAAGACCTGGAACGCCTGGATGGTCTGGAGCACCAGGTTGAAGAAGAGCACCGGGGACAGCATGGGGAGCGTGATGGAGCGGAACTGCCGCCACCATCCGGCCCCGTCCATGGCCGCCGCCTCGTACAGCTCGCCGGGTATCTGCTGGAGCCCGGCCAGGAAGATCACCATGGGGGCGCCGAACTGCCAGACGGTCAGCAGCGCGACGGCCAGCAGGGCCCAGCCCGGCTTGTTGATCCAGCCGCCGATGTCCAGGCCGAACCAGGACAGCATGTTGTCCACGGTGCCGCCGTCGTTGAAGATCGCCCGCCAGACCAGGGCGATGCTCATGGACGCGCCGAGCAGCGAGGGGGCGTAGAAGGCGGAGCGGTAGAAGCCCTTGCCGCGCTTGACCGACTTCAGCGCCAGCGCGACCGTGAGGGCCAGCGCGAGCTGAAGCGGCACCGCGATCACGACATAGGTGAGGGTCGAGGTGACCGACCGCCAGTAGCGGGGGTCCTCGGTGAACATCTGGACGTAGTTGCGGACCCCGACCCAGCTGGGGCTGTTGAACATGTCGTAGTTGGTGAACGACAGATACAGCGAGACGGCCATGGGCAGCAGCGTCAGCACACTGGCGCCGAGCACCCACGGGGACAGGAACACCCAGGCGGCGCCCTGGCGCTCGCGCTTCGGGGGGCGCTTGCCCGGCCGGCCGGCGCTCGCCGGGGCCGGCTGGGGGCGGGTTGCGGTCGCGCTCATTGCCTCAGCTCCGCCTTCGCCTCGGTGACAAAGTCCTCGGCCGCCTCACGCGGCGACATCTGCTCGAACGACACCTGGTCGTAGTCGCGGCTGAAGGTGGTCTGCAACGACGCGTCGCCCTTGGGCGGCGCGGGCGGCGGATCCTTGAGCTTGCCCTCGAACTGCTTCTGGTACGCGGAGACCACCACGTCGAACCCCTCCAGCTTGGGCGTCACCACCTTGCGGATGGAGTCGTTGGCCGGGATGCCGCGGGAGTTGCCGAGGATGGCGCCCGCGTCGGGGTCGTTCAGCAGGAAGTCGATGAACTGGGCCGCCTCCTTGGGGTGGCCGGTCTTCGACGAAGCCCCGAAGAACATCGACGGCTTGAAGTACTGGCCGGGCGTGCCGTTCTCGCCCGCCGGCATCGGCGCGAGCTTCACGCCCTCCCCGATGATCGCCAGATAGCCGCTGGCGGGGGCGTCCCAGTTGAAGTCCGAGACGGCCGTGAGCCGGCCGAACGGGGTGTTCTCCACCGAGCCGTCCATCTGGGTGGTCTGCTGGGCGGAGCTGACCGCGCCCTGCTTGCGGAGCCCCGTGCACCACTCCCAGTAGCGCGCCAGATCGTCCGCCGTGAAGCCGAGCTTGTAGTCGTCGGTGTAGAGGACCTTGCCCTGGCCGCGCAGCCAGATCTCGAAGACGTCCTCGCTCTGGCCGGGATCGGTGCCGCCCACCCGGCCGCCGGTCGCCTTGGATTTGGACAGCTTGACCATGGCGTCCGCCCAGTCGTCCCAGGTCCAGCCGACCTTGGGCTCGGGCACCCCGGCCTTGCGCCACAGGACCGAGTCGTACACCACGGTCTCCGAGCCGCGCGCCACCGGGATCGCGTACTGCTTGTCGTTCACGACGCCGGTGGCCAGCAGCCCCTTGTCCATCTCGGAGGTGCTCAGCTCCTTGTGCTCACCCAGGTCGAGCAGCACACCGCCGTCCGCGTACTGGTTGATCATGCGGTAGTCGAGCTGCATCACATCGGGGGCGTCACCGCCCGCCGCCTGGGTGGCGAGCTTCTGCTTGTACGCGTCGAAGCCCGCGAACGAGGTGCTGATGTTGATGTTGGGGTTCTTCTTCTCGAAGAGCTTGACCGCTTCTTCCGTGCGGGCCGCCCGGTCCGGGTTGCCCCACCAGGTGAAGCGCAGGGTGACCTTGCCGCCCGAGCCGCCGCCTTCACCGCCGCCGCACCCGGTCAGGGTCGCGCAGAGGGTGAAGGTGAGGGCCAGAGCGCAGGACACCTTTGTCCTGATTCGAAGCATGCTGTGGCCAGCCTCCCTTCTGATCTTTCCGAAATATGGTCGGCCAGCGATGATCGCGGTTGTTCCCTGTGATGGACAGGGCTGTGCGCCGAGTTGGCCGTGCTGATCCAGCGGTTCAGGTCACTCGCCGTAGTACGGCAGCGTGACCCCGGGGAGTTCGTACTCGTCGCGGCGGCCGCACATGCCGTAGCCGCCCCGCCGGGTGGGCCCGGCCGCGCGGACACGGGCCTGCGCCAGATGCGCCGGGTCGCCGGCCGCGAGCGCGGCCAGGTGGTCGCCGGTGCGCCGGGCGGCGGCGAGGGCGCCCGCGCGCCAGCGGGGCTCCCAGGCGGCCAGCTTGGGCCCGACCAGGCGCACCGCGGCCTCGTGGAAGGCGCGCAGCGGGCCGTCGTCGCCCTTCTCCAGGGCCTCCCTCAGCTCCAGATAGCCGGTGACCGCCAGGTCCCGGCGGCGCCGGGCCGCCGCGTCGGCCTCGGGCCCCTCCTTGGCGGGCAGGGCGGCGGCCGCCGCGTACGCCTCGGGGTCGGCCAGCACCTCCTGGGGAAAGGTGAACACGGCGTCCCCCGCCTCGGGCAGCCCGCTGTTCTGCATCAGCACGGTCACCTTCAGCCCGCCGCGCTGCACCATGCGGTGCACCGTGCCGGGCGAGAACCACACCACGGCGCCCGGCTCCAGCGGCGTCTCGACGTAACCGTCCTCGACGGTCAGGGTCTGCACGGCGCCCCGCCCGCCGGTCACCACATACGCCTCGGTGCAGGCCAGATGGAGGTGCGGGCTGCCGCCGCACACCCCGTCGGCGGCCTCCCACTCATACGCGCTGATGTGGGACAGCCCCACCCCGCCCGGCAGCGGGTCGGTGATCCCGGTCATCGCCGGCTCACCACCCATGGGACTTGAGGTAGGTCTCGGCGCGCTCCTGGTCCCACGCGCCGTCCGCGATCACCACGCGGTAGCGGTACGCGAAGCTCTCGCCCGGGGGCAGCGCGAACTCCTCGAAGAACGCCCAGGAGAAGGCGACCGAGGGGATGGGCTCGGAGCGCACGAACCAGTGAGAGGCGTGCACGGCCTCGGCGTTCTCGGGGGCGTGCGAGAACAGCAGCGTGGAGTGTCCGTCCACGTCGTCGTGCTCGCCGGTGAAGGCGATCCACGGCGCCTCGGCGGCCGGGGTGCCCATCAGGCCGGACGCGCCCTCCTCGCCCTTGCCGCCGCGCCCGCCGGGGCCGAACACATCGCCGCCGGTGAAGTCGCGGGGACCGCGCCAGTTCAGCCCGGTGTAGCCGGCCATCTCACGGCCCGCGGTGGTCGGGGAGCCGAAGCGCAGCTCCTCGCCGCGGATGTTGGTGAGGCGGATGGACCAGTCGATGGCCCAGGTGCCCTCGGCGGGCTCCACGGAGTGCACCTCGACGGTGCGCAGCTCCTCGGCCCACTCCTGGCCGCCGCTGTGCTGTTCAGAGGGATGGGCCACCCAGGTGAGCTTCTCGGCGAACCGCAGCCGGTCGTCGGCGACGGTGAACTCCTCGAAGCCGTCGTGGCGCATCGAGCCGACGCGCTCCTCGACCCGCCGGTAGCCCTCCTCGGGGCCGAGGTAGGAGTTGCCGCCCCAGAAGTTCTGCTCGGACAGATGACTCGCCGTCATCTGGAGGCCCTTGTGCCAGCGGTGGTCGTTCGGCCGGTAGCCGGAGACCGCGTTGCCGGCCAGGGTGCGCAGCGGGTGGGTGTACGGCTTGAGCGACTCGAACGGGTCGGCGTCCGGCCGGTAGACGTAGGCCAGCAGCTCGACACCCCCGGAGGCGACCGTGACGCGCTCGCCGTGGATATGGGTGACGGTGATCGGCTCGGTCATGCTCACTGCTCCTTCGCGGACGGGGCGGGGGCCCAGTCGGGGTGGTTTCCGTGCATGGCGTCGTAGTACGGGTCCCCGGGGGCTATCTCGCCCGCGTGGACGGGCTGTCCGGTGAAGGCCGACTTGTAGAGCGCGGCGATGAACTCCATCGTGCGGCGGGCGTCCGGGCCGCTGCCCGGGGGGCGCACGCCGTCCCGCATCGCGTCGAGGACGACCGCCAGCTGGGCCTTGTGCGAGCTGGGCAGGTCGGCGGCGGGGGTGCGCCAGCGGGCGACGCGGTCGGCGTCGTCGGCCGCGTGCGGGGCGGGGGTGTAGGCCCAGTCGTCGTTGGTGTGCCCGTACAGATGGGTGAGTTCGACCGTGGCGTCGGCGCAGTCGACGCGGATCCGGCTGACCTCGTCCGGCGAGACCACGCTGTTGACGACGGTGGCCATGGCGCCGCCTGCGAAGCGGACCAGCGCGGTGGAGACGTCCTCGCTCTCCACGTCGTGGACCAGCCGCCCGGCCATGCCGCGTATCTCGCTCCAGTCGCCGAGGAGATGCAGCAGCAGGTCCATCTGGTGGATGCCGTGGCCCATGGAGGGGCCGCCGCCCTCGCTGTCCCAGCGGCCGCGCCAGGGCACCGCGTAGTAGTCGGTGTTGCGGTACCAGGTGGTCTGGCAGTGGGCGACCAGCGGCTTGCCCAACTCGCCGCTCGACAGCAGCTCCCGGGCGTGGACGGCGCCCGAGCCGTAGCGGTGCTGGAAGACCACCGACGCGTACGGGCCGCCGTCGGGCTTCTCGGCCGCCTCGGCCGCCGCGATCTCGTCGTACTCGGCGAGCGTGAGACACAGCGGCTTCTCGCACAGCACCCAGGCACCGGCGCGCAGCGCGGCCACGGTCTGCTCGCGGTGGAGCGAGGGCGGGGTGCCGATGAGGACCAGGTCGGGGCGCTCGGCCTCGAGCATGGCGGACAGATCCGTGTAGCCGGTCACGGTGAACCCGGGACCCGCCTCGCCGGGCTCGGCCGCCTGGGCGCGGAACGCCTCCAGGCGGCCCTCGTCCACGTCGACCCCCGCGACGAGGTCCACGCGGTCGGCCAGCGCGCGGAGCGCTGGCAGATGGCTGCCGGAGACAATGCCTCCGGTGCCGACGACGGCGGCACGGATACGGGTGGTGGCTGCGGCCATGGGCGGGGCTCCTCGCCGAGGGAAAGCGCTTGCTGGGGAGGACCCTAGACATGGTCCTGATGACCGGACAAGACCTGGGAGAGCACAATCGCATCCGTCCTCCGGCACCGGCCCTGACCAGTGAGAGCATGGGCACGGACCGAGCGGCGCACCACCAGCGGACCATCCAACGGAGGAATCATGGCAGTGACCCTGGCCGATGTGGCGGCACGGGCACGGGTCTCGGCGGCCACCGTGTCGCGCGTCCTGAGCGGCAACTATCCGGTCGCCGAATCGACCCGGGCCCGGGTGCTGCGCGCGGTGGACGAGCTGGAGTACGTGGTCAACGGCCCGGCGAGCGCGCTCGCCGCCGCCACGTCGGATCTGGTGGGCGTGCTGGTCAACGACATCGCGGACCCCTTCTTCGGGATCATCGCCGGGGCCGTGCAGTCCGAGATGGGCGCGGTCGCGGAGTCCGGGCGCCACGGCGAGAAGCTGGCCGTCGTCTGCAACACCGGCGGCTCCCCGGAGCGCGAACTGAACTACCTCACCCTGCTCCAGCGGCAGCGGGCCGCCGCGGTGGTGCTCACCGGCGGCGCGGTCGAGCACCCCGACCACATGGCCGCGGTCGCCGCCAAGGCGTCCCGCCTCGCCGCGTCCGGCACCCGCGTGGTGCTGTGCGGCCGCCCCCCGATCGAGGACGCGGTCACCCTCGCCTTCGACAACCGCGGCGGCGCCCGGCGGCTCACCGAGCACCTGCTGACCCTCGGCCACCGCCGGATCGGCTACGTCGCGGGCCCCGCCGAGCGCACCACGACCCGCGACCGCCTGGACGGCCACCGGGCGGCCCTGGCGGCGGCGGGCCTGGGCGAGGCGGCGGACCGACTGACCGTCCACGGCCTGTACGACCGCTCCTCCGGCTATGACGCCACGCTCGAACTGCTGCGCCGCGACGACGCGTTGACGGCGATCGTGGCCGCCAACGACACGATCGCCCTCGGCGTCTGCGCGGCGCTGCGCGACCAGGGGCTGCGGATCCCCGACGACGTGTCGGTCGCGGGCTTCGACGACCTGCCGTTCAGCGCGGACGCGGTCCCGGCGCTCACCACGGTCCGGCTCCCCCTCCACGAGGCGGGGGCCCGCGCCGGCCGCCTGGCGCTGGGCCGCGAGCCGCAGCCGCCGGGCGGGGTGGCGATGGTGCGCTCCGAACTGATGGCCCGCGCGTCCACGGCTCCGCCGCGGCGCGCCGGGTAACGGGGCCGCGACCGGGGGTGCCCGGCGGCTCTTTCCCCTGCCCGCCCCTTCCCGCAGCTGGGGCTCCGCCCTGGACCCCGGGGTCCAGGGCGGAGCCCTTGCCACCCCACGGAAAGACGCGGGCGGGGAAGGGGAGCGGCTCGCCGCAGGCGTCGAGACGGGCCGGAGGCCGGACCTACCCGCCGGGGAAGATCACGTCACTGCACGAGTAGAACGACTGGTCCAGGTGGCTGGCCTGCCAGATCATGAAGACGACGTGGCGGCCGGTGCGCCCGGGGGCGTTGACCGGGATCGAGACGGTGACCCCGTTGAGCGCGGGGTCGGTGGAGGGCTCCCCCACACCGGGGGCGATCTTGCCGGTCTGGGCGACCAGCTCGAGGTCGCTCCAGCGCAGCGCCTGCGTAGTGGCGTCGTAGCCCTGCTTCGTCACATAGATGCGGTAGTAGTCCGCACCGTGCTTCGCCTGGTCGTGGTTCTTGAAGGTGAAGCTGTTGCTGACGGCCGTGGCCTCCCACTTGCCGGGCACGTCCATCGCGTTGTAGCGGCCGGACGAGGTGTGCCCGCCGCTACAGAGCTGGCCGTCGGGGAGGGCGGCCTGGTGGTTGCCCGCGACGCCCTCCCGGTAGAGCCCGTTCCAGTTCCACATGGCGTTGGTGTCGGCCTGCCAGGCCTGCCAGCACATGGGGTCCTTGGTCTTCATCTCCGGGTTCTGGAAGTCGCTGCCCCAGCGCTTCCAGCAGCCGTAGTTGCGCGAGGCCGGGCCGATGGCCGAGCCGTGGGCTGCGGCGGTGTCCGCCAGCGGGATGGCGATCATCAGGACGGCGGCGGACGCGGCGGCCGAGGCCCGCGCCACCCACCTTTTCCGGTTGTGCTCATGACAAATCATGACGGCTCCAAGTGTCCCTTGTTCTCCTCTGGTGCGGGGTGCGCGAGATGCGCGGGAGCGCTCCCATCGTAGAACCGGACCCCCGGGCCGACCAGAGACCTGAGGGGGCGTCATCCGGCCGAAAACCACTCGCACCAAAGCCCGTAGCACGATAGGGAGAACGACATCGGCACCAAACCAACCACGAGGTAACCCCCTGAGTACGCATCAGGTCATCGAATGGACCGAAGCCGGGCACACCCACGACGCCCGCTGGCGCTCCGAGAACCAGACGCCCCCACCCCGGCGGGTGACCACCGCCGACGACCGCATGACGGCCGACACCGCCTATCGCCTCGCCTGTGAGGGCACCGCGCTGCTGTGGCGCGGCGACTACCGGGGCGCCCGCCAGCTGCTGACCGCGATGGCCCGGCGCGCCGACCGCGGCCCGCGCCGGCCGCGCCACCGGCGCGCCCCCGCGGCCTCCCCCGCCGAGGCCTTCCACCAGCACCGCCAGGCCCAGTCCCGGCGGGCCAGGGTGCTGGGCATGCTGCTGGTCCCGCTGGACGCCGACTACGGCGTACCGCTGCGCCGCGCCCCCGACGTACGGCAGGCGTGCGCGGAGGCGTACGGACCGGCCGACGGGCCCTCGGTGACGTCCCTGCGCGAACTGCTGGGCCTGATCGGCGCGCACGAGTGGCGCAAGAAGGGCGTCGCGGTACCGGCGCTGGGCGGCGACCGGATCCATCCGCACTACGGCGTGTTCTCCCCCGTACGCGGCGAATACGTGGACCTCGTGGCCCAAGCCCCCCTCCCCGAGACCCCACCACCCCTCGCCTACGACATCGGCACGGGCACCGGCGTCCTGGGAGCCGTACTGGCCCGCCGGGGCGTCCAGAAGATCACGGCCACGGACCAGGATCCCCGCGCGCTGGCCTGCGCACGCGAGAACATCGCAAGACTAGGCCTGGCCGAACAGGTGGATGTCGTCCAGGAGGACCTCTTCCCGCCCGGCCGGGCCCCGCTCGTCGTCTGCAACCCGCCCTGGGTGCCCGCCCGCCCCACCTCCCCGGTCGAGTACGCGGTGTACGACCCGGACGGCCGGATGCTCCACGGCTTCCTCGACGGGCTGGCCGACCACCTCGCCCCGGGCGGCGAGGGCTGGCTGATCCTGTCCGACCTCGCCGAACACCTCGGTCTGCGCCCGCGCGCCGAGTTGCTCGCCGCGTTCGACCGGGCGGGCCTGAAGGTCGTGGACCGGCTGGACACCCGCCCCGTCCACCGCCGCGCCACCGACCCCGGCGACCCGCTGCACGAGGCCCGCGCGGCGGAGGTGACCTCGCTGTGGCGCCTTGCGACCGGGTAACGAGCAGAATGGAGACCTGATCCATTGCGAAGAACCGGAGCCCGTATGCAGCTCGCCTTCTCCACCCTCGGCGTCCCCGGCCTGCCGATCCCGGACGTGGTGCGGCTCGCCGCCGACACCGGCTACCACGGCGTCGAGCTGCGGGCGCACCCCGAGGAGCCGGTGCACCCGGGGATCGGGGCCGCCGAGCGGGCGCGGGTGGCGGCGGAGTTCGAGGCCGCGGGGCTCGCGGTGCTCACGGTCGCCGGCTACGTCCGGTCCGCCGCCGCCGGCCCGGACGAGCCCGCGCTGCACGACCTCCGGGAACTCCTCCAACTCGCCCACGACCTGGGCGCGGCGCACGTCCGGGTCTTCCCCGGCGGCGGCGACCTCGACGCCGCCGAGGCCGACACCAACGCCGCCCGCCGCCTCGCGGCCGCCGCGCCGTACGCCGCCGACCTGGGCGTACGGCTGCTCCTGGAGACGCATGACTCCCACCGCACCGGGGCCGACGTGGCCCGCGTCCTCGCACGGGTCGACCGACCCGATGTGGGCGCGATCTGGGATGTGATGCACCCCTGGCTGGGCGGTGAGGACCCCTCCGCCACCCACGCCGCGCTCGCCCCGCACCTGGGCTATGTGCAGGTCAAGGACATCGCCTCGGCCGAGGACACCACCCCGCTGCCGCTCGGCGCGGGTGTGCTGCCGCTGGCCGAGTCCGTCGAGCTGCTCAGCCGCGCGGGCTGGGACGGCTGGCTGTGCTGGGAGTACGAGAAGCGTTGGTACCCACAGGCGGCCGAGCTTCCGGGGCTGCTTCCCGCGGCGCGGGACCATCTGCTGCGGCTGCTCGCCGAGGCCGCCTGAGGGACACCGAGGTCAGCGCCACGCCGCCCACCAGCAGCGCCGCCGCCAGCCAGCGCAGCGGGCTGATGCCCTCCCCCAGCACCAGCGCGGCCGAGGACATCCCGAAGACCGGCACCAGCAGGGTGAAGGGCGCGACCGCCGAGGCGTCGTAGGTCCGCAGCAGGAAGTTCCAGGCGCCGAACCCGAGAAGCGTCACGATCCAGGCGACGTAGACGATCACGCCCGCCCCGGCCCAGTCGAGCGAGCGCAGGGCCTCCAGATCGGGGTCCGCGCCCTCGAACACCAGGGACAGCCCCAGCAGCGGCAGCACCGGCACCAGGCTCACCCAGACCATGAAGTTGACCGGGTCGGGCGGCGCGGCCTTGCGGGTCAGAACGTTGGACACCCCCCAGAAAACAGCGGCGGCGATCACGAGGGCAAAGGAGAGCAGCGGCCCGGAAGTCCCCTCATCAACAGCGGCCACCCCGATACCGGCGAGCGCCACCCCCATGCCCACCAACCGCAGACGCCCCGGCCGCTCCCCCAGCACCACGGCCGCGAACAGCGCCGTGAACACCGCCTGGACCTGCAACACCAGCGACGACAGCCCGGCGGGCATCCCCTCGTGCATGCCGATGAACAACAGCCCGAACTTCGCCACGCCCAGCGCCAGACCGACCCCGAGCACCCACTTCCACGCGACCTTCGGCCGGCCGACCAGAAAAACGGCGGGCAGCGCCGCGACGAGAAAGCGCAGCGCGCCGAACAGCAGCGGCGGGAAGTGGTCGAGCCCAATATCGATAACAACGAAGTTGACGCCCCAAACCGCGGTGACAAGGACGGCCAGAAGCACGTGTGCAGGTCGCATGAGTCGAGCATCACGGCAGCCGACCTTGTAGCACCAGCGCGGATTCCTTCATGGTTGGATGCAGTATCTCTAAAAGAAAGAGTCGCCATGCTCGACCTGGCCCGGCTCCGCGCACTGCACGCCGTCTCCGTCCACGGCTCGGTCAGCGCGGCGGCCACCGCGCTCGGCTACACGCCCTCCGCCGTCTCCCAGCAGATCGCCAAGCTCGAACGGGAGACCCGCACCACGCTCCTGGAACGCCAGGGCCGGGGCATCGCGCTGACCGACGAGGCCCAGCACCTGGCCGCCACCGCCCAGCAACTGCTGGCGATCGTCGAGCGGGCCGAGACCACGCTGGAGGAGCGGCGCGGGCTGCCCGCCGGGCGGCTGATGATCGGCGCCTTCGCGTCGGCGGCCCGCGGGCTGCTGCCCCAAGTCCTCGCCGAACTCGCCGAGCGGCACCGCTCCCTGGACGCCCGCCTCATCGAGGTCGACCCACACCTCTCCCCCGACCTGGCGGCCCAAGGAGTCATCGACCTCGCGGTCGCCCACGACTGGGACATCGCGCCGCTGCCCGCCCCCGACGGCCTCGAGCGGGCCGTCCTCGGCGACGACCTGTGCGACGTCCTCGTACCCGCCGGACACCCGCTCGCCGGGCCCGGCCCGCTGCGCCGCGAGGACCTGTCGGGGCAGCGGTGGATCTGCCAGCCGCCGGGGTCCGTCTGCCACGACTGGCTGGTCCGCACGCTGCGCGCCTCGGGCACCGAGCCTGACCTCGCGTACCAGGCGGCGGAGAACCACACCCAGGTCGCCCTGGTCGCGGCGGGCCTCGGCATCGCGCTGATGCCCCGCCTCGGCCGCGGCCCCCTCCCGGACGGCGTCCTGGCCGTCCCCCTCGACCCGGTGCCGATCCGCCGCCTGTACGCCCTATGGCGCACCGGCGCGGCCCGCCGCCCGGCCATCACGGAGACCGTGCGCCTGCTCCGCGCCCACTGGCCGAGTCGCGCGGTCTGACGCGCGAGGGGGCTTTCCCCACCCCGCCCCTTCCCGGCAGCGTCGATATGCGGCTCCGCCGCGTGAGGGACACCCCCAGGCCCCCCCGACGCACCCCGGTGGGCGGTTCGGCACGCGGCTCCGGCGGCGAGACGCCGGGAGCGGGACGCCGGACGGATTGGGGCCACCGGGCGGAGAGCCGCCGACGAGACGGGAGGGGGTGGGGGTGCAGGGGTGGTGCCCTGGACGCTTACGCATATTTGTGGCGCCAAGTTCCGGGTTCCCTGCCGTTCCGGGCACCGGCGCCGTAAATATGCGGTCCAGGGTGACAGCCCCGGAGGCCCCGCCCCCGCACCCACCACCGAACAGCAGGCGCACCCCCCACACGGCGCAACCCCGGCGCGCCCACCGCACCGCGCACGACCGCCGCTGCCAACATGACCACATGCGTACCGCCCGTATCCGATTCCGCGCGGCCGCGCCCGCCGCGGAACCGGCAGGGGGCGCGGGCCGTCCAAGGGGCGTGCTGCCGGTGAGTCTCCGCAGGGCGGTGTCGGCCTCGCTGCTGGCTGCGTCGCTGACCTCCCTCTCCACGGCCTGCGGCCAGCAGCATCCCGCCGTCGGCGTGCCCCCCGTCAACCGCGCCGACGGCGGCACCCCGAGCTCCCCGCCCGGCACGCCCTCCCGCCAGGGCCGCGTCGACACGGGGCTCGTCTACTTCACGAGCGCCCCCGGGGCGGTCCGCGAGGTCCGTGCCGTGCTGCGCCGCCCGGACGAGCTGAGCGCCTTCGCCCGGCTCTTCGGCGAGCGGTCACGCGAGATCACCGCCAGGGCCAAGGACATCGACTTCACCCGCACCCCCCTGGTCGGCTGGTCCACGATCACCGGCTGCGCCCAGTGGCCGTCCGCGCGCCTCCACCGCACCGATGACACGCTGAGGCTGATCCCGGCCCCGCACCCGAAGCCGCCGCCGGAGTGCTACGCGCCCTTCCACACCATCGCGGTCTTCCAGGTGCCCGAGGACCGGCTGCCCGCGCAGCCACGTTTCGCGGACTGACCGCCGCACGCCACTCCCCGACAGCGTCCGGCCGCCCCGTGACCGGCGTCGTGCACCGATTGACCGAGGCTGTTCCCCTCCGTCCCGCGAATTGACCCAGCCTCACTTCCCGCATATTTTCCGCATGTTCGCTTCATGCGGACCACAGCCACCCCCTCCCCGACCCTACGGAAGGAGCGCGGGTGCAGAACCCTGCATTCCCTCAGGCGGCCTCCCGCCGCGCCCTCCTGGCCGCCGCCCTCGCGGCCACCGCCGCCGCGTGTTCGCCACAGCCGTCCGCCGCCACCCGGGACCGCAAGACCACCCCAGCGCCAACCCAAACCCCCACCCGCCACCGCGAACGCGACCGCAAGCGAATCGACGCGCTCCTGGGCCGGATGACTCTGGACGAGAAGATCGGCCAGCTCTTCGTGGCGCGGGTCTACGGCCACTCCGCCACCGCCCCCGACCCCGCCGACGCCGCCCAGAACCGCAAGGAGGCCGGCGTCGCCAACGCCGCCGAGCTGATAGCGAAGTACCACGTCGGCGGCATCATGTACGTCGGGTGGGCGCACAACATCCGCGATCCCCACCAGCTCGCCGCGCTCTCCAACGGCATCCAGAAGGCCGCGCTCGCGGGCCCGGCCCCCGTCCCCGTCCTCCTGTCCACCGACCAGGAGCACGGCATCGTCACGCGCATCGGCGCCCCCGCCACGCTCCTCCCGGGCGCGATGGCGCTCGGCGCGGGCCGCAGCGCCGCGGATGCCCGGACCGCCGCCGGGATCGCGGGCGCCGAGCTCGCCGCGCTCGGCATCCGGCAGGACTACGCGCCCGTGGCGGACGTCAATGTCGACCCGGCGAACCCGGTCATAGGCGTACGCTCCTTCGGCGCCGACCCCAGGTCCGTGGCCCGCCTGGTCGCGGCCCAGGTCGAGGGGTATCAGAGCGCCGGGGTCGCGGCCACGGCCAAGCACTTCCCCGGGCACGGCGACACGGCCGTGGACAGCCACATCGGCCTCCCGGTCATCACGCACTCCCGCGCCGAGTGGGAGCGGCTGGACGCGCCGCCGTTCCGGGCCGCCATCGAGGCGGGCATCGACGCGATCATGACGGCGCATCTGCTGTTCCCCGCGCTCGACCCGGTCGACGACCCCGCCACGCTCTCCAAGCCCATCATCACCGGCGTGCTCCGCCGTGAACTGGGCTTCGGCGGCGTGGTGGTGACGGACTCGCTCGGGATGGCCGGGGTGCGGAAGAAGTACGGCGACGGACGGGTGCCGGTCCTGGCCCTGAAGGCGGGTGCGGACCAGCTGCTGAACCCGCCGGACCTGCCGACCGCCTGGGCGGCCGTCCGCCGGGCGGTCCGGGAGGGGGTGCTCAGCGAGGCCCGCATCGAGGAGTCCGTACTGCGCATCCTCGAACTCAAGGCGCGCCGGGGCCTGTTCGACGACCCCCACACCTCCGACCGCGAGGTGAACCGCACGGTCGGCACCCGCGAACACCGCGCCGCCGCCGACCGAATAGCCGAGCGCACCACCACGCTCCTCGTCAACGAGGGCGGCCTGCTGCCGCTGTCCCTCTCCCACCACCGCAAGCTGCTGGTCGTGGGCCCGGACCCGGCCGCCCCCTCCGGCACCGGCGGCCCGCCGACGGCCGTCCTGGGCCGCGCGCTGACCGCCCTCGGCTTCACCGCCGAGACCCTGTCCACCGGCACCGCACCCGAGCCGACACCGGAGCGGATCAAAGCGGCGGTCGCGGCGGCCAAAAACCAAGACGCGGTGATCGTGACGACGTACGACGTCGACGCGGGGTCCCGCCAGCGCAGGCTCGTCTCCGAGCTCGCCGCCACGGGCGTCCCGCTGGTCCACGTGGCCATCCGGAACCCGTACGACGTCGCGTACCTCAACCTCACGCACGGCAACGGCAACGGCAACGACAACGACAACCGCAGCACCAACCGCGTCGGCGCCGGCAGAGCGGCCGAGGCGGCCCCCGACGCGGCCCCCGAGGCCTCCGCCGTCCCCATCGCCTCCCTGGCCACCTACTCCTGGACGGACGTCGAGCTGCGCGCCGCCGCGCGCGTCATCGCGGGCCGGGTGAACCCGCGCGGCAGGCTGCCCGTCCCGGTACGGCGCGCGGACGCGCCGCACGGGGTGCTCTACCCGAGAGGCCACGGCCTGTCGTACTGAGCACCGGATACTCGGTGAAGGTCAGGACAGCAGCAAGGGCATGTCCCAGCCGGATGAGGTGGTTCCCGCCGCGTAGGAATCGAGGGCCAGGGCGACGCCCGCGGCACCGTCCAGGTAGCCCGAGACGTCGGAGCCGTAGGGCACCGCTGTCATGGTGAAGCGGTGGCCGAACGGCAGGTCCGGGTCGAAGGCACTGGTCAACTCGGTGGCCAGCCGGTCCCGGAGAACCTCGATCCGCGGGTCCTGGAAGTGTTCGTTGAGACGGCCGAGTTGGTGCAGGGCGCCTGCCCAGCCGTGGCACAGGGCGTGATCGTGGATGCCCCAGTCGTGCATGGGCAGGGTCAGCAGCCGCTCCACCGACGCTCGCGACAGGGCCGCCCAGTCTTCGCGTCCCAGTGCCAGTCCGGCCAGTTGGAGGGCGCGCGAGACGCCGGGGGCGCCGTAGCACCACGACGGCCATCCGGCGGGATCGCCGTACTCCTCCGGGCCGGCCAGCCACTGGGCGAGGCTGAGATGGCCGGGCCAGAAGACGCCGTGCCCGTCTTCGACCGACCACCGCACCAGCAGGTCCGCCATGGACTCGATGGCCTCCCGCTGATCCGGCAGCCTGACGCCCTGCTGCCAGGCGAGCGACATCAGCGCAAGAGGGCCCGCGACACCGTGTGAGATGCCGAGGTTGAGGTGGCCGCCGGGAAACGCGGCCTCCGAACCGATCCGTGGAGCGTCCAGAGCCCACCACCGGGGCACGCGGTGCCCGCGGTGCCCGACGGTCCCGCGCGCCAGGCGTATCAAGTAGCCGAGGACGCTTTCGAGCGCCTCACCGCAGCTCTCGACGCGGGCGAGAAGGTAGCGGCCGACTCCGGTCAGACCGCGGACCACCTCGTAGTGGCCGATGGTGGGAAGTGGGGCGTCGTCCACGACCGGAGGCAGTACGGTGCCCACCAGATCACGCTGGTAGGCGTCGAGACGCTGGAGCGCGGAGAGGTAACCGCCGGTGCCGCGATGGGCGATCAGCACCGCGAAGGCCAGTGCTCCCGGCCCCTTGAAGATGCCGCTCGGGGCCACGGTCCCGGAGGCCACCGCCCGTGTCGCCACTCCGAGATAGGCATGCGCCCGGGGCGCCTGCTCAGCCGCACGGTGGTGCACTCCGCTGAACGCGATGGACAGGCCGGGGCTTCCACTGCCGAGGGTCAGTTCGGCCCAGATGCCTTCGGGGACACCGTCGTCGGCGGCCTCGGCGGGGATGCGTGTGGCGGCCATGGTGGCGGCGGGGTCGGCCAGCCGGTCGAGGATCTGGGCGGAGACGGCCTGCGCACGTTCACGTACAGCGGCACGTGTCCGCGCGGTGGCCGGCTCGCTGTGGGCTGTGCCGCTCATCCGGCCCTCCCGGGGGTAAGCAGGGAGGAGGCAGGGCGGGGAGCATGAGCCCTCCTTCCGATGTGGGCGCGGGCCACGCCGCGAAGTACGGCGTATCCGCGGGCCTCAGCCGCCGGACCGACGCCGAAAAGGCGGTTGTGCCGCATGTGGAGAAGGGAGAGCACCGCCTCGTCACGGTCGGCGGGCGAAGTGGCCAGAATCAGACGGCCGTAGGCGCGCGGCTCCGGTGTCTCGGTCCATAGCCGCGCGAGCGCCGGGGACGACAGTTCCTCGGCGGCCAGGCGGGCGGTCTCGCCGGTCTCGCCGGGGCGGATCAGGTGGTGGGCCGTCGACCGATGCCGTTGGTAAGCGTCGTGTTCCGGTCCTTTGGCGATCATGCGGTCCACCCAGGCGCACCAGTCCCAGTCCCCCAGGGAGTCCAGCAGGACAGCGTGTCCCAGGGCGGCCAGCACCTCGTCGGGCATGGCTGACGCCCCCGCCCCGCGCGCACGCAACTGGAGCAGTGCGGAGAGGCTGTCCGTCTGGAACATACGCTCGGCCGCCTCCTGGAGGGAGTCGCCGCCGTAACGGTCGGTCTCGGGCCGGTACACGTCCAGGGCCATGGTGCGCAGGGCACCGGAACCGACCGAATCGCGGATGCGGCGGCTGAGGGCGGGCAGGACACGACCGTTCAACACGTCCGGATCTCCATGGAAACGCAGCCGCAGATGTGGCTCCGGGTCCCGGTAGCGCAGGAAGAACCATCGGTCGACGTCCTTCTCGATGTCCGAAAGCCACTGCGGCAGGTGGTCGGTCAAGAGTCCGTCGTGAGCTGCCGGTTCCGCGTACACCTTGACGAACAGCCAGTCCTCACCGGGCAGGTGGACCCGGGTCGGGGCGCGCCGGACCGGTGCGGAGGCGGACGGCGCGGAGGCGGACGGCGTGGAGGCGGACGGTGCGGAGGCGGACGGTGCGGAGGAACGGCGGGTCTCGGAGGCGCGCACCAGAGGCACCACGATCTCGGTGCTGTGCCCCGCGTTCCAGCCCAGGTGCGCACCGTCGGCGGTGATGTCCTCGTACAGGACGAAGCGGGGCTGCGCGGCGGTCAGTTCGGAGCGCAGCAGGTCCTGGTCCCATGGGTCGCGCAGGTCGATCGGGTACATCTGATCATTCCTGGCGATCTGCACGCGGTCGGGTACGACGAGGCGCCGCCGCCACTCGCGCAGCCCCTCCTGCCACGCGGATCCGCCCTGCGCGCGGGCGGCGTCGCGCAGCCGTCGGCCCGGCAGCCAGCGGCGGGGGGCCGCCAGGACCCGGCCGTAGCGAACCCGGGGCAGGTAGGGAAGGACGTCCAGGCCGGCCCAGTCCCAGCCGGACCATACGCGGGGACGGGCCGCGGCCAGATCCGACAGGAAGCGGGCCACCGGGGGCGCCTGGGTGTCGAGCGCCAGCATGTGCGGGAACACCGGCACGACCTGACGCTCCGTGGGTTCGTGCAGCAGTCTCAGTCCGTCCGCACCGGCCGCCACCAGCAACGTGCGCCAGTCCAGGCAGTGGGGGTCGCCGCGGTCGTCGGCGACGCCGATGGGGATGCGGTGCGCCAGCAGGCGCGGCACCTGGACGATGTTGAGCGAACGAGGGTCGCGGGGCGCGACGTCCACCTGCGCCAGCAGGCTGTCCGAGCCGGCGGAGTGCGAGACGAGCCGGGAGAGTTCCTCGGTGAGGCCGGTGGTGGCGGCGAATCGGCCCGCGGTGGCGCCGCCCGTCCAGGAGCCGATGTGCGGGCTGCCGAGGAGCTGGAAGTCTCCCCGGTCCAGGGCGTCCAGGCTGTCCGCGAGAATCTGGAAGCACAGTTCGAGGGTGCGCGGAGGCCTGGCGTCGGGGTCGTGTCCCGCGGCGGTGGCCAGACGTGCCACGTCGTCGTCGGTGAGCTCGATGTCGGTTCCGGCGAGGACGGCCTGCTGGACGAGTTCCGCGATCACGCCACGGCGCGTGCGGTCGGCGTCGTCACCCGGTCCGGTGCGCGGATGGGCGGGCGGATCCGCGTACTCGGGCGGCAGTCCAAGACCGCGGTGCGGGTCGACGAGATCGGCGAGGGGCACGGCCGATGCGGTTCCGTACCGCTCGATGAAGCGGTCCCGGTAGTCCCGCATGTACTCGAGCGTCGTCCACTCGGGCGTCATCGCCCAGATCGCGGCAGCGTAGCGGCGCACTTCCGCACCGACCGTGTGCGGTACGACGAAGTCGGCGGGCATCCGCAGATCGACGTGGACCGGTGGCCGCTGGTGCCCGTCACCGCTCTCTCCGGGTGCGTCGAGGCGGCGGACCCGGTCGAGAAGTGCCTGCCAGGAGGCGAGTCCCTCGCCGGGAGGGTCCTGTTCATGGGCGGCGGCGGCCGAGCGGATCGAGCGCAGTCCCGCGGCCGTGTCGGGAAGGGTGTCCTGGAGCGCGGCCTCGATCCGGTCGAGGTACTCGTCGTCGATGCGGTGCGGGGTCAGCGAGGTGAGCAGGAGGCCATGCTGGACGAGACCGCCGAGTTGGGCGTCGAGGCGCTCCGGGCCGAGTGTGGGGAAGCGGCGGGACAGCTCGTCGAACAGAGCGGCGTAGGGGACTGGGCCGGCGGTGAGTTCGCGCACCGCGGCGACCAGCGCGTTGTCGCGGACCGAGGTCTGCCGCTCGCCGGTGCGCAGCGTCAGTCGGCCGTCCCGGAGGACGCACAGGTCGTTGAGGATCACATCCACCCGGCGGCGCACCCCGGGGTGGGCCAGCCAGGCCGTCACGCGGCGGTGCAGCCAGGCTCCGTCAAGGCGGACCGACACCTCGCCGGAGCCCCGGAACCCCGCCTTGGCGGCGGGGCCGAAGCGGGCCCTGCCCACTCCCGCGAAGAGTCCGAAGGGGGTGGGGCGTCCGCCGGACCGCCGCGCGTACCGGGTGAGGGTCCGTGCGGCGCTCAGGGTGCGCTTGCGGCCGTAGGCCGCCGCCTCCTCGTCGTCGCCCAGGCGCCGGAGACTGAGGGCCAGACTGCCGCTGGCGACGTGGACGGCCTGCTGGAGCAGGGGGTCGGCGGCCAGGCTGCGGATGCCGGGCACGGGGTCGTCGGGGCTGATCACGGCCTCGGCGCGGTCCCGGGGCCTGCTCGCGATCCGCACCAGCACCGGTTCACGTACCTCGAAGATTTCGGACTCCGGTCGCACGTCCCTGTTTCCTCGCCTCGCCTGGGATACAGAACAGCGGGGCAGGCACTGCCTGCCCCGCCCGGTCATCCGGCCCCTACGCGCAACAAACGGGGCAGCGGGTACCGATCGCGTAGCTGCTCGGCGAGGTGAACGTGCCCTGCCCGAACTGCTCCGTTCCCTCCGGAAGGTCGGAGACGCGCAGATCGAGGTCTAGGTCGAGGTCAAGGTCATCATTCTTAAGAACAATCTCAGTGCGCATGCTTCTCCCTGGTGTGTCAAGGTGCACGGACTGGAACTAGCCGAAGCACTGGTTCTCCTCGGCAGCCCTAACTGTCACTCCCGATTCACCCGTCAGGGAGTCGATTTTCAGCCATGATCTGCGGGGCCGATATGTCCGCGGGGCCGCGGAAGCCCCCCATGCGCGGAAAGGGCGGCGAGCGGACTTCGGCGCACTCGCCGAGTCCTGTCTCGCCGCCCTCCGCGCTCAGGCCCCCTTACGGCCGCAGGGCCGGCTCGCGCTCGACGTCCCGGCGGTCGAGCCGCGCGTCGTACGGGGCCAGCGGCTTCGCCGCGGGCTGGACGCCCGCCCACCGCTGCACCGCGGCCGTGGCCTTGGCCTTCTCGTCGGCCGCGAGCTGGGCGATGCTGGAGCCGTGGTTGCCGCCGGCGACGGTGTAGACGTACGAGTCCTCGGCGCCCTTGCCGAGCCGGAACCGCTCCGCGCCCCACGGGTCGTTCTGCCCGTACACGAACAGCATCCGCCGCGCGTCGTGCCGCACCCAGGTGTCGACGTCCCGCATCGCGTTCGGCCGGAAGCGCATCGGGATCTCGCGGGGCACATAGCTGCGCGGGGTGTAGATGCCCGGGTAGCGCAGCAGCCCGTCCAGGTGCGGGGTGTCGAAGCTGGGCGAGCCCAGTTCCGTGCCCGCCTGGTAGTAGTACGGCGTGTAGGTCTCCAGGCCCTGGTCGGTGTAGGCGGCGAAGCCGGAGATGTCGTCGACGAAGGTGTACAGCTCGTCGGTCGAGGCGGTCGGCGCGGGCACGTCGGCGCACTCGCTCACCCCGTGGTACTGCCAGAAGGCCCACACCAGGTCGAGGGCGACGTTCTCGTACGCCTTGTCCGCGCTGCCGACGACCGTGAAGGTCTGCCCCTCGTCGTCCGCCCACTTCTGGTAGCGGGCCAGGATCTCCTCGCGCCGCACCAGCGCCTCGCGCTGCACCGCGTTCAGCTTGGTGCGGCACTCGGCGGTGCCGACGGAGGCGAAGAAGCGGTCGTAGGCCGAATCCTCCTCGTTGACCACGTCGTTGGGCGCGACGTAGGCGACGGTGGCGTCCATGTCGTTCGGGTAGAAGCGGCGGTAGTACGTGGCGGTCATGCCGCCCTTGCTGCCGCCGGTGGCCAGCCACTTCTTGCCGTAGACCGGCTTCAGGGCCCGGTAGAGGCGGTGCTGGTCACTGGCCGCCTGCCAGATGTCGAGCTTGGACCAGTCGGCGGGCTGGGGCCGGGACGGAGTGAAGAAGCGATACTCCAGCGACACCTGGTTGCCGTCGACGATCTGGGTCGGCTCACTGCGGCGCGGGCTGGTGTTGACGTTGTAGCCCGAGGTGAAGAACACCGTGGGCCGGTCGGTGGATTTGTGCAGCAGGGTGAAGCGCTGCTCGAAGGTCCCCTTGGCCGGGTGACGGTGGTCGATCGGCTGCGTGTAGGTCAGTACGAAAAAGCGGTAGCCGTCATACGGCTTTTCCTCGACGAGCCGCATTCCGGGTATCGCGAGTATTCGGTCCTTGATGTCAGGCTCCGCGGTGGCCGGTTTCGCGGTGGCCGGTGCCGCGGACGCGCTGCCGACGCCGGCGCCGACCGCTCCCACCAGCATCACCAGCGCCAACAGCCATCTGAGCGCCTTGCCCATTCGCCCTCCCCATGAGTTCGCACGGATCGCCGAGAACCTATCGGGGCACAGGTGGGGCCGCCAGACCCGGCAACCGGAGCCCGAATACGGAGAGTTGTGGGCTCCGCCCTCTTTCGTAGCGGGCTGTGATGGCTCATCCTGCCTACATGGACCGAGACGAACGGCACGACCGGAGCGAACGGGCCGAGCGGCTGACCCAGTATCTGACCGAATTGCAGAACCGAATCGATCCTCGCTCGTTGGAGCTGCTCATGCGGCTGCTGCGCGAGCTGAGCACCTCACCGGCCGTCCACGGGGGGACGTACGAACTCGGCATGGGGCCGGAGGAGAAAGAGCTGTTCACCCCCGCTCTACAGGCGGAGCTGCTGGTGCTGTTCGGCCTGCTCACCTCCCAGGACGAGCGGGTGGTCGTCGACCTCGGCGACAGCCCGCACGCCAAGGGCATGAAGGTCCTGGTGCCCCAGGACCGGGCGGAGGACCCCGACTTCCTCCTCCGTCACAAGCAGCGGGTGGCCGCGGACGCGGAACAGCGGGAACGAGACCGGCGTGAGGTGGAGGGGATAGCCAGGGCCAGCGGTATGGAACCGTGATGTAACGGTGGGTAACATCGGCTGAATGCCGAGAGTCACCACGGGGGTTACGGGTAAATGCCGTCGGACGACGCCGTCAACAGACGACGCCGCCCTCGAGCGACGACACCATCAGGCGACGGCCGTCGGAGCCGTCTCCCCCGTGAAGGTGCGCCACAACTCGGCGTACCGACCATCGAGGGCCACCAACTCCTCGTGCGTACCGTCCTCGACGACCCGCCCGTGATCCAGGACCACCACCCGGTCCGCGCGGGCCGCGGTCGTCAGCCGGTGCGCGACGACCAGCGTGGTACGCCTGCCCGCCAGGCGGTCCGTGGCCTGGTTCACCAGGGCCTCGGTGGCCAGGTCGAGCGCGGCCGTGGCCTCGTCGAGCAGCAGGATGTCCGGGCCGACCAGCTCGGCGCGGGCCAGTGCGATGAGCTGGCGCTGCCCGGCTGACAGATTGCGCCCGCGCTCGGTGACCTCGTGCAGATAGCCGCCGTCGAGCGAGGCCACCATGGCGTGGGCGCCGACCGCGCGGGCCGCCGCCTCCACCTCCGCGTCGCTCGCGTCCGGGCGCCCGTACGCGATGGCGTCGCGCACCGTCCCGGGGAACAGATACGGCTCCTGCGGTACAACGCCCAGGCGGTTGCGGTACGCCGTGAGATCGAGCTCGCGCACATCCGTGCCGTCCACCCGCACGGCCCCGGCGGAGGGGTCGTAGAACCGCGCGACCAGCTTGACGAGCGTGGACTTGCCCGCGCCCGTCTCGCCGACGAAGGCGACGGTCTGCCCGGCGGGGATCGTCAGGTCGATGCCCGCCAGCGCCTCGTCGCCATCGTCCCCGTACCCGAAGCGCACCCCGTCGAAGGTGACCTCGCCGCGCAGCGCCCGCACCTCGCGCGGCGCGTCGGCGAGCGGGGTCTTCGTCGGCTCGCGCAGCAGCTCCTGGATGCGCCGCAGCGAGACGGTGGCCTGCTGGTAGCCGTCGAAGACCTGGGAGAGCTGCTGGACCGGGGCGAAGAACAGGTCGATGTAGAGGAGATAGGCGACCAGCGCGCCCGCCGTCAGCGTGTTGTCGCCGACCCGCCCGGCGCCGACGATCAGCACCAGCGCGGCCGCGACGGACGACAGCAGCTGGACGAAGGGGAAGTACACCGAGATCAGCCACTGGCCGCGCACCCGCGCCCGGCGGTACGCGTCGCTGCGCCCCGCGAACCGCTCCCGGCCCGCCCGCTCGCGGCGGAAGGCCTGCACGATGCGCAGTCCGGCCACGCTCTCCTGAAGGTCCGCGTTGACCACGCTGACCCGCTCGCGCGCCAGCTCGTACGTCTTGACGCTCTGCCGCCGGAAGAAGATCGTGCCGACGACGAGCAGCGGCAGCGCCGCGAACACCACGAGCGCCAGCTGGACGTCGATGATCAGCAGCGCGACCAGGATGCCGAAGAAGGTCAGCAGGGAGACGACGGCGGTGACCAGGCCGGTCTGGAGGAAGGTGGACAGCGCGTCCACGTCCGTGGTCATCCGGGTCATGATCTTGCCGGTCAGCTCGCGCTCGTAGTAGTCAAGACCGAGCCGCTGGAGCTGCGCGAAGATCTTCACCCGCAGCGAGTACAGGACGCGCTCGCCGGTCCGCCCGGTCATCCGCGTCTCGCCGATCTGCGCGGCCCACTGCGCGAGGACGACGACGAGCGCCAGCCCGGAGGCGGCCCACACCGCGCCCAGCGCCATCCGCTGGACGCCCTGGTCGATGCCGTGCCGGATGAGCACCGGCAGCAGCAGCCCGGCCAGCGCGTCGACCGCGACCAGCAGCAGGCTGACCGCGAGCGGCGCGCCGAACCCGCGCAGCAACTGCCGCAGCCCGTACGCCCGCTCGGGGCGCGCGGCCCGCTGCTCGTCGATGTCGGGCGTGTCGGTGGCGGGCGGCAGCGCCGCGACCTTGGCCAGCAGCTCGGGGGTGGCGGGCATCCCGGCGAGCGCCCCGGCCATTCCGGGGCCGGGGGCGGCAGCCGCGGCGGTGGCGGCGGGGGCCGCTCCGCCGCCGGGCAGGTCGCTGTCCCCGTCCGCGTCGGCGCGCCGCACCCACAGCTCGGGCGTCACGCCGTTTTCCGCCGCGTCGTCGTCGCCGTCCTGCCGCGCGAGAGTGCTGCTGATGACCGTACGGGCGCCCCAGCTCTCGCCGTCCGGGCCGGGTACGCCGTCGAGGTACGGCACGGCGAGCCCGGTGGCCGACGCCTCGCCGCCGAAGGCCCCGGCGACCGCCACCGCGCCGTCGCCGCCCACCGCGCCGGCCGCCACGCTGCCCGCCGGGTCGCGGGCGATCCCGCTGAGCTCGTCCGGGTCGGTCAGCAGCCGCCGGTAGAGCGCGCTGCGCTCCCGCAGCTCCTCGTGGGTGCCGATGTCGGCGAGGCGGCCGCGGTCGAGCACGGCGATGCGGTCGGCCAGGGCGAGGGTCGACAGGCGGTGGGCGATGAGCAGCGTCGTACGCCCCGCCATGACGCCCCGCAGCGCCTCGTGGATCTCGTGCTCGACCCGCGCGTCCACCGCCGATGTGGCGTCGTCGAGGACGAGCAGCCGCGGGTCGGTGAGGATCGCGCGGGCCAGGGCGACACGCTGGCGCTGGCCGCCGGAGAGGGTCAGGCCCTGCTCGCCGACCTCGGTGTCGTAGCCGTCGGGCAGCGCCGAGATGAAGCCGTCGGCCTGGGCGGCGCGGGCCGCGGCCCGGATCTGCTCCTCGGTCGCGTCGGGCTGCCCGTACGCGATGTTGGCGCGCACCGTGTCCGAGAACAGGAAGCTGTCCTCCGGCACCAGCCCGATCGCGGCGCGCAGCGATTCGTACGTCAGCTCGCGCACATCGTGGCCGCCGACCCGCACCGCCCCCGCCGACACGTCGTAGAAGCGGGGCAGCAGCAGCGCGAGGGTCGACTTGCCGCTGCCGGACGCGCCGACGACCGCGACCGTCTCGCCCGGCTCGATCCGCAGGGACAGGTCGTCGAGGACGGGGCGCTCGGCGTCGTAGCCGAAGGAGACGTGGTCGAACTCGACCGTCGCGGGGGCGTCGGCGGGCAGCTCCCGCGCGTCGGGGCGCTCCGCGATGGCGGGCTCGGTGTCGATCAGCTCGAAGACCCGCTCGGCACCGGCCCGCGCCTGCTGCCCGACCGTGAGGATCATCGTGAGCATCCGGACCGGCCCGACCAGTTGCGCGAGGTAGGTGGAGAAGGCCACGAAGGTGCCGAGGGTGACCTGGCCGCGGGTGGCCATCCAGCCGCCCAGCGCCAGCATGGCGACCTGGCCGAGGGCGGGCACGGCCTGGAGGGCGGGGGTGTAGCGGGAGTTCAGGCGGACGGTCCGCAGCCGGCCGGCGAACAGCCGGCGGCTGACCTCGCGGAGCTTCCCGGTCTCCTGCTCCTCCTGCCCGAACCCCTTGACCACGCGAACGCCGGTGACCGCCCCGTCCACGACCCCGGCGACCGCCGCCGCCTGCCCCTGGGCGTACCAGGTCGCGGGGAACAGGCGGGTGCGGCTGCGCGAGGCGATGAACCACAGCGCGGGGGCGACGGCGAGCGCGACGACGGTGAGCACCGGCGAGAGCACCGCCATCACGGCCAGCGAGATCACGAAGAGCAGGACGTTGCCGATCATCATCGGCACCATGAAGAGCAGCCCCTGGACGAGCTGGAGATCGCTGGTGGCCCGGCCGATGACCTGCCCGGTGCTCAGCTCGTCCTGGCGCCTGCCGTCGAACCGCGAGATCGCCGCGAACATCTCGGTGCGCAGCTCGTGCTGCACGTCCAGGGCGAGCCGGCCGCCGTAGTAGCGCCGGACGAAGGTGAGCCCGTAGACCACGAGCGCGGCGACGACCAGCAGCGTGGCCCAGGGCGCGAGCGAGCGGTCGTGCTTGACGATCACATCGTCGATGATCAGCTTCGTGACGAGCGGCACCAGCGCCGTCACGGCCATCCCGCCGAGCGAGGCGCCGAGGGCCAGAGTCACGTCGCGGCGGTACCGCCAGCAGTAGCGGATCAGCCGCCGCGCCCAGCCCTCCCGCGTATCCGCTGTATCCGCGTCGTCCGCCATCGCGTCCGCCACCCGTGACCTCCCGATCCGCCTTTGCTACCGGAAGACACCAACACCCTGGCGTGCGGATTTCATCCTGCCGCAACAAAACGGGGCCCGGGGGCTCGGCCCCTGGACCCCGCTGTGACCTGTGGTTCCCGCCCCTAGGACCCGCTGCTGGGCAGCTTGGCGGTCAGCGCGTACAGGCGGGTGATCTGCGCCACGTTCGCGTTGTCGTCGCTGACGAGCAGGAGCTTCAGCGTCCCTCCGGTGGCGCTGGTGACGGCCATGCCCTCGATGTTGTCGAGCAGCTTGTTGTGCTGGGACTGCTTGGCGGGCGCGCCGAGGTCGGGGCACTTGACGAGGTCGGCGAGCAGGGTCTTCTTCACCAGCTGGGCCGACCCGGGCAGGTTCTCGGTATTGGTGACGTCGGTCGCCCCGCTCAGATCGGCGAGGTAGAGGCGGACGGTGTTGCCACTCGGGGAATGGCCGCGCTCGATGACGAGGAGACGGCCGTCGGGAGTCGCGGCGATCTCGGAGATGCCGAGATCCTTGCTCGCGACGTCTGGATTCTTGTCGACCGCGTAGCCGTACTGCGCGGCGATCTTGAAGTCTTTCGCGCTCTGGCCCTGCTCCCGCTGCCAGCTCTGAAGCCGCACCAGCGTATGCCCCGCAGTGTCCTTGCCGTCCCCTTCCAGCGGCCCCTCCATGGAGGCGACGAGCGTCTTGCCGCCGGGCTGGAGGGTCAGCCCTTCGAGCGTCAGGTTCCTGTCGGGGGCCCGCCCGTCGGGCTTGACCAGCAGCCTCTTGGGCATGGGCAGCTTGACGGGATTGCGGCCGGACTCGTCATAGATCCGGATGGACGGCTCGATCTCGGACGTGACCAGGCGGGTCTTGTCGCTGTCGATCACCAGGGCCTCGGAGTCGAGTGAGGGATATCCCTGCTCGTCCCTGAGGTCGGTCACCCCGGTCGGCTCGGCGGTGGGGTTCCCGTTCTGGCTCTGTACCTTCAGGCGGAACAGCAGGGACCGGTCGGAGACCGCGGCGATGGAGCCGTCGTGGTCGACGGCGAGGCCGGAGAGGTTTCCGACGTACCTCTTCCGGAAGAGGGTCCCGTCGAGGGAGTCGGAGAAGCCGTCGACGTCCACGTTGTCGGAGCACTTGTGGTCGACGTTCTGGGCACGGGCGCGGGCGGTGGCGCTGCCACCCTCGACGCCCAGGGAGCTACAGAGCGCGAGGGCGGCGGTGGTGGTGGCGAGGGCGATGCGGAGACGGCGGCGCATGGGCGTTTCTCCTCGGTGGAATGCGTCCTGACCTGCGCGGCCGAGTTGGCCGACGCGGCCCGGACGCTAATTCGCCCAGCTGGAGCCCGGGTTGAGCGCCGCACTATGCCGCGGCGCCGGCCTCCGCCGGTGCGGCCTCCTCCGCCACCGTGACCGCCGCGCACCGCTCGGCCAGCTCGTCGAGCGTGAGCCCGAGCGTGCCGACCAGGGCGGCGATGGTGAAGAAGGCGGGGGTCGGGGCCCGGCCGGTCTCGATCTTGCGGAGGGTCTCGGCGGAGATCCCGGCCGCGGCGGCGATCTCGGCCATGCTCCGTTCTCCGCGGGCCTGGCGGAGGAGGAGGCCGAGGTGGCGGCCGCGTTCGCGTTCCAGCGGAGTGAGAGGGGTGCGCACCATGTCCGTGATACTAATGCCGGTATAAGAATTGGACCACTACACCATGTCGCCGCGCGCCACATGGACAGGCGCCACATGGACACGCACCAGGCCGCCTGGAGGCCGCTACCCCGCCGACGCCACGCTCAACTCCGCGATGCCCGCCCGCCGCTTGTCGTCCGCCGACCGCACGGTCACCCGCACATGGCGCGCGAGCGCCGAGCCCCCGGCAGAGCCCCACGTGTGCCAGGCCCGCCCGTCCAGCGACGTCTCCACCTCGTACGAGGCCGGGCGCGTCGCCGTCCACTCGGGTGTGATCTCCGCGATCCGTACGGCGCGTCCGAGGTCGGCGGTGAGCGAGCCCGACACGCCGTCGGGCACCCAGGCCGTCGCCGGGCTGCCGTCCAGCGCCGCCCCCGCGTACATCCCCGGCTCCTCGGAGGTCGCCATCGCCGGGCGGCACCGGGCGAGGTTGTCGGTCGGCGCCAGGTCCGGGCGGCGGGTCTTGAGGACGGCGGGGGCGCCGGCGCTCACCAGCCGCTCCCCCTCCGGGGTCTCGATCGTGAAGGGCGCGCCGTCCGTCAGCCGCACCTCGGTCTCGTGCGGGCCGAGCGCCACGTCGTAGGTGCGCCCCTGCCAGTGCAGCCCGCGCACCGTGACCCCGGCGGCGAGCTGGGGCGGCAGCATCGGGTCGAGCCGCACCCGGTCCTCGCGCAGCCGCAGGCCGGTCAGCCCGTGGGTGAAGACCTGGAGAAACCCGCCCTTGCCGGTGAGGAAGTCCTGGGCCGGGGAGCCGGACAGCGGGTCCGCGGCGCCCGCCTTCTGCCCGCGCGCCTCCGAGAACAGCTCGAACGGCCCGCGCGCGAACGGCCTGATGGCGCGCGTCAGATAGGTGTACGTCGAGCAGCCGGGCGCGCCGATGCCCGCCGCGTCGATGGCGTGCACCGAGTCGGTCATGGCCGGGCCGTCGGGGTCGGTGCGGGCGGCGTAGTAGTCGAGGGTGGCGGCGGCCGTCCGCGCGGACATCGGCCACTCCAGCGGATACATGAGCAGCACCGTGTCCGCCTGCTTGATCAGCGAGCCGTCGTAGCCCGCGTACTGGAGGAAGACGTCCTTCCGCGCGTCGTACGGGATGCGCAACCCGCCCGCGATCCGGTTCCATGCGGCGGGGGCCGACTCGCCGAGGACGCGCGCGGCGCGGGTCGCGGCGCGCAGGGCGGTGGCCGCGCCGGCGTTGGTGAAGACGCCGTCGTCGACGCCGTTGCTGTACTCGTCGGGGCCCGCGACGTCGTTGATGGAGTAGCTGCCGTCGGCGTTGCGCGTGACGCGGCCCGCCCAGAACTCGGCGATCCCCTTGAGCACCGGCCAGCCGCGCCCGCGCAGCCAGTCGGTGTCCCCCGTGGCCAGGTAGTACTGCCAGGCCGCGAGCGCGATATCGCTCTGGAGGTGGTTCTGGGTGCGGCAGTGCGGCGGGTCCCAGCTGTGGCACTCGGACCACAGATCGCCCCGGCTCGCGCTGGTCCAGCCGTAGAAGAGGCCGGGGTAGCCGAGCGCGCGCGCGTTGGCGCGGGCGGCGGCGCGGGTGCGGTAGCGGTACTCGACGACGGTCGCGGCGAGTTCGGGGTGGGCGGCGAGCAGCCCCGGATACATCCAGGTCTCGGCGTCCCAGAAGATCAGCCCGGCGTAGTTGTCGCTGGTCAGGCCGGTCGGGGAGATGCTGTCGCGGGTGCCGGGGCGGGTCGCGGACAGCAGTCCGTACTGCGCCGAGCGCAGCCACCGCCGCAGCTCCCCCGCCTCCTGCCCGCGCCCGGCCACCTCGATGTCCGCCCGCCACAGCCGGTCCCACGCGGCGGCGTGGCCCGCGAACAGCGCGGCCCAGCCCCGCCCCGCCGCCCCCTCCGCCGCGGCGCGGGCGGCGCCGCGCGGGGTGCGGGAGGTGAGGGCGGTGTCCACGCCGACGTATTTGGCCAGTTCGTAACTGCGGCCGCGCTCGACGGGGAAGGTGACGTACTGACGGGCCGACAGATCCTTGACGGGGCCCGCCCGGTGCGGCCCCTCGTCGCGTACGCCCGCGCCGGGCCGCAGCGTGGAGGCGACCGCCCCGTCGGTGTCCGTGCCGTCCGTACGGAACGCGACGTCCATCGTGCGGCCGCCGTAGCTGTAGCCGCTGCCGCCGGTCTGGCTGATCCGGCGGGCGCCGCGCCCGTCGATGCGGTCGGTGACGGTCGCCTCGCCGCTCCAGTGCGGGGTCATGCGCAGCCGTACGGCGCCCACATGGGCGTTGACGCGGTCGGCCAGCACGTCGTAGACGAGGTCGGTGGCGCGGCCGTCGGACGCGGTCCAGGTGAGGGAGGTGCGGACGAGGCCGCAGCGGAGGTGGAGCGTCTGGCGGTAGCGGGAGACGCGGCCGGTGGGGGTGTCGGAGGAGAAGGTCTCCGCGCCGGCGCCGCCGGTCGTCACGTCCAGGGACGTCCAGGTCGGGATGGCCGCGGCGACCTGCCGGTCCTCGGTCGTCGCGATGTTGTGCGCGTACAGCCCCGCGACGAAGGAGCCGTCGTAGCGCGGGGTGAACAGCGGCCAGCCGGTCTTGGCGCCGGTGGCGGCGTAGCCGGTGCCGTGGGGGGCCACGCGCTGGCCGAGATAGCCGTTGCCGACGACGGCGTCGAAGCCGCTGTCCGGATCGATCCGCGTCGCCGACAGCGCCCAGCCGTCGCCTTGTGCACAAGGGGCGTTGTACTCGGCGGGGGCGGCGGACGCCGGGGAATCCGGGGGGACCGCGGCGATCAGCGCGCCCGCGAGCAGCGGGGCGATCAGCCGGGCGGGGCGGGGCAGCCGGGGCGCGTGCGTCATGGTTCTCCGTCGTGGTTCGCCGGTGACGGTCGCAGCGACCATAGCGGCCACAAGGAGGCGAACGGGACGATACAACACATCACGTCAGCGTTTCGGCCGCGGAACACGAGTGTGGACGATACGCGGCTTCGGGCGGTCGAGCGTGCGCCGAAGGTAGTAGTGCCCCCAGGCCAGAAGCGCCGGGGCCTCCTCGGCCGCCCACCGCGCCGAGAGCGTGACCTCCCGCCCCTGCCCGAGCGCGTCGATGAGATCGTGCCAGGCCTCGGCCCGGCGCAGTTCGGGCTCGCGCTCGCGCGGATCGTCCCAGGGGTCTCCGATGAAACCGGCAAGCGCGCCGCCGCCCCTATGCGGACGTTCGTGCCACTCCTCGCGGGGAGGCGGATAGGGCGGGGGCGGCACGTCGGAGCCCGCCCGGGACAGGTCCGCCAGCACGCCCTCTTCGATCGCCCGGCGGTGGCCCACCTCCTCGACCCGGTCCCAGTCCCAGCGATAACGGCTGTACGCGAAACACGTCAGCTCCGGCACCAGCGCCTCGACCCGCCGCCACACCTCCTCGCTCCACGGCGGGCGCCCCACCGTCCCGTACAGAACGCACCGCATCCGCTGCCCCACCGCCGCCTTCACGGTGGCGACCAGCTCCTGCCAGCGGCTCTCCTTCCGCCTGCCACGCCCGCTCAGCCCCGGGTGGACGCCGACGCGGACCGGCTTCCGTCCGCGCAGGGCCAGGTCGAAGCGGCGCCGCTCACCCTCCCCGCCGAGCCAGGCGTAGTCCGCGGCCAGCACCTGGGCCAGCGGATAGCGCCGGGTCCGCAGGCCGGGGACGGGGTGGAGCCGCCATGTGACGCTCACCGCCTTCCCGTCGAAAGCCACCCGGGCCCAGAGGGTGCCCGCGCGCAGCGGGGGCGGCGGGGCCTGCCGAGAGGTCCGTCCCATCGCCGGATTGTCACACCGAGCGCGCGGACGGGGCGAGGGCCGAGCGGCCCTGTCGGCTCGGCCCTGGCCGCTGGTTGTGGGACGCCGCGGGGATCGCGCTCGCCACGCTCTCGGGGCTGTTGTTACGCCGCGTACTCGCTCATCGGCGGGCGGCTCATCCGGCGGGGGCACCCGTCCGGTGTGGTCATGGGTGCGATGTTCGGCGCGGCGGGGCTGCTGGTGCTGCCCGTCCTGCTCGCCGCCGGCACGGCCTGGCTCGCCACCGTCCGAGGTGCCGCGGTGGCCCTCCACCTCGGAGTGTTCCCCGCCTTCCTCGCCTATCGCCTCTTCGGCCACGGCCTGCGCCACACCCCGGCGGCGGTGGCCACCACCCTCAGCCTGGCCGAAGCCGCGGTGGCGGCGCTGCTGGGCGTCACGGTCGTGGGCGAGCGGCTGCCGGTGGTGTCCTGGTGCGGCCTGGCGGTCCTGGCCCTGGCACTGCTGGCGGCACCGAACCGGGCGGGCCGCGGCGCCTCGTGATGGCCGTGCTGGGGCTACCCCCACCCCCACGTGGTGGTCAGCCGGATGGGCGGTGGCACCCGCGAGCGGCGATGGTGTGTCGAACGTTCCGGAAGACCACATGAAGGATCAGGAAACGGTGAAAGAGCCCATGAAGCACGCCCTCACGCGCCGCTCACTGCTCACCGGCGCGACGGCCACCGCCGCGGGAATCGGCTGGGGAACCGCGGGGACGGCCGCCGCCGGCGGGCGGGGGCGGCCGGTGGCGCAGGGGGCGGTGGACGCCCAAGTGGCGCGCCTGGAGCCCGGGCTGATCGAGCTGCGGCGCGACATCCACCAACACCCCGAAGCGCCGGGGCAGGAGCAGCGGACCGCGGGCGTGGTGGCCCGGGAGCTGCGGGCCGCCGGGCTGGCCGTCACCACCGGGGTGGGCGGCCACGGCGTCGTCGGCGTCCTGCACGGCTCGCTGCCGGGCCGCACCGTCGCGTACCGGGCGGACATGGACGCGGTGCCGCCCGGGGACATCGTCGGGGGCGGCCCGGCGGCGGCCCACCTCTGCGGCCACGACATCCACACCACGGTGGCCCTCGGCGTGGCGAAGGTCCTGGCCCGGCTGCGGCGTCAGCTCAGCGGGACGGTGGTGTTCCTCTTCCAGCCCGCCGAGGAGGCCCTGGCCGGGGCTCGCGCGATGATCGACGCGGGCGTGCTCGAGCACACCCGCGTCGAGGAGATCCACGCGCTGCACTGCGGGCCGTTCCCGGTCGGGCGGTTCGCCGTGACCCCGGGCTACGGGCTGCCGGGCCAGGACCGCGCGGAGGTGACCCTCTCGGGGCCGGACGCGCCCGACGCCGCGCGGCGCCTGGCCGCCGAGATCGGCGCGCTCGCCACGGTGGCGCCGCCGCAGACCCCCGCCGACCTGGAGCGCATGGTCGCCGACGTCCAGACGCCCGACGGGCCGCTGGCCCGGTTCGTGGCCGTCCGGGCCAGGGCGCAGGAGGCCAAGGTGAGCGTGTCCTACCGCTGCTGGCCGCAGGAGCGTTACGCGGAGGTCCGCGCGGACATCCGGCGGCTGGCCATGTCGTACGCAGGGACCGGGGTGAGCTTCCCCGGCGAGCCGTTCCCCGCCATGGTCTGCCCCGAACCGGACGCCCGCGCCCTCGCTCGCCACCTCCGTCGCGAACTCGGCGGGGACCCGGTCACCGAACTCCACGCCGCCTTCCCGTTCAACGGCGAGGACTTCGCCCTCTACCTGGACCGCGTCCCGGGCACCTACACCTTCCTCGGCGTCCGCGCCCCCGGCGCGCCCATCACCGCCTGCTACCCGCACTACCCCGACTTCCTCCCGGACGAGCGCGCGATCGGCGTCGGCGTACGGGCGATGGCGGGCTGGGTCGCGCAGCGGACCCGCGGGGCGTGAGGCCGCCCCGGCGGGTCCGGTGACAGAGCCATGAGCACCGGTCATCGCAGCCAGCCCAAAAACTTGCCGTTCTGGAAATCTTGCCTCATCGGCAATATTTGCCCTACGCTGCTCGCATGGCACCCGCAGACGAGAACCGCACGACCGGGCAGCCCGGACTCCGCGAGCGCAAGAAGCGGCAGACCCGGGTCGCGCTGAGCCAGGCGGCGATCCGACTGTGCGTCCTGCACGGCTGGGCCAACGTGACCGTCGAACAGATCGCCGCCGAGGCCGACGTCTCGGTGCGCACCTTCCGCAACTACTTCGCCGGCAAGGCCGAGGCGATCGCCGCCAGCCACGTGGAGCGGATGCTCCGGGTGGCCGACGACCTGCTCGCCCGCCCGGCCGGCGAACCGCTGTGGGACTCGCTGCTGCACGCCGTCCTGGACCAGTTCGTACCGCCGGAGGGCTCGGCGCAGCAGGACTCCGCGCCGCAGAACGAGCGTTGGCGTGCCGGGGTGCGGCTGATGCTGGCCGAACCCGCGCTGGCCGGTGAGATCGTCAAGGCCAACGCGGCCGCCCAGGAGGAGCTGACCAAGGCCGTCGCGCGGCGCACCGGCACCGACGCGGAACGCGACGTCTACCCGAAGTTGGTCGCCTCCGTGGTCGCGGCCGGCAGCGCGGTGGCGGTCGAGCACAGCCTGCGCGCCGAGAAGCCCGCGCCGCTCGGCGCGATCCTGGCCCAGGTCTTCGAGCAGCTCGCCGCCGGCCTGCCCGTCCCGTAGCCAACAGCGGCGGCCGACGCGCTTCCGGTGCCGCCCTTCCCCGTTCGCACCAAGGAGATCCGACCGTGACAGCCGACGTGACAGCCGACGTGATCATTGTGGGAGGCGGTCCTAACGGGCTGATGCTGGCCTGCGAACTCAGCCTGGCCGGCATCCGCCCGATCGTCCTGGAGCAGCTCCTTCAGCCCAGCACCGAACCCAAGGCCAACGGCCTGCTGGGCCAGGTAGTGCGCCTGGTGGACCACCGCGGTCTGCACGAGCGGCTCAGCGGCAGCCCGGAACCCCCGCAGCCGAACACCGCCTACTTCATGTTCGCCGCCATGGGCCTCAACCTCGGCCTGCTGGACGACAGTCCGGTGTTCGGCCTCGCCGCCCCGCAACACCGCATCGTCGAGGTCCTGGAGGAGCACGCCCGTACCCTCGGCGTCGACCTGCGACGCGGACACCGGGTCAGCGCCGTCACCCAGGACGAGGACGCCGTCACGCTCGACGTCACCGGACCCGACGGCGACCAGCGGCTCCACGCCCACTACGTGGTCGGCGCGGACGGTGCGCACAGCGTGATCCGCAAGCTCACCGGCATCGACTTCCCCGGCGTCAGCTACGACCGCCGCACCAACCGCACCGCCCACGCCACCGTCCCGGCCGACTGGATCGACCCGGTCAACGGCGCCCTCGCCATCCCCGGCCATGGGCCGGTCCTGCCCTTCCTGCCGCACCGCACCGAACAGGGCGGCTTCTCCTACGCGCCGTTCCCCGGACTGCCGCCGCTGGTCAGCACCACCGAGTGGGACCAGCCCGCCACGGACGAGCCGATGACCCTGGCCGAAATGGAGGCCAGTATCCGGCGGGTCCTCGGCGTGGACCTGCCGCTCGGCCCGCCGGACGGAGCGGGCCCGCATGTGCTGCGGCGGCTGACCGGCGGCAACACCCGGGTCGCCGACCGGTTCCGGGACCGCCGGGTCCTTCTGATCGGCGACGCCGCCCACGTCTACGCCTCCGGCGGCGGCCCCGGGCTGAACCTCGGCCTCCAGGACGCCGTCAACCTCGGCTGGAAGCTCGCCGCGACGCTGCGCGACACCGCCCCACAGGGCCTGCTCGACACCTACGACACCGAGCGCCGCCAGGCGGCCCGCCGCATGGTGCTCAACGCCCAGGCGCAGTCCGCGCTCGACGCCCCGGGCAGCGACACCACAGGCCTGCGCGAACTCTTCACCGAACTGCTCAGCCACAAGCCGGTCGTCCAGCACCTCGCCGACCTGATCGCGGGCACCGATGTGCGCTACGACATGGGCATCGCCGACCCCCACCCCGCAGTCGGCTACTTCGCACCGGAACTGGAGCTGATCGCCGACACGGGGAAGGTCCGGATCGCCGAAATAGCGCGAGACGCCCGACCGTTGCTCGTCGACCTGACCGAGGACCATTCACTGGCGGCCATACTGGCGGGCGATCAGGACGCCGTCTCCCCCGTTGTCGCGCAGGGCGGCCCGGTCGGCCTCACCGGCCTGCTGATCCGCCCGGACGGCTATGTCGCCTGGGCCTGCGGCTCGCCCCGACCCGACGCAACCGAGCTGGCCGGCCTGCGGTCGGCTGTCCAACGCTGGTTCGGCGTCTGAGTTTGCGGTGAGTTCAGGACAACGACACGCCGTGGCGACGGCGTGTCGCTGTCCCATATCCACCACAGAATCAGGGCGACCCCGCTCGGGTCAGTCCTGGTAGACCTTGTTGGTGCCCGGGCCGCCCGAGAGCGTGTCCGTGCCCGGGCCGCCGTACAGCGTGTCGTTTCCGCTGTTGCCGTAGATCGTGTCGTTGCCCTGCTCGCCGTAGAGGATGTCGTCGCCCCGGCCGCCGTAGATGTGGTCGGCGTCGGACAGGCCGTGGATCACATCGTTCCCGTCCTCGCCGTACATGTTGTTCTCTGTGTCGTTGGTGCCTCCGGACATGGAGTCGTTGCCGGGACCGCCGTAGCAGTCCATCGCACAGTTGGTGATGGTGTCGTCGCCGGCATCGCCGTAGGGGCCGACGCTCCAGACACCGCCGCCGCCGTCGAGGCGGTCGTCGCCGTCGCCGCCGTGGAGCACATCCCGCGCGGAGCCCTTGATGACGTCGTCGCCGGCACCGCCGTAGATCGAGGAGTAGGCGGGGCTGTCGGCGTCGACGGTCGCGGTGTCGTCGCCGTCACCGAGGTTGACGTCGAAGTTGTCCGAGTCGTCGGAGCCCAGGGGGACCATGGTCGCGCACCGGACGACGGTGTGGTCGGCCGCCGAGGGGTACGTGCACTCGTCGGCGGTCGCCGCGCTCGGGTCGATGGTGATGGCACCCCGGTCGCGGAAGGTGATGATGTAGTACGACTCCCACTCGCCCCGCTGTTCGATCTCTTCGGAGATCGTGAGCTTGTTCGTCTGTCCGGGGGCGCCCTTGTACCAGAGCTCGCCGTCCTCGTGGACGACGGAGGCCACCGGTGTGGCCGCCTGGGCGGCGGGTGCCGCGAATAAGGCTCCGCCGAGGGCGAGGGCGAGCGTGGAGGTGGCGGCGATGATTCCGTGCTTGCTACGCATGCAGAAGTGATCCTTCGCGGAACGGGGGTGAATCGGCCGGTGTCTTCGGCCGGTGACTTTCGAACACCCGCGTAGACATGGCTCCGGGGGCGGGGGTTGTGCCGGAAAACGCGCTTCGGCTGCCCGGGGCGAACATGTCATTCCGGAGCTTCCTGGTGTTCTCTTGCGAGGCACCGGGAGGCAACCCTTACGGGCGGGCCCCTGTGGCCGAGGGGACTTTCAGGGGTGTGTCCCGGGGGACTGCTCAGGGTGATCCCCGATGGCTCCTGCGGTCGGGCCGGGCAGAGTTGCCCGCGGTTCACCGTTACCCGGTTCTGTGGCAACACCCTTGGGAGCAGCCTGATGCACCACCGCCCGTCCGCCCTCCGCCGCCTGGCCGTGACCGGCGTCGCCCTCGCCGCGATCACCGCGGGTACGTGCGTTCCCGCAGCGATGGCGTCTGCCGCGGGGCCGCAACAGGCGGCGGTCGCCGACTCGTTCGACCCCGCGCCGATGCGCGATCTGCTCGCCCGCCTCCCCGATCCGGTTGTCGCCGGTGCGCTGGTCAGGGTGGCGGGGGACGGCCCGGCGATGCCGTGGGCCGGAACCGCGGGGGAGGTGTCCCGGGACGCTCACTTCCGCATCGGCAGCGTGACGAAGATCTTCACCAGCACGGTCGTGCTCCAGCTGGCCGCCGGGCACCGGATCGCCGTCGACGCGCCCGTCCGGCGCTATCTGCCCGACCTCATCCCGGCCGCATACGGCGCGGTCACCGTGCGCGAACTCATGGACCACACCAGCGGCCTGCCGGCCCCGGCCGGCATACCCGGGCCTGCCGACGGTCCCGGTTGGTGGCAGAAGAGCGTGTCGCCGCGGGACGTGGTGCGCAATGCGTTCGCAGCCGCCGCGAGCCAGGGGACGCAGCCGACCGAGCCCGACAGTGTCCAGCAGTACAACGGCGTCAACACATTCGTCCTCGGCCTGCTGGTCGAAAAGGTGACCGGCCGCAGCTTCAACGACGAACTCACCCGCCGCATCATCCTGCCGCTGGGGCTGCGCGACACCAGCCTCCCCGCATCGGACGACCTGTCGATCGCCACACCGCACGCTCGCGTCTACGTCGGTGCCGACGAGGTGACCGAGCAGAGCCCCTGGGCCTGGGCCGAGGGCGGAATGATCTCCACCGCCGCCGATCTGGACCGGTTCATGACCGCCCTGTTCCGCGGCCGGCTCCTCCCGCCCGCCCAGCAGAAGCTGGCGTTCACCGTGCCCAACGTAGCCAGCGCGCCGACCAACACGCACTGCATCAACGGAACGAGCTGCTTCAGCGCCGGCGGCCTGATGCGGGTCACGCTCGACAACGGCGTCACCGTGTGGGGCAAGACCGGCTCCCTCCCGGGGTGGACCAACGGCGTGTTCGCCACCCGCGACCTGACACGCCGTGTGGTCTACTCCCTCAACCCCACGGGCACCGCCTCCGAACGGCCCTACGTCATGGCCGTCATCAACGCCGCCTTCGAGCACGCCGGTTGAATTCAGGCCCTATGCAGTGGTTGGCGCCCGCTCGTCGAGCAGCCCCTCGCCCCGCAGATCGGCCCACACCCCGTCCGGGATCTCGGCCCCGAACGACTCGACGTTGCTCCGCGCCTCCTCGACGGTGCGCATGCCCACGACGATGCCCGCGACGACCGGATGCCGCAGCGGAAACGCCATCGCCACCTGCGGCAACGTCACGCCGTGTGCCTCGCAGACATCCGCGATGCGATGCGTCCGGCCGACCAGCTCCTGCGAGGCGGGCGCGTACTCGAAGTGCGCGCCTTCGGCCGGGCGCGGGGTGGCGAGCAGACCCGAGTTGAAGATCGACGCCGCGAGTACGGAGACGCCGCGCTCGGTACATGCGGGCAGCAGGTCGTCGAGGGCGTTGTGCTGGAGGAGGGTGTAGTAGCCGGACAGCATCACCGCGTCCACGTCCGCCTCTTGGACCAGCTTGGTGAGCATGCCGGTGTGGTACATCCCCGCCCCGATGGCTCCTACGACGCCCTCGGCGCGCAGCTCGGCGAGCGCGGGGTAGCCCGTGCGCAGCGCGTCCTCGAAGTGTTTCTCCGCGTCGTGGAGGAAGAGCATGTCGATGCGGTCGACGCCCATACGGGTGAGGGAGTCCTCGACGCTGCGGCGTACACCGTCGCGGGAGAAGTCCCACACGCGGCGGTGTGTGGCGGGCACCTGGAACGCGTCGTCCATGCGGCCCGCCGGGTCCTGCGGGACGAGCAGCCTGCCGACCTTCGTCGACAGCGTGAACTCGTCGCGCGGCTTGTCACGGAGGAGCTCGCCCATCCGGCGCTCGGAGTGGCCGATGCCGTAGTGGGGCGAGGTGTCGAAGTACCGGATGCCGAGGTCCCACCCCTCGGCCAGCGCCCCGGCCGCGGTCTCGTCGTCCAGCGCCTCGAAGAGCCCACCCAGCGGCCCGCCCCCGAACCCCAGCTCCGTAACCTCGACCGCGCTGCGCCCGAGCCGGTTCGTCCTCATCCCGCGGATCCTCCTCGTGCCACGGCCAGGTGGTCGAAGTCCCCTGCCTTCACGGCGGCTATGAACGCGGCGAGGCCGGGGCGGGTGGCGGCGAGGACGACGTGGGGGTCGTCGCTCTCGCGTATGAGGGTGGTGTCGGCGCGCCGGGCGAACTCGACGCAGTTCGGCCCGTCGCCGCCCGAGAAGGACGACTTCCGCCACCGGATCGAAGTACTCATGACCACGCCTCTCACAGTTCTCGCGCGATGTGATGAACGAGTTGCCGCGATTCTTCCGTACTGAGCGCCATGCTCTCAGCCTTGTCGAGCAGCTTTCGATACCTCTGAAGCTCGGCCTCGGTGTCCAGGAAGTGTCCCCCGACGATGTTGTCCACCTGAACCGTGTCCAGACGGGGAACCGTCGTAGCGGCGTAGGCGATTTGGTCGGTGGTCTCGACGAAGTGTTCGTTCGTGAAAGGGACAACGCGCACGGTGACGACGTCGCATCCGGACACCTCCACCAGATGCTCAAGCTGCGCGCGAGCTACCTTGCGGCCGCCGAACCGCATACGCAGCGCAGCCTCGTGAATCGTCGCCGTCAGTCGCACCGGCTCCTCGCGCATCAGGATCGCCTGCCGCCTCATGCGGTGCTCAACCCTCGCGTCGATCTCCTCGGTCGGCAGCTCGTAAACAACGCCCCGGAAGAGAGCCCGCGCGTAGTCCTCGATCTGAAGCAGACCCGGGATCACCATCGCCTGCATGGACCTGACGTACACCGCATGGTGTTCCATCTCGGCGACATCCAGAAAGCCCGGTGCAAGGATTCCGCGATACTCGTCCCACCAGAACTGCCCCCGCCGCTCCTCGGCGATGGCGCACAGCGCGTCGACCAACGCGGCGTCAGCGCACGCATAGAAGGTGGCGAGCCGGCGGATGCGCTCGCCGCTGATCCCGATCCGGCCCGCTTCGATGTTGCTCACTCTGGCCTGGTCGACGCCGAGCAGCGCCGCGGTCTCCCGGGCGGTCCGGCCCGCTCGCTCCCGCATTCTCCGCAGCTCGGACCCGAGGCGCATCTGTCGAACCGTCGGAGTGTCCCTTGGGGGCATTGGCCGTCACAGTCCTTCCTTCTCCACCACCCACATGAGTGAGACACGGAGAAAAACCTTGTACCGGCACAGAGTTTATCCATACCGTCTGTGATCGTACCGCTACCGATATGACACGCGCGCGGCGCCGGAAGGGACCACCATGGCAGAGCTGCCACCCCAACTCCTCACCGAGGCAACGGAACCGGCCCACCGCTACCGACTCCGCGCCCCCAACATCCCCGAAACCGCCGAAGTGGCCCGCGACATGGTCGCGGGCCTGCTGGCGGCCACCGGCCACCCCGCCCTCGTCGAGACCGCGCGCCTCCTGGTCAGCGAGGTCGTCGCAAACGTCCACCTGCACACCAAGGTGCCGCTGCTCTCGCTCGAAGCGACGATCCGGGGCCACCGACTCCACGTGTCCGTACGGGACGACGACCCCAACGGCGCCCCCTGGCCACCCGAACCCCGCACCCCCGAGGCGGAGGCCGACGCCGAGCACGGGCGTGGGCTGCTGCTGGTGCAGGCGTGTGCGGACGCCTGGGGGACGGTGTGGCATGGCGGGATCCAGCGCACCGGCAAGAGCGTGTGGTTCTCGCTGTCCGACACCCCGGGCCCGCCGACACCGGCGGCGACGACCGTCACCTCGGCGGGACACGGGGGAACTTCGCCCGCAGCCAGTGGCGCGCCTGATCGTTGAGCTTCAGATGCCATTGGACGAAGCCGCACGCGGCACAGACAAAGGCCGCGAACCTGGACTGCTTCGACGTGATGCCACCGGGCTTGTAGATGCGGAGCTGCCCGCTGATCTCCGCTTGGTGGATCTCCTGGCTGCCGCAAGAAGCACACCGGCCGTGTTTCAAGTCCTCGATCGCCATGCGGCCCGACGCTATTACCTGCTACCTGCCGTCGCCGAACCACACCCGCCAGGCGTCACGCGCCGCCGGAAGCGCGCCCCGCCGCGATCTGGCGGGCCATGATCGTGGTGAGCTCGTACGCCGTGTGGGAGGCGGCGACGGAGGTGATCTCGGCGTGGTCATAGGCCGGGGCGACCTCGACGACGTCGGCGGAGACCAGGTGGCAGGAGGCCAGGCCGCGCAGGATCTCCAGGAGCTCGCGGGAGGTGAGGCCGCCCGCCTCGGGGGTGCCGGTGCCGGGGGCGTGGGCGGGGTCGAGGACGTCGATGTCGATGGAGATGTAGAGGGGGCGGTCGCCGATGCGCTCGCGCAGCTGCTGGGCGACCTCGTCCACGCCGCGCCGCATGACGTCGGCGGAGGTGACGATCCCGAAGCCCATCTTGGCGTCGTCGTCCAGGTCCCGCTTTCCGTAGAGGGGGCCGCGCGTCCCGACGTGCGAGAGGGCGGAGGTGTCGAGGATGCCCTCCTCGACGGCCCGGCGGAAGGGCGTGCCGTGGGTGTATTCGGCGCCGAAGTAGGTGTCCCAGGTGTCCAGGTGGGCGTCGAAGTGGAGGAGGGCGACCGGGCCGTGCTTGCGGGCGACGGCGCGCAGCAGGGGCAGGGCGATGGTGTGGTCGCCGCCGAGGGTCATCAGGCGGGCGCCGGTGGCGAGCAGGTCGTCGGCGGCGGCCTGGACGGTCTCGACGGCCTCGTTGATGTTGAAGGGGTTCGCGGCGATGTCACCGGCGTCCGCGACCTGGGCGAGGGCGAAGGGGGACGCGTCCTGGGCCGGGTTGTAGGGGCGCAGCAGCCGGGACGCCTCGCGGATGGCGTTGCCGCCGAAGCGGGCGCCGGGGCGGTACGAGACGCCGCTGTCGAAGGGCACGCCGACCACGGCGACGTCCGCCGCGCCGCCGACCTCGTCGACGCGCGGGAGCCGGGCGAAGGTGGCGGGGCCCGCGTAGCGGGGGACGCGGGAGGAGTCGACGGGGCCGAGGGGGCGGCGGTCTGCTGTGGTCATGGCTCAGAGGGTAGGCAGGCCGGGCATCCCGGCACATGTACGTTCCCGATGATCACGGCCGCCGTTTTGGACGCCACGTCCATGTCCCGCCCCGTTTTGGCGACGCGCTGCCGGCCCGCGGCCCGATGCGGACGCGCAGAATCACACGGCGTGGCTCCCCCGCCCGGGTACCACACGTGCTAGCGTGTTAGCAGTTGCAGTTTTGGTACCCATGAACGTTATGTGCGCCTGACGAGTATGTAGCGATCAGGCGCATTTTGTTTTTCCGGTCATTCCGGATGGGGTCATTGCGGCGACGCGGAATCCGTAAGGTTCGGATTTCGGTTCTGCACCTGTCAAAGGAGAATGACATGGCGACTGGCACCGTGAAGTGGTTCAACGCGGAAAAGGGCTTCGGCTTCATCGAGCAGGACGGCGGCGGCGCCGACGTCTTCGCCCACTACTCGAACATCGCCACCCAGGGCTTCCGCGAGCTCCACGAGGGCCAGAAGGTCTCGTTCGACGTCACGCAGGGCCAGAAGGGCCCGCAGGCCGAGAACATCGTGCCCGCCTGACGTAGTACACAGTGAGTGAGCCGGGGCCCGCGCCCGAAAGGGTGCGGGCCCCGGCTCGCGCCTGCCCGTCACCCATTTCGCTCTCCGGCACGTTCTGCATTCTTTCGTCCCCGGGATCATCCCCGCTGAGGAGTCCCCCTCGAAACGCGCCGTACGAGGAAGGCTCCGCATGAACCGCCCCGCCCGCTCGTCCCGCAGCGCCTCGCCCCGCAGTGCCTCGTCCCGCAGCGCTTCCTCGCGCAGCGCCTCGTCCCGCAGCGCCTCCGCGCGCCCCCGCAACCGTCGCACATCCCCCGCGCCCGCCCCCATACCGGCCGACGGGAACGAGTTCGCCCTGCCGCCGAGCACCACCCCGCTGCTGCCCGCCGTCGACTCCTTCACCGAGCTGGACCTGCCGGACGGGATCGCCGCCGAGCTGGCGCGCCAGGGCGTGACCGTGCCCTTCCCGATCCAGGCGGCCGCGCTCCCCAACGCGCTCGCCGGGCGCGATGTCCTGGGCCGTGGACGGACCGGCTCCGGCAAGACCCTGGCCTTCGGCCTGGCCCTGCTGGCCCGTACCGCCGGGCAGCGCGCCGAACCCCGCCACCCGCTGGCCCTGGTCCTGGTGCCCACCCGGGAGCTGGCCCAGCAGGTCACCGACGCGCTCACCCCGTACGCCAGGCCGCTGCGGCTGCGCGCGGCCACCGTGGTCGGCGGGATGTCGATCGGCCGCCAGGCGGGCGCGCTGCGCGACGGCGCCGAGGTGGTCATAGCCACCCCGGGACGGCTTCACGATCTGATCGAACGCGGCGACTGCCACCTGGACCAGGTGCGCGTCACGGTTCTGGACGAGGCCGACCAGATGGCCGACATGGGCTTCCTCCCCCAGGTGACCCGGCTGTTGCGGCAGGTCCCGGCCGACGGTCAGCGCATGCTGTTCTCGGCGACCCTCGACCACAACGTCGGCCAGCTGGTGCGCCGCTTCCTCGACGATCCGGCCGTGCACTCGGTCGACGCCTCCGCGGGCGCCGTCACCACGATGGAGCACCATGTGCTGCACATCGCGGACACCGACAAGCGCACCGTCGTCACCCGGGTGGCCGCCCGCGACGGCCGCGTCATCATGTTCCTGGACACCAAGCGCGCGGTGGACCGGCTGACCAAGCATCTGCTGGCCAGCGGGGTGCGGGCGGCGGCGCTGCACGGCGGCAAGTCCCAGCCGCAGCGCACCCGGACGCTGGACTACTTCAAGACCGGCCATGTCAGCGTGCTGGTGGCCACGAATGTCGCCGCCCGGGGCATCCACGTCGACGACCTCGATCTCGTCGTCAACGTCGACCCGCCGGCCGACCACAAGGACTATCTGCACCGCGGCGGCCGCACCGCCCGCGCGGGCGGCTCGGGCACCGTTGTCACGCTGGTCCTGCCCGACCAGCGCCGTGCGATGAACGGCCTGATGACGGACGCGGGCATCTCCCCGCACATCACCCGGGTCCACTCCGAGGACGCGGAGCTGGCCCGGATCACCGGCGCGCAGGCCCCCTCGGGTGTCCCCGTCACCATCAGCGCACCGGCCCCGGATCAGGCGGCCCCGGGCGCCGGCGGGCAGCGCCGGGGCCGTGGCCGGCGGCGCGGCCGCCGGGCGGGGGCGTCCCGGCCGAGGTCGGCATCATGATCCTGTCAGGGCCCGCACCTCGGTAGTCGCCCCCATTTCCTCGCGTCAGGGGCGACAATAGGCCCCATGCCGATACCCAGCTCCGTGCCCGGCCGGGCCGAACTGATCGACCACCTGGTCCGTACTCGCATCGCCGGCGACGTCGCCACGCCCAGAGACAACAACCTCTCCCACTACCGCAAGCTCGCGAACGGCGACCGCCACTACTGGCTGGGTCTGGAGCTGGGCGACCGCTGGGCCGATGAACAGGACGTGCTGGCGGTCATGGCGGAGCGCTGCGGCGTGGTCGACGACCCGCAGCACCGGATGGGGCAGGACACCATCGACCCCGAGCTCACGGTCGGGGCGCTGGACCGGATGGCCTCGGTGCTGCGCAAGGCGGCCGAGGCGAAGGAGCGGGTGCTGTTCGCCACCGGGCACCCGGGCGGGCTGCTGGAGGTGCACCGCTCCACGGCGGCGGCGCTGCGGGCCGCGGGGTGCGAGATCGTGGAGATCCCGGGCGGCCTGGAGGCGGACGAGGGGTACGTCTTCCAGTTCTGCGACGTGGCGATGCTGGAGCGCGGCGCGACGCTGTGGCACACCCACTCCCCCGCCCCGATGGCCGCGATCCTGGACGGGCTGGAGCGGGAGGGGCGGCCACTGCCCGATCTGGTGGTCGCCGACCACGGCTGGGCGGGGTGCGCGGGGCAGCGGGGCATCGACGCGGTGGGGTACGCGGACTGCAACGACCCGGCGCTGTTCCTCGGCGAGGCGGAGGGCACGCTCCAGGTGGTGGTGCCGCTGGACGACCATGTCACCAACCCGCGGTTCTACGACCCGATGGTCGCCTATCTGCTGGACGCGGCGGGGCTCACGGCCCGGTTCTGACCCGAGCGGGCCCGAACCGGACCCCAGGGCCCGTCGTCAACGGGGGCGCGGGACGCGCATGACGCCTTCCTGGATCACCGAGACCGCCAGCTGACCGTCGGCGGTGAAGATACGACCCTTGGCCAGGCCCCTCCCACCGGACGCGGAGGGGCTCTCCTGGTCGTACAGGAGCCACTCGTCCGCGCGGAACGGGCGGTGGAACCACATGGCGTGGTCCAGGCTGGCGCCGACGATGTCGCCGACCACCCAGCCGCCGCGGCCGTGGGCGAGCAGCACCGAGTCCAGCAGCGTCATGTCGGAGACGTAGGTGACCAGGCAGATGTGCATCAGGGGGTCGTCGGCGACACCGTCCAGTTTGCCGTTCGTCCGGAACCAAACCTGCGACTTCGGCTCGCGCGGCTGCCCCACGCTCGCGTACGGCGGCGCGTCCACGTACCGCAGGTCGATCGCGCCCCGCGCCTCCAGCATCCGCTCGATCACGCTCGGGCCGCTGAAGAGGTGCGCGTACCGGGGCAGCAGTTCCTCGCCCGCCGGGAGGGTGAGCGGGTCGGGCACCTCGGGCATCGGCTCCTGGTGCTCGAGCCCCTCCTCGTGGCGCTGGAAGGACGCCGAGAGGTGGAAGATCGGCCGGCCGTGCTGGACCGCGACCACCCGGCGGGTGGTGAAGGAGAAGCCGTCGCGGATGCGGTCGACGGTGTAGACGATGGGCACGTTCGGGTCGCCGGGGCGCAGGAAGTAGGAGTGCAGCGAGTGCGCCGGGCGGTCGGCCGGGACGGTACGGCCGGCCGCGATCAGGGCCTGGGCGGCGACCTGGCCGCCGAAGACGCGCGGCACCAGGGGTGCCGCGCCGCTGGTGCCGCGGAAGATGTCCTCGTCGATCCGCTCGAGGTCGAGCAGATCCAGCAGGTTCTGGAGCGCGCTGGGCGATGCGCCCCGCGGTGCTCCTTGTGGTGCTTCGTTCATGGTTTAAGGAGTTTTGCAGACCAAGATGGCTCGGGTCTTACAGGTCTTGCGGGGCTCAAAGGCCCATCGACTTCGCGACGATGGACCGCATGACCTCGCTGGTGCCGCCGTAGATGCGGGTGACGCGGGTGTCCGCGTACAGCCGGGCGATGGGGTACTCCATCATGTAGCCGTAACCGCCGTGCAGCTGGAGGCACTTGTCGATCACGACGGCCGCGCGCTCGGTGGTGAAGAGCTTCGCGGAGGCGGCGTCGGCGGCGGTGAGCTCGCCGGCGTCGTGCGCCTCCAGGGCCCGGTCGACGACCGCCTGCATCGCGTCCACCTCGGACTTGCAGTCGGCGAGCGCGAACTTGGTGTTCTGGAAGGACGCCACCGTCTTGCCGAAGATCGTACGGTCCGCCACATACGCCTTGGCGAACTCGACGGCCGCCGCGGCCTGCGCGTAGGCGCTGACGGCGATGCCCAGGCGCTCCTGCGGGAGGTTGTGGGCGAGGTACTCGAACGCCCGGCCCTCCTCGCCCAGCAGGTCCCGGGCCGGCACCCTGACGTCGGTGAAGGACAGCTCGGCGGTGTCGGAGGTCTTCAGGCCCAGCTTCTCCAGCTTGCGGCCGACCGCGTAGCCCTCGCTCCTGGTGTCGACGACGAGGATGGATATGCCGCCGCGGCGGTCCTCGGGGGTGGCGGGGGCGGTGCGGGCGCAGACCAGGACGCGGTCGGCGAGCACGCCGCCGGTGATGAAGGTCTTGGCGCCGTTGAGGACGTAGTGCGTGCCGTCCTCGGACAGCTTGGCGGTGGTCTTCATGCCCGCCAGGTCGGAGCCGGTGCCCGGCTCGGTCATGGCGATGGCGGTCATCAGGTCGCCGGAGACGAACGGGGGCAGCCAGCGCCGCTTCTGCTCCTCGGTGGCGTACTTGAGGAGGTACGGCAGGCACAGCGCGGTGTGCACGCCGCTGCCGCCGAAGCTGACCCCGGCCCGGGCGGTCTCCTCGGTGATGATCGCGTTGAACTTGAAGCTGGTCTCGCCCGCGCCGCCGTACTCCTCGGGCACCTCGATGCCGAAGATGCCCAGCTCGCCGAGTTTCTTGTAGAACGCGCGCGGGGCCTGGCCGGCCTCCCGCCACTCCTCGTAGTACGGCACGACCTCGGCGGCGATGAAGTCGCGGATGGTCTCCCGGAACGCCTCGTGGTCCTCGTTGAACACCGTGCGGCGCATCTGCGGCGGCCTCCTCGGTCAGCTGGCTAAGCGCTTGCTCAGCGAAAGCTACCGGCCGGTCGGCCGCCTGTCCAGGCCTGTCCGCCCCCGCCCGGCGGGCCCGCGGCTCAGGCCCCGGACCCGGCTTCGGACCGGGCTTCGGATCCGGCTTCGCCCCCGGCGTCCGGAGCGCCCCCGTCCGCCGCGGCGCTGAAGGCGCCGAGCGCCAGGCGGTGCAGCAGCTCGGCGGCGGCCGCGCGGCCCGGGAGGGTGCCGGGGCGACTGAGGTGCGGGGTGGAGTTGAGCAGGCCGAACACGGCGTGGACGCACACCCGCGCCTCGGGCTCGGCGAGCCGCGGATGGACCTCGCGCACCACCTGGACCCACAGCTCGACGTACTGCCGCTGGAGCGAGCGCACCAGCTTGCGGTCGGTGTCCCGGAGCCGGTCCAGCTCGCGGTCGTGGAGGATGATCAGCGGGCGGTCGTCGAGGGCGAAGTCGATATGGCTCCGGACCAGCGAGTCCAGTACCGCGGCCGGGTCCCGCTCCCGCTCCGAGGCCTCGGCGGCGCGCTGCTTGCCGCCCGCCAGGAGCCGGCCGCTGATGCCGACCAGCAGCTCGGCCAGCATGGCCTCCTTGCCCGCGAAGTGGCGGTAGAGGCCCGGTCCGCTGATGCCGACCGCCGCGCCTATCTCGTCGACGCCGACGCCGTGGAAGCCGCGCTCGGCGAACAGGCGCGCCGCCTCCTTCAGGATCTGCTCGCGGCGGGTGGGGGCAGGGGCTTGCGTGCTCATGGAAGAGATTCTAGACAGCGGCGTTAGTGGTCGTTAACCTGGCAGGGATGGGTTAACGCTCATTAACCGGACCACGAGCAAGGGAGCCCGTAGTCATGGAGCAGGCACCGGTGCTGGGCAGCGCCGCCGATCCGGCGTCCGACGCCTGGGCGGCCAATGAGGCCGCGCACCGCGAGCTGGCCGCGCGGCTGCGCGAGAAGCTGGCCGCGGCGCGGCTGGGCGGCGGCGAAAAGGCGCGGGCGCGGCACACCGCGCGCGGCAAGCTGCTCCCCCGCGACCGGGTCGACACCGTGCTGGACGCGGGCTCGCCGTTCCTGGAGCTGGCCCCGCTCGCGGCCGACGGGATGTACGGCGGCCAGGCCCCGGCGGCGGGCGTGATCGCGGGGATCGGGCGAGTGGCGGGCCGCGAGGTGGTCGTGATCGCCAATGACGCCACGGTCAAGGGCGGCACCTACTACCCGATGACGGTCAAGAAGCATCTGCGCGCCCAGGAGGTCGCGCTGGAGAATCGCCTGCCGTGCGTGTATCTGGTCGACTCCGGAGGAGCCTTCCTGCCCATGCAGGACGAGGTCTTCCCCGACCGGGACCACTTCGGCCGGATCTTCTACAACCAGGCGCGGATGTCGGGCGCCGGCATCCCGCAGATCGCGGCGGTGCTCGGGTCCTGCACAGCGGGCGGGGCGTATGTCCCGGCGATGAGCGACGAGGCGGTCATCGTGCGCGGGCAGGGCACCATCTTCCTGGGCGGGCCGCCGCTGGTGAAGGCGGCGACGGGCGAGGTCGTCACGGCCGAGGAGCTGGGCGGCGGCGAGGTCCACTCCAAGGTCTCCGGCGTCACCGACCACCTCGCGGAGAGCGACGCCCACGCCCTGCGCATCGTCCGCACGATCGTCTCGACGCTCCCCGCGCCCCTGCCCGCGCGCGGGGAGCTGCCGTGGCAGGTGACACCCTCCGAGGAGCCCGCGGTCGACCCGGCGGGGCTCTACGGGGCGGTGCCGGTCGACTCGCGCACGCCGTACGACGTGCGCGAGGTGATCGCGCGGGTGGTGGACGGCTCGCGGTTCGCCGAGTTCAAGGCCGAGTTCGGCACGACCCTGGTGACGGGCTTCGCGCACATCATGGGCCATCCGGTGGGCATCGTCGCCAACAACGGCATCCTGTTCTCCGAATCGGCCCAGAAGGGCGCCCATTTCATCGAGTTGTGCGACCAGCGCGGCATCCCGCTGGTGTTCCTTCAGAACATCTCGGGCTTCATGGTCGGCCGCAGCTATGAGGCGGGCGGCATCGCCAAGCACGGCGCCAAGATGGTCACCGCCGTGGCCTGCACCCGCGTGCCCAAGCTCACGGTCGTCGTCGGCGGCTCGTACGGCGCGGGCAACTACTCGATGTGCGGGCGCGCCTATTCGCCGCGCTTCCTGTGGATGTGGCCGAACGCGAAGATCTCGGTGATGGGCGGCGAGCAGGCGGCCTCCGTGCTGGCCACCGTCAAGCGCGACCAGCTGGAGGCGCGCGGCGAGGAGTGGCCGGCGGACGAGGAGGAGGCGTTCCGGGCGCCGATCCGCGAGCAGTACGAGACCCAGGGAAACGCCTACTACGCGACGGCGCGGCTGTGGGACGACGGCGTGATCGACCCCCTGGAGACCCGCACGGTGCTGGGCCTCGCCCTCACCGCCTGTGCGAACGCGCCGCTTCCCGGCAAGCCCGGCCAGGATCCCGTGACGCCCGGCTTCGGCGTCTTCCGGATGTGAGGGACCGTGGAGCTGAAGAGTGTGAGCCCGATGTTCGAGACAGTCCTGGTGGCCAACCGCGGGGAGATCGCCGTCCGGGTGATCCGTACGCTGCGGCGGCTCGGTGTGCGCTCGGTCGCCGTGTTCAGCGACGCCGACGCCGACGCGCTGCATGTGCGCGAGGCGGACACGGCGGTCAGGCTGGGCCCGGCGAGCCCCGCCGAGAGCTATCTGTCGGCCAAGCGGCTGCTGGACGCGGCCGACCGGGCCGGCGCCCAGGCCCTGCACCCCGGCTATGGCTTCCTCGCGGAGAACGCGGCCTTCGCACGCGCCTGCACCGGCGCCGGGCTCGCCTTCATCGGCCCGCCCGCGGCCGCGATCGAGCTGATGGGCGACAAGATCCGCGCCAAGGAGAGCGTGCGGGCGGCGGGCGTGCCCGTGGTGCCCGGCTCCACGGGCAGCGCCCTGACCGACACCCAGCTCGCGGACGCCGCCCGCGAGATCGGCATGCCGGTGCTGCTCAAGCCCTCGGCGGGCGGCGGCGGCAAGGGCATGCGGCTGGTGCGGGAGGAGGCGCGGCTCGCGGATGAGATCGCGGCCGCGCGGCGCGAGGCCCGCGGCGCGTTCGGCGATGACACGCTGCTGGTCGAGCGCTGGATCGACCGCCCGCGGCACATCGAGATCCAGGTGCTGGCCGACGGCCATGGCCACGTCATCCACCTCGGTGAGCGCGAGTGCTCGTTGCAGCGCCGCCATCAGAAGATCATCGAGGAGGCGCCGAGCCCCCTTCTGGACGCCGCCACCCGGGCGGTCATGGGCGAGGCCGCGGTCCAGGCGGCGCGCTCCTGCGGCTATGTGGGCGCGGGCACGGTGGAGTTCATCGTCCCGGGCGACGACCCGGCGGCGTACTGCTTCATGGAGATGAACACCCGCCTCCAGGTCGAGCACCCGGTGACCGAGCTCATCACGGGGCTCGACCTGGTGGAGTGGCAGCTGCGGATCGCGGCCGGCGAGCATCTGCCGCTCGCCCAGGACGACATCACCTTCACCGGCCACGCCGTCGAGGCCCGCATCTGCGCGGAGACCGCCCGTATCACCGCGTCGGGCACCGTCGACTTCCTGCCCTCGGCGGGCACCGTGCTGGCGCTGTCCGAGCCGGACGGGGAGGGCCTGCGGGTCGACTCCGGGCTGGCCGTCGGCACCGAGGTCGGCACGGTGTACGACCCGATGCTCGCCAAGGTCGTCGCCCACGGCCCCGACCGCCCCACCGCCCTGCGCCGGCTGCGCGCGGCGCTGGCCCGCACCACCACCCTGGGCCTGGACACCAACACCGGCTTTCTGCGCCGCCTCGCCGCCCACCCGGCCGTGGCCTCCGGCGACCTGGACACCGGCCTCGTCGACCGCGAGGCCCCCGGCCTGGTCCCCGCCACCATCCCGGACGAGGTGTACGCGGCGGCGGCCCTGCTGCGCCAGGCGGCGCTGGAGCCGGGCGGGCCTGCCGCCATGGCCGGTTCGGGCTGGGTCGACCCGTTCTCCGTCCCGACCGGCTGGCGGCTGGGCGGCGAGCCGGCCTGGACCGTCCATGCGCTGCGGGTGCCCGGACACCCCCCGGTGACCGTCCGAGTGCGCGGCCGGGCCCATGACGCGGAGGTATGGGTGGCGGGCCCGGACGCCCCCGAGACGCCCGAGACGCCCACCGCCGACGCGACGGTCCGCGCGCGGCTCACCCTGTCCGAGGCAGGCGCCGTGGACAGGGCCGTGCTGGACTGGGGCGGCGTCACCCACACCTTCGCGTACGCCGCGCGGGGCGCCGGCCACTGGCTGGGCCGGGACGGCGACGCCTGGCAGGTCGCCGACCACGACCCGGTGGAGGCGGCGCTGCGCGGCGGGGCGGCCGGCGCCCACGCCGGGGAGCTCACCGCGCCCATGCCCGGCACGGTCACGGTGGTCAAGGCGGCCGTCGGCGACCGGGTCACCGCCGGGCAGGGGCTGGTGGTGGTCGAGGCCATGAAGATGGAGCACGTCATCTCCGCCCCGCACGACGGCACCGTCACCGAGCTCGATGTGACCCCCGGCTCCACGGTCGCCATGGACCAGCCGCTGGCGGTCGTCACCCCGCACGACACCGAGGAGCGTGAGTGATGGCCCTCCCCGACAGCCTCCCCATGACCTTCCCGGCCCCCGGGCTGCCCGCCCGGGTGCGCATCCATGAAGTGGGCCCCCGGGACGGGCTTCAGAACGAGAAGACGCTGGTCCCCGTGGCGGTGAAGGCGGAGTTCATCCGGCGGCTCGTCGAGGCGGGGCTGACCACCGTCGAGGCGACGAGCTTCGTCCACCCCAAGTGGGTGCCCCAGCTGGCCGACGCCGAGGAGCTGATGCCGCTGCTGGAGGGCACCGAGGCCCGGCTGCCCGTGCTGGTGCCGAACAAGCGCGGCCTGGAGCGCGCGTTGGCGCTCGGCGCGCGCGATGTCGCCGTCTTCGCCAGCGTCACCGAGTCCTTCGCCCGCGCCAACCTCAACCGCTCGGTGGGCGAGGTGCTGGAGATGTTCGAGCCCGTGGTCGCCGAGGCCCGCGCCGCGGGCGCCGGGGTGCGCGGCTATCTGTCGATGTGTTTCGGCGACCCGTGGGAGGGCGCGGTCCCCGTCTCACAGACGGTCTCGGTCGCCCGCCGCCTGCTGGACATGGGGTGCGAGGAGCTGAGCCTGGGCGACACCATCGGCGTGGCCACCCCCGGCCATGTGCTGGAGCTGCTGTCCGCCCTGAGCGAGGCAAGCATCCCGGCGACCAGGCTCGCGGTCCATTTCCACGACACCTACGGCCAGGCGCTGGCCAACACCCTCGCGGCGCTTCAGTACGGCGTCACTTGCGTCGACGCCTCCGCCGGCGGCCTCGGCGGCTGCCCGTACGCGAAGAGCGCGACCGGCAATCTCGCCACCGAAGACCTGGTGTGGATGCTCGACGGCCTCGGCATCGAGACCGGGGTCGATCTGCGCCGGCTCGCCGCCACCAGCGCGTGGATGGCCCGCCATCTGGGCCGGCCGAGCCCCTCCCGTACCGTCCGTGCGCTCTCCCCGAAGGAGATCTGAGCCATGTCGACCGACCACCGCCTCTCTCCCGAGCACGAGGAACTGCGCCGCACCGTCGAGGCGTTCGCGCACGACGTGGTCGCCCCGAAGATCGGGGAGTTCTGGGAGCAGCATGAGTTCCCGTACGAGATCGTCCGCGACATGGGCCGGATGGGCCTGTTCGGGCTGCCCTTCCCCGAGGAGTACGGCGGCATGGGCGGCGACTACTTCGCGCTCTGTCTGGCCATCGAGGAGCTGGCCCGGGTGGACTCCTCCGTGGCGGTCACGCTGGAGGCGGGCGTCTCGCTGGGCGCGATGCCGATCTTCCGCTACGGCACGGAGGAGCAGAAGCGCCAGTGGCTGCCGGGCCTGTGCTCGGGCGAGTCCCTGGGCGCGTTCGGCCTGACGGAGCCCGGTGGCGGCTCCGACGCGGGCGCCACGCGCACCACCGCCCGGTTGGACGAGGCCACGAACGAGTGGGTGATCAACGGCACCAAGTGCTTCATCACCAACTCCGGCACGGACATCACCGCGCTGATCACGGTCACCGCGGTCACCGGCCGCAAGCCCGACGGCAGCCCCCGGATCTCCACGATCATCGTCCCCTCGGGCACCCCCGGCCTGACCGTCGCCGCGCCCTACTCCAAGGTCGGGTGGAACGCGTCGGACACCCGCGAGCTGTCCTTCTCCGACTGCCGGGTCCCGGCGGACCATCTGCTCGGCGAGCAGGGCCGCGGCTACGCCCAGTTCCTGCGGATCCTCGACGAGGGCCGGATCGCGATCTCCGCGATGGCCACCGGCCTGGCCCAGGGCTGTGTGGACGAGTCGGTGGCCTACGCGAAGACCCGCGAGGCGTTCGGCCGCCCCATCGGCGCCAACCAGGCCATCCAGTTCAAGATCGCGGACATGGAGATGCGGGCGCATATGGCCCGGGTGGCCTGGCGGGACGCGGCCTCGCGGCTGGTGCGCGGGGAGCCGTTCAAGAAGGAGGCGTCGATCGCCAAGCTCTACTCCTCCGAGGTCGCGGTGACCAATGCGCGGGAGGCCACCCAGGTGCACGGCGGATATGGCTTTATGAACGAGTATCCGGTGGCCCGGATGTGGCGGGACTCCAAGATCCTGGAGATCGGCGAGGGCACCAGCGAGGTCCAGCGGATGCTGATCGCCCGCGATCTGGGCCTCGCGGGCTGACCCACTCGGCCATGGCCCGTACGGCCGTGGCCCGCGCCGCTCAGCGCGTGGGCCACGGCACCTGGGGCGAGCGGTAGTAGTCGATGCCGAGCGCGTCCCAGCGCGGCCCCTGCGCGGCCAGCCGTACCCGGTACCCGGCCCAGTCGTGCGTGGCGGACGGGGACCAGCCGAGCTCGGCGATGCCCGGGAGCCGGGGGAAGGCCATGTACTCGAGGTGCGCGCTCGTCGAGAGGGTCTCCGTCCACAGCGGCGCCTCGACCCCGAGGACCGAGGACGCCGGCGCGCCCTGGATATAGGTGCCCGGGTCCCAGTCGTAGGACTGCCGGGCGTCCACCAGCCCGGCCCAGTCCTGCCCCAGCGGCGTGTCCTCGTCGTACTTCATGTCCAGGTAGGCGCGGTTGGCGGGCGAGAGGATCAGCCGGGTGCCCGCCCTGGCCGCGTCCGCGACCTCCTTCTCGCTGCCGTCCTGCCCCCAGTACTGGGCGATGGCCCCCTTCGCGGGCCGGGCGCCGGTCAGCTGATGCCAGCCGATCACCGTCTTGCCGTACTTGGCGACGATGGGCTGGACCCGGTCCATGAAGGCGACGAAGTCCTCGTGGCTGGTGGAGTGCGCCTCGTCCCCGCCGATATGGAGATAGCGGCCGGGGGTGAGCGCGGCGAGCTCCCGGATGACGTCGTCCGCGAAGTCGTACGTCACCTCCTTGGGCGCGCACAGCGAGCTGAAGCCGACCTCGGTGCCGGTGTAGAGCGGGGGTGCGACGCCGTCGCAGTTCAGCTCGGCGTAGGAGGCGAGCGCGGCGTTGGTGTGACCCGGCATGTCGATCTCGGGGACGACGGTCAGATGGCGGCTCGCCGCGTACCGCACGATCTCCCGGTAGTCGGCCTTGGTGTAGAAGCCGCCGGGCCCGCCGCCGACCTGGGTGGAGCCGCCGTAGGTCGCGAGCCTGGGCCAGGAGTCGATGGCGATCCGCCACCCCTGGTCGTCCGACAGATGCAGATGCAGGGTGTTGATCTTGTAGAGGGCGAGCTGGTCGATATAGGTCTTGACCTGGCGGACGGTGAAGAAGTGCCGGGACACATCGAGCATCGCGCCCCGGTAGGCGTAGCGCGGCACATCGGTGACGGTGCCGCCGGAGACGGTCCAGGGGCCGGGCTGCGAGGTCTTCCGCTCGACGGCGGCCGGCAGCAGCTGGCGCAGGGTCTGGACGCCGTGGAACAGGCCCGCGGGCTCGCGGGCGCTGATGGTGATCCCGCGCCGGGTCACCTCCAGCCGATAGCCCTCCGCCCCGAGGCCGCGCCCGCCGGCCGCCTCGCCGACGAGCCGCAGCCGGATGCCGTCACCGCCCCCGTGCGCGGTGACCGGCAGCCGGTACCCGGTGGAGGGGCGCAGCACGCCCGCCAGATAGTCGCCCACCTGGCGCGCCGCGCGGGAGCCGGGGGCCACCAGGATCCGGGTGCGCGGGCCGAGCGTGTACGGGGTCTCCGCGGGCCGTACGGAGGCGGGGGCGGGCACCACCCGGTCCAGCGGCACCGGTCGCACCCCGGCGGCCGTGGCGCCCGCCTCGGTGGCGCCCGCCTCGGTGGCGCCCGGTTGCGCGGCGCCGGCGGTGCCCGTACTCGCCGCCACGGCGAGCAGCAGGGAGCACAGGAGGCGGAGGCGGATCCGGCGTCGTCCCATGGCGTTCCCTTCGGCAGACGGACAAGGCGGACCAAGCGAACCAGGCGTACATCCTGCTTACCGCGCAGCCCAGTTGAGGTCAAGGTCCAGACCAATGCGTGTCTGTTCACCTGTCAGAATTCACGCCATGGCGGAAATCACCCAGCGCGATGGAACGTGGAGCTTCGACGGCGACACCGTGCGGATCGTCCCCGGCCGGGACAAGCGCGTGAACCCGGCGCGCCAGGCGCTCGGCGAACTCGCGGTGCCGCTGGAGGCGCTGGCGGGCATCGCGTACGAGCCGGGGCGCCGGACCGGGCGGCTGCGGCTGAAGCTGCGCGAGGGCGCGGACCCGCTGCTCCAGGCGGCGGGCGGCGAGCTGCCGGAGGCCGCCGACCCGTATCAGCTGCCGGTGGAGTCCGAGCGCGCGGGCGTCGCCGAGTACATGGTCGACGAGGTGCGCCAGGCCCTCCTGCTGGAGCAGGTGGACGCCGGGCCCTGCGACCGCTATCTGCTCCCGGGCCCCTCGGTGCCGCTGTCGGCCTCGGCGGGCGACGGCACGGCCTCCTTCGACGGCGAGCAGATCCGCCTGGAGTGGAACTGGAAGACCGAGCAGGCCAAGAAGTCGGGCGGGCCACGCGTCTTCCCGGTGTCGGACGTCGAGGCGGTGCAGTGGAGCCCGGCCAAGGGCCTGGAGAACGGCTACCTCCGCTTCGCCCTGTTCAAGGTCCCGACCTCGGCCCCGCCCAAGTACGACCCGTACGCCGTCGTGATGTACGGCCTCAAGAGGGACCCGCTGATGGCCCTGGTCGCGGCCGCGGTCACGGCCCGGCTGCCGCACCCCGCCGGGCCGCCGGAGCCCGCCGACGCCGTCCCGGTGGCGCTGACGAAGGATCCCGCCGCGATCGGGGCCGGGGCCGGGCAGGGCGGCGACGGGGGCGGTGACACGGATCACGACGCGCTGCTGCGCCGGCTGCGCGAGCTCGGCGAGCTGCGCAGCAACGGGGTGCTCACGGAGGAGGAGTTCACCGCCGTCAAACAGGCCGTGCTCCGCCGTTTCTGAGACTTGATCCGCAGTTCACCAGAGGCAGGGCCGCCGCGTCGGCTACGACGAGAGGATCGCTGTCGCCTTGTCGAGGGCCGGGTCCTTGCCGGTGGACACGTCCGCCGCGGTCAGCGGCGCGAAGTGGTCCGGGGGGACGCCGACACCGTCGATGATCTCGCCGTTCGCGCCGATGACGCGCTGCGACGGCAAGCGGATCAGGCTGGTGTGATCGTTGAGCGCGTACAGGCGGGCGGGGCCGGAGTTCACTCCCGCGGTGCGGGTGCCGACGAGGGCGCCCAGGTGGAGGTCCTTGACACCCGTCGCGAACACCTCGCACGCGGAGGCGCAGCCGTCGTCGGTGAGCGTGACCATGGGCAGGTGCAGCAAAGGGGTGCTGTTGTCGACGGGCTGGGGGTCGCAGTCGCCGTCGGCGTCGCAGAAGGAAACGGCCGATGCGTCGTGGACGAACGCGCCCATCAGCTTGTTGCCCTCGTCGGCGACGCCGCCGCGGTTGCCGCGCAGGTCGAAGATGATGCCGGTGAGCTTGGTGGTCGCGTTGAGGTCGTCGATGGCCTTGAGGGCTTCCTGGGCCGCGCCCGGATAGAAGGCGTCCAGGCGGACGTTGGCGATGCCGCCGGCCACCAGGGTGACGTCCACGCGCGGCTTGGGCTGCGCGGGCAGCGAGCCGGGAGTGACACGCACGCGCCGGGTCCGGTCGGTGGCGGGTCGCCGTACGGTGAGGGTCACCGGGACGCGCCGGGGATACGAGGGGTGGAGGGAGTCCACAACTCCCGGGTTGAGCTGCCCGTTGGTGAAGACCGGGACATTGTTCACCGCCTCGATGACGTCTCCGGGCTTGAGCCCGGCCGCGGCGGCGGGAGTACCGGTGCCGACCGTGGTGAGGAAGAGCGGACCGGTGAAGTCCGGGGCGGTCGCGGCCGGGGGAAGGGTTCTGTTCAGCCCGATGCCCAGGCCCCACGGGTGGGCGTCCGGCGTGGCACCCGGGCTGCCGGGACCCTGGTAGTCGGCGTGGTTGTCGTGCAAGGCCGTGAGCATCCCCTGGATCGCGGCCACGGCGAGTGAGGAGCGCAGCGCCTGGTCGTCCGGCACCGCGTCCAGCACTTCCTGGAGCCGCTTGGCGAAGAGCGGCCAGTCCTTGTCCCGGTCGCCGGTCAGCGTCGGCAGGACCGCGAACGGCTGGTCGACATCGCGTTTGCGCAGTTCCCGGACGACGGCCTGGGCGGCGTACTGGAGCAGTGGGCGGTCATCGAGCCGGGAACCGCCGTAATAGTTGTCGAAGATGCAGTAGTACGCCTGCTCCACCGTGCTGACGGAGGTCGGGGCCGGGTCCTGCGCGGGCGGCTGGGGGCTGGTCGGGTCCTGCGGTGCGCAGGCAGCGGGCCGGTCGGCCTGGTCCGGCTCTGCCGATGGGCTGGCGGACGCGGTCAGGGCGGTGACGAGCACGCTGCCCGCGAGTACGGCGATCCCGGTCGTGACCAGTACACGCCGCTGCCGCAGCAGCCCGATCCGGCGGTGGCCGAGCCTGCGGCCCGCCGACGGCGCTTGGGTGGCCGCGGGCTCGGCCGGTACGGGGTCGGTCGGCGTGGGGTCGGTCGGCGTGGGATCGGTCGGCAGCGGGTCGGCCGGTGTGTTGCTCATGCGGAGTGCTCCTGAACTCGCGTCGGTCGTGCCGTGGGCGTCGCCGCGGTCGGTGCGGCGTCGCTGACGGACGTTCTACGCGGCGGGCGGTTTCACGGCGGTTGCGTCGTCGCGGTGGGGAAGCCGACCGTGACGACCAGGCCGCCGCCGGGCCGCGGGGCGGCGGTGAGGGTGGCATCGTGGGCGGCCGCGATGGCCGAGACGATGGACAGGCCCAAGCCGAACCCCTGGGACGACGCGCCGCGGGCGCCGCTGCCGGTGCGAGCCGGGCCGAGACGCTGGAAGGGCAGGAGGATCCGCTCGACGGCGTCCGCGGGCACGTCCGGGCCGGTATTGGCGACCGTGAGGACCGCGCGGCCGGCCTGTGTGCCGGTGGTGACGTCGACCTGCCCGCCGGGCATGTTGTAGCGGATCGCGTTGTCCAGCAGATTGGCCACCAGCCGTTCGGCGAGCGCCCGGTGGCCCGAGGAGACGGCCGCGCCGGCCTGGGGGCGCAGCGTCACCTGCCGTTCGTGGGCCGCGGTGGCGCGCGCGGCCACGGCTTCCCGGGCGAGCCGGGCCAGGTCGAAGGGGTGGCGCTCGTCAAGGCCCGCGTGGCCGCGGGCCAGGGTCAGCAGCGCTTCGATGAGCCGTTCCTGCTGCCGTCCGGCGGCAAGTATCCGTTCGTGGGCCGTGCGCAGGGACTCGACGGTCGGTTCGGGGTCGGCCAGGGCGACCTGGCCCAGCACGCGCTGGCGGGCCAGCGGCGTACGCAGCTCGTGGGATGCGTTGGCGACGAACTGCCGCTGCGCTTGGAAGGAACCGTCGAGCCGGGTCAGCAGCGCGTCGAACGTGTCGCCCAGCTCCCGCAGTTCGTCCCGCGGGCCGGCCAGGGCCAGCCGCCGGTGCAAGCTGGTCGCCGAGATGTCCTGTGCGGTGGAGGTGATGGTCCGCAGCGGGCGCAGGACACGGCCAGCCACCACCCAGCCCAGCAGCACGGATGTCAGCGACATCAGGCCCAGGGCGATCCCCGACTGGACCAGCAGGGTGTGCAGCATGGCGGACTTCTGGTGGTCGACGGTCCGCTGTGCATCCTTCTGCAGGGCCGCCATGGCGGTGTCCATGGCGGCCCGGTCGCCGGGCTCGGCAGGCCGTGTCCCCTCGTTCCCGGATGCCCGGCCGGCCGGTGCGCTCGGGCTGGGGGCGGCCACGGTCACCTCCCGCTTCAGGACCATGGGCGGACGGTCGACGGCGCCGGCCACCAGGCCGTACGTGACCGCGAGCAGCGCGGCGCCGGACACCAGGAACAGCCCTCCGTACAAGGCGGTCAGCCGCAACCGTACGGTGCGGCGGGGCAGACCCGCGCGCACGATCCGGCCGGTGAGCCTGCACAGAGCGGCGGGGGCGTGGACGGGCATGTGAACGTCGCGACCTTTCGGTTGGATCCTGCGCTGTGCTCGGTCGGAGCGGCCGGCGGGCGTAGGTACCCGCGGACAGGCCAGGGAGGACCGTGTGGGAGACCGCCGAATGCGACCGCGCGACAGAACCCGGCGCTTCGCCCCCACAACCCCTCAGATCCGGTAACCGCTCCTGGCCACCGTCTCGATGACCGGCGGCGCCCCGAGTTTGGCCCGCAACCGGCTGATCGTGATCTTCACGGCGCTGGTGAAGGGGTCGGCGGCCTCGTCCCAGACCCGTTCGAGCAACTCCTCGGCGGAGACGGCACGGCCCCCGGCGGCGAGGAGCAGTTCGAGGACGCCGAACTCCTTGGGCGTGAGGGCCAGCGCCCGGCCTGCCCGTACGGCGGTGCGCCGGGCGCTGTCGACCAGGAGGTCGCCGTGGCGCACCACGGGCGGTACGGCCGGATGCGCGCGGCGCGCCAGGGCAGCGATCCGGGCGACGAGTACGGGGAAATCGAAGGGCTTGGGGAGATAGTCGTCGGCGCCCAGGCCCAGCCCGTCCACGATGTCCTCCGCCGTTCCCGCGGCGGTGAGCATCAGGATGCGGCTGCGGCACCCGGCGGCGATCAGCGCCGCGCAGACCTCGTCACCATGCGTCCCGGGCAGGTCCCGGTCCAGGACGACCACGTCGTACGCGTCGCCGTCGGCGCCCAGCCGTTCCAGCGCCTCCGTACCGTCGAACGCCACGTCGACGGCCATCTGCGCACGGCGCAGGCCCACCGCGACGACCTGTGCCATCTCCTCGTCGTCATCGACGATGAGCACTCGCATCCCCCCGGCACCCCCTCTCGTGTCGTCGTCCCGGTGCCCCGCAGCCCCACCGGGCCGGCTCCAGCGCCAGCCGGGCGAACGTACCAGTGACACATCGGGCACGCACTGAGCTGGTCCCCTGCCCTGCTGAACAGGCCCCGTGCGGACAACGTGCGTCTTGTTAGTCACCCACCCTTCCCCTCTGCCCGATATCGGGCAGGATTCTTGCGAAACGGGGCGGCTCACCGCAGTATCAACGGGTGCTCGATCGCCGTATGTCCCACGATGACCTCATCGACCACCTGGTACGCAGCACGCCGCTCAGCCGCGGCGAGGCCGCCCGGGTGGTGCTGGACGTGCTCGCGTACTTCGACGAGACGACCGAGGAATACGTCCGCCGCCGCCATCGGGAGCTCCAGTCCGGCGGGCTGACCAACCCGGACATCTTCGAGCGGATCACGGCCGAGCTGCCGCACCGCGCGGTGGCGCCGCCGGACCTCTCGCTGCGCCAGCTGCGCCGCATCGTCTACGGCTGAGCCGCCGGCCGAGCCGAGCACTCATGAGCGACCCACCAGGGAGGGACTGACACCACCATGTGCGGAATCGTTGGATATATCGGAAAACGCGATGTGGCGCCGCTGCTGCTGGAGGGCCTCCAGCGCCTGGAGTACCGCGGCTATGACTCGGCCGGGATCGCGATCCACGCCAAGCCCGCCAAGTCCGGTCAGGCGGCACAGTCCCCCGGCCTGAAGACCGCCAAGGCCAAGGGCCGGGTCCGCGAGCTGGAGGCCAGGCTCCCCAAGCGCTTCGCGGGCACCGTCGGCATCGCGCACACCCGCTGGGCCACCCACGGCGCGCCCAACGACGTCAACGCGCATCCGCACCTGGACGCGGACGGCAAGGTCGCGATCGTCCACAACGGCATCATCGACAACGCCTCCGAGCTGCGCGCCAAGCTCACCGCCGACGGCGTCGAGCTGGCCTCCGACACCGACTCCGAGACCCTGGCCCATCTGATCGGCCGCTCGCAGGCCGCCACGCTGGAGGAGAAGGTCCGCCAGGCCCTCGCCCTGGTCGAGGGGACGTACGGCATCGCGGTGCTGCACGCGGACTTCCCCGACCGGATCGTCGTCGCCCGCAACGGCTCCCCCGTGGTGCTGGGCATCGGCGAGAAGGAGATGTTCGTCGCCTCGGACGTCGCCGCCCTGGTCAGCCACACCCGCCAGGTGGTCACCCTCGACGACGGCGAGATGGCAACCCTCAAGGCCGACGACTTCCGCACGTACACCACCGAAGGCTCCCGCACCTCCGCGACGCCGACCACCGTGGAGTGGGAGGCCGAGTCGTACGACATGGGCGGCCACGACACCTATATGCACAAGGAGATCCACGAGCAGGTCGACGCCGTGGACCGGGTGCTGCGCGGGCGGATCGACGACCGCTTCGCCACCGTCCGCCTGGGCGGGCTCAACCTGGACGCCCGCGAGGCGCGCGGGGTGCGCCGGGTGAAGATCCTCGGCTGTGGCTCGGCGTACCACACGGGCCTGATCGGCGCCCAGCTGATCGAGGAGCTGGCCCGTATCCCCGCGGATGCCGAGCCCGCGAGCGAGTTCCGCTACCGCAACGCCGTCGTCGACCCGGACACCCTCTACATCGCGGTCAGCCAGTCCGGCGAGACCTACGACACCCTGGCCGCCGTCCAGGAGCTCAAGCGCAAGGGCGCGCGCGTGCTGGGCGTCGTCAACGTCGTCGGCAGCGCGATCGCCCGCGAGACGGACGGCGGGGTGTACGTCCACGCGGGCCCCGAGGTCTGTGTGGTGTCCACCAAGTGCTTCACCAACACGGCCGTCGCCTTCGCCCTGCTCGCCCTCCACCTCGGCCGGATCCGCGATCTGTCGGTCGCCGACGGCAAGCGGATCATCGCCGGACTGCGGCGGCTGCCGGAGCAGATCGCGGAGGTGCTGCGCGGCGAGGAGAAGATCAAGGAACTCGCCGCGGAATACGCGAATGCGAAGAGCATGATGTTCATCGGCCGGGTGCGCGGCTACCCGGTCGCCCGCGAGGCCTCCCTGAAGCTCAAGGAGGTCTCCTACGTCCACGCCGAGGCGTACCCGGCCTCCGAGCTCAAGCACGGCCCGCTGGCGCTCATCGAGCCCGAGGTGCCGACCGTCGCGGTGCTCCCGGACGACGACCTGCTGGAGAAGAACCGCGCGACGCTGGAGGAGATCAAGGCCCGCAGCGGCCGGATCCTGGCCGTGGCGCACCAGGAGCAGGAGAAGGCGGACCACACGATCGTGGTCCCGCGCAACGAGGTGGAGCTGGACCCGATTCTGATGGGTATTCCGCTGCAACTCCTCGCGTATCACACGGCGCTGGCGCTCGGCCGCGACATCGACAAGCCGCGGAACCTGGCGAAGTCCGTGACGGTGGAGTGACCGCTCGGCGGTCCCCCGCGTGAGCCACCACGCACGCGGGGGCCGCCTCCCCTGTGCCGGCGTCGCCCTAACGCCGGCAGGTGGGCCGCCGACAGGAACCGTCACTTCCCGGCCGACGGCACGTGAACACTCGCCCGTTCGCTCGGTTTGTACCCGTCACAAACGCACAATCCACCTCTACGCACGGGTAGATTTATCGACTGTCAAGCGGGACTTGCCGCCATCTCACCAGCTGTCAAGTGGAGTTGGCCGTGTCCGATTCCGGGCGCCCGCCGCCGGCCCACCGGAACCCGGTGAGCGCCGGGTCAGGGAATGACCACCACGGGGCGCTGCGCCCGCCGGGCCAGCCGCCCCGCGACCGAGCCGAAGATCCGCCCCACCAGCCCGTGCGTGGAGCCGACCACGATCGCGTCGGCCGCGTACTCCCGGCCGACCTCCTCCAGCTCATGACAGATGTCCCCGCCCCGCTCCACCAGGATCCAGGGCACTTCGGCGAGATGGTCCGCGCAGGCCAGTTCCAGGCCCAGCACTTCGGTGCGATGGTCGGGCACATCCACGAAGACCGGGGGCTCGCACCCGGCCCACACCGTCGTCGGCAGCCGGTTGGCCACATGGACGATGATCAGCCCGGAGCCGGAGCGCCGGGCCATGCCGATCGAGTACGCGAGGGCGCGCTCGCTCGATGTCGAACCGTCGAATCCCACCACGACGCCGTGCTGGAACGCCGGATCGCAGGAATGACGTGATTCTTCCGCCGCTTCGGGGTGCGCCATGTGATCGGCGACCCGCTTGCGGTCCGCGGGTTCGGGGAATTCGTGACCGGCCATCGGTGTCTCGGCGAAGGAAGTCCTCGTGAGGAGGGATCGGCGGGGGCTTGAGGGGTTGCGGTTGTCGGGGGCGGCGGCTCGCCGGCGCTCGGGGGAGCGTATCGAACGAACCGAATCCGTCCGGGATTCATCTTTCCAAGCCCTTACCCCTAAGGGTACGGCGCCACTCCCCTCCTGCCCAGAGAGCTCTTGGACGGCGAACCGCCCGAGGCGTTCCACGGAGCATGCCGGAGGGCGGCCGGTAACGCAATGCCCCAAGTGGTCCCGACCGTGCCGATGTGCGGCTGTGCGGCGTGGCCTGAGTGAGCCTTGAGCAAACCCCTAGTCGTCGCCCCGCGTACACCGTGCGGATGGTCGGCAGTGACCCGGGAGCCCGCCCGGCGTTGTAGTAGCCGCGCGGTGATCGCGACCGCCCCGGCCCCCCGTCCGCCCGCTCTCCGAGGAGCAGATACGTGCCCGCCACCCCCGAGTACGACGCGCCCCGCGACGACCGGGGCCACCCCTCCCCGACCCCGGCCGGCGAGGCGGCGGACGAGGTGATCCGCTGGGGCGCCTTCAGCTGCGCCCTGGTGCCGGTCGTCCTGCTGGCGTGCGGCTCGCCGTTCGGCGCGGCGGCGGGCGCCGCCCTCGGGCTGGCCGCGGTCACCGCCGTCTGCCGGACGCTGCTGCGCCGCTACGAGCGCACCGCCGCCCGGCTCGCCGGCACGGTGGTGAGTCCACATCGTGGACGACATGGGCGCACCGGAATCGGGGCGCACAGGGGCGGCCGGCGCGGCTGAAGGCGCGCTCCGTAGCGCTCCGGGTACACAGTGGTGAGAGTCACCGTGCGGGTCGTACGCCCGGCGGAGGACCCTTCCGTACGTCTGCGCCCACTCCTTTTCAGCCAACTTCCCGTGAAAGTTCTTTCCTTGGCAAACGCCGGGCCCAACCCCCTCCGACCAGCGCGGAAAGGGGTATGAGCGGGCCGTACCCCCTACGCGAAGTGGGGACGAAGGCTAGGCGTACTTCACAGGGAGGCCCACGAGTGCAACGCTTCGTGATCGAATGCTTCCCGCCAAGTTGTCATGTCGACATAGTGGCGGGTGGTGAACTGGTCACGGCGACCACACGCGACACAGTAGATTCGATCTTGGCCATGACCGGCGGGGGAACCGTTCAGGACCGAGGGGAAACGTGCAGGACCGAGAGGACGCGACCACCGAGGGGGGCTTAGTTCGATGAGCCAGGACTCCACGACCGTACCGGAGACCTCGCGCAAGCTCTCCGGACGCCGGCGACGAGAAATAGTCGCGGTGCTGCTCTTCAGCGGCGGCCCTATCTTCGAAAGCTCCATCCCGCTCTCCGTCTTCGGCATCGACCGCCAGGACGCCGGAGTCCCGCGGTATCGATTGCTGGTGTGCGCGGGCGAAGATGTGCCACTGCGAACGACCGGCGGACTGGAACTGACCGCACCATACGGCCTGGAGGCGCTGTCCCGGGCCGGCACCGTCGTCGTACCGGCCTGGCGGTCGATCACGCAGCCGCCACCGACCGCCGCGCTCGACGCGCTGCGCCGCGCGCACGAGGAGGGCGCGCGCATCGTGGGCCTCTGCACCGGGGCCTTCGTACTCGCCGCCGCGGGGCTGCTGGACGGCCGCCCGGCGACCACCCACTGGATGTACGCGCCGACGCTCGCCAAGCGCTATCCGTCCGTCCACGTCGACCCGCGCGAGCTGTTCGTGGACGACGGCGACATCCTGACCTCGGCGGGCACGGCCGCGGGCATAGACCTGTGCCTGCACATCGTGCGCACCGACCACGGAGCGGACGCCGCGGGCGCGCTGGCCCGCCGCCTGGTCGTGCCGCCGCGCCGCAGCGGGGGGCAGGAGCGATATCTGGACAGGTCTTTACCAGAGGAGATCGGCGCGGATCCGCTCGCCGAGGTCGTGGCGTGGGCGCTCGAGCATCTGCACGAGCAGTTCGACGTCGAGGCCCTGGCCGCCCGCGCCTATATGAGCCGGCGCACCTTCGACCGCCGGTTCCGCTCCCTCACTGGGAGCGCTCCACTCCAGTGGCTGATCACCCAGCGGGTGCTCCAGGCCCAGCGTCTCCTGGAGACCTCCGACTACTCCGTCGACGAGGTCGCCGGGCGCTGCGGCTTCCGCTCCCCGGTCGCGCTGCGCGGACACTTCCGGCGGCAGCTGGGGTCCTCCCCGGCCGCCTACCGGGCCGCGTACCGCGCCCGCAGGCCCCAGGGCGGCGGCCCCGACCGTGCGGACCGCCCGGAGCGCCTGGAGCGGGCCGACCGGCTGGAGAGGGCCGAGCTTGGCGAGCAGCGGCCCGGAGAGCACTCCATGCCGCTACGGCGCCCCGGCGCGCCCCTCGGGCACCCGGCCCACCCCCATCACGCCCCGCACCCGCACGGCGGCGGGGACCCCGGCAAGCCGGAATCCGATGCCTACGTCCCGCGCCTGCCCGAGCAGGCCACCGGGCGTGTGCCGGGCCGCCCGACCCTGCCCGGCCAGCGGGAGCGCCCCGTAGGGTGAGACGTATGAACGATCGCATGGTGTGGATCGACTGCGAGATGACGGGGCTCTCGCTGTCGGACGACGCGCTTATCGAGGTGGCCGCGCTGGTCACCGACTCCGAGCTGAACATCCTGGGCGAAGGAGTGGACATCGTTGTCCGGCCGCCGGCCGAAGCGCTGACCACCATGCCCGAGGTGGTGCGCGACATGCACACGGCCTCCGGACTGCTCGCGGAGCTGGACGGCGGGACCACGCTGGAGGACGCCCAGCGGCAGGTCCTGGCGTACATCCGCGAGCACGTCCCGGAGCCCGGCAAGGCGCCCCTGTGCGGGAACTCGGTCGGCACCGACCGCGGCTTCCTGCTCCGGGACATGCCCGAGCTCGAGAGCTACCTCCACTACCGGATCGTCGACGTCTCGTCGATCAAGGAGCTGGCCCGCCGCTGGTACCCGCGGGCCTACTTCAACAGCCCGAAGAAGAACGGCAACCACCGCGCCCTCGCGGACATCCACGAGAGCATCGCGGAGCTGCGCTACTACCGGGAGGCGGTCTTCGTCCCGCAGCCCGGCCCGGACTCCGACACGGCCAAGTCGATCGCGGCGAAGCACGTCCTTCCCGCCCGCCGGCCGTGACGCCTCGCTCCCGGCCCGAAAAGCCGGGAGCGAGCACCCCCGCGGACCCTGTACACTTTTTCTCGGCCGGTGCGGAACGGAAAGCGCCGGTCATGGTGGGTATAGCTCAGCTGGTAGAGCACCTGGTTGTGGTCCAGGATGTCGCGGGTTCGAGTCCCGTTACTCACCCTGAATAATCAAGGGGCTGACCTGGGAAAACAGGTCAGCCCCTTGTCATGTCCAAAGAGCGGTGCGCTCGAACCGTACAGCGATGGACAGGCCTCCTTCCGGGCGTGCGCTGGTGGTGAGGGTGGCGTGGTGAGCCTGGGTGACGGCGTTGACGATGGCGAGGCCGAGACCGTAGCCGTCGCCGCGGCCGTGACGATCGGGCGCCAGCTTCTGGAAGGGTTGGAAGAGGCGCTGGACCTGGCTGTCGGGGATGGCCGGCCCGCTGTTGGTGATCGTCAGGGTCGCCCGCGTGCCGGAGGTCTCGGTGGTGATCTCTACGTACCCGTCCGGGTGGTTGTGGCGGATGGCGTTGTCGACGAGGTTGGCGACGAGGCTTTCGATCAGTCTCGGGTCCCCGGCCGTCACCGCGGGCGTCAGGTGTTCGGCGACGTCGATGCCTCTCTCGGTGGCCTGGTCGCGGCGGGAGGCGAGCACTCCTTCGACGATGTGGGCGAGGTCGAGGGTGTCCCGGCGGGAGATTCCGCGCTCGCTGGTGGCGAGGGCGAGCAGTGCCTTGACGAGCCGTTCCTGGTGTCCGCCGAGGGCGAGGGCTTCCTGGCAGGCCGAGCGCAGCGTGTCGGCGTCGGCGTGGGGGTCTGCGAGGGCGACTTCGAGGAGGGTGCGCAGGCCGGCGAGGGGGGTTCGCAGCTCATGGGAGGCGTTGGCGACGAAGTGGCGTTGGGCGTCGAAGGAGGCTTGCAGGCGGGCGAACAGGTCGTCGAGGGTGTGGCCGAGCTCGGTCAGCTCGTCCGTGGGCTCGCCGAGGTCGAGGCGCCGGTGGAGGTCGCCGGCGGAGATGATTTTGGCGGTCGCGGTGATGGACCGCAGCGGGTGCAGGAACCGGCCGGCGACGAACCAGCCGAGAGCCAGGGCGACGGGTATCAGAACGACCAGCGCGACGGCGGATCCCGTGAGGAGTTGGGGCAGGCTGATCCCGTTGCCGGTTCCGGTGATCGCGCCCGATGACGGCCGGCCTTTGGGCTTGGTCGACTGGGCGCCGGCGAGCGGGACGGCGACGCATACGAGCACGAAGACCCCGGCGGCGTAGATGCCTGCCGCGTAGGCGAGCGCGAGCCGCGTCTGCAAGGACCTTCTGGCGGGCTGCTGGGGGGAGGTCATGACGATCCGATCCGGTAGCCGCCTTCGCGGATGGTCTCGATCACGGGCGGGCCGCCGAGCTTGGCCCGCAGCCGGTGCATGGTGTGCTTGACGGCGCTGCTGAAGGGGTCGGCGGCCTCGTCCCAGACGCGTTCGAGCAACTCCTCGGCGGAGATGACCAGGCCGGGTGCGGCGAGCAGGCATTCGAGGAGGGCGAACTCCTTGGGGCTCAGCTCAAGGCGCCGGCCGGCCCGGAACGCGGTGCGGCGGGCCGGGTCGAGGGTGATGTCCCCGCAGGCCAGGGTGGGCGGTAGCGGCGGGGTGGCGCGGCGGGCCAGCGCGCGGACGCGGGCGACCAGTTCGGCGAACGCGAACGGCTTGGGCAGGTAGTCGTCGGCGCCGAGGCTGAGCCCGTCGACACGGTCCTCGATCGTGTCGGAGGCGGTGAGCATCAGTACGCGGGTCTCGCAGCGGCCGTGGGCGAGTTGTCGGCAGATCTCGTCCCCGTGGACGCCGGGCAGGTCGCGGTCGAGGATCACCACCTCGTAGCGGGTGGCGGCCAGGCGGTCGAGGGCGGCGGTTCCGTCCAGGACGACGTCGACGGCCATGCCCTCGCGGCGCAGTCCGGTTCCGAGGGAGCGGGCGAGGACCTCGAAGTCCTCGACGACGAGGACCCTCACCCCCGCTCACCGCAGGTCGCTGCGCGGGCGGGGCGGACAGGGCGGACAGGGCGGCCGGACCGGCCGCCGGGTCGAGGTGCCATGCCCCGACGATGCCAGATCCCAGGTCGCAGCCGGGTCGCAGCCGCTGCGACCGGGCCGGAACCGGGTGCCGCGTACAACCGTCGGCATGAGTCCATTTCGAACCGTGAGCTCGCCGCGGTGAGCGCCCCAGGGATCGTCGTCGCCGGACTGCGCAAGCGGTATGGGGCGACCCTGGCCCTCGACGGCATGTCCTTCACCGTCCGCCCGGGGCTGGTGACCGGCTTCGTGGGGCCGAACGGGGCCGGGAAGTCCACCACCATGCGGGTGATCCTCGGCCTGGACGCGGTCGACGAGGGCACCGCGCTCATCGAGGGGAAGCCGTACCGCGGTCTTCGGCACCCGCTGAACCATGTCGGCTCGCTGCTGGACGCGGCGGCACCGCACCCCGGCCGCAGCGGGCGCAACCACCTGTTGTGGCTGGCGCATTCGCAGGGCCTGGCCGCGCGGCGGGTGGACCAGGTGATCGAGCAGGTCGGCCTCGCCCCGGCGGCCCGGCGCAAGGCCGGCGGCTACTCGCTCGGCATGCGGCAGCGGCTCGGGATCGCCGCGGCCCTGCTGGGCGACCCGCCGATCATCATGCTCGACGAGCCGTTCAACGGCATGGACCCGGACGGCATCATCTGGATGCGCGGCTTCCTGCGGTCGCTGGCCGCTCAGGGCCGCGCCGTGCTGGTCTCCAGCCACCTGATGAGCGAGATGCAGGACACGGCCGACCGTCTCGTCGTGGTCGGGCGCGGCAAGGCCATCGCCGACGCCGGCGTGGCCGAGCTGATCGCCGCCGCCTCCGGAAACCGGGTGGCCCTGCGGACCACGGCCAGGACACACGCGATGAGGGTGCTCGAGCGTGCCGGCGCGACCGTGGCGGCCACCGGCCGCGACACCATCGCCGTCTCCGGCCTGCCCGCGGACCGGATCGTGACGCTGCTCAACGACAGCGCGGTGCCGTTCTCCGAGGTGTCGGCACACCGCGCCACCCTTGAGGACGTCTACCTGGAACTCACCCACGAGGCGGTCGAGTTCCACGCCGCGACACCCACGGAGGTCTCGCGGTGACCGCCACCCTCGCTCACGTGGTGCACGCGGAGTGGACCAAGTTCCGGACTGTCCGCGGCTGGGTGATCGGCGTGGTGGTGGCGGCGCTGATGCCGGTGCTGTTCGCCCTGCTCGTCGGGGTCAGCAGCGATCAGAAGGGCTCACCGCCCGTGCCGGTCGGACCTGGCGGTGAGCCGGTGACCGACAGCTTCTACTTCGTGCACCAGCCACTGACGGGAAACGGCAGCATCACCGTCTCCGTTTCCGCGCTCAGGAGCAGCATCCCCGAGCGCCCCGGTGACCTGCGGCCCGGCACCGTGCCGTGGGCGAAGGCCGGGATCATCATCAAGGAGAGCACCCGTCAGGGATCGCCCTACGCGGCGATCATGGTGACCGGCAGCCACGGCGTACGGATGCAGGACAACTACGTCAACGACACGGCCGGCCTCCCCGGCCCGGTCTCCGCCGCGTCCGTCCGCCGGCTGCGGCTGGACCGCTCGGGCGAGGTGATCACCGGCTATGCCTCCGCCGACGGCACACGCTGGACCAAGGTGGGCACCGTGCGTGTGCGCGGGCTCGGACCGACCGCGCAGGGCGGGCTGTTCGTCGCGTCCCCGCCTTCCGTGGACGGCATGGGCACCCGCGGCAGTGTGTCCACGGCCGTCTTCGGGGATCTCCGTATCCGGGGGCGCTGGGCCGGGGCCGGTGGCAACTGGACAGGCGGCCAGGTGGGAGCCGAATCCCCCAGCTTCTCCGGCTACCCGCGCAACACGTCGGGTTCGTTCACGGGAGCGGGATCCGACGGCAGCTTCACCGTGACCGGCGCCGGCGACATAGCGCCCGCCGTTCGCGACACTCTGCCGACCGGCGGCACCCTCGGAGAAATCCTCACCGGCACGTTCGCCGCGCTGATCGTGGTGATCGTCGTGGGGGCGCTGTTCATCACCACGGAATACCGGAAGAACCTGATCCACGTCACCCTGGCCGCCGGCCCGGGACGGAGCCGGGTGCTGGTGGCCAAGGCACTGGTGCTGGGGGGCGTCACCTTCGCCGCCGGGTTCGCGGGGGCGGCCGTCGCGGTTCCGCTCGGCGAGCGGCTCGCCCGGGCCAACGGCGTGTACATCTTCCCGGTGGCGTCTTCGACCGAACTGCGGGTGGAGCTCGGGATCGCGGCGCTGCTCGCGACCGCCTCGATCCTGGCCCTCTGCATCGGCACCGTTTCCCGGCACAGTGCCGGCGCGGTCACCACCGTCGTCGTGGCCATCGTGCTGCCCCACACCCTGATCGCCATCCCGTTCATGCCCGCGAGCGTGTCGAACGTGCTGGCCCAGGTGACCCCGGGCGCGGCCTTCGCCGTCCAGCAGACTCTTGTGCCGTATCACCAGGTCACCAGCAACTACACGCCGTACTACGGCTATTACCCGCTGGCACCGTGGGCCGGGTTCGCCGTCCTGGCCGGCTACGCGGTGGCAAGCCTGGCCGCGGCCGCCCTCCTTCTCCGCAGGAGGGACGCATGAGACCGGCCCTGCACGCGGAATGGACGAAGATACGGACCGTCGCCAGCCCCCTCTGGCTGCTGCTCGGTACCGTCGTGGCGACCGTGGCCCTGAGCGCTGGGGCGACCTCGATGGTGAGATGCACGTCAACCGGCTGCGGCGGCGACATGACCAAGCTCAGCCTCATCGGCGTTCAGCTGGGCCAGGCGCTGGTCGTCATCCTGGGCGTCCTGGTCATCGCGGGCGAGTACAGCACGGGCATGATCCGCACCACCCTGGCGGTGATGCCGCGCCGGGCCACCGTCCTCGCGGCCAAAGCCGTCACCCTCGCCGGGGTCGTGGCCGCGGCCGGGACCATCGCGGTGCTCGGGTCGCTGGTGGCCGGGCGGCTCCTCCTGCCCGGCCATGCCTTCACGACTGCCCGCGGCCACCCGGCCCTGTCCCTGGCCGACGGGCCCACGCTCCGCGCGGCCCTCGGGTCGGTCCTCTACCTGGCCCTGATCGCCCTGCTCAGCCTCGGCGTCGCCACCGCGGTGCGGGACTCCGCGACCAGTATCGGGATCGTCCTCGGCCTGCTTTACCTGGTCCCCGTCCTCTCCCAGATGATCGGCGATCCGCGCTGGCAGCGCCTGCTCCAGCAGATCGGGCCGATGAGCGCCGGGCTCGCCATCCAGGCCACCACCGACCTCCATAGCCTGCCCATCGGCCCCTGGGCCGGTCTCGGCGTGACCGCCGGGTGGGCCGCCGCGGCGCTCCTGGCCGGCGGCCTGCTGCTGCGCGGGCGCGACGCCTAGCGCCTTTGCTGCCATGGGAAGGGGCAACGGTGGGGGGCCTGACCTGCGCGCGCAGGTCAGGCCCTTCGCCATGCGGGTGCGGATGGTCAGTCACCCGGGTCCGGATGTCGTACGGCCTTCTTCACCGCGGCCTCGAGCTTCCCGCGCGGCGTGTCCGTCTCCTGGGCATGCGCGGTGAGCGCCGCCTGGCTCTCGACGGCGGCCTCGTACCAGTGCTTCCACTGCGCCTCCCACTCGTCGCCGATGAGCCCGGAGAGCTTGGCCCGCTCGGCGTCCGCGTTCTGCTGGAGGGAGATGAGTCTGTCGGGGATGTCCACGCGTTGGATCATAAGTCCGACGCTTCGGGCACCTGTGCGCACCGCGCGACCCGACACGCGCGGCGGGCGCGCCCCCTCGTAGGCTCGAAGCATCCGCGAGCCGACACGCGACGGAGATCCCCATGCTTGCGTCCTGGTACGACGAACAAGGTCCGGCCGCCGAGGTGCTGCGCGTCGGCGAGGCGCCCGACCCGGTCCCCGGCCCCGGCGAGGTCCGGGTCCGGGTCACCGTCTCGGGGGTCAACCCCGGCGACACCAAGAAGCGGCGCGGCTGGACCGGCTCGGCGATGCCCTTTCCGCGGGTGATCCCGCACAGCGACGCCGCCGGGGTCGTCGACGCGGTCGGCGAGGGTGTCGACGTCCGCCGTGCCGGGCAGCGCGTGTGGGTGTACGGCGCCCAGTCCTACCGGCCCTTCGGCACCGCCGCCCAGTACACCGTCGTGCCCGCCGATCACGCCGTCCCGCTCCCCGGCCACCTGGGCGACGACCTCGGGGCGAGCCTCGGCATCCCCGGCATCACCGCGCACCGCACCGTGTTCGCGGACGGCCCGGTCGACGGCAAGGTCGTGCTGGTCAACGGCGTCCTCGGCGGGGTCGGCTCGCCGGCCGCGCAGCTCGCCCGCTGGGCGGGGGCCACCGTCATCGGCACCGTCCGCCGCGGCGCCGATCTGAACCGCGTCGATCCGGCCGTCGTCTCCCACGCCGTCGCCCTGGACGGCGCCGACCCCGCCGCCGAGATCCGCTCGTACGTCCCCGGCGGCGTGGACCGGATCGTCGAGGTCTCCCTGTCCGACAACGCCGACCTGGACAACGCCGTCGCCGCGGGCGGCGCGGTCATCGCCGCGTACGCCACGGGCGCCGACCGCACCGAGATCCCCTTCTGGACGCTGCTGTTCAACAACGTCACCCTGCGGCTGATGGGCAGCGACGACTTCCCCGCCGAGGCCAAGCGGCACGCCGCCCGCGATCTGACGGCCGCGGCCGCCGTCGGCGCGCTCACCGTCGATGTCGGCGACCGCTACCCGCTCGCCGACATCGCCGAGGCCCACGAGCGCGTCGACGCGGGCGGGCGCGGGCGGGTCCTGGTCGACATCCCCCGGTGACCGCCACCGCCCTCGTACGACGGGCCGGACCGACCGGTGAGGCGGGTCAGTGGCCGCGCGGGGCGTACATGATGACCGCCATCCCGGCGAGGCAGACCAGCGCGCCGATGATGTCGAAGCGGTCGGGCCGGTAGCCGTCGGCGACCATGCCCCAGGCGATCGACCCGGCGACGAAGATTCCTCCGTAGGCGGCCAGGATGCGCCCGAAGTCGGCGTCGGGCTGGAAGGTCGCGGCGAAGCCGTAGGCGCCCAGGGCCAGGACGCCCGCCCCGATCCAGAGCCATCCGCGGTGCTCTCGTACGCCCTGCCAGATCAGCCAGGCGCCTCCGATCTCGAACAGGGCGGCGACGACGAACAGGGCGATGGAGCGGGCGACGAGCACGGCGAGGGGGCTTTCCGGTGAAGAGGGACGACGGACGGCACCGGGCCCCCGCGCTCGTGGAAGCGCGGCTGGGAGATCCGTACGGTGCGCATACCCGCGACGGTAGACCTTCGACCCGGCTCGAAGGTCAAGCGGTCGCCGTCAGGAGGCGGGCGGGCCGGTGTCGTGGTCGGGGTCGGTGTGCCCTCCGGCCCTCCCCCAGTGGTGTCCCCTGTGGTGCTCCCTGTGGTGTCCGCGCCCCGCCCGCCGGGGCGGCCACCACGGCGTCCAGGTGAACTTGTCGCCGCCCACCCAGCGGACGACGTCCGGGTCGTCGAGGTCGGCGTCCTCCATGCCGATCGTGCGAGCGATCTCGATCACGTCCAGGACCGAGTGCGCCTTGCCGATCACCTCCCCGGCGACCTCGACCAGGCGGAACGGAGGGTTGTTCGGCTGCACCCCGAGCACCACGATCGGCGGCAGGTGGACGCGCGGGCTCTCGCTCTCGGTCATATGTCCACGCTGCGACCGCCGCCGCCCCTTCGCACCCCGGCCGTCTCAGACGGGCGATCGCCGGTTCGGGCGCCCTCCGGTCGCCCGGCCCCCGGGCCCGGCCCAGGATGGCCGCAGGAGCACAGCGGCCGGGACGGGTGCGATGGACGACCAGGCGGAACACGGCGACGTCTCGACCCATGGGGACGTGCGGCCGCAGGACAGCGACCAGCCCGCCCTCGGGCGCCGGCGCTTCCTCGGGGCGGTCGGGGCCGCCGCCGGAGTGGCGGTGGCCGGGTGCGACTCGGCGAGCCATGGGGAGCCCGACCGCGCCGCCCGCCCCTCCGAGGCCATGCGGGCCGTGGACGCCGAGCGGTCCAAGCGGGGCAACGCCGACTGGCGGATCCGCTCGGTCGGCCCTCAGGAGGCCGTGGAGGGCTATGCCGACAAGGTGAGCGTGGTACCCGGGGAGGAGTTCGGGCTGTATGTGTCGACCACCTCGCCCGGCTTCCGCGTCTCGGCGTACCGGGTGGGCTGGTACGGCGGGGCACAGGCGCGGCTGATCTGGCGCTCGGGCCGGGTGCCCGGCCACCGGCAGAAGCCCCCCGTGCTGATCGACAAGACCCGTACGGTCCAGGCGGACTGGCAGCGCACGGTCCGGGTCGGCACCGAGAACTGGCCGGAGGGCGCGTATCTGCTGCGGCTGGACGCGGAAGGCGGCCACCAGCGCTACGTCCCGCTGATCGTCCGCTCCGAAGCGGCCGCGGGCCGGACGCTGTTGATGCACGCGGTGGCCACCTGGCAGGCGTACAACACCTGGGGCGGCTTCAGCCTCTACCAGGGCCAGGACGGGGCGTACGGGACGCGCTCGCTGGCCGTCGGCTTCGACCGGCCGTACGACGGCAACGGCGCGGTGAAGTTCCTGGTCTACGAGCGGGCGCTGGTGGTGCTCGCGGAGCGGCTCGGCATACCGCTGGCCTACACCACGGGGGTGGACGTACACCGCGATCCGAAGGTGCTGCACGGCGCCGCGGCGGTGCTCTCGCTCGGCCACGACGAGTACTGGACGCCGCAGCAGCGCCGCTATGTCACCCGCGCCCGCGACGCCGGGACCAATGTGGCCTTTCTCGGCGCCAACACCTGCTACCGCCGGATCAGGCTGGAGCGCGGCCCGGGCGGCGCGGACCGCACGGTGGTCTGCTACAAGAGCGCCTACCACGACGACCCGTATCTCGCGAACCGCCGCGACCTGGTCACCACCGACTTCCGGCAGCAGCCCGCCCCCGACCCCGAGTCGTCCCTGACCGGCGTCTTCTACGAGGGCTACCCGACCGACGCCCCGTATGTCGTGCACAACCCCGGCCACTGGGTGTACGCCGGCACGGGGGTGCGGCGCGGCGACTCCTTCGCGCATCTGGTCGGGGTGGAGTACGACCGGGTGACCCCCGGCGAGCCCACCCCGGAGCCGCTGGAGATCGTGGCCCACTCCCCCCTGGTGTGCAACGGCCGGCACAGCCACGCGGACTCCGCCTACTACACCGTCCCGAGCAAGGCGGGTGTGTTCGCCACCGGGACGATGCGGTGGGTCGAGGGCCTGATGGCGGGGACCCGCGAGGCCGGGCGCAACCACGGCATGGACGCGCGGACCGGCGCGTTCGTCCGGCGCACCACCGAGAACCTGCTGCGCGCCTTCGCGGCGGGCCCCTGTGCGAAGCACCGGCCGAAGCCCGAGGACAACGTGGCCGAGGTGTATCCGGGCGCGTCGCGCGTGCGCGCGTGAGGCGCCGCCGCTCTCCCCCGGTCTCCCTCGTCGTCCCTCGTTGTCCCCGAAAGCCCTCGGCCCGCTCCCCAACCCCCGTATGGTGCCCGGGACATGACAACGGGAGGCTCCCATGCGGAGAACGGACAAGGCCCGGCACGGCGCGCTGCGCCGCCGGGCGCCATGGATCAGCACGGCGGTGGCCGCGGTGCTCGGGGCCGGCGCGCTGCTGTTCACCAACGCCACATCCCAGGCCGCCGTGGCCGACAACCCCGGCGCGCTCACACCATTAACCACCTCGGCGGAGTTATCGAAGCTCGCGCTCACCCAGCGCACGGTGGCCGACACCACGATCGCCGAACTCGACCGGCTGCTGCCCAACGTGGGCGTGGACACCGTGCTGGGGAGCGCCAACCACACCATGCCCACCCCCACCTCCAGCCCGGCCTGCCGCGCCTCGGAGCAGGCCGCGCTGCCGGTGAAGCCGAAGGCCACCGCGGCGTACTGCTTCACCACCGGTGACGCGCTGACGCAGAGCTGGCTGCCGCAGTCGGTCACCTCCTCCGGGGACGCGGACGACGACGGCGCCTGGGGGGAGAACAAGGTCATCCTCTCCGGCTGGACGCACAACGACCACCTCTACGACGAGTACCCGGGCGCGGAACCGGCGGCCGACCGGGGCCTGGCCCGGGTCGCCTTCATCGACGCGAACACGCCCGGCGCCTTCAAGTACCGCTGGGTCCTGCTGACCGTGCCCACCGAGGGCGGCACCAACTTCGCCAAGCTGGGCTCGCACCTGGGCGGCATGGTCTGGTACGGCGACAAGCTCATCGTCACCGCGTCCAACGGCGACGCCAGCCAGAACGCCCTGTACGTGTTCTCGATGAAACACATCCTCCAGGCGACGGTGAACTCCACCGCCATCGGCAAGGTGAGCGGCGGCTACTCGGCCCACGGCTACCAGTACCTGATGCCCGCCATCGGCTCGTACGGCCTGAGCGGGAAGTGCTCCTCGGCCAACGACGACGGCATCCCCTGCTTCGCGTCCATCTCGCTGGACCGCTCCGCCACCCCCGACCGCCTGGTGGCGAACGAGTGGTTCTCCTCGGGCGGCACCCAGCCCGCGCGGCTGTTCCGGTACGACCTCGCCGCGCCGGGCGGCGCCATGCCGCTGGCCGTGGACGGCTCCGGGAAGGCCAAGGCCGCCGACGCGTACGAGACCAAGGCCGTGGGTGTGCAGGGTGTGCTGTCCTACCAGGACGACGCGGGCGGCAAGCGCTGGTACGTGCCCAGCGCCCGGGGCGGCCCCGGCCAGCACGGCATCCTGTGGCGCCAGGACACCGCCGAGGCGTCCGCGACGAGCTGTTCGGGCACCGACCTGGCCAGCGCCTGCTGGGCCAAGCACTCCGAGTCCATGTCGCTGTGGTGGAGCACCAAGACCGTGTGGTCGGTCACCGAGTGGGCCGCCGACTCCAAGGGAAACTGGCAGGATCCGACGTCCAGCGGGTGGCAGGACCGGGTGGTCCCCGAACGGGTGCTGTTCTCGGTGCCGTTGTCCTCGCTCGGCTGACCGCGGCCGACGGCCGCCAGCAGGGGCTTTGCCGCCCGGTCCGGCGCGCGCGCCGGACCGGGCGGGTGAATTTCCGCCGCCGCCCTCCGCCTGGCCGGCACACCGTCGGGACATACTGCGCGAATGTCCGAGAAGCCAGGAATTCCACATCTTATCCACCAGACCTGGAAGAACACCGACGTACCGCCCGAGTGGCGGGAGTGGTCCGAGACCTGGCGGCGGCACCACCCCGACTGGGAGTACCGGCTGTGGACGGACACGGACAACCGCGCGTTCCTCGAAGAGCACTACGCGTGGTTTCTCCCCGTCTACGACGGCTATCGCGAACCGATCAAACGGGCCGACGCCATCCGCTACTTCCTCCTCGACCACTTCGGCGGGCTGTACGTCGACATGGACTTCGAGTGCCTGCGCCCGATGACCGAGCTCTTCGCCGGGCAGGAGCTGGTGCTCGGCCTGGAGCCGGAGGCCCATGTCCACCTGCCGTTGAGCCGCCGCGGCGGAATGCGGCGCATCGTCTGCAACGCGTTCATGGCCTCCCGGCCCGGCCATCCGTTCTGGCCGCATGTGCACCGGCGGCTGGTGGGCGCCCACACCAGGCCCGGCACGCTGGACGCGACAGGCCCGTTCTTCCTCACGCGCGCCGTCGACAGCGCGCCCGAGGGCTGCTCCCCCGCCATCCTGGGGGCCGACACCCTGTATCCCAAGCTGAGCCCGGCCGCCGCGGAGCTGTTCGGGCAGCGCGAGACCGACCGGGACCTGGCGCATGCGGTGCACCACTGGGCGGGCAGCTGGATCCGGGAGACCCCCGGCGCTCCGGGGGCCTCGACGGGGCGTCAGGTCAGGTTCTGGACGAGCCAGGATCTACAGCCCTGCGCCCAGGGCGTGGTCGACCTCGACGCACAGCGCAGGCGGTGGGCCTCGGGGTCGCCCGCGCCGACGGTGTCCTGTCTGATGGTGACCAAGGGCCGGCTGCCGCTGGCCGAGCGGGCGATCCGGTGCTTCCTCGCCCAGACCTACACCCGCGCGGAGCTGGTCGTGGTGGACGACGGCGCGGACGGCGCCCTCGAGGACCACGTACGCGAACTCGCCGACCCGAGGATCCGTCTGCACCGGCTGCCGCCCGAGGGGCGGACGCTGGGCGAGCTGCGCAACATCGCGGTGGACCTGGCCGCCGGGCCGTATGTGTGCCAGTGGGACGACGACGACCTGTACGACCCGGAGCGGCTCGAGGTGCAGCTCGCGGCGGTCCTCGCGCTGGACGCCACGGCGTGCTTCCTGGCCCGGGAGCGGCTGTGGTGGCCAGCGCGCCGCAAGCTGGCCATCTCCGGGGTGCGGGTGTGGGAGGGCTCCATGCTCTGCGCGAAGGACGCGCTCCCCCGCTATCCGGAACAGCGGCGCGGCGAGGACTCACCGGTCGCGGAGGCCGTGGTGCGCGGCGGGCGGACGGTGTCCCTGGACGCGCCCGAGCTCTACACCTATGTGTTCCACGGGGCCAACACCTTCGACGAGCCGCACTTCACGAGCCTCTTCGACGCCGCGACCCAGGTGTGGCCGTCCGGCGACGCCTACGCGGACCAGGTCCACGCGATGGCGGCCCGGCTGCCCGTCGCCCCGGCGGACGTCCTGGAAGCGGAAGCCCCCGCGGAAGCCCCCGCGGAGGCCCCCGCGCACAACGCCGCGGACACCGCCGCCGACAACACCGCCGGCCCGTCGGCCCGGGTCCCGCACACCCGGCGGCCCGCCCCCGTGGGCGTACGCCCGGACGCGGACGGGCATCCCCCGCTCCTCGTCCTCACCCCCGTCAAGGACGCCATCGCCTTCCTGCCCCGCTACCTCGACCGGCTGCGCGCCCTCGCCTACCCCCGTGACGCGCTCTCCCTCGGCCTGCTGGAGGGCGACAGCCGCGACGGGACCTGGCAGGCCCTCCAGGGCGTCCTGCCCGCGCTGGAGGCGGAGTTCCGGCGGGTCACCCTCGTACGGCGCCACTTCGGCCTCCGGACGGCCGGGCCGCGCTGGGCGCGGACCGTCCAGCGGCGGCGGCGGTCGGTGCTGGCCATGGCCCGTAACCACCTCCTGTCGCGCGCGCTGGGCGACGAGGAGTGGGTGCTGTGGCTCGACGTGGATGTGGCCGACTACCCGCCCGACCTCGTCCAGCGGCTGCTCGCCGTGCGCGGGGAGATCGTCGTCCCGCACTGCGTCACCGAGCCCGCCGGCCCCAGCTTCGACCTCAACACCTTCGTACTGCACCCGAACGCGGCGGACCTGGACTGGGACCGATGGGTCCGGGACGGGGTCCTTCAGCCGCCCAAGGGGTTCGGCCGGAGCTATCTCGACGAGCTGCGCGCGCAGGAGAGGGTCCGAGTCGACGCGGTCGGCGGTACGGCCCTGCTGGTCCACGCGGATCTGCACCGCGACGGCCTGGTGTTCCCGGCCGTTCCCTATCGGCGGCTCATCGAGACCGAGGGGCTGGCCGCGCTGGCCCGGGACATGGGCATCGAGTGCTGGGCGCTGCCCGGGGTGGAGGTGGTGCACCCCCGCCACCTGGGCGATGGCGCGCTGGGCCGGACAGGTGAAGCCGCCGCCGGGCACGAAGCCCATGACGCCCGGCGTCGTTAGCGGGCTGTCCGCAGGCCTCTGCGGAGAAGGAGATCAGGAGAATCACATGAATATCGGCAAGACGGCAGCCCTGGTGACGGCGGCGGCCGGCGCGGTGGTCTTCGGCGGGTCCGCCGCCGGCGCACTCGCCTGGGACACCCCCACCCAACAGACCAACGACTGCGACTCCTCGAGCGGGGTGAGCATCTCGGGGCCGTCGGCCCAGTCCGACTGCCTCAACTTCGCGGAGATCTTCGGCGACCCGCACGGCGTGGTGCAGCAGAACGACTGCGACACCAGCGTCGGCGCCGCGGCCAACGTGACCATCCTCGCCCCTGTCGGCGGCGGCGAGATGGGCTCGGAGTGCGCCAACATCGCGGTCTCCGCCAAGCCGTCGAAGTCCAGGATGGACCACCGCGGCGCGTTCGGCGCCGGTCTCCGATGACCTCGGCACCGCCCGGCCCGGAACGCGGCCCCCGGGAGGCCGGCACCCTCCCGGGGGCCGCGGCCGCGCCGCCCGGAGAACGCGGCGGGCCTCCCGTGGTCTCGGTGGTCATCCCCTGCCACGACTACGCCCGCTATCTGCCGCAGGCCGTGGCGAGCGTGCTGGCGCAGACCTACGCGGACTGGGAGCTGGTCGTGGTCGACGACGGCAGCCGCGACGACACCGCGGCGGTGGCCCGGTCGCTGATCGCCGACCACCCCGAGCGGCGCATCCGGCTGCTGGAGCAGGCCAACGCCGGGGTCTCGGCCGCCCGCAACGCGGGCATCGCGGCCACCACCGGCCGCTATGTCCTGCCGCTGGACGCCGACGACGTGCTCGCCCCCACCATGCTGGAGCAGACGGTGGCGGTGCTGGAGCGGCGCCCGGACATCGCCATCGTCTCCACCGATGTGTCCGTCTTCACCGACGACGGCCTCCCCGCACAGGTGCTGGCGCTCCCGGCCTACGACCGGGACCTGCTGCTCCGGCGGCTGATCATGTTCTACTGCTCGCTCTACCGCCGCGAGGTGTGGCAGACCGTGGGCGGCTATGCCGAGGACATGCGCGCGGGCGAGGACTGGGACTTCTGGATCGCGTGCGCCGAACACGGCTTCACGGCCCACCACATCCACGAGGCGCTGTTCGGGGCGCGCAACAAGGACGACGGGCTGCATGTGGAGGCGGCCGAGAACGACCTGGCGGTCCGGGCCAGGATCGTGGCGGGCCACCCCGGGATGTTCAAGCCGGTCACCCGGGCCTGGGCGCAGGCCGTGCTCGCCGAGGACGAGCGGGATTGCCCGACGGACGAGCGGGATTGCCCGACGGACGAGCGGGAGTGCCCGGCCGACGAGCGGGTGCCCGACGACATCCTCACCCGGGCCGCCGACATGGACCAGTTCCTGCGGGTCGTCCTGCGGCTTCAGCGCACCGCGCGGCTCCAGCACCGCCACATCCGGCGGCTGGAGGCGGCCCTGGCCGAGCGCGAGATCCCCGTACCGGTCTGAGAGCGGCGAGAGCGGGGCTCCCCGTGGAGCCCCGCTCGGCGTGCCGGTCCGCTATCCGCTATTCGAAGAGATCGGCGTAAGACCCCATCGCGAGCGCGATGTCGGCCTGGGCCCAGAACCGGTGGTACGTGAAGCTCGGGACCGCCCCGCCCTTCAGATACGCCTCGACCTTGGACCAGGCCGGGTCGTTCTTGTAGAAGGACCGGATCGACATGAAGGTGGAGCTGGAGTCGACCTTGTCACCGTTCGGCATGGTGCCGGTCCAGCCGCTGGGCACATAGACCGGGTCGTCGAAGCGGTTGTAGTCGGCGCGGGTCTCCGGGACCGCGATGCCCAGCGCGTCCTGGTAGTTGTTCCACATGCCGTCCAGCAGCGCCTTCGCGGTGTCCCTGGCCTGGGTGTCGCCGGACTTGGCGGCGTAGTAGGACAGGGTCTTGGCGTACGCGGCCGTCACGCCGACGTCGTTGGTGTAGTCGGCGACGGTGACGTGCAGGCTCGCGTTGGCGCCGGGGCTGGAGGCGTTCCAGGTGTCCGGCTGGCCGGACCACTGGAGGGTGGACGGGATCTGGTAGGTGCCGTTGGCGTTGACCGTGGTCTTGGACAGCGCCCACTTCACCCACTTGTCCAGGATGGTCTTCGCGGAGGCGTCACCGGTGCGGTTGTAGTACTCCGCGACGCGCTCCATGGACCAGGCCTGGAAGCCGAACCACTGGTTGGACGGCGGGTCGTGGTAGACCGGCTTCTCGTCGTAGTACATGCCGTAGAACGTCGAGGTGCCCGACGGCGGCGTGGCGTAGCGGCCCTGCCAGCTGTTGGTGGCGCCGCCCGCGATGGCGCCCTCGCTGGACTGGAGCCAGCGGTAGAACTCCAGCTGGCGCTTGAGGCTGGTGGACCAGTCCGCGGCACCGGTGGCCGACTTGGGCTTGAGGTCGGCGTAGTTGGCCAGCGCCCAGGCCGCCATGGGGTTCTGGTAGCCGCCGTGGGCGTGGCTGGAGCCGATCCGCCAGGCCCAGCCGGCGGAGGTGTCGGTGGCGCCGCCCCAGGCGTAGTACCAGGACAGCAGGTAGTGGGAGCTGTTCTTGCCGCTGCCCGCCGCGCACGCGGTCTCACCGACGCAGTTGCCGACCTTCTTGAAGTACTTGTCGTACATCGCGTAGCGCAGGTAGTCGCCCATCTTGGCGGCCTTGGCCACATTGGCCGACACCTGGCTGCCCTTGCCCTGCGCCTTGGCCCACTCGGCGGCCCAGTAGGCGGCCTGGACCACGCGGGCGTCGGCGTCCGGGGCGTTGGTGAACTTCCACTGCTTGGCGTACGAGGCGTCGCCGGTGAACAGGTCCAGATAGCCGTTCTTGCCGCCGTACTTGAAGCTGTCGCAGGTGGGCTGGGTCACGGTCTCCCAGACCGACTCCTGCGGGCCGCGCTGGAAGGTGTTGACATAGCTCGGCCCGGTGTCGCTCGGCCCCGCCTCGCACTTGCCGGGGGAGTTGCCGTAGCCGTAGACGTTGTCGACGTCCTGGATCCAGTGCATGCCGTAGATGTCATCGGTGCCGTACGCGCTCTTCAGCTCGGCGGCGATGGGGTCGTTGCCGACCGACACATTGCCGTTGAGCTGCGAGGGGTACTGGGAGGGCTGGTCCCACTCGGGCGCGTAGGTGGCCGGCTTGGAGGCGTTGTAGAAGCTGTTGGTGGGCTGGTCGGCGTGGGTGGGGATCATGTACTTCTCCATGGTGTCCCACGCGTTGTTGAACTTCGACCAGTCGCCGGTGACCTTGCCGTACATCGCCTGGAGCCAGATCAGATAGCTGTACGCCTCGGAGGTCGTCTCATGGCCGTGGTCGGGGGCCTCGACGATCAGGGTCTCCACCGAGTGGTACGGGATGCCCTCGGGCGAGAAGTAGCCCGCCGCCGGAGCGGTGATCTTGTTGTAGAGATCCAGGAAGCGGGCGTCGTACGCCTTGGAGGCGGCGAGCTGGGTGACGGTGACCTCGGCCTTGGTGTGGCCGGTGGCGGTGGCGGTGAAGGTCGCCGAGCCGGTGCCGCTGTTCGCGGCGGTGACGGTCACCTGCTGGGCGGTGTCCCAGTTGGTGGGCGTGAAGGTGAGGGTGGCGCCCGAGGACACGGTCAGCCCGGTGTTGCCCGCGGTGCGGGCCACGGACACCGTTACGTTCGCGGACGGCTTGGTGGACAGCTTCACGCCGAACGTGCCGGTCTTGCCCTGCTGCACCCCGAGCTGGCCGGGGCTGGCGACGAGCGCGGGCCCGGCGGCCACCCGGATGCCGACGGGGGTGGACTCGGCGGAGGCGCCCTGGCTGTCGTACGCCTTGGCGTAGAGCGAGTAGTCGCCCGCGGGCACATCGGTGTAGTCGAACGTGAACGGGGAGGCGGTGTCGGTGCCGAGGAGCTTGGTGTCGCTGTAGAACTCCACCTTGGTGACGGTCGCGCCGTCGGCGGCCGCGGCGGTGGCGGCCATCGGGACGGTCCCGCCGGCGCTGAACGTGGCGCCGGGGGCCGGGCTGCTCAGCACGGCGATGGGCGGCTGGTGGGCGCCCGTGCAGCTGATGCCGTTGACGGCGAAGGTGGTGGGCGCGGTGTTGGTGCCGCTGTAGGTGAACTGGGCGCCGGTCGTGACATTGCCACCCGCCGCGATCTTCGCGTTGTGGGCGGCGTTCTTGACGGTCACGGTCTTGCCGGACTGGGACCAGGTGCCGTTCCAGCCGTTGGACAGCTTCTGGTCGCCCGTATAGCCGTACGACAGGGTCCAGCCGTCGATGGCGTCCGCGCCGGGGTTGGAGATGGTGAGCTCCGCGGTGAAGCCCGAACCCCAGTCGTTGGTCTTGTAGTCGACGCCGCACTGGACGGCGGCGGCGTGGGCGGGGGCCGCCCCGCCGGCCGCAGTCATGGCCATCGGCAGCGAGAGGGCGGCGGCCAGGGCGGTCACCAGCCGTCTCGTCCTCGGCCGCCTCGTCCCCGGGAGTCCCGTCTTCGGCCTTCTCAGCCCTAATCGAGCCAGGGTTGTTCGTGCCCCTGACAACGGCGAGCCTCGCTGTACACGCATCTGGGAGGTCCTCCTCGCGGGTCCGTGCGGGTGGGGGGGCAGTGCGAACCAGTGGGAGCGCTCCCAAGATGCGTGGGCCCTGAAGGGGTGTCAAGTCTTTGAACAAGATGCGCCTGTCGAACGTGTTCGACTGATAAATCTGTGAACGCCTCTGTTGACATGTGCGACACAGGCGTTACGGTCACTTCAACCAGTGGGAGCGGTTCCAGCAGTCAGCGCCACCTTCGGGTCACCCCGGGAGGCGCCTGGACTTCGAGGAGTCGCTCCATGCGAGCACCACCGCGCCTTTATGCCTTGGCGGCCACCGCGGCACTGACCCTCGCGGCCGCTCTGCTCCCCGTCGCGCAGGCGTCGGGTGCGGCCGCCGCGGCCACCGCACCACCGAAGCTGCACGCCTCGGGCAACAAGCTGGTCGACGAGAACGGCACCACCCGCAGACTGCTGGGCGTCAACCGCTCCGGCGGTGAGTTCATGTGCGTCCAAGGGCGCGGCATCTTCGACGGGCCGGTCGATGACGCGTCCGTCAAGGCCATCGCGGACTGGAAGGTCAACGCCGTCCGCATTCCGCTCAACGAGGAGTGCTGGCTGGGCCTTTCGTACATCAACGCCGCCTACCGGGGCGCCAACTACATCTCGGCGGTCAAGGGCCTCGTATCCCGGCTGGAAGCCCATGGCATCACCCCGATCGTCGAGCTGCACTGGACCCACGGCAAGTACACGGGGGGCGACAACCACTGCCGGGACACCGAGTACGCCACCTGCCAGAAGCCGATGCCGAACGCGCAGTACACCCCGGCCTTCTGGAGCTCGGTCGCCCAGACCTTCAAGGACGACCAGGCCGTGGTGTTCGACCTGTTCAACGAGCCGTTCCCGGACCGCGCCACCAGCGACCTCGCGGCGGCGTGGAACTGCTGGCGCGACGGCGGGAAGTGCCCCGGCATCGACTTCGAGGTCGCCGGGATGCAGGACCTGCTGGACGCGGTGCGGGGCGCCGGAGCCAAGAACCTCGTCCTGATCCCTGGAGTCGCCTACTCGAACGACATGCGCCAATGGCTCGCACACAAGCCGAGCGACCCGGCGGGCAACCTCGCCGCCGCCTGGCACACCTACAACTTCAACACCTGCAACAACGAGAGCTGCTGGAACGAGCAACTGGCCCCGGTCATCGGCCAGGTGCCCTTCGTGGCGGGTGAGATCGGTGAGAACACCTGCTCACACGGCTATATCGACCGGGTCATGGCCTGGCTCGACGCCAAGGGCGCCTCCTGGGCTGGACCTGGAACACCTGGGACTGCTCCTCCGGCCCTTCCCTGATCAGCGATTTCAACGGCACGCCGACCGGCTTCGGCGTGGGACTCCGTGACCACTTGAAGGGATTGTCATGAGCCGCACAACTTCACCCCCCCGTCGCAAGCGCACCGTCGCGCTGGCCGGCTCCGCGCTGCTCGCCGCCACCGCCCTGACCGTCTCGGCCCTGAGCGGCACCGCGGCCGCCCAGGTGGAGGGCAGCAACGCGGCCGCCGCCAAGGTGGACAACCCGTACTCGGGCGCCAAGGTGTACGTGAACCCCGACTGGTCCGCGAAGGCCGCCGCCGAGCCCGGCGGCAGCAAGATCTCCAACCAGCCGACCGGCGTCTGGCTGGACCGCATCGCCGCCATCAACGGCACCACCGGCGCCCGCGGTCTGCGCGCCCACCTGGACACCGCGCTGTCCCAGTCGGGCGGCAGCCCCACCGTCGTCCAGTTAGTCGTCTACGACCTGCCCGGCCGCGACTGCGCCGCGCTGGCGTCCAACGGCGAGCTCGGCCCGAACGACATCGACAAGTACAAGACGCAGTTCATCGACCCGATCGCCGCGATCCTCTCGGAGTCCAAGTACGCCAACTCCAACCTGCGGATCGTCACCACGATCGAGATCGACTCGCTGCCCAACCTGGTCACCAACACCAACGGCCGTCCCACCGCGACCCCGCAGTGCGACACCATGAAGGCCAACGGCAACTACGTGAAGGGCGTCGGCTACGCCCTGAACAAGCTGGGCGCCATCGGCAACGTCTACAACTACATAGACGCCGGCCACCACGGCTGGATCGGCTGGGACGACAACTTCAACGCCACCGCCCAGGTCCTCCAACAGGCCGCGACCGCCGAGGGCAGCACGGTCGACAAGGTGGCCGGGATCATCGTCAACACGGCCAACTACAGCGCCCTGAAGGAAAACAACTTCACCATCAACGACAACATCGCCGGCAAGTCCGTGCGCGAGTCGAAGTGGGTGGACTGGAACCGCTACGTCGACGAGCTGTCCTTCGCCCAGGCCTTCCGCCAGCAGCTCGTCAATGTCGGCTTCCCGAGCAACATCGGCGCGCTGATCGACACCTCCCGCAACGGCTGGGGCGGCACCGCCCGCCCGACCGCCCCCGGCGCGCAGACCACCGTGGACACCTACGTCAACGGCGGGCGCTACGACCGCCGGATCCACATCGGCAACTGGTGCAACCAGTCCGGCGCCGGGCTCGGCGAACGGCCCAAGGCGGCACCCGCGGCCGGGATCGACGCGTACGTGTGGATGAAGCCCCCGGGCGAGTCCGACGGCTCCAGCTCCGCCATCCCGAACGACGAGGGCAAGGGCTTCGACCGGATGTGCGACCCGACGTACACGGGCAACCCGCGCAACGGCAACAGCATGTCCGGCGCGCTGCCGAACTCGCCCCTGTCGGGCCACTGGTTCTCGGCCCAGTTCCAGGAGCTTCTGAAGAACGCGTACCCCGCGCTGTAATCCGCTCGGGCGACGACCGATAGACCGCACCAGGCACCCGCACCCGACGGGGCCGGTGGACGCGCACCCGCGCTCCGCCGGCCCCGTTGGCGATCACCCGTCGGACAGCCCGCCTCCTGAAAGCCCGAGGTGAGGGCCGCCAGTGACTTTGTGGTGAGTTTGGGACGTCGACACGCCGTCGCGTGGGGGGGGGGGCGGGCCCAACACACCCCCCCAACGGGGGGGGGGGGGGCGGGCGGGCGGCGGCGGGGGGCCGCGGGCCGCCGCCCCCCCTCACCCCCGGGGGGGGGGCCCCCTTTTTTTTTGGGTTTTTTTGGGGCCCGCCCCCCCGCGGCCGTGGGGGGGGCCCCACGACCCAAACTCACCACAGATCCGGGCGCGTGGTCTCAGGACGGCCGGCGCAGTTGCCCGGCGGCCTGCACATGCGGGGTGCACTGCTGGAACGCCCCGGCCCGAGCGGGGTGGCGCTCGCCCTGGACAACGCCGTGGCCTCGACGCTCGCCTTCTCCGACGGGTTCACCGCGAACGGGACCGTACGGCTGCGGGGTGCCCGGATCTCGGACGACCTGACCTTCGCGGGAGCCATCCTGAACGGGCCGCCCGACGGCCACGGCCCGTCATTGGTCGCCCTGCGGATGCAGGGAGCTGGTACCGGAAGGGCGGCCATGACGACGACGCCCGCCGCGTGCTCCTGGCCAAACAGCGCCATCGGCGTCGCACGCTGCCCCCGGTCAAGTGGGTGTGGGGGCACCTGCTGGACGTGACCGTCGGTTACGGCTACCGCCCCTGGCTGGCCGGCGTCTGGATCCTCGCGCTGACCTCGCTGGGCGCGGTGTCCTTCGACGCCCACTCCCCCGTCCCGGTCAAACAGGGCGAAGGCGCCCCGTTCCAGCCACTCGTCTACACACTCGACCTCTTGATCCCCATCGGTGGTCTGGGTCAGCGCACGGCCTGGTACTGGACGGACGACAGCGTCCAGTGGCTGGCCTACCTGCTGATCGCCTTCGGCTGGGTGCTGACGACCGCCGTCATCGCGGGTGTCACCCGCACCCTTCAGAAGAACTAGCGGCGCCGAGCCCCGTGCCCGGGGGTCCTCAGGACGACCCCCGCCGCACCAGCTCGGTCGGCAGCACCAGCTGCGGCCGCTTCGAGGTGCGGTCGCCCTGGGACTCGATCTCCTCCAGCAGCACCCGGACCATGGCCCGCCCCATCTCCTCGGTGGTCTGCCGGACGCTGGTGAGCGGCGGTTCCATGTGGCGGGCGACGGCCGAGTCCTCGAAGCCGACCAGCGCCACGTCCTCGGGCACCCGGCGGCCCTTCTCGCGCAGCACCTGGCGGGCGCCCGCGGCCATCACGTCGGAGGCCGCGAAGACGGCGTCCAGGCCGGGGCGGCGGTCCAGCAGATCGCGCATCGCCCGGCGGCCGCCCTCCTCGGTGAAGTCGGCGGCCGCGATCAGCCCCGGGTCCACCTCCTGGCCCGCCGCCTGGACCGCCTCGCGGTAGCCGTCGAGGCGGCACTGCGCCACGTACATGTCCAGCGGACCGGTGATCGTGGCGACCGAGGAGCGGCCGCGCCCGAGGAGGTGCTCGACCGCGGACCGGGCGCCGCCCGTGTTGTCGCAGTCGACGTACGGCACCGACTCGTGCGCGGAGCGGCGGCCGCTGAGCACCGCGGGCATCTCTATGCGCTCCAGCAGGTCGGGCAGCGGGTCGTCCGCGTGCACCGACACCAGCAGCACCCCGTCCACCCGGTGCGCCGAGAGGTACTCGGCGAAGCGCTGGCGCTCCTTGGGGGTGCGCAGGAGGGTCAGCAGCAGCTGGAGATCGGCCTCGGCGAGCTCGGCGCCCACCCCGCGGATGATGTCCGAGAAGTAGGGCTCGGCGAACAGCCGGGTCTCGGGCTCGGGGATCACCAGCGCGACCGCGTCGGCGCGGTTGGCCGCCAGCGCGCGGGCCACCCGGTTGGGTACGTACCCCAGCTCGGCGACCGCCTGCTCGACCGCGCTACGGGTGCGGTCACTGACCCTCGGGGAGCCGTTGATCACCCGGGACACGGTGCCGCGGCCGACCCCCGCGCGGGCCGCGACCTCTTCGAGCGTGGGCCTTCCCCGGCCCACACCGCGCCGTCGGGTTCCTGCCATTTCGCGCCTCCAGCCGTCCGGTACACCGAGCAGAACCACCCCGCGTGGGGAGCTGTTGGGCCATTCAACAGCAGGAGTGGGACCGAAATGTTTCCGCACGCTCCCTTGACACCCCGTCGGGGAGCCGCAACCCTTCAACACATCAACCTGGGAGCGCTCCCACAGTACCTGAGCCATACATAACCCGCACGTTCCCCGCCCGAGCCGATGCACCACAAACCCCCATGCAATGCCACCTTTTGGCCGGGAGCGGTACGTCAGGGCGTCAAGGAGGACGTGAATGTTCAGAAGTTCTGGTACGTACCGACACCGGGCGGTAACCCTCGCGGCCGTGGCGGCCATCAGCGCCGGACTCCTCGCGGGCTGCGCCAACGACAGCGATGACGAGACCGGCTCGTCCGGCGGCGGCAAGGGTGGCAACAAGGGGGGCACGACCATCACGGTCGGCACTTTCGGCGTCTTCGGCTACAAGCAGGCCGGGCTTTATGACGAGTACATGAAGCTCCACCCCGATATCAACATCGAGGAAACGTCGATCGAGCGGAACGAGAACTACTATCCGCAGCTGCTGACCCACCTCGGCGCCGGCAGCGGCCTGGCCGACATCCAGGCCATCGAGATCGCCAATATCACGGAGATCAAGACCACCCAGGCCGACAAGTTCGTCGACCTCTCCAAGGCGCCCGGGGTCAAGAAGGACAACTGGCTCTCCTGGAAGTGGGCCCAGGGCACCACCGAGGACGGCAAGACGATCGGCCTGGGCACCGACATCGGCCCGATGGCCATCTGCTACCGCAAGGACCTGTTCCAGCAGGCCGGGCTGCCCACCGACCGCACCGAGGTCGCCAAGCTGTGGGCGGGCGACTGGAACAAGTACATCGAGACCGGCAAGAAGTACATGAAGAAGGCGCCGGGCGACACCACCTTCGTGGACTCCGCCGGCGGTGTCTACAACGCGGTGATCTCCAGCAACGCCAAGCGCTACTACGACGAGAGCGGCAAGGTCATCTACAAGGACAGCCCTGCCGTCAAGGAGGCGTGGGACCTCGCGACCACCGCGTCACAGGACAAGCTGACCGCCAAGCTCCAGCAGTTCCAGAAGTCCTGGGACCAGGCCTTCTCGAACGGCAAGTTCGCCACCGTGTCCTGCCCGCCGTGGATGCTCGGCCACATCAAGGAGAAGGCCGGGGACAAGGCCAAGGACCAGTGGGACGTGGCCGCCGCCCCCAGGCCCGGCAACTGGGGCGGCTCCTTCATCGGCGTGCCGAAGGCCTCCAAGCACCAGGAAGAGGCGATCAAGCTCGCCGCCTGGCTGACCGCGCCCGAGCAGCAGGCCAAGGTCTTCGAGAAGCAGGCCAGCTGGCCGAGCTCCCAGGCCGCGTACAGCCTGCCCCAGGTGGGCGACGCCAAGCACCCGTACTTCGGCAACGCGCCCATCGGCAAGATCTTCGCCGAGGCGGCCAAGGGCATCCCGACCCAGGTGCTGGGCCCGAAGGACCAGATCATCGGCTCGAACATCGCCGACATCGGGCTGCTCCAGGTGGACCAGCAGGGCAAGTCCCCCAAGGACGCCTGGAAGGCCGCCACCAAGACGATCGACAACGCACTGGACCAGTGAGCCCGGGATGACACCCCCTTCCGGTTTCACTGCTGGTACGGCCGCGCCCCCCACAGGGCAGGGGGGCGCGGCCCCGCGCGCCACGGCCGCCAAGGCCCCCGATCCGGGCGAGGAGCGGCGGCGCGCCCGGCGCAGCCGCCGCTACCGCTGGGACCTCAAGTACTCCCCGTACGCCTTCGTCGCCCCGTTCTTCCTCTTCTTCGCGGCCTTCGGGCTCTTCCCGCTGCTCTACACGGGATGGGCCTCGCTGCACCGGGTGGAGCTCACCGACCCCACCCATATGGAGTGGGCGGGGTGGCACAACTACTCCCGGCTGTGGGAGGACGACTTCTTCTGGAACGCGCTCCAGAACACCTTCACCATCGGGGTGATCTCGACCGTTCCGCAGCTCCTGATGGCCCTCGGTCTCGCGCATCTGCTGAACTACAAGCTGCGCGGCTCGATGTTCTTCCGGGTGGCGATCCTCACCCCATACGCCACCTCGGTGGCCGCCGCGACGCTGGTGTTCGTGCTGCTCTTCGGGCGCGACTACGGCATGATCAACTGGGCGCTCGGGATGTTCGGGATCGACAACATCGACTGGCAGAACGGCACCTGGACCTCGCAGCTCGCGGTGTCCACCATCGTCATCTGGCGGTGGACCGGCTACAACGCGCTGATCTATCTGGCCGCCATGCAGGCCGTGCCCAACGATCTGTACGAGTCGGCGGCGCTGGACGGCGCCTCCCGCTGGCAGCAGTTCCTCAACGTCACCATCCCCTCGCTGCGGCCCACGATCCTCTTCACGGTCGTCGTCTCGACGATCGGGGCTACCCAGCTCTTCGGTGAGCCGCTGCTGTTCAACGGCGGCGCCGGGGCCTCCGGAGGCCCCGACCACCAGTACCAGACGCTCGGCCTGTACCTGTACGAGCAGGGCTGGGTGAACCTTCACCTCGGCCGGGCCTCCGCGATCGCCTGGACGATGTTCGTGATCCTGCTGCTGATCGCCGCCGTCAACGCGATCGTGGCCCGTCGGCTGCGCAAGAGCCAGTGAGTTGCCCGAGGGAGAACCATGAGCGCTGTTATCTCTTCCGGTAGGGCCGCCGAGGCCACCGAGGGCGGGGGGAGCCCGGACACAAAGGCGAGAAGAGGGAACAAGGGGGCCAAGGGCGCCGGCCGGCAGCTGCACGGTGGCAAGATCACCTATGCCGTGCTGATCCTGTTCACCATCGGCTCGCTCTTCCCGCTGGTGTGGACGGCCATCGCCGCCTCCCGCACCAGCACCCGGCTCGCCGAGACGCCACCGCCCTTCTGGTTCGGCGGCAATCTCTTCAAGAACCTGGACACGGCGTGGAACGACGTCAACATGGGCGCCGCGCTGCTCAACACCACCCTGGTGGCCGGGACCATCGCGGCCGGCACCGTGCTGTTCTCGACCATCGCCGGCTTCGCGTTCGCCAAGCTGCGCTTCCGGTTCAAGAACCTGCTGCTGATGCTGACCATCGGGACGATGATGGTGCCGCCCCAGCTGAGCGTGGTCCCGCTGTACATGGCCATCGCCAAGCTGGAGTGGACCGACCAGTTGCAGGCGGTCATCCTGCCCACGCTGGTCAGCGCCTTCGGCGTGTTCTTCATGCGGCAGTATCTGACCCAGGCGCTGCCGAGCGAGCTGATCGAGGCCGCGCGCGTGGACGGCGCCAGCAGTCTGCGGGTCATCTGGCACATCGTCTTCCCGGTGGCGCGTCCGGCCATGGCCGTGCTGGGCATGCTCACCTTCGTCCAGGCGTGGAACGACTTCTTCTGGCCCATCATCGCCCTCACCCAGGCCGGCAACCCGACCGTGCAGGTGGCCCTGACGGGGCTCGGTCGCGGCTACACCGTCGACCAGTCGCTGATCATGGCGGGAGCACTGCTCGGTACCCTTCCCCTGTTGATCGCCTTCGTCCTCTTCGGCAAGCAGATCGTCGGAGGCATCATGCAGGGCGCGGTCAAGGGCTGACCGGCCACAACCCGCCGACCCCGGCGCGCCGGCCGCAGCCCGGCCGGCGCGCCGTGACCCACCACTCGCCACCCCCCTCCCTTCCGCCCCGCACCACAACATCGAATGGGAGCGCTTCCATGAGTCTGACCTTCCCGCCCGGATTCCTGTGGGGCACGGCTGCCGCCGCCTACCAGGTCGAAGGCGCCGCACAGGAGGACGGCCGCACCCCGTCCATCTGGGACACCTTCAGCCATACGCCAGGCAAGACGCTCGGCGGCGACAACGGCGACATCGCCATCGACCAGTACCACCGCTTCCGCGACGACGTCGGCCTGATGTCCGAGCTGGGCATGGGCGCGTACCGCTTCTCGGTCTCCTGGTCCCGCGTCCAGCCCACCGGCCGCGGGCCCGCCGTGCAGCGCGGCCTCGACTTCTACCGCTCGCTGGTCGACGAGCTGCTCGCGGCCGGGATCCAGCCGGCGCTCACCCTCTACCACTGGGACCTGCCCCAGGAGCTGGAGAACGCCGGCGGCTGGCCGGAGCGCGAGACCGCCGAGCGGTTCGCCGAGTACGCCGGAATCGTGGCCGAGGCGCTCGGCGACCGCGTCGAGTTCTGGATCACCCTCAACGAGCCGTGGTGCAGCGCGTTCCTCGGCTATGGCTCCGGGGTGCACGCCCCGGGCCGCACCGAGCGGCTCGCCCCGCTGCGCGCCGCCCACCACCTGAACCTCGCCCATGGCCTCGGCGCCCAGGCGCTGCGCGCCGCGCTGCCCGCCCGCGCCCAGATCGGCATCAGCCTCAACCCGTCGGTGGTCAGGCCGCTCACCCAGCAGCCGCAGGACCTGGACGCCCAACGGCGCATCGACGCGCTCGCCAACCGGGTCTTCTCCGGCCCGCTGCTGCGCGGCGCCTATCCGAGCGACCTGATCGCGGACACCGCGGCCATCACCGACTGGTCCTTCGTGCGCGACGGCGACCTCGCCGCCATCAAGCACCCGCTCGACGCGCTGGGCATCAACTACTACACGCCCGCGCTGGTGTCGGCCGGCAGCGAGGGCGACCGCGGCCCCCGTAACGACGGTCACGGCGCCAGCGACCACTCCCCCTGGCCCGGCTCCGAGCGGGTGGCCTTCCACCAGACGCCGGGCGAGCGCACCGAGATGGGCTGGACGGTCGACCCGACCGGCCTGCATGAGCTGCTGATGCGCTACACCCGCGAGGCGCCGGGCGTGCCGCTGTACATCACCGAGAACGGCGCCGCCTACGACGACAAGCCGGACGCGGACGGCGCGGTCCACGACCCGGAGCGGATCGAGTATCTGCGCGCCCACTTCGCCGCCGCCCACCGCGCCATCGCGGACGGCGCCGATCTGCGCGGCTACTTCCTGTGGTCGCTGATGGACAATTTCGAGTGGGCTTACGGCTACAGCAAGCGGTTCGGCGCGGTCTACGTCGACTACTCGACGCTGGCCCGCATCCCCAAGTCCAGCGCCCACTGGTACGGCCAGGTGGCCCGTACGGGCGAAGTGCCGGACGCGTAGGACCACGGAGACCCGGTCGCGATCAGGCGGCCGGGTCGAGCCCGCCTCACCCCCGCCCCTCACCCCGTCCCTCACCGCAAGCCGTCACCGACATACGGGCGTGCCTTTCCTCCGAACGGCCTACGCAGGCCCGCCGTGCGTGGTCGGCCACTGGAATGTCCTGGTAAATCTGGCATATCCAGACTCGGTGACGAGGGTGAGGCATGACAGCAGAACCGGGGCGCCGACCTACCGCACACGAAACCGGCCCCAGCCGGCCCGGAGAGCGACCCGAACGGGTCGGCAAGGGGGAGGCTCTCGCCGACTGGTTCGACGGGCGGGTCGGCCTCTTCAAGATGGGCAAGGCCCAACTGAGGAAGGTTTTTCCGGACCACTGGTCCTATTTGATCGGCGAAATCGCCCTCTACACGTTTCTCATCATCATTCTGACCGGTGTCTATCTCACCTTCTTCTTCACGCCGAGCATGAACGAGGTCGTCTATCACGGCTCGTACCGGCCGCTGAACGGCATCCGGATGTCGGAGGCGTACCAGTCCGCCCTGAACATCAGCTTCGATGTGCGCGGCGGGCTGCTCATGCGGCAGATCCACCACTGGGCGGCCATCCTTTTCGTGGCGAGCATGCTCGTCCATATGATGCGCACGTTCTTCAACGGCGTCTTCCGCAAGCCGCGCGAACTCAACTGGCTCTCCGGCGCCGGCCTGCTGATCCTCGGCATGTTCGACGGATTCCTCGGCTACTCCCTGCCCGACGACCTCCTCTCGGGCACGGGTATGCGCTTCATGGAAGGCGCGATCCTGTCGGTACCGCTGGTCGGCACCTACCTCTCGTTCTTCGTTTTCGGCGGGGAGTTCCCCGGCCAGATCATCATTCCGCGGCTGTTCACGGTCCACGTCCTGCTGATTCCCGGCATCATGCTCGGTCTGCTCGCGGTCCATATGATCCTGCTCGTCTACCACAAGCACACCCACAACATCGGGCCGGGAAGACGGGACATGAACATCGTCGGGCCGCCCCTGTGGCCCATCTATGTCGCGAAGTCCGGCGGTTTCTTCTTCCTCGTCTTCGGCGTCACCGCCGTCATGTCGGCGATCGCCAGCGTCAATCCGGTCTGGCTCTACGGCCCCTACCGCCCCGACCAGGTGTCCACCGACGCCCAGCCCGACTGGTACATGGGCTTCTCCGAGGGCCTGATCCGGCTGATGCCGGGCTGGGAGATCCATCTGTGGGGCCACACCCTGGTCCTCGGGGTCTTCATCCCCCTGCTGGTCTTTCCGATGGTGCTGCTGGCCATCTGGCTCTACCCGTTCATCGAGGCATGGGTCACCGGCGACAGACGTGAGCACCATCTCAACGAGCGCCCCCGCAATGCCCCGACCCGCACCGCCTTCGGCGCCGCCTGGATCGGCCTGTACGTGGTCCTACTGGCCGAGGGGGGCAACGACCTCGTCGCCACCCACTTCGATGTGTCGCTCAACGCGGTCACCTGGGCCGCCCGGATCGCCTTCTTCGTGGTGCCGACGGTGGTGTTCATCGTGACCAAGCGGTGGTGCATCGGCCTCCAGCGGCGCGACCGGCAGAAGGTGCTGCACGGCCGCGAGACCGGCATCATCAAGCGCCTCTCGCACGGCGAGTACGTCGAGATCCACGAGCCGCTGACCCAGGCCGAGCGGTACACCCTGGTCGCCCACGACCAGATGGTCCCCATCGAGCCGCCGGTCGAGGTCGACAAGGCCGGGATCCCCCGGAAGGTGACCCGCCGGGAGAAGCTGCGCGCCAGGCTGTCCCGCAGCTACTTCGGCGCGCGGGGGCAGATGCCCAAGCCCACGGTGGAGGAGTACCGGGAGCACCACCACGAGGAACACGAGGAGCCCGAGCGGACCCACTGACCGGCCGGCCCGGCGCGGTGCCTCCAGGCGGCACCGGCCGGCCGTTCCCCGGCCCGCCTAGGCCGGGAGCGAGAAGCCCTCGGGCGGCGCGCCCTCGGCGAACAGCATCGCCACCCGTACCCCGCCCTCGCGTATCTCCCGGGCTCGCCGGTACTCGGGGGAGTCGTACCACTCCCGGATCCGGTCCATGTCCGGAAACTCGAGGACCACGAACCGGGAGGAGTCCCAGACGCCTTCGACGGCCTGGGGCGTGGCGCCCGCGACCAGGTAACGGCCGCCGTGTTCAAGGATGGATCTCTGGGCCACGGGCGCGTAGGCCAGTCCGGCCTCCTCGTCCAGCACATCGACGTTGACGATGACGTAAGCGGGCATGGGATTCCCCATTCCTTTGGACACGGCGTGTACTTATGTCACGGCGGAGACTATTGCACCCCTGTAACCTGTTCAAGGTGAGCAGCGACGAGGGCGAACGCGCCGCGGGGGTGATGAGCCGCCGGGAGCGGCTGCGGCTGGAGACGAGCCGGGAGATCAAGACCATCGCGCTGCGGCAGATGGCAGAAGGGGGACCCGGAGCGATCTCGCTGCGCGGCATCGCCCGCGAGATGGGGATGACCGCTCGTGCGATCTACAGCTACTTCCCCACCCGCGACGACCTGATCACGGCGCTGATCAGCGAAATCGCCGCCTCACTCGCGGACGCGGTGGCGACCGCCAGCAACGCCGTGCCCGACACCGACCCCGGCGGCCGACTGCTGGCGTGGGGCCAGGCCCTGAGGGAATGGGCGCTGGCCCACCCGGAGAGCTTCCGGCTCTTCTACGGCCACCCCGTCCCCGGCTACCAGCCCCCTGAGAACGGGCCGGTGGAACAGGCCGCGCGCCGAGTGTGCCGCGAGCTCACCCGCCTGGTGGCCGCCGCATGGCCCCACGCGCGGCACCACCAGCCCGAGGACACCTCCTGGTCCGACCTCCACCCGGACTACGTCGTGAAGATCCAGGCAGACCTCCCGGACGTGCCACCCGCCGCGGCGGCGCTCGCACTGCGCGTCTGGGGCCGGATGCACGGCCTGGTGGCCCTGGAGATCGACGGCCATATCCACCCCGTCGCGGGCAACCCGGCCGCCCTGCACCGCGCGGAAATGCTCGACCTGGTCAGGTCGCTGGGCCTGGCCTGACACCTCGTCGGTCGACATCCCCACTGTCGCGGGCGCGCTGCCGAGGCGTCAGTCGAAGACCTTCGGCGGCGGCGCCGGGGAGGGCGCGGCGGTCGCGTCGGTGACCGGGGCGGCGCCGCCGGTGAAGTCGGCGAGGGCGCGGCCGTGTTCGGTCCGCGCCGGGTGGGGGTCCCCGGCGGCGCGGCGGGTCAGCTCGGCGACGGGCAGCTCGCGGTCGGCGGCCAGCAGGACGGCGTTGCCGAAGCGGCGGCCGCGCAGCACGGCGGGGTCGGCGGTCAGCGACACCTGGGCGAACGCCGCTCGCGCGGTGGCGACCTGGGCACGCAGATGGGCGAGCGGCGGGCCGTCCGCGATGTTGGCGGCGTACAGCCCGTCGGGGCGCAGCGCCCGGCGCACCTCGGCCAGGAACTCCACGCTGGTGAGATGGGCCGGGGTGCGGGCCCCGCCGAAGACATCGGCGATGATCAGATCGGCCCAGCCGTCGGGCACCTTGGCCAGCCCGGCCCGTGCGTCCGCGCCGCGCACCCGGATCCGGTCGGCGGGGTTCAGCGGCACCTCGCGCCGTACGAACTGGACGAGCGGGGCGTCGATCTCGACCACCTGCTGGGTGGAGCGGGGCCGGGTCGCCGCGATGTAGCGGGCGAGGGTGAAGGCGCCGCCGCCGAGGTGGACGGCGTGCACCGGACGGCCGGGCGGGGCGGTGAGGTCGGCGATGTGGCCGAGCCTGCGCTGGTACTCGAAGTCCAGGTACGACGGGTCGTCGAGGTCCACATGCGACTGCGGCTTGCCGTCCACCAGCAGGGTCCACGCGCGCGGGCGGTCCCGGTCGGGCACCAGCTCGGCGAGCCCGCCGTCCACCGGCGCGGCGACCGGCTCCAGGGCGCGCGCCCGCGCCGGGCCTCGCTCCCGTACCGCCGCCGCTCGCTTCCGTACGCCCTTCGCCATGGGGCCCAGTATGCGGTGAGCGACAGGGGACACCGGCGGCGGGCGGTCACTGGCAGCGGTCGACGGCCTCGATCATGCGGGCGGCCTCGCCGAGCGCGGCCCGCAGCTCGGCGGGGTCGGTGGTGCCGGTGTACGCGTCGGCCGGCGGCACCAGCCAGCCGGTGCCGGTCAGCGGTGGTGACACCGTGCCGGGTCCGTCCGCGACGCCATCGTCTTCCCCCGCGCCGTCCTGGGCGGCGCCGCCCGTACTCAGACGGACCCCGCACCCAGGCGTCTCCGCGCACTCGCTGCCCGGCATGTCCCAGCCGGCCGCGGTGCCGGCGGGCACCACGAAGCCGAGCGTGTCACAGGCGTTGTCGTGCAGCACGGGGCCGACTCCGTCGCGTGCGCGGCGCAGGAGGTCCACCGCCTCCAGCCCCTGGCGGGCCGGCACGGTCACGAGGTCGCAGTCCTGGCACGGGAGATGCTGAGCAGCTGTCCGCGAGCCACTGATGTCCACTCCGGCCTCCCTCTCCGACGGGTTGCAAAGAGCCCAACGCATGACAGTGTCAACGGCTACGGCCGAATGCCGCCATAAAGGATGGCAGTTCATGGCAAATCACGGGCGATATGCCCCGTTTATCAATAAAGTCCGGGTGCCGATGGTGCCCCAACCGGTACGGTTCTCCTCTTCGCCCACACGGAGCCCCGTTAAGGAGGCGCCGTTATGACGCCGCTTCCAGCGTCTTCGCCGTCACCGCCTTCGTCGCCGCGGCCGAACACCGCCTTCCGGCGGCTGCGCGGGCAGCTTTCCCCGTCCGAGTTCGCGGCGGCCGTACGAAGAGCCGCGCGGGAGATCGGCGAACAAGTCTCCTGCGACCCCCGCTACATCGGCCGCGTCGAGTCCGGGGCGATCCGCTGCCCCAACTACGCGTACGAGCGCGTCTTCCTGCATATGTTCCCCGGCCGCACCCTGACGGACATGGGCTTCTCGCCCCGCGAGGCGGTACGCGGGCACCGGACCCGGCCCACCGCCGCGCCGGGCCCCGCCCCGGGCCCGGTGCCGCGCCCTCGCCCCGCGCCGGGATCCGGCCCCGCACCGAGGGCCGGTCCCGGCACCGGCACCGGCCCGCGGACGGCGCCCGTAGACAGCGGCGACCCGCTGCGCCGCGCCTTTGTGATCCAGGAGCCGGTCGGCGCCCCCGGCGGCCGGGTCGGCGAGACGGAGGCGGCGTCCGTCGAGGAGGCCGTCCGCCGCATCCGGGTGCTGGACGACCGGCACGGCGCGGACAGCATCTACCCGCACACCGCCCGCCCGCTGAACGCCGCCTACGCCCTGCTCGACGCGGGCGTACGGCGCCGCTCGATCGCCGACCGGCTGTACGCGGGCGCCGGGGAGCTGGCCATCTCGGTCGGCTGGCTGGCCCACGACTCGGGCCGGCTGGCCGACGCCCGCGCGCACTACGCGGAGGCCCTGGCCACCGCGCGCGTCACCGGCGACCCGGCCCTGGAGGCGCACGCCTTCTGCAACACCGCGTTCCTCGCCCGCGACGCGGGCCGCCCCCGCGAGGCGGTACGGGCCGCCCAGGCGGCGCAGCGGGCCGCGGGCCGGCTCGCCTCGCCGCGGCTGCTGTCGCTGATCGCGCTGCGCGAGGCGGGCGGCTGGGCCTTCACCGACCGGGCCGGCTGCGAGCGCGCCCTGCTGCGCGCCCAGGCGCTCTTCTGCCGCGGCCCGTCCGACGCCGACCCCGAGTGGATGTCCTTCTACGGGGAGGCCGAGCTGGAGGGCCTGGAGGCGCAGTGCTGGTCGGCGCTCGGCGAGTGGGGGCGGGCCGTCGAGCACGCCCGGCGCGCGGTCGCCCTCCAGAATCCGCACTTCACCCGCAATATCGCGCTGTTCACCACGGAGCTGGCCAGCGACCTGCTCGCCGACGGCGCGCCGGACGCGGCGGCCGTCGCGGCGGGCCGCGCCCTCGCGCTGATGGACCAGGTCAGATCCGCCCGCATCCGGCTGATGCTGGACGAGACCGCCCGGGTGCTGCTCCCGCACGCCCGCAACGCGGTGGTGGCGGACTTCCTCGCGCGCTATGAGGCGGCCCCGGGAGCTGTCTGAGCCCCTCTGGCGACCGTCAGCCCAGGTGGCCCGTGTCGTTCCAGCGCTCGATGGCCGGTTCGCCGTACGCCCAGCCCAGGACGGACAGGGAGGTCGGCTCCAGGCGGATCCGGGCCGCGAAGGACACGTCGAGGCCCAGCCAGCGCGCGCCGAGCGTGCGCAGGATGTGACCGTGCGCGAACACCAGCACGTCCCGGTCGGCCGAGCGCGCCCACTCCACCACCGCGTCCGCCCGCGCCGCGATCTCAGCCCGCGTCTCGCCCTCCGGGACGCCGTCGCGCCATATCAGCCAGCCCGGCCGGATCGCCTGGATCTCGGCGGGGGTCATGCCCTCGTACGCGCCGTAGTCCCACTCCAGCAGCGCGTCCCAGTCCCGCGCCCGGTCGCCGAAGCCCGCCAGCTCGCAGGTCTCCTTGGCCCGCGCCAGCGGGCTGGTGCGCACCTCGACGCCCGGCAGGCCCGCCCACGACCCGTGGTGCAGCCGCTCGCCGAGCAGCTTGGCGCCGCGCCGCCCCTCCTCCAGGAGCGGGATGTCGGTGCGGCCGGTGTGCTTCCCGGACAGCGACCACTCCGTCTGTCCGTGCCGGGCCAGGAGGATGCGTGGTGCCATGAGGGAATTGCCTTTCACCGGATCGGGAGCGCCTCACCGGACGGGTAGCGCCGTACAGCCCCATCATCGCTCACGCGTTCTGGATGCAACCCCCGGGGCGATCTCGGCGTCTTCCTGATCGCGCACCTGACGGTGGGGGGGATTCCATCTGCGGCGACCCACGCTTTCCGGACGCATCCCGGGGGCGGTGCGCAAGCCGCCTTGCCTACACCGTACGGTTGACCGCGCGCCATTTCGTGGCCGCCTGATTTTTTGGAGAGCGTCCGGATGCCCCAGACCGCGCCCCGTGCCGGAACATGGCAGGGCAGTCGGCCACGTTGGTGGACCGAACTGCCCCTGATAGCCGTGGTGTACGCGGCGTACTCGGCCGGCCGGCTGCTGGCCCGGGGCGACGTGACCACCGCCGTCGACCACGGCCTGGGGATACTCCACCTCGAGCAGCGGTTGAACATCGACTTCGAGACGCCGCTCAACGACATATTCACCGCCCACAAGCTGATAGGCATACCCGCCGACTTCGCGTACGCCTCGCTGCACTACGTGGTCACCCCCGCGATCCTGATCTGGCTGTGGAAGCGCCACCGCGCCGCCGACTACCGGCTGATGCGCACCTGGCTGCTGGTCTCCACGCTCATCGGGCTGGTCGGCTTCACGCTGATGCCGACCTGTCCGCCCCGGCTGCTGGAGGCGGGCCACGGCTTCGTCGACACCATGGCGCAGTACAGCTCCTACGGCTGGTGGGGCGGCGAGGCGAGCGCGCCGCGCGGGCTCGGCGGGCTCACCAACCAGTACGCGGCCATGCCCAGCCTCCATGTGGGGTGGGCGCTGTGGTGCGGGGTGGTGCTGTGGCGGCACGGGCGTTCGGTGTGGGCCAAGGCCGTGGCCATCGGCTATCCGCTGACCATCGCCATCGTGGTGATGGGCACCGCGAACCACTACTTCCTCGACGCGGTCGCCGGGGCGGCCGTCATGGGCGTCGGGCTGCTGCTGGCCAAGCCCGGACTGCGCCTCGCGGGCCTGATCCGGGCCCGTCTCGGCGCGAACCAACGGCCAGACCAGGCAGGCAACCCCGCCGCGGCCACCGGAACAACCGGCGTCGCTACCGCCGCGAATGGCGCCTCAAACCTCAATGTCGCCTCGAATGTCAGTGACAAGTGCGAGACTTCGGCGCGTGAACGGGAACGGATCCCTCGACAGCAGGGCAGGGACGCGGACGGAAGCGCGAGCGGCGACGGCGGCGGCAGAGGGGCCGGGGCGGGCGTCCGCAGCGGCACCGGCGGCAAGACCGCCACTGCCGGGGACAGCGCTGCGGCAGCGGCTCGCTGAGCTGCGCGGCCCGGCCGCCTCCCCGCACCCCCTGGACGCCCGCGCGCTGGCCGCGCTGGCCGCCAACCCCGGCTGCCGCCGCCGCGCGCTGCTGGACGGCGCGGGGGTGGACAAGCTCGCGCTCGCCCAGGCGCTGGGGTCTCCCGGCTCCTTCGGGCAGTCCCAGTTCGCGCACCAGCGGGGCAACACCTTCGAGGCCCGGGCCAAGACGGACGGCGGCGAGGCGCTGCTGCGCCTCCTCCACGAGCGGCTGCGCGACGGCTCGCCCGAGCCCGAGCCGGGCACCACCGACGTCCCCGACCTGGCCGCGGTCGGCCCGCAGGGGCGCACCGCGCGCACCGCGCTGGCCCTGCGGGAGGCCACGGCCGCGGGGCGCTGGGCGCTGCTCGACCACCCGATGGTGAGCCTGGACATCGCCGGCTCCCCCGCCTTCCTGGAGCCGGACGCGGTCGTGGTGCACCCCGACGGCTCCTGGACCGTCGTCGAGATCAAGTCCTTCCCCATGGTGGACGGCTCGGCGGACCCGGCCAAGGTGGGCGCGGCGGCGCGGCAGGCCGCGGTGTACGCGCTGGCTCTGGAGCGCGTGGCCGCCCGGATCACCGACGTCTCCCCCGAGGCCGCGGAGTCCCCGCAGGCCCCGGCACCGGGCCCGGCGCGCGCACGGGTGCGGCACGAGGTGCTGCTGGTGTGCCCCAAGGACTTCTCCAACCTCCCCACCGCGGAGCTGGTGGACGTGCGCAAGCAGCTGGCCGTCACCCGGCGGCAGCTGACCCGGCTCACCCGGATCGACGAGATCGCCGCCGCGCTCCCCGAGGGCCTCACCTTCGATCTGCGGCTCGCGGACGACGGCCGCACCGTGACCCGGCCGGCCGAGGAGCTGGCCGCCGCCGTGGACGCGGTGGACGCGGCCTACGCCCCGGAGTGCCTGTCCGCGTGCGAGCTGGCCGTCCACTGCCGGGCGCGGTGCCGGGCCGCGGGCGGCGTGGAGTCGCTGGGCCGGGGCGTCCGGGGCGAGCTGGGCGGGCTGGCGACCATCGAGGCAGTGCTCGCGGCCGCCCTCGGCGAGGCCGCCGGCGCCGACAGCACCGACCGCCCCGCCGCGTCCACCGGCGACCCCGCGGTCGACGCGCTGCGCCGCGCGGCCGCCCTGCGCGCCGAGGCGCTGGGCGCCGTGCCGCCGCCCGCCCGGGAGGCGGCGTGTCGCTGATCACGACCCTGGCCCGGATGGAGGCCGTCCGGGACGGGCGGGCGCGGCCCGTCGCGACGGTCCGCCACCGCCATCTGTCCGACCGGCCGCTGGTCTTCGTGCCGCTGACCACCGCGGGCGAGGCCGGTGCCCCGCTGGGCGCGCTGGTGGGGACCGAGCGGGACGCCCCGCGGCTGCTGGCCGTGGCGCAGCCGCGCGACCGCGACCTGCGGTTCGCGTTCCTCGCCGAGCTGGCGGAGGTGGTGCTGCCGCATCTGGACTCGTACGCGGACGACGTCGATCTGGAGGAGCGCAAGGAGACCGACCCGGAGACCGGGCAGAAGGTGCCGGTCCAGGTCGAGCTGTGCGCGGACGCCCCGCAGCTGCTGGTGCCCAGCGGCCCGGCGCGCGAGTTCGTACGGCTGCTCGGCCGGTCGATGCGGTTCCGGCGGACGGCCGAGCAGGACCCGGAGACGCCCTTCCCTGCGCCCGCGCGGGTGCCGCTGCTCGGGCGGTGGCTGACGCACTACGGGGAGCGGTCCCGGGTGCCCGGCTCGTCGCTGCTCCAGTCGATGACGGACCTGCTGACCCGCCACTGGGCGACCGGGCAGTCCAATCTGGAGGACCAGCACCTGGGCGCGCTGCTCGCCTGGATCGACCCGCCGGACGGAGCGCGGGGGGACGCGGCGGCGCTGCGCGCCGAGTCGGAGCGGGACGCGGCCGGACAGCTGCTGTGCCCGCCCGCGGGCCCCGCCACCGACCCGGCCTTCGACAACAAGCTGCTGGCCCCCGCGATGGCCCGCTACGACGCGGCGCGCATGGCGGCCGCCGGCGCCGTGGACGGCGCCCGCGCGGAGCGGCACCAAGCCGAGCTGCACCGCGCCGAGGCCGAGATCCGGGAGCTGATCGCCGCGCAGCTGCGGCCCACCTGGGACGCGGTGTGGCACGGCCTCGACCTGCTGCGCGACCTCCCGGAGGGGGCGCGGGTGGCCGAGCGCTGGAAGCGGGACCGCTGGTCGTACACCGGCCACCGGGACCGGGTGCGCGCCGGGGAGCCGCCGCAGCCCAAGCGGGACGACGCGGTGACCGCCGCGCAGAAGCTGGCCGCCCGCGAGACCGCGCAGGCGCAGCTGGACGCGCAGGAGGCGCTGGACGACCCGCTGGTGATGGCGGGGCGGCGGCTGGCCGGGGAGGCGTTCGCCGGGGAGGTCACCGAGGTGGTCATGGCCTGGTCGGAGGCGAGGGTCCCGCGCCCGCGCCCGCTGGTCACGGTCCGCACCGGGGACCGGCCCTACCTGGGCGTGGGCGTGAAGCTGTACCGGGCGACGGCCGACGGCAGAACGCAGACCGGGGAGTTCGCGGGCCACGCGGAGCCCGACGACCCTGATGCCCCTGATGAGGGCGCCGGAGGCGGGCTGGTGGTGCGGCTGACCGGCGGCATGGGGCGGGGCAAGACCCCCGAGCCCGGGTCGGTGCCGGAGCCGGGCGACCTGGTGTGCTGGACCCTGTTCGAGCACGCGCCGCGCGGCGGCCCGGAGCTGCCCGATCCGGAGGCCACGCCCTGGACCCACGGCGGCCCGCCCGACGCGGCCGCCGCGCAGGCCCCCGACCCGGTGTCCGAGGAGGACTTCCTGTGACCGCCCCGAACCCGGCCGCGGGGGGCGCCGCCCCGGCCTTCGACCCGGGGGCGGCCGCCGCCCGCGCGACGGACGCGATCCTGCGCGACACGCTGCACGGCCCGCACCGGGGCGTGGTCGTGGACTCCCCGCCCGGCGCGGGCAAGTCGACGCTGGTGGTGCGCGCGGCCCGCGAACTCGCGGCGGCCGGGCGGCCGCTGATGGTGGTCGCGCAGACCAACGCCCAGGTGGACGACCTGGTGGACCGGCTGGCCCGGGAGGACCCGGAGCTGCCCGTGGGGCGGCTGCACAGCAGCGAGCCGCACCCGTACGACCCGGTGCTCGACGGGCACCCGGCCGTCCGTATGTCGGCCAAGGTCGCGGACCTCGCCGGGCTCGACATCGTGGTCTCCACGGCCGCGAAGTGGGCGCACGTCAAGAACGTGGAGCCCTGGCGGCACGCGATCGTCGACGAGGCCTACCAGATGCGGTCGGACGCGCTGCTGGCCGTCGCGGGCCTCTTCGAGCGGGCGCTGTTCGTGGGCGACCCCGGGCAGCTGGACCCGTTCAGCGTGGTGGGCGCGGAGCAGTGGGCGGGCCTGTCGTACGACCCGTCGGCAAGCGCGGTGACCACGCTGCTCGCACACAACCCCCACCTGCCGCAGCACCGGCTGCCGGTCTCCTGGCGGCTGCCCGCCTCCGCCGCGCCGCTGGTCTCGGACGCCTTCTACCCGTACACGCCCTTCCGCAGCGGCACCGACCACGGCGACCGGCGGCTGAGCTTCGGCGTCCCCTCCGACGGCTCGGGCCCGGACCGGGTGCTGGACGAGGCCGCCGAGTCGGGGTGGGGGCTGCTGGAGCTGCCCGCCCGGCGGACGCCGCGCACCGACCCGGAGGCGGTGGGCGCCGTGGCCCTGGTGGTGCGGCGGCTGCTGGACCGGGGCGGGGCCGCGGTCAGCGAGCGCTCACCGGACCCGGTGCCGCTGACGGCGGACCGGATCGCGGTGGGCACCGCGCACCGGGACCAGGCGGCGGCGGTCCGGGCGGCGCTGGCGGACCTGGGGGTGACCGGGGTCACCGTCGACACGGCCAACCGCCTCCAGGGGCGTGAGTTCGATGTGACCGTGGTGTTGCACCCGCTGTCGGGGCGGCCGGATGCCACGGAGTTCCATCTGGAGACCGGCCGGCTGTGCGTGCTGGCCTCGCGCCACCGGCACGCGTGCGTCGTGGTGTGCCGGGCGGGCGTGGCCGAGTTGCTGGACGAGCACCCGTCGACGGAGCCGGTGCAGCTGGGGGTGACGGTGAAGTTTCCGGATGGATGGGAGGCCAACCACGCGGTCCTGGCGCATCTGGCGGAACACCGTGTGAGCTGGCGGCCATCGGGTATGTCCTGAGGCGCTCTTGCCCAACGCGAGACAATGGGGGGAGAGAACGAGACAGCACGGCCGATAAGGCCCCTACGGGTCCGAGGACTCACGAGGAGAGATCACATGCCCGAGCCGCACCCGGCTCAAGGCCCGCACGGCACCGCGCCCCGGCGGCTGAAACCCGCACCCCTGCTGTTCGAACCGATCGCGGCCGCCGCGGACGAGGCGCACTTCTTCGATCTGGAGTCGATAGAGGACCCGCGCGAGCTGCTGTCCCGCTCCACTGAGCTGGTGCTCGCCTTCCGCGCGGCGGCCGACCGCGCGATGGAGTTCCAGGCGATGGCGGCGGCCCAGCTCGCCGATCCCCGGCGGTTCGACCGGCTCACCCCGGCCGTGATCGCCGAGCGCGCGGAGTGGACCGAGGACTACGCCAAGAAGATGGTCGAATTCGGCCGCGAGCTGATGCGGGGCGGCGACGCGACGGACTGATCGCGACGGTGTTCGCGACGGACCGACCGCGACGATCCTTCGCCGTACGCAGGGCCGCCATCGCGTGGCCGCCAAGGGGCCGTAACAGGGCCGCTGGCATATGCGGGCGGAAGATACCGCACCCCTCATCGTCACGTACCGGTTTTACCTCATTCCCCTAAGTAATCACCTCCACCGGTAAGTGTAGAAACATGACCACATGGCCTCGGGACTCACATCACGCCGCCGCCTATGTCACCCCCGCCGGAGCGGACTGGCTCGCCTCCGCCAGCGCCTGCCCCCGCAGCGTGCACGCGCTGTGGGCACAGCGCCCCACCATGCCCGTCACGCTGCCGTGCGGCACCGTCTTCGACGTCGTCAGCATGGACGCCCTCTTCGGCCGCCGGGTGGTGAGCCGGTTATGGACCGACGGGCCGGGCACCGGCCCGGTCGCGACCGGGCGCGGCCGCGTCATGCTGTTCGCCGCCCCGGGCGCCGCCCGGCGCCTCTCCGCGCTGCTCGGCTGGGAGGAGTGGGCGGCGACCGCCCCGCCGCTGCTCTGCTACGGCTGGGGTGACGCGGTGACCGTCCCGCCGCCCTACCCCGAGGAGACGCCCGCCGCCGCCACCGGCCGGTGGCTGGTCGCCCCCGACGTCCGGCGGCCCTGGCTGCCCGGCCCCGAGGCGCTGCTGTGGGCGTGCGTACGGGCGGCCCGCGCGGCCTCCCAGCTACTCGGCCGCACCACTGTGACCAGCACACCCGCCGTTTTTCCGGGGTGAGGGATATCGATTTTCTCTCCGCCGGATCCGGGTGCTAAGGTCTCCTACGTCAGCAGGCGCCGCTAGCTCAGTTGGTTAGAGCAGCTGACTCTTAATCAGCGGGTCCGGGGTTCGAGTCCCTGGCGGCGCACCTTGGCTCTTAGAGCCACTGACCTGGGGTTTCTCGGTTCTCCGAGAAACCCCAGTCGCGTTTTCGGGGGCCGTGCCAGTGAGTTTGCGGTGAGTATCGGACAGCGACACACCATGGTGTCGGCGTGTCGCTGTCCAATACTCACCGCAAACTCAGGGTTCGGATTCCGTGCCTGCGGCCGCGGAATCCCCCGGTAGCTCAGCCACCTGATCCCCCGCCGACCGGGGCCCCGGTGATGGCCTGCATCTCCTGCCCGATCATCTCCTGCAACGGCACACCGTCGCGGTTGCTGAGGATGACACCGACCCAGCCGGTGTACGGGTAGATGTCCCAGTTGGCGCCGACACCGGGGTTGCCACCGGCGCGCTGGTAGTTCCACTGGCCGTTGACGATGGAGACCGGAATCCCGTACGCCCCGAACGACGCCGGTCCATGGGGGACCTTGGCGGCAGTGAGCACGTCGGCCCAGGGCCGGTCCAGCACCGTTCCGTCGCCCAACGCGCGCGCGAACCGGACCAGATCCGGCGCGGTGGCGAAGCCACCGTCCCCGGGGGCATCGATGAAAGCGCGGCCCGGATTTTTGCCGAGTACGTTCGGGTCCGGACTGCTCTTGTCCAGGTTGCGGACGGCGTCCACCACGCTGCCGTCGGCCAGTTTCATGTACGGGTGCGCGATGTGCTCGTCGGTGAGCCACTGCGGCCTGGTGCAGAACGCCGAGCCGGTCATGTTGCAGCGCTCGAAGATGTTCTCCTGCACGTAGTCCCAGTACGTCTTGCCGGTCACGGCCTCCACGATCAGCGCGGAAATGGTGACCTCCGCCTCCTCATGGTCGGTGTCAGGAGCGCCCGGGGCGCCCACCAGTTTCGCCTGCCGGGCCCGCTGCTCGTAGTACTCGTGCACCTCATCCCGGCTTTGAAAGACACGCTGCACGTCGTCATCCGGGCCGTCGAGCCCGGAGGTGCCGGACAACACGTGGTGGATGGTCACCTGCTCGGCGACCTCCCTGGCGAAGCCCTTCAGGTGGGTGCCCACCGTGTCCGACAGCTTCACCTTGCCCTGCTGCGCCAACTGCAGAATGGCCACCGCGCCGAAGGGCTTGCCCGCCGAACTGAGGCTGAACGCGACGCCCTCGTGGTTGGCGATCCCCTTCTCCTTGTCGGCCATGCCGTAGCTGCGGGACAGCACCGTCTGGCCCCGGTGCGACAACAGCACCACGCCGGAGAACTTGCCCTCGGCGGCCAACTTCGCCACATACCGGTCGTAGGCTCCGCCAGGCCGGGTGTCCGGCGGGATCGGGTCGGTTGGGGCCTGGTCGGCGTGGCTGGGCTGGGCGTCCACCAGCGACGCGCCTGCCACCACGCCGGCGGCCGCCACCCCGCCCCACCCGAGCAACTGCCGCCGGTTGACACCGCGTACGGAATCCGAGTCCATGATCACAGTCCTTTTCCGATGGACGAACTGACCGTTGACGCACTGTGGTCCATGACTCCACTGAAGACGGGAGACTGTTGCGGTGGCGTATGCGATATTCGATACGTCCGCGATACACGTTCCGGGAAGATCGCTGGTCGCCGTACCGAGGTCAGCCCGGCGCGAGCAACCTCGCTCAGCCTGATCGCTCCACGAGCGCCCCGGTGCCGTGCGTCGTCGGCTCATCCCGCTGGCATGGTGCGGTTACCTCGGCCCACACCGTCTTCCCCGGTCCTTGGCGATCCCGCACACCCCAGCGGTCGGCGAACGCATCGACCAGGAGCAGGCCCCTGCCGTGCTCGTCGTCCCGCTCGGGCACGAGCCGCGCGGGCTGCCTGTCGTGCGTGTCCGACACCTCGATCTGCACGACGCCGGTCTCGTCGTCGCACCGGAGCAGCAGCGCGAAGTCCCGCCCCGGGACGAGGCCGTGCACCACGGCGTTGGCGGCCAGCTCTGCGACGACCAGGGCCGCAGCCTCGAAGCCGCTACTGGGGCTTACATCGCCAAGATCGAGCAGGGGAGGCGGTTCCCTCCGAGGGACCTCATCGAACGGTCGGAGGGGGTGCTGGGCGCGACGGCCGCCCGCGTCCTGAGGGCTGCGGCCCGCAGTCTGACGCGCAAGGCGGGGCTGGCGTCGTGGTTCCAGCAGTGGGCGGGGATCGAGGAGGAGGCGGTGTCGCTGTATGCGTACGAATCGAGCGTCGTACCAGGACTGTTGCAGCCCGAGCCGTACATCCGAGAGATCTTCGAACGCCGCCTTCCTCCACTCACAGAGGAGCAGTTCGAGAACCAGGTGGCTGCTCGCCTGACGAGGCAGCAACTCCTTACGGAGCGCCCGAACACAACGTTCTCCTTCATCATCGAACAGGCCCTATTGGAGCGCCAGTTCGGCGGCCTTGACGTCACCAAGGCTCTGTACGACCACCTGCTGGAACAGGGGTGTCACCGCAACGTGGAGATCCAGGTCATGCCTCTGCGGCAGGAGGACCATTCCGGTTTCGAGGGGCCGATGTACCTTGCCGAAACCGCGGACAACCGTTGGGTCGGCTACGTAGAAGCACATGACGCCAGCATGCTGATCACCGACCCGAAATCCGTCAGTGCCATGCTTCAGCGCTATGGCAAGATGCGCTCACAGGCTCTGGGTCGTCAGGCCACCACGAGCCTGATCGAGCAGATGCGAGGAGCGCTATGAGCACCACTGAACTGGACTGGTTCAAGAGCAGCTACAGCGGCGGTGGAGGCGGCAACTGTGTCGAGGTCGCCGTACGTCCTGAAAGGGTGCACGTCCGCGACTCCAAGGACACGCACATAGGCTCGCTGGTTGTGTCTCGCGAAGCCTGGTCAGCGTTCACCGTCCTCGCGGCGGACGCCCAGGTCTGAGGCCGCCAACCTCGCCGCCTCCCGGATCTCGTGGAGCAGTTCCGCCTGGCGCAGCACGGCGGCCCGCCCGTCCGGCGCCTCCCCGCCGCCCTGGGCGTCCCGGACGGCCCGTACGAAGGCGGCGACGGTGTTCGCCACCTGGTCGTCGCAGGCCAGCGGCAGCTCCTTCTCGCCGTCCGCGCGCCGCAGCCGGACCTGGGGCTCGAAGTCGGCGGGCGGGGTGAAGGCGCGCTCCACGGTCAACCGGCCCTCCGTGCCCCACAGTTCGTAGGTGGCCACATAGGGGTGGTCGAGGCCGAAGGTCAGCTGGGCGGTGACGCCGTCGGGGGTGTGCAGCACGGCGGCCCCGGAGGTGTCGACCCGCCGCCCCTCGCCCTCGGTGAGCACCGCGCCCGCGACCCGCAGCTCGGGACCCAGGAAGTGCAGCGCCGCGCGCACCGGATACACGCCGACGTCCCACAGGGCGCCGCCGCCGAGGTCGGCGTCGTAGCGGATGTCGGCGTCCTGGAGCCGGGGGATGGCGAACGCGGCGTGCATCGCGCGCAGTTCGCCGATCGCGCCCTCGGCGAGCGCCTTGCGCACGGCCTCGTGCTGGCCGTGGTGGACGAACATGACGTTCTCCATCAGCACCAGGCCGAGCCCGCCGGCCAGGGTCAGCAGCTCGGCGGTGCGGGCCCGGTCGGTGGTGAGCGGCTTCTCCGCCAGCACGTGCTTGCCCGCGCGCAGCGCGGCCGCCACCCAGCGCTCGTGCAGGGCGGCGGGCAGCGGTACGTACACCGCGTCCACCTCGTCCAGCGCCAGCAGCTCCGCGTAGCCGGTCACCGGGCGGCAGCCGTATGTCCGCGCCGTCTCCGCGGCCTTGGCCGCGTCCCGGCTGGCGACCGCCACGACCTCGATGCCGGGCGCGGCCGTCATGGCGGGCAGCATCCGGCGGCGGGCGATGCCGGCGCAGCCCAGCACCCCCACCCGCAGCACGGCGTCGCTCATCGGCCTCCCTCTCCCATCGCTCCCAGACAGGCCAGCAGCGTACGCGCCTGGACGTTGACGTAGTGGCCGTGCCGGACCAGGCCGCGCAGCTGGGCCGGGGTGACCCAGCGGTATCCGGGGGGCGGGTCCAGCGGGGTGTCCTCGGCCTCCACGACCAGGGTGTGGCTCTCCGCGTTCAGGAACCGCCCGCCCTCCTCCGAGTGCACCGCGTCGTACCGCACCCGGGCGCCGCGGGGGTCGAGGACCAGGTCGAGGAAGGGCGGCCGGTCCGCGGCGGGCAGATGGTCCCAGTTCCCCGGGGTGCACTGGACGGTGGGGCCGAGCTCGACCGTGTCGAGGAAGCCGCCCTCGACGCGCGCGTGGGCGAGCACGTGCAGCACGCCGCCGATCCGCCGCGCCACGAACGCCGTGACCCCGGCGCCCACCGGCTCGAACAGCGGCTGGGTCCACTTGCTCACCTCGCGGCTGGCCGCCCGCACCGACACCGCAACGACCTTGAAGTACCGGCCCTCTTCATGGTCGACGGACATCTCCCCGCGCACCCAGCCGGGCACCGACGCGAGCGGGACCCGCTCGGCCCGCAGCTCGCGCCGGGAGCGCTCGCCGGTGAACCAGGACCGAAGCTCGGCGTCGCTGTGCAGCGCCCGGTCCCCGGCGCTCGGGCCGTGCTCGGTCCCGGTCTCGCGCCCGTACTCCGGCATGCAGGACAGCACGGTGCGCGCGTCCATGTTGACGACCAGGTCCCGGTGCAGCAGCTGGTTGATCTGGCCCAGGGTCAGCCAGCAGAAGTCGTCGTCCGGCGGGACGTCGTCCAGCGCCTCGACGATCATGTTGCGGTTGCTCTTGCGGTAGAACCACGAGCCGTGCTCGGACTGGAGGGCGTCGGCGATGACCCGGCCGCGCCCGGGCTGGACGAAGTAGTCCAGATACTTCACGTCCAGGCCCTTGTGCACCTTGGTGTAGTTGCTGCGGGTGGCCTGCACGGTGGGCGACAGCTGGAGCAGATTGGGGTTGCCCGGCTCCATCTTGGCCTGCATGAGGAAGTGCAGGACCCCGTCGAACTCCTTGGCCAGGATGCCCAGAATGCCCACCTCGGGCTGGACGATGATCGGCTGGTGCCAGTCGCGGTACGGGCCCTCGTCGGTGCCCGCGGACAGCCCCTCCACGGTGAAGAAGCGCCCGCTGCGGTGCACCAGATCGCCGGTCCCGGGGTGGAACGACCAGCCGTCCAGCTCGGCGAACGGAATGCGGTCCACGCCGAAGTCGTGCGCCCGGCCGCGGGCGGCGAGCCAGTCGGCGAAGTCCTCGGTACGCAGCTGAACCCCCTGGCCCGCGGCGGCCGACCGGGCCAGCCGGGCGGACAGCCCGGGGTCCTCCCGGGGCCGCAGGACGGGGCGGGTCGGCAGGCTGGTGGTCGGCACGGGGCGGCTCCTCGAGGTGCGTCAGGTGTGGGACGTGAACAGGGGTTGCCGATGCGGGCTCGGGTCGCGACTGCCTATGGTGCACGGGGCGCTTGTGCCGGGCTTGTCAGCCAGGTCACCGCCTCTTCCGGCCCCGGCATCGACCTGACCTCGGCGCGCAGTTCGCGCGCGGCGGAGGCGTACGAGGGCTGCTCCAGCAAGCCCGACAGCGCGGCGGAGACGCGGACGGCGGGCGCGTCCGGAGGCAGCAGGAGCCCGGCGCCCACCAGCGCCAGCCGCGCCCCGTTGAGCTGCTGCTCGGGGCGCGGCGCGACGACCAGCTGCGGCACCCCCGACGCGGCGGCGGCCACGACGGCCGCGCCGCCGCCCTGGTGGAGCACGGCCCGGCAGCCCGCCGGCAGCCGCTGCGGCGGCCCGGGGGCGCGCCGCGCCCCCGCCTGCCGCAGGGCGTCGCGCACGGCCTCGGGCGGGCCGTCGGCGTCGTCCCAGGCGGCACAGACCCGGGGCGCGGCGGCGGCCCCGCCCCGCTGGGGCGCGCCCGCGTGTTCGTACGGGATGAAGCGCACCGCCATCCGCCGCACCGCCGAGGGCAGCGCCAGGCTGGGCGGGCAGGGGTCCAGCCACAGGTCGGGCTCCCGCGCCGGCTCCACGCCGTAACGCCGCATCAGGCGGGCGTAGCCGGGCAGCGGCGGGCCGTGCAGATCCTGCCGGTCGAGCCGGAGCAGGGCCGCGCTCCCCCACATCTGGCCGACCGCGGGCACCCCCAGCGCGGCCGCGGCCACCGTCCCCGCGTAGGTGCTCGCGTCGTGCACCACCAGGCCGGGCTGCCAGCAGCGGGCGAAGGCCACCAGGCCCTGTGCCATCGCCTCGGCGATCCGGACCTGTTTGTCGCCGAGCGCGCGGAGCATGCCACGCTGCTCCGGGCCGAGCGCCTCGGGCCGTGACGGCCAGTCGGCGGGCCAGTGTCCGCGGGGGCGGGGCGCCGCCGCGGCGGCCCCGGACGCCTTGGGCAGGGTGCCGACCGGGACGGACATCAGACCGGCGTGGGCGACGGCCGCGGCGCAGCCGGACGGCACCGCGACCCGCACCTGGTGTCCGGCCGCCACGAACGCCCGCGCGAGCGGCACCATCGGGGCGAGGTGCCCGCCCGAGGACCAGGTGGTGAACAGAACACGCACGGGACTCCTCCGGAAGTTCGAACGAGCCGGCCCGCGAAATCGAGCGGCTGTCGATGTGCGGCTCCGCCGCGAGGCGGCCGGGAAGGGGCGGGGTGGGGTAGGGAAAGGGGGCTACCGGACACGAGCGGGCCCGCTCACCGCCCGCCGGACACCGTCAGGACCTCGCCGGTGATGTTGCCGTTGGCCGCCGAGCACAGGAACAGCAGGGCGCGGGCGGTGTCCTCGGGGGTGCTCAGCCGCCCGGTGGGCGTGGCGGCGAGCTCCCGCTCGCGGACCGCGCCCGGCAGCCCGGACAGCACCCGGTCGGTCGTGGTCAGGCCCGGGCACACCACGTTGACCAGCACCCCGTCGCCGCCCAGATCCCACATCAGGCTCCGGGCCAGGCCGTGCAGCCCGGCCTTCGCCGCGCCGTAGAACTCCTGGCCGCGCGCGCCGTCCAGCGCGTTGTGCGAGGAGACAAGGGCGATCCGGCCCCAGCCGCGCTCGCGCATCCCGGCCACGGCGCACTGGACCGTGCGGATCGCGGGGGCCAGGTTGTCCGAGACGACCGGCAGCCACTCGTCTTCCCGTACGTCCTCGAACCGTTCACGCGGCCCCCGGCGGCGCCCCCACTGCCAGGCGCCCGCCACCAGCACGTCCAGGGCGCCCCAGCGCCGCTCCACGGCCGCCACCACCCACCGCGGCGAGGCGGGGTCGTCCAGCGCGTACGGCACGGCGAACGCCCGCTTCTCACCGGCCTCCCCGGCGAGCTCCGCGGCGAACGCCTCGGCCGCCTCGCGCTGGTGGCGGTAGGCCACCGCCACCCGCGCGCCCTGCTCGGCGAAGGCCCGGGCGGTGGCCCGCCCGATGCCGCCGGTGGCGCCGGTGACCAGGACCGTGCGTCCCTCCAGGCCGAGGTCCATCACGCCTCGGCTCCCCGGCCGGTCGCGGCCCGTGCCCGCGCCCGGCCGGTCCCCCGCGCGCCGCGGGCCCCGCGGGCCGCCACGAACTCGCGGATGGACGAGACGACGTAGTCCAGCATCTCCTCGGTCAGCCCGGGATAGACCCCGACCCAGAAGGTCCGCTCGGTGATCACATCGCTGTTGGTGAGGTCCCCGGACACCCGGTGGGTCAGCCCCCGGTACGCCGGGTGGCGGGTGAGGTTGCCCGCGAACAGCAGACGGGTGCCGATCCGCCGCCCCTCCAGGAAGTCCACCAGCTCGGCGCGGCCGAACGGGGCCCCGGGCTCGACGGTGATGACGAACCCGAACCAGCTGGGGTCGCTGCGCGGGGTGGCCTCGGGCAGCAGCAGATGCTCCACCCCGTCCAGGCCCTCGCGCAGCCGCCGCCAGTTGCGGCGGCGCGCCGCGCCGAAGGCGTCGAGCTTGGCCAGCTGGGTCAGCCCGAGCGCCGCCTGGAGATCGGTGGTCTTCAGGTTGTAACCGACGTGGGAGAAGATGTACTTGTGGTCGTAGCCCGCGGGCAGCGTCCCCATCTGGTAGTCGAAGCGCTTGAGGCACTTGTTGGACTCGCCCGGCTCGCACCAGCAGTCCCGCCCCCAGTCCCGCAGCGACTCCACGATCCGCGCCAGCGCCAGGTTCGAGGTCAGCACACAGCCGCCCTCGCCCATCGTGATGTGGTGCGCGGGGTAGAAGCTGACGGTGGTCAGATCGCCGAAGGTGCCGGTGAGCCGGCCGTCGTAGCGGGAGCCCACCGCGTCGCAGTTGTCCTCGATCAGGAACAGCTCGTGCCGCTCGGCGAGTTCCGCCAGCTCGGTCGCGGGAAACGGATTGCCCAGCGCGTGGGCGACGACGATGGCCCGGGTGCGCGGGCCGATGGCGGCGGCGACCCGCTCGGCGGTGGTGTTGTACGTACCGAGGTCGACATCGACGAAGACCGGCACCAGCCCGTTCTGGAGGATCGGATTGACGGTGGTGGGGAACCCCGCCGCGACGGTGATCACCTCGTCCCCCGGGCGCAGCCGCCGGTCCTCCAGCTGCGGTGACGTCAGTGCCGCGACGGCCAGCAGATTCGCCGAGGAGCCGGAGTTCGTCAGGTGCGCCTTGCGCAGCCCCAGCTTGCGGGCGAACTCCGACTCGAACTTCCGGGAGCTGCGCCCGGCGGCGATCCGCATCTCCAGGGCGGCCTCCACCAGGGACACCCGGTCGTCCTCGTCCAGCACCGCGCCCGACGGCCAGATCTCGGTCACTCCGGGGACGAACGCCCGGCGGGGCTCGCGCTCCTGCTCCCGCTCCTGGTGGTACTTGCGGACCTCATCGAGAACCAGCGCCCTGTGGTCGCTCATCGCCACGCCCTTCCTGTCCGTAACCGCTCACCACTGGCCACCGCCTGTGCCGTCGTCGTCCGTTCCGTACAGACCGGACCCTGCCGTCATCGGCTCGAAGCCCCCTCGACACCCGGTCGGGCGGCGGCCCCGCGACCGCACCCCCGCTATCAGCGGCAGCCGGGCGCCTCGGGCACGGCCGGGCCGGTGGCGCAGGTCTTGGCGAAGGCGTCGAGGACCCGTCGGTAGTAGCCGGGGCCGAAGCCCATCCGGGCCGTCTGCGGGACCAGGGCCCGCAGCTTCTCGGTGGAGATGACGTGCTGAGCGCCTGCCTCCCGGTACTCCCGGTGCGCCACCAGACCCAGCCGTCCCTCCAGATGGTCGACGATGCGCTCCACCGGAACCGCCTCCCCCGAGGCCACGTTGACCGTCTCGCCCCGCAGATCCTGTGTCAGCAGCAGGTCGATGACGCGCACCACGTCCACCACGTCGATCAGATCCCGCGCCGCCCCCCGGTGGATCCGCACCCGGCCCTCCCGCATCTGCCGCACCAGCGCGGGCAGCAGCTGGTGCGGCGGCTGCCCGGGGCCGACCAGATGGCCGAGGCGCAGCACCAGCCACTCGGCCCCGGAGTCGTGCAACTGCCGCTCCAGCCCCAGCTTGTGCGCCCCGTACGGGGTGCAGGGCACGACCGGGGCGTCCTCCCGGCCGGGGCCGTCCACCCCGCCGTACATCCCGGTGGAGGCGGTGGAGAAGAACAGCAGCCGCCGTCCGGTGGCCCGGCACCCCCGCGCCACCTCCGCCAGCAGGGCCGCCTCCCGCGCGAAGTCCGCGTCCGAGGTGCCGCTCGCCCAGGACACACCGGCCGCGAGGACCACGGTGTCCGGGTGCTGATGGGCGATCGGCTCAAGACTCCGGGCGAGGAACCCGTTTCCCACAATCTCCATGCCACGTCCTGAGGTGAGAGTCGGTGTCGTAGGGGGCGGTGCCGGGGGCCGGTCGGTGGGAGACCGCGCGCAGGACGCGCATCGGGGCTCGCATCAGGACTCGCCTCCCAGCACCTCGGGCCGCGGTGCGCCCGTGCGTCCGACCACGTACAGCACCGGCCGCAGCCCCAGCGCGGCGAGCGCGTCGCGCGGGCGGTCGGCGGCGGTGCCACGGGCCGCCGAGTAGCCGTCCGGCCGGATCAGCAGCCAGCCGCCGGGCTCGGCGCCCAGGTCGGCCCGCAGCCGGCCGTCCGGGTCGGCCAGCGGCCCCGGCGCGCCTTCCCCGGGCGACCCGGGCACGGGCGACCCCGGCACGGGCGTCCCGGGCACGGCCGTACGGACGCTCAGATAGCCGCCGTACGCCTCGGCGAGCGCGCACAGCGACGGGTACTGGTCGGGGGTGGCGAAGGCGAGCAGCGTCCAGCCGGGCCGGGCCAGTTCGGCGGTCAGCTCCCGCCACCCGGGGCTGCGCGCCGCCCGCCGCGGCCCCACCTTGGCCACCCGGGTGCCGGCCGTCTCCCCCAGGACCGCGGACCCGGCCCGGTACGTCAGGTCGAGCGCGGTCATCCCGCCCATGATCCGGCGCTGGATACGGGCCCTGAGCGGCGGCAGCGCGCGGACGACGCCGAACGCCGCGCGCAGCAGCGAGGCGGTGGTACGGCTGCGCAGCTGCACCAGCGCGGTGGCGAACCGCGTGGAGTGCAGCAGCCGCTCGCCGACCGGCACCCGCTCCGCGCCGTAGGAGTCGAGCAGCCGGGTGTTCGCCTCGCCGCGGATGACGGCGGCGAGCTTCCAGGCGAGGTTGGCGGCATCCTGGACGCCGGTGTTCATGCCCTGTCCGGAGGCGGGGCTGTGCACATGGGCCGCGTCGCCCGCGACGAACACCCGCCCCGCGCGCATGCGCGGCACCATGCGCTGCTGGATGGAGAACACCGACACCCAGCTGGGTGTCCCGACCCGCGCCGGGCGGCCGGTGCCCGCGCGGATCTTGGCGGTGAACCGCCGCGCCACCGCAGCGTCCTGCGCCTCGCCGCCGTCGTAGTCGACGTCCGTGGTGTCCAGCAGCCGCCACTTGCCGGGCTCCGGGAAGGGCACCATCATCACGGTCCCGGCGGGGGTGCGCATCCAGTGGATGCTGTCGCGCGGCAGGTCGCAGTCCACGACCGCGTCGGCGATCAGCCAGGTCTCGCTGGAGTCGCCGAGCAGCGGCAGCCCGAGTTTCTTGCGCACCGTGCTGTGCCCGCCGTCGCAGCCCACCAGCCACCCGGCGCGGATCTCCGCCACGCCGCCGTCCGCGCGGCTCAGCCGGGCGCGCACCGCGGTGCCCAGGTCCTCGAACCCGGTCAGCCGCATGCCCCACTCCACGTCGACCCCGTGCCGGGACGCGGCCGTGCGCAGCACCTCCTCGGTGATCACCTGGTCGACCATGAGGGTGAAGGGGAAACGGGTGGGCAGCCGGCTGTAGTCGGTGTCGAGGCGGATGAGGCGGCGGCCGTTCTGGTGCAGGGTGAAGTGTTCCACCCGCTGTCCGCGGGGCAGCAGGTCGGCGGCCACGCCCATCTGGTCGTAGGTCTCCAGGGTGCGCGCGTGGGTGGCCAGGGCGCGGCTGGTGGTGGCCGGGCCCGGGGCGCCGTCCACCAGGCGCACCCGCACCCCGTGGCGGGCCAGTTCATGCGCCATGGTGAGCCCCACTGGCCCGGCGCCGACCACCAGCACCTGCGTGTCCGTGTGGTCCTTGTGGCCCCCGTGGCCTCCGTGTTCCTTGTGGGCCCGCGGCCCCGGGTCGTCCCCCGGCTGGTGCCGCTGCGTGAGACTCATCCGCGCGTCTCCCCCTTCCACCAGCCCGGGTTGTCGCGGTACCAGGCGACGGTGGCGGCCAGGCCGGTGTCGAAGGGCACGCGCGGCGCGTAGCCCAGCTCCTCCCGGATCTTCGTCTCGTCGAGGGAGTAGCGCAGGTCGTGGCCCTTGCGGTCGGCGACGTGGCGCACCATGCGCTCGTCGGCGCCGCACAGCTCCAGCAGCCGTCGGGTCAGGGCGGCGTTGGTGTACTCGTTGCCCCCGCCCACGTTGTAGATCTCGCCCGCCCGGCCTCGGTTGAGCACCAGGTGGATCGCGCGGCAGTGGTCCTCTACGTGCAGCCACTCGCGCATGTTCGAGCCGTCGCCGTAGAGCGGGACCTCCTTGCCGTCCAGGAGGTTGGTGACGAACAGCGGTATGAGCTTCTCGGGGTGCTGGTAGGGGCCGTAGTTGTTGGAACACCTGGTGATGGACACATCGAGGCCGTGGGTGCGCCAGCAGGCGCGGGCGATCAGGTCGGAGGCCGCCTTGGACGCCGCGTACGGGGTGTTGGGCGCGAGCGGCCACTCCTCGGTCCACGAGCCGTGCTCGATCGAGCCGTAGACCTCGTCGGTGGACACGTGCACCACGCGGGGGACGCGGGCGCGCAGACAGGCGTCGAGCAGGATCTGGGTGCCGCAGGCGTTGGTGGTCACGAAGTCGGCGGCGGCCTCCAGGGAGCGGTCGACATGCGACTCGGCGGCGAAGTGCACCACCGCGTCGTGCCCCGGCAGGAGGTCGCTCAGCAGCGCGGGGTCGCAGATGTCGCCGCGTACGAAGGTCAGGCGCGGATCGGCGGCCGGGAGGCTGTCCCGGTGTCCGGCGTAGGTCAGCTTGTCCAGGACGGTGACCCGGGCGCCCGCGCAGCCGGGGTAGCCGTCGGCGAGCAGGGTGCGGACGTAGGTCGAGCCGATGAAGCCGGCGCCGCCGGTGACCAGGATCCTCACGCGGCCACCTCGATACGGGTGTGATCGCCGACGACGAGGCGGTGGCGGCTGGAGGCCATCCGCGGGCCGGTGGTGACGCCCGTGGCGGCTCCGGGGGCGGCTTCGGGGGCGGCTTCCGGGGGCGGGACGGTGGCGATGGCGGCGGAGCGGCCGATGACCGAGCCGTACAGCCCGCGCACCCGGGAGAGGGAGGCGCCGTCCAGCACGATCGAGTCGTCCAGCCGGGTGTCGCGCAGCACGCAGTGGCTGCCGACCGAGGTGTGCGGCCCCACGTGGCTGTCCTCCACCAGCGTGCCCGCGCCGATGATCGCCGGTCCCTCGATCCGGGAGCGCACCACCCGGGCGCCCGGCTCGACCACGACCGGCCCGGTGATCTCGCTGACCTCGTCGACGTCCGCCGCCACCGAGCGGGTGAGGGTGCGCAGCACCTCGCGGTTGCAGTCCAGGACGTCCTCGACGCGCCCGGTGTCCTTCCAGTAGCCCGAGTACTCGCTGGCCCGTACCGTCTCGCCCCGGGCGACCAGCCACTGGATGGCGTCGGTGATCTCCAGTTCGCCGCGCGCGCTCGGCTCGATCGCGGAGACGGCCTCGTGGATGGCGGGGGTGAAGAAGTAGACGCCGATCAGGGCCAGATCCGTGCGCGGCCGCGCGGGCTTCTCGACCAGCCGCAGCACCGAGCCGTCCGCCGCCACCTCCGCCACCCCGAACGCCTGCGGATCGGGGACCTTGTGCACCACCACCTGCGCGGCGGGCCGCTTGGCGCGGAACTCGGCCGCGACGGCCGCCACCCCTTCCGGGAGCATGTTGTCGCCGAGGTACATCACGAAGTCGTCGTCGCCCAGGAAGTCGCGGGCGATGGCGACGCAGTGGGCCAGCCCCAGCGGCTCGGTCTGCTGGATGTAGGTGATCCGCACGCCGAGGGCCGAACCGTCGCCCAGCGCCGCCGAGATCGCCCGGAGCTGGTTGCCGACGACGATGCCGATGTCCGTGACGCCGATGTCGCGGATCGCCGTCAGGACGTGTTCGAGGACCGGCTTGTTGGCGATGGGGATGAGCTGCTTGGGCATCGAGTAGCTGAACGGGCGCAGGCGGGTGCCCGACCCACCGGACAGCACGAGAGCCTTCATGTAAGTCCTCCTTAGCGGACAGCGCGAGCATGTGAGCGCCTGGTCGAGGACCCCTCGAAGACCGGTGAACCTCGCCACGGACCTGCCGTGCACCGGACTTCCGGTCCGACGTGGGCCACGTCGACGGCCTTCTAGCCGTGCGAGATGCGGATCGACGGATTGCCGTAGGCGATGCGGTGAAGGACCTTGCGGTAGAGCGGCGTGTGCCGCAGCACGCGGGCGAGCCGGGGGCGGACCCGGGTGGCGATGGGGCCCTGCGAGAGCATCGCCTTGCTCTGGAGGGTCTGGAGCCGCATCACGGCCGCGATGTCGGGGCCGCGGCGCTCTTCGAAGACCCCGAGGCGGGCCGCGCCGGTGTCGCCCGCGGCCAGCGCGCCGACCAGGACCGGGTGCAGCACCACCGCGTCCTGGACGGCCAGGTTGATGCCCTGGGCGCCGATCGGGCTGTGGGTGTGGGCGGCGTCGCCGATCAGCACCAGCCCGTCGTCGGTCCAGCGCTCGGCCCGCGAGGAGAACACGTCCAGCAGGCTGAGGTCGCGCGGGGAGCGGATCTGTTCGCGGATGAGGTGGGCGTACGGCGGCACGGCACGGCAGAGCTGTTCCCTGACGTGGTCCAGGCCCTGCCCCGCGATGTCGCGGTACCCCTGGTGCGGCAGGGTCCAGCCGATCTGGATGCGGTCGGGCCACGAGGCGTAGGCGAGCACGGGGCTGCCACCGGCGCGGAACACCCGCACATCGCGGAGCGGGGGCTCGACGCCCGGCCGCTCCCGCGCCCGTTCCCGCCGGCTCTCCTGCCCGGCCTCTCTCCTGCCGCTCTTCTTCTCGGTGTTCTTCTCGGTGTTCTTGCCGGTGTTCTTGCCGGTGTTCTTGTGCTCCGTGAGCTTGAACCACAGCACGTCGTGGTCGAACGCCTCGGTGCGCCCCGCCCCGATGCCCGCCAGCCGCCGGATCCGCGAATAGCGCCCGTCCGCGCCGACGACCACCCGGGCCCGTACGGTGCACGGGCCCTCCGGCCCGGCGGCGGTGACGCCCGCGACGCGCCCCTCCCGGCGCACCAGACCGCCGACCCGGCGCCCGTCCAGCCACTGGAAGCCGTCGAACTTGGCGCAGTGGTCGAGGAGTTCGTCCAGTACATGCGCCTGGGGGATGCTCAGCAGGTGGTCGTACGGGGCAGGCAGCAGCCGGTAGTCGGCCTCCAGCAGCACGCGGTCCCCCTCGACCAGGCGGAACCGGTCGTGCTCGTGTCCGCCGCGGGCCCGGGCCCCGGTCAGCACGCCGAGTTCGTCCAGCAGCGCCATCGCACCGGGCTGGAGGATCTCGCCGCGGAACTCCCGGTGGTGGCCGCGGGCGCGCTCCACCACGGCCACCCGGACGCCCGAGCGCAGCAACAGCAGGGCCAGGACCAGCCCGGCCGGTCCGCCGCCGACCACGCACACGTCGGTGTCGAACTCCTCCGCCACCTCGCCTCCCTTCCGGTCCGCCGGGGCCGCGCTCACGCGCGCAGCCCCAGGCCGCCGTCCGCGGTGATCACCTGGCCCTGGATCCAGCCGGCCTCCGCCGTGCACAGCAGGGCCACCACATCGGCGATGTCGCGCGGGGTGGTGAGCCGGCCGCCGGGGGTGCGCGCGGCCAGCGCCGCGGCGGCGGCCGGGTCGGGGGTGTCCGGCCCCTTGTCGAGCTTCGCGGTGGCCACCGCGTTGACCGCGATCCGCCGGCCCGCCAGCTCCACGGCGAGATAGCGCACCAGGCTCTCCAGCGCCGCCTTGGCGATCCCGGGGCCGACGTAGCGCGGTACGGCCCGGTGGGCCCCGCTGCTGGACACCGCGACGATCCGCCCGGGGCCGCCCGCCATCAGCTCGGCGATCGCGGAGGCCCCGTACAGCAGCGGGTCCAGGGCGGCCGAGAGGTCGGCCCGTATGTCCCCGGGGCGCGCCCCCACCGCGGGCATGGGGTGCCAGGAGGCGGCGCTGTGCACGAAGATGTCCAGCCGGCCGTACCGCTCGCGCACCTCGGCCAGCAGCGCGCGCAGTTGCTGGGGGCTGGTCACATCCGCCCGGCGGGCGATCGCGCCGCCCCCCAGTCCGGACAGCTCGCGGAGCGCGCGTTCGGCGTCCGCGTCGCTGTGCGCGTAGTCGAGGATCACCTGCGCGCCCGCGACGGCCAGCTTGCGGGCCACCGCGAACCCGACCCCGCGGGTCGCGCCCGTCACCAGCGCGACCTTTCCCTCCAGCCCCAGCGTGACCGGGTCACCCGGGTCACCCGGCTCACCCGGCTCGGCTGGTTCAGGCGACATGGTTCGCCGCTTTCCGGTCCGCGGCATGAGCGGCCAGGTGCACGGCGCGCTCGGCCGTACCGGCGGCCGGGGCACCGGTACGAGAGGCGCGCCAGGAGCCCCCGTCCGACCACCAGGTGACGAAGGTGTAGCTGCCGGGCCTCGTCAGCGACCGGCTGAGGTCGGCGTGCAGAAAGCCCGGCCGCGCCGCCAGGTCCCGGACGTACGCCCGGTAGGAGTCGGCGAAGGCGTCCAGGCCGGCCCCGGCCCCCTCGGCCCCCTCTGCGCCCTCGGCGCCCAGATGCTCGACGACCACCACCGGCGCGCCCTCGGCGACATCGCCGCCCGCCCGCAGCACATTGAGGGACGGATCGGCGTCCACGTCCACCAGCTCGTGGAACTGCTCGGCGTGTGCCTGGAACACCTCGCTGCCCCGCACCCGCTGGAAGGACTCGGGCGAGCGCCAGCGGCCGAGGTTGACGTACACCCCCGGGCGCTCCACCAGCCGTACCGCCTGGTGTGAGTCGAAGCCCTCCTGGGCGCGCATCCACGCCACATGGTCGAGGAAGCGCCGCTCGAACTCATCGGCCCGGCCCGGGTCCTTCAGCGTGAAGGTGTTGATGACGGTGAACAGACCGGTCGGGTGGTCCAGCTCGTCGCATGACGACATCGGGGTACGGCCTTCCTGGGTGTGGACGAGGGCGTCGCGCAGGGCGCGGCGCCGCACCTTTCCGTTCGCGTTGCGCGGGATGGCCTCCACCACCTCGATGTGGTGCGGCCGCTGGTAGTACGGGAGCCGGTCGGCCACGGCCGCCGCGATGGCCTCCGCGATGGCCTCCGGCCCGCCCGCACCCGGCCGGAGCACCACCAGCGCGGCGGCGAGCGCGCCCCGCGCGGGATCCGGCAGGCCGAAGACCACGGCCTCCCGGACCAGTTCGTGGTCGAGCAGCACCTGCTCGACCTCGGCCGGCGCGACGAGGAAGTTGTCGCACTTGAACGTGTCGCCGAGCCGGTCGACCAGGAACAGCCTCCCCTCCTCGTCGATCCGGCCGACGTCTCCGGTGGAGAACCAGCCGTCGTCCTCCAGGCCGGTGCCGTCCGGGCCGCCGAGGTAGCCCTTCATCACCTGCGGCCCGCGCACCTGCACCTCGCCCACCTCGCCGGGCGCCGACACCGTACGGCGCTCGACGTCCACGACCCGGCACTCGGTGCCCGCCACCGGGCGGCCCACCGAGCCGGGCGCCGGGCGGGCCGGGTCGTCGCTGTGGGTCAGCGGGGACGTCTCGGCGAGCCCGTACCCCTGAAACACCGGCACCCCGAACCGCTCGGCCAGCCGCGCCGCGTCCCGCACCGGCAGCGCCGAGCCGCCCGACGCGATCTGCCGTACGGTCGTCAGCTCCAGGCCGTCGAGGGCGGGGTCGGCGGCGAGCCGGGCGAGCCTGACCGGCAGGCTGTAGAAGTGGGTGGCGGAGTGGCGGTTGGCCGCCGCCACCGCGTCGAGGGGGTCGGGCGCGGCGCACAGCACCTGCGTGGCGCCCGCGAACACGGCCGAGTTGAGGTGCATGGGGTGGTAGGTCGGCAGGTGGTTGAGTGCGACCGAGCCGCCGTCGACCCGATGGGCCTCGGCGATCTGCGCCGCGTTGACGACCAGGTTGCGGTGGGTGAGCCGGACGGCCTTGGGCAGTCCCGTCGTACCGCTGGTGAACTGGACGCACACCACGTCGTCCGGGCCCACCGTGCCGGGCGGCCCCACCAGCGTCCGCTTCTCCAGCACATCGTCCAGGCGTGGCACGTCCGGCCCGGTCGCCCCGGGCTCGGCCGGGCCGATCAGCACCACCTCCCGCAGCGCGGGCAGCCGGTCGCGCACGGCGGCGAGCCGCGCGTACAGCCCGGCGTCCACGAGCGCCAGGCGCGCCTCGCTCACCGACAGGGTGTGCAGCAGCGCCTCCTCGCGCAGCAGCGGGTTGACCACCGCCACCACGTTTCCGCAGCGTGCGGCCGCGTAGTAGGCCACGGCGAAGTCCGGGTGCAGGACGGAGGCGACCGCCACCACGGAGCTGCCCCCCCGGCCCGGGGGCAGCAGCCGCCGCAGGGCGTCCGCGGCGCGCGACACCCGCAGGTCGAGCCCCGCGAAGTCCAGCGTCTCCCGGCGGGCCGGGGTCTGCCCGGAGTTTCCGTCCCACACCAGCGCGGGCCGGGTGGGGTGGGCCCGGGCCGCCTCGGCCGGCAGCCCGTCGAGCCGCACGGCCCCGCCGCCCCTCCCGGCCCCGCCGCCCCGCTCAGCCCTATGGCTCGGCTCACTCACGAGTGGCCGCCTCCGCGAACGCCCGCGCGTGGCGGAGCGTCGTGGTGCTGTTGGTGCTCAGCGCGCGCTGTACGAAGGCGCGGGCGTCGGCGACGGTCTTGTCCGGTCCGAGCACCCGCTCCACGGCCTCCGGCTTGAGGATCACGGTGTGCCGGGAGGTGACGGCCACGCCGTCGCCGGCCGGGGTGATCGTCCAGCTGCCGGTGTGCGCGGTCATCAGCGCGGGCACGGTGGTCTGCTTGTAGACGATGCGGTCCGGCCCGAAGCAGACCCGTACGGACTCGGTGGTGTGCACCGAGCCGTCGGCCGTGCGGGTGTCCATCGTCATCACCTGGACGCGCGGCTCGGTGGCGTCGGCCGGGTCCTCCTTGAGGTCGAGCCGGGACACATGCGGCAGCCGCTCGGGCCACAGATCGGCGCGGTACAGATAGTCGTACACCAGCGCGGGGTCGCCCGTCGTGAACACCGTGTCCTCGAAGGAGAACTCCAACTCTCCCATCCTGTCGCCGAGTTCCGCGAGCGCCTTGACCGCCGCCAGCTCGGAGTCGCTGTTGCGGTCCACCGCCGCGGTGATCCAGCGGACGCCCGACGGGTCGTCGTCGACGGCACGGAAGTCATGGCGCAGCTCCAGCCGGGAGATGTTCTCCCCATGCGCGGTGATGATCCACTCACCGCCCATGGCCGCCACCGGTGGCGCGGAGACCTCCTGCCGGAAGGTGACGCGCAGCCCGTCCGGGTCCAGCTCGCGGCGCGAGGTCCAGCTCTTGACCACCTCGCCCGCGGTGGCCCAGATCCGGATCCGCTCGCCGTCGGGCGTCCGCTCCAGGTGTTCGACATGCACGTTGGGCGCGAAGCGCTGGGGCCAGTCGGCGACCTCGGCGATGATGTCGTACACCGCGCGGGCCGGGGCCAGCACGGTGATGCCGTGCGTGGTCAGATATGTGTCGGTGGTGGTCACGGCGCGCATTCCCCTCAGTAATTTCCCAGCCCGCCACAGACGTTGAGCGCCTGGGCGGTGATGGACGCGGCGGTGTCGGTGACCAGATAGCCGACCAGGCCCGCCACCTCCTGCGGGGTCGAGTAGCGGCCGAGCGGGATCTTGGCCTGGAAGCGTTCGAGGATGGCCTGCTCGGTGGTGTCGTACACCGCCGCGTAGCCCTGGCGGACGCGCTCGGCCATCGGCGTCTCGACATACCCGGGGCAGACCGCGTTGACGGTGATGCCGGTCTTGGCCAGCTCCAGGCCGACGGCCTTGGTGAAGCCGATCACGCCGTGCTTGGAGGCCGAGTACGGGGCGCCGAGCACGACGCCCTGCTTGCCGCCGGTGGACGCGATGTTGACGATCCGGCCCCAGCCGCGGTCCCGCATCCCGCCCTCGGCCAGCACCTCGCGGGTGGTCAGGAACACGCTGTTGAGGTTGGTGTCGATCACGTCGTACCACAGCTCGTCGGCCAGCCCGGCGGTCTCGCCGCCGCCGCTGCGCCCGGCGTTGTTGACCAGGACGTCGATCCGGCCGTACCGCGCGGTCACGGCCGCCAGCAGGGCACGCACGTCCTTCCGCTTGCTCACATCGGCGCGGGCGCCGTCGGCCTCGTGGCCCGCGGCCCGCAGCTCCTTGACGGTCATCTCCAGGGACTCGGCGGTCCGGGCGCAGATGAAGACCGCGAGGCCCGCCGCCGCCAGCCCCCGCGCCACCGCGAGACCGATTCCGCTCGTGCCTCCCGTGACCAGCGCCACTCGCCGCTCGTCGCTCGCCATGCGCGTCGTCCTCCCCGGGATCCTTGGTTGCGTTGTCTGCACCGAAGAGTGACCGGGGGCTCTCGATCCTCGATCGCACGGCGGTCGAGCGGGCTGTTCGACCGCCCGTCAAGGGGCGTGCGAGGGCACGCGGCGACGCTGCCGCGCGACACACAGGACGCGAGAGAGGGACCGTCATGACCGTCGCGGCACGCCCCGCCACCACCGCACCGGCAAGCCCCGCCGGGCCCACCGGCCCCACCCGGCCCACCGGCCTCGCCGAGCTGTATGCGGAGATCCAGCAGTTCTACGCCCGCCAGATGCAGCTGCTCGACGACGGCGAGGCCGAGGCCTGGGCGGAGACCTTCGCCGAGGACGGCGTCTTCGCCGCCAACGCCCACCCCGAGCCGTTCACCGGCCGGCCGGCCATCGCCGCCGGCGCCCGCCGGGCCACCGACGACTTCGCCGCGCGTGGCATCCGGCGCCGCCACTGGCTGGGCATGCTCTCCCTCGAACCGAAGGACGAGCACACCGTCTTCGTCCGCTCGTACGCCCAGGTCATCGAGACCGCGCGGGGCGGCCAGTCCGCGCTGCGGGCCTCTACTACGTGCGCGGATCTGCTGGTGCGGCGGGACGGCCGATGGCTGGTGCTCGACCGCCGGATCCACCGCGACGACCTGGACTGATCACGCGCGGGCGTGGATGTCCAGCCCGCTCGCGCCGGGCGCCTCGACGCCCGGCAGCAGCCGCATGTCGCGGCCGTGGTCGCCGCCGGTGAGGGTGCGGAACGGAACGGGCTCGTCCGTCACCTTCTCGGCCGTGAACGGCCGAGCTTGGGCGCTCGGTCGTTCACACCTCGTCGCCCTCCCGACTGCCCCCCCACAGCGCGGACAACGCTGTGCGGTATAGGCCGCATCCACCTCGAGGAACGGCACCCCGCGGCCCTGCGGGCCTTGTGGACGAGGTGCCGGCCGAGCTGGTGGAACGGCCAGGAGGACAGGGCGTCTCAGGCCGCGCGCGGGGCCGCGGCGCGCGCCGGCGCGGGGCGCGCCCCGGCGAGTTCCTCCAGCTCGGCGACCACCTCCGAGGGCGCCGGCATCGCGGCCATCTCGTCGCGCACCCGGCCCGCCGCCGCCCGGTAGGACCGGTCGTCCAGCACCTCGCGCAGCGCCGTACGGATCGCCTCGGGATCCAGCTGCTCACCGGGGTCGAGCGACCGGCCGGCGCCGCAGGCCTCGATCCGCTCGGCGTAGACGCCGAGGCTGGGCAGCGGTGGGGCCAGGACGAGCTGGGGCAGCCCGTGGCGCAGAGCCGTCAGCCCGGTGCCGGAGCCGCCGTGGTGGATCAGGGCCGTGCAGCGCGTCAGGAGCTGCGAGAGCGGCGTGGGCTCGATCACCTGTACGTTGCCGGGCAGCGGCGCCAGTTCCTCGGCGCGCGCCCGGGACAGGGTGAACACGCCCCGCACCCCCTCCAGCCCCTCGAACGCCCGGGCCGTCGCCGCCAGCGTGGCCGTCCCCGACTTGTCGATGGTCCGGGAGCTGAACGACACGCATATGGTCCGCCGCTCCGGCGAGGCCATCGGCCCCCGGACGGGGTAGCTGCCCGGGCCGTTGTACGGCACGAACCGCACCGGCCTGGCCGGGGCCGCGCGGGGGTGGCGCAGCAGCGGCGGGCAGGGGTCGAGCAGCAGGTCGGGGTCGGGCAGCAGCCCGCCCGGGGTCCCCACCCGCTCGCACACGGACCGCAGCGCGGCGCGGGCGGGGCCGCGGGCCAGCGTGGTCAGGACGTCGGTGCCCCAGCGGTGGACCACCGACGGCACGCCCAGGGCGCCGGCGACGATCGTCCCGCAGAACTCGACCGGGTCCGACAGGACGAGGTGGGGGCGCCACTCCCGGGCGAATCTCAGATACCCGTCGATCACCCGGCCGACGCGGAACCGCCAGCGGACCGCGAGCGCCTCCCAGTCGGGTTCCCACGCCGCCGCGGGCGCCCCTCCCGTACGCCGGGCCGGAGCGGGGGGCGGGGCGTCGGCGGGCAGCGGCTCGGCCTCGATGTCCACGGTGTGCAGCCCGGCGGCGCGGGCCACCTCCACGGCCCCGGGCTCCCCCGCGCAGATCACCTCATGGCCCGCCCCGGCGAGCGCCCAGACCAGCGGGACGAGCGGCAGCAGATGGCTGCTGATCGGGGTGACGACGATGAGTACGCGCACGGCGGCTCCCCCTAGGCCTGGGCGGGCCGGGTGCGCGCCTCGGTCAGGCCCGCGTTGACGTACTGGAGCAGCAGCCGGGGCGTGACGGCCTCGGCGACCGTGTCGTCGGCCAGCGTGACGCCGTACTCGCGCTCGATGCGGCCCACGGTCTGAAGCACGGCGAGGGAGTCGTAGTTGAGGTCGGTGAAGGGGGTGTCGAGCACATCTCCGTCGAGGTCGACGGTCTCGTCCTCGCCCGCGCACTCGCGCAGCAGGGTGGTCAGCTCGGACAGCGTCATCCGGGTCATCTGTGTCATCGTGTCCATCTCTCTCTTCGGGGCTGCGGGCCGACTGGTGGCCGCGGTCAGTGGGGGCGGGCCGCGGCGACCACGGCCGCCGCGTTGAAGCCGCCGCGGCCGCGGGCCAGCACCAGGGCGGTGCGTACGGGGCGGGGGCGCGGCTCCGCGGTCACCAGGTCGAGTTCGAGGCCCTCGGCGAGCCGGGTGACGTTGACGGTCGGCGGGATCAGGGCGTCGCGGATCGCGAGCAGGGCGGCGGCGAGGTCGAGGGCGGCCCCGCCCGCGTACAGCCGTCCGGTCATGGTCTTGGGCGCGGTGACCGGCACCCGGCGGGGCCCGAAGACGGCGGTGACGGCCTCCGCCTCGGCCCGGTCGAGGTCGGGCACGCCCGCGGCGTCGGCGAAGACCACATCGATGTCCTCGGGGGCGAGGCGGGCGTCGGCCAGGGCGAGTTCGACGGCGCGGCGCAGGGCGGGGACGCCGCCGACGCGCTCGCTGCCCGGCCTGGCGTCGAAGGTGGCGGCGTAGCCCGCCAGTTCGCCGTAGACGCGGGCGCCGCGGGCGCGGGCCTCGGCGGCCTCCTCCAGGATCAGGATGGCCCCGCCCTCGCCCGGCACATAGCCGCGGGCGGCGGCGTCGAAGGGCAGATAGGCGCGCGTGGGGTCGTCGGCGAGGCTCAGCCGGCCGCCCGCGAGCTGTGCCGTCCAGCCCCATGGGCAGATCGCCCCGTCCACGCCGCCGGTGACGATGAGCCGGCTGCTGCCGCGCAGCCGCCGGCGGGCCTGGGCCACCGCGTCGAGGCCGCCCGCCTGCTCGGTGACGAGGACGCCGCTGGGCCCGCGCAGCCCGTGCCGGATGGAGATCTGGCCGGTGTTGACGGCGTAGAACCAGGCGAAGGACTGATACGCGCTGACGTACTGCCCGCCCTTGCTCCACAGCGCCTCCAGCTCGCGCTGGCCGAACTCGAAGCCGCCCGCGGAGCTCGCGGTGACGACCCCGGCGGAGTACTCGGGGAGCTGGGCGGGGTCGGTGCCCGCGTCGTCGAACGCCTCCTGGGCGGCGGCCAGGGCGAGCCGGGTCATGTGGTCGGTCTGCGGCAGCAGGCGGCCCGGGATGTGTTCGGCGGCGTCGAAGCCGGGCACCTCGCCCGCGAGCCGGGCCGGGTAGCCGGAGGCGTCGAAGCGGCTGACCGGGCGGATGCCGCTCTCGCCGTTCAGGGTGGCCTTCCACCACTCCGGGGTCGACAGGCCGTTGGGCGCGGCGACGCCGATGCCGGTGAACACGGCCGCGGCGCTCACCACGCTCCCCTCTCGGACCGCTCCGAGTCCGCCCGGGCCAGCACGATGGCGCTCTGAAAGCCGCCGAAGCCGCTCCCCACGCTCAGCACCGTGTCGATGCGCTGCTCGCGGGCGACCAGCGGGGTGTAGTCGAGGTCGCACTCGGGGTCCGGCTCATGGAGGTTGGCGGTGGGCGGTACGACACCGTGTTCGATGGCCAGGGCGCTGGCGGCGATCTCCAGGGAGCCGATGGCGCCCAGCGAGTGGCCGACCATCGACTTGATGGAGCTGATGGGCGTGGCCCGGGCGTGCTCGCCGAGAGCGCGTTTGAAGGCGGCGGTCTCATGGCGGTCGTTCTGCTTGGTGCCGGAGCCGTGCGCGTTGATGTAGTCGACGGCCGTCGACGGCAGCCGGGCCTCGTCGAGGGCGACGCGGATGGCCTCGGCCATCTCCCGGCCGTCGGGGCGCAGCCCGGTCATGTGGTACGCGTTGCAACGGGACGCGAAGCCGGCGACCTCGGCGTAGACATGGGCGCCCCGGCGGCGCGCCAGGGACAGCTCCTCGAGGACGAAGAGGGCCGAGCCCTCCCCCAGGACGAAGCCGTTGCGGGTGCGGTCGAAGGGGCGCGAGGCGTGCTCGGGGTCGTCGTTGCGGGGCGAGGTGGCCTTGATGGCGTCGAAGCAGGCGACCGTGATCGGGGAGATGGGCGCGTCGGTGGCCCCGGCGACCATGACGTCGGCGCTGCCCTCCCGGATGAGTTCGACGGCGTGGCCGACCGCGTCGAGGCCGGAGGTGCAGCCGGTGGAGATCACCGACGCCGGGCCCTGGGCGCCCACGGCCCAGGCGACCTCGGCGGCGAACGAGCTGGGCACGAAGTGGTCGAAGAGGTGCGGCACCGCGTAGGTGTAGTCGACGAGCCACTTCGCGCCGCCGTCGCTGACCACGCGGTATTCGGTGTCCAGGCTGGTGGTGGCGCCCACCGCGCTGCCGACGGTGACCCCCACCCGGTACGGGTCGAACCCGGCGCCGCCCAGCGCCCCGGCGGCCTCGATGCCGCTGTCGGACACCGCCTCCCGGGCCGCGACCACCGCGAACTGCGAGGCGCGGTCCATGCGGCGCACCTGCTGCGGCGTCAGGCCCTCATGGTGCGGGTCGAAGTCGGCCTCGGCGGCGATCCGGGAGCGGAAGCGGGTGGCGTCGAAGAGGGAGATGGCGCGGGTGGCGGTGCGGCCCTCGGTCAGCAGCGACCAGAACTCCTTGGTCCCCACGCCGCCCGGGGCCACCACGCCTATGCCGGTGATCGCCACCCGCCTCCTCCCCCGTCGATCGGTAACGCGCTGATGCTTCACGTCGGTTCGACCTTCCTGCTCGATGCCGTCCGTGCCGTCCGTGCGACAGTGCCGCCGGCCTCTCAACCGCCGCTCGACTCGGGACGGAGCGCCCCGACGGCGGGCGGCGGGGCGTCCGTCACTCGTCGAGCAGCGCCACGGCCCGGGTCCAGCCCGCGCCCGCGCCCGCGATCTTCACGGGGAAGCACGCGACCCGGAATCCGGTGGGCGGCAGGGTCTCAAGACCCGCCAGCCGCTCGATCTGGCAGTACTCGCGGCGGCGGCCCGCGAAGTGGGCGGGCCACAGCACCGAGGGGTCGCCGGTGGCGTGGTAGCGGCGGATCATGTCGCCGAAGGGGGCGTCGAGGCTGAACGCGTCGGTGCCGATGACGCGGACGCCGAGGTCGAGCAGATAGTCGGTGGCGGGCCCGTCGAGCCCGGTGAACTCCGTGAAGTAGCGGGGCGTTCCGACGTGCCGGGAGGCGCCGGTGTGCAGCAGGACGATGTCCAGCGGCTGGGGCCGGCAGCCGATGCGGGCCAGCTCCTTCTCCAGGTGCGGGACCCCGACGGTGCGGGTGTCCGGCTCCACGCCCGTGATGTCCAGGACGTGGGCGGGGCGCAGAAACCACTCCAGGGGCATCTGGTCGATGGTGCGGGGCACCCCGTACGCGCCGGTCGAGCCGTAGTGCGCGGGGGCGTCGACATGGGTGCCGGTGTGGCTGGTCAGGGTGAGCGTGTCCAGGGAGAGCAACTCCTGGCCCGGCAGTTCGGCGGGGTCGAACTCGATGCCGAAGTGTTCGCGCATCTCCTCGCTCATGTGGCGGGCCGCCTCGGCCGGCGTCATGATCTCGTGGATCAGCGGGTCCGGCTCCCAGCCGGAGGCGTCCACCGGTGTCGACAGGTCGATGATGCGCATTGCGGGCCCCCTCTGGCTCGTGGTGTGTCTCACCGCCGGACCGTGGCAGGAGGCCCTGGAATACGGCTGGATCCAGCCGACGCGGACAGGGCGTACGGGACCCGGACAGCACTACGGCTCCGCTCTCCCGCGCGGGGGGTGTCGGGGAGCGGAGCCGTAGCCGGCCCGGCAGAAGGGCGGCGCCGGGCGTTCGGGGGGGGGGTACGGGTGGAGCGGCTGAGGTGCGGAGGTACGGCCGGGCCCTGCCCGGCCCTACGCGGCGAACAGGTCGAGCACGGGACGGCGCCAGTGGGCGCTCGGCTCCAGGTCGAGCGCGGGGTCCGAGGCGAGCACCGCCTGTTGCAGCTTCTGGAGCCGCGGCGAGGGTTCGAGCCCCAGATCCTCGACGAGCCTGCCGCGCAGCCCCTGGTACACCTCCAGCGCCTGCCACGGGCGGCCGGACCGGTACAGGGCGGCCATGCACTGCGCGTGAAGCCCCTCGTGGAGCGGATGTCGGGCCGTCAGCTCGGTAAGCTCGGTGAGCAGTTCGGCATGGCGGCCGAGGCGGAGGTCGGCCTCGATCCGCCGCTCCAGGACGCCCAGCCGGCTCTCCTCCAGCCGGGCCAGCTCGATCTCCAGGATCGGGCCGACGCGCACGTCCACCAGGGCGGGGCCGCGCCAGACCGCCAGCGCCTCGCGGAACAGGAACGACGCCTCGACGTCGTCGCCCGCGTCGAGCGCGTCCCGCCCGGCGGCGACCAGCCGGTCGTACTCATGGATGTCGACCGCGCCCGGCTGGGCCTCCAGCACATATCCGCCGTACCGCGTGGCCAGCACGTTCTTCGACGCCTCGGGCGCCTGGGGACCGTACGCCGCGGCCAGTCTCCGCCGCAGCTGGAGGATGTACGTCTGCAAGGTGGTCAGTGCGCTGCGCGGCATCTGCGCGCCCCAGATTTCCTCCATAAGTGTGGGCACCGGGAGCATCTGGTTGGCGTAGACCGAAAGCAGTGCAAGGATCTGCCGCGGCTTGCCCGCGCTGGGCACGATCGACTGACCGCAGGCCTCGACGCTCAGTGGCCCCAACACCTTGATGTCCATGGTCCTGTACACCTCCGTCAGACGGTCCGCCAGGTGCCTCGTTGGCCGCGCGGCCTTGCCATTGAGACACGTAGAAGCCTCGCGTGCGGGCCGTGGACGCGGCCAGTGCCGGACTCCCGAACTGCCCATGAGTCCTGCGAGGCGGAGGTCATGACAAGTTCACACCCTGGTTATGACATAAGCACTGGCAAGCCATGGATCCGTCACCGCAGACTCCTTGCCAGGACCGCCTCTTACCCCGAGGAGAGCCCCCAATGACCAAAACATCCATGCTCCCCGCGAGCCCCCCGGCCCGGTACGCCACGGGCCCGAGCAGCGCCGACCCGGGCGGCCAGCTCCCCGTCGCCGACGATCTGGTCATCGAGGACCTCTTCGCCGACCCCTGGCCGGCGCCCGCGCCGGGAATCTGCATCTGCACCATCAGCGTCTGCTGATGGGCACATTGGGCTTCTCCCCGCATCTGCGGGTCGAGCGGGTCCCGGGAGAGGCCGTCTATCTCGTCTCGGAGCGCGGCGTCACGGCGCTGCACGGGCGGACGGTCGAGACGCTCGCGCCGCTGCTCGACGGGTCCAGGGACCTGGAGCGCATCCTCGCCGAGGCCGCCGTGCGCACCGGCGCGGCCGGCGTCACGGAAGCCGCTGACGCCGCCGGGGCCATGGACGTCACCGGTGCCACCGGTACCGCCGGCACCACAGGCGTCACAGGTGTCACCGGCGTCGTCGACAGCGCGGTGCGGACCGCCGCCGCACAGGTCGAGCGCGTCATCGCCCGGCTGTGCGAGGCGGGCCTGGTGTGCGAGCGCGGGCGCCACCCGCGCCCCGAGGACGCGTACTGGGGGCTGGCCGGGGTGACCACCGCCCCCGCCATGGCCCCCCTCGCCCTCCCGAGGAGGCCCTGCGCCGCCGCCCTGCGGGCCGCCGCCGTGACGCCCGTGGCCCTCGGCTGCACGGGCCGGGACGAGGCCGTCCAGGCGCTGCGGGCGGCCGGCATCCGCGCACTGGACGAGGACGGGTCATGTCAAATCGACAAGCGTCAACACAGCGACGCGCATCTCACTCTTGTGGTGTGCGACGACTACCTCGATCAACGCCTCTCGGCGCTCGACGCCGAGCACCGGGCGGCCGGCCGCCGCTGGCTGCCGGTCAAGCCCGTCGGCACGACGGCGTGGATCGGCCCGTTCCTGGGCGGACCGGACGACCCGTGCTGGTCCTGCCTGGCCGACCGGCTGTGGCGGCGGAGACAGGCGGAGGCGCACGTCCAGCGCAGACTCGGCCGCCAGGGCCCGGTGCCGCTCCCGCCCGCGTCGCTGGCCGCCAGCCGCGCGGCCGCGCTCCAGCTGGCCGCGCTGGAGGCGGCCGGCTGGCTGGCCGGGCACCGCCACCCGGGACAGCGGGCGCTGTGCACCCTGGACACCCTCACCTCCGCCCTGGAACACCACGCGGTGAGCCGCCGCCCGCAGTGCCCCGCCTGCGGGGACCCACGGCTGGTCGCGACCCGGATACGGACGCCCATGCCACCGCCCGCGGCCGCGCCCCCGGAGCAGTTCGCCGAGATCCCCGCGCGGCGGATCATGGAGACGTACGGGCATCTGATCAGCCCCGTGACCGGGCTGGTGAGCGAGATCCGCCGGGACCCGCGCGGGCCCGCCTTCCTCAACTGCTTCCACGCCAGGCACCCTTCGTACGCCAACGTGCACGCCGCCAACGCCACCGACGCGCCCGGCGCGCGCTCCGGCCCCGGCGCGCCCCCCGGCCTCGACGTCATACGGGCCGGGCTGCACACCGCCGCCCACGGCAAGGGCATGACCACCGAGCAGGCCCAGGCGAGCGCGCTGTGCGAGGCCCTGGAGCACTACAGCGGCCACTTCCAGGGGGACGAGCCCCGCCTTCGCGCCCGCTACCGCGACCTGGACCCCGAGGACGCCGTACACCCCGACGCGGTGCAGCTCTTCGACCCGAGACAGTTCCACGACCGGGGCACCTCCGCGCGCCACCGGGTCTGCGATCCGTTCGACGAGGGGGCGGAGCTCGACTGGACGCCGATGTGGTCGCTCACCGCACAGCGCCACCGGATGCTGCCCACCGCCCTGCTGTACTACGGCGCACCCCAGCCGCCGGGGCGGCGCTACTGCCGGGCCGACTCCAACGGCGCCGCCGCCGGGGGCGGTCTGGCCGACGCGGCGCTGCGCGGCTTCCTGGAGCTGGTGGAGCGGGACGCGGTGGCCCTGTGGTGGTACAACCGCACCCGCCAGCCGGCGCTCGACCTCGACGCCTACCACGACCCGTGGATCGCCGAACTGCGCCGCGTCCACGGCGAACTGCGGCGCGAGGTGTGGGCGCTCGACCTGACCTCCGACCTCGGCATCCCGGTGGTGGCGGCCGTGTCCCGCCGCCACGACAAGCCCGCCGAGGACATCACCCTGGGCTTCGGCGCCCACTTCGACCGGCACACCGCCCTGCGCCACGCGCTGGCCGAGCTCAACCAGATGCTGCCGCCCGTGGTCGAGGCCCGCGCCGACGGCGGCGGGTACGGCGCGACGGCCGACCTCGAAGCGCTGCGCTGGTTCCACACCGCGACCCTCGCCAACCAGCCCTACCTGGCCCCGTCAGGGGCGGTGGCGGAAGGCGCGGACATATCCGGTCCGTCGCCCCTGCCCCGCGATCCCCTGTGCCACATAGCCGAGTTGGTCCGCGGGCTCGGCATGGAGCTGCTCGTACTCGACCAGACCCGGCCGGATGTCGGGCTGCCCGTGGCGAAGGTGCTGGTGCCCGGACTGCGCCCGCACTGGGCCCGCTTCGCGCCCGGCCGGCTCTTCCAAGCGCCGGTGACCCTGGGGCGGCTGAAAGAACCCACCCCGTACCACGACCTCAACCCCGTCCCGCTCTTTCTGTAAACCCTTGTGATCGGCCGTGAGCTCCAGTAACCCTTTGTGCACCGTCAGCCTCCTACGCCGTCTCTCCACCCCTGGAAAAGTTCGGATACTCTCGGGCAAGCCACCCAATCCGGCTCGACCATCCGGAGGACGAGTGCAGGGGACCCCCTTGCCCGACGCAGCCGGGAACGACCCGGCTCGTTACCGCGACGATCTCGCGCCGCGCCTGGCCGTGGTGATCACGGCGGTCGTGCTCGTGGGCTACTTCTGTGTCGCGGTCACCTACGTGGTCGACGCGCGCCCGTCCGGACGGGCCCTGGACGCGGCGCTGTTGATGCTGGCGCTGCTCCCGGTGCTGGCCGCCCTGCTGGGGCTCCAGCTGACGCACTCCTTCCCCGGGCTCGCGCCCCGGCTCAGCGGGGCCCGGCACTGGACGCTGGGGCTCCAGGCGCTGCTGACCTTCCTCCCCTTCGCGGTCTTCAAACACGCCTGGCTCGGCATGCCGGGGTTTCTGGCGGGCTCCTCGCTGCTGGTGCTGCCGCCCCCGCTGTCCTGGGTGGCCTTCGCCGCCATCATGGGGTGCACCGATGTGCTGCTGTTCCAGGTGGGGTTCGGGTGGGGCGAGGTGGCATACACGACCGTCTCCACCGCCCTGACCGGGCTGGTGGTCTTCGGCCTCTCCCGGCTGTCCGGGCTGGTCGCCGAGGTGTCCCGGTCACGAGCCGAGCTGGCCCGTCTGGCGGTGGCCCAGGAGCGGCTGCGGTTCGCCCGCGATCTGCACGACCTGCTCGGCTACAGCCTGTCCACCATCACCCTCAAGTGCGAGCTGGTCCACCGCCTGGTGCCCCCGGAGAACTCCCGCGCCCAGCAGGAGCTGTCCGAGATCCTTCAGACCTCGCGCCAGGCGCTCGCGGACGTACGGGCGGTGGCCAGCGGATACCGCAAGATGTCGCTGTCCGCGGAGGCCGGCACGGCCAAGTCGATGCTGGCCGCCGTCGGCATCGACACCACCGCGGAGGTCGACTGCGGGGAGCTGCCCGGTCTGGTGGACACCGTGCTGGCGAGCGTGTTGCGGGAAGGGCTGACCAACGTGCTGCGCCACAGCAAGGCGGAGCACTGCACGATCGAGGCGCGGCGCACGGACCGCACCGTCCGACTGACGCTCGCCAACGACGGGGTGGGCAAGCCCTCGACCATTCTGCGCGCCGACAGCTCCGACCGGTCGGACGGCGGCAGCGGGATCGGCAACCTCAAGGTCCGGCTGGAGCATCTGGGCGGGCGGCTGAGCGCGCGCGTACGCGACGATGGCTGGTTCGAGCTGCGGGCCGAGCTCGAACTGCCCGTGGAGGCGGCGCCGGAGGGGCGTGAGCGGGGCACGGAGGACGAGTACGGCTGCACGGTGCGGCGGTGAGCGGTGAGCGGTACGACGTCGTCGGTGGGGCGGCCCGCCCCACCGACGACGTATGGAGGTATGACGGCGTGACGGCGTGACGGCTACAGCCAGCCGGCCTCGCGGGCGATGCGGATGGCGTCGACCCGGTTCCGCGCGTTCAGTTTGGTGACGACGGACGTCAGATAGTTGCGCACCGTCCCCACCGACAGATAGAGCCGGGCCGCGATCTGCGCGGAGCCCTCCCCCTGGGAGGCCAGCAGCAGCACCTCCAGCTCGCGCGGGGTCAGCGGCTGCGGCTTGTCGTCCAGGGCGGCGAGGACGAGCTGCGGGTCGATGACCCGCTCGCCCTTCGCGACCGCCCGGATGGCGTCGCACAGCTTGTCCGGGGTGCTGTCCTTGAGCAGAAAGCCCGAGACATGGGCGGCCAGGGCGCGGCGCAGATTGCCGGGTCTGCCCAGGCTCGTGAGCATCATCGTCCGACACTCGGGCACCGCGGTGTGCAACTCGGCGGCGGCGGTCAGTCCGTCCATGCCGGGGAGGTCGATGTCGAGGACCGCGACATCCGGGCGGAGCTCCTTCGCACGCGGCAGGATTTCGGCACCGCTCGAGAACTCGGCGACGACCTCGATATCCGGTTCGAATTCGAGCAGGGCGACAAGTGCCTTGCGCAGCATGTGCATGTCTTCGGCTATCAGCACTCTGACCACGTCGCCCCTGCCCCTGCTTGCTCATCCCCCGCCGTCTGCCCGCATACGATTATTCCCAAATCCCCCCGGCCGCTCCACCAATTCTCGGCCGAATCCGCCCACCGAACACGCGTGCTGGCGCCATACCGCACTCACCAGATGGCCGTTTTCCTTTTCGCCGCCGCTCACTTCGGAGACCATGAAGCGCCATCCACCGCGCGACACCATGGCCTCGAACTCGAATTCGGCGAATGCCAGTCGCATTCCGCGCCCCAGCGCTTTTGTATAGGCCTCCTTCAATGTCCACAGCCGCAGCAGCGCCCGCTCACGCTCGGGTTCGGCGAGTCCGGCCAGTGCCGCGCGCTCGGCGGGGGCGCACAGCCGCGGGCCCACGTCGTCGTAGCACATCGGCCGCCCGGCCGCCTCGACGTCCACGCCGATGCGGCCGCGCCGGCTGACGCCCGCCACGAGCAGGTCCCCGGTGTGGCTGAGGCTGATCTCCACGCGATACCCCCCTGGGCGGACCGCGTACGGCCGCCCACCCGACTCGTACGCGAGGCACACCGCCTCGGCCGTGGTGTCCGACACCGCCGCGACCAGGTGTTTCAGCAGCAGGCGCGAGGCCACGAAGCGCCCGCGGGCCGCCGGGCGGGGCAGGGTGCGCAGGCGCCGCCGGTCGCGGGCGTCGAGCGCCGGGCCCTGGGGACCGGCCGGAGGCCATTCCCGCCACCGGCTGTGGACGACGGCCCGGCCGTGCGCGGCGAAGGCCTCGCGCACCGGGTGCCAGGGGCCGTCGGGCCCGGTCAGCGCCAGGGGCGGCACGGGTGCGCCGTCCGCGCTCACGCCACGCCCCCGGCGGATTCGGTCGATGTGGCGAGTGCGGCGGGGCCGGCCGCGGGCTCGCGTCGACGGGGCGCCAAGTCGCGGTACAACGGCCTGACTTCCCCCCGCAGATACAGCTCGCGGAGCGTGGCGCGGGGCACCTTGTGGGACCCGGCACGACGGACCGTGCCGGGGCGCACGAGCAGCACCGCGCCCGTGGCGGCGCCGAACTCCTCCGCCACGCGCTCGCGGATCCGCCTGGCCAGCCGGGAGAGCACGGCGTGCGAGCCGCCCGCCGTACGGACCTCCTGCACCACCACCAGGGGCCCGGCGCCCGGCCCCGCGCAGAACACCCGGGCGGAACCCAAGGGCCTGCCACAGCGCAGCAGTTCGCGCTCGACGTCCTGCGGGTGCAGGGCCCTCCCGTCCACCATGAGGCTGTCGGCCGGGTGGCCTTCCTGGGTCCGGCCCGTCATCCGGATCTCCCCGTCCCGCGCGAGGCCGAGGTCGCCGGTGCGCAGAAACCCGCCCATCGCGGTGTCGGTGTCGCGCGGGTGGCCCCAGTGACCGGTCCCCACGGCGGGGCCGCGCACCCAGATCTCGCCGACCACGCCGTCGGGCTGCGGGGCGCGGTTCGACGGGTCGACGACGCGGAGGTCCAGGCCGGGGACCGGGCCCCGGCCCTCCGCGGTGAGCAGCGGCGCCGCCTGCGCCGGGGCGTATCCGGCGACCAGGGTGCCGGGGTGCAGCCCGGCGGCGGCGCAGCGGCGCTGGAAGGCCTCGGCGGTCGCGGCCGAGACCGGCTCGGCGGCGTTGAGCGCCGTACGGAGGCGGGACAGGTCGAGCCCGGCCAGCTGCTCGTCGGTGGCCTCGGCGGCGCAGCGGGCGTAGCAGGTGTCGGGGGCGACGGTCTCGGTGATGCGGTGGCGGGCGAGGGCCCACAGCCAGGCGACGGGGTCGGCGAGGTGCGGCTGTACGGGCAGCGGTACGGCGGTGGCGCCCAGCCACAGCGGGTGCAGCAGCTGGCCGATGAGGCCGGAGGTGTGGTGGCTCGGCAGCCAGCCGCCGATCCGGGAGCGGGGGCCGGTGCCCAGCGCGCGGCGCAGCGCGGGCATGGCGGCGAGGAGGTTGCCGTGGGTGATCAGCGCGCCGCGCGGGGCGGTGGCCGGGCCGGTGTCGTAGGCGAGGAGGGCGAGGCTGTCGGGGGTGATGCGCACGGGCGTGGGGTCGGGCGCGGTGGCACCTGTGGTGTCGTGGTCGTGTGTGGCTGTGTCCGGCCGGAGGCCGTCCACGGCCAGGCAGGTGATGCCGGTGCGGCCGACGAGGGAGAGCCTGCGGGAGGTCTCCGTGGCGTGTGCCGTCTCGGTCAGCGCCAGGTCCACGGCGGCGTCCTTGGCGATGGCCGCGAAGCGCTCCGCCTCGGTGCGCGAGGCGGTCGGGGCGGGGACGGGCACGGCGACGGCCCCCGCGTAGAGGCAGCCGAGCAGTGCGGCCGCCGCGTGCGGTCCGGGGTCGAGGGCGATCAGCACCCGGCGGCCGGGCGCGTCGCGGTCCCGGAGCCGGGCCGCCACGGCGCGGGCGCGGGCGTCGAGCGCGGCGTAGGTGATCCGCTGTTCGCCGCCGCCTTCGGCCGGGTGCGCCAGCGCCTCGTCGGCGGCGCACAGCATGGCCCGGTCCATCAGGGCCTCGGCCATGTTCGCCCTGTTCGCCCTGTTCGTTGGATGGTGCATTCTCAACTCCCCAGCGCCGCACGGGACCACCGGCCCGACACCGCCCCGCCGCCTCGGCGTAGGGGGCATCGAGGTGTCGAGGCAGCGGGGCGGCGGCTCGCAGGGAGTCTCGGGGTGGCGGCTCGAAGCCTGCTCGAGCCTGGGCAGGTGATAGGACAACAGGTCATAGGACAAGCGGAGAAGCTGAGCAGATCACCCCTCCGGTCATGACATTTGTCCTGTGAGACTGCGGACTGACGACACTGCCGCGGGCACGGTGGCGTTCCGTAGCGTCTCTTTCATGACGAGCACGAGCACAGCGATGACAGCGGCGGACACGCCCGTGGTGGAGTTCGCCGGGGTGGCGAAGCACTACGGCGCGGTGCGCGCGGTGAAGGGCATCGACCTGACCATCCGGCGCGGCGAGTCGATCGCCCTGCTGGGCCGCAATGGCGCGGGCAAGTCCACCTCGATCGGGATACTGCTCGGCCTGCTGCCGCCGAGCGAGGGCCGGGTGCGGCTGTTCGGCGGCGCTCCGGAGGCGGCGGTCCGCTCGGGGCGGATCGGGGCGATGCTTCAGGAGGGTGCGCTGATCACCCGGGTGACCGTCCGTGAGCTGGTCGCCTTTGTGGCCGGCACCTACCCGAGGCCGCTGCCCGTGGCCGAGACGCTGGAGCTGGCGGGGCTGACCCACCTCGCGGAGCGGCGCGCGGACCGGCTCTCCGGCGGGCAGGCGCAGCGGCTGCGGTTCGCGCTCGCCATGGCGGGCGGCCCGGAGCTGGTGGTGCTCGACGAGCCGACGGCGGCGCTTGACGTCAGCGCCCGCCGGGAGTTCTGGGCGGCGATGCGCGGCTACGCGGCCCGGGGGAACACGGTCCTGTTCTCCACCCACTATCTGGAGGAGGCCGATGAGAACGCCGACCGGATCGTGGTGATCGACAAGGGCCGCAAGGTGGCGGACGGCACCGGTGAGGAGATCAAGCGGACGGTGGGCGGCAATGTGGTCGCCTTCGACCTGGGGGACCGCTCCTCCGAGGGGCTGGAGCAGCTGCCGGGGGTGACGAGCGTCGAGATCCGGCGCAGCCGGGCGTATCTGCGCAGCGCCGATTCGGACGCGACGGTACTGGCGCTCGCCGAGCGCGGTGATGTGCGGAATCTGGAGGTTCGGGTGTCCCGGCTGGAGGACGCCTTCGTCGCGCTCACCACCGGCGCGGACGACACGGACGGCGCGGACGGCGCGGTCAGCGCAGACGACATGGACGGCCGGGACGGCCACGAGGACCGAGAGGAGGCGATGGTCTGATGCTGACATCCATCGCGCTGGAGCTGCGCAGGTCGACCCGGGACCTCGCGTTCCTGATCTTCGGGGTCGCCCTGCCTGTGGTGATGTATCTGCTGTTCACCAACGTCGGCGGTGGGGACGGCGACCGGGACGCCTCGAACACCGCGTCGATGATCGGGATGGCGGCGTACGGCGCGCTCGGCGCGGCCCTGGCGAACGGCACGGGGGTGGCGGAGGACCGGGGGCGCGGCTGGCTGCGCCAGCTGCGGATCACCCCACTGACACCCCTCCAGGTGGTGGGGGCGCGGGCGGTGACCGGCTCGCTGGTGGTGCTGCCGTCGATCGTGGCGGTGCTGACGGCCGGTTTCCTGGTCAACGGGGTGCGGATGCCGGTCCTGCGGGCGCTCGCCCTGGTGGTGGTGTTGTGGCTGGGCACGCTGCCGTTCACGCTGCTGGGCCTCGGCAACGGCTATCGGCTGTCCGCCCAGAGCACGGGGATGGTCAACATGGCGGCCAGCATGGGGCTGTCCATCATCGGCGGGCTGTGGATTCCGCTGAGCGCCTTCCCGCACTGGTTCGGCTCGATCGCCGAGTGGACACCCACCAACCGCTTCGCGCAGCTGGGGTGGGATGTGTCCGAGGGCGCGCTGCCGGCGCTCGGAGCGGTGGTGGTCCTGGCGGGATGGTTCGCGGCGTTCGGCGCCTACGCGGCGTCCGCGTACCGGAAGAGTACGCACACCAGGTGAGGCGGTGTGTCTCCCGCTCTCGCGGCTCGCGTCGGCTCAGGTCGGCCGCGTCTCGCGGTCGACCTCGACGGTCCAGCCGCCATCCGTGGTGCGACCGGTGACGGTCACGCGCACATGGTCCCGCCGCGTGGACAGGGTCTCGCCGACGCCCAGGGTGGCGTCGGCGAGCTCGGGGTAGACCGACTCGTTCCAGCACGCTCCGGTGCCGGGGTGTCCGTCCAGCACCTCGATCGGGCCTTCGCCCGAGGCGGCGTCATTGCGCACGCGGTAGACCAGCACCCCCTCGGTGCAGGTGTCCTCGTCGTTGCCGTACGAGCCGCGTGCCTCGATGGCCAGCGCGGTGGTGGGGCCGGTGCGCACCACGAGGAGGCGGGTGCGGCTGTCGGCGGCCGGGCCGCCGGGCGCCATGGGCGCGCCGAGGGGTTCGAGGGTGTGCAGGGTCGCGCCGGGGGCGCGCACACACTGCACCTGGCGCGGGCGCAGCCATCCGAGCTTCCACTTGTGCCACCCGAAGGGGTCGGGCGCCAGCCCGAACTGGCTGCCCATCAGGTCCCAGTCCCCGACATAGGTGTCCCAGTCGCCTTCGCCGTCGTCGTTCTTCGGCCGGTGGTAGAGGTCGGGGAGATCGAAGACATGGCCGGTCTCATGGGCCAGCACATTCCGGTCCGGCGGGTGGTTCTCGAAGACGGTGACGAGCCGGCGCAGCTCGACACCGTCCGCGCGCAGCGGCTGCTCGAAGTTGACCACTTTTGTTGCATCGGCGTCCACGCCCGGGGCGTCGGGATCGGCCACCAGATAGACCACGTCATAGCGGGCGAAGTTGATGGAGGGGTCGGCGGCGGCGATGGCGTCGCGCAGATACGCGGCCCGCCGCCCGGGGTTCCAGTCGCGCTTTATGGCGTAGGAGGTGGACGCCTCGGGCATCGTGATCCACCGCTTCGCGAGGTGCACCCGCAGCCTGAACTGCCCGTATGACGCCCGCCGGAAGAAGTCGGTGGTCGCGGGGATGTGGTCGGCGGCCAGCCGGCGGGGGGTCACCTTGGGTGTGGCGTCGGGGAAGGCGAGGAAGACCATGGCCGCGTGGACCGTGCGCGCGGGGCGGGGGTAGCTGGTGTTCCAGGTGTCCAGGCCCTCGGAGTGGTGGGCGCCGGTGCGCTCGAGGGTGCACGGGCCGCCCGCGCCGGCGGCGATGGCGGGGCCCGACACCACGGTGGTCGCGATCACGGCGCTCAGCGAGGTGAGCATGGCCCCGGCGCGGCGCAACCGAGGCGGGCACCCCACCCCCGCGGGCAGCTGAGGACGCCCCATGTCGACCTCCCGGACAGAGTCGGACCACCCCATCCACCCTCAGGCGGATTCGCGCGGTACGCCCTGTTCGGCTGGCCCGGTCGAGTGAATCGGCCTCGATGCGGGTACGTAACAGACGGTCACAGTCGGTCGTGAGGTCAGTTGGTCCGTGCAGAGTCGAACAGATTTGACCAAACAGTTGTTCAAGTCTTCGTTGGTCGCGGTCGCATTGTTGGAACTGTCGGAGCACGAGCCTCTATGATCGGCACATTTCCAGCGGGGACTCCCTATTCGGGCGGGCATTCACGGCCCGTCCGGCACCCGGTGTGAGACATGCACAAGATGTGTACGACAGACCTGTACGAGACGAGCGCCACGCGGGAGCGAGCGGTGAGCGGATCCCCTGACGGCCAGGGCCGCGCGCCCGGCGCGACTCTGCCGACGATCACGGAACGTAACGCGGTACCCAGCGATGAGCGAGCCACACCGGCCAAGGCCGCACCGGCCGGATCCACACCGCCCGGGAGCACAGCGCCCGGCCCCGCGCCGAGCGACTACCGGGCCGCGTTCAACGCGGCGCGGCTCCCCATGGCCGTCATCGACCGCGAGGGCGTGGTGCTCGACGCCAACCCCGCGCTCGGTTCGCTGCTGGGCGCCGAGCCGTCCCGGCTGATCGCGCGCAGCGCCGCCGACCTGGCGGATCTGCGCGAGGATCCGCGCACCTGGAGCGAGTACCGCGATGTGCTGCTCGGCCGCCGCTCGCGGCTGTGCTGCACCCGTCGGCTGAAACACCCCGACGGCCATGCCCTGTGGGCCGAGATCACCGTGGAGCCGGTGCCGGACAGTTGCAGCATGCTGCTGTCGATGGCCGACATCAGCGACCGGCGCGACCTCCAGGGGCGGCTGCGCCACCTTCAGATGCACGACCCGGTGACCCGGCTGCCCAACCGCAACCTCTTCTTCGAGCGGCTGTCCTCCGCCCTGGAGGCCGCCGCGTACGACCGGGGCGGCACCGGGCGGATCGGGCTCTGCTACCTCGACCTCGACGGCTTCAAGGCCATCAACGACACGCTCGGCCACCGGGTCGGGGACCGGCTCCTCGGCGCGGTCGCCCAGCGGCTCACCGAGTGTGCCGCGCCCGGCGGCCACCTGGTGGCGCGGCTCGGCGGCGACGAGTTCGCCCTGCTGGTGCGGGACTCCACCGGCACGGAGCAGCTGTGCGAGCTGGCCAGGTCCGTGCTGGCCGCGCTCCAGCGGCCGTTCGACGTGGCCGGGCAGCGGCTGTCGGTGTCGGCCAGCATCGGCGTGGTGGAGCGGCCCGCCGCCGGGACACACACCACCTGGCTGATGCAGGCCGCGGACACCACGCTGTACTGGGCCAAGGAGGACGGCAAGGCGCGCTGGACGCTCTTCGACCCGGAGCGCAACGCACACCGGATGACCAGACAGGCGCTGTCCAGCACGCTTCGTCCGGCGGTCGAGCGGGAGGAGTTCGTGCTCGACTACCAGCCGCTGGTGGGGCTGGTCGACGGTGTGGTGAAGGGTGTGGAGGCGCTGGTGCGGTGGGAGCATCCACGATTCGGCAGGCTGTCGCCGAATCGGTTCATCTCACTCGCGGAGGAGAACGGCGCGATCGTTCCGCTGGGGCGGTGGGTGCTACGGACGGCCTGCCGGCAGGCCCGCGCCTGGCAGTTGGCCCACCCCCACAACCCGCTGATCGTGAGCGTCAATGTGGCGGTCCGTCAGGTCTGGGACTCGGACCTGGTGGCGGACGTGGCCGCGATCCTCGCCGAGACGGGACTGCCGCCGCATCTGCTCGAGTTGGAGCTGACCGAGTCCGCGGTGATGGGGTCGGCGGGGCGGCCGTTGCAGGCGCTGCTGCGGCTCAGCGAGATGGGCGTGGCCATCGCCATCGACGACTTCGGCACGGGCTACTCCAACCTCGCCTACCTCAGCCGACTCCCGGTTTCCACGCTGAAGCTCGACGGGTCGTTCGTCCAGGGGTTCCGGGCGGAGGAACACCCGAACCCGGCCGATGAAACGATCGTCCAGGCGCTCGTCGAGCTCGCGCACCGGCTCGGCCTGACGGTGACCGCCGAGTGTGTGGAAAGCGCCGAGCAGGCGGAGCGGCTGGCGCGGATCGGCTGCGACACCGGGCAGGGCTGGTTCTACTCCCGCCCGGTGCCGCCGGAACAGATCTCCGCCATGATCGGCGGCCATCCGGCGGCCACGGGCGCGCCGTAACGGGCGGGGCCGGGCCCGGCCCGGCCCGGCGGTCCCGGCCCGGTGGGGCCCGTACAGGTCAGGCTGCCGCCGTCGGCAGATCGTAGGCGTCGGCGATCAGCTCGTACGAGCGCAGCTTGGCCTCGGGGCCATGGGCCGTGGTGGTTATCTTGATCTCGTCCACACCGGTCCTCTTGATCAGCCCGTCGAGTCCGTCGCGCACCGCCTCCGGGGTGCCGTACACCACGTTCGTCAGCCAGCTGTTGACGAAGTCCTCCTCGATGACATTGAACTCATAGGCCTCCGCCTCCTCCGGGGTGGGCACAAGGCCCGGCCGCCCGGTGCGCAGCCGCACCATCGACAGCGCGCCGGTGAGGACCTGGCGGCGCGCCTCCTTCTCGTCCTCGGCCGCGAACGCCGAGACCCCGATCGAGGCATACGGCCGGTCGAGGACCGCGGACGGCCGGAAGGACTCGCGGTAGAGGTCGAGCGCGGGGATGGTGTTCGCGGCGGAGAAGTGGTGGGCGAAGGAGAACGGCAGGCCGAGCGCCCCGGCGAGCCGGGCGCTGAAGCCGCTGGACCCCAGCAGCCACACCGAGGGCCGGTCGGCGGACTGCACCCCGCCGGGCACCGTGCCCTGCACCGGCCCGGGGACCGCGTGGATGCGCGCGTAGCGGTGGCCGTCCGGGAAGTCGTCGTCGAGGAATCGGAGCAGTTCGGCGAGGAGCTGCGGGAAGTCGTCGGCGCCCTCGTGCAGCCGGTCGGTGCGGCGCAGCGCGGCGGCCGTGGCCCCGTCGGTCCCGGGCGCCCGTCCCAGGCCCAGGTCCACCCGCCCCGGCGCCAGGGCCTCCAGCGTCCCGAACTGCTCGGCGATGACCAGCGGCGCGTGGTTGGGCAGCATGACCCCGCCGGAGCCGAGCCGGATCCGCTCCGTGTGCGCGGCCAGATGGGCCAGGATCACCGCCGGGGAGGAGCTGGCGACCCCGGGCATGGAGTGGTGCTCGGCCACCCAGAACCGGTGGAAGCCCCGCCGCTCGGCGAGCCTGGCGAGCTCGACGCTGCTCCGCAGCGCCTGCGTGGCGGTCAGCCCGCTGCCGACGGTCGCCAGGTCCAGCACCGACAGCGGGATGGGCGCACTGCCCCGGGGAGCGGCGTGGACGCCGTGATCCCCCGCCCCGCCCTGCTCATGCCGGGCGTCACGCCCGGCCTGGTCGGTCTGCCCGCCCTGTTCGCCGTGGAGCCGGTTCTGCTCGCTCTGCCGGTCCTGCCCGTCCTGCCGGTCCTGCCCGTCCTGCTGGTCGGCCACGGTGGCCCGCCTCCCTGGTCGCTCTGTCCGCGTTGCTCTGCGTGCGTCACACCGCACCGGACACAGCCAACCGGAGAATGGCTCCGCTTTATTCCCACGGCTTCATTTCCTCTCCTCCCCCGTGACTCCCGCGGGGCGGAAGAGCGCCCCGAGCCGGTCAGAGGACACCTCCCGGCCGAGCAGCCGCAGCCCCTCCCAGACCGTGACCTGGTTCGCCGTGAGCACCGGCTTGCCCAGCGCCTCCTCCAGATCGGGTATCCAGGCGGCGGTGTGCAGGGCGGTGTCCGGCAGCAGCACCGCCTGGGCGTCGGGGTGATCGCCCGCGTGGGCCAGGTGCAGCACCTCTTCCCGGCCCCAGGTGCCGACCTCGGCCGCGGTGATGATGCCGCTGCCGCGCATCGCCACGACCTCCGCCCCCGCCTCCTTGAGGAAGGCCCTGAAGTGATCCGCGACATCCGCCGGATAGGTCGCGGCGATCGCGACCCGCTCGGCGCCCAGCGCCCGCACGGCATGCGCGAAGGCGAAGGAGGTGCTGGAGGCGGGCAGGCCCGCCGTCTCCGACAGCTCGCGCACCTGCTCATGCGCGCCGTCCCAGCCGAAGACGAAGCTGGCGCTCGTGCAGGCCCAGACCACGGCCCGGGCGCCGCGCGCCTTCAGCTCCCCCACCCCGGCGGCGAGGCGCGCGGCCGCCCCCATCTCCAGCAGGGCGTCCACACGATGGGCGTCCTCGCCGATGTCGGTATGGACGAGAGGGAGCCGGACCCCGGCGCCCAGGATGGCTTCGAGCCGCGGATACTCGTCCTCCGCGGAATATCCCGGATACAGAAAGCCCACCGCATCGCCCGCCGGGCCGCTCGCCGCCCCGTCCACAGCTGCGTCCATCACCGGATCCACCATGGCTGCCTCCCTCCGGCGGCCCCCGCGAGCGCCGCCCCGTCGCCTGTCACTTCTCATACACCGCGGCCGCCCATCGCGTTCCCTCACATCGCCGGCGGAGCACCTCCCGACTCGTCCAGGTACGGGCCGTCCCCCGTCCCGGAGCCGAACGCCGGATCCAGCCCCTCGCCCGGATCACCGTCCGGCCCCTGCGGCGGCCCGGCCAGCGCCGCCTCGGGCTCCGGCAGGGGCAGGGACGGAGCGGGGTCGACCAGCGGCACGGAAGGGATCACCACGGGCTCCACCGGCCCGACGAAGTGATCCATCCCCGCCATACCGGCCGGGCCGCGCCGCGCCGCCGGGTCCAGCAGGGCCTGATACGGCCCCACCGCCCGCTCGCCGATCGCCCGCAGCGCCGCCCACATCGTGACCTGGTTCGCCGACAGGACGGGCATCCGCAGCTCGGCCTCCAGCTGCGGGATCACGTCGTACGTGGGGAGGTTGGTGCAGCTGATGAAGAGCGCGTCGGCCGCGCCGACCACCGCCTGCCGCGCCATGTCGACCACATCGCGGTACGGCACCTTCCAGATGTGCCTGGTCAGCCCGAGGTACGCCCGCCCGGTCACGGTGATCCCGGCCTCGCCCAGATACTCCTCCAGGGAGTCGGTCACCGACTTCGTATAGGGCGTCACCACGGCGATGCGCCGCGCGCCGATCTCCCGCAGCGCGCCGAGCAGCGCACCCGACGTGGTGAGCGACGGCATCTCGCCCGCCTGCGTCATCGCCGCGCACATCGCGCGCTCACCGGCCACGCCGCCGACGAAGCTGCCCGACGTGCAGGCGTACGCCACCACCTCGGGCGCGATCGCGCACAGGGCGCGCACCGCCTCGTGCAGGGTCTCGTGCTCGCTGACGAGCCGCGCCAGATCGAGACTCACCTCGACCGGAACGAACGGAGTGCGGGTCAGATGCAAGGAGACCTGGTCGGGCACCCAGCGCCACAGCTCACGGTCGAGAGCGAAATCGAATGGTGCTACGACACCCACACCGCGCTGCGGCTGTGGGCCACCCAGAAAGGAGACGTCCATATCGAGCCCCAATACACAACGGAGGGCTGGACCATTGGCCAGAGGGAATGAGCCGGCCTGAATGCCGGGACGTCGGGACAGATGCCGGAACGATGCCGTTATTGACGACGGTAGTTTCCGCTGCCTAGCGTGGTCAATCCTTGCTTCCGAGGCGGCTTCCCGATCATCCCGAACGTCCACGACAGCCAACTCAACAGCCAAGCGCACCTACGTTTCGAAACGGTTTCCCGCCCATGACCGAAAGCACTCTGGTCGTCTTCGGAGACGACCCTCCAGTCCGTCTCGACCGGCTGGCCGGCCGGGCCAGGATCCTCGTGTGCGACGAGTCCTCGCTGCCCGAACTGCTGCCCGCCGCCGACGCCCTGCTCGTCTGGGACTTCGCCTCCGACGCGGTACGCGCCGCCTGGCCCGGCGGCGGACCCCGGCCGCGCTGGGTCCACACCGCGAGCGCGGGCGTGGAGCGGCTGATGTGCCCCGAACTGACCGCGTCGGACACGGTGGTGACCAACGCCCGCGGCGTCTTCGAGCAGCCGATCGCCGAGTATGTCGCGGGGCTCGTCATCGCCATGGCCAAGGACTTCCACGGCAGTTGGGAGCTTCAGCGGCAGCGCCGCTGGCGCCATCGCGAGACGGTGCGGCTGGCCGGGTCCCGGGCGGTCGTCGTCGGCGCCGGCCCGATCGGGCGGGCCATCGGCCGTACGCTGGGCGCGCTCGGCATCGCGGTCGACCTGGTGGGGCGTACGGCGCGCGAGGGGGTGCGCGGCGGCGACGAGCTGAACGGCCTGCTGCCGGAGGCCGATTGGGTGGTGTGCGCGGCGCCGCTGACCGACGGCACGCGCGGCATGTTCGGGCGGGAGGCCTTCGCCCGGATGAAGCCGGGCGCCCTGTTCGTCAACGTGGGGCGCGGGCCGCTGGTCGTGACGGACGACCTGGTGGCGGCGCTGACCGCGCGGCGGATCGGCGGCGCGGCGCTGGATGTGTTCGAGCATGAGCCGCTGGCCGCCGACGACCCGCTGTGGGATGTGCCGGGGCTGTTCGTCTCGCCCCATATGAGCGGCGACACGGTCGGCTGGCGGGACCAGCTGGCCGAGCAGTTCCAGGACAACTACGACCGCTGGGCCGCGGGCGAGCCGCTGCTCAACGTCATCGACAAGCGCCTGGGGTACGTACCGGTCGACTGAAAGGAGACGGTGGATGACCGACATCCACGATCTGACAGCTGTTCAACTCCTCGAACGGTACGCCTCGGGCCAACTCTCCCCCGTCGAGGCGACCCGCGCCGCGCTGGGGCGGATCGAGCAGATCCAGCCGGAGGTCAACGCGTTCAGCCGGGTCGACGCGGAGGCCGCGCTGCGGCAGGCCGAGGAGTCGGCCGAGCGGTGGCGGCGCGGCGAACCGGCCGGTCTGGTGGACGGGGTGCCGGTGTCGGTCAAGGACATCCTGCTCCAGCGCGGCGGCCCCACGCTGCGCGGCTCGCTGACCGTCGAGGCCGAGGGCCGGGCCTGGGACGAGGACGCGCCCTCGGTGGCCCGGCTGCGCGAGCACGGCGCGGTGTTCCTGGGGAAGACGACGACCCCCGAGTTCGGCTGGAAGGGCGTCACGGACAGCCCGGTGTACGGGGTGACCGGCAATCCGTACGACCCGCGCCGCACCGCGGGCGGCTCCAGTGGGGGCAGCGCGGCCGCGGTGGCGCTGGGCGCGGGTCCGCTGAGTCTGGGGACGGACGGCGGCGGTTCGGTGCGCATTCCGGCCTCCTTCTGCGGCGTCTTCGCGTTGAAACCCACCTATGGGAGGGTCCCGCTGTATCCGGCGAGCGCGTTCGGGACGCTCGCTCATGTGGGCCCGATGACGCGGGACGCGGCCGACGCGGCCCTTCTGATGGATGTGATCTCCGGCCCGGACTGGCGCGACTGGTCCCAGCTCGCGCCCCCGGAAGGCAGCTTCCAAGAGGCCATCACGGCGGGGAGGGGCGGCGTGGACGGGTTGCGGGTCGCCTACAGCCCGGCGCTCGGCGGCTCGGCGGCGGTGGACCCGGAGGTGGCGGCGGCGGTGCGGCGGGCGGTGGATCTGCTGGCCGGGCTGGGTGCGTCCGTGGAGGAGATCGACCCGGGCATCGAGGACCCGGTCGAGGCGTTCCACACGCTGTGGTTCAGCGGCGCGGCGCGGGTGGTGCAGCCGCTGGGGCAGGACAAGTGGGAGCTGCTGGACCCGGGGCTGCGCGAGATCTGCGCCCAGGGCGCCTCGTACAGCGCGCTGGACTATCTCGCCGCCGTCGATGTGCGCATGGCGCTCGGACACGCCATGGGGCGGTTCCACTCCGCGTACGACCTGCTGGTCACCCCGACGCTGCCGATCACCGCCTTCGAGGCGGGGGTCGAGGTGCCGAAGGGTTCGGGCCACTCCCGGTGGACCGGCTGGACGCCCTTCACCTACCCCTTCAACATGACCCAGCAGCCCGCGGCGAGCGTGCCCTGCGGCCTCTCCGCCGAGGGGCTGCCGATCGGGGTGCAGCTGGTTGGCGCCCGCCACGCGGACGCGCTGGTGCTGCGGGCGGCGCACGCGCTGTACGAGGCAGGCCTGGCGGACGGCGTCAGGCCGCCGGCCCAGGCCGCCTGACGGACGGGGACAACCCGGCCCCGTACGGACCGTCCCGTCCCATCCGGGCCGCACAGCCCGGATGGGACGGAACCGCCCGCCTACGCCCGGCGGAAGCTCAGCGTCTCCCCCAGGGCGCCGGCCCGCCACAGGTCCTGGCAGGCGTCGGCCATCTCGTCCAGCCCGTCGACGACCGCGCCCCAGACGATGCCAGGCACCCACCCGGCGTCGCCGTTGATCAGCAGGTTGTTGCGTTCGTAGAAGAGGGCGAGGTCGACGACCCGCTGCTGCCCCTGGTGCTTGGCCTGCCGCTCATAGCCGTAGGAGGCGGTGCCCAGCTGGGTGTCGGTGAAGCTGAAGTAGCACAGGTCGCCGGGGATGGGGGTGATGGTCGGGTTCTCCAGGGGTGGCTCCTCGGGGGCGAAGGGGGGCAGCAGCGCGTAGATCTCGTTGCGCGCGTACTTCGCGTGGTAGACGTCGCCTCCCAGGGGCAGCGCGTTCCACACCGCCTCGCAGGTGATGGGCGCGCGGTCGTCGAGGAGTTTCGCCGTGCAACTCACGCCCCTCTTGGCGAGCGATACCTCGATAAACCGGTCAGCCATGACATTCCTCCCGCTCGTTTGCGGACCTGTTGCCGAGTGCGCCTACCCAGCCCGACCAAGCGTCAAGGGCTGAAAACGATCTGCATATTTCGCGTGCGGTCGGGTAGCCGCGCGCCCATGGCTCCACCACGACGGACACACAAGGACAACAGCGGAAGACGGCTGGACCGCCGCGCGCTTCTGGCGGGCGGAGCGGCCATAGGTCTGCTGGGCGCCACGGCCTGTAGCCGGGTGTCCAGCGCCGAAGCCAAGGATGGGGGAAACCTGCTGACGCGCCTGCGGTCGCAGGGGACGGTACGTCTGGGCATCGCGGGTGAGATCCCGTTCGGATACATCGACAAGAACGGAGACTTCACCGGCGAGGCGCCGGAAATCGCGAAAGTGATCTTCAAACGGCTGGGGGTGGCACATGTCCAGCCGGTCCCGACCGAGTTCGCCTCGCTGATACCCGGGCTGCGCTCGCAGCAATTCGACGTGGTCTCCGCCGGCATGTACATCAATCCGGATCGCTGTCAGCAGGTGATCTTCTCGGATCCCGACTATCGCGTCCGTGACTCGTTCATCGTGCGCAAGGGCAACCCCAAGAACCTCCACACCTACGAGGACATCGTCAAGTCGGGCGCGAAGCTCGCCAGCGGCTCCGCGTACGCCCAGATCGGCTACGCGGTCAACGCCGGGGTGAAGGAGGGCGACATCATGGTCCTCCCCGACCAGCTGGCCGGGCTGCTGGCGGTCGAGCAGGGCCGCGCCGACGCCTTCGCGGGCACGGCGGTGACGGTACGCAACGTGGTCCGGCAGAGCGGGGGCCGCCGGGTCGAAGCGACCGAGCCGTTCCAGGCGCTGCTCGACGGAAAGCCGGACATCGGCGCGGGCGGCTTCGCCTTCCGCCCCGAGGAGACCGACCTCCGGGACGCCTTCAACGTCGAGCTGCACAAGATGAAGAAGAGCGGCGAACTCCTGCGCATCGTCGGGCCGTTCGGCTTCACCAAGGCCGAGATGACGGATCTGACCGCCAAGGAGCTGTGCCGATGACAGCCGGACTGTGGGAGAAATGGCTCCTTCCGGGGATCTGGATCACCATCCAGCTCACCCTCTACAGCGCGCTCTTCGCCACCGTCGTCGCCTTCGGGGTCGGCATCGCCCGTACCTCCAGACTGTGGATCGTCCGCTTCCTCACGGGCTTCTACGTCGAGATCTTCCGCGGCACCTCGGCCCTGGTGCTGATGTTCTGGCTGTTCTTCGTGATGCCGCTGGGGTTCCAGTTCCAGCTGCTGCCGATGTGGGCGGCGGTGCTCGCCCTGGGCCTGACGTACGGCGCGTACGGCTCCGAGATCGTGCGCGGCGCGATCGCCGCCGTGTCCCCCGCGCAGCGCGAGGCGGCGCTCGCGCTCAGCTTCACGCCCGCGCAGCGGATGCGGCGGGTGATCCTGCCGCAGGCGATCCCCGAGATGATCCCGCCGTTCAACAACCTGCTGATCGAGCTGCTGAAGGCGACGGCGCTGGTCTCCGCGGTGAGCGTCGCGGACATCACCTTCGCCGCCCAGCTCTCGCGGCTGGCGACCGGTGACAGCCTGGAGATCTACTCGATCATCCTCGTCCTCTACTTCGTCCTGGCCTTCGTCCTCACCCGGCTGATGCGGCTGCTGGAGCGGCGCGCCAAGGCGGGCATCGGGCAGGCGCCGGAGCGGCGCGGCAAGGGCCCGATGATGACCAGGAAGCTGTCCGCCTCCAAGGAGACCGAGCAGCCCGCCAACCTGATCGCGGCGGGAGGTGCCAAGTGAACTGGGACTGGGATGTCGCCAAGGACTTCCTCCCCGAGCTGGGCGACGGACTGCTGATCACCCTGGAGGCCACCGCCCTCGGCTCGGTGCTGTCCTTCGCCCTGGGGCTGGTGTGGGCGCTGGCCTTCCGTTCCCCGACGCGCTGGGTGCGCTGGCCGGTGGCCGCGGTGGTGGAGTTCGTCCGCAACACCCCACTGCTGGTCCAGCTGTTCTTCTTCTACTACGTGCTGCCGACCTGGGACATCAAGTTCTCCGCCCTGACCACCGGCGTGATCGCGCTCGGCCTGCACTACTCGACGTACACCGCCGAGGTGTACCGGGCCGGCATCGACGGAGTGCCCAAGGGCCAGTGGGAGGCGTGCACCGCGCTCAGCCTCTCGCGCGGCCGCACCTGGGTCGCGGTGATCCTGCCGCAGGCGATCCGCCGCGTGGTGCCCGCCCTCGGCAACTACGTGATCGCGATGCTGAAGGACTCGCCGATGCTCGCGCTCATCGGGGTCGTCGACATGCTCCAGAAGGCACGGGCGCACGGCGCCACGTCCTTCGAGTACATCGAGCCCTACACGATGGTCGGCATCGCCTTCATCCTCATCGCCTATCCGGCATCCCTTCTCATGCGAGCCCTGGAGCGTCGCCTTGGCCACTGAAACCGAGCACAAGAACCCTGCCGTGGACGGCAGCGAACTGATCCGGTTCGACCGGGTGACCAAGCGCTTCGGCGACAACACGGTCCTCGACGACCTCGACTTCTCGGTGTCCTCCGGGAAGCATGTGACCCTCATCGGCCCGTCCGGGTCCGGCAAGACCACGATCCTGCGGCTGCTGATGACGCTGATCAAACCGGACCAGGGCAAGATCCAGGTCGACGGCGACTGTCTCACGCATGAGTACCGCGGCGGAAAGATGGTCGAGGCGAGCGAGAAGCACACCCGCGAGGTGCGCAAAAAGATCGGCATGGTCTTCCAGCAGTTCAACCTCTTCCCGAACATGCGGGTGCTGCGGAACATCACCGAGGCCCCGGTGCATGTGCTCGGCCTGAGCAAGGACGAGGCCGAGGAGCGGGCGCGCGAGCTGCTGGACCTGGTCGGGCTCGGCGACAAGTGCGACGCGTATCCGACCCAGCTGTCCGGCGGGCAGCAGCAGCGGGTCGCGATCGCGCGGGCGCTGGCGATGCGGCCGCAGGTGATGCTGCTGGACGAGGTGACCTCGGCGCTGGATCCGGAGCTGGTGGCCGGGGTGCTGGACGTGCTGCGTGACATAGCTCACACCACGGACATCACGATGCTGTGCGTCACCCACGAGATGAACTTCGCCCGGGACATCTCGGACGAGGTGTTGATGTTCGACTCGGGCCGGGTGATCGAGGCCGGGCCGCCGGAGAAGATCTTCACGGAGCCGGAACACGAGCGTACCCGCGAGTTTCTGAGCGCGGTGCTGTAGCGGCGGACGGCGCGGTGGTCGGCGGGAGCCCCGTCGGCCACCACTCGCAGGACATGCCTGTGGCATATGCCAGGGTGGCGCGCCGCTGCTGAGCGGCCCGCCACTCGCCATCAATATGCCCAACACCCGCGCCGAATAGCCCGCTTGGCGGCTATCGTGGTACGCAGCCGCGCCGGGTAAAAGCTGCCATCGGTGAACCAAGGGGCTGATCCCATGGCCATGACCTGCGGCGACGGCGCCGACGCAAGCGGTCACAACCTGCTAGGGGGGAAACCGTGGCGCTCAAGCCCGAGTCGACCGCGCCGTTCCACTCGGTGCGGCATGCCCTCCGGGTCCTCGAAGTCGTCTCCCACCACACCAACGGCGTGACCGACGCCGGCATCGCCCGCGAAACCGGCCTGCCACCGGCCCACCTCGCCCAGCTGCTGCGGATGCTGCGCCGCGAGGGCTATATCGAGCAGGTCACGGACGGCGCGTATGTCGCCGGCACCTCGCTCTCCCTGCTCGGCTCCTCCGGCGCCGACCGCCAGACCGCGGTCGAGCACAAGCTCCAGAAGTCGCTCTCCGCCCTGCGCGACTCGGTCGGCGCGGCGATCTACCTCAGCCGCTATATCGACGGCGAGGTCCGCATCACCCAGTACGCCGACAGCCCGCGCACCCCCAAGGTCAACGAATGGGTCGACTTCCGCTCCGCGGCCCACGCCATGGCCGTCGGCAAGTGCCTGCTGACCCAGCTCGACCACGACGGCCGCCGCGACCACTTCTCCCGCCACAAAACCGTGCGGCTCACCTCCCGCACGACCACCAACGAGAAGGTCCTCTTCCGCAAGCTGGAAAGCCAGCCCGCCACGGTCCCGGTCCTCGACATCCAGGAATACGCCGTCGGCACGGTCTGCGCCGCCGTCCCCATAACCGCCGGCCGCGCAGCCGGCTGCCTGGCCCTCTCCCTCCCTCTGGAGCACGCCCACCGCCTACGCCAGGCCGCGTACACCCTGAACCGGGAGGCGGCTCCGGTGCTGCTGTCCCTCACGATCTGAGGGCGGGCGGCGGTCAGGAGCACCCCTCCGGGCCGGGTAGTATTTACGACGTCAGCACGCGCCGCTAGCTCAGTTGGTTAGAGCAGCTGACTCTTAATCAGCGGGTCCGGGGTTCGAGTCCCTGGCGGCGCACTTTGGTTTTTAAGCCACTGACCTGGGGTTTCTCGGTTATCTGAGAAACCCCAGTCGCGTTTTCGGCCACGGCGATGAATCTCTGTTGCCTCAGACCTGGCGCACGGCGATGATGCCCGTTCATGTCCGACATCGCGTCTGAAGGCTCGTCTGAAGGATCTGCGCTGAGGCCGTACCCCAAGATCCCTTCGAGGGGGCGGATCGGCGTGCCCGGGGTGCGGGAGTGGATCGCCGCGGAGAAGGTGCACGGAGCGCACTTCGCGGTGGCCTGCGACAGCACCGGCGTCCGTCCGGCGAAGCGGCGTGAGCTGCTGGGAGATGACGGTCTGGACGGCTTCTTCGGCGTCAGCAGGATCTGGCCGGCACTGTCGGTGGCGGCGGCCCGGTTCGCCTCGGTGCTGCGGGTCGCTTGGGGTACTGCCGCGGTGGTGACGGTCTACGGTGAGCTGGCCGGCGGGTGCTATCCACACCCGGATGTTCCCGCTGTTCCCGGCGTCGATCCGGTGCAGACCGGTGTGTGGTACGCGCCGGGCCTGCACTGGCTGCTGTTCGACGCCTCGGTCGAAACCGCGGAAGGCCGCTGCTGGATCTCCGACCGCGCTCTGCGCGATGCCGCCGCTGCCGCCGGGCTCACCTGCGTACCCGCTCTCGGACAGGGCCCGCTGAACAGGCTCCAGGACCTGCCTTGCGCCTTTCCCACCAGGGTGCCTGCCCTCTTCGGGCTTCCCGAGCTGGCCGACAACCTCGCCGAGGGCTATGTCCTCAAGCCGGGCGGGGAATGGCGGGAGTCGGGCCCTTCGGGCGCTCGCGCGCGTCCGGTGGCGAAGGTGAAGCAGAAGGCCTTCGCCGAGGACGAGCGCTTCGACGGCTCACGCCCCTATCTGGCACCGCCGCAGGGGGCGGCCGGGGTCCCCGCCTGGCTTCTGGTCCAGGCCTCGGCGCTCCTGACCCCAGCCCGTGCGGCCGCCGCGGTGAGCAAGCTCGGGCCTCACGCTTCCGTGGACGACGTGGCGGAAGAGATCACACGGGACGTCGCGGAGGAGATCGCCGAAGCGGTGGGGGGACTGGAGGACTCGCTCCTGCGCTGCTTGGACCAGGCCGTCCGGCCCGGGGCACGCTCCCTGGCGGTGTTCGACGCCGCGGACCGCCGGAGGGTCCGGTCCGCGCGAGACGTCACCGCCTGATATCGAACAATCACTCGCAGGAGTGATCCTCGCCGGAATGTGCCTCAGGCGAGCATGCGTCCGGAAACACTGGCCTCCTCCAGGAAAGGGGTGCAACATGACGGTTATGACCGAGCGCACGTCACACATGCTGGTGGAGGAGTTCGAGGAGATCGCCTCCGCCGCGCCCGAAACCGTCCTGTTGGAGTTCATCAACGGACGGATCGAGGAGAAGTACGTGCCGGACGGGGATCACCGCGAGATCGTCAAGTGGCTGCAGAAGCGCTGCATGCAGAACCGCCCCGATCTCTGGCTCTACGCGAACGACTGCGGTTTGAAGGTCGAGGCATACCGCAAGGGGCGCGCCCGCCCAGACGGCGTGCTGGCGCCTGACGGACGCTTCGCGGGAGATGGTGAATGGTCCGACACCGACGGGGTCCTCATGACCGTCGAGGTCACCTCGCACGACCGGGACACCAACCGCCGCGACCGCATCGAGAAGCCCGCTGCCTATGCGACGGCGGGCATCCCCGTCTATCTCCTCGTGGACCGTGACGCCTGCGCACTCATCGTCCAGACCAACCCCGACCCGAAGAGCGGCCGCTACCGCGACACCCACGAGGCACCCTTCGGGGAGCAGGTGGTGCTCCCCGATCCGGTCGGTATCACGCTCGACACGGACGTCCTGAAGAGCTACGTCCGCTGACGCGCCCCGCCGTAAGCGGCCCGGCCGGTCGGCTGTCCGACCGGCCGGGGCCCTGGCTCAGCTCGCCTTCTTGACGAACTCCGTGGTGTAGGTCTTGTTCAGGTCCACCGTGGCGTTCTTCAGGTTCGGGTTGAAGGACTTCAGGACGCGCTCGACCGTCGCCGGGCCGTCGGCCGGCATGACGCCGTCGGTGGTGAACATCGGCAGAGTGCTCTTGATCGCCTGGGCGTAGAGCTCCTTGCCGCCCTGGGCGTAGTCGGCCGGCATCTTGGCGGCGATTTCCTCGGGGCTGTGGGTGGACATCCACTTGAGGGTCTTCACGAACGCGTTGGCCAGCTTCTGGACGGTGTCCTTGTGGCCGTTCACCCAGGACGTGTTCATGTAGAGGCTGGAGGAGGGGTACGGGCCGCCGAGGGCGGCCTTGGAGCCCTCGGGGGTGCGCATGTCGACGAGGATCTTGCCGAGCTTCTGGTCCAGGACCTGCGCGACGGTGGGGTCGGTGGTCATGCCGCCCTGGATCGCGCCCTGCTTCAGGGCGGCGATGAAGGTCTGGCCAGCGCCGACCGCGACCGGGGTGAACTCGCTGGTCTTCACGCCGCTGTTGACGGCCAGGTACTTGGTGAGGAAGTCGGTGGAGGAGCCGAGGCCGGTGACGCCGAGCTTCTTGCCCTTGAAGTCCTTGGGCGAGGTGATCTCCCCCGCCGCCTTGTTGGAGACGATCTCCACCTCGCCGGGTGCGTGGGAGAACTGCACCACGGACTCCACCTCCTTGCCCTTGACCTGGAGGTCCAGGGTGTGGTCGTAGAAGCCGACCGCGCCCTGCACCTCGCCGGAGACCAGTGAGGTCTCGGCCTGCACACCGGCGGGCTCGGTGAGGAGCTCGACGTCGAGGCCCTCGTCCTTGAAGTAGCCGAGCCGCTGGGTGAGCATCGCGGGCAGGTAGATGACCTTGTCGAGGCCACCCACCATGATCTTGACCTTGCCGTCCTTGCCGTCCCCGCCGGAGTCGCTGCCGCAAGCGGTGAGGGTGGTCAGGGACAGCGCCGCGGCGACCGCCGCCGCGGAGAACTTGGCATAGCTGCGCATGTCACGTCCTTGTGAGATGAGGAAAACAGAGGAGAGGGGAGGGGAGGGAAAGAGGGCTCGGCGTCAGTGGTCCGCGCCCGGCTGGGCCGGCTTCCAGCGGAACAGCCGCCGCTCCAGGAAGGTCAGCAGGCCCTCGGCCAGCAGGGCCACCACGGCGAGGATCACCATCGCCGCGTACACCCCGGCCGCGTTGAACGTGGACTGTGAGGTCGCGACCAGCAGCCCGATCCCCTTCGTGGCGCCGATGTACTCGCCGACGATCGCGCCGATCAGCGCGAAGCCGAAGCTGACATGGAGGCTGGTGAAGATCCACGAGGTGGCCGCGGGGATCACGACCTGAAGGGTGACCTGGCGGTTGCTCGCGCCGAGGATCCGGGAGTTGGCCACCAGGTTGCGGTCGACCTCCCGTGCGCCCTGGAAGGCGTTGAAGAAGACGGGGAAGAAGACCAGCACGACCGCCGAGGCGACCTTCGAGGCCGGGCCGAGGCCGAACCAGATGAGGAAGATCGGGGCGAGGACGATCCGGGGCAGCGCGTTGAGCACCTTGATGTAGGGGCCCAGTACGTCGGCGAGGAAGGGGGCGCGGCCGAGGCCGATGCCCAGGATGACGCCGGCGGCCACGCCGATGGCCCATCCGATGAGGGCCTCCTGGAGCGTCGTCCAGACCTGCTCCCACAGGGGGCCCTGCGCGGTGCCGTGCAGCATCCAGTCCTTCAGCTGGTCCCAGATCTTCGAGGGCATCGAGAAGTTGAACGGGTCGATGACGGAGGTCCGGGCGAGCCACTCCCACAGCCCGATGACCGCGACCAGCACCAGCGCGCGGGTGGACTGGACGAGGATCGCGCGTTTGCGGGCGGCCCGTGCCCTGGCCGTCGTACGGCTTGTGCCGGGGCCCTTGGCGATCCCGTCCTTGACGGGGGTGGGCGCGGCAGTGGTGGCCTCAGGCATGCGAGGCTCCTCTCTCGCGGGTGATCCGCACCTCTTCGCCGAGCGAGGACCAGATCTCGCGGTAGATCTCGATGAACCGGGGCTCCAGCCGGACCGACTCGACCTTGCGGGGCCGTGGCAGATCGATCTCGAACACTTCCTTGACGGTCGCCGGGCCGGCGGTCATGACCACGACCTTGTCGGCGAGGGCGATGGACTCCTCCAGGTCGTGGGTGACGAAGACGACGGAGGCGCCGGTCCCGGCCCACAGCTCGAGCAGTTCGTCGGACATCAGCGCCCGGGTCTGCACGTCGAGCGCCGAGAACGGCTCGTCCATGAGCAGGATCTCGGGGTCGTTGACGAAGGTGGCCGCGAGCGCGACGCGCTTGCGCTGGCCACCGGACAGCTGGTGCGGGTAGCGGTCCTCGAAGGACGCCAGCCCGACCCGGGCGAGCCACTCCCGCGCCCGCTCCTTGGCCTCCGCCTTCGGTACGCCGCGGAAGCGGGGCCCGGCCATCACGTTGGACAGCACGCTGCGCCAGGGGAAGACCGCGTCCTGCTGGAAGACGAAGCCGACCTTGGACCCGATGCCGCGGACCGGCTCGCCGGTCACCAGGACATCGCCCTCCGTGGGCTCCTCCAACCCGCTGACCAGGGTCAGGGTCGTGGACTTCCCGCATCCGGTGGGGCCGACCACGGCGACGAACTCGCCCCGCCCGACCGTCAGGTCCAGATCCCTGACGGCGGTGTGGAGGCCCCCGGACGGAGTCCGGAACACCTTGCTCGCGCCCCGCAACTCGATGGCAGGGCTCGTTTGTCTGCTCATGGCCGGGAGGCTAGGAGTGGCGCGGGCCACACCGGCAGCCTTGTGGGCACAACGCGTTCTTGTGCCCACAAGCCCCGTTCTGCTCGTTTAGCTCGCGCTACGGCAACGAATCCGCTACGGACCCTGGGCAACCACCGCAGACCGCCCTTACCGTGCGTTTACAGCGCCGTAAACGGAATAGTCCCTACCGCTTCACGGGGAGGGCCAGGAGACGGGAGTGACCCAGATGCGGATCCGCTGGCCCAGACGCGTCTCCGCCCAGGTACTGGCCGTGCAGCTGACCATCACCGTCGGGGTGATGGTGCTCGCCACCGGGCTCTTTCTCGCCCCGCTCAGCTCCGAGATCGACAACCAGGCCATGCACAAGGCGCTCTCCATCGCCCAGGCCACCGCCGCCGACCCCGGCCTCGCCCGCGATCTACAGAACACCGAGCCGAGCCCGCGCGGGCCGGTGCAGGAGACGGCCGAGCGGATCCGCCGGGCCACCGGGGCGCTGTACGTGGTGGTGCTCGACCGGCGCGGCGTGCGCTGGTCGCACACCAACGCCGACCGGATCGGCGACCATGTCTCGACCGATCCGAAGGCGGCGCTCTCCGGGCAGCAGGTCATGCAGATCGACGTCGGCACGCTGGGCCGCTCGGCCCGCGCCAAGGTGCCGCTGCGCGACGACGACGGGAAGATCGTCGGCGCGGTGTCGGTCGGCATCGGCTACGGCAGCGTCCGCGATCAGCTGCTGGCCACCCTGCCCCGGCTGCTGCTGTACGCGGGCATGGCGCTCGCCGTGGGCGTGCTGGCCGCGATCGCCGTCTCGCGCAGCCTGCACCGCCGTACGCACGGGGTCGCGTTCGCCGATATCTCGGCGCTGCTCGACGAGCGCGAGGCGATGCTGCACGGCATCCGCGAGGGCGTGGTGGCCTTCGACCGGGAGGGCCGGATCCGTCTGATCAACGACGAGGCGCGGCGGCTGCTCGGCGTCGGCGCGGACGCCGCCGGCCACACCCTGGAGGAGACGCTGCCCGCCGGCCGTACCACGGAGGTGCTGGCGGGACGGGCCGACGGTGCCGATCTGCTGACGGTGAGCGGCGGCCGGGTCCTGATCGCCAACCGCATGCCGACCAAGGACGGCGGCGCCGTGGCGACCCTGCGCGACCGCACCGAACTGGAGCTGCTGGGCCGGGAGCTGGACTCCACCCGCGGGCTGCTGGACGCGCTGCGCGCCCAGGACCACGAGCACGCCAACCGGCTGCACACCCTGCTCGGGCTGCTGGAACTCGGTCTGCACCAGCGGGCGGCGGAGTTCATCGCCGGGCTCACCGACACCCACCGGGCCTCCGCCGAGCAGATCTCCGAGCGGGTGCGCGACCCGCTGCTGTCGGCGCTGCTCGTCGGGAAGGCCGCCATCGTGGCGGAGCGCGGGGTGTCCCTGCGCGTCTCCCCCCAAACGCTGCTGTCCGAGCGGGTGGTCGACCCGCGCGACCTGGTGACCGTGCTCGGCAACCTGATCGACAACGCCCTGGACGCCGTGGCCTCGCATCCACGCCCCGACTCCTTCGTCGAGGTCGAGCTGCGCGCCGAGGGCACCACCGCCGTACTGCGCGTCAGCGACAACGGCCCGGGGGTGCCGCCCGAGATGCGCGAACAGATCTTCGCCCAGGGCTGGTCCACCAAGCTGCCCGCCCCGGGGCCCCTGTCGACGACCCCGCCCCCGCGCGGCCGGGGCATCGGGCTGGCCCTGGTGCGGCGGCTCGCCGAGCGGTACGGCGGAATGGCCCGCGTCACCGCCCGCGCGGGCGGGGGCGCGGTGTTCACCGTCATCCTGCCCGAGGCGCTCGACCCGGACGGAGCCCCGGACCCGGCACCGCAACCCGATCCATCCCCCACACCGACCGACGGCGGCCACGCCGACAACACGCCCATCCAGCAGCTCACCGCAGCGGGAGAGTCACGATGATCGACGTCCTTGTCGTGGACGACGACTTCCACGTCGCCGAGATCAACTCCGCGTATGTGGCCCAGGTGCCCGGCTTCCGGGTCGCCGCCCGCGCCCATACCGCCGCCCAGGCCCTGGCGACCCTGGAGCGCGCCCACGTCGACCTCGTCCTGCTCGACCACTACCTGCCCGACGAGACCGGGCTGACCCTCGTACGGCGGATGCGGCAGCTCGGCCACCACGCCGACGTGATCATGGTGACGGCGGCCTGCGACGTCGCCACCGTCCAGGCCGCCATGCGGTACGGCGCGCTCCAGTACCTGGTCAAGCCGTTCAACTTCGCCGGGCTGCGGGCCAAGCTCGACGGCTATACGACGCTGCGCCACACCCTCGAAGGGGTCGGCGGGCGCGGTGAGACGGGCCAGGAGCGGGCGGACCGTATCTTCGGCGCGTTCCGGACCGCCGACGCCACCGCCCGCTCCGTACTGCCGAAGGGGCACTCCGCGCCGACCGTCGCCCTCATCCGCCGCGCCCTGGACCAGGCGGAACACCCGCTGTCCGCGCATGAGGTCGCCGAGCGCACCGGCATCAGCCGCTCCACCGCCCAGCGCTATCTCAAGTACCTGGAACACGCGGGCCGGATCAGCCTCACCCTCAAATACGGCGACACCGGCCGCCCCGAGCACCGCTATTCGTGGGTGGCGGTGAGCTGACGGGCTGTGGTGGCAGGGGAGAATGGGACCATGGCGATGTGCAAGAAGTGCGGTGCGTCAAAGCGCCGTTGGCCCCGCTCCTGCTCCCGGTGCAGTTATGGCTCGCAGCGGCCGGACGTGGCGGCGGGTGCCGCGGAGCTGGCCGTGGAGGCGGGGCTCCTCGGGTGGATCGTGCGAGGGTTCAGGGGAGTGGTGCGGCTGGTGCTGCGTGTGCTGGGCTGACCGGCCGCCGGCCTCTTGCCGGATGCCGCGGCAGTACCGCCCGCGCCCGCCGGGTTCACCGGTTTCAGATGATCGTTTTCACGAGACGAGCGGGGCGCGTGGCGAATACGGCGACACCGGCCGCCCCGAGCACCGCTGTTCCTGGGTGGCGGTGACCTGACGGAGCGGCCGGTGTGATGCCCACTGCCCGGGGAGCCGCCCGCCCCTGCCCCTCGTGGCAGGGGCGGCAAGGGCAGGCGGCTTGTCTTCAGTACCGCTGTCGGTCGCCCGGGTAGCGGACCGGTTGATCGCACTCCGGTGCGCCGTCGGGCGGGAGCTGCCCGCCCAGCGCGTAGCACAGGGCCGCGTGCAACTGTTCCGCCGAGGCGGCGGGCAGCCGCAGTTCGGCCACAGCGAGGTGCTGGCGGCACCTGTTGATCCGGAGCGGCAGCGCGAGGACGCCACCGTCGGCGCGGTACAGACCCCGCCCTGGGACGAGGCTGATCTTCCAGTGGGTCACGGTGTCTCCTCTCCGCTGCTTCACGCGCTGCCGCCGTCCGGGCCGCCTTCGGGATCGACCTGGTTCTCTTCGTCCACCGGCAGACGCGCTCCCCTGCTCTCGGCAACCCGAAGCACATCGCGCAGTGACTCACACAGCCGCTCCGCCAGGAAGCGCACTTCCCTCACGTCCGCCCTGTGGTCCTCGAGCAACGCGCTGGCATGGCCGAGGAGTTCGGACCCCATGAACAGCTGGAGGGCCTCGATCTCGTCCGCACGTCGGCTCAGCCGACTGTTGGCGCCAGCCGCCGCCAGGAAGCACGGCCGACCGTCCGGGCTGGACCACGGCAGCAGCCGCAAGCGGCTCGTCGCGGTCACCGCCCCGCTCCCACGACATGTACCGCCACACCGATGGGCCACCGGTCCAGGTGCTTGCGGACCTCCTCGTCCAAAGCCTCCACGCGCTGCGCCAGCCCCGGTGGGGTGGGGTGCGGCGGGCGCGAACCCTCGTGAGGCTCGTGCGATGGCGGGCCCGCGCTCATCGGGTGACCTGATACATCCGCAGATGCGGGTGCACGTACGGCGGAGCAGGGTCGTAGTCGACGATCGGCACGGCAGGGATCCGCGGAAGCGTCAAGGTGGGAGTGTCGACGGATCGCACGGGGGGCGAGACGTCGATCGACCGACGTTGGGCCGAGGCCGGAGACAGTAACCGGCGCAGCCCCTCCACGATTCGGGCAGTAATGTGTTCCATGTTGACGCTCCTCTTCAGCGTTGGCCATGCCCCCGGGCCGGCTGCACGGTCGCGGGGGTCCTGATAGGCCGAGCCTGGCGAGACTTGAGCAGGAACAACAGGGAACGCGTTACATAGTCTCAGGACGCTAATCGACGATGCCCAGGAACCGGGCGAGTGGCCTGACCCCAGCGGGACGTGACGGCCAGTTCCACAGGTCACGCACGATGGCAACAGCAAGCGTGTGATGCCGCATCCATGCGGGAGCATGGCGCCTCAGCGACTCCAACGCCTTGACGGCCCCCGCCCCGTTGCCCAGGTCAGTGTGTGCGCGAGCGACATCCAGCAGCAGCCAGGTTCGCCACGACGGCGGGGTGTCTTTGGACAGACGCATTCCACGAGCGAGGGACAAAGCCTCGGTCGGCCGTTCGTGCTGGACAGCCAGGCGGACTCGCTCGATGCGAACGGAGGACTTGCTGAAGACGCTCAGTAGCTTGCCGTCTTGTGGTGTCGGCATCTTGGCGAGCCGCTCCGCCGCCTTTTCGGCCGTCACCATCATGTCGCTGGCGCGCTGGTAGTCGCCGCTCCGGGCGTGGCTTGTGGCAGCCGACATCAACAGGCCGCCCCATACGCGAAGCCCCTCTGAGGTCTCGCTGTGTTCCCTCTCGACCCAGTCGGCGGCATGGACGGCCAGGCTCCGTGCGTCGTCCAGCCGTGCTTGCCGCTGATACGCCCAGGCCACGGAGTTGGAGATCATGGGAGCAATCAAAGGATCCGACGATGCGTCCGCCGCTGTCATGGCGCGCTCCAGCGACGACAGAGCAAGGTCCGTCTTACCCATGCGAATTGCCAGGTGCCCGCCAAGTTGCAGCGCCTTGCTCAGCGCAGCCTGCCCGGCAGCCCGCTGGCCGGCGTCACCGACGGCAGCGGCGAATCGAGCGTCGGTGATAAGCCCCGGGAGGGAGTTCAGTAGATCGTCGAACTCCGCTGCGTGGTAGAGCGTCCACCCCTGCGCGAGATCTCGACGGATCCGGTCCAGAGACAGCGTCGACAGGTCGCGTGGCGGCGCCGGCGGGGCGAAGAGCGGGGGCATGATGGCACGTCGCACCGCGACGAGCTGAGGGGAGTCCGATTCGCCCGACGAGGGCGCGCCGGGAGGGTCGCCCAAGAGGCTTGTCAGCTCTACGCCCAGTCCCGATGCCAGGGCGTGCAGCGTGGGTAGTTGAACGGAACTCTGCGGCTTTTGCTCCAGCCGTCGAATGGTGTCGAGCGAGATGCCGGACCGCTCGGCCAGCCCCTCTTGAGTCAGCGTCGCCAACCGACGAAGGCGCCTGACGCGGTCCCCCAGACAGTCCGTTGCCATGCGTCCAAGCTACTCCGACTCAGCGAAGCTGACTGAACGCGTTGGCATGACGACGTGCAGCTGATGTGAAACCTCCGCTCAGAGGAGTGGCCCCTCACGGGCCTTGCGCCAGCCGCGTACGCGCCTCGGAGGCAGCTTGACGCTGGTCACGGTCCTCGACGCCGTTCCTATTCGAGACAGCTAAAATCCCCACGGTCCGATACTTGTATTCCTCAAATTTTCTTGGGAATCGTTCACTCGGCCGTCGAAGGAGGGAGTTCCCCAGTACCTGATGTGAACCGGGACCTTACACACCTCACCCGACTCTTCACAGCAACCCGGGCTAATGGAATTCCTCCTGATCGAACGAGGGTGAGGTCGGCACGACCAATCCGTGCGACGAGATCATTCAGGAGGCGCGGGGTGTCAAGCGTGCGAGTCATCAGACTAGGTCGCCGACCTAATTGCGGCGTCACTTGCAGCGCGCCAGGCTTTCGAAGGCTCCAGGAAATCCATTCTGGTACGAGCGTACGAAGGTCCTCCGCGCCCACGCCTCACGCATAATCCGAGTCCACCGTCACCGCCTCCAGGGACGGTAGCGCCCAGTCGGACGACACCGCCGCGGCGGATGAAGTGGTCGAGAGAGTGCCGACGAGACTCTCGAAAGCTTCCGAAGGCGGAGGGCCACCAGCAGCCGACCGTGGAGACGCCGGACGAGCCGGGCCTCCGGGAGCGGCTACCGGTCACCGCAAGTGATCGTGGAGGCGGGCCGCCAGAGAGACTTGGGCACACCACGCCAGTGCCTCGGAGATGCGTAGGCTGTGCGCATGGCAACAGAAGCACCCGCATTGGCGAAGGATCTTGTTCTCCGGACGGAGGCACGGCGGCAAGAGGCCTCATCTGCCCTCGATTCAAGCCAGCGCGGGAAGCTCGGCCAGTTCTTCACACCGTCGCCAGCCGCTGACTTCATCGCGTCGCTGACAAAGCTGCCCGAGGCGGGCACTCTCCGCATCCTTGACCCGGGTGCGGGCGCTGGCTCCCTCACCGCATCTCTCGTCGCGAGGCTCCTTGAAGAGCGTCCGAGGGTGAAGATCAGCGTCACGGCATGCGAGGTGGACCCGCAGCTGCACCCTGCACTGCAAGCTACGCTCGATGACTGCGTCAACACGGCAGGTAGCTACGGCGCGCACCTTGAGGTGAACCTCGTGCGCCATGACTTCATCTCTTGGGCCACCCAGGGAGAGGGTCTATTGGGCCAGCCACCTAACCCTTTCGACGTGGTCATCATGAACCCGCCCTATAAGAAGCTCCCGGCAAGTTCGCGTGAGCGGAAGCTCGTTTCGGCAGCCTGCACCGAGACCTCAAATCTCTACTCGGCGTTCATGGCACTCGGGGTCCACCTCTTGAGTCCGGGGGGCCAGCTCCTGGCAATCACTCCTCGCAGCTTCGCCAACGGCCCCTACTTCCGGCTCTTTCGTCAGTACTTCCTCGAGCGGATGCATCTTGACCGCGTGCACATCTTTGAGGCGCGCAACAAGGTCTTCGCCGACTCGGCGGTGCTGCAAGAGAACGTCATCTTCGCAGCGACCCGGATGGCCACTACGGAACGAGGGCCCGTTGTGGTGTCGACCAGCCGAAGCTACTCCGAGGAGGTACGCCGACGATCCGTTCCCTACGCTGAGATGGTGCACCCCGATGACCGCGAGTTCTTCATCCACATCAGTGCCGACGAAGAGGACACAGAGCTTGCAGCATCGCATGCGGGTTTGCCGGCCACTCTCCCCGACTTGGGTCTCAAGGTTTCGACGGGGCGCGTCGTCGACTTCCGGAGCAAGGAACACCTTCGTCCCGATCCGGTCAACGGCGCGGTGCCGCTCATCTATCCACTCCACATGCGCGAAGGCTCTATCAAGTGGCCGGTTCCTGGCGCGAAGAAGAACAACGCGATCATGCTCAACGAAGAGACAGAAAAGCTGACCTTTCCGTTGGGGCATTATGTTGTCGTGAAACGCCTCTCCTCGAAAGAAGAGAAGCGTCGCGTAATTTCTGTCGTGTTCGACCCGGAGCAGGTTCCCTATGGGCGGATCGGATTCGAAAACCACGTCAACGTCTTCCATGTCGACGGGGCTGGGCTACCCGCCGAGGTGGCCAGAGGGCTTTGCATTTGGTTGAACTCCACCATTCTTGACCGCTTCATCCGGCGCTTCAATGGACACACTCAGGTCAACGCAACCGACCTGAGGAATCTGCGGTACCCGAGCGTCGAACAGCTTTCAGCAATAGGCCGCTCTTGGGAGCCTGGCACCTGGCTGGAGCAAGAAGAAATCGATGAGCTAGTCCGTCAGAACGTCAAGTAAATAATGAGAGCAGGAGCTAGGTGAGCGAGCAGACCGCAATAGCTATTCCCGGCGATCCGCGCGAGGAGAAGATTTCTGAGGCGCAAAATTTCCTGAGGCTGCTGGGGTTCGACGCCGAACGCTCCAACGAGCGTTCCGCTCTCGTGTTGCTCGCCTTGCTGGAATTGGGCTCCGAAGCGGAATGGCATGAAGCTGAGCGGCCTTTGCTGCGCACCAAAGAGATCATGCAATGGCTTCGCGACACGTACGACAAGGACTACGCGCCGAACACGCGGGAGACGATTCGCCGATCCACGCTGCATCAGTTCGCCGAAGCCGGGCTTGTGGTACAGAACCCTGACCAGCCAGACCGGCCCACCAACTCGCCGAAGTGGTGCTATCAAATTGAACCGGCAGCCTATGGGATGATCACAACCTTCAAGCAGGGCGAATTTCAGGAGCGATTGAAGGAATATCTTGGCGAACGTCCTGGCTTGAAAGCGCTCTATGCACGCGAGCGTGAGATGAACAGACTTCCTGTTCAACTTCCTGGCGGCAACAAGGTTGACCTCAGTCCGGGCGGCCAGAACGTACTGATCGTCCAGATCATCAAAGAATTCTGTGAACGATACACGCCGAACGGCGAAGTGCTCTACATCGGAGACGCTGACGACAAGTGGGCTGTTTTCGAACGGGAGACGCTGGCGTCACTGGGCGTGGAGCTCGACTCCCACGGGAAGATGCCTGACGTAGTCGTCTATCTCCGCGAGAAGAACTGGCTTGTACTCATTGAGGCAGCGTCAAGTCACGGACCTGTGGATCATAAGAGGTACCGGGAACTGAACGAACTGTTCCATGGCTCGACGGCCGGCCTTGTGTTCATCTCGGCTCTACCGTCTCGTGTCGAACTCCGCAAGTATCTAAAGGACATCGCGTGGGAGACGGACGTGTGGTGCGCCGATCATCCCACTCACTTGATCCATTTCAATGGCGAACGGTTCCTCGGGCCGTACGGCTGAAGCACGGTAGGACCCGTCCAATAACGCACTGGACGCGACACCGGCCGCCCCGAGCACCGCTGTTCCTGGGTGGCGGTGAGCTGACGGGGCGGCCGGTGTCCCGAACGCAGGAGGGCTACCAGCGGGTGGTCTCGCCGAAGAAGTCGTCGATCGCGACGGCCTCTCCGGCCTCGGTGGCGACACGGTAGACGAGTGCCCCGACCGCCAGGTCGAGGACGCCGAGGCCGAAGGGCGAGAAGATCACGGGCTTGTCCGGGCCGGTGGTGACCTCGCCGCGGATGTGCTGGGCGAGGGTGCCGGTGACGAAGTCGCGGTTGCCGTACTTCTGCTCGGCCAGGTGCGGGGAGGTGTTGGCCTTGAGGCAGTGGTCGATGTCGTCGACGATGTTGTAGGAGGCGTGGATGATCTCGGGGCCGATGTCGCGCAGCGAGATGTTGAGGACGGTCTGGCCCGGGGCGAAGGCCCGCGGGTCGAGGACGTAGGGCTCGCCCGCGGTGGTCGCGAAGACGATCACATCGGCCACGTCCAGGGCGGTGTGCAGGTCGTCGGTGGTCTCGGCGCGGTAGCCGAGCGAGCCGGTGACATGGTCGGCCAGGGCCTGGCCGTACTCGGGGTGCTGGTCGTGGACGACCACGGTCTCGATGTCCCACTCCTGGGCGGCGAAGAACTCCAGGATGTTGCGGGCGATGATGCCCGCGCCGATCACGGCCAGCCGGCGGGCGGCGCGCCCGCCAGTCAGCTGCTCGGCGGCGAGGACGGCGGAGGCCGCGGTGCGGGCCGCGCTGATCTGCGAGGCCTCCAGGAGGGCGAAGGGGTAGCCAGTGGCGTAGTCATTGAGCAACAGGGCGGCGGAGGCGCGCGGGATACCGCTCTCGATATTGCCGGGGAAGCTGCCGATCCATTTGATCCCGGCGACGTCGTGCTTGCCGCCCAGGTAGGCCGGGAGCGCGATGATGCGGCTGTCCGGCTTGTCGGGGAAGCGCAGGAAGTAGCTGTCCGGGTTGACGGAGTCGCCGTCGTCGTGGGTCAGATAGGTGTCCTTCACCTCCCGCACGATCTCCCGCCGGCTGCGGCCGATGATCTCGCGGGCCGTTTTGCCGCCGATCACGCTGAACTCGAACACGGGTGTCCTTCCGGTCGTTGGGCGCGCTGGGGGGTGGCGTTGCGTCGCGTCTACGTGGGGGGCGGGCGGGGCCAGCATGCCGCCGGCCCCGCCCGCTGTCATTACTTCAGTACGTTTCCTCGTGCCGAATGTGTCGATGTCGCTTTCACCCAGGTGTCAATCAGTGTGTCACCGGCACACCCTGCTGGGTCTCCCGCGCCACCACATGGCTCGGGCCGCCGTGGTCCGCCTCGGTGGGGCGGGACTTGCGGAGGAAGCCGGGGGCGGCCCAGTTCGCCCGGCCCAGCAGGGCCATCACGGAGGGCAGCAGGATCGCCCGGACGACCGTGGCGTCGAGCAGGACCGCCACCGCCAGGCCCACGCCCAGCTGCTTGAAGTCCTGCATGGCCAGGGTGCCGAAGACCGCGAACACGGCGACCATGATCAGCCCGGCGCTGGTGACCACCCCGGCGGTGGAGCGGATGCCGTGGGCGATGGCGTCCCGGGTGCTCGCCCCCTGGTCGTAGGCCTCGCGGATCCGGGAGACCACGAACACGTGGTAGTCCATGGAGAGCCCGAAGAGGACCACGAACACGAACAGCGGCATCCAGGACTCCAGGGCGCCCGGGGCCTCGGTGCCGACCAGGGAGGCGCCCCAGCCGTGCTGGAAGACGGCGGTCATCACACCGTAGGCGGCGCCCACCGACAGCAGGTTGAGCACGATCGAGGTCAGCGCGATGACCGGGGACCGGAAGGACACCAGCATCAGCAGGAAGGTCACGCCCATCACGAAGGCGAAGACCGGGACGATGCTGCTCTTGAGCTGGTCGTTGTAGTCCTCGGAGAAGGCCAGGTCACCGCGGACGAGGGTGGTGGTGCCCGCGACCTTGCCGAGGGTGTCGGGGATCAGCGTGCCGCGCAGTTCCGCGAGGGCCTTCTTGGAGGTCTTGTCGGTGCCGTTGCCGATCAGCGGGACGCTGATCTCGGCGATGTTCTCCTTGGCGTGGACGGTCACGTCGATCTGCTCGCCGGTCTGTCCGGAGGCGAGCGCCTGCTTCTTGAAGTCGGCGATGGCCTGGGTGACCTTCGGGGAGTCGATGTCGTCGGACGTGACCACCACATCCGCGGGGGCGGGCGCTCCGGGGAACTCCCTTCCGATGCGTGTCGAGACGGACACCATCGGGTTGTCGGCGGGCAGCAGCTTGTCGGTGCCCAGCTTCTCGGTCTTCATGCCCAGGGCCGGCGCGGCCAGGGCGAGCAGCAGCGCGGCGCCCAGGAGGGCGAAGACTCCGGGCCGGGCGAGCACGCCGCGCAGCAGGGCGTTGGTGCGGCGGCCGCCGACGGCCGCCGCGGCCTCGGCGCGGGCCTGGCGGCGGCGGGCGATGAAGGGGATGCGCCCCTTCTCGACCCGGTCGCCGAGCATGGCCATCATGGCGGGCAGTACGGTCATGGAGCCGATGACCGCGATCAGGACCACCTCGATGGTGGCGAAGGCGAAGCCCTTGAACACGGTCAGCCCGGACAGGAACATGCCGGCCATGGCGACCACCACGGTGATGCCGGAGATCAGCACCGAGTGTCCCGAGGTGGCGGCGGCGATGTGCAGGGCGGTGTCCTTGTCCCGCCCGGCGGCGCGCTCCTCGCGCTCCCGGCGCAGATAGAACAGGCAGTAGTCGACGCCGACGGCCAGGCCCATGAGGAACATCACGGAGCTGGTCATGCCGTCCACCGGCACCACCTGGCTGGTCAGGGCCAGCAGGCCCATGGCGCCCACGCAGGCGGTGGCGGCGAGCAGCACCGGCAGCACGGCGGCCACGAAGGCGCCGAAGACGACGAGCAGGATGCCGAGGGCGACGGGGAGGGCGGTCATCTCGGCCCGCGCGAAGTCCTCGCCGAGGCTGTCGTTGATGCCCTTGAGGCCGGTGGCGGCGCCGTACTGGCCGAGCGTCACCGAGTCCTGGGCCTGGTCGGTCTTCTTGACGGCGTCGATGACGGGCTGGATGCGGTCGGCCGCGGTGTCCGGGTCGCCCTTGACGTCGTACTGGATGAGCGCGGAGTGCTTGTCCTGCGAGACCACCCGCGTGGTGTTGGGGTCGCGCAGGTTCTCGGCCAGCCCGGTCGCCTTGATGGCGTTGACCGTGGCGGTCACGGCACCCTGGAACTCGGCCTCCTCGGCGGTGAGTTTATCGCTGTGGACCAGCACCAGCTCGGCGGCGGGCGGGGCGAGGCCGGCGTCCTGGAGGATGCGCTCGGCCCGGCCCGAGTCCCCCGTTCCGTAATCGGCGTTGGTCAGGGTCTTCTGTCCCACGGCGCCGCCCACGACGGTGACCAGGACCACCAGGATCAGCCAGCCGAAGACGGCCGTCTTCCGGTGGCGGGCGCTCCAGTCACCGAGCGCGGCGGCGAAATTTCGATGACGTGCCATTACCTCTCCTGCGGTCAGCGGCGTTTGCCCCGTAGCCGCGGAGGCTGTGGGGGATTACCCAAAACGCTAGGCGCTGATCAGAGGCCGTGGCGGGCATGGAGCTTGCAGCAAGCTGCGCTTGCAGAGTACTGCCACCACGATCCGGGCATATCGGGCACCAGGTATGCGATTCCGCTGCTACATTTCCCCAGCAGTTGACACCCGAACTCCCAGGCTTCGAAGGGAATTCGGATTTCCATCGAACTTTCCACCGAAAAGGAAGCTGGGAGAGGGGGATTCGTGGATATCGCCATCGCGGCAGAGAATCTTGGAAAGCGCTACGGAAATCACCAGGCGCTCGCGGGAGTGGATCTCGAAGTGCGGGCCGGAACCGTGCTCGGACTGCTCGGGCACAACGGCGCGGGCAAGACCACCACCGTCCGGTTACTGGCCACGCTGCTGGAACCGGACTCCGGCAGCGCCCGGGTCGCGGGCTTCGACGTCGTACGCGAACAGCGCGAGGTGCGCCGCAGGATCGGCCTGGCGGGCCAGTACGCGGCCGTGGACGAGCTGCTCACCGGCCGGGAGAACCTGGTCCTGCTGGGCACGCTGCTGCGGCTGGGCCGCAAGCGGGCCCGGCAGCGGGCGGACGAGCTGCTGACGGCGTTCGAGCTGACCGGGGCCGCGGAGCGTCCGGTGCGCACCTACTCCGGCGGGATGCGCCGCCGGCTGGACCTGGCGGCCTGTCTGATCTCCTCGCCGAGCGTGCTGTTCCTCGACGAGCCGACGACCGGGCTCGACCCGGCCAGCCGGATGGTGCTGTGGCAGATGGTGCGCGAGCAGGTCGCCCAGGGGGTGACCGTGCTGCTGACCACGCAGTACCTGGAGGAGGCCGACTTCCTGGCCGACCGGATCATGGTCTTCGCCGCGGGCCGCACCCTGGCCGAGGGCACCCCGGACGAGCTCAAGCAGAAGGTCGGCGAGGAGTGGCTGGAGGTGGCCGTGGCCACCGCCGGGGACCTCCCCGCGGCGCTGTCCGCGCTGGGGCCGGTGGCCGTCGCCAGCCCCACCGTGGACGAGGCGGGCCACCGGATCTCCGTCCAGCTGACGGACCGGATGGGCGCCATCGCGGCCGCCGCGACGGCGCTGGAGGCCAGCGGGGCCGATGTCGTCGACTTCGCCCTGCGCCGCCCCTCGCTCGACGACGTGTTCTTCCACCTCACCGGGGAACACACCACAACCACCGCGGAGGACGGGTCATGAGCGGCGTGACGGGGGTGGCCGGGATGGGTCGCATGGCGGCCGTCGGGGATGTGCTGGCGCTGACCGGGCGGCATCTGAGGCATCTGCGCAGAACGCCCGAGAAGCTGATCGCGGTGGCCCTGACGCCGGTGGCCATGGTGGTGATCCTGGGCTATCTGTTCGCCAGCGTCGTGACCATCAAGAACAGCGGAGGGGTCGAATACCACGACTACGTGATGGCCGGGGTGTTCGCCCAGATCGGGCTCACCTGCATCGGGATCACCGCGCTCGGGGTGGCCTCGGACCTGGGCAAGGGGCTGATCGACCGGTTCCGTTCGCTGCCGATGGCGCGGTCCTCGGTGCTGGTCGGCCACACCACGGCCGATCTCGTGCCGGTGGCCATCAGCATGGTCGCGGTGGGGGCGGTCGGGCTGCTGGTCGGCTGGCGCACCGACGCCGGGCCGCTGTCCATCGCCGGCGGCTTCGCGCTGCTGCTGGCCTTCGCGTACGCGATGCTGTGGCTGGGCGCGCTGCTGGGGATGGTGCTGCGCAACATGGAGGCCATCAACGGCATTTCGGCGCTGGCCCTGGTCATCCTGTCGTTCATGTCCAACTCCTTCATGCCGCTGTCCGGGCTGCCCGGCTGGCTGCGCACGGTGGTGGAGTGGAACCCGGTCAGCACGGTGTCCGAGGCCTGCCGGGTGCTGTGGGGCAACGCGCCCGCGTCAACGGGCGGCAGCCTGCCGATGCAGCATCCGGTGCTGGTCTCGGTCATCACGGTGGGCGCGCTGATCGCCGTCCTGATCCCGGTGGCCCTGCGGACCTTCCGCACGGCGGCTGTGCGCTGACCGTGGGGAGACCCCGCCGGTCACTCCGGTTCCGAGGACCCGTCCGTGCTGCCCTGGAGCCAGCCGCGCTCGCCGGCGATCACACCGGCCTGGAAGCGGCTGCGGGCGCCGAGCTGGGTCATCAGCTCCGCGGTGATCCGGCGGGCGGTCCGCACCGAGATGCCCATCTTGCGGGCCACCACCTCGTCGGTGTGGCCCTGGGCCAGCAGGCTCAGCACGGCGCGGGCCTGACTGGTGAGCCCGGTGTCCTCGTCGCGCCGGCGCGTGGAGCCGAACGGCGGGGCCTCTTCCCAGATGTGTTCGAACAGCGCGCACAGGGCGGAGACCAGCCCGGTGCCGCGCAGCAGCAGCGCCCCGACGGCGGTGTCGTCGGGGTTGCTGGGCACGACGGCCGCCTGCCGGTCGAAGATGACCATGCGCAGCGGCAACGAGGGGACCACCCGGACCCGGCAGCCGAGGCCGGTCAGCCAGTCCAGATAGGACACGGTCTGGGGGTGGTTGACCACGCTCTCCAGATACACGCAGCGCATGCGCACGCCGCGCTCCAGGAGTGCCTGGTCGATCGGCCTGCTGGCCTGCCGGGACTCGGCCGACTGCCCCCCGCCGGTGGTGAATTCCATGATTTCGGAGGTGCAGTCATGGGCCAGCTCCTCGAGCCGGACCCGGACCATGTCGATGCCGCTCAGCTCCTCGACGTCCACCCGGCGCTTGTTCTGGACGCCGTCGACGTATTCGGCGACGATCTTGCTGATGGCGAGCCGACCGGAGATGATCTCCTGCTGCCGCTGGGTCAGTTCGACCTCCTGGCGCGCCAGCAGAGACACCAGGCTGATCTCCGGATTGATCAATAAGAGCCCGCCGGGCCGCTGGTCGGACTGGCGCACCAGGGAGAGCCCGGCCAGTTCGTCCAGGGCGCTCCTGACCTGCTCCTCAGCCCAGCCGAGATGTCCGGCCAGGTCCGATACGCCGAGTTCGGGCCGGCCCAGCATCGCTCGGTACACGCTCTCGGCCGCGGAACTGACACCGAGGATCTCCAGCACGTGTGTACTCCCTCGTCCCCGCGCCCCCCGCGCGTGATCGAAACCCACCCCTACGTCCCGATCATTCTCCTGCATGTTACGGCACGAACGGGGTGTGACCGCGCGGTAGTTGATTAATTCACCTGTCCTTCGGCAGCCCGGCATCGAACCGTGAGAGGTGGCCATGTACATCGTCATGGGACGCATGCTGCGCGGCCGTACGATCGTGGACGCAGGGCAGCTGCGAGCCCTGGTGTTCGCCGCCGCCGAGCCGGACGACGGTCTCGAGCACGTCTATGCCGAGACCGATCTGGAGGGCGCCGGCACCGTCCTCTTTCTCTGTGCCGCTTCCGCTGAACGAGCTGAGGCCACCGCCGTCCGCATCGTGGACCGCTTGCTTGCCCAGGATGAACTCCGGGGCTGGGAGTGGGAAGGCCGTCGAGGCTAAGTCTAGGGGAAACCCAAATACCCCCTGGCATTCTCCGGCCACCGCAGGACCCTGACAGCGTAAACACATGACACCGGGTCTACAGCGGTACAGACTCGTAACACCGGACGAGAATTCAAAATCCATTCTGGAATTCTCGATTCCAATATTCGAGACCAACCAAATCCCAGAGAAAAGGGAATACTCATGCCTGCCGCCAATAACTCCTCCGCTCGCATGAATGCCTTCATCTCGCTCGCTTTCGGAGCCGTCATTCTCGCCACCGCCCAGACCGCTCCGGGCGTCGGCTGGGACAGAGTCCTCGCCTCACCGGAGGTCGGCTGGGACCTGGTCGGGGCGCACCGCCCCGACGTGGGCTGGGACAGCGCGCCGGCGAACGGGCCGGGCGCCGGCCGGGACCGCAGGCCGGCCGACAAGTCCGACGTGGGCTGGGACTGAGCGGCGGGACGGATACGGCGATCAGGGGGAAGGCCTCGTGCCCATCATCACGACGCCGCAGGAGTTCAACGAGGAAGACCTCTTCGTGGACCTGCGGGAGATGTTCGGTCATCCGCTCTACCTGAAGTGCGAGGGGTTCAACTTCGCCGGCTCGGTGAAGCTCAAGGCCGCCGCGTCCATGATCGAAGCCGCGGAGCGCGGCGGGCTCCTGGGCCCCGAATCGATCCTGGTCGAGTCCTCTTCGGGAAACCTCGGTATGGCGCTCAGCGTGATCGCCGCGGCCAAGGGCTACCGGTTCATCTGCGTGGTGGACTCACGAACCAACCTGTCGACCCGGCAGGTCATCGAATCGCTCGGCAGCGAGGTGCACGTCATCACGGAGCCCTCCGCCACCGGCGGCTTTCTCGGGGCTCGCCTCGATTTCGTACGCGGTCTTTGCACCACGGATCCGCGTTACGTCTGGCTGAACCAGCACGCCAACCAGAACAACTGGAAGGCGCACTACCGCACCACCGCGCCCGCGATCGAAAAGCAGTTTCCCGACCTGGACGTGCTGTTCGTCGGGGCGGGCACCACGGGCACCCTCATGGGCTGCGCGCGCTACTTCAAGGAGCAGCCGAACTCCCCCGTCACCATCGTCGGCATCGACAGCGTCGGCTCGGTCACCTTCGGTGCCCCGGCCGGCCCCCGCATGATCCCGGGCCTGGGCGCCGGAGTGCGGCCCGCCCTGTTCGACCCGCGGTACGTCGACGACATGGTGCTGGTCCCCGAGGTCGACACCGTCCGCACCTGTCACGCCCTGGCCCGCAGCGGCTTTCTGTTCGGCGGCTCCACCGGCACCGTCGTCAACGGCGCCGTGAAGTGGCTGGCCGAACACCGCCCGGGCCGGGACGTCACCGCCGTGGCCATCTCGCCGGATCTCGGCGACCGCTACCTGGACACCATCTACCGGCCCACCTGGGTCCAGGACGTCTACGGGCCGGCCGCACTGGAGCCGGCCCCCCGTCCGGGCGCCGTCACATCAGGAGTGCACTGACGATGAGAGAGACCGCCTTTTTCGAACTGCCGCTCTCCGGTGCGCAACGGGAGATGTGGTACGCGCAAGCGCTCGACCCCGGCAACCCGGTCTTCACCATGGCCGACCACCTCGACCTGAACGGGCCGCTGGACCTGGCCCGGTTCGAGCGCGCCTGGTGGCGGCTGATCCGCGAAACGGAGTGTCTGCGGGCCCGGTTCACCGAACGCGGCGGCGAGCCCGTGCAGACGATCCACCCGCTCGGGGAGCGCACGCTGGCGGTGCGGGACTTCCGGGCCGCCACCGACCCCGACGCCGCGTCCCGCCACCGGATGCGCGAAGACCTGCGGCTCCCCTCGTCCCTGGGCGCCGAGGCCTTCCACAGCGAGCTGCATCTGCTCGGCCTGCGGCGGGTCAGGCTCTACGCCCGGACCAACCACATCCATATGGACGGGTTCAGCCGGGCGGTGTTCCACCAGCGGCTGGCCGCGCTTTACCGGAATGAGGCGGCCGAGGGCGGCCACGACGGAGCGGACGCCACGGACCCGCTGCCGCCGCTCGCCGAGCTGCTCGCCGACGAGGAGGCGTACCACGCCTCGCGGGCGTACGAGCGCGACGCGCGGTTCTGGGCCGGGCGGTTCGAGGCCGCCCCCGAGCCCACCCGGCTGTCCCCGAGGCGCCCGGAACACGCCCGCCACACCCTGCGCCGCACCGCCCCGCTGCCCGCCGCCACCGTGGCGCGGCTGGGCGAGCTGGCCTGGCAGGCGCGGGTCACCTGGCCCACCACACTGATCGCGGCCACCGCCGCATGGGCCGCCGGGGCCAGCGGCGACGGAGAGGTGCTGCTGACCCTCCCGGTGCCCGCCCGGACGACCGCCACCGCGCGGGCCGTGCCCGGGATGCGCGCCAACTTCCTGCCGCTGGCCCTGTCGGTGCGCCCCTCGATGACCCGCGCCGGGCTGCTCGCGCACACCGCCGCCCAGCTGCGCGCCACCGTCCGCCACCAGCGGTACCGCGGCGACGAGCTGCGGCGCGAACTGGGCCTCACGGGGGACGCGGACACCACGTACGGGCCCACCGTCAATGTGCTGGAGTCCGGCGCCGACTTCGCCTTCGGCGACTCCTGCACGGGCCGGCTGCACAACCTGTCCACCGGCCCGGTGCCCGATCTCCAGATCATCTACCTGGACACGCCGGACGCGGGCTGGACGGTCCGCCTGGACGCCAACTCCAGCCTGTACACCGAAGCCGAGCTGACCGCGCATCAGGACCGGCTGCTCGCCGCCATCGAGGCCTTCGCGCACGGCGCGGACGGCCTCCCGCTGGGCCGCGTGGACGTCACCCTGCCCGCCGAGCGGCAGCGGCTGCTGGTCGACCGGAACGCCACCGAGCGCACCGACGGCTTCACCGACGTGGTGGAACGGGTCCGCGAGCTGGCCGGGCTGACCCCGGACGCGGTGGCCGTCGACGACGGCGCGACCCGGCTGAGCTACGCCGAGCTGGTCGCCCGCGCCGACGCCATGTCCCGCACCCTGACCACCGCAGGGCTCGGACCCGGCTCGCTGGTCGCGCTGGCCGCGGGGCCCGGCGCGGCCTTTGTGACCGCCCTGCTCGGCGTGCTGGGCGCGGGCGCCGCGTGGGTGCCGCTCGACGTACGGGCCCCCGTCGCCCGCGGGGCCTCCCTGCTGGCCGACAGCGGCGCGCGGGCGCTGCTGTTCGGCCGGGACCAGGAGGGGTTCGCCCACCAGGCGCTGGCCGCGTGCGGCGGCTGGCCCCAGGTGATCGAGCTGGACGCGACCGGACCGGGCGCGGAGGGCTCCGGGAATGCCGCGGCGGATCTGCTACCGGTCGCGGGCAAGGGCGACGACCTGGCTTACGTGATCTTCACCTCGGGCTCCACCGGCCGCCCCAAGGGCGCGATGGTCCACCGCCACGGCATGGTCAACCACCTTCTCGCCAAGGTCGAGGACCTGGATCTGACCGCCGCCGACTCGGTGGTCCACAACGCCCCCGTCACCTTCGACATCTCCATCTGGCAGATGCTGTCCGCGCTCGTCGTGGGCGGCCGCACCCGGGTGGTGTCCCGCGAGGTGGCCGGCGATCCGCAGACGCTGTTCGCCCTGGCCGACACCGAGGGGATCACCGTGCTCGAAGTGGTGCCCTCGCTGCTGCGGGTGGCCCTGGACGAGTGGGACGCCGGGGCGTCCCGGCCCGAACTGGCCGCGCTGCGCCATCTGGTGGTCACCGGCGAGACCCTGCCCGCGGACCTGTGCCGCCGCTGGCTCGCGCACTACCCCGGCGTTCCGCTGGTCAACGCGTACGGGCCCACCGAGTGCTCGGACGACGTCACCCACGCGTTCATCCGCTCCGAGGACGACCTGGGCCCGGTGCGGGCGCCGATCGGCTCGGCGGTGCGCAACACCAGCCTGTACGTACTCGGCGACGGGCTGCGCCCGGTGCCCGCCGGGGTGCCCGGCGAGCTGTACGTCGGCGGGTTCGGGGTGGGCCGCGGCTATCTCGACGACTCGCGCCGCACCGCCTCCGTGTTCGTGGCGGACCCGTACTCCCCGGTGTCCGGCGCCCGGATGTACCGCACCGGGGACCGGGTGGTGCACCGGCCGGACGGCCAACTGGAGTTCCTGGAGCGCGTCGACCACCAGGTCAAGATCCGCGGCCATCGCATCGAACTCGGCGAGATCGAGTCCGTGCTGCGCGAGGTGCCCGGGGTCGTCGACGCGGTGGTGACCGTGGCCGTGGACCGCGAGGGAAACTCCCGGCTGGCGGCCTTCCTGTCCGGCTCCGCCGATGTGGTCGCCGCGCGGGACCGGGTGGCCGGCGCACTGCCCGACTACATGGTGCCCGCCGCGTTCGTCGTACTGGACGCCCTGCCGCTGACCGTCAACGGCAAGGTGGACCGCAAGGCGCTCCCCGAGCCGGACTTCGCGGCCGCCGCGGCGGGTTCGGGCCGCGCCCCGCGCACCCCGCGCGAGGAGGTGCTGTGCCAGCTCTTCGCCGATGTGCTGAAACTGGAGCGGGTGTCCATCGACGACGACTTCTTCGGGCTCGGCGGCCACTCGCTCCTCGCCACCAAGGTGATCAGCCGGCTGCGGGTGCTGCTCGGCATCGAACTGCCCATCAGGGCGCTGTTCGACGCGCCCACCGTCGAGCGGCTCGCCGCCTCGCTGGACGGCGCCGGGCAGGCGCGCCCCGCGCTCGTCGCGGCGGACCGCCCCGCCGAGCTGCCGCTGTCCTTCGCCCAGCAGCGGCTGTGGTTCCTCGGCCACCTGGACAACCGCGGCGCCACCTACCACCTGCCGAGGGCGCTGCGGCTCTCCGGCGAGCTGGACACCGGCGCGCTGGCCGAGGCGCTGGCCGACGTGGTCGCCCGGCACGAGAGCCTGCGCACCGTCTTCCCCGAGGTGGACGGGCGCGCCACCCAGGTCGTACTGGCCGCCGAGGTGGCCCGGCCGGGCCTGCCGGTGACCGAGGCGGCCGAGGACCAGCTGGAGTCGCTGCTCGCCGAGCGGGCGGCGCGCCCGTTCGACCTCGCGGCGGAACTGCCGCTGCGCGCCGAGCTGTTCCGGCTCGGCGCCGGCCGGGGACACCTCCCAGCGGTAGCTGGGGGAGGCTGTGGCGCCCCGGAGGCGAACCGAGCCGTATATGGGGAGGAGCACGTACTCCTGGTCGTGCTGCACCACATCGCGGGCGACGGCTGGTCGGTGCTGCCGCTGGCCCAGGATCTGCGCCAGGCGTACGCGGCGCGGGTGCGCGGCCGGGCGCCCGCGTACCGGCCGCTGCCGGTCCAGTACGCCGACTACACGCTGTGGCAGCGGGAGCTGCTGGGCGACGAGAAGGACCCGGACAGCCTGGCCGCGCGGCAGCTCGCCTTCTGGCGCGAGGCGCTGGCGGGGCTGCCGGACGGGCTGGAGCTGCCCACCGACTTCCCGCGCCCCGCCGTGCCCTCCTACCGGGGCGGCACCGTGGACTTCCGCCTGGAGCCCGAGCTGCACGCGGCCGTCACGAAGCTGGCGCGCTCGTCCGGGGCCAGCGTGTTCATGGTGCTCCAGGCGGCGCTCGCGGCGCTGCTGTCCAAGCTGGGCGCCGGGGAGGACATCCCGCTGGGCACGCCGGTCGCGGGGCGCGGCGAGGCGGCGCTCGAAGGGCTGGTCGGCTTTCTCGTCAACACGCTGGTGCTGCGCACCGATGTCTCCGGCGACCCGACGTTCCGGGAGCTGGTGGGGCGGGCGCGCGACGCCGACCTGGCGGCCTTCGACCATCAGGACGTGCCGTTCGAGGCGCTGGTCGATGCGGTCGGCCCGGCCCGTTCGCTGTCGCGGCAGCCGCTGTTCCAGGTGATGCTGGCCTTCCAGAACAACGCGCCCGCCGACTTCGGGCTGCCGGGCCTGACCACCACCATGGCCCCGGTGCCCACCGGCACCGCCCGCTTCGACCTGGCCTTCGAGCTCGCCGAGGAGCACACGGACGGCGGCGCGCCGGGGGGCATCGGCGGACAGCTGGAGTACAGCGCGGACCTGTTCACCGAGGCGAGCGCCGCGGTGATCGCCGAACGGCTGGTGGAGCTGTTGCGCAAGGCCACCGCCGGGCCGGACCGGCCGCTGAGCCGGCTGGACGCCCTGCTGCCCGAGGAGGCCGCGCGGATCCTCGGCCCATGGGCCGGCGGCGGTGCCCGGGCGCCCGAAGCGGCCACGCTCCCCGAGCTGTTCGCGGCCCGGGTGGCGGCGGATCCGGGCCGTACGGCGCTGCTGGCCACGGGCGTGGGCCCGGTCACCCGCGGGGAGCTGGACGAGCGGGCCAACCGGCTCGCCCACCATCTGATCTCGCTGGGCGTGGGCCCCGAGGACACCGTCGCGCTGGTCCTGCCCCGCACGGTCGAAGCGGTGGTGGCGGTGCTCGGGGTGCTCAAGGCCGGTGCGGCGTATCTGCCGGTCGACCCGGCGTATCCGCAGGACCGCGTCGACTACGTGGTCAACGACGCCCGGCCGGCCGCGGTGCTGACCACGGTGGAGCGGGCGGGAGCGTTCCGGCGGACGGAGGGGATCGTCGCGCTGGACGCGCCGGAGACCGCCGCCGCGCTGGCCACGGCCCCCGCGCACGGCCCGACGGACGCCGACCGGCGGGCGCGGCTGACGCCCCAGCACCCCGCGTACGTCATCTACACCTCGGGCTCCACCGGCCGCCCCAAGGGCGTGGTCGTGCCGCACGCCAATGTGGTGGCGCTGGCCGCGCAGGGCGAGCCGTTCGGGGTGCGCGAGGGCACCCGGGTGCTCCAGTTCGCCTCGTTCAGCTTCGACGCCGCCGCCTGGGAGGTGTGCACCTCGCTGCTCACCGGCGCGGTGCTGGTGCTGGCCTCCGAGGCGGACCGGGCGCCCGGCGAACCGCTCGCCGCGCTGATCACCGAGGCCCGTATCGACGTGGTCTGCCTGCCGCCGACCGTGCTCTCCGCGTGGCCCGAGGAGCTGCCGATGCCGGAGGGGATCACGGTCATCATGGCGGGCGAGGCCTGCCCGCCCGAGCTGGTGGAGCGGTGGTCGGCCGGACGCCGGATGATCAACGCGTACGGGCCCACCGAGACCACGGTGTGCGCCACCCTCAGCGAGCCGCTCGCCGGGGCCGTCAAACCGCCCGTCGGCCGCCCGCTGGCCGGCAAACAGGTGCGGGTGCTGGACGCTTCGCTGCGGCCGGTGCCGGTCGGCGTCACCGGGGAGCTGTACATGGCGGGCGCCGGGCTGGCCCGCGGCTATCTGGGGCGGGCGCGGCTGACCGCGGAGCGGTTCGTCGCCGATCCGTACGGGGAGCCGGGGGCGCGCATGTACCGCACCGGGGACCTGGTGCGCTGGCTGCCCGACGGCACGCTGGACTATATCGGCCGCTCGGACGACCAGGTCAAGCTGCGCGGCTTCCGGATCGAGCCCGGGGAGATCGAGAGCGCCCTGCTCGCGGACCCCGGCATCGCCCGGGCCGCGGTGATCGTGCGCTCCGACCGGCCCGGGGAGAAGCGCCTGGTCGGGTATGTCGTCCCGGCCGGGGGCGAGGCGCCTGACGCGGCGCGGCTACGGGAACGGCTGGCCGGGCGGCTGCCCGACTACATGGTCCCCACCGCCTTCGTCACGCTGGACGCCCTGCCGCTGACCGGCAACGGAAAGCTGGACCGCAAGGCGCTGCCCGCACCCGACTTCACCGCCCGCGCCACCGGCCGGGCGCCGGTCACCGCGCAGGAGGAGACGCTGTGCCAGGTCTTCGCCGACGTCCTGGGCCTGGAGCGGGCCGGCGCCGACGACAGCTTCTTCGACCTGGGCGGCGACTCCATCGTCTCGATCCAGCTGGTGGGCCGGGCCCGCAAGGCCGGGCTGCTGATCACCGCGCAGGACGTGTTCACCCATCGCACCCCCGCCGCGCTCGCCGCCGCCGCCAGGCCCGCCGCCGAACACGTGGTGCTCGGCACGGACGACGGCGTCGGCACCCTGGCGCCCACCCCGATCGCGCACTGGCTCCAGGACCTGTCCCAGGAAGCGGAGTTCGCCGGATTCCACCAGGCGGTCGTGATCCGCACCCCGGCCGGCGCCTCCCAGGCCACCCTGGCCGCGGCGCTCCAGGCCCTGCTCGACCACCATGACGCGCTGCGGATGAGCCTTGAATCCGCTGACGGACGCTGGACGCTGCGGATCGCCGAGCCCGGCGCGGTGCGGGCCAAGGAGCTGCTGAGCCGCGTGGGCGTCGCCTCACTGCCCGAGGAGTCCCTCGCGGAGGCCGTGGCCGGCTCGGCCGCCGCGGCCCAGGCCCGGCTCGACCCGCGGGCGGGCGTCGTGGTCCGGGCGGTGTGGTTCGACGCGGGCCCCGGCCGCCCCGGGCGGCTGCTGCTGGCCCTGCACCACCTGGTCGTCGACGGGGTGTCCTGGCGGATCCTGCTGCCCGACCTGGCACAGGCGTACGAGGCGGTCACCCACCGCACCCCGGTGGCGCTCCAGCCGGTGGGCACCTCGCTGCGCCACTGGTCCGGGCTGCTGGCGGCCGAGGCGCGCACCGTGCGCCGCGGCGCCGAACTCCCCTTCTGGCGCGAGGTGGTGGCCACCCCCGACCCGCTGCTGGGCGCGCGCCCGCTCGACCGCGCCCGGGACACCGCGGCCACCGCCCGCACCCTGCGGCTGACCCTGGACACCGCCACCACGGCGGCGCTGCTGACCGAGGTCCCGGCGGCCTTCCACACCGAGGCCAACGACGTGCTGCTGGCGGGTCTCGCGCTGGCCGTGGCCGACTGGCGGCGGCGCAGGGGCGAGGAGAGCTCGGCGGTGCTCGTGGAGCTGGAGGGCCACGGCCGCGAGGAGTTCACGGAGGGGGTGGATCTGAGCCGGACCGTCGGCTGGTTCACCACCACCTGCCCGGCCCGGCTGGAGGTGGGCTCGCACCTCGTGCACGACTCCGTCTGGGCCGAGGCCTGGTCGGGCGGGCCCGCCGCCGGGCTGGTCCTCAAGTCGGTCAAGGAGCAGCTGCGCGCCCTGCCCGACCACGGCCTGGGCCACGGGCTGCTGCGGCGGCTCGCCCCGGACACGGCGCCCGAGCTGGTCGCGGCCGGCCCGCCGCAGCTGGGCTTCAACTACCTGGGGCGGCTGCCCGCCCCGGTGGCCGAGGACTGGTCGGTCGCCCCGGAGGCGGCGCTGGTCGCGGCCGGCGCGGACCCGTCCCTGCCGCTGCCGCACGTGCTCGGCCTCAACGCCCGCACCGAGGACGGGCCGGACGGGCCGCGGCTGGTCGCCGCCTGGACCTGGGCGGCCGAGCTCCTGCCGGAGGAGGACGCGCGGGCCATCGCCGAGGCCTGGTTCCGCGCGCTGGGGGCCCTGGCCCTGCACGCCCAGAGCCCCGATTCGGGCGGACACACACCTTCCGATGTCGACCTGGTGGAGCTGAGCCAGGACGAGATCGACGAGTTCGAAGACGAGATGGATGCGTGGTCTCTGTGAGCGGAACCCTGAGTCAACCGGAAGGCGCGCTTCGAGCGCCGGCGCGCACCGCCAAGCGGTCCAACTTCCAGGACGTCCTGCCGCTGACCCCGCTCCAGGAAGGGCTGCTCTTCCACGCGGTGTACGAGCAGCAGGCCGAGCTCGACGTGTACGCCGTCCAGCTGGTCCTGGACCTGGAGGGCCCGCTGGACACCGGCCGCCTCAAGGCCGCGGCCGCCGCCCTGCTCCAGCGCCACCCCAATCTGCGGGCGGCCTTCCGCTACCGCGGGAACGGCGATCCGGTGCAGCTGATCCCGCGCGCCGTCGAGGTGCCGTGGACCGAGACCGATCTGCGCTCGCTCGCCCCCGAGGAGCGGGCCGCCGAGGCGGAGCGCCTCACCGACGAGGACCGGGTGCGCCGGTTCGACGTGCACCGCCCGCCGCTGCTGCGGTTCATCGTGCTGGACCTGGGCGGGGGCGCGCACCGTGTGGTGCTGACCGCGCATCAGATGGTGTTCGACGGCTGGTCCATGCCGCTGATCGTGCGCGAGCTGTTCACCCTGTACGGCGGGAACGCGGCGGCTCTCGCCCCCGCCGCCCCGTACAAGTCCTATCTGGCGCATCTGGCCGGGCAGGACCGGGCCGCCGCCGAGGAGGCGTGGCGCGGGGCGCTGACCGGACTCGACGAGCCGACCCTGGTGGCCCCGGCCGCGACCGGGCTCACGGCGGCGCTGCCCGGACACCACGCGGTGGAGCTGCCCCAGGCGTTCACCGCCGAACTCACCGCTTGGGCACGCGGGCGCGGTCTGACCCTGAACACCGTGGTGCAGGGCGCCTGGGCGGCCACCCTCTCCACCCTCACCGGCCTGCGCGACGTGGTCTTCGGCGGCACGGTCTCCGGCCGGCCGCCGGGGCTGCCCGGGGTCGAGACGATGGTCGGGCTGTTCATCAACACCCTGCCGGTACGCGTCGACCTGGACCCGGCGCGCTCCTTCGCCGAGATCCTCACCGCGCTCCAGGACCGGCAGACCGGCCTGCTGCCGCACCAGCATCTGAGCCTCACCCGCATCCAGCAGGCCGTGGGCGCCGGGGAGCTGTTCGACACCGTCCTGGTCTTCGAGAACTACCCGCTCGACCCCTCCGAGATGGCGGAGCCCGCGCCCGGGCTGCGCATCGCCGCCCTCCAGGCCAAGGACGCCACGCACTATCCGCTGAGCCTGATGGCGCTGCCCGGCGAGCGGCTGCGGCTGGACGTCGGCTACGCCCCCGACCTGTACACCGCCGACGAGGCGGCCGCGGTGATGGACCGCCTCACGGGGCTGCTGCGCACCCTGCTCGACCACCCCGACCGCCCCTTCGGGCAGCTCGACGCGCTGCTGCCCGGCGAGCGCGAGCGGGTCCTGGACCTGCCCGCCGACCCGGCGCCCAAGGACCCGTTCGCGGATGTGGTGGAGCGGGTACGGGCGCTGGCCCGGGAGCAGGCGGAGGCCCCGGCCGTCACCGATGGCCGGGAGACCCTGAGCTACCGGGAGCTGGTGGCCCGGGGCAGCGCCCTGTCCCGGGAGTTGTCCGGGCTCGGCATCGGACCCGGCTCGCTGGTGGGCGTGCTCGCCGCGCCCGGGGCCCGGTTTGTGACGGCGGTGCTCGGCACGCTGGGCGCGGGCGCGGCGTGGGTGCCGCTGGACGTCGCGGCGCCAATCGCCCGTACGGCCGCGCTGGTCGCGGACGCGGGGGTGGCCCTGCTGCTGACCGACCACGAACACGCCGCGCTCGCCGCCGAGGTGGGCGGCGCGCTGCCCGTCCTGCCGGTCTCCGACCGCCGCGACGCCGTGAGCGACCTCGTACCCGTGGCCGGGGCCGCCGACGACCTGGCGTATGTCATCTTCACCTCGGGCTCCACGGGCCGCCCCAAGGGCGCGATGGTGCACCGCCGGGGCATGGTCAACCACCTGCTGGCCAAGGTCTGGGACCTGGATCTGACCGCGTGTGACACGGTCGTGCACAATGCGCCCGTCACCTTCGACATCTCGGTGTGGCAGATGCTGTCCCCGCTGGTCGTCGGCGGTCTGCTGCGGGTCGTGCCCAAGCGGACGGGGGCCGACCCGGCCGAGCTGTTCGGGATGGTCGGCCCGGAGCGGATCACCGTCCTGGAGGTCGTGCCCTCGCTGCTGCGGACGGCACTCGACAGCTGGGACGCGGGCGCGGCGATGCCCGATCTGTCCCGGCTGCGCCGCCTGGTGGTGACCGGCGAGGCGCTGCCCGCCGAGCTGTGCCGCCGCTGGTTCGCGTACTTCCCCGGCATTCCGCTGGTCAACGCGTACGGGCCCACCGAGTGCTCGGACGATGTCACCCACGCCGTGATCCATGACGCCGGCGAGGTGCCCGGGGTGCGGGCGCCGATCGGGTCGGCGGTCCGCAACACCGGTCTGTATGTCCTGGCCGACGGGCTGCGCCCGGTGCCCGCCGGGGTGCCCGGCGAGCTGTACGTCGGCGGGACCGGGGTGGGCCGCGGCTATCTGCGGGACGCGCGCCGCACCGCCGCCGTGTTCGTCGCCGACCCGTACTCGCCGCTGCCCGGGGCGCGGATGTACCGCACCGGGGACCGGGTGGTGCGGCGGGCAGACGGGCGTCTTGAGTTCCTGGAGCGGCGCGACCACCAGGTCAAGATCCGCGGCCATCGCATCGAACTCGGCGAGATCGAGGCCGTGCTGCGCACCGTGCCCGGGGTCACCGACGCGGTGGTGAACGTCGCGAAGGACACCCGGGGCGAGGGCCGGCTGGTCGGCTATCTGGCGGGCGCGGCGGACCCGGTGGCGGCGCGGGCGTCGGCCGCCGAGCGGCTGCCGGAGTACATGGTGCCGTCCGCGTTCGTCCTGCTGGACGCCCTGCCGCTGACCGCCAACGGCAAGGTGGACCGCAAGGCGCTGCCCGCCCCCGGGATCGCCACCTCGGCCGGGCGCGGCCCGCGCACCCCTCGCGAGGAGCTGCTGTGCCAGGCGTTCGCCGAGGTGCTCGGCCTGGACCGGGTCTCCATCGACGAGGACTTCTTCGACCTCGGCGGCCACTCGCTGCTGGCGACCCGGCTGATCAGCCGGGTGCGGTCGCTGCTGGACGCGGAGGTCCCGCTCCGTACGGTCTTCGAGGCGCCGACCCCGGCCGCGCTCGCCGCCCGGCTGACCGGCGCCGACGCGGCCCGCCCGGCGCTGACCGCGGGCGAGCGGCCCAGGCGGCTGCCGCTGTCGTTCGCCCAGCGGCGCATGTGGTTCCTGGGCCGGCTCGAGGGCCCGTCCGGCACCTACAACCTGCCGTGGACGCTGCGGCTGACCGGGAAGCTGGACCGGCCCGCGCTGCGCGCCGCCCTCGGCGATGTGGTGATGCGCCACGAGGCGCTGCGCACCGTCTTCCCCGAGGCGGCCGACGGCCCGTACCAGCGCGTCCGCCGCCGGGCGCGGATCACGCTGCCGGTGCACCACGTCGGCGAGGACGGGCTGGACGACGCGGTCGCCGAGTTCGCCTCGCGCGGCTTCGACCTCGCGCGCGAACTCCCCTTCCGGGCGGCGCTGTTCGCACTGGGCGACCACCACCACGTGCTGGTTACGGTCATCCACCACATCGCGGGCGACGGCTGGTCCAACGCCCCGCTGGCCCGGGACCTCAGCCGCGCCTACGCGGCCCGGCTGCGCGGCGAGGAGCCGCGGTGGAGCCCGCTGCCGGTGCAGTACGCGGACTACGCGCTGTGGCAACGGGAGCTGCTGGGCGACGAGGGCGACCCCGCGTCCCTGGCCGCGAAGCAGCTCGCGTACTGGCGCGAGACGCTGGACGGGCTGCCGGACGAGCTGGCGCTGCCCACCGACTTCCCGCGCCCCGCACTGCCCTCCTACCGGGGCGGCACCGTGGAGTTCACCGTCCCCGCCGCCGTCCACGCCCGCGCCGCCGCGCTGGCCAGGGAGTGCGGGGCCAGCCTGTACATGGTGGTGCAGGCGGCGCTGGCCACGCTGCTGTCCAAGCTGGGCGCCGGGGAGGACATCCCGGTGGGCACCCCGGTGGCCGGGCGCACCGACGACGCGCTGGACGACCTGGTCGGCTTCTTCGTCAACACCCTGGTGCTGCGCGGCGATCTGACGGGCGACCCGACCTTCCGGGAGCTGGTGGGCCGGGTGCGCTCGGCGTCGCTGGCCGCCTTCGCCCACCAGGACCTGCCGTTCGAGCGGCTCGTGGACGCCCTGTCCCCCGCCCGGTCGATGGCCCGGCACGCGCTGTTCCAGACGATGCTGGCCTTCCAGAACAACGCGGCGGCGAAGCTGGAGCTGCCGGGCCTCACCGGGACCGCCGGGGCGGCGCGCACCGGCAGTGCCCGGTTCGACCTGGCCTTCGACCTGGCCGAGGAGCACACCGGGTCCGGGGAACCGGGCGGGATCGCCGGGCGCCTGGAGTACAGCGCCGACCTGTTCACCGAGGAGACCGCGCGCACGCTCACCGCCCGGCTGTGCCATCTGCTGGACCGGCTCACCGCCGCCCCCGACGGCCGGCTGGGCGAGACGGACGCGCTGCTGCCGGGCGAGCGGGAGCGGCTGCTGGAGGAGTGGAACGGCGCACCCGCGCACCCGGCGGAACCGCCGCTGTACGAGCGGTTCGAGGCGCGGGTGGCCGCTGTGCCCGACCATCCCGCGCTGCTCTTCGAGGGGCGGACCACGAGCTACCGCGAGCTGGACGAGCGGGCCAACCGGCTGGCGCGGGCCCTGGTCGCCCGGGGCGCGGGCCCCGACCGGCTGGTCGCCATCGCCCTGCCGCGCTCCCCCGAGATGGTCGTGGCGGTGCTGGCGGTGCTCAAGTCGGGCGCCGCGTATCTGCCCATCGACCCGGCGTACCCGGCGGACCGGATCGTCTCCATGGTCGAGGACGCCCGCCCGGTGCTGGCCCTGACCGACCGTGAGGTGGCGCGGGCGGTGCCCGGACTGGCCGCCGCACCGCATCTGCTGCTGGACGACCCGTCGGCACAGGCGGAGATCGGCGCCCTGCCGGCGGACGACCTGCGGCCGCACGAGCGCCGTGCCGCGCCGCGCGCGGGCCACACCGCGTATGTCATCTACACCTCGGGCTCCACCGGCCGCCCCAAGGGCGTGGTCGTGCCCCTCGGCGCCTTCGCCAACTTCCTGGCCGAGACCTCGCGCCTGCTGGACCTGGGCGCGGACGACCGGCTGGTGTCGGTGACCACCTTCGGCTTCGACATCGCCAACCTGGAGATCTTCGTCCCGCTGCTCTCCGGCGCCACGCTGGTCCTGGCCCCGCCCGCGACCGTACGGGACCCGCAGGCGCTGGCCGCGCTGCTGGTCGAGTCCCGCGCGACCGTCATGCAGGCCACCCCGACGCTGTGGCACGCCCTGGTGGCCGGGCACCCGGGGGCGCTGCGCGAGGTGCACGCCCTGACCGGCGGCGAGGCGATCGGCCAGGACCTGGCCGCCGCGCTGCACGGCGCGGCGCGCAGGGTGACCAATCTGTACGGGCCGACGGAGACCACCATCTGGTCCACCGCCGCCGAACTGGACGGCACGGGCACCCCGCCCATCGGCCGCCCGCTGGCCGGCAACCGGGCGTATGTCCTGGACGCGGCGGTGCGGCCGGTGCCGGCCGGGGTGACCGGCGAGCTGTATCTCGGCGGGGCGGCCCCGGCCCGCGGCTACCACGACCGGCCGGGCCTGACCGCGCAGCGGTTCGTCGCCGACCCGTACTCGCCGGTGCCCGGCGCCCGGATGTACCGCACCGGCGACCTGGTGCGGCGGCGGCCGGACGGCACGCTCGACCATCTGGGCCGGGCCGACCACCAGGTCAAGGTGCGCGGCTTCCGGATCGAGCCGGGCGAGATCGAGGCCACGCTGCTGAGCCATCCGCGGGTGGCGCAGGCGGTGGTGGTCGTGCGCGAGGGCTCGCTGGCGGCGTACGTCGTGCCGCGCGGCGAGCCCGGCCTCGACCCGGCGGAGCTGCGGGCCCATGTGGCGGGCGCGGTGCCCGACTACATGGTCCCGGCGTTCTTCACCGAGCTGGGGCGGATGCCGCTGACGCCCAACGCGAAGGTGGACCGCAAGGCCCTGCCGGCGCCCGGGCTGCCCCGCGCGGCCACCGGCCGCGGGCCGCGCACCCCGCTGGAACAGACGCTGTGCCAGGCCTTCGCCGAGGTGCTGGGGGTCGAGCGGGTCGGCGCCGAGGACAGCTTCTTCGAGCTGGGCGGCGACTCCATCCGCTCCATCCGGCTGGTCGGCCGCGCCCGCGAGCTGGGCGTCGGGCTCACCCCCGCCGATGTGTTCCTGCACCGGACGGCAGCGGGCCTGGCCACGGCGGCCACCGCGGCGGGGTCGGCGCCGGAAGTGGCCGACGCCTTCGCCCGGGTGCTGCCGATCCGCTCCCGAGGGACGCGCCCGCCGCTGTTCTGCGTGCACGGCGGGGTCGGCCTCTCCTGGCCGTTCCTTGAGCTGGCCGGCGCGCTCATCGAATTCCCCGTGTACGGATTCCAGGCGGGCGGAATTCTCGCACCGGCACAACAGCCCGCCTCCGTACGGGAAATGGCAGCGGATTACATCCGGAGTCTGGTGGAAATCCAGCCCGACGGCCCCTACCATATTCTCGGGTGGTCTTTCGGAGCGCTGGTGGCCCATGAAATGGCCGTCCAATTGCAGGCGCAGGGGCGCGAAGTGGCGCTGCTGGCCGATCTGGACGGCTACCCGGGGGCGGAGCGGGATCCCGAGGATGACCTGAGCGATCAGGCCCTGCTGGCCCAGGTCCTGCTGCGCTGCGGCCTCGATCCGCGGGGCGGTGCCGAGGGCGGGGGCAAGCTGGACGCCGCCGGGGTGCTGGCGCTGCTGGCCCGGGACGGCAACCCCCTCGCCGAGCTCGACGAGGCGCAGCTCGGCAATCTCCTCCAGGTGATTCGCCACTTCAGCGGCCTGGGATCGGCCCACCGCCCGGGCCGCTACCGCGGAGATCTGCTCCTCTTCGCGGCCACCCGGGGGCTCCCGGAACCGGCCCCCACCGAGGCCCGCTGGTCGGCCCACATCGAGGGCGCCATCGTGCGCCACGAGGTCGACGCCGACCACGACGGAATGCTGTCCCCGCAACCCGCCGCCCATATCGCCAAAGTGATTTCCGAAGCGCTCGGCGGCTGAGCCGAGAAGACCTCCCGACGAGAATGGTGAATTTCCTCCGAGGGATGCCCATGCCGGAAAAGGAACACGAGAGAGGACAACACCCGGATATGACAAACCCCTTCGACGACGAGACCGGAACCTTTCTGGTCCTGGTCAACCACGAGGGCCAGCACTCCCTGTGGCCCGCGTTCGCCGAGGTCCCGGCCGGCTGGACGGCGGTACTCGCCGAGACCAGCCGTGAGGAGGCCCTGGCCTACGTCGAGCGCACCTGGACCGATCTGCGCCCGAAGAGCCTGATCGACGCGGTCTGAGCCAGGCGGCCCGACCGCTGAAACCGACAACTGCCACCGAGCACCGCCCAACCCCCCACCGCACCGCCGCACCGCCGCACCACTCATTTTCCCAACGGAGGAATTCGCCATGAGCGCCATCACCATCGACACCGCCACCGAGGACAAGGTCCGTGAGATCCTCGCCAACTCCCTCGACCTGGACGGCGAGGAGCTGACCCGCACCGGGCTGTTCGTGGACGAGTACGGGGCCGACTCGCTGTGCGCGATCGAGATGCTGTCCGCCCTGGAGGTGGCCTTCGGCGTCACCATCGAGCAGGACGAACTGGAAAACATGATCCACTTCGAGGCGGTCCTCGAGGTGCTCTCCCGGGCCGAGTCGCGATGACCGCCCGGCGAGTCGTGCTGACCGGACTCGGGGTCCTGTCCAGCATCGGCAATGGCGTCACCGAGTTCACCAGGGGGCTGCGCGAAGGCCGGTGCGGCGCCGGAGAGATCACTCTCTTCGACGCCACCGGCTTCCGCCGCCAACTGGCCCACGAGGTCAGGGGCTTCGACCCGGCCGAGTGGATCCACCACACCCCGCTCGAGGAACTCGGCCGGGCCGCCCAGTTCTCCGTCGCCGCCACCCGGCTGGCGGTCCGGGACGCCGGGCTCGGCCTCGACGAACTGCGCGGCGGGCGTGGCCTGGTCACCATCGGCACCACCGACGGCGAGGCCCGCGAGCTCGACCGGCTCGTCGAGTCCGAGCTGGAGTTCGGCACCGAGGGCCTGTCCCCGACCGCGGTGCGGCGGCTGCCGGCCCACCGGCTGGCCCTCGCCGTCGTCCGTGAACTGCGGCTGCCGCGGGCGGTGCCGTCCGTGCTCGGCACCGCCTGCGCGGCGGGCAACTACGCCATCGGCGACGGCTTCGACGCCGTACGCTCCGGCGAGGCCGACTACGCGCTGGTCGGCGGGTCGGACGCGCTGGCCCGCCGTACCTTCGCCGGCTTCTCCCGGCTCGGCCTGGTCGCCTCCGACCGGTGCCGGCCGTTCGACGCCCACCGCGAGGGGCTGCTCACCGCCGAGGGCGCCGGTGTGCTGCTGCTGGAGACCCTGGAGTCGGCCCTGGCGCGCGGCGCCCGGATCTACGCCGAGCTGCTGGGCTACGGCCTCAACTGCGACGCCCACCACCCGACCGCGCCCGACCGGGAGAGCGTCGCCCGCTGCATGGGCCTCGCGCTCGCCGACGCCGGGATCAAGCCGGAGGAGGTCGATCTGGTGTCCGCGCACGGCACGGGCACCAAGACCAACGACATCACCGAGACCCGCGCGATCCGCGAGCTGTTCGGCGACCGGCCGCCGCGCACCGTGGCCCTGAAGTCCATGCTCGGCCACTCCATGGGCGCGGCCAGCGCCCTGGGCGCCGCGGCCTCGGCCGTCGCCCTGGCCCACGGATTCATCCCGCCCACCGTCAACCACCGCTCCACCGATCCCGAGTGCGGCATCGACTGCGTGCCCAACCAGGCCGTCGCGGCGCCCCTGCGGATCGTGGTCAACAACGGCCTGGCCTTCGGCGGCAACAACGCCTCCGTCGTCCTCGGCCGCTACGAGGAGGACCAGCGATGACCCCCGCACACCTCACGGAGGTCACCCCCGACGACCGGCCCAACGACCGGCCGCCCGCCCGTACCGCCGCCCGTACCGACCGCGCCGTCATCACCGCCTGGTCGGCCGTCTCCCCGTACGGGCTGGGGCGGGAGGCGTACGCGGCGGGGATCGCCGCGCGCCGCCCCACCGCGGCCGCCCCGGACCCGGACGCCTGGCAGACGCCCGACGCCACCGCCTGCCTGGTGCCCGGCTTCGACATCCGTACGGTCCTGGGCCGGGCCGGCACCCGCACCATGGACCGGGGCATGGGGCTCGCCGTCACCGCCGTACGCGAACTGTTCGCGGAGGCCGAGGCCGACGAGCGCCCGGTGACCCGCGGGGCCGGGACCGCGCTCGTCCTCGGCACCACCTGGGGCGGCGCGGCCGGCCAGCACAACTTCAGCCGGGCCTCGTTCGTCGGGGAGAAGCCCTACGACGTGCCGGCCCAGCTGATGCCCAACACCCTGATGAACAGCTCGGCCGGGGCCAGCGCCATCCGCTTCGGCCTCAAGGGCCCCAACACCACCCTGGCCGGCGGCCGCCCCGCCGCCCTGCTCGCCCTCGCCTACGCCCGCCGGCTGCTGGCCGCGGGCCGGGCCGAGCGGGCGCTGGTCGGGGCGATGGAGGAGTACTCCGGGACCCGATCCTGGCTGGAGCGGCACAGCCGGGGCGCGGACGAGGATCAGGCCGCGCCGCTGGGGGAGGGCTGCGCGGTGCTGCTGGTCGAGCCCGCCGACGCCCTCCCCGAGGACCGTCCGCCGCTCGCCGAACTCCTGGCGATCGACGTACGGGTGGACGTCACCGGCGACCTCCCCGGCACCCTGCGGGAGAGCGTGCGCCACGCCCTCGCCGAGTCCGGCGTCGAGCCGGGCGAGGTGTGGGCGGCGGCCGGCGGCGGGCTGACCGGCGCCGCGGGAGACGCCGAACGGGCGCTGCTCACCGAGCTGTTCGGGCAGGAGGCCGCCGGCCGCCTGGTGTGCCACGAGCTCATCGGCGACACGGCCTCCGCCCAGGCCGCGTTCCAGCTCGCCGGGGTCCTGGTCACGGCGGCCGAGGACCCGGCCTCGGCCGGCCGGGCCGCCGTGATCACCTCGGTGGACCGCGAGGGGCTGGTGGCCTGCGCGGTGCTGCGGCTGCTGGGCGGTGCCCGATGAGCCCCACGGAACCGCCGGTCGCTCCAATCCCGCCTGTGCCTCCGGTCGCGCTGGTCAGCGGCGGCTCCCGGGGCATCGGCCGGGCGGCCGCGCTGCGGCTGGCCCAGGACGGCTACGCGATCAGCTTCTGCTACCGCTCGGACGAGGAGGCGGCCCGGCAGCTCGGCAAGGAACTCGCCGAGCTGGGGGTCGGCTCGCTCGCCCAGCGCCTGGACATCTCCGACGGCGAGGCCGTACGCGCATGGGTCACGCGCACCGAGCGCGAGCTGGGCCCGGTCGCCGTCGCCGTGGCCAGCGCCGGCATCACCCGCGACAAGCCGATGCTGATGATGTCCGACCAGGACTGGCACGCGGTCGTCTCCACCAACCTGGACGGCGCGGCCCACGTCTGCCGGGCCGTGCTGTTCCCGATGGTCAAGCGCAAGTCGGGCTCCATCATCACCCTCTCGTCGGTGTCCGGGGTCTACGGCAACCCGGGCCAGGGCAACTACTCGGCCTCCAAGGCCGGGATGGTCGCCATGACCCGGGCGCTGGCCAAGGAGGTCGGCCGGTACGGCATCCGCGCCAACACCGTGGCCCCCGGAATGATCGACACCGATATGACCGGCGCCCTCAGCGGCAGCCGGCGGGACCGCGCCGTGGCGGCCATCCCGCTGGGCCGGTTCGGCACCGCGGAGGAGGTCGCGGAGGCCGTGTCCTTCCTGGCCTCCGACAGGTCCGCGTACATCACCGGATCCGTGCTTCAGATCGACGGCGGGATCATCCTGTGACGCACCCGCCCCCGGCCCGCCGCACCACCGCCCACCACACCCCTGTCCTCACTCGCCCCGCCAAGGAGCCGGCCTCATGACCCTCCCCGCCACGACCGCGTCCGCCAACCTCACCCCGCTCGTCGACACCACCGCCTTCCCGCAGACCATGGACGGCGAGGTGCGGGCCGCCCACCGGCTGTACGAGCATCTGATCGGCATCTGGGCGCCAGGCGTCATCGAGGCCGCCCAGGACCTCGGCGCCTTCGCCGCCCTCACCGTCGGCCCGGCCACCGCCGCCCAGCTCGCCGAGATCCTCGACACGGACCTGCGGGCCACCCGCGTCCTGCTGGACGGCCTCTATGCGTACGACGTGGTCGAACGCACGAGAGGAGCGGACGGTCAGGCCGTCTACACCCTCCCGCCCGAGCTGCACGGCGTCTTCGCCGCCGACGGGCTGTTCAGCCTCGCCGGGAAGATCGGCCACGACCGCAACGTCGCCTGGAACGCCTGGCGCCACCTCGCCGAGAACGTCCGCTCCGGCGCCCGGTCCGCCGACGGCGCGCAGCAGCTCAACCAGATATCGGAAGAGGACTACACCTCGCTGGTCCGCGGCATCAGCTTCTGGGCGCCGCCGATCACCCGGGCGCTCGCCGACGCCCTGCGGGACCTCGGCTGGAGCACCGGCCGCTCCGCGACCCTCCTGGACGTCGGCTGCGGCACCGGCATCTACAGCCACCTGCTGCTGCGCGAGTTCCCCGAGCTGACCGCGCGCGGCCTGGACGCCGAGCGGATCATCCCGATCGCCGCCCGGCAGGCCGCACAGCTGGGGGTCGCCGAGCGGTTCCGGGGCGAGGTCGTGGACTTCTGGAGCGAGGACTGGGGCAACGGCACCGACCTCGCGCTGTTCGTCAACATCTTCCACCTCCAGACCCCCGAGTCGGCCCGTGAGCTGCTGCTGAAGACGGCCAAGGGGCTCACCGAGGACGGAGTGATCGCGATCGCCGACCACATCGTCGACGAGGAGAACGGGGAGGGCTCGGTCCAGAACAGGTTCTTCCGGCTGTTCGCCGCGTCGATGCTGGCCACCGGCGGCGGCGACGCCTTCACCGTCCACGACTACGACCAGTGGCTGGCGGACGCGGGGCTGCGCCGGATCGGCCTGCTCGACACCCCGATGCACCGGGTGCTGCTCGCCCGCCGCTCCTGACCACTGCCCCTTTGCACAGCGGCACCGTGCGCCCTGGAGTTTGCGGTGAGTAGAGGACAACGACACGCCGGAGCCCACGGCGTGTCGTTGTCCGAAAGTCACCACGGAATCAGGGGGGAGTGGAGGCGGCCCGGAGCGCACGGGCCCCGACCGTACGCAGATGAGCCAGCAGCTCCGGGGGCTCATGCACCTGGAACTCGCAGCCCAGCATGAGCAGCCGGGACGCCAGCCACTCCAACGTGTCGGCGCGTCCGTGCAGTTCACAGCTGTTCTCGTCGATCGGCCGCACCTCGCCCGGCGCCGCCCCGAGCCGCTCCGCCGCCTGAGCGGCCGGCAGACCCACCGTGGCCCGCACCTCGTAGGTGGGCGCGAGGGAGTACATCCTGCGGGTGACGAAGGCGGCCGCGTCCTTCTCGGGCAGCTCGCGGGGCGGGACGCGTACGCCGGTGGGCTGGAGGCGGGCCATCCGGTCGACGCGGAAGATCCTCCAGTCGTCGCGCTCCGTGTCGTAGGCCAGCAGATACCAGCGGCGGCCGGCCAGCACCAACCGGTGCGGCTCGACGAGCCGCCGGGTCCGGCCGCCGTCCCCCGCCCGGTAGGCGAACCGCAGCCGTTCGTGGCCGGCCACGGCCGCGGCGGCCACCGCGAGTTCGTGCGGGTCGACGGGCGAGGCGCTCCCGGTGAAGAGCGACTCCGTCGCGGTCCGGAAGGCCCCGACCCGGTGCCGCAGCCGGGACGGCAACACCTGCTCCAGCTTGGCCAGTGCGCGCAGGGACGCCTGCTCGATACCGCTCACCGGCTTGCCGACCGCCGTGCTCAGCGCGACCGCGATGGCCACCGCCTCCTCGTCGTCCAGCAGCAGCGGCGGCATGGCCTTGCCCGCGGCGAGCCGGTATCCCCCAGTGGCCCCCATCGTCGCCTCCACCGGATATCCCAGCTCGCGCAGCCGGTCGACGTCCCGGCGGACCGTGCGAGGGCTGACCCCCAGCCGGTCCGCGAGCTCGCTGCCGGGCCATTCGCGCGGGGTCTGCAAGAGGGACAACAGGGACAGCAGCCGGGCCGATGGGGTGCTCATGGCGTCCATGATGCCCGGCCATCTAGGCCAGGATCCGACCTATATGACTCCTACAGTCGTCGCATGAGCGATGAACTCCGTCCCTTCCGCATCCACATCCCCCAGGCCGACCTGGACGAGCTGCGCGAGCGCCTCGCCCGCACCCGCTGGACGCGCGGGCTGCCCGGCGAGGGCTGGAGCCGTGGCGTGCCGCTGGCCCACCTCAAGGAGCTGGCCGACTACTGGGGAGACGGCTACGACTGGCGTCGGCACGAGGCGCGGCTGAATGAGTTCCCCCAGTTCATGACCGAGATCGACGGACAGGACATCCACTTCCTGCACGTACGCTCACCCGAACCGAACGCCCTGCCGCTGGTCCTCAACCACGGCTGGCCGAACTCCTTCATCGAGTTCGCCGACCTCATCGACCGCCTCACCGACCCGCGTGCGCACGGCGGCGACCCGTCCCAGGCCTTCCACGTCGTCGTCCCGTCCCCGCCCGGCTTCGGCTTCTCCGCGCCGCCCCGCGAAACCGGCTGGACCGCCACCCGGGTGGCGGGGCTCTGGGCCCAGCTGATGCGGCGCCTCGGCTACGACCGCTACGGCACCCAGGGCGGGGACCTCGGCGCGTACATCGCCCCCGACATGGCCAAGGCTGCACCGGACCACGTGGTCGGCGTCTACATCATCGCGGGTCTCGGCCTCCCCACGGAGGCCGACGTCCCCGAGCTGACCGACGACGAACGCGCGGCCTTCGAGCAACTCCAGCAGGCGGACTGGATGAACGGCGTCCCCCACCACGCGCTGCTGCGCGCCGCCGCGCAGACCTTCGCCTACGGCTGGCACGACTCCCCCGTCGCCGCGCTGGCCTGGATGACGCAGAAGTTCAAGGAGTTCACCGTCGCCGACAAACTCCCCGAGGAGCTGATCGACCGCGACCTGCTCCTCACCAACACGACCCTCTACTGGCTCACCGACACCTTCGGATCCTCCTCCTGGCCCATGTACGACAGCGCAGGCTTCGGCTGGCCGGAGGGCCAGAAGGCCGCGCCCACCGGCGTCTACAGCGGTGCCCCCGGGATCCGCCGGCTCGCCGAACGGCACAACACCATCGTCCACTGGCCCACGGACAACCCAGGCGGCCACCACTTCGTGGCCATGGAGCGGCCCGACGACGTGGCCGCCGACCTCCGCCGCTTCTTCGACAAGGTCCGCTGACCCGGAACACCTCTGATCCGGAATACCTCGAAGGATGTACGCGCATCTCATCAGCGGACACGAGGTTCGCGACGGATGCGGAACCGAGACTGGCAGCAGCACGGCGAACCGATCACCAGCTCAGCCAGGACGGACGAATGACGCGGCAGCACCCGGGTGGGAGAACCGCCCCTTCCCGATCCAGCGCCCTGGCCAGGGCCCTCGCCGGCGGCCTGGTCATGGCCGCCGCGCTGGGCGTCGGTACGGCCGCGGGCTCGGCCGCCGCGGAGCGGGCCGGGCTCACCGGGACGGCGGCCCGGCTGGTCCCGGCCGCCATGGTCAGCGCGCTGGCCCTCGTCCCCGTAACTCTCGCAGTACGGCGGCGCGGCGCATCGCTCAAGGCCCTGGGCCTCGGCGGTGCCGGGGCCGGGCTGCGGGCGTTTCTCACCGGCGTGGGTGTGACGGCGGCCTCGGCGGTGCCCGTCCTCGGCGCCGGGACGGCCGGGGGCTTGCTGCGCTGGTCGCGCCCGGACCCGTTGCCGCTCGTCGGCTTCCTGATATCCAACGCGGTGGTCGCGCTTCTGCTCGAAGCCCTGCCCGAAGAGACCACGCTGCGCGGCTACGCCTGGACCTCCCTGCGCGAACGGTTCGGCGGCACCGCCTCGGCACTCGGCACGACTGCCGTCTTCATGCTCGTGCCGGGCGCGTCGACCGTGGCGTACGCGGCGACCGCGCGCCTGACCGGCGCCGAGCCCGCCCCCGTCGGCATCGTGCCACCGGGACAGGACGCGGCCTCGTATCTGGTCCTGCTCCCCATCTTCGGGCTGACCCTCGTCGCGGCCCGGACCGCGGTCGGCCGGGCCCCGCTCTGGGCCGCCATCGGCACGCACCTGACCTTCCTCACCGTCAACCGCGTCGCGCTGGAGGGCGACCGGCGCGACGCGGGCTGGTCGGCGAGCCAGACGAGCCCCGACGCGGTGCTGCTCGTGCCCGCGTATCTGCTCGTCGCGGCGGTCTTGTTCCTGCTGTGCCGACGCGTGAGGTGATCGCCCCGTCCACTGACCTGGTCAAAGCAGCTTCTCGTACGCTTCGCGCAGATCTGGCGCTTCCGGCAGCTTCTTTGCCTCGACCGCCTTGACGACCTCCAACGCCCGCCAGTGATTGGAGGGCACGACGCGCCCGCTCATCATTGCCTTCTGCGCGGCATCGCACGCCTCATCGAGACGGTTTCCCGTCAGCAGAACCAGCGCCAAGTCAATGTTGGCCGAGGCCACTCGGCGCGGCCATGTGGTGACATCGCCCGACGGGTGCAACCGGGAGATCACTTCACGCGCGAAACCTTCCGCGGCGGAATCACCCAGCCAAGCGAGCGTTGTCGCCGTATAAGCCAGAGATTTCGCGGGATCGTACTGGTAGTGATGCTCCATGGGTCGCTCCTGGAATCCGAGAGCGTCGGACATCTGCTGCACCCGCTCGATTGCCGAGTATGTCTCCTTCCCGTTTCCAAGCCTCGCATGAGCACGCCCTTCCTGGGCGGTTGCCTGAATCAGGGCGGAAGTTCCAGCGGGTGCCACACTCTGCGCAATTCTCGATAGCTCGGCGGCGCGTGCGTAATCCCCGTCCGTCAGGACGCGCCACGCCTCCGTTTCGTAACACCATGCCTCGATCTCCGCGTGCTCCGCTTCCCGCGCGAGGGCCACGGCTGTTTGAAGGCGGGCCGTGGCCGAGTGCTCCTGCTTCAGGTCGATATGAAGCGTCGCGGCGAGTAGAGACAGCCAGCCGCCGACAACCAGCAGCCTTCGATGCTCGGAGAGCGTCTTCCTCCCGCCCAACAGCACCGCGACGTAGGCAGAGTGGCGCCTCACGCGGTGCAGTAGATCTTGCGGAGGAGTGACCGGATAGGCCGTGGCCAGATCCTCAAACGCGCCCTCGAGTCTCCTGAGGGTCGGCGCGCCTACGTCACTCGCCTCCACCCGCCGCGCCAGTTCCCATGCGTCCTGCTCATCGTCGTCGGCGAGAACATGACGGACGATCCACGGTTGGCTGGCGGCAAGCACAGGGGAATCCGGCGTAAGAAGTCCATCGAGATCGCTGGCCGTGATCTTCAGAAGCTTGGCTATTTTCGGGCGTTGATGCGGCTGCGGATCAGCCTCCCCACGCTCCCAGCGGTAAACCGTGGTCCGGTCCACTCTCATGGCTTCCGCAAAGGACTCCTGCGTGTATCCGCAAGCCTTTCGTCGCTCTGCGAAGCTGCGCCGCTTACCTGCCATGCCGGTACTCCGTCCGGACGCCGTCTCCCCTGGTCAGAGTACCCCTTGCAGCCAACGCGCAGCGGAGATGCAGAACTTTCGCAGTGGTGCGGACTTGTCTCGCCCGGTTGAGTGTCCGGACAACCAAGACCCCGGCACCGCTTGCGACGGCCCGGGGCGCGGCCGATCTGACTGGAGCAGACCGACAATGCAATTCGTATCACGATCACTCGGACGGGTGAAAAAGGCCCTGTTCGGCCCCCGCACCCCCGCCCCCGAACAACACCCGATTCCCGTCCAGCCACCGTCGCGCAGCGCCGAACCCGACCCCATGCCGCACCCCATGTCGTACGCGGAACAGATCCGCTTCGGGCTGCCCCGTATTCCGATCGGGTGGACCATCCCCCTCATGCACGGCACCGACCCGGCGCCCCCATACGTCCCGCACTTCGCACCCGAACGGGCGGGAACCACCTGGTGACGGACCCAGAAGACCCCGCCGGCGACGCCGAGAAAGCCGCCCGCGAGCTCCAATCCGCGTTAGACCTCGCCGGTGTCGAGGCGCTGAGCATCGGCTGGTCGGCCACGGACGGAACGTCACCCCTGAGCCTCGTGCACATGATCGGCGTCCGCCCGCAAGCGGCCCAGACTCTCGCGTACGTCGTCAGACGAGGCATCCGCAGCAGAAACTCCCAAGGCGCAGTCCTCGGACAGACGACGGCCGAAGACCTCAGGGCAGCGCTCGACCCGCTGTGGTTCCGACCGTGCCGCTGCGAGGAACGCACCGGGGTCCCCTGCCCGGAGAAACGGCAGCGCCAGCGCCGCCGAGGGTCGACGACGCCCGACCCGTGACCGAGTCCATGCCCACGTGGACGGCTGCCGACGGCCACCGGCGGTACTGCGGCTATTGCGCGGGCCGGGGCGACGTCAACTGTCCGGACTGCGGCGGATTCGCGGGATGCGTGACGTGCGAGGGCACGACCAAAGTCGCGTGCATGGTGTGCTCATCCGGGCAGCGGCCCAAGTGGGTCCCGTGACGCGTCATCCAACCGTTTGAAGGAGAGAGCGATGAGGTTGCAGATCACCACGGCCGCTGACGGCGGCAACGGAGACAAGCTACCGGGACAGCCCTACCCCGGCCCGCACCAGCCGCCGTCACCAGACGGTGGCCCCGGTGTGCCCAACCCGCCCAAGACCGCTGAGACCGTCGCCCAGTGACCCCAACCCCACACCAGGACCGCCCCAGCCGCACAGAGCTGGGGCGCGTCCTCATGTCCGCCGGTATCCTCACTCCGGACTGGGCACCCGCGTTCCAGGCCGTACCGCGATCCGCGTTTCTGTCCGGCCTGATGTGGCCGTTCGACATGGCCACCGCCCGGAGCGTTGCCGTCAGCAGAGCGGACGATCCGGACGGATGGCTGAGGTACGCCGATTCGGACGCGCCCATCGTCACGCAATGGGATGACGGAGAGCACTCGGGCACGGATCCGGGCCAGGTTTCCACCAGTTCCGCCTCCATGCCGAGCGTCGTCTTCTCCATGCTCCGCGACCTGGACGTACGAGCCGGTCACAAGGTGTTGGAGATCGGTACCGGCACCGGGTGGAACGCCGCGCTGCTGGCGCACCGGCTCGGCGCGGAGAACGTCGTCACCGTGGAAGTGGACGAATCCGTTGCGACAACAGCCCGAGTGACTCTTGAGCGCTTCGGCACACCCGTGCGCGTGGTGCACGGGGACGGCTCGAAAGGCTGCCCGGGGGCGGCACCGTACGACCGGATCATTGCCACCTGCGGACTCCGGTCGATCCCGTTCGCATGGGTGCGGCAGAGCAGGCCGCACGGGGTCATCGTCGCCCCTTGGGGCACGCATTACGGCAATGGAAACGCAGTAGCCCGACTGGTCGTCGCCGAGGATGGGCACAGCGCGTCAGGCGCGTTCACGGGACCAGTGGAGTTCATGAAGCTCCGGGCGCAACGCCTGCCGCCCGTGGTGCACACCGAGTACGTCCCGGGCAGCGTGGCCGACGGCGACGAGTCGTCTACCACGATCACGGAAGCCCATTTCCTGACCGGGCAGTTCAGCCCACAGCGCTTCGCGCTGAGCCTCCTCGTCCCCCACTGCCGACACCTCGTCGCCGACAAGGACGCCGGGGCGCGCCCGATGTGGTTCTACGGGCTCACCGACCGCTCTTGGGCGTGCGTGCAGTTCCGCGACGGAGCGACGGCACGCGTGTGGCAGTCGGGCCCGCGTCGACTCTGGGACGAGGCGGAAGCAGCCCACCAATGGTGGGAGCAGCAGGACCGACCCGGCTTCGACCGCTTCGGGCTGACCGTGAACGGCGAGGGCGAGCACGCCTGGTTGGACTCGCCGGACAACCCGGTGCTCGTCCGCCCAGTCATGTAGCCGCCCACCCAGGAGCATTCAGGACGCCCCCATGCCCGCTGACGCAACCCGACTCCGCCACGCCCTCGCCGACCAGATCAGCGAAAGCGGCCGCATGACGGACCCCGCATGGCGGGCGGCCATCGAGGCCGTCCCCCGGGAGCTCTTCCTGGGGACGGAGCTCTACCGGCCCAAAGGCGCCGCGTGGGAACCCGTCAACCTCGCCGAGCTCGGCGAGGAGGAGTGGCTACGCCTGGCCTACTCCGACACCACATGGGTCACCCAGGTGGACGGCATCGACCCAGCCGACACCCCCGGGCCGGTGGTCGGCAGGCCCACGTCTTCCGCCACCCTGCCGTCTCTGGTGGTACGGACACTCGAAGTGGCGGGGATCCGGGAGGGGGACAAGGTGCTCGAGATCGGCACGGGCACCGGCTACTCGACCGCGATCCTCTGCCACCGCCTGGGCGATGCGAACGTCACGTCGATCGAGTACGACCCTCACCTGTCCAAAAGGGCCGCCGATCGCCTCCGCTCGATCGGCTACTCCCCCACCCTGGTCACCGGCGACGGTCTCCAAGGACACAGCGAGGGCGCCGAGTACGACGCCATCGTGGCAACCTGCGCCGTCCGGCACATCCCCCGTCCCTGGCTGTGGCAAGTCCGCGACGGCGGGAGCATCACCACCACCCTCAGCGGATGGATGATCGCCTCCGGCCTCATCCGTCTCACCCTCGACGACAGCGGCACGGCGACCGGCCGCTTCACCGGGGACACGATCTCGTACATGTTGGCCCGCCCCCACGAGCGTCCGCCCCGGCCCGTGTTCCACCGCCTCCCTGGTCAGCCCCGCCCGAGCCGTATCGATCCTGGGCTTCTCCAGGACTGGACGGGACACTTCATCGCCCAGTTGGCCGCGCCCTCAGCAGAGTTCTGGACCTCCGGGGAGAACGACGCGGTCCTCGCCGACGTGGCCACCGGATCCCAGGCGTGGACGGAAGTTGGCCAAGACGGTTGGACCGTCCACCAGCATGGCCCGCTGCGCCTCTGGGACCAGGTCGAAGTGGCCCTGAGGACATGGCAGAAGGCCGGATCGCCCGGCCAGTCCGCTTTGGGGATGACTGTCACCGACGAGACACAGACCGTCTGGCTCGAAGTCCCGAACGGGCCGAGTTGGGAACTGCCCGCCTGAACACACGGCCCGGCCACGAACGGTCCCGCCCATGACCGCCGAGAGGTGCGGTAGACACATCTCCGTGGACCAGGGAATAGCGGCATTGCTCGGGGCTTCGATCGGCGTAACAGGCACCGTCCTCGCGTCGGCGATCACTGGTTGGTCAACGCGTCAGCAGGTGCGAGCCCAGGCCAGGGCCGAGCACGCTCACTGGCGCAGGCAGGTGCGCCGTGATGCCTACAGCGCCTTTCTTGCCCCAGCCAGTGAGTCACAGAACGCGCTGAAGATCGCCGGGCGCGCGTTCGTAGGCGAAAGAGATACAGAAGAAATCGATCGCAGACTGCAACAGGCTGTTGGCCAGCTGGCACTGGCACGGGCCGCCTGGGCCAACCTGGCGGTCGAAGGGCCGGAGGCCGTGGAACAGGCAGCTCGAAGTGTCTACACAACGCTTCGGTCCACAGAGACGACCCTTCTCGCATTGCGTGACTCCCCGGAGAACACCACGGACGGCAACGCCCGCTTCCTGGAGCGCCATGCGGTCGAGGTGGGTCGGCTGTCGGAGCGCTTGAGCGAGTTCACCGCGGCGGCGCGAGCCGCGTTGGACGACGTTGAGGGGCTGGATGTTCTGACAGCCGACAGAAGGCGTTGACTCGGTGTTCGTCAGGGGCGCCAGTACAGTGCGGACTGCTGTAATGACCTGATGCACCTCAACCCTTACGGCGAGGACGCCGTGAACCTGGCCGCGGATCTTGCCAACCGGCGCCCGGCGAGCGCCGAGGAGCTCGCGGACCGCTGCCGCGCGGCCGGGCTGGCGCTGGAACGCCCGGTCGTACCAGAGGACTTGGACCGTGCGCTGGCGGCACTGGACGCGTGGGAGGAAGCCGTCGACGCCGACGACGAGCGTACGCGCGCCGAGCTGGTCAACCGGATGCTGGCGGCGGCCGCCGCCTACCCGCGGCTGACCGACCACGGCGGCGACGGCTGGCACCTGCACTATCGCGACGACCAGCAGCCGCTGGGCTCCCTGCTGTTCTCGCTGATCTCCGTGGGCACAGCACTCCACCTGGCGGGACGCGGCATGCACCGGCTCCGGCGGTGCGCCGTGACCGAGTGCACCACGATCTTCGCCGACACTTCCCGCACGGGACGGCAGCGCTACTGCTCCCAGCGGTGTGCCAACCGCGACGCGGTACGCCGACACCGCGCGCGGGCGGTACGGGGGTGAGAGGACCTCGCTGTCGGACCCTCATGTCATCCTCGGACGGTGACCAATGCGGAGACAGCTCAGGAACGGCGCGACAACGACAGGCTCACCCCCGCCGAGTGGGACGACCTGATCGGCGAGTGGGACGAGATCCGGCACGGCTACTACCTCGGCGATGCGCCGAGCACGGTGCTGAAGTGCGCGAGGAATCTCGAGGCGAGCGTGGCGGCCGGCACACCGATGCCGGACACGGCGCTGTGGACGCTCGGGCTGGTGCTGACAGGCCCGTACGTGATCTATGCCCGCCCGGACGCGGCGGCCGAGGCCCGGGTGATGGAGGCGATGGGCGCGGTCGAGCGGGCTCTCGGGCAGACGTCCTGTGCGCATGAGGCGCATCCCTGTGACGACGCGCCGCTCGATGAGGAACTGGACAACCTCCGCTACGTCCTGGAGATGCTGGCCCATCCCGAGCAGGACGCCGACCATGAGGCGGCCCTGGCCGACGAAGAGGGGGCTCAGTCCTGGTTCGAGGCCCGGATGACGCGGGAGATATGGGCCTGCCCGACCAATCTGGCCGGGTTCGCCCGCGCCTTTCCCGGCTGAGGCCGGGCGCCTCACGGCCGCAGCTCGTGTGAGCCTCGGCCCTTCTCGTCCGTGGCCAGGGCGGCGAGCGCCGCGTCGAACGCGGGCGGGCCGATCGGCCACAGCGCCTCCTTCACCATCTCTCGCGAGGAAGGCACCGCTGTGGGCAGCGCCGCGAGCAGCGCCGGCACCGAGGTCTCGCCCCGCTCGGCCAGGCGGCCGACGAGGCGCTCTCGGCTCTCCTTGTCGCGGGCCTGCCCGAGCTCCGCCATGAGTTGCTCTTGATCCATACGGGTGACTCTAACCACGGCCACTCGCCCGCCCCGGTCGCCGCTCCTACGCGGGTGTCAGACGGGCAGGGCGCCCTTGAAGCGGGAGTTGGGCACCTCGGGGTGGGTGGTGGCGAGCCAGCCGTGGCCGTGGGTGTCCTCCGCGGACATGGGGCCGGTTTCGACGGAGAGGTTGTCGGCCGCCGTGCTCGCCCAGATCACGCCTTCGGCCCATTCCTTGTCGCCGCCCTCCTCCTTGGCGTTTTCGATGTAGCTGATCTCGAAGGGCAGTGGCTCTCCCATGAACTCCGGGTCAGCGTAGGTGCCGTAGCTCCGCACTCCTCGGCCATCAAAGGCGACGTACCAGTTCTCGGCGGAGTGGTAAGGGTCGATGCAGTAGAAGTGGGCCTCCCCGCAGCGCTCGCTGAGCTGGTCGGCCAGTGTGAAGCCGTCGAGTTCATCCAGGAATGCGTTCCCCCACACCAGGCGCCATTTCTTGTGCGGTCCGGACACGTAGCGCCAGCTGTCGAACTCCGGGGTGATGAAGACCCGGTAGGCCCTCTGCTGCTCACCCTGGGCATCCTGGAAATCCATGGAGTCGTCGGCCCGGGTGGTGGCGTCCACGCCCAGCGCGGTGGTGACCGGCCGAAGGTCGTGCAGACCAAGGACGGCTACGGCGTCGTCGAACCGGTCCGCCGGAAAGGCCAGCCAGCGGCCGCCGTCCAAGGGGAGGCTCACCGGGAGTTCGTCGAGGAGCTTGATCCGCATGAGGCGTTCCACGGCACTCCGGTCGGTCTCGTCGAGCGCCTCCGCGCCGCCCAGGTCGACCAGCGTCTCCAGGGCCTTGCCGCGCAGCCGCCCCGGCCCCTGACGCCGGATCTCCCGAAGGCGCGGCAGCGCCTGGTCGCCCAACCGCTTCAAGACGGACTCGGCGCTGAATCTCGGGCTGCCCCGTCGCGTGTCGCGGACGTACGGCAGGAGCCGGTCGACGCTCCGCGCTCCGAGCGCGACCAGACCGTCCTCCGCGGCCCTCCGAACGGTGCGGTCGCTGTCGGAGAGATCCCGTATGAGGGCGTCAATGGCGTCTGACATGGGACACAGCTTAGGCGTGGACGTCGGCCGGGAGCATCGTCGGCAGCAGCCCATGACCACGGGCCGTCACGTGCATGAAACCTTGACGACCGCTGTGCCGGGTGTCACGATTCGGGCGCCGCCATGTTTGCGCAAACATCGCACGGCCGACATCCCGCCGGCCACTCAGCCGCGCAGCTCCGCCATGCGCTGAGTCGGCCTCTCCCGCAAGCCGAAAGAGCAAGCGATGCGCACATCCCCCGCCAGCCCCGCCAGCCCCTCCAGAGCCCGCTTCACCCCCCGGCTGCGCGCCGCCTTCGTCGCGATCCTGGTCGCCGCCGCCGGCGGCACCACCCTCGCCGGCAGCCCCGCCTCCGCCGCGCCCAGCGGCGACACCACCCAGTTCCGGGGCGTGAACTGGGCCGACCCGCGCGACAACTTCGCCGACGACCCGGTCGTGCTGTCCGGCCTGTCGACGTCCGACAGCTACGACCAGACGTACGCCAAGGCGAGCCGGATCATCTCGGGGTTCCGCGCGAACCTCGGCGCCAACACCGTCCGGCTGCCCATCAACCCGTACACCGTCAACGGCGCGTACTGGAAGTCGTACCGCGGGGTCATCGACGCGGCCTCGGACAAGGGCTTCAAGGTCATCCTGTCCTACTGGGAGGGCACGGGCCCCCGCAAGGACGGCTTCATCGACGACCCCGCCACCTTCTGGCCCATGTGGAACACCGTGGTCGACGCGTACAAGGACAACAAGCGCGTCTACTTCGAGCCGATGAACGAGCCCCACGGCTACACCGACACCGAGTGGGCCGACATCGCCGCGAAGTGGCTGTCCACCTACCCCTCGGTGCCGCGCAACCAGGTGATCGTCAGCGGCGCCGGTTACAACGACCACGTGACCTCGGTCTGCGCCGACCCGCGCCTGGACGGCACCTATCTGTCGCTGCACCACTACGGGTTCTGGAAGAACTACGCCACGTATGACGAGTGGGTGGCCGACCTCAAGGTGCGCATCGGGGACTGCGCCAACCGGACCATCGCCGACGAGTTCGGCGCCCCGATGACCACCGGCCTGAACTACAACAAGCCGGCTCCGTCCAACAACTACATCAACTACGTCCAGGCCGTCACGGACACCTTCCGCGAGCTCAAGATGGGGTCCGTCTACTGGCCCGGCCTGCGCACCGACGACACCTACACGCTCCAGACCCTGACCGGCGACCCCGCCCGGCCCTCGCTGGCCACCACCAACCAGTCCGGCGCCGATCGGCTCGCCTGGGGCTGGGGACGCGGCAAGCCCGTCCGGCCCTGACAAGGTCTTCGGCGCGGACGGCGGTACCGGCCCCCCGCCGGTACCGCCGTCCGCGTCAAGCGTCCGAAAGGACGCTGCCTCAGCAGCAGTACACGTCGCCTGCCACTTTGGCTGCCGTGCCGGGCAGCCCGGTGAGCCAGGCGCCCTCCAGCTGACCGGCCGCCGTTCCGGTCTGCGAGGCAGCTGCCGTCGACGACGAGGCGGCGGCGGGAACGACCGCTGCGCTCAGGACCAGGACGCTTCCCGCGACAGTCGCGGCGATCTTTGCTGTGATGCTCATGGATGTGTCCCCCCTTATCAAGGGCTGTTCGGGGCTTCGGCATCCAGGGTGCCGAGAGCGTCCGCACCCGGCCTTGTCAGTCCGCGCAGGGGTGTTGTCGATTCGCGCACCCTTTTGACGCGACGGGCTTCAGCCCAGCAGGTGGTAGTTGCCCGCGACCGTCAGGAAGAGCACCGCGGCCAGCGCCACCGCGCTGTAGTGGATCCGGGCCGCCCAGCCCCACCAGCGGCGCCACCAGGCGATGACCGCGCACACCAGCACGGCCGCCGTGGTGGCCAGCGCCGCCTTCGCCAGGACCGGGACCAGCGTCAGCATGGGCGAGTCGCCGAGGAAGACCGTCTGGTTGAGGGCGTTGGGGTCGGCGACCAGGAGGGCGAAGCAGACGGTGGCGACGGCGAGGAGGGCGCCGGTGGTCCAGGCGAGCAGGCGGGCCAGCCGGGCGCCGGCGGGGGCGGGGGGGGCGGCGGAGCCGCGGCGGCGGGCGATGAGGGCGGCGATGGGCCAGGCGGCGACGGACAGCAGCAGGACGCCCAGGGAGCCGATGAGCAGCTGCTGGTGCAGGACCGGGGATTCGTACCAGGGCACCCGCTCGTAGCCCACGGTCGGGTCGGAGGCGAGGAAGAGCTTGCCGTCCTTGAAGGCGAGCCGCTCCTGGCCGCCCTTCTCCTGGAACAGCCCGTCGCCGATGCGCACCCAGTGCTGCTCGGTGACGTCCGGGTCGCGGCTGAGCGGGCCGGTGGTGGTGAGGGTGGAGTCCGGTCCGGCGGTGACCCGTACGGAGCTGGTGAGCGCGGCGGCGCGGGTGAGGTCGGAGTGGCTGGTGCGGGTGGAGCGGTAGAAGCCGGTGAACCTGCCGGTCTCGCCCATGCGGGCGGCGGCCGCGCGGCGCGGGGTGCCGAAGGTGTGGTCGGCCACGCGATTGACGAGTTCCTGGCCGGCCCAGGAGGCGCGGCCGTCCTCGCCGTCGCCGTTGTACGCGACGTAGACGCCGGTGTCCCGGTCGGGGAGCAGCGCGAGGTTGTCGTGGAAGCCGGGGATGTCGCCGTCCTTGACGAGCATGCGGATTCCGTCCCGACCACGCTCCTCCAGGATGTAGCCGATGCCGGGCAGCCTGGGGTCGTTGGCGAACTGGCGGCGCTGCATGGCCCGGGTCAGGGTCTCGCCGAGCACCCGGTGGCCGTCCAGCGCGCCGCCCGCGAGCTGGGCGAGCATCAGCCGCCCCATGTCGGTGGCGGTGGTGACGGCCGCGGCGCCGGTGGGGGTCCAGGCGCCGTACTGGCCCTCGGCGCGCACCTGCCGCTTGCCGTCGGGGCGGTAGCCCTCGGCGCGCGCGGTGGCGATCGCGGCGGGGTGCGGCTGGGCGAAGGAGGTGCGGGTCATCCCGAGGGGCCGCAGGATGTGGCGTTCGACGTACGCGGCGAAGGGCTCGCCCGAGGCCAGCTCGACCAGGTATCCGGCCAGCGCCACACCGTAGTTGTCGTAGCTGGACACCTCGCCCGGCGGGCGCACCCGGGGCGGCTGGTGTTCGGCCAGGCTGTCGCCGAGCCGCTCGGCGTCCTCGGGGCGGGCGGTGGCGCGGCCGATGATGCTGTTGTCGAAGCCGGCGGTGTGCGTCAGCAGGTCGCGGACGGTGACCGGGCGCCCCGGATAGCTGTCCTTGATGGTGAAGCCGGCCTTGTGGCGGGTGAGATACCGGTTGACGTCGGCCTTCAGATCCAGCCTCCCCCGCTCGACCTGCTGGAGCACGGCCATCGCGGTGAACACCTTGGCGTCCGAGCCCATGAAGAAACCCGTACGGCCGGCGTCCACCCGGGTGCCGCGGTCGATGTCCGCCACGCCGTACCCCTTGGCCAGCACCTGCCGTCCGCCGGAGACCACGACCACCGCGGCGCCCGGGATCCGGTACTCGTCGAGCTGCCTCTGGACGATGCCGTCGACCAGGGCCTCCAGGCTGCGCGGCCGCTGCGGGGAGCCGGGCGCGGCGGTGGCCGAGGCGGCCGTCACCAGCACGGTCATGAGGACGGCGAGCAGCAGGGACACCGCCGCGGTAACGCTGCGTCGAGTACTCATTTGCCGGCTCCTTCGCTCACAGAGGGCTCTCGCGTCGTATGACCACAAGTCAACTCAGCGCGCGGCGGCGCGCCGAGGGCCCTGTGTGGCGTCTTGTGGGGGACCTGACTACACCCCCCGAAACGCCACCGGAGTCCAGTGCTCCCAAGGGGTCGCCACGGGCAGACTGAAGGGCACACAGCGGCGGAAGGGCCGCCCCGAGGAGGGGGTTAGGACATGAGCATCGTGAGCGATGAGAGGACCGGCGGACGCCGGATCGGCGACGACGGCCCCTGGCCCGTCCGTGGAGTGCGCGCCATGGGCCGCGGCCTGGTACTGGCCGCCCTCGCCCCCTGGGAAGTGGTGCTCTTCTGTCTGATGGTGACCGCGATCTCCCTGCTGGGGATCGGCCTCGGGGTGTTCCTGGTGCCCGCCCTGGCGGTGGCCCTGCGGGGGACCACGGCGATCACCCGGCGGCTGGCCGGGCAGTGGTCGGGGGTCGGGATCGAGGACCCGTACCGGCCGCGGCCGGCCGCCGAGCCGGGCTTCAAGGGATTGGTACAGCGCAACCAGTGGATCCTCACCGACCCGGCGACCTGGCGGGACCTGGCCTGGACCCTGGTGAACCCGGTGGTCGGGCTGGCGATCGCGATCCTGCCGCTGGCGCTGGTCGGCTACGGCGTCTTCGGCCTGATCATGCCCCTGATCTGGGAGGACATCGCCGACGCGGGCGGCAACAACTGGTACGCGATGGTCAAGGTGACCGGTGACGGCTCCGCCCTGATGGCCGCCGCCCTCGGCATCCCCATCGCGCTGGGCGGCCTGGCCGCGGGCCCGCACCTGCTCCGGGTGCACGCCCAGTTCGCCAAGTCGCTGCTGGCCCCCACCGAGATGTCCCGCCAGGTGCGCCACCTCACCGAGACCCGCAGCGACGCCGTCAACACCTCGGCCGCCGAGCTGCGCCGCATCGAGCGCGATCTGCACGACGGCGCGCAGGCCCGGCTGGTCGCGATGGGCATGAACCTGGGCGTGGCCGAGCGGCTGCTGGCCAAGGACCCGGAGGCGGCCCGCGCCATCCTCGCCGACACCCGTCAGGCCTCCGCCACCGCCCTCAACGAGCTGCGCGACCTGGTCCGCGGCATCCACCCACCGGTGCTCGCCGACCGCGGCCTGGCCGACGCGGTCCGCGCCCTGGGCATGGACAGCCCCCTGGAGGTCGAGGTCAACGCCGAGCTGCCCGGCCGCCCCGAGGCCCCGGTCGAGTCCGCCATGTACTTCGCGATCTCCGAGGCCCTCACCAACGCGGCCAAGCACGGCGAGGCCCAGCGGGTCACGGTCGACCTGTGGTACGAGACGGGCCGGCTGCGCGCCCAGGTCAACGACGACGGCGTGGGCGGCGCGGACCCCTCCCGTGGCACGGGACTGCGCGGAATGGAGCGCAGGCTTGCTACTTTCGACGGTGTTCTTGCCGTGACCAGCCCCCAGGGCGGTCCGACGACACTGACCATGGAGCTGCCGTGCGTGTTGTCCTCGCCGAAGACCTCTTCCTCCTGAGGGACGGGTTGGTCAGGCTTCTGGAGGCTTACGACTTCGAGATCGTCGCCGCTGTGGACACCGGCCCCGACCTCCTTCAGGCCCTCGTCGAGAAACGTCCGGACGTGGCAGTCGTCGATGTACGACTCCCCCCGACGTTCACCGACGAGGGCCTTCAGGCTGCTTTGGAGGCCCGCCGGCAGATCCCCGGCCTCCCGGTCCTGGTCCTCTCCCAGTACGTGGAGCAGCTGTACGCCAAGGAGTTGCTGGCCGACGGCACCGGCGGCATCGGCTATCTGCTCAAGGACCGCGTGTTCGACCCGGACGAGTTCGTGGACGCGGTCCGCCGGGTGGCCGCCGGGGGCACCGCCATGGACCCCGAGGTCATCGCCCGGCTGTTCTCCAGCACCGCCTCCTCCGCCGCGGATCCGCTGGCCCGGCTGACCGCCCGGGAGCGCGAAGTCCTCGGCATCATGGCCGAGGGCCGCTCCAACGCCGCGATCGCCGAGCGGCTGGTCATCACCGAACGGGCCGTCATCAAGCACACCTCCAACATCTTCGCCAAGCTGGACCTGCCGGTCTCGGACGACGACAACCGGCGGGTCCTGGCCGTTCTGGCGTATGTGAAGTGACGGCTCGCGGGCCCGGACACCCTGCTACCCCGACGAGCCGTCCAGCACGAACTCACGCATCAGCTCGGCCAGTCGCTCCGGCTGGTCCTCGGGGATGAGGGTGTAGCTGTCGGCGATCTCCACATGGCGGGCGTGGGGCAGCAGCTCCGCCAGCCGGCGGCCGTGCTCGGGCGGCATGACCTTGTCCTCGGCCGCCCAGGCCACCAGCGCCGGGCGGTCGAAGCAGCGCAGCGCCTCGGCCCAGCGCAGCAGTTCGGCCCTGGGCGGCACCCCGAGGACGTACGTGCGCAGGTCGCGGCGGATCTCGGGGGAGGTCCACAGCGGCCGGAACCAGCCGTCCATCACCTCCGGCAATACCTGGCTCCAATGCCCATTGACTTGTGGTGAGTTTGAGACGGCGACACGCCGGGCGTCACGGCGTGTCGCGGTCTCAAACTCACCACAAACGCAATGCGCCGACCACCGGGCGCACGGCCGGCGTGTCGTCGGCGCGGAGCGCGACCGCGGCGGCGTAGCCGGGCGGGGCGGGTACGTCGGCGAGGGTCCAGCCGGGCGGGGTGGTGGAGCCGGGCGGGGCGAGATGGTCGGCGAGGCCGACGTGGTGGGCGCGGAGGCCGCCGGGCAGGCCGGTGCCGATGCCCTTGAGGTAGGCCTCCTTGCGCACCCAGCAGCTGAGGAACGCCTCTTCGTGCAGCGACTCGGGCAGCGCCTCGATGGCCGCGCGCTCGTCGGGGTGGAGCTGCCGGATGAGGCCGGTCAGCACCGTGCCGGTGCGCCGCGCGTTCCGGGCCTCGATGTCGGCGCCGACGGCCGCGTCGGCGAAGGCGTACAGCGCGGCGTCCTCGGCGTGGGACAGGGAGAACGAGAGCCGGGGCTCGCCCGCCACGGCGGGGCGGCCGTGCGGCTTGTCGCAGTCCGGCATGCCGCACTTCTCGCGGATCAGCTCGACTTCGGCGGGGGCGATGCCGAGATACGCGCCGAGGAGCGTCCGCAGGCCCACGTGGGAGGCGACATAGCGCTCCCGCAGGGTGTCGTCGCGGAATCTCGCGGCCCGCTCGCGCTCCCGGTCGTCCAGCATTCCGGCGCGCTCGGCGGCGGCAGCGGCGGACGGCGGGATGCGCAGCAGCCATACGGCCACCTCGGCGCCGGAGGGGCGGTCCGCGGGGCGGGGCAGCGCGCGGTCCGGGCCCCAGGCCGACTCGCCCGCCCTGTCGCCCGCCGTGTCTCCTGCGGTGTCGACGGCGGGATCCGCCGGGCCGGTGTACGACACGATTCCCTGTCTCCCCCCGCAGCGCTGAGCCTGACTCAACATCCTTGCCCCGGGTAGGCGTTGCGGCACGGGCGACACCCGGTGACTTAGGACACGTTCCCCTACCGGCGGGTACGATCACCTGGCGGCACCACTACGATCAAGCACAGTCCGTGCACTTTCCGTAATGGGGGTTTGCGACATGGCGACGGGATTCTGGGCGAAGGCGGCCTCCGCGCTCGCGCTCCCGGTGGCTCCGCTGTACGGCGCCTTCCTCTCGTATTTCATCTATCACCCACCCCGCAGGCCGTATCACAAGAAGCCCGCGGACGTGGGGCTGTCCACCACCGATGTCACCGTGCCACTGGACGGCGTGCGGCGCGGGCTGCATGTGTGGCTGTGCCCGGGCGACCCGGACCGGGTGGTGGTGCTCGGGCACGGCCTGGGGCTGAGCAAGTCCGCGAGCCTGGCGCAGGCCCGGATGCTCAACGAGGCGGGCTATACGGTCGCGATGTTCGACCACCGCAACCACGGCAAGAGCGGCGCGGACCGGGCCTGCTGGGGCATGAGCGACCGGCACACCGACGATGTGGAGGCGGTGGTCAGGCATCTGCGCGGGACGGCGGAGCACGCCTCGGCGCGCATCGCGGTCTACGGCTTCTCCATCTCCACCTTCCCCTCCTTCTACATGCTCAGGAGGGACGGGGAGAGCCCGGTGGACGCGATGGTCTTCGACAGCGGCCCGGCGCTGGAACTGCGGTCGCTGTTCGCCAACTTCGTCGCGTCCGGCGGGCTGCCCGTCCCCGGCCCAATGCGGAAGGGGCCGTCCCGGAAGGCCCTGGAGAAGGTGGCTTCCACGGCGGCCGTGGCGATGCTGCGGGTGCAGTGGCCGCCCGCGGCCAAGGGCGCGTACGAGCGCACGCCGATGCTCTTCCTGACCGGCGAGAGCGACACGATGATCCCGGCGGCGGGGGTACGGGCGCTGGCCGAGCGGTATCCGCTGGCGGAGGTGCACACCCTGCCGGACACCGAGCATCTCCAGGGCGTCAAAACCCACCCGGAGCTCTACGCGGAGACGGTCCTGGGGTTCCTGGAGCGCACGATGAAGAAGTGATGCCCGTTTCGGGCACGCCCACCGCCGGATCAACGGCGACTCGGGCGTGGGAAATTGGTCTCCCCCGCCCCCGTTACGCGGGGGAGACCAAGTTCACCGGTGATTCCACCAGTGCGGAATCACCGGCTCCATGGTCTGTCACGTGGACTTCGCGTCCCAGACCCATGGCACGAAGATGCCATATGGATTAACGGGCCCCCGTATCCGGCGCGGCCGGTGAGACGGGGGCCCGTTGGGCTGGGCGCGGCCGCACTCGGGCGTCGGCGGGCCCGGGGTGTCAGTCCTTGGTCTCAGCCCTTGGTCTCAGTCCTTGATTTCGCAGATGACGGCGCCGGCGGTGAGGGCGGCGCCGACCTCGGCGGCCAGGCCCTTCACGGTGCCCGCGCGGTGGGCGTTGAGGGGCTGTTCCATCTTCATCGCCTCCAGGACCACGACCAGATCGCCCTCGGCGACCTGGTCCCCCTCGGCGACGGCGACCTTGACGATGGTGCCCTGCATCGGCGACGCCAGCGCATCACCCGAGGCGGACGATCCGGACTTCTTCACGGGCTTGCGCTTGGGCTTCTTCGCCCCGCCCGCGTCCCCGGCGGCAGGCGCGGCGGCCACGGACAGGAACGCCGGGAGGGAGACCTCCAGCCGCTTGCCCCCGACCTCGACCACCACCGTCTCCCGCGCCACCGACTCTTCTGTCTCGTCGCTGGTGGTGGGGGTGTAGGGGGTGATGGTGTTGGTGAACTCGGTTTCGATCCACCGGGTGTGGATGGTGAAGGGGTCGGCGGTGAAGGCGGGGTCGGTGACCACGGCGCGGTGGAACGGGATCGCCGTGGCCATTCCCTCGACCTGGAACTCCGCGAGCGCGCGGGCGGCGCGCTGGAGGGCCTGGGTGCGGGTGGCGCCGGTGACGATCAGCTTGGCCAGGAGGGAGTCCCACGCCGGGCCGATCACACTGCCCGACTCCACACCGGCGTCCAGACGGACGCCGGGGCCGGTGGGCGGGGCGAAGGTGGTGACGGTGCCGGGGGCGGGCAGGAAGTTGCGGCCCGGGTCCTCGCCGTTGATGCGGAACTCGAAGGAGTGGCCGCGCACGGGCGGGTCGTCGTAGCCGATCGGCTCCCCGTCCGCGATCCGGAACATCTCCCGCACCAGGTCGATCCCGGTGACCTCCTCCGTGACCGGGTGCTCGACCTGGAGGCGGGTGTTGACCTCCAGGAAGGAGACCGTGCCATCGGTCCCTACGAGGAATTCGACGGTGCCCGCACCGACGTACCCGGCCTCCTTGAGGATGGCCTTCGACGCGCGGTAGAGCTCGGCGTTCTGCTCCGGCGTGAGGAACGGGGCGGGGGCTTCTTCGACGAGTTTTTGGTGGCGTCGTTGGAGGGAGCAGTCGCGGGTGGAGACGACGACGACGTTGCCGTGGGTGTCGGCGAGGCACTGGGTTTCGACGTGGCGGGGCTTGTCGAGGTAGCGCTCGACGAAGCATTCGCCGCGGCCGAAGGCGGCGACGGCCTCGCGGACTGCGGAGTCGTAGAGTTCGGGGACCTCGTCCAGGGTGCGGGCGACTTTCAGGCCGCGTCCGCCGCCGCCGAAGGCGGCTTTGATGGCGATGGGGAGGCCGTGTTCGCGGGCGAAGGCGAGGACTTCGTCGGCGCCGGAGACGGGGTCGGGGGTGCCGGCGACCAGGGGGGCTCCGGCGCGCTGGGCGATGTGGCGGGCGGCGACCTTGTCGCCCAGGTCGCGGATCGCTGCGGGCGGGGGGCCGATCCAGGTCAGGCCGGCGTCGAGGACGGCCTGGGCGAACTCGGCGTTCTCGGAGAGGAAGCCGTAGCCGGGGTGGATGGCGTCCGCGCCGGACTCGGCGGCGGCGGCCAGGACCTTGGCCTGGTCGAGATAGCTGGCGGCGGGGGTGTCACCGCCCAGCGCGTACGCTTCGTCGGCCGCGCGCACATGTACCGCGTCCCGGTCCGGATCGGCGTAGACCGCAACACTCGCGATCCCCGCGTCCCGACAGGCACGGGCAACCCGGACCGCGATTTCGCCACGATTGGCGATGAGCACCTTCTGCATGCTCTCTCATCCCTCTGTCAGAAGAACCGTCCGTCAGGGACGGTCGGTGGCTACCCCAGGGCCCGCTTGAGGAAATCCAGTACGACCTTCGCGTATGCCTCGGGATTGGTCTCCAGCCCGAGCAGATGCTCGGCCTTGGGCAGGACATGCGTCTCGGCCTGGGCATAACGCTCGGCGAGCGCGTCCACCGAGGAGGGCGGCACGATGGCGTCCCGCTCTCCCGACATGAACAGCAGCGGTATCTCGGCGAACTTCCCCGTCGCGGGCGGCGGCCACTGCGCCCGCACCAGGGCGGGAGCCAGCGAGCACAGCACCCCCGTCACCACCGACAGGGACGGCTCCCCGCTCAGCAGCCGCGGCACGGGCAGCATCCCGGCCTCCAGGTACTTGCGCAGCAGCGGCGGTACGTCATGGCCGGGGCCGCTGTCGCACACCAGCGCGTCCACGGAGAAGCCCTCGTGCGTCAGCGCCCACATGGACGAGAAGCAGGAGAAGGAGAAGCCGTAGACGGCTATTCGGGCCCGGCCGTAGCCCTGCCCGCCGCGCAGATGGGAGACGACGGCCGTGACATCGCTGGCGAACCGGTCGCCGAGGCCGAGCAGCGCCCGGTCGACGCTGCTGGCCCCGTGGTTGCGGTGGTCGAACAGGCAGACGGTGTAGCCCGCGTCGTGCAGGAACTTGGCGTGCCCGAGGCTGCGCGTCTTGCTCATCCCCATGCTGTGCCCGAGGACCACGACCTTCTGCCCGGACCCGGGGCACAGCCAGGCGTGGACGTACTTCCGGCCGGTGAAGGGGATCTTCAGCTCCGTGACGGGCAGGCCATAGTCGCTCGGATGCCCGTGCTGTGCCCGGCGGCGCGGGTGGAAGGCCCGATAGGCGAGCGAGGCCCCGTACAGCGGGGCCAGCGGCAGCGCCGCGGCCGACACGACGCGGGACTTCAGCGCGGGATTCCGTACCGGCGTCTGCCGTGGCTCGGACATCAGCGTCCTCCGTGCGGGGATGGGGGGTCCGTCGGGAATCAGAGCGGTCTCGTCTCGGTCGTCTCGGGCGGGTCGGGCGGGTCGAACAGGAGTGGAACAGGTCGGGCTGCGGCTCGGGGTCAGCCGCAGCCCCCGGCATGGCCCTGGTCGCCGGAGCGGGCCGCGGCAGGGGGCACCGCCCAGCGGTGGCCGGCGGAGTCCGCGCCGGGCTCGGGCGGGCGGGCGCGGACGGACTCGACGAAGGCGGGCAGCCGGTCCACCCCCCAGAACTTGTCGTAGCCGTGGAGGAAGAACGGCACGCCGAACGCCCCGTCCCGGCCCAGCGCGAGCAGCGCCGCGAGCCCCGGCCCCTCGCGCAGCTGCCGGTCCTCGGCCGCCCGCGCCAGCCGGTCGGCCGGCAGCCCCAGCTCCTCGGCGATGCCCGCGACCGTCGCCGGGTCGCAGATGTCGCGGCCTTCCTGCCAGCGCGCCCGGTAGACGAGCTCGATGTACCGGGGGCCGAGCCCGGCCTCCAGAGCCGGGAAGTACGCGAGGTGCGGCACCTCCCACACCGGGTCCTCGTCCAACGGCCAGGTGACGTCGAGGCCGCGGGCGCGGGCGAGCCGCCGTACGTCCTGGAGGATGTAGAGGTGCTTCTCGCGGGACATCGGGGTGTACGGGAACGTCTCGCCGTGCTCGTTCATCAGGCGCTCGCCGTCCGCGTCCGGCTCCCACCAAGGGTGCCACTGCACCGCTTGTGCGACATCCGGATAGCGGTCCATCAGATCACGGTAGGCGATCCAGCTGTACGGACTGCGGAAATTGAAATAGAAGCGCGGCGCCTTGCTCTTGCGGCGTTCGCGGACCATCGCCATCCCCCCTCCCTCTCCTTCCGGACGGCTCAGATGACGATGCCGCCGTCGACCTCGAAGACCGCGCCCGTCACGTACTCCGCCCCGATCAGGTACGCCACCATGTCGGCGACCTCCTCCGGGCGGCCGAAGCGGCCGAGCGGGATGCTCTTGCGCGCCTCCTTCTGCGTACTTTCCGACAGCGAGGAGGTCATATCCGTATCGATGAAGCCCGGCGCCACCACATTGGCCCGGATGCCGTAGCGGCCGACCTCTTTGGCGAGCGACTTGGTGAATCCGATGATCCCCGCCTTGGACGCCGCGTAGTTGCTCTGGGTGGCGTTGCCGTGGACCCCGGCCACCGAGGAGATGTTGACGATGCAGCCGGACTTGCGCTTCATCATCTCGAAGACCACCGAGCGGCACACGTGGTACGTGCCGTCCAGGTTGACGCCGAGCACCGCCCGCCACTCCTCGTCCTTCATCAGCAGCAGCGGATTGTCCTGCGTGATGCCCGCCGAGGTCACCGCCACATCGATGGCGCCGAGCCGCTCCTGGGCGAAGGCCACCAGCTCGCGCACCGAGTCGGCGTCGGAGACGTCCGCCTGTTTGCCGATCACCCGCCCGCCGCCCAGCTCCTCGGCCTCCTTCTCCAGCGTGCGGGCCGCGTCCGGGCTGGACCGGTAGCAGAACGCGACGTCGAAGCCGTCCCGGGCCAGCCTCAGCACGGTGGCGCGGCCGATGCCGCGCGAGCCGCCGGAGACCAGCGCGACACGCTTGGTCATGGGCTCGGTCCCGTTCGTGTGGGGCATCCGGTCACTCACCTCCCTTGGGGGCCGCGTCCGTCAGGTCCGCGGCGGGGCGCATCGTCATCACCAGCCGGCCGACCGTCAGGGCGGTCTCGTCCCCGACCCGGCTCTCGCCCTCGAACATGAAGGTCTCGCCGATCTGGCGGGTCAGCCGTACGCGGTGCTCGACGAGGTCGCCGGGGACGGCGGGGCGCAGCGGCGTGGCGTCGGTGATGCCGCCGAGCAGCATGACCTGGCCGCTGAGCACATCCGGATTGGGCCTGTCGTGGGCGACCAGCACCCCGGCGACATGGCACCAGGACTCGATCAGGGCCGTCCACGGGTAGTGGTAGTCCGCCTCGGCGGCGTCGGCGGCCTTGTCGGGGATTCCCTCGTACCAGGGCTCGTTGCAGGTCACCGCCTTCAGGCCGGTGGCGCGCTCGCCGGGCACCAGCTCGGTGACCCGGTCGATCAGCAGCATGGGGTAGCGGTGCGGCAGCACCCGCCTGATCTCACCGGCCGTGATCACCGTACGGTGCGGCGCCGGATCCCCGGCTAAGGAGGCGGCGCCGTCGGCCTGCGGGGCCTCCCGCTGCGCGCAGCGCCCGCCGTCGCGGGCGTAGCGCAGCCGGACGAGCGCGACGGGCCCCCGCCCGGTGGCCACGGCCACCCGGCAGCGCCAGGCCCCGGCGTCCCGCGCCCCGGTGTCCCGGGACCCGGTGTCCCGTGCCCAGGTGATGTCGCAGCTCAGCCGGTCGCCGGGGAACACCGGGCTGGTGAACCGGGACGACTCGACGGCCAGCAGGGTCCAGCGCTCGCCCGGCTCGGGCAGCGTGGCCAGCGCGCCGCGGTGGGCGTACTCGACGACGCACACCCCGGGGAAGACGGGGAATCCGGGGAAGTGCCCGGCGAACACCCGCTCCGCCGGGTCGATGAGGACCGTGGTCCGGGCCGGGCGGCCGCCCGGGGCCCCGGGGTCGACGACCTCCACCGTGCCGTCGACCGGTCCGCATGTTCTTGTGGTCGGCACCTCACTTCTCCAGCTTCGAGGCGAGCAGGTCATAGACCTTCCGAAGACAGGTGATCTCCTTCATCTCCTGCTCCTTCAGCTTCACCGAGTACTTCTTCTCCAGGACGACCATGACCTCCAGGGCCATGAGCGAGTCGACGCCCAGCTCCTTCACGAAGTCGGCGTCGTCGGTGACGTCTTCCTCCTCCACATCGAGGACGTCGGCGACGAAGGCGCGCAGCTCCTCCAGGTCCAGGGCGGCGGCGGTGTCGGCCATGCGGGTTCTCCTCGCGCTTCTCAAGGGGGGTTGGGTTCAGCCGGGGTCGGGGGTGTGGGTCAGTTTGGCCAGGGCGGCGGACGAGTCGACCGCGACGGTCGCCGCGCCCTTGGCGATGCGGCGGATCATCCCGGTCAGCTGGCGGCCGGGGCCGAGCTCCACGAACCGGGTGCAGCCGAGCTCGCCGGCCAGGGTCCGTACGCTCTGCTCCCAGCGGACGGGGCTGGTGAGCTGGCGCAGCTCCAGGTCGCGCCATGTGTCGCCGCCGGTGTGCGGGCGGGCGTCCACGTTGGCCACGACGGGCATGTGCTCGGCGGCGAACTCCACGGCGGCCAGCGCCGCCTCGAGCTCGGCCGCCGCGGCCGCCATGCGCGGGCTGTGGAAGGCGCCGCCGACCGCGAGCGGGATCACCTTGCCACCGCTCTCGACGGCCGATTCGCCGAGCCGGGCCACTCCGTCGGCGGTGCCCGAGACGACGATGGCGCCGGGCGCGTTGGTGTTGGCGACCCACAGCTCCTCGCCCGCCTCCCGGACCGCCTCGGCCAGCCCCTCCACGGTCTCCGCGTCGAGCCGGACCACCGCGGCCATGGTGCCGGGCGAGCGTTCGGCGCACCCGCGCATGGCCCGGCCACGGGCGGCGACCAGGCGCGCGGTATCGGCGAGCGGCAGCGCCCCCGCCGCGTACAGCGCGGTGTACTCGCCCAGGCTGTGCCCCGCGCACGCAACCACCTCGCCCAGTACGCCGGCGGCGGCCGCCTCGCGGTGGGCGAGGACCTCGGTGGTGAACACGGCGATCTGGGCCAGGTCGGTGCGGCGCAGCGTCTCGTCGTCGGCCTTCAGCAGCAGGTCCTCGACGTCGACCCCGGTGTGCTCGGAGATCCCGGCCACCAGCGACCAGGACCCGGTCTCCCGCCATGCCTCGCCCATGCCCTGCTTCTGGGCGCCCTGGCCCGGGAAGACCAGGGCGGTGCGCACCGCTGTGCTGTCGTCCGTCATCTCAACCAGCTCCTCGGGGTGGTCGCGCACGCGGTCACGTGGTCGCCTGCGGCCGGGTCCGCAGCAGGGCCGCGCCGACCACGCCGTCCCGGTCGACCGAGGTGATCAGGGCCAGGCTGCCGGGGGCGGTGTCCGGACGCTCGGCGAGCGCGAGCACGGCGGCGATCTGGAAGGCCGCCGAGGCGGCGTAGGTGTCGCCGATGGAGTCGGCGGCCGAGACGCGCAGCGGCTCATGGCCGCCGAGCACGTCCGCGAGGGCGGCGCGCTCCGCCTCCCCCTCCGCGCCCGGGGCCTGCGAGTCGGCGACGGCCCAGATCCGGCCGGGCTCCGCGCCCGTACGGTCGAGCAGCCGCCGCACCACGTCGGCGACCACCGTGCGGGCCCGCCCGGTGCCGCCCCCGGGGTCCGCGGCGAAGCCGAACTCCAGCCCCGCGACCTCGACCAGACCGCCCCGGCCGTGCTCGCGCGCGGACCCGTCCGGCTCCAGCAGCCACACCGCCGCGCCCTCGCCGAGCACGGCGGCGGTGTCGCCGTCGGCGCGGGAGTGCCACTCCAGCCAGGCGCGGGCGGAGGAGAACTCCTCGACGGCCCCGCACAGCACGGTGGTGGCCCGCCCGGCGCGCTGGAGCCGCAGCGCGTACTGGAGGGTGAGCAGCCCGGTGGCGCGGCCGCCCGCGATGGTGGTGTTGGGGCCCTTGAGCCCGTGCCAGATGGCGGTCTGGCCGGCCGCGCAGTTCATGACGGTGTTGGGGAACCGGGCCGGGTCCACGAAGAAGGGCCGCTCGCCGACCAGGGAGTCACGGGTGAAGTCCATGATGGACTGGGCGCTTCCGGTGCTGGTGCCCAGCGCCACGCCGGTGTTCTCGCCCACGCCGGGCAGGCGCTCGTCGGTGAGCAGCCGGCCGATGGCGGTCACGGCCATTCCGGTGGTCCGGTCCATGGAGCGGGTGCCCTTGCGGCCCAGGATCTGCTTGATGTGGAAGTCGGGCACGAGGCAGGCCTTGTCGAAGGGCACGGACCACTCCTCGGGGTCCAGCGGCTTCCCGGCCCGGCGGCCGGAGCGCAGCCCGGTGGCGAAGTCCGCGCCGTGCAGGCCCAGCGGAGATACGGCGGCCCAGGCGGAGATGACCGGGCCGCCGGTGGCAGTGGCGGTGGCGAAGACCATGGATCCGTGTACTCCTTCGGTAGAGGCTGGGGAGGTGTGCGGGCGGCCGGCGGGCGCGCTCTCGTACGCGGGCGCTGTCTCCCGCGCGGGCGCGCGTCCGTACGCGGGCCCCGTCTCGTACGCGGGCCCGGTCACAGGAACCACACCTGTTCGTACGACGCCCAGCGGGCCGCGAGCCCGCCTCCCTCGACGACGCGCACGCCGGGCAGCAGCCGGTCGGCGGCGGTGCGGCCGAGCGCGGTGAGGTCGGGCTCCTCGACCAGCACGGCCACCCCGGCGGCCACGATGTCCCGCACGGTGGCGCGCGGGTCGGGGAGGGTGTCGAGGGTGCGGCCGCCGATGCGGACCGCCGGTTCGTAGTCGGTGTCGAGGGCGTAGCTGACGGCGAGGCCGCGCAGCGCCAGGTCGGTGCCGCCGCTCTGCCGGTGCAACTCGGTGATCAGGGACAGTACGTCGGCGAACTGCCGCTCGACCGCGCCCCGGTAGGCCCGTTCGATCATCACCAGCCAGCGCGCCGCCGTCGCCTCGGGCATGGTCAGTGCACCCCCAGGGAGAGACATGTGCCGGCCACGGCCACATGCTCGGCGTACTTGAACATGGGGCGCCTGCGCACCTGCGGGATCTGGTCGGAGGTGCCGCGCTCCTCGGCGCAGAAGGCGCAGACGTACCAGTGCAGCCGGTCCGGGTGGTCGGTCAGCAGCTCGCGCACGACGCGGAGGGCGGAGGGGTACTCCCGCTCCCAGTCGCCGTAGTTGCGCGGCTTGGTGTCGCCGAGGCCCGTCCAGGTGAGCCGGGTGGCGTCGCCGCAGGCCCAGATCTGGACCCGGGCGCCCTTGGCGAGCAGCGCGGTCGTCAGCCGCAGGGCGGAGCTGACCAGTTCGGTCTGGTGGGGCGCGCCGAGGAGCTGGAGCAGGACATCGGTGGGCGGCGGCTTCCAGGCCATCAGTGCCACACCGCCCGCAGGCCGGGTGCCAGCAGCCGGTCCGCCACCTCGTCCATGCCGGCGAGGCGGGATCCGGGCAGCAGGTCCTCGGCGGGGAGGGCGCGCTGGGCGGCCGAGAAGCCGTCCACCCACAGCTCGCCGCCGCCGCGCAGAAAGGCCGCGACGCCGTGCGAGGCGCCGGGCAGCGCGGCGGTCACCCCGTTCTCGACGAGGAACAGCACCACGTGGTGGCCGTCCTGGAGCAGCCGTACGGCGTCGCCGACGAACCGTTCGCAGGGGGCCCCGGACTCGGGCCCGCCGCTCTCGACGAGCAGATGGTCAGTCATGAGTCACCCACCTCCGCGGCCTTCTCGGACGCGTCGAACGCCTCGGCCAGGAAGCCGAGGACCCGCTTCTCGTACTCCGCCGCGTCGAACCGCACCCCCCTCATGTGCGGGGCCCCGGCCGCCGTCCAGTACTCGGCGCCGGGGTAGTGGCGGGCGGTCCGCTCGACGGCCTCGGGGCGGACGAAGGTGTCCTCCGCGCTGCCGATGAACATCAGCCGGGTGTCGTACGCCGACAGGTCCGGCGGCCAGTCGGCGAGGCCGAGCATGCGCATCGCGAAGAACTCGAAGGCGCGCCCCTGGACGGCGAGCGTGAGCGGCCCGCGCAGCCAGCGCCGCATGGTCCGCCCGCGCAGCGCCGCGAAGTGGCGCAGCCCGGCCGGGACGTCGTACGCCGGGCCGCTGTCCGCGATGACGGCGGCCACCGGCACCCGGGAGCGGGGCACCACCTGGAGGGCGGGCCAGGTCGAGAAGGAGAAGCCGTACAGGGCGATGGCGCCGCCGCGCAGCCGGGGGTCGGCGGCGGTGGCGTAGAGCACGTCCCGCAGATCGCTGATGTAGCGCTCCGCCATGCGGCCGAGCGCCCGGTCGGCGCCGCTGTCCCCGTGGTTGCGCATGTCGTACGCGACGACGTGGTGGCCCGCCCGGTGGAGCAGTGCGATGTGGCCGAGCGTCATGGACCTGGTGCGGCCCATGCCGTGGCACACGACCACGGTGTGCGGCCCCGCGCCCGGCACCACCCACGCCCGCAGCGGGACGCCGTCGTAGGAGGCCACCACGGTCTTGTGGTGCGTGGGCAGCCCCTTGTCCGCCGGGGTGCGCGCGGGCCCGGCGGGGCGCGGGGGGTGGTAGAGCTGATACGCGTGCTTGGCCGCGGCGGCGAGGCCCAGCAGCGGCGCCACGGCGGCGCGCAGGGCGCCGCCCGGCCGCCGCGGCGGGGCGCCGCCGGTCTTCGCACTGGTCATCGTCGGTCCTCGGGCCACGGGATCACATCAGGCCGGTCAGGTCAGGATCTCGCCGCCGTCGACTCCGATCACATTGCCGGTGATCCAGGAGGAGTCGGTGCGGGAGAGCAGGGAGATGGCTTCGGCGACGTCCTCGGGCCGGGTCAGCCTGCGGTGCGGATTGAGCCCGCGGGCGTACTCGGCGAGCCGGCCGCTGTTCGGGATGCGCTCCATGGACGGGGTCGGCGTCACCCCGGCGCGGAGCGCGTTGACGGCGATGCCGGAGGGGGCGAGCTCCAGGGCGAGCTGGCGGACGTGGGACTCCAGGGCCGACTTGGCCGCGGACACGGCGCCGTAGCTGGGCATCACGCGCGCGCCGCCCGCGCTGGTCATCGCGTACACCTTCGCGCCCTCGCGCAGCAGGCCCGCGGTGAACAGGTCCTGCGTCCAGTAGACGAGGGAGTGGGCCATGACGTCGAGCGTCATGTTCATCTGGCGGGAGGTCACACCGGGCTCGCCCTCGGGTGCGACGAAGGGCAGCAGGGTGCCGAAGGCGAGGGAGTGCACCAGGATCCTGATCCCGGATCCGCCGGTCAGCTCGGCGAATCTGGGCAGCAGTTCTTCCCGGGTTCTGGCGGAGGCGGCGTTGGCGTTGAAGAAGTGCGCCTGGACGCCGTGGGCGCGCAACTCCTCCCCCGCGACGGCGGCCTTCTCCTGCCCCTCCGCGGTGTCGAAATGCACGCCCAGGATGTTGACGCCCTCGCGCGCCAGCTCCTGGGCCGTGGCCAGGCCCATACCGCTGGAGGCGCCCAGGATCAGGCACCAGGAACCCTCGAGTGATGTGATCATCAGCCGCTCACCCTCCGCCTTCTTCCGCTTGTGCTTCGGTACGCGTCGTTTCGGCTTGTGTCTCGGCTCGTGTTCGGGTTTGTGCTCCGGTGCTTGTTCCGGCCTGTGTTCCGGCCTGTGTTCCGGCCTGTGTTCCGGCCTGTGTTCCGGGGTCGCCCGGGGTGACCAGGCACACCGCGGCGTTCCCCTGCGCCGCCGCGGTGACGACCACCCGCGCCGGGCCCGCCCCCTCCGCCAGGGCGGCGGCGACCCGCGCCACCGGCTCCAGACAGCCGGCGCCCGCGGGCACGTACTCGGCCCGCTCCCCCAGCGCCGCCGCGACGGCCTCGCCGACCGGGGAGCCGTCGAGCACGGCCGTGACCGGAAGCGGGCCATCCGGCCCCAGGCCCCGGTGGCCGAGGGCCTGGAGCGCGCCGTCGATCAGCGCCCGGGCGTGCTCGGCGCCGCTCCCGGCGGCGGCCAGGGCCGGCGGCAGGAAGAACGAGCGGACCGCCACCCGGCCGTACGCCCGCCCGCCGCGCGCCGCGACGGCGGCCGCCGGCTCCAGCACCAGGGCGACCGCCCCGGCCTCGGAGGTCTCCGCCCCCGGCTCGCCCTCGGCCAGCACCTGCTCGGTGGCCCCGGCCAGCAGCCAGTGGGCCCGGCCGGCGGCCAGCGCGCGCCGGCCGCTCTCGATGGCTTCCAGACCGGCGACCCGGGGGCTGGCGAAGGTGAGGTTGAAGCCCTTCAGCTCGTGCTCGGTGGCCAGGCGGCTGCCGAAGAGGTTGATGGAGAAGTACGGGGCGGTGACCGGGCTCAGATCCTCGGCGCCGGTCTCCATGACCGTACGGTCCATCGCGTCGTGCAGCGCGGCGGCGGCGCTGTTGGTGCCGACCGCGGCGCCGCGGCGCTCGGCTTCCACACCGTCCAGGGCGTCCGGCCCGATCCCGGCCAGGGCCCGCTTGGCGGCGGCGAGGAAGTACTGGGAAGCGGTGGGCAGGTACTTGTAGCCGCGGGGGCCGAGCGCGGTCTTGAAGTCGAACCCCTCGGGGCGCACCGTGCCGACGCCCGACACCACCAGTTCGGTCATGCGCCCGCCTCCCGGAGCACGAGCGAGACGTTGTTGCCGCCGAAGGCATAGGCGTTGACCAGGCCGTAGGGCGCGGTCATGGGGGTCGGCCCGGTGGGCAGCGGCACCTCGCACCCGGGGTCCTGCCTGCCCACGGGCACGTTCGGCGGAAGCGTCCTGTGGTGCAGCACCAGGACGGCGGCCAGCGCCGCGAACGCGCCCGCCGCGCCGCCGGTGTGGCCGAGGAGCGCCTTGACGCTGTAGAGCGGGGTCCGCGGCGCGGCCTCGCCGAGCACCCCGGCCAGCGCCCGGGCCTCCACGACGTCGTTGAGCTCGGTGCCGGTGCCGTGCGGGACGACGAAGCCGAGCCCGCCCGCCCCGGGCGCCGCCTCCAGGGCCGGGTCCGTCTCCCGCAGGGCCTCGCGCATGGCGCGCTCGATCTGTTCGCCGCCGGGCTCGGGGGCGGTCGCGTGGTGGGCGTCGCAGCTCCAGCCGGCGCCCGCCAGGCGCGCGTAGACCGTCTTCGCGCCCCGCTCGCGCGCATGCGCCGCCGACTCCAGGACCAGCACGGCGGCGCCCTCGCCGAAGATCGTGCCGCGCCGGTCGGCGGCGAACGGGCGGCAGCGCTCGGGGTCGATCGCGCCCAGCCGGTTGAAGCAGGCCAGCGCGACCCGGGAGTACGCCTCGGTGCCGCCCGCGACGACCACGTCCGCCTCGCCGGAGCGGATCAGGTCGGCGGCGACGGACAGCGCGTAGCCGCTGGCGGCGCAGGCGTTGGTGAGGCTGGTGTTGGGGCCCTGGGCGCCGAGCCATCCGCCGACGGCCGAGGCCACCGGGAACGCGGGCGCCCAGCCGTCGTGGTTCGCGGGCTCGCCGGCCCGCCGCCGCTCGTGCAGATCGGAGTCGCCCATGCCGCTGCTGATCGAGACGGCCACCCGGCGCGGGTCCACCCCGGCCAGGCCGGTGAGCCCCGCGCTGTCGACGGCCTCGCGGGCCGCCGCGATGGCGAATTGGGATCCGCGCCCCAGCGGCAGCCCGTCCTGCTCCTCGGGCCCCGTCGGCAGATCGGCGTCGGGCACCAGATACATGTGCGGGTGGTCCATGTGCGCCAGCGGGTCGGGCACCTTCGTCGGCGCGCTGCGCGCGGTGTGCATGCCTCGCCACAGGGCCTCGGTGCCCGAGCCCAGACAGCTCAGCGCGCCCAGCCCGGTGACCAGTACGTCGGTCGCGCCGCCGGACATCAGCTGCCGCTTCCGGGTTGGCCGGCGAGCGCGCCGAGCACCCGCTGGTCGAAGGGGACCAGATGCCAGTCGCGGCGGTTCTCGATCACCGCGTAGCCGTGCACGATCCGGCCGGTCGCGGTGAGCGTGAGCCTGCCGTCGCGGACGACGTAACAGTCCATGCGGGAGGTGTAGGTGAAGTCCTTGAAGATCTCCTCCACGGTGTAGACCGTGTAGAGGTCCTCCTCCATCAGAGCCTCGTCGACGATCCGGAGGGCGGAGCGCGGCACGACCGGGATCCATTTGCGGTCGTCCAGCAGGGTCTTGATGGAGATGCCGCGGTCCAGCACGAAGCGGTCCTTGGCCTCTTCCATGAGCCGCAGATAGCCGGACATCTGGAGCCGCTCGGTGAAGTGGCAGTAGGGGTAGGTGATGTTCCACTTCCAGGCGTAGGCGTTGCGGCCCTCGGTGAGGGCGCCCAGCACCGCCGCCTCGTCGCCGCCCGCCGCGAGCACCGCGTCCGCCGCCACGCAGGCCCCGGCCTCCTCCGCCGCCCCCTCGTGGGTGCCGAGGCGCGCGACGGTGAAGCGGGCCAGCTCGGCGGGGGCCTCGGTGGGCAGGTCCAGATAGCTGTCCGTGCGCAGCGAGACCCGCACCTTGGAGGTGACGGCCTTCAGGGTGGAGCCGTCCCGGTCGACGCGGACGGTCACCCGGAAGCCGAGGGTGCCGTCCTCGGCCGAGGTGTCCGGCACCACCTCGGCCTCGGCCTCGTCGTCCATGTGGAACGCGTGCAGGATGCGGGTGTCCAGGCCGACGACGTCCAGGCCGAGGCCGTACTCCTCGTACAGCTGCCGGGCCGGCACCCCGCTCTGCGCGAAGTGGATCAGCACGGCCTCTTCCACCAGGTAATTGACGTGCTTGAACCCGATCCAGGTGCAGATATTGGAGCCCTCGTAGCGGGGTCGCAGCCGCACGGTGGTGGTGTCGGCGAGCAGGGCCTTGGTCAATGTCGGCTCTACCGCAGCTGTCATCAGGTGTACTCCATCGGGGGAAACATCAAGGGGGAAACCGTCAGCGAAACGGTCAACGAAACGGGGTCCGCCCGGCCGGGGGCGCCGGACGGTGATCGTGCGAAGGAAGCCGTTGACCGCTTCCGAGAACTCGGCCACGCGCTCGACCATCGGGAAGTGGCCGACGTCGGTGACGACGCGCACGTCGGCGTGGGGCAGCGACCGGCCGAGCGCCTCGGCCTCGGCGGCCGGGGCGGCCCCGTCCCGCTCCCCGCCGACGATCAGGAACGGGGTGCGCAGGCGCTCCACGGGCAGCCGCGGGGTCTCCAGATACATCCCGAAGAAGCGCATCCAGCCGTACGGGCCGACGTGTTCGCGGACCTTGAGCGCCATCTGGTGCCGTACGTCGGCGGCCAGCCGGTGCCCGGCGCTGACCGTCAGACCCTCTTCGATGATCCGGTCGAAGCTGTTGACGTAGTGCGACAGCGTGGCCCAGTCGAAGTCGTGCCGGCTCGGCCGGTAGAACGGGGAGACGAGGACGGCTCCGGCGGGGCGGGGCGCGCTGCGCGGTCCGGGCCCGGCGAGCCAGGCGAGCAGCGCGTTGGCCCCGAAGGAGTGACCGGCGATCACATCGGGGCCGCCGGGCACCCCGGCCACGGCGCGGTCCACCCAGTCGGTGACGGGGCGGTCCGGCCACCCGGGGCGCGAGAAGCCGCTCCAGGGCAGATCGGCCGCCCACACCTCCCAGTCCGGGTCGGCCAGTTCGGCGAAGCCTTCCCACACGGAGGCACCGCCGGCCAGCCCGTGCAACAGCAGCAGCCGGGCCGGGGCGGGGTCTTCGGTGGCGGCCGGGCGGATCAGCCGCACCATGCGGCTCGGTTCGGCGCCTTGAACCGGCGCGTCCGCGGTGTTCACGCGGCGGCTCCGCCGGGCTGCCGGGGGTCGGCGGAGGGCCGCCCGGGAGGGCCGAGCAGCAGCGCGGCCACGGCGTCCGCGGCGTCGTCGCCGCTGGTGACCAGCGCTTCGGCCCCCGCCCCAGCCCCAGCCCCGGCCCCGGTCCCGGCCTCGCCCAGCCAGCCGACCGCGGCGGCGCACTGGAGCACGCCGAGCGCGCCGGAAGCGCGGCCGAAGGCGGCGGTGAGGTCATGGCGGGGTACGGTTTCAGGGAGGGGGGTGGGGACGCCCCGGCACCCGGCTTCCGCGTCGCGGGGCGTGCCGTAGCCCTCGGGGGTGAACCAGACGCCCGGGGTACGGTCCCCCGGCACCAACGCCTCTACACACGCGGCGAGTTCGGCCCGGCGTTCGTAGCGGCCCAGGACGGCCGCGGGCGCGGCGCCGCGGTCGCGGGCCCAGGCGGCGCCCTCGACGACGAGCGCGGCCGCGCCGTCCAGCAGCGGCTCCTCGGCGGAGCTGTCCGCCAGGCCGTCCGCCAGGCCGTCGGACGAGCCGTGCAGCAGCCCCTCCACCACGGGGTTGCGCGTCTCGACCCCGATCACCAGCGCGCGGCGCACCCGCCCGGCGGTCACCAGCGTCGCGGCCCAGTGGACGGCGTCCAGCCCGGAGGTGGCGCCGTTGCACAGCATCAGGTTGGGGCCGCGCAGCCCGAAGTGGATCGCCGCCCAGGAGGCGATCACATTGCTGGAGGCGTTCGGCAGGCCCATGGGGCTGAGGCCGGCCACCGACTCCTTGGCGATGGCGGCGGCGGTGAGGCACGCCGTGTCCAGGTTGCCCAGGTTGGAGCTGGCGACCACGCCCACCGTCACGCCCGGCACGGTCAGCTCCCTGCCGTCGCCGCCGTCGCCGCGGATCAGGTCGGCGTCGCGCAGCGCGCCGAGCGCGGCGCACAGCGCCAGTTGGGTCGCGCGGTCCTTGTAGCGGTGGCCTCGGCGGCCGATGCGGGCGCCCGTGTCGTACGGCTCGAGCGGCGCGCGGGGCGTGCGGGGCGTGTCGGCGGGGCGCAGCAGCTCCCGGGGCGTGTCGGCGCCGGGCAGGGCCAGCCCTACACCCGTGACGACGACCTCCTGGGAAGTCCGCTGCGTCCGGGGGGTCATCTGCCCGTCCTCCCGCCCGCGCCGGCCGGAGATGCGGGAGATGGTTCCGCCCGCTCCACGATCGCCACCGCGTTGACGCCCCCGAACCCGAAGGCGTCGATCTGCGCGACGTTCAGCTCGGCGCCCTCCACCCGCTCCCGTACGAAGCGGAAGCCCGCCGCCTCCGCCACCGGCTCGGTCAGCCCCAGGGTCGGCGGCACCTGTCCGGTGGACAGCGACTTGAGCGCGACGATCAGGCTCAACAGCCCCGAACTCCCGGAGGTGTGGCCGGTCATGGACTTGATGGCGGTCATCAGGGGCACCCCGACGTCATGGCCGAAAACCTCGGCGATGGCCGTCGCCTCGGCCTCGTCGTTGAGCAGGGTGCCGGTGCCGTGCAGCAGGACCAGGTCGATCTCGCCGGGCTTGACCCCGGCCCGCCACTGCGCCTCGGTCACGGCCTCGGCGATCCCCCTGGGGTCGGGGGCGGTGACATGGCGGGCGTCGCAGTTCATGCTGACGGCCCGCAGCACCCCCAGCGGCGCGCCGGCGACCCCTGCCCGAGGCGGCTCTCCCCGCGGCACACCCTCCCGCTGCGGCTCTCCCCGCTGCGGCTCCTCCCGCCGCAGCACCACCGCCGCCGCGCCGTCGCCCATCAGCACCCCGCGCCGCGCGCGGTCGAAGGGCTGGACGCGCTCGGGCGGTTCGGCGTGCACCCGGTCCAGGAGGCCGAACATGGACTCGGTGAGGGTGTCGACCCCGGCCACCACGACGGTGTCCTCCGCGCCGGTGGCCAGCAGGTCGGCGGCCAGGGCGAGCGCGTACAGGGAGGCCGAGCAGGCGCCCGAGAAGGTGTAGCTGCGCTCCGCGCCGAAGCGCTCGCGCAGCGCGGGGCCGAAGTGCAGCCGGTCGGGGTCGAGGGGGGTGCCCTCGCACCACGCCAGCTCGGCCGAGCGCAGCTCCCGCAGTCCGGTGCCGACCAGGACCGGCACCCCGCTCAGGTCGTCGCCGAGGCCGGCCTGGGCGGCGGCCTCGGCGACGGCGCGCAGCAGCCACGCGGTGGCGCGGCCGGGGATGTCGCCGCCCTCGGCGGGGCGGTCGTCGATCTCGTACGCGTGGCGCGCCCGGTACCGGTCCCGGTCGAAGCCGCGCAGTTCGCCACGTCCGCTGGTGCCCGCGCACAGCGCCCGGAAGACCTCGTCGACGCCCTCGCCCACGCTCGCCACGGCGCCCGCGCCGGTCACCAGCTGAGTCATGACCAGTCCGCGTCGCGCTTGCCGAAGATCACGACCGCGTTGTTGCCGCCGAAGGCCAGGCCGTTGTTCTGCACGATCTTCACGTCGGCGTCGATGGCCCGGTTCGGCACGACATCGAGCCCGCACTCGGGGTCGGTCTCGGTGTGGTTGATGGTCGGCGGGATGAAGCCCTCGGTGAGCGCGAGGGAGCAGGCGATGGCGGCGAGCGCGCTGGCGGCCCCCATGGTGTGGCCGACCATCGACTTGACGGACACGGTGCGGGGTGGATCATCTTCGCCGAAAACCTGACGGATGGCGCGCGCCTCGGTCACGTCGTTGGCCTTGGTGCCGGTGCCGTGCGCGGAGATGAAGTCGACTTCCTCCGGCTTGACTTCGGCATTGTCCAGGGCGATCCGCATACAGCGGGCCACGCTGTCCTGGTGGGGTGCGACGGGGTGGTGCGCATCGCAGTTGAGGCCGTATCCGAGGACTTCCGCGTAGATACGGGCGCCGCGGGCGAGCGCCGATTCCAGGCTCTCCATCAGCAATATGCCCGCGCCCTCGCCGGTGAGGATTCCCTTGCGGTCCTTGTCGAAAGGCTGGCAGCGCTCGGGGGCGATGGTGCCCAGCCGGTAGAAACCGGTGAACGTCTTGCGGCACAGGGCGTCGGCGCCGCCGCACAGGGCGAAGTCCACATCTCCGCCGCGTATGGCGTCGAAGCCGTACCCGATCGCGTAGTTGCCCGCCGCGCAGGCGGTGGGCAGGGTGACGGCCTCCACCCGGGTGAGCCCCAGCTCCTGGGCGACCGCGGCGGAGAGCCGGCCCGCCGGGACGCGCCGGGCGATGACGCCGTCCATCTGCTCGGGCCCCTGGTCGACCTCCACCTCCACCAGGTGGTCGAGGTCCCTGGACTCCCCGTCGGTGGTGCCGACCGAGATCAGCGTGGGGACGTCCCGCAGGTCGTCCTCGGTCAGCCCGGCGTCGGCCACCGCCATCCGCGCCGCCGACACGGAGAACTGGCTGGCCCGGCCGAGGGTCCGGACGTCGAGGTGCCGGATCCACTCGCCGGGGTCGAAGTCGGTGATCTCGCACGCCGTGGCGTGGTCGAACCCCTCGGTGTCGAAAGCGGTGATCGGCTTCGCGGCGCTCTTCCCTGACCGCAGTCCGGCGAGGAACTCGGCGGTGCCGACGCCGATGCCGGACACCGTGCCGAGACCCGTAATCACGACCCTGCGGGCCGGCTCACCCTGCATATCGCCCTGCCTTCGCTTGAGTCCGCCACGGGGTCCGTTACCAGCCGGCCGCTTCGGAGACGACCTCGTAGACGCCGTCGAGGTTCACCATGCGGCTGAGCTGCGCCTGCGGGATGACGACGTTGAACTCCTTTTCGAGGGCCGCCAGAATCTCGATGGCCCGCAGCGAATCCGCGTCGTGCTCTTCCTTGAAGAGGCTGGTCTCCGTGACCTCGTCCGGGTCTATCTCCAGGATATCCGTGACGATTTCCTTGATTGTTTCCTGGCGCTCTTCGACGATGGCGGCCATTACCGCGCACCTCCATTTTTGGGCATGGGCAAAGCAAGCGAGGAACGTGCCCATGACGCTAAGCGCCGGTTCAGACCGCGACAACCCCGGAGTCCACTAGCTGTCATGTGCCCGGTCTCAGGTGACCGATTGGTAACCCCGGCTGTCATATACCTGCCGCGCCCGGCGCGGTCACAGGTGTTGCGCCCGGTTAATCGGCAGCAAGCTGCCAGTCGCCGCCAGTTAAGGAGGCGGTTCTAGGGACACCACTAGAGGCGGCCGCAAACCACCGGACGTCATGAAACCCGCGAGATCGAGCCAGCGGCCGAACCGCGGGTCCCCATGTCGGCCGCCAGTCGGGCCGTCAATCGGGGTATGACTCCATGAGCCCCGCGCGCGCGGCCCACACACCGGCCTGGAATCGGGATTCGACCCTCAGGTCCCGCATGATGTCGGCCACATAGCGCCGGTAAGTACGCACCGAAAGCCCCAGTTTCCGGGCCGCCGCGTCGTCCTTGTACCCCTCGGCCATCAGGATCAGGACCTCGCGCAGCACCCGCCCCCGCGCCCCGCCCTCGAAGGACAGCGGCCGCGAGGGGCGCTGCGCCGCGTCCCACATGCCGCACAGCAGCCGGTACAGCATGTCGGCCACGGTCGAGTTCTGGATCATCGAGGCCCGGGACCCGCCCGGCTCCCCAGGTGCGGCGTCGGGGGCGATGACCGCCGCGCCGTCCACCACCACCAGTTCCTGGCGCACCGCGCCGGACAGCCGCACGTCCACCCGGGGCCCCAGCTCCCCGATGGTCCGGTGCCAGCGGGCGCCCCTGATCACCGGCTGCGGGCAGAGCAGCCTGACCCTGACGCCCTTGTCCAGGAGCTGGGCGAGCGTCTGGGCGGTCAGGTTGGCGTGCTCGTCGGAGGCGATCTCGGGCAGCGCCCAGATCACGTCCTGTTCGGCCCGCAGCACCAGCCGGCCCACCCACCCGGCCACGGCCTCGCCGTCCACCGGCAGATCGGCCGTCACGGAGACGAGCGTTGCGCGTCGGTGGTGATGCACGGCGGACTCGAGCAGGCGCAATGCCTGCCCAAGAGTGTCTTCGAGGCTGTCGGCCCCCGTCTGCGGCTCCGCCCGAATCGCCCCCCTCACGCCCACTTCCCCCGCAATTCCTTCAATGGGCGTACCGTCGTCTGGTTGAATTCGAAATTGGCTCAAAGGACACCCCCCGGTTCCTTTTTCGGCACAGTAACGAGGGTCCACACCCAACCGCAAGGCATACCCCTGAGGGTATATAGGGCCAATCTTCGGCAGGAAAATGCCAGCGGTCAGGGTTCACTCAGGCCGAGATATGCCTTCCCGTGTGCTCAAGAGGCTGCGGCCCCGGCCCCCCATTGATAACTTCGCTTGAAGCCAGCACGAGTCCCTTGCCGTACGACGGCGGACCCATCTACCCCCGGGTCCCGAAAGGCGCCGCACACATGGCTGCACAGAACACCGCGACGACCGCCGCCGCGCCGGCCGACCCTTCCCGGTCGCCGACCGGCCGCCAATGGCTCGCTCTGTCGGTGCTCGTCCTGTCCCAACTGGCGGTGTGGCTGGACAACACCGTGCTCAACGTCGCGCTCACGACGTTGGCCGACCCGGACGACGGACTCGGCGCCAGCCCCAAACAGCTTCAGTGGAGCATCAGTTCCTACACGCTGATCTTCGCGGTGCTGCTGTTCACCGGCGGGGTGCTCGCCGACCGGTACGGCCACCGCAGGCTGCTGCTGACCGGCATGCTGATCTTCGGCGCCGCCTCCGTGTGGGCCGCCTACGCCCGCTCGGCCGAGGAACTCATCGTCGCCCGCGGCGTGATGGGCCTGGGCAGCGCGCTGATCATGCCCGCGACCCTGGCACTCATCGCCCAGGTCTTCGACGAGCGGCACCGCGCCATGGCCATCGCCATCTGGTCCGGCTCCAGCGGCATCGCCATCGCCACCGGCCCGATGATCAGCGGCGCGATCCTGGACCACTTCTGGTGGGGCGCGATCTTCCTGGTGAACGTGCCGATCGTGGTGCTGTGCGCGGTGGGCTCGTTCGTCTACCTCCCCGGTGCGGTCGCCAAGGTCCGCAAGAAGTTCGACCCGCTCGGCGTGCTGTTCTCCACCGCCGGCCTGTTCGCCGTCGTCTGGGGCGTGATCGAGGGCGGTCACCGCAACGACTGGACCGGCCCGGCCGTCCTCGGCTCGCTGGCCGGCGGGGCGCTCCTGGTCGTCGTCTTCGTCCTGGTCGAACTCCGCGTGTCGAGCCCCGGATTCGACGTCCGGTTGTTCCGCAACCTCCGGTTCACCGGCGCGAGCGTCGCGGTCATGCTGACCTTCTTCGGGGTGAACGGCTCGATGTACTACACGAGCTTCTATCTCCAGGGCGTCCACGGCCAGACCCCCCTGGAGTGCGGCCTCTCCATCGCCCCGGTCGCCCTCGGTGTGCTGTTCGGCGCCCCGCTGTCGGCCCGGCTGGTCCGCCTCCACGGCGCGCGGTCCGTGGTGACCTGCGCCATGCTGATCGCCACGGTGGGCTTCTTCGGCTATGTCTTCCTCGACGAGCACAGCGGCCTCGGGCTGTTCTGGGTCTTCCTCGTCCTCCAGGGCCTGGGCATGGGCGCCGCCGTCGCCCCCACCACCGAGGCCATCATGGCCGTCCTCCCCGCCGACCGGACCGGCGCGGGTTCCGCCGTCAACAACTCGATGCGGCAGATCGGCGGGGTGCTCGGGGTCGCGGTCCTCGGCTCCGTCCTGGCCGGGGTCTACCGGAACGAGATCACCCCGAAGCTGGACGACCTGCCTCCGGCCGCGGCCGGCGCCGCCGCGGAGTCACCGGAGGCCACCCGGGCGCTCGCCGACCGGCTCTCCATGCCCAGGCTGTCCGACTTCGCGGACGAGGGCTTCGTCCACGCCATGCATGTCGCGGCCATCGTCGGCGCAGCGGCGGCCGTGGTGGGCGCCGCGATCATCTGGTGGACCTTCCGCCGGCCCGCCTAGCTCCCATACACGGCGCCGAGCGCGGCTGACGGTACGCACTCGGGCCGTCGTCACCGAACGCGTCCGTTCTCTTGACGCCCGTCCGGCGCCGCCTCTACCTCCTGGCCGAAGTCACGTACAGCGTTCGTAATTTCGAACAGGCCGCCGCTGGAAGGGACTTGCCGTGCTCCGCACCCGCACCCACCGCTGGTTGATCCTCGGGGCCGCGCTCCTGGCCCTGCTCGCGCCCTTGGTCACCGTCCAGTCCGCGCAGGCCGCCGCCGCGGCCGACGGCAGGCCGTACACCAACCCGGTCAAGGCGCAGAAGGGCGCCGACCCCTGGCTGGAGTACTACAACGGCAGCTACTACCTGGTGACGACCTCGTTCACCGGCGAGCTCACCATGCGCAAGTCGCCCACGCTGGCCGGCCTTTCCACCGCGCCGAGCGTCCAGGTGTGGTCCGACTCCACCTCGGGCCGCAACTCCAACTTCTGGGCACCCGAGATCCACTTCCTCGACGGCAAGTGGTACCTGTACTACTCCGCGGGCAACCGAGGCTCCGCCTGCTGTGACACCCAGCGCACCCATGTGCTGGAGAGCGCGGGCTCCGACCCCATGGGCCCGTACACCTACAAGAACAGCCTCACCGGATCCAACCTCACCCCCGGCGGCTGGCTCATCGACGCCAGCGTGCTCTGGCACGGCGGCAAGCTGTACCTGGTGGGCAGCGGCTTCATCAACGGCAGCGCGCAGAGCCTGGTCATCGCGCCGATGAGCAACCCGTACACGCTCGCCGACTCCACCTTCACCATCATCTCCAGCCCCACCCTGAGCTGGGAGACCTCCGGCAGCCCGGTCAACGAGGGCCCCGAGCCGCTCTACCGCGGCGGCCGCACCTTCCTGACCTTCTCCGCCAGCTCCTGCCAGACCCCCGACTACAAGCTGGGCCAGTTGGAGCTCACCGGCGCCGACCCGCTGAACCCCGCCGCCTGGACCAAGAAGCAGACGCCGGTCTTCCAGCGCGATGACGCGGCCGGCGTCTACGGCCCCGGCCACAACGGGTTCTTCACCTCCCCCGACGGCACCGAGAACTGGATCGTCTACCACGGCAACAACACGGCCGGCGGCGGCTGCGGCAACGGCCGCACGACCCGGGCGCAGAAGTTCACCTGGAACGCGGACGGCACCCCGAACTTCGGCACCCCCGTCGCCCTGGGCACCACCCTGCCCGGCCCGTCCGGCGAGACGGCGACCACCCCGACCGCGTACACCCTGGTCAACCGCAACAGCGGCAAGTGCCTGGACGTATCGGGCGGCAACACCGCCGACGGCACCAACATCTTCCAGTGGACCTGCACCGGCGGCGCCAACCAGAAGTGGCGCGTCGAGGACATGGGCGACGACACCAGCCGCCTGGTGAACGTGGCCACCGGCAAGGTCATGGACACCGCCGACTGCTCCACCGCCGACGGCGCCGACATCCGCCAGTGGTCGTGGCTGAACAACAACTGCCAGAAGTCCCGGCTCGTCTACACCGGCGGCGACCACGTCCGGATCACCAACGCCAACAGCGGCAAGGTCGCCGACGTCGCCGACTGCTCCACGGCGGACGGCGCGGACGTACGCCAGTGGACCTGGCTGAACAACAACTGCCAGCAGTGGCGGCTCGTCCCCACGACCGCCTGACGCGGGTCCGGTGGGTCAGTCGCCGGACCCGCCGGACGGTACCCGGGCCACGACCGTCGTCACCGACCGGCTCGGAAGAGGGCTGGAGTAGACGACGCTCGTGGTGACGGAGCCCAGGGCGGCGATGCGGCCCGTGGTGCGTTCCAGGTCGCGCATCGATCGGGCGACGACCTTGAGGACGAAGCAGTCCTCGCCCGTCACATGGTGGGCCTCCACGATCTCGGGAGTGGTGTCGAGCAGGTCGTGGAACGGCTTGTAGTTGCCAGTGGGGTAGCGAAGACGGACGAAAGCCAGGATGTCGAGCCCCAGGGCCTCGGAGCTCACGATGGCCGAGTAGCCGGAGATGGCGCCGCTCTCCTCCAGCCGTCGGACGCGTTCCGTGACGGCGCTCGGCGACATGGAGACGCTACGGGCCAGCTCGGCGTAGCTGGCGCGGCCGTTGCGTTGCAGGGCTTCCAGGATGCGTATATCGGTTGTGTCAAGGGAATCAGCGGCCATAGCCGATGGATACCACGAATTGCACGGCGCGGTGCGGGCCGGACCGTTGATCTTGAGTTCTGGGGAATGGGCGGGGAGCCTAGCGTTGAGGACATGTCCAAGACCCTGATCAGCGCGGCCCTGCGGGTGCCGCCGACGGCACCCGCAGAGGCGGCCGCCTTTTTCGCCGCACGCCTTGCCTTCCAGGCCGATGTGTCCGATGTCCGCGCCTCACTGGAGTCCGGTGACCCGGGCTTCGTGCTCATCGACTCACGCGGGGACGAGGCGTGGGCGCAGGGGCATGTCCCCGGTGCGGTACATCTGCCGACCGCCGAGATACCGGCGCGCGCCGCGAACCTGCTGAACCCTGCCGTTCCGGTCATCACCTACTGCTGGGGGCCCGGCTGCGACGGCGCGACCCGTGCCGCGCTCGCCCTCGCCCGGCTCGGCTACCAGGTCAAGGAAATGATCGGCGGCATCGAGTACTGGATCCGTGAGGGTTTCCCGGTCGAGGGCCCGAACGGTGTGGTGCGGCGCGCGGCCGACCCGTTGACGGCGCCGGTCGGATCCGCTCACTGCGCTTGCTGATGCTGCTACCGAATCGTCGCTCAGGAGACGCCCACGCATGAACACGCCACCATCGCCACCTGGCTCGGAGCGGACCGACGGATCAGCCGTCCGGATCGGCGCTCTCGTTCCGCTGACCCGGCCCGGCTGGGTCGAGGCGGGCCGACACCTGCTCGCCGGCCTCGAGCTGTCCGTTCGCGAGGTCAATGACGCCGGCGGGATCGCCGGACGACCACTCGAGCTGGTGGTCCGGGACACCGCGGCCGATCCACAGAGGGCCGCGGCGGCCGTGGACGAACTGGCTCACCTCGGCGTGGCCGCGTTGGCGGGCGAGTATCACAGCGTCGTCGCTCGCGCCGCCGCCGCCAGGGCAGACGCCCTCGGCCTGCCGTTCCTCTGCTCGTCCGCGGTTCTCGACACGCTCACCGAACAGCCCACGGAATGGGTCGCACGCCTCGCCCCGGCGCAATCCCACGGCTGGCAGATCTACGCGGACTTCGTCCTCGGCGCGGGCCACAGCCGAATCGCCGTAGCAGCCGAGCCGAGCGTCTACTGGGCATCCGGGGCCCGCATTCTGCGGGACCACCTCGCTCCACGCGGCGGCACCCTCATCGAACTCGACATGCGCGCGCTCACCCCCGAGGCGGTGTGCGACGAACTCGTCGGCCATCGCGCGACAGCCCTCCTTCTTCTGGTCGGCCACCCGGAACCGGCCGTGCCGATCGTCAAGTCCGTCCGCCGCGACCAGCGCCTTGCCGAGATCTTGATCGGCGCTCCGGCCGGGCAACCGGAGTTCGCCGAATGGGCGCAGCTGCTGGGCGACGACGGAGCCGCGATCCCGTTCCTGCGCTACCTGCCCGAGCACCTCAGCCCACTCGGCGCACGGGTCGAGACGGCCCTCCGCGAGCGGCTGGCCGAAGCGCCCTCCTTCGTCGCCTTCGAGGGCTACGACACGGTCGCCGTCCTCACCGATGTGCTGCGCTCCCACGGCACGGACCGGGCGCGCATCGCGGAATCCTGGCCGCGCGTCGCAGTCGAAGGCACGCGCGGGCAGATCCGGTTCTCCCGCACGCCAGGCATCAACGTCTGGCAATGGGCTTGGGCGCCAGTCCAGGTGGTTGACCGAGATCCGGCGGAACCCGATCGCTTTCGGATCCTCCACATCGGCTGAGTACGTCGGAGGCGATCAGCGCGGCGTATCCCGTTTCAAACGAGCCGGATGCCGGTTCAGCGCCGTGGTCTGAGCGGCTGCACTCACTGATCGACGAACTCGATGCGCTGGAACCGGCGTTCACCACGTACGACCGTCTCCGGTTCGACAGCCTGGTCGCTACGGCGTGAATCGGATGGTTACGTGCGCCCAGCCGTCCGGGCTCACGTACTGCCATGCGCCGACTTCGTCCGCGGACAGCATGGCCTCGGAGTACAGGGCCCCGACCAGGAGTTTCCAGGGCTCGGCTCGCTCGCCGGATTCCTCGTGCGACCGGTCCCGTATCGACTCGTCGGCGGCCTTGAATACGGTCGTGCGGAGGTCCACGTACCGTGGCGTGTGTGCAGTACCTGTGGTGACCCCGATTTCGCTGATGAACGTCCATTCGGCGTGCCAGGGTCCATGTGGCATGGGTTGATCGTCCGCTCTGGCGAGGTGTTCGGTGAGTTCTGTCTGCGCGGGCCCCGAGTTTGCGGTGAGTATCGGACAGCGACACGCCATGGCGTCGGCGTGTCGCTGTCCGATACTCACCGCAAATTCAGCCGCCGAGCCCGCGCCCCTGCCGGGGTGTTTCCGTGGGGGACGGAAACGGTGGTCACCCGGCAGAGGGCGGCGTCCGCGCGGAGGCGATGCCTCGTTGACGCTGGGCGTGCAGCCGGGCGATGGCGCGTAGCTGCCGCCGTTCGTACGTGGTGGCGGGGCGTACGGATGCCTGGGGCGAGCGCCAGGTGAGGCCGGTTGGGCGGGTGAGGCATACGAACGGCCCGACGAAGTCGGTGATGGTCGCGGGCATGTCGTAATGCCGGTCGTAGACCACCATGCCGACCGCGAGGCTGGGCTGAATGCCGGTCCTCTTCGTCACTTCGGCCCCCGCCCCAGATGCTGGGCAATCTGTTCACTCAGGGCGGTGGACTGCTGCCACAGTTCTTCAAGAGTGGGGCGATCGTCGCCGCCCTGCCCCTGCGGTCCGTCGTCCTGCCCCTGCTGCGGTGGGGGCGTTGCCGGAGTGGTCATCTACGCCACCACCCTCACGCCATGGATGACGCGCGGGCCGATGTCGATTCCGTGCACAGCCAGCCATAGCGTCCGCCGCAGCCGACGCGCAGCGCGCTCCTCGCGTTGCGCGTGCGCGAGGACGTACGGCCGGACCATGGCGGGAGCGGGGTCGTCCGGCAGCTCGGAGAGGACGGGCTGTGCGGGTACGTGGGGCACTCGGGCCGGACGCGGCAGCGTCGGCGTGTGCTGGTGCGGCGCGGCGCGGTGACGGCCCGACGGCGGCAGCAGTAGACGTAGCAGCGCTTCGAAGATCCACGCGATAGCCTCTGACACGCTCATCAACCTCCCAGGGGTTGTGGGCCACGCCCCCGGGCCGCGGTGCATGCGGTTGCGGGGGTCTTGCGTGTGGCCGGTGGTGTGGCGACTGACTGCCCCGGATGCGCACCGGGCGTAGTCCATCGGTCACCAAGAGAACACGACGTCCCATAGACTTGGGGGACTTCAGCGCCGGGTCCAAAGTCTGCTGCGCGCGGTACCCCCGGTCGTGACTCCGTAACGGGAGGTCAGAGTGGTGGACGAGACCACCCCGTCCGAAGACTTCAGTCAGCCGCCCAACGCTCTTCAGCGCTTCGGAGCGGATGTGAGGCGCGTACGCCTCGGACGCAAACTCACGCAGAAGCAGTTAGGTAAAGCGACGGGCTACTCGGAGGCCTACGTCAGCACTGTGGAGTCGGGGAAGCAGATGCCCAGCGAGAAGTTCGCGAGAGGCTGCGACCTGGCGTTCGGAACAAACGGGCTGTTCGCTGGGCTGCTGAAGCGGATTGACGAGGGGGACCACCCCTTGTGGTTCGTCCCGTACCTCAACTTGGAGCAGAAGGCCTCGCGGATACTGGACTACTCCGCGAACCTCGTGATGGGCATCCTCCAGACCGAGGACTACGCGCGGGCCATCTTCCGTGCATCCCACCCTCGGGAGAAAGCGGAGGTGATTGAGGGCAGGGTTGCCGCACGACTGCGGCGTCGCGAGGTGTTCGAACGGGAAACTCCGCCGCTCCTGTGGGTCATCCTTCATGAGGCATGCTTGCGAACGGTCGTAGGTGACGCCAAAGTCATGGCGCGGCAGCTTGAGTACTTGCTGACGGCAGTCGCGTCACAGCAGGTAGACCTCCAGGTCATGCCGTTCTCGGCAGGAGCCCCTGCCACGAACGCCATGATGCCGTTCACGTTGCTGATGTTCGCTGACTCACCCACCGTGCTTTACTCGGACGGGCCGCAAGGAGGCAGGCTGTACGACTCGGCCAGGACGGTTGAGGCGGCCTTGGATAACTACGATCGGCTGAGGGCACATGCGTTGTCCCCGGGCGAATCGCTAGCCCTTATCAGGACCCTGTTGAAGGAGCACGGATCATGAGCGCTGACCTCGATTTCACCGTCGCCGAGTGGGTCAAGTCCTCCTACAGCGGGGGCGATGGGGGGCAGTGCGTGGAGTTCTCCCCCACCTTCGCCACGTCCGGTGTGATACCGGTCCGGGACTCCAAGGCCCCGAACGGTCCGGCACTCGTCTTCCCGGCGGACGGCTGGACGGCGTTCGTCACCGCCATACGGTGCGGGGAGTTCCCCGCCACCTGATCCGCCCGACAACTCCCTTCCGACGCACACGGCTTGTGATCTTTTCCTTGCCTCGGTCCCCGGCCCAGGCATAGCCTCCGGGCACAACGACCGTAATTCGGAAGGCAGTTCCCATGCGTACAGCTGTCATCACCGCGCCAGAACAGGTGGAAATCAGAGAGATACCTGTACCGGACGTGGGCGACTCCGAGGTGCTCGTACGCATCGCCGCGTGCGGGGTGTGCACCATGGAGGCCAACCTGTACGCCGGACGCATGACCGTCTACCCCGCCGCCGCCGGCCATGAGATCGCCGGGTGGGTCGAGAAGGTGGGCGACAAGGCCACCGGGCTCGACGACATGCCGGCCGTCGGCGACCTCGTCACCATCGACGGGCTCCCGCGCTGTGGCACCTGCCGCAGCTGCCGGGCCGGCCAGTCCGCCATCTGCGTCGCCCTCCAGGGCCACAAGCGCGAGGACGGCGCGATCACCATGGGCGCGGGGCTCGCGGACTACATCAAGGTGGACGCCTCGCGGGTGTGGTCCGTGGGCGACACCGACCCGGCCGTCGCCGCCATGGGCGAGCCGCTCGCCTGCGTGGTCCACTCGCTGCGCCGCGGCTCCTTTGGGGCCGGTGACCGGGTCACCGTGATCGGCGCCGGCTACATGGGCCATCTGCACCTCGCCGTGACCAAGGCGCTTCAGGCGCGCAGCGTGGCCGTGGTGGAGCGGGACGAGCAGCGCCTGGCCGCCATCGCGGCGGCCGGCGCGGACGCGGCCGTCACCCCCGACGACCTCGGCGAACTGCCCGCCGCCGACGTGGTGTTCGTGACCATCGCCTCCAAGGACGCCATCGCCGCCGCGCTGGCCGCGGTCGGCGACGGCGGCCGCATCGTGCTCTTCGGCGGCTCCCCCGGCGGGCCGCCCGCCGAGCTGCCCGGCTACGAGGTGCACCGCCGCCAGCTGACGGTCACCGGCTCCTTCAGCCATGAGCCGGAGGACTGGCGCGCGGCGGCGGAGCTGTTGCGCGGGGGCGCGCTGACGGGGCGGCTGGAGACGCTGGTCACGGCGCGGTATGCGCTGGACGAGGTCGAGAAGGCGCTGAAGCAGGCCGCGGAGACGCCGGTTTACCGGGTCGTCGTGACCCCGTAGCCCTGCGGACGGCTCTGGGGCTCCGCCCCAGACCCCGCTCCTCAATCGCCGGAGGGGCTGGATTTGGGGGCGCGGGGAGCAAAACCCACTTACCGAGAGGAACACCGTGCCGCAGAGAACCCTGCGCGTGGGCGTGCAGCTGCACCCCCAGCACACCGAGCTCGACCAACTCCGCACCGCCTGGCGCGAGGCCGACGCCCTCGGCGTCGACTCGATCTGGACCTGGGACCACTTCCTGCCGCACCACGGCGACCCGGCCGGCAACCACTTCGAGTGCTGGTCGCTGCTGTCCGCGATGGCCGTCGAGACCAGCCGGGCCACCATCGGCCCCCTCGTCAGCTGCACCGCGTTCCGCAATCCGCATGTGCTCGCCGACATGGCCCGCACCGTGGACCAGCTCAGCGGGGGGCGGCTGGTCCTGGGGCTCGGCGCGGGGTGGTTCGAGGCGGAGCACACGGAGTACGGCATCCCGTTCCCGGGGCCGGCCGAGCGCATGGACGCGTTCGCCGCCTCCCTCACGGCCGTCAAAGAGCGGCTGGGGAAGCTCAACCCCGGGCCCGCCGGGCCGCTTCCGCTGCTGATCGGCGGCGCCGGGCGGCGGCGCACGCTGGAGCTGGTGGCGCGCGAGGCCGACTGGTGGAACTGGTACGGCTGGGCCTCCGAGGACCCGGTCGCCGATTTCCGCGAGCTGAACGGCGTGCTGGACCAGTGGTGCGAGCGGGTCGGCCGCGACCCGGGCGAGGTGGCCCGTACGGTCATGGTCAACCCGGACCAGCTGCCGCTCGTGGAGGGCTTCGCCGAGGCCGGAGCGGTCCATGTGGTGCTGTCCCTGGCCGCGCCGTACGACCTGCGCCAGGTGGAGGAGCTGCTCAAGGTGCGCGAGGCGCTGGGCGCCGGGCGGGCTTCTTGACGGCAGACGCCGCGCCGCCCCGCGAGTCCCTGGGGCGGCGCTTTCGCCTGCTCATGGGCTGTCTGCTGCTGTCCACCCTCGGCAACGGCCTCTGCTTCCCGTTCACGGCCATCTACATCAGCGAGCTACTGGGGCTGGGCTCCCGTGCCGCGGGCGGCTACTTCATCGCGATGGCGGCGGCCAGCTTCGCGGCCGCGCTGCTCGGCGGGCCGCTCGCGGACCGGGCGGGGCCGCACCGGGTGGGGGCGCTGGGCGCCGCTGCGCTGGCGGTCGGGTACGGGATGCTGGCGCCGGTCGACGCGGTGGTTCCGGTGCTGATCTCGGGCGCGTGCGTCGGGGTGGGCTTCGGCCTGTTCTACGCCTCGATCGTCGGCGTCGTGGACGCCGCGGTCCCGGAGAGCGGGCGCCGTACCGCGTTCTCCGTCCGGCACATCGTGAACAACGTGGGGATCGGGGCGGGCTCGGTCGTCGCCGGGCTGGTGCTGCATGGGGCGCAGGCCCCGGTCGGGACGCTGCGCTGGCTGTATGTGGCCAACGCGGCGGCCGCGGTGCCGCTGATGGTGGCGATCTGGGCGCTGCGGCCGCGGGAGTCCGCCCAGGTACGGGAAGAGAAGAGCGAGCCGGGCGGCGGGCCGACCTACCGCACGCTGCTGCGCGGCCGCCCGATGGCGCTGCTGGTGCTGGCCCAGGCGCTGTTCGCGATCGTCGGCTTCACGCAGATCGAGGCCACGGTGCCACTGCTGCTGCACGACCACATGGGCGTCACGCTGGGGTGGGTGTCCGCGGTGGTGGCGGCGAACTCGTTCGCGCTGGTGGCGCTCCAGCCGCTGCTGCGACGCCGACTGGAGCGGCTGCCGGAGACGGTCGCGCTGGCCGCCGGTCCGGTGCTGTGGGCGGCGGCGTTCGGCTGCGGTCTCGGCGCGGTGCTCGCCGGGGACTCGGCCTCGTCCGTGGTGCGGTACGGACTGCTGCTGGCCTTCGCGGTGGTGTTCGCGGCGGGCGAGCTGATGTATTCCTCGGCGTTCTATCCGCTGTTGCTGCGCTGGTCCGGGGAGGCGGCGGTCGGCCGGGCGAGCGCGCTGGCGTCGCTGGCGTGGAACCTCGGCACGGCCTCCGGGCCGCCGATCGGGCTGTTGGTGATCGCGCACACCTCCGCGACGGGCAGCTGGGTCGCGCTCGCGGGCGGCGCGGCGGCGGCGTTCGCGGTGGCGGGCGCACTGCACCACCGGGCGACGGACCACCGGGCGACGGACCACCGGGCGGCGGGCGGGTGAGCTCCCGCCGCCCGGCCGGGTGTGGCTGACTACGCCTTGGGCAGATAGTCGTTGGAGTACGCCTCTTCAGGGGTGACCGTCTTCTCCAGCAGCCCCTGCTCGTACATGAAGTCCGCCATGCGGCTCCAGCTCTGCGGGTCGTTGGCACCCAGGTCGCCCGCGTCGTTCTGCATCATGGGCGTGGTGGCCTTGAGCACCGCGAGCGCGTTCTTGTGCCGCTTGGAGTCTCCCAGCCCGGGCACGTACTTCTCGCTGAGCTTGACGGTCTCCTCGGGGTTGTCGATGGCGTACCGCAGACCCCGCAGAGATGCCTCGACGAACTTCTTCATGTCGTCGCCGCGCTTGTCCAGCGTCTTTTTCTCGACGCCGATTCCCACCCCGACCAGCGGGTCGCCCTCCGCACCCCCGTCGAGCGTCAGGGCGCGGACCTCCTTGCCGGCCTCCTGGAAGGCGATGGCGTCATTGTTGAGGTAACCCATCACACCCTCGACCTTTTTGCCGGTCAGCGCCGCCTGCTGGGTGAAGCCGATGTTCTTCACGTCGGCGTCCTTGACAGAGAGGCCGCCCTCTTTCAGCAGGGCCAGCAGACCGAAATAGGTCTCGCCATAGGGACCGGGGGTGCCGATCGTACGGCCCTTCAGGTCCGTGGGCTTCTTGATGTCGGATTCCTTGGGGACGATCAGGCCCACGGGGTATTTCTGATAAAAGGTGGCGATGTCCACGATGGGGAGATTCTTGGAGCGGGCCTGGAGCATCTCGTCCCCGCCCGCGTAGACCACGTCTTCCTTGCCCGACTTCAGGGCTCCGAAAAGATCTTCCGCGGCACCGTGGTGACGCAGGGTGACATTCAGCCCGGCGTCCTTGTAGTACCCCTTCTCGGCCGCCACATAGAACGGGGCGAACTGGATGTTGGGCGTGTAGGTCAGCCCGACCGTGATGCTCTCTCCGACCTTGTCCCCCGCGTCCTTCGGCTTCTCGGCGCACGAGGTCAGGGTGGCCAGCGCCACCACCGACGCGAGAGCCGCCCCCATGACCCGGTGTCTCGGGGTGTGCCTCGTGGACGTCCTAACCAAACGCACGTACTTCTCCTCAATGAGTGGAAGATGTCGGTCAGCGCTGTACGAGCCGCTCGACCAGGCGAATCACGCCATAGAAGACTGCGGCGAGAAGTGCGAGCATGACGAGCGTCGAGAACAGCCCAATGGTGTCGGCCTCCTGCCGCTGGACCGACAGGAGCTGTCCCAGCCCCTCGCCGCCCATGACGAACTCGCCGACCACCGCACCGGTGATGGACAGGGTGAAGCCGTTGCGCACCCCCGTGAGGATGCTGGGCAGCGCGAGCGGCAGCTCGATGTACCAGAGCATCCCCCACCAGCCCACGCCGTCCACGCGCGCGGCCCCCATCACATCGGGGTCCAGCGAACGCAGGCCCAGTACGGTGTTCACCAGGATGGGGAAGAAGACCAGCAGCGCGCACAGCATGGCGAAGGGCAGCAGCCCGTAGCCGAACCACAGCGCGAACAGCGGGGCCAGGGCCACCGCGGGCACCGCCTGCGACGCGGCCAGATACGGCTGGAGCGCCGAGGCCGCGAGGTCACTGCGCGCGATGAGGTAGCCGAGCGGCAGGGCCACCCCGAGCCCCATGCCGCAGCCCGCCAGCGCCTCCCGCACCGTCTGCTCGGTGTACTTGGGCAGATCGCCGTGCAGCAACTCGTCGACGAAATGTTTCGCCAGGTCGTACGGCGCCGGGAGGTAGAACGTGTCCACGGCGCCGACGCGGATGGCGAGATCCCACACGATGAGCAGGGCCGCCCCGAATACGAGCGGCGGGAGCACCCCGCGGAACAGGGATCCCGCCGCGTTCCCGCGAACTCGGCGGCCATGCGCCCCTCGGGCGCTTTGACTTCCGCGACCCCTGTGCGATGCCTTTCCGCTGTTCTTGCCGCTGTTCTTGCCGGACTTTCGTACCTGTCCGGGACGGGGTGAATGCGGCGGGGCCGTCCCCGGTCCGCCATCGGCGCCCGCCGTGGCGGTCGCACCCCTTCCGCGCCCTTGCGTCATCCCCAAATCCCCTTGTATTACCGGCTGTTGCCAGATCTCCCGGCACGCCCGCGTGCAACCTATCGCCAGCCCGCTCCGGATCACAATGCGGTTGGGAAAAAGGAAATCGCTCCGTCATGAAAAAGAGCTTGACGGCGATCTTAGCCGGGCTCTTGACGGCGATCTTGACAGGGATGTTCCCGGGACTCTCCCGCAGGTTCTTCCCACCGGTTGTCACCGGTTGTCCACGCCGGTTCTTCACGCACCGCCGGAGAATCGGTCGAGGATGCCGAGCTCGGAGGCGCGCACACCGGCCTGAAAACGGGAGTTCACCTCGAGCAACTCCAGGATTCCGGTGACGTACCGGCGGTAGGTGCGCACCGAGATCGCCAGCTCGCGGGCCGCGGCCTCGTCCGTGACCCCGTCCCCCAGCCGCCGCAGCACCCGCCGCACCATCTCGGTGCGGGCTCGGTTGCCGAAGTCGAGGGGGCGGACGGCGGGCGCGGCGGTGCGCCAGATGTTGCCGAACATGCCGTGCAGCGCGGCGACGACGGCGGGGTCCTGGACGAGCGAGGCCTGCCGCCCGTCGGCCGAGTCCGTGCACACCAGGGCGGTCCGGCCGTCGGCGATCACGGCCGTGGGCAGCGCGACCGCCGCGATCCGGATCTGCGCGGGGCGCGCCCCGAGGCCGCCGCCCGGCCCGAGCGCGGGGCCGGGCTCGGCCAGGGGCCGGGTGCGCAGCACCCGTACGTCGACCGTGTCGCCGAGGCCCGAGACCAGGGCGTGCAGGGCCGCGTGGTCGGCGGCCAGCCGGGGGCTCGGCTCCGGAAAGGCGGCGTCGACGCTGCGCACGGCCTGGCCGGCGACCTCCTCGGCGGCGGCGAGAAAGGCGGCGTCCGCCACCCCCACCTCGGCGAACTGCGCGCTCCGGGACTGCCGGGCCCGGTGTTCGTGGACGGTGGACTCCAGGAGGGTACGCACCTCCCGCAGGGTGCGGTCGAGGACGTCCTCGCTGATCCGCTCCGTCATCGCTTGGTCATGCCTTCGTCATCCCGCCTCGCGACATGGTCAGGTCTCGAGTGCTCTCAGGGGTGGCCCGGCAGCAGCCCGGCCTCCACGGCCCGCACCCCCGCCTGGAACCGGGAGTGCGCGCCCAGCTCGCGCATGATCTCGGCCACGTACCGGCGGTAGGTACGCAGCGACACCTTGAGGTCGCGCGCCGCCACCTCGTCGGTGAGGCCGGCCCGCAGACACTCCAGGATCAGCAGCGCGGAGTCGGTGCACAGCCGTCCGGCCGGGCGCGGGGGCTCGGTGAGCGCCACGGCGTTCCCCCAGGCCCCGGCGAACATCAGATCCAGGGTCTGCACCGTGGCCGGGTCCTCCACGAGCGAGACCCCCGGCCCCGCCCGCTCCGGCTCCCGCCCCGCCCCGCGGTGCGGCTCGGGCTCCGGCCGTACGTAGCCGATCCGGCCGTCGACGAGCAGGGCCTCGGGTAACCCGCCGTCGGTCGTCCGCGCCTCGCAGCGCGGGTCGGTGCGCGCCAGCGCGCGGATTCGCGGGCCGGCCAGGGCGCGCGGCAGACACAGCAGCCGGACGGCGACGCCCTCACGGCCGGGGACGGGCGGACGGGCGAGCGCCGAGCAGACGGCCTCCTCCTGCTCCGGGTCTCCGGACAGGACGACGGCCACGGTCCGCTCGGCTCCGGCGATGAGCCGGACGGCCGCCTCGGCGACCGAAGGACCGCCGGGCCCGGCCCGCACCCACGACTGGCGGGCCAGATCCTGGCGGTGCCGGGACACCGCGGTCTCGATCAGGTCGTGCGCCGCCAGCAGCGCCCGCTCCACATGGTCGGAGCCCGCGGCGCCGGCCGCCCCGTGCTCGGGTGACGGCTCGGGCATCCTCGCAAGACCAACCATGACTTCCCCTGCTGGGCGAAGGTGACCTATTTATCGAATTTCGGGCCTGGTTCGAGAATTTCTGGTCGTGCAGTTGCTCGTGCCACTCCCGCCTCGCGTTCTTCTTGTTGCGCCACGCAGGCAGGAGCAATTGCCATGCAATTTCGCCGACGACACTAATTCGCACACAGCGACGACGTCAACGCAACGGGTTAGGTAAAGAGTTGGCAAATGACGGCGTGTCAGATCCTAGCGCATCGCATCGCGCGTGGAACGACACGCCGTCTGTCAGGAAGTTGCAGGCATCCCCGGCGCACGGCCACCGACCCGACACCGAGCGCATCCACGGGACCACACTGGGCGAGCGGCGGCGCGAGCCGCTGTCCGGTTGCTGCCAGCCGCCCGCCGGATGCCTGCTACCCCCGTCCGGGGGGTGAGACGCCGCCGGGCGCCGGGGGCCGACGCGTCGCGCCGCGTCCCGTCGCTACGAGCCGAAGCTGATGGGGCCGTGGAAATCCCGGCCCTGAATAACGGGCCCGGTGATACGGGCATCGCCCAAGACGGAATTGTGGACGGCGCCGGCCTCTCCGGACGGCGTTCCGTACCGGCTCATCCAGGCCGCCAGATCGCGGCTCAACTCCGGGTCCTGACGGGCCCGTTCGACCAGCAGCTCGGCCAGCCGGCGCAGTTGCTCCGGGTCGTCGTACGGAATCGTGACGGGCTCGCCGTCACCCGCCGGGTCCGCGCCCGGGTCGCCCGCGGGATCCGCCCCCGGGTCGGCCGCACCCCGCCGCAGCACCCTGCGGGACAGCGCGCTCAGCCCCTCCAGCGCCCGCCGGCCGGCCTCGCCGCCGGCCCCGGACACCACCGCGTTGACCGCCGCGATCAGCGCTCCCGCCGTCAGCGGATCCATCGGCCCCTCCCCGGTTCACGCGCCGCCATCGTCATCCACACAGCACGCTACCGAACGGCGGCTCACGGACCGACGGATTCCGCACGAAGCGTGAACCAGACCGTCTTTCCCGTGGTGTTGAGGTCCGTGCCCCATTCGTCGGCCGTCTTGCTCAGCAGGAACATCCCGCGCCCGCTCTCGGACAGGAAGTCGGGCTCCTTGACCACCGGCAGCGAGGACTCGGTGTCGCTGACGGCGGCCCATATTCCGTACGGGCGGTTCTCCAGGGTGAGCACGCAGTCGGGCGAGGCGGCGTGCTTATGGACGTTGGACAGCAGCTCGGTGACGCACATGGCCGCCGGGGTGATCAACTCCTCGCGGCCCCACTGGCGCAGCCGCGCGCCCACGACGCGGCGCACGTCCGCGAGCGTCTGCGGATGGACGCGCAGACGTAGCTCGTATCTCTCCCAGCCACCGCTGGGAGGTGCCCCCTGCGGGGTGTTCTCTGCCATGTCGTCCAGGGCCCTCCAGAGCACGGCGCGCTGCCGTGTCGCACAGGCGATCCTGTCCCATGTCCGTGCTACTCGCAATGTTTCGACCCACTCACGCAAGACTGGCATATGCCGCCTGGTCGTCGTAGTTGGCGATACGTCAGACTGGCGGTATGTCCTACCACCCAGTGCCCACCGTGCGGCGCAGGCGGCTGGGGTCCACTCTGCGGAAGCTGCGCACCGAAGCGGGGATGACGTTGGACGCGGCCGCCGAGGCGTTGAACGCGGCCCAGAGGGGGCGCGCGGACGCCCGCCGCTGGAGCGCCCCCAAGCTGTCGCGGATAGAGAACGCGAACGCGACGATCCGCGCCACCGAGGTCGCCACCCTGCTCGAGGCCTACGCGATCAGCGACGCCGAGGTGCGCGCGGCGCTGGAGAGGCTGGCCAAGGACGCCGGGAAGCGCGGCTGGTGGCAGACCTACCGCGGCGTGGTCGCCCCCGCGTACGCCGACTACATCTCGCTGGAGAGCGACGCCGAACGCGTCCGCGACTACGCCCCGCTGGTCGTCCCCGGCCTGCTCCAGACGCCCGACTACGCGCGGGAGACGATCGCCGCCAACGCGGTCGCCCGCACCGAGGCGGAGGTCGCCGCGCTCGCCGAGGTGCGGCTGGCCCGCCAGGCGGTGCTGACGCGCCCGCGCGCTCCGCTGCTGCTGTGGGCCGTGATCCACGAGGCGGCCCTGCACCGGCGGTTCGCCGGCCGCCCGGCCATCATGACCGAGCAGTTGCGGCGGCTGCGGGACGTGGCGGACTGGCCCACGGTCACGCTCCAGGTGATGCCGATCGACGCCGCGCCCAACCCGGGGGACGCGGGCGCCTTCACGCTCGTGGGGTTCCCCGGTCCGATGCCGGACGTGGTCACCCAGGAGAACCTGCGCGGCCCCGTGTACGTCGAAGGAGTCGACGACGTCAATGTCTTCGCCGACGCCTTCGGCCACATCGTCGACAGCGCGCTGTCGCCGGATGAGACGAAGGCCCTCCTCGACGGTCTCGTAGGAAAGAGGGCCCCACACCATGAACATCCCCGAGTTACCCGAGAACCCGCATGACGCGGCCCCGAGCCCGTATCCGCCCGCCGGCGCGGCCCGCCCGCGCTGGCGCAAGTCCTCGCACTCCGTGGGCGAGGGCCAGTGTGTCGAGGTCGCCGCGTGGGACGGCCTGGTCCGGCTGCGTGAGAGCGACGACCCGGGCGCGGTCCTCGGCACCGCCCCGGCCGTCTGGGCCGCGTTCGTACGCGGCGTGAAGGCGGGCCGGTACGACGTGTGAGACGGCGCGGGGCCCGACCCGAAGGCGGACGCTGACGGGCCGGGCCCCGCGGTGTTCAGACCCGTGGGCTCATCAGAACTGCACGTCCGAGCACGCGTAGAAGGCGTTGGAGGTGTCGGCGACGGTCCACACGGCGAGGATCAGGTGCCTGCCGGTCTTCCCGCTCGGGATGGTGCCCGCGTGGGAGAGCGTGGACGGCGGCCGCTGGCCGTTGTACGGGACGGTCAGGAACGGCGCGGAATCCAGGCTCGCGCGGGTGAGCTTCTGGCCGGGGTTCCAGCCGTTCTTGGTGATGTAGTACTTGAAGTCCGTCGTGGCGTGCGAGGCGGTGAAGCGCCAGGTGAAGGTGTAGCTCTGCCCGGCGGTGAGCTTGGTCGTCGGCCACTGGCCGCCACGCGGGTCGTCCAGCTGGGAGAACCTGCTGTTGCCGCCCGCGCAGATCGTGCCGTCGGCCGGACCGCCCGACGGGAAGCCCTTGGGGCCCTCGACGCTCTGCGGCTCGTACTGGATGTCGCCGCAGTTGGTGACGGTGCCGTTGGCACACAGCTTCTGGCGGCTGATGGGCGAGTCGGTGTAGGCGTGGCCGGCGGCGCTGCCGCCGGTGGTGAGGACGGAGATCGCCGCGAGCCCGATGCCGATCACAGCGGCGCTGATCTTCTTGCGCATGCTTCGCTCCTGAAGACGTGGGGAGTGCTTCGGCGAGCCGAGTGCATTGCGGTCTAGACCAAGTCGCAGAGTAGCGGCGAATTCTTAGTCATGTCCATACCAAGTCAGGGACATGTCCATACCAATGGAGCGCGCCCGGTCCGGAGCACCCCGCCAGGTCAGGTAGGATTCAATCGTCAGCAGGCGCCGCTAGCTCAGTTGGTTAGAGCAGCTGACTCTTAATCAGCGGGTCCGGGGTTCGAGTCCCTGGCGGCGCACCTTGGCTTAAGCCACTGACCAGGGGCTTCTCGGTTATCCGAGGGGCCCCTGTCGCATGTCCACAGCGGCGGCAGCCGGTGGAGGGCCAGATAGAGCACCGCGGCCACGGCCGCCGCCACGAACATGCTCAGATCGCCCCAGCCGGGGTGCGCCGCCGCGAGCGGGCCGGTGTACAGCCGCGAACTCCAGAACGGCACGGCCGCCAGCACCCCGCCGGCCCAGGCCACGATCCCCCACTCCAGCACCCGGCCGCGGTCGTACAGCTCACCGACCCGACGGCTGTCGGACCCGCCGCCGCGCAGGTAGTGGAGTATCAGGACGGTGACAAAGGGTGCGATGAAGTACGTAGTGAGATTGAGGAACGAGACGAACTTCGCCTCCGTACCGGCCGCGCCCCACAGCACGACCCCGTACGTCAGCAGGCTGACGCAGACCACCGCACCGACCCGGGACACCGGTACGCGCAGCGTCTGGAGGGAAAGCGCGCTGCCGTAGATGTTCAGGAAGTTCTGCGCGAAGGCCGACACCGCGATCGCGATCAGCGCGGGGGCGGCGAACGGCCCGGCCAGCCGGTGCAGTGCCACGATCGGGTCCGCGCCGTGGGCCCCGCTGCCCACCAGGACCCCCACCGTGCCGAGCCAGGAGATGGTGACGAAGTTGCCGAGCCCGGTGTACCAGGCCGCCCGCCGGGCGATCTCCGGGGTGTCCGGCAGATAGCGCGAGTAGTCCGAGGCGAACGGCGCCCAGGCCACCAGAAAGGCCAGGAACCAGCCCGCGAAGGTGATCCAGCCTCCGGCGCCGAGGGATCCGCCCGGGTGCCGGGCGGGATGCGCCGCGCCGCCGCCGCGCACCAGGGCCACCACGGTGATCAGCACGAACAGCGGGGTGAGGACATAGGCCAGCACCCGCTGAAGGCTGTTGATCATGTTGTAGCCGTAGACGCAGACCGCCGCCTGAAGCGCCAGGAGCGCCAGCGCGCACAGCCAGAACGGCACTCCGGTCAGCTCGGCGAAGGCCTTGCCCCCCAGGATCGCGGTGACGGCCGCCCAGCCGATCCCGGCGAACACGTTCACATAGGCCACGGGCAGGAAGTTGCCGTAGTAGCCGAGCGGTCCGCGGGCCTGGACCTGCTGGGGCACCCCGAGCCGCACCCCCATCCGGCTCATCATGGCGACCAGCGCAGATCCGACGAGGGCGCCCAGCAGGATGGCGACGATCGCGGCGCCGAGGCTCAGCCCGAAGCCGGTGGCGGCGAAGCCGAGGACCACGATGGGGAAGTTGAGCCCGGCGGCGAACCAGACGAAGAACTGCGACCGGGGCGTGCCGTGCCGCTCGTGGTCGGGGATATGGCCGGTGCCGAAGGGCTCGACCTTGGCGATCGCGTCCCCGTACACCGGCGCGGCCGGTGCGGTCATCCCAGCGCTCCCGTCTCCTGGGCCGCGGATTCCCGGATTCGGGGTTCCTCCCGGGCCCGGGGGCGGGCGGCCGGTATGGCCTGTTCCGTCCAGATGGACTTGCCGTGGGCGGTGTAGCGGGTGCCCCAGCGCTGGGAGAGCGCCGCCACGAGCTGGAGCCCCCGCCCGCCCTCGTCGGTGTCGGCGGCCCGGCGGATCCGGGGCACGGTGGCGCTGCCGTCCGAGACCTCGCAGACCAGCGCCCGGCCCCGGAGCAGCCGCAGCTGGACCGGCCCCTTCGCATGCCGGACGACATTCCCCACCAGCTCGCTGGCCAGCAGCTCGGTGGTCATGACCAGCTCGTCGAGGCCCCAGGCCGCCAGTTGCTCCCGGACGTACTCGCGTGCGTGGCCGGCGGCCACCGGGTTCGCTGGCAGCGGCCAGACGGCGACGTCCTCGGCGGGCAGCCGGTGGAGGCGGGCGATGAGCAGGGCCGTGTCGTCGGCGGTCAGCTGCTGGGCGGGCAGCATGGCGCTGATCAGGACGTCGCAGAGGCGGTCGAGACGCTCGCGGTCCGCGATGGGGTCCGGTGGCGGCCCCGCCGGACCCTCGTCCGTGTGCGGGGTATGCGCCGTGTGCGGGCCGTCGGCCGGGAGACCGGCGAGCCTCCGCCCGAGGCCGCAGGTCAGCACCTGGGAGCACTCGGCGATGCCCCGCTCGATGTCGCGGGCGGCGGACTCCACCAGCCCGTCGGTGTACAGCACCATCAGGCTGTCGCCGGGCAGCCGCAACTCGACGGTGGAGAACGGGGGCTCGGCGGCGCCCAGGGGCGGGTCGGGCGACAGGTCCAGGCTGTCCACCGACCCGTCCGGACGCACGATGAACGGCGGGGGGTGGCCGGCGCGCGCGAGCGAGCACACGCCGGTGACCGGGTCGTACACGGCGTACAGGCAGGTGGCGTAGGAGTCGTCGCCCAGGTCGCTCACGATGTCGTTCAGATGGGCGAGGACCTCCTCGGGGGGCAGTTCGAGGTCGGCGAGCGTGTGCACGGCGGTGCGCAGCCGGCCCATCGTGGCCGCCTCGGTCAGCCCGTGCCCCATCACATCGCCGATGACCAGGGCCACCCGCTCCGCGGACAGCGGGATGACGTCGTACCAGTCGCCGCCCACGTCGGTGCCGCTGCTGGCGGGCAGATAGCGGACGGCGGCGGTGAAGGCAGCGGACGGGGGCAGGGCCCGGGGCAGCAGCCCGCGCTGGAGCGCCTGGGCGCGGGCGTGCTCGGCGTCGTAGAGCCGCGCGCGGGCCAGGGCCTGGGCGACCATGCCGCTGAGCGCGGTGAGCAGGGTGCGCTCGTCCCCGCTGAGGTGGCGGGGCCAGTCGAAGGAGACCGTGCAGCAGCCGATAGGAGTGCCCGAGACGATCAGCGGCAGCATGGCCCATGCGTTCTTGTGCGCGATCGCGGGGTTCCCGGCAAGGTCGGGGAAGAGCTCTGCGTACTCGTCGGCCGAGGAGATGAAGCGTGGAACGCGCGAGCTGATCAGGTCAGTGACCGGACGGTAGCCGTTCAGCACCGGAACCCCGTCGAGGATGTGGAGGAAGTTCTGCGAATAGCCGACCGATCCGACCACCTGGAGCCGGTCGCCCTCGATCGCCTGGATCAACAGGCCCGAGGCGCCGAACGGCGGCAGGATGTGCGCGGCCACGACATCGACGACATCGCGCGTGGTTACCGCCTCGGCGAGGGCGCTCGTCAGCTCGCTGATCCGCGCCGCCTGCTCGGCGGCGGCGCGCTCGGCGGCCTCACGCCGCGCGGCGCGGGTCCGCCGGTCGGTGACGTCGGTGAGATAGGCCGTCAGCCCGTCGGGGACCGGGACCAGCCGGATGTGGTACCAGCGCTCGTCGGTGGGCCACTGGATGTCGAAACCCGCCGGCCTGCCGTCGGCGGCGGCCTGGCGGCAGCGGCCCTCCAGGCCGGGGACGGTGCCCGCGGGGCCGTCCCAGAGCAGCCGGCCGAGTACGTCCCCGGCGGGGCCGACCAGGCGCTCGGCCTCGACGTTGAGGAAGGTGATCCGCCACTCCCGGTTCACGGCCAGGAACCCGTCGCTCATGTACTGGAGCGCCCGGCCGACCGACTCCCGCGCGATCCGGCTCTCCGTGGTGTCCCAGACCCTGCCGATCATGCGGATGGGTTCGCCGTTCTCGTCGAGCTCCAGATGGGCGCGGCTGTGGACCCAGCCGGTGGTTCCGTCGGGGCGGCAGACCCGGTACTCGGCCTCGTAGATGCCGCGGGTCCGCAGCGACTCCTCGGTGGCGGCCATCACGCGCGGCACGTCCTCGGGGTGGACCAGGTCGATCCAGCTCTCGATCCGGTGCTCGTAGTCGTCGGGTATCCCGAGGAGGGTGAGCCCCGCCTGGTCCCAGACCATGTCGCCGGTGCGTATGCCCCACTCCCAGGAGCCGATCTTGACCGCTTCCAGGGCCAGCCGGAGGTCGGATCCGCCCGGCTGCTCCCGCCCCTGTTCCTGCCACCAGGGGTAGCGCTCGGTGTCCAGCGGGGAGGAACGGGCGAGGCGCTCCGCCGCCCAGGCGGCCACCGCCGCGAGGAAGCTCCGCTGTGCGGCGGTCGGCTCGCGGGGGCCGGTGAGCACGGACAGCGCCCCCAGCGGTGCCCCGGGGCCGGACAGCGGGACCGAGGCGACCATGGTGTCCGGGGGCAACCGCCCTCGCGAGAGGCGGACTGCGGCCCCGGGCTCGTCTGACGTGGGCGCATCGCAAGCGGCGGCGTCGGGGACGGGGGGCTCGGGGACGGGGGCGCCGGGGGCCGTAGCGGGCATCCAGACGAACCCGCCGTCCCGCACCGCGCGGACCGGGGCGAGCGAGGCGTCGTCCTCGCGGATCTCCTCCCACTCCCGGAAAGCGGGCCGGGGCAGCCCGGTGGCGAGCACCAGGCGCAGCGCACAGCTCCCCGCCGGCCCGCAGGACCAGTGCACCACTCCCGCCAGGCCGCCGAGCTCCGCCACCGCCTGGTCCAGGGCGTGCTGCACCACCTCGCGGTCCGTGAGCCCCGCGTCGACCGCCGAGAGCAGCGCGAGCCGCTCCTCGCTCCAGGTCCGGGGGCGATCCGTCGCCTTCGCCGCGTGCCACTCCTCCATCGAGACCTCACCCGGTGGCGAGGAGACCGGCTCCCGCACCACCCCGACAGCCGACGGGGGCCCGCGGTGACTGCGCCACGCGAGTCCCCTGGGGAGAACGTAAATGCCCTACTTATGCCAGTAGCGGCATGTATGGCCCATTCCAACACGCTCGGGCGACTTACGGAAGCGCCCCCAGATGGGACGGCCCTGCAAGGGCGCTCGCCGCGGTCCACCCGGCCGCGCGCCCCGCTAAGCTGATCGGATCGGAGGTGGCTGTGGCGGCGCACACTCGCGGCATGGCGAGCGACATCCAGGAGCGCATCAAGCGCCTGATCGTCGACCAGCGGTTGCCCTCCGGCGCCTCGCTGCCGACCGAGACCGAGCTGATGGAGCTGCTCGGCGTCAGCCGCAACTCCGTGCGCGAGGCCCTCAAGGGGCTCCAGGCCATGGGCATCGTCGAGATCCGGCACGGCTTCGGCACCTATGTCGGCCCGATGTCGATGGCTCCGATGATCGAGGGGCTTATCTTCCGCACCGTCGCCGGCCACTACCGCGGCGAGGACAGCCTGCTCCAGCTGCTGGAGCTGCGCGAGGCGGTGGAGACCGGGCTGATCGCGCGGCTGGCCGGGCGGATACCCCAGGCCGACCTGGCCGAGCTGGACGCCCTGGTCGAGCGGATGGAGTCGGAGGCCGCCGAGGGCGCGGTGCGCGCCGAGACCGACCGGGCCTTCCACGCCGCCCTTCACCGCGGGCTGGACAACCGGCTGCTCAGCGAGATGCTGGAGGCGTTCTGGGACGCCTTCCACCGGGTGCGCACCGATCTGGTCGACCGCCACGCCGACCCCAAGATCACCTGTCGGCAGCACCGGGAGATCCTGGAGGCCGTGCGCAGCGGCGATGTCGTACGGGCCGAGGCCGCGGTCCGCGATCACTTCGGCGACATCCGGGAGCGACTGGGCTCTCCGCACCACCCATGACCCGTCACCCATGACCCGTCACGGATGACCCGGCTCCCCGCCGGAAAAGTCTGATTCTCGCTGTTGCGTATTGCGCGGTAGTCGTTCTATGTCCGCATGGTCGGTTGCCTCCACTAATGTGCCTGTACGGCCGAGAGGGGCCGTTTCGGGGGAGAGGACACGAGAACGGGCTTCAGGCACGCGACCGGCTTTCGCGTGCGGGGGGAATGACCATGACGTCGACGCCGACCGGCGCCCGGCAGCATTCGTACGATCCGTCCACCACCGAACCGTCCGCGGCCGATCCATCAGCAACGATCCCGCTGCGCATCCCACGGCAGCACCGGGGCCGACCCCCATGGCGCCGGCCCCGGCCGCCGCTGCCGACGTACGACTACGAGCACTACAGCCGGCTCGCCGGCCCGCTCACCCGACCGAATGCCGAAGACGCCGCGAATTCAGCCAAACCGTATCGGGTGCGCTACCGCGGTCTGCTGGCCGACGAGCCGCACCGCATCCGCGCCTCGCTGCTGATCGGCGCCGCGCCCCTGCTCGCGCTGGGGCTGCTGCTGTGGCTGATGCGGCCCGCCCACTGGAGCAGCCGGGAGGGCGTCGGCCCGGTCATGGCCGTCATGGACACGGTGATGCTGGTCTCCATCGGGCTGATCGAGCTGTTCCGCACGCTCAATGTGCTCTCCAACGCGCATGCCACCCTGGTCGCCCGCGACCCGGTCCCGGTGGTGCCCGAGGCCGACACCAGGGTCGCCTTCCTCACCTCCTTCGTGCCCGGCAAGGAGCCGCTGGAGATGGTGACCAGGACCCTGGAGGCGGCGGTGCGCGTGCGCCACCGGGGAGCGCTGCACGTCTGGCTCCTCGACGAGGGCGACGACCCGGCGGTGAAGGCGGTCTGCGCGCGCCTGGGCGTACGCCACTTCAGCCGCAAGGGCGTCGAGAGGTGGAACCGGCCCAAGGGCCCGCACCGCGCCCGGACCAAGCACGGCAACTACAACGCCTGGCTGGACGCCCACGGCGCCGCGTACGACTACTTCGCCTCCGTCGACACCGACCACGTACCGCTCCCCAACTACCTGGAGCGGATGCTCGGCTACTTCCGCGACCCCGACGTGGCCTTCGTGGTCGGCCCGCAGGTCTACGGCAACTACGACACGGCCGTCACCAAGGCCGCCGAGAGCCAGCAGTTCCTCTTCCACGCCCTCATCCAGCGCGCGGGGAACGCCTACGGCGGCCCCATGTTCGTCGGCACCAACAACGCCGTGCGGATCAGCGCGCTCAAGGGCATCGGCGGGCTGTACGACTCGATCACCGAGGACATGGCCACCGGCTTCGAGCTGCACCGCCACCGCAACCCCGCCACCGGCCGCAAGTGGCGCTCCGTCTACACCCCCGACGTGCTCGCGGTCGGCGAGGGCCCGGCCGCCTGGACCGACTTCTTCACCCAGCAGCTGCGCTGGTCGCGGGGCACCTACGAGACGCTCCTCAAGCAGTTCTGGAAGGCGCCGTTCACCCTGCCGCCCGGCAGGCTCCTCAACTACACACTGATGGTGATCTTCTATCCGGCGTCGGCGCTCAACTGGATTCTCGCCGCCCTCAGCTGCGCGCTCTTCCTCGGCTTCGGCGCCGCCGGCCTCCAGATCGACCCCGCCATCTGGATGATGCTCTACGGCAACGCCTCCGCCCTTCAGATCGGCCTGTACGTCTGGAACCGGCGGCACAACGTCTCCCCACACGAGCCGGAGGGCTCCGGGGGCGTGGCCGGCATGGTGATGTCCGCGCTCTCCGCGCCGATCTACGCCCGCTCGCTGATGGACGCCGTGCTGCGCCGCAAGAGCCGGTTCGTGGTGACGCCCAAGGGCGACTCGGCGAGCCCCGACACGCTCTTCGGCACCTTCCGGATTCACCTTTTCTTCCTGGCGGTCTTCGGCGGGTCGCTCGCCTCTTCCTCCTACTTCGGCCACAGTCATCCAGCGATGACCGTTTGGGCATCGCTTGCCCTGGCTGTCACGGCCGCGCCGATCGTCGCCTGGCGGTGGACCGTCCGCCAGGGGAAACGGACCGAGAAGCAGACCGCCGATCCATCCCTTGGGGGACGATAAGACGTGAAGTACCGACCGAGTCGCCGCACCCGCCGCTTCGGGATCGGTGCGGCGGCTGTGTTCGTGCTGGCCGGAATGAACGGACCGGCCCTCTACCGGTTCAGCTCGGACAAATACCAGCGATACAAGATCAACCAACCGGAGTACAAGGCCAGGAACGGCCACTGGGCCGTGGTGAACATCCCCGAGGAATACCGGATCAACACGATCCACGCCGCCCTGCTGCACACCGGCAAGGTGCTGCTGGTCGCCGGCTCGGGCAACAACGCCAAGAACTTCGCCGCCAAGTCCTTCCGGAGTGTCCTGTGGGACCCGGAGACCAACACCTTCAAGAACATCCCCACCCCCGAAGACCTCTTCTGCGCCGGACACTCCCAGCTGCCGGACGGAAAGCTGCTGGTGGCGGGCGGCACCCAGCGCTACGAGAAGCTCAAGGGCGATGTCGAGAAGGCCGGCGGCCTGATGTTCGTCCACAACGAGAACCCGGACAAGCCGAAGACCTTCCCGTCGGGCACCCGCTTCACCGGCAAGGAGAACGGCAAGACCTTCGAGTCCAAGGACCCGGTCCTGGTCCCGCGCGCCAAGAAGACCCAGAACGACAAGACCGGCAAGGTCACCGTGACCGCCAGCACCGCCCGGGTCTATGTGGAGGCGCTGCGCAGGGGAGCGCGCTACCAGACCGGCACCGAGGACAACTACCGGATCGCGGGGCTGCGGGGCAAGGACCGGCAGAACTTCTACGGCATCGCGCAGAAGCTGTCCTTCGACAAGAAGGACTTCCAGGGCATCAGGGATGCCTACGAGTTCGACCCCGTCGCCGAGCGGTATGTGCCCGTCGACCCGATGAACGAGGCCCGCTGGTACCCGACCCTGACCACCCTTCAGGACGGCCGGGTGCTCTCGGTCTCCGGCCTGGACGAGATCGGCCAGGTCGTGCCGGGGAAGAACGAGGTCTACGACCCCAAGGCCAAGAAGTGGAAGTACCTGCCCAAGAAGCGGTTCTTCCCCACCTACCCGGCGCTGTTCCTCGCCGAGGGCGGCAAGATCTTCTACACCGGCTCCAACGCCGGCTACGGCCCCGCCGACAAGGGCCGCACCCCCGGCCTCTGGGACCTGAAGACCAACGCGTTCAAGGCCGTGCCCGGCATCAGCGACCCGGACGCCCTGGAGACGTCGATGTCCGTGCTGCTGCCCCCGGCCCAGCGGCAGCGGTACATGGTGCTCGGCGGCGGCGGGGTCGGCGAGGACCCCAAGTCCACCGCGAAGACCCGCATCGTCGATCTGAGCGAGGACCGGCCGCGCTTCCACGACGGGCCGAAGCTCTACTCCGAGGTCCGCTACCCCAGCAGTGTCATCCTCCCGGACGACACCGTCCTGACCACCAACGGCTCGGGCGACTACCGGGGGCGGGACGGCAGCAATGTGCTGCGGGCCGAGATCTACGACGCCAGGAGCAACACCGCGCGCGGCGTGGCCGACCCGCTGGTGGGCCGCAACTACCACTCCGGGGCGCTGCTGCTGCCCGACGGACGGGTGATGACCTTCGGCTCCGACTCGCTGTTCGGCGACGACGCCAACACCAAGCCGGGGACGTTCCAGCAGCAGATCGATCTCTACACCCCTCCCTATCTGTTCCGCGACGCACGGCCCAAGCTGACCGACACCGCGCCCCGGACCCTCAAGCGCGGGGCCAAGGCCACCTACCGCACCCCGCACGCGTCGGCGATCGAGCGGGTGCGGCTGATCCGGCCCGGCTCCTTCACCCATGTGACCAATGTCGAGCAGCGGTCGATCGCGCTGGACTTCGTCAGGAGCAAGGACAGCGTCACGGTGCGGATCCCGAAGGACTCGTCGCTGGTCCCGCCGGGGTGGTACATGCTCACGGCGGCGGACGAGGAGGGGACTCCGTCGAAGGCGGTGTGGGTGAAGGTGCCCGCCTCGAAGGACACCCCCGAACACTGACCGCCCCGATCCCCCGCCCGACAGCCGCGGCGCGGTGACTACGGGGCCGCCTGCGGCTGGATACTCCCCTTACCCGCCCCTTCCCGTAACCAAGGACTTCGCCCCTGGACCCCGGGGGCCGGGGCAGTGCCCCCCCCACTTGGCGGAGCCGCATATCGATGCCGCGGGAAGGGGCGGGTAAGGGGACAGCGCCGATATGCGGCTCCGCCGTGTGGCCGCGGGGACACGCCCAAGGCGGGCGTGATGACTATTTCGCGTTGCGCGCCAGGTCGAGGGCGTACCGCGGCCACCATCGGCCGGCGTGCGGGCCGCCCTTGCAGGTGCCGTCCGACTCGCCCGGACGCTTGATCCACAGATACGCGGCGACCGCGGCGTCGCCCGTGCGGACCGTGGGCGTCTCGCCCAGCGCCCGCCCCTTGGGGTTGCACCAGGCCTCGGGGTCCTCCTTGCCCGGCACCGGCCCCTTGCCGTTGCGGCTGGTGTCGATCACGAAGGGCTTTCCGCCGACCAGGGCGGAGAGCTTCCTGCCGTACGCCTTGTTGTCCGCGGTGGTCTGATAGTTGGCGATGTTGAGCGCGAAGCCGTCGGCCTTCTTCAGCCCGGCGCGCCGCAGCGGCTCGGCCATCCGGCGCGGATCCTTGATCCAGTGCGGATTCCCCGCGTCCAGATAGACCTTGGTGCGGGGCAGCCCCTTGAGCTTGTCCACGGCCCCGGTCAGCAGGTCGTAACGCTCCTCGAGGAACCGCCTGGGCGTGCAGCCGTCCACCGCGTGGGGCAGTGCGTCCGGCTCCAGGATGACCGTGGCGGCCCGGTCGCCGATGCCCCTGACCGCCTTGTCCAGCCAGGCGCGATACGCGTTGCCGTCGGCGGCGCCGCCCTTCGAGTACTGGCCGCAGTCGCGGTGCGGGATGTTGTAGAAGACCAGCAGCGCGTCACGCTCCTCCGACACGGCGGCCTCGGTGAACCCCCGCGCCTGGCCCTCCGGGTCGTCCACCCCCAGCCACTCCGCGACCGGCTGCGCGGCGATCTTCTGTATCAGCTTCGCCTCGCCGGTCTCCCCCTTCCTGCGGTACTCGGCGACCTGCCGGGCCGCGGCGCCGTCCGGGTTCACCCAATACGGCACGACATTCCGGGGCCGCTGTGCGGGCCTCGCCGCCGCGATCGCCTCCTCCTCGCGATCGGAACGCCCGGAACCCGACGAGCCGAAGCAGCCGGAGAGCGTCACGAGCGACAGCAGCGCCCCCACCGCCGCCCCGGCACGGACAGATCCTCGCCGACGGCCGGTGTAACTCCCGTACATCCACTCCCCCTTGGGTGCACGCTCCGGGGGACACCCCTCAGGCCCCCGGCAGGACAAGACCGGTCGAAACCATGCTTACACACCACACCGGCCCTCACGGGGTTATCCACAGCCCTTTGCGTGAATTCGCCCGTACGGCGCGAAGCGGCCCCTCCGGGACCGGTTGACAGGTACCCGTCCGCCTGGGACTCTCCGATGCGACAAGTCAACACAACGAGACGACGGTGTACAGGAACCCGGTGCGAATCCGGGACGGTCCCGCCACTGTGACCAGGAGTCGGCGCGCGCGAACGGCGCCGCACTTCCGGGAGTCAGGAACTGGCCGTCGTTCTCCTTCCTGCTGAGGGGCGTGGAAACCCCACTAGGAGGCAACAGCGGATGTCCCTGCACACGGCACGGCACACCGACCCCGCGGCCGTCTCGGCCGCCACCGCCCACACCCGCGACTGGCTGATCGCGGCCGGCGCGGTCATCCTCGCTCTCATCGCCCTGTACGCGGTCTTCATCGACAACGGCTCGCTGATCTCGGCGACGGGCGACTATCTGCACGAGTTCTCGCACGACGGCCGGCACCTCTTCGGTGCCCCCTGCCACTGACGGGTCCGGCACCCCATGGCAGACGGTCACGTTCCCGTACTCCCCCTGCTCCGGCGTGGCCTGGCGGCGGGCGCCCTCGCGGGCCTCGCCACCGGGCTGTTCTCCCTGCTGCTGGCCGAGCCCCTGATGGACCGTGCCATCCGGCTGGAGGAGAAACGCCAGGAGAGCGAGCACTCGCACGCCGCCGCGGCCGCGGCGGTCACCCACCACGAGGAGCTGTTCTCCCGCTCCACCCAGCACTTCGGCCTCGTCGTCACCGCCGTGGTCGTCGGGCTGGCGCTCGGCGTCTTCTTCGCGGTCGCGCACGCGCTCGTCCACCGCGGATCCGACACCTCCGCACGCCCCTGGCCCCGCGCGCTCACCCTCGCAGCGGCGGGCTTCACCGGCCTCTCGCTCCTGCCAGGCCTGCGCTATCCGGCCAACCCGCCGGGCGTCGGCGACGCGGGCACGGTCGGCGACCGCCAGGCGATGTGGCTCGCCGCGGTGGCGATCGGCGTGCTCGGCATGGTGCTCGCCCGGCTGGTGCACGTCCGGCTGACGGCGGCGGGCCGCGGTCCCGCCGTGGCCCAGACGGCGGTCGCCGCGACCGTCGTCGCGGTGCTCCTCGCCCTGTTCGCCCTCCCCGACAACCCCGACCCGGTCCCCGTCGAGTCCACACTGCTCTGGGACTTCCGGATGCTCTCGTTCGCCTCGCACGCGGTGATGTGGGCGGTCCTCGGCGCCACGTTCGGCGCCCTCGGCCTCCGCGCCCTGCGCGAGCGCGGCACGACGACTCACCGGCCGGACCCGGTCCCGACCGCGGCGTAACCCTCGGGCCCGGTGGGCGGGCTTCCCCGCCTACCGGCTCCCCGTCAGATACGCCGACACCACCACCGTTCCGCCGCGCGCCCTGCCGCCCGCGAGCAGCCGCAGCTCCGCGCGGCCCCCGGCCCGCGCCGCGTACACCCGCCGCGCGTCGAACCGCGTGGCGGTGACCATCGCGACGTCCTCGACCGTGAACTCGGCCACCGTCCCGTCCGCCCGGGACACCCGCACCGCGTCGCCGCGCCTGACCCCGCCGAGGCGGCGGAGGACCCCCGCGTCGGCCGGCCCGACCAGCACCGCCGCCCCCGAGGCGCCCGGCCGCGCCCCCATCCCGTACCAGCCCCCGCTCCCGTCCCGGCCCTGGCCGGCGACCGGCGCCGCGATCCCCGCCGACTCGACGACGACGCGCCGCGCCGCCGCGGCCGGCAGCGGGTGCCACGCCCTGGGCAGCGGATGCGTGGGCGGGCGCCCCACGGCCGCCACATCCCCCGTCAACGGCACCGCTCCGCCCAGGCCCTCCGCCGCGTCATGGCCCCACAGCCACAGTCCGAGCAGCAGCGCCGCCCAGGCCACCCCCGCGATCGCCCTCGCCCGGCCGACGCCGCCGGGGCGCTTCCCGTACACCGCCGTCAGCCCGACGCCGCGGCGACCGGGCGACGGCGGCGCCGCACCGCCATCCCGGCGACGGCCAGCGCCGTGACTCCGGAGAGCACCAGGCCGTACGCCTCGGCCCCGCCGAGGCCGCGGCGCGCCGCGTCGTCGGCCGGGGCGAGGTCCGAGTGGGCGCGGTGGACATGGCCGGGGCGTGCGGGGGCGGCGTCCTCCTGGTCCGCGACGGCGGGGCCGGCGATGGCCAGGACCACCGCCGCCGCACAGACGGCCATACGGAGCGTGAGGGCGAGCGGGCGCATGGTGAAACCTCCTGATACCACCGAGGCTCACGCGCACCGCCGGAAGCCGCATCCGCTGCGGCCCCCGGCTGCTCCGTACGGGTCAGACGCGCTCCGGTACGTTGCGGCGCGTTCCGGCGGGCGTCAGATCCGCTCGACCAGGTCCGCGATGGAGTTCACGACCGTGGACGGCCGGAAGGGGTGCCGGTCGATCTCATCGGGCTGGGTGACCCCCGTGAGCACCAGGAAGGTCTCCATGCCCGCCTCGAGACCGGCCAGCACATCGGTGTCCATCCGGTCGCCGATCATGGCGCTGCTCTCGGAGTGCGCGCCGATCGCGTTCAGCCCGGCCCGCATCATGAGGGGGTTCGGCTTGCCGACGAAGTACGGCTCGGCCCCCGTCGCCTTGGTGATCAGCGCGGCCACGGAACCGGTCGCGGGCAGCGCGCCCTCCGCGGAGGGCCCGGTCTCGTCGGGGTTGGTGGCGATGAAGCGGGCGCCGTTGTCGATCAGGCGGATGGCCTTGGTGAGCGCCTCGAAGCTGTACGTACGGGTCTCGCCGAGCACCACGTAGTCCGGCTCGACGTCGGTGAGGACGTAGCCGATGTCGTGCAGGGCCGTGGTCAGCCCCGCCTCGCCGATCACATACGCCGTGCCGCCGGGCCGCTGGTCGTCCAGGAACTGCGCGGTGGCCAGCGCGGACGTCCAGATGTTGGCGACCGGCACGTCGAGGCCGATCCTGGACAGCCGGGCGTGCAGATCGCGCGGGGTGTAGATGGAGTTGTTGGTGAGCACGAGGAAGGGCTTGCCGGACTCGCGCAGCCGCTTGATGAAGGCATCGGCCCCGGGCACCGGGATGCCCTCGTGCATCAACACCCCGTCCATGTCGGTGAGCCAGGACTCGATCGGCTTGCGCTCTGCCATTGCGGACTCTCCTGCCATGCGCCAGTAACGCGTGAGTGGGGACACCGGCCGCGCCACTGCGAGCGGTGCCGACGAGCCAAGCGTAGTCAGCCGGGCCCGGAGCGGACCGCCCCGGTCCCCTTCTGACCTCGGCAGACCCGCCCGCGGGGGCCGCGGCGGGCGGCCCGGCGCGACAGGGCCGGGCGGGCGGCCGATCCTGTTGGTGAGGGGCCGCGTTCCGACGGGCCTCTTCCGCTCCCCCGCGAAGGAGATTCAGATGGGCATCAAGGACAAGCTCAAGGAAGCGATCAACAAGGGCCAGGAGCGGGCGCGGCACGCCCCGCGCAAGAGCGGCAAGGGCGCCGCCGACCAGCCCCGGAGCAGCGCGGAGAAGCTGGACGAGGAGATGCGCCGCCGGGGCGGGCCGCCCCGCGGGCAGTAGCGGCCGCGCCGCGCCTCACCGCCTCAGCCGCCGGGCCTTGACCAGCAGCGCGGTGCCGGTGAGGACGAGCGCGCCGCTGACGACGGCGAGCCGGAGGAGCACGGGGCCCCGGCCCGTCGCGGCGAGTTCCGGCGGCAGATGGTCGCGACTGCTGCCCTCGCCGCGCGGGCCGGTGCCGCCGGAGGCCTCCTCGCGGGTGCCCACGGTGCGCCCGTCGGCGCCGGTCCTCTGATCGGCGCCGGGCTCGCGGTCGGCAGGGGGCCCGTCGGTGCGGGGCGCGCCGGTACGGGCCCCCTCCGTCTCGCCCGTCTCGCCCGTCTCCTCCGCCCCCGCGCCCCTCGCGTCCCTCGCGCCCTCGACGCTGAAGTCGTAGTCGTCGGACTGGCCGACCCAGTCCCCGTCGTCCGCGCGGCGCTGCATGGTGATGACGTTCGCGGTGACGGGGCCGGCCGGGGCGGCGCCGGTGAAGCGGGACCGCACCGCCACCTTCACGCTCCCGTGCGCGGGGACGGTGAACCCCTGGAAGGGGACGTCGAAGACCCCGATGTTCTCGTCCTCGTCGGTGATCTCGAAGGAGACGGGCCGCCATCTGCCGCCCTCGTCGGGGTCCAGGAACTCCATCCGGATGTGGCGGGGCCGCAGCGCGTGCCCGCGGTCGACGAGGATCGCGATGGGGTGGATGGCGCGGCACTCGGCGCCCGTGGTGTTGCTCAGCTCCAGGTGCCAGGCGCGCCAGCCGCCGCCCCGCGCGTACCGGGCCGGCCCGCCGTACAGCCGGGCGTCGATCGGGAAGTCGGCGCTCCCCCGCCGCCCGCAGAAGGGCACGGACGCGGACTCCGGCACGGACGCGGCGGCGTCCGGGGCGGGCCCGCACCACAGGACCGGCGAGGCGAGCGCGAGCACGGCGGCGGACTGGGCGGCTCGGACGGCGAGGGTGGAGGGCGAGCGCATGGGCGACCTCTGCGGCGGTGGTTTCCCGAGTGCCCTGCTGCATTCCACCCCGGGCGAGCGACACGCGGCGGCCCGGGCGGATTACCTCCGTTCGGCGGTCGGCGATTCCCCCGTTCAGCCCATCGCACCGTCCCCCTTTCAGATCATCGGCCGGTCACCCCACCGCGAACAATGGCGCCAGCACCAGCTGTGCCGCGCCCTCCACGACCGCCCCGCCTCCCCGGCCGACCACCTCCACCGGGACCGTACGCCCGCCTGCCCGCGCCGCGTCCGCGGCGAGCGTCTCGGCGACGCCGCGCGCGTACGGCTCGGGCGCGGCCAGCACGACGCGGCCGCCGAGCAGCACCCGGTCGATGTCGAGCAGCCGTACGAGGTTGGCGGCGCCGACGCCGAGCAGGCGCGCCGCCCGGGCCGGGTCGCCGTCCGCGACCGCGGCCAGGCACAGCGCCTCCAGGCAGCCGCGGTTGCCGCAGCCGCAGGGCGGCCCGTCCAGCTGGATCACCTGGTGTCCGAACTCCCCGGCGCCGGTGCGGGCCCCTCGGTGGACGGCCCCGCCGAGGACGAGACCGGCGCCCAGCCCGGTGCCGAGGTGCAGATACGCGAACGACTCGGGCGCCAACGCGCCGGGCGCGAACGACCCGGCGGCGGACCGCTGCCGGGCGCGGCCCACGGTGAGCCCCAGGGCGGCGGCGTTGGTGTCCTTGTCGAGGACGACGGGCAGGCCGAGCCGCGCGGCGAGCGCGTCCCGCAGCGGGAGCCCGTCCCAGTGGGGGAAGCCGGTGACGCGGCGCAGCACCCCGGAGCCGTGGTCGAGCGGTCCGGGCGCGGCGACCCCGACCCCGAGCAGCCCGTCGCGGCCGCCGTCGGCCCCGGCGAGCAGCGCCTCGACCTCGTCGGCGGCCACGGCGACCGCCTCCGCGGCCCCCGCGCCGAAGTCGAAGGGGGCCGTGCGCCGGGCGATCGGCGCGCCCGCGAGGTCGACCAGGACGGCCGTCAGCTCATCGCGGTCCAGATGCAGCCCGACCGCCCGCCGCGCGCCCGGGACCAACCGCAGGACCGCGGGCGGCTTGCCGCCGGTGGACGCCCGGCGGCCCGCCTCGGCGGCCAGCCCGTCCGCCCGCAGCCGGGCCGTGATCTTGCTGACGGCCTGCGGGGTCAGCCCGGTCTGCGCGGCCAGCTCGAGCCGGCTGACCCCGCCCTCGCCCGCGTCGCGCAGCAGGCCGAGGACGAGGGCCGCGTTGTGCCCGCGCAGGGCGGACAGATTGGCTCCCGGCCCGGGGTTGGCTCCCGGCCCGGGGTTGGCTCCCGGCCCAGGGTTGGCTCCGGGCCCAGGGTTGGCTCCGGGCCCGGGTTCGGCTCCGGGCCCGGCCGCCGAGGACATCGCGCTGTTCACGGCACCATTGTGGCCCGCGCTTGCGCTTCCGCAACACTGTTGTCAAAGTGGTTCCATGGCTGACACCGGCACCGGCACCCCTGGCTCCACCCCCGCACGCGTCGCCCTCATCGGCTTCGGTCTGGCGGGCTCCGTCTTCCACGGCCCCCTCATCGCCGCCACCGACGGCCTCGTCCTCGACACCGTGGTCACCTCCAGCCCGGAGCGGCAGCGGCAGGCCGCCGACGAGTACCCCGGGGTGCGCCTCGCCGCCTCCGCCGACGAGCTGTGGGCGCGCGCCGGCGAGCTGGACCTGGTCGTCATCGCCTCCCCCAACCGCACCCACGTCCCCCTCGCCCGCGCCGCCCTGGAGGCCGGGCTGCCGGTCGTCGTCGACAAGCCGCTCGCCGCCACCGCCGCCGAGGCCGAGGACCTGGCCGCGCTCGCCGAGCGCCGCGGCCTGCTGCTGAGCGTCTTCCAGAACCGCCGCTGGGACAACGACTTCCGCACGCTCCGCAAGCTGCTCGCCGAGGGCGCGCTCGGCGAGGTGCAGCGCTTCGAGTCCCGCTTCGAGCGCTGGCGCCCCCAGCTCAAGGGCGGCTGGCGCGAGTCCGGCGACCCGGCCGAAGTCGGCGGGCTGCTGTACGACCTGGGCAGCCACCTCGTCGACCAGGCGCTCACCCTCTTCGGGCCGGTCACCTCCGTCTACGCCGAGGTCGATGTGCGCCGCCCCGGTGCCCGCACCGACGACGACACCTTCATCGCCCTCACCCACGCCGGCGGCGTCCGCTCCCATCTGTGGATGAGCGCGATCACCGCCCAGCTCGGCCCGCGCTTCCGGGTCCTGGGGAGCCAGGCGGGCTACGTGAAGTACGGCCTCGACCCCCAGGAGACCGCCCTGCGCGAGGGCCTGCGCCCCGGCACCGGCACCCCCTGGGGCGCCGAGCCCGAGGCCGCCTGGGGCCGGCTGGGCGCGGGGGAATCACCCCTGACCGGCGGCGGCCTGCCCGTGCCGACCCTCCCGGGCGACTACCCCGCGTACTACCGAGCCGTCGCCACCGCACTCCGCGACGGCACCGCCCCGCCGGTCACCGCCGCCGAGGCCGCGGCCGCCCTCCGCGTCCTGGAGGCGGCCCGCACCTCGGCAGCGGAGGGCCGGGCGGTCCGGATCACGCGTCCTTGAACTCCTGGCGCTGCCGCCCCAGCCCGTCGATCTCCAGCTCGACGACGTCCCCGGCCCGCAGATACGGCTTGGGGTCCGGCTGTCCCAGGGCCACGCCCGCCGGGGTGCCGGTGTTGATGACGTCGCCCGGGTAGAGGGTCATGAACTGGCTGAGGTAGCGGACCACCTGGGCCACCGGGAAGATCTGGTCCGCCGTGGTGCCGTCCTGCTTCAGCTCGCCGTTCACCCACAGCCGCAGGGCCAGAGCCTGGGGGTCGGGGATCTCGTCGGCGGTGACCAGCCAGGGGCCGAGGGGGTTGAAGGTCTCACAGTTCTTGCCCTTGTCCCACTGACCGCCGCGCTCGATCTGGAACGCGCGCTCCGAGACGTCATGGGCGATGGCGTAGCCCGCGACCGAGGCGAGGGCCTCCTCGTCGGACTCGAGGTAGCGGGCCGTGCGCCCGATGACCACGGCCAGCTCCACCTCCCAGTCGGTCTTCTCGCTGCCACGCGGCACCAGGACCGTGTCCTCGGGGCCGACGACCGTGTCCGGGGCCTTCATGAAGAGGATGGGCTCCTCGGGGATCGCGGCACCGGTCTCCGTGGCGTGGTCGTGGTAGTTCAGCCCGATGCACACGATCTTGCCGATCCGGCCCAGCGGCGGGCCGATCCGGGAGTCCCCGGCGTCCAGCGCGGGCAGTTCCCCGGCCGCGACGGCCTCGCGGATCCGGGCGAGCGCCGCCCCGTCGGCGAGCAGAGTCCCGTCGATGTCATTGACCAGGCCCGACAGATCGCGCGGGGTGCCCGTCTCGTCGAGCACCGCCGGGCGTTCGGCCCCAGCGGGTCCGACACGCAGCAGCTTCATCCTGTTGACTCCCGTCAGTCGAGGGGGCGGTCCTGGCCGGTCGATCCTCCAAGAGCGCCGTCCGCTCCGCAAGACTCCGTTCACCTACTGGACCGTCACCAGCGGACCGTCACCTGCGGGACCGCTCCTTCACCGGCTCGCCGCTCCCCCGGACCGTGCGGTGCAGCAGCGCCCGTTCGACCGCCGTCCAGGTCGTGCTGGTGGCCAGGTAAAGACCCGCCGCGAGCGGCACCACGGCGGCGGTGACCAGGGTGCCGAACGACAGCAGGGGCAGCACCTTGGCCGCACCCGCCGCCATCCCGGCGCCCACCGGCCGGGCGTCCGCCGCGGCCTTCCGCGCGCGCAGGTACGTCCAGGTCGCGACCGCCGCGATCAGCGCGAACAGCGCGAGGTAGACCGGCCCGTGCGGCCCGGTCAGGTCCCCGCCCCACCGGCCGCCCAGCGGCGCGCCCGCCAGGGTGTGGTCCAGGAGGTCTCCGGCGCCGCTGCCGGTGGAGAACACGTGGTACATCACGAAGAAGACGGGCAGCTGAAGGAGCATCGGCAGACAGCCCGCGACCGGGGAGACCGACTCCTTCTCGTACAGCTCGGCCATGGCGCGCCGCAGCCGCTCCGGATCGCGCTTGTGGCGGCGGTTCAGCTCGGCCATCTTGGGCGCGAGCGCGGCCCGCGCCTTCTCGCCGCGCGCGGCCGCGCGGGCCAGCGGATGGAGCGCGGCGCGCACGCACAGCGTGAACAGGACGACCGCGGCGGCCGTCGCGGACGCCCCGAAGAACGGTGCGAGACAGTCGGCGAGCCGGGTCAGCAGCGTGCCCAGCGCGGCGAAAACAGACATGGGGAAGCCCTCCACAGGGTCTCGTCAGTCGAATGAGTCGGCGTGACGAGCCGCGTGGGCTCCGGCGATGAAGCTACGGGGAGAAGCTACGGGGAGAGGAGCGCCTGCGCGGCCGTCGGCAGGCGACGGCCGGGCGCTCGCGGCCGCGGCCGGCCGGAGGCGTCGGGATCCCGCTGGGCCAGGAACGCGGTGCGGCGCTCCCGGTCCCGTATCGCGGTGCGTATTCGCCCCGGCGGAAGCGGGGCGAGACAGCGCGCGGCCAGCAGCGCGCAGGTCAGCAGCGCGGCCGCGAGCGCGGCGGTCGCAGCGAGGGCGACGGCGCTGAGCAGGCCGGTGTGGGTGAGGAGCGATCCGGTCAGCAGGAACAGGAGCACGCCGAGGTGCATCCGCGCCACTTCAACGCGATGGACCATCAGCCTCCCCCGCCCTTCGGTTACTTCACTCTCGACGAGTCTAATCGCCGCCACCGACAGTGCGGGGCTCGGCCGCCTTCAGCCGGCCCCAGACCACCAGCCGGTACCGGGAGGTGTACTCCGGGGTGCAGGTCGTCAGCGTGATGTAGTGGCCAGGCTCGGTGTAGCGGTAGCGCGGATGCGTCGAGCTGTACGGCACCGCCGCGACGACCGTGCCGTCGGAGGGCGAGGTGCGCGCCAGGGTCCGCTCGACGACGTACGTATAGCGCGCGCCCGCGACCTCGACGCGGACCGTGTCGCCCGGGCGCACCTCGTCGAGGTGGCGGAACGGCTCGCCATGCGTGTTGCGGTGGCCCGCGAGCGCGAAGTTGCCCGCCTGCCCCGGCTGCGCGGTCTTCGGGTAGTGGCCCACGTACCCCTTGTTGAGCACCCCGGCCCTGCTGATGCCCTCGGCCACGGGGGCGGTCAGCCCGATGCGCGGGATGCGCAGCACGGCGTACGCCTGGTCCGGGCGCGGGGCCCGGTTTCCGGTGGCCGCCGGGGAGGTGCGGGCCGCCCCGCGGCCGGAGTCCGGAGCACCCGCCCCGGGCGAGGCCCCGTCCGGGGAGCCGCCGGAGGGGTCCTCGGCCGAGCCGTCCCCGGCCCCCGCCTCCGCCCCGCTCCGCCACTGCCGCTCCAGCGCGGCCACTTCCCGCTGAGCGCCCTCCCGCGCCTGCCGGTTGGTCCACCACAGCTGGTGGACGACGAAGAGCAGCATGACAAGACCGAGGGTGACGGTGAGTTCCGCCCCGGTCCACAGGACCCGCGCCAGGACGGCCCGCCGCGGGCGCCGCCCCCGCACGACCACCGGTAACCGCTGCCGTCGCACGCCGACCTCCCTCCGGTCGGGGCACGATAGGCCCTGCGGCCCGCACTCTCCATAGCGAGGCGCGCGGAAGCCCGAATCCGCCCCCCTACCCCCCGACCAGCCGCGAGATCGTATAGATCGCCAGCCCGGCCAGCGCGCCGACGACCGTGCCGTTGATCCGGATGAACTGGAGGTCCCGCCCGATGTGCGCCTCGATCTTCCGGGAGGTGTGCTCCGCGTCCCACCCCGCCACCGTCTCGGTGATCAGCGAGGTGATCTCGTCGCGGTAGGTGGTGACCACGTACACCGCCGCGTCCTCCAACCAGCCGTCGACCTTCGCCCGCAGCCGCTCCTCGGTGGCCAGCCGCGCGCCGAGCGAGAGGATCGCCGCCCGCGCCCGCAGCCGCAGCTCGCTGCGCTCGTCCTCCGCCGCCGCGACGATCATCGCCCGCACGGAGGCCCACGCCGAGGCGATCAGGTCCTGCACCTCGCCCCGCCCCAGCACCTCCGTCTTCAGCCGCTCCACCCGCGCCCGGGTGTCCGTGTCGGACTGGAGGTCGCCCGCGAAGTCGCTCAGGAAGCGGTCCAGCGCTCCGCGCGCCGGATGCGCCGGCATGTCGCGCATCTCGGTGACGAACCGGAGCAGCTCCTTGTAGACCCGCTCGCCGACCTTCCGGTCGACGAACCGCGGCGTCCAGCCCGGCGCGCCGCCCGCCACCGCCTCCATCACCGACTCGTTGTGCTCGACCAGCCAGTCGTGGGCGCGCACACACACCAGGTCCACGGCACGGTGGTGCCCGCCGTCCGCGACGATCCGCTCCAGCATCTTGCCGAGGCCCGGCGCGATCTCCTGCGCGTCGGCGCGCCGGGTGATCGCCTCGCCCACCACGGCCTGGACGTCGGAGTCGCGCAGCACGGTGAGCGCGCCGCGCAGGGCCGTCGCCAGTTCGGCCGTCACCCGGTCGGCGTGGGCGGGCTCGGCCAGCCAGGTGCCCAGCCGGCTGCTGATGCCGACGGACCGCAGCCGCATCCGCACCACGTCCCCGGACAGGAAGTTCTCGCCGACGAACTCGCCGAGGCTCACCCCCAGCTGGTCCTTCTTGGTGGGGATGATCGCGGTGTGCGGGATGGGCAGCCCCATGGGCCGCCGGAACAGGGCGGTCACCGCGAACCAGTCGGCCAGGGCGCCGACCATCCCGGCCTCGGCGGCCGCCGCCACATACCCGGCCCAGCCGCCCGCCCCCGCCGCCCGCGCCCAGGTGGCCAGCGCGTACACGACGGCGACGGCCAGCAGCAGCGCCGTGGCGATCGTCTTCATGCGGCGCACGCCACGGCGCTTCTCCAGGTCCAGGGGGCTGTCCGAGGAGAAGGCGGCCCTCGCGGCCGCGGGCGGCGGCTGGCCCGCCTCACCCGTCGTCATCCGGTCCATTCGCTCCACCCGGTCGAGCCGTCCCCTCGGTCATTGTCTCTTTCTGCCCCGATCCCGATCACAGTCGCCCGATCGCAGCCGCCCGATCACGGTCGCCCGATTTCAGCCGCCCGATTTCAGCCGCCTGATTTCAGTCGCCTATGAGTGGAACGTACGGGGGGTTCCCATCGTCTGAGTGGGCGAGCGACCCCGTACGCCAGGGGCAGGCCGACGGGCGAACGCGTCCCGCGCCATGGGATCATGGTGGACCGACCGGACCGCGTCGGCGTCGCTGTTCTCTCGCAGTTCCCGTCCACTTTCGGAGCCCAAGCTCCGTCTGCCCGAGGAGACACCCGTCCATGAGTGCGCCCCCCATGCCCAGACACACGGCCTACGCCGTGCTCGCTGGGCTGGCGGCTGTGGTGGTCCTCGTCTCGACCGCGATATTCGTCGGGGTCGGCAACAGCGACGGAAACATCGACGCCGCCACCCGCAACCCCCGCAGCTCCGCCGCCCCGGCCTCGGCCGGCTCCTGGGTGGGCACCTGGTCCACGTCCCCCGCGGCGGCCGAGCCGAACACGCTGCGGGGCTACGCCGGCATGTCGATACGGAACGTCGTCCACACCAGTGTCGGCGGCAGCCAGGCGCGCATCCAGCTGTCCAACCTCTACAGCGCCCGCCCGCTGACGATCACGCACGCCTCGCTGGCCCTGGCGGCCGCCCCCAGCAACCCCACCGCCACCGCGGGCACCATGCGCCGCCTCACCTTCGGCGAGCAGTCCTGGGTGACCATCCCGGCCGGCCAGGCCGTCACCAGCGACCCGGTGCGGCTGGACATCCCGGCCGACGCCGACCTGCTGGTGACCACCTACGCCCCGCGCGCGTCCGGCTCGGTGACCTACCACCCGCACGCCCGCCAGACCTCCTACCTGGCCCGCGGCGACCGTACGGAGGACACCGTCGGCGTGGCCTACACCGAGCAGAGCCCCTACTGGCGCTATCTGACGGCCGTGGACGTGTGGAGCACGGAGGCGCAGGGCGCCGTCGCCGTCCTCGGCGACTCCATCACCGACGGCATCACCTCCACCGCCGGCGCCAACCACCGCTGGACCGACTTCCTCGCCGAGCGGCTGCGCACCGAGTCCGGGGCGCCCCGCTACAGCGTGCTCAACTCGGGGATCAGCGGCAACCGCGTGCTGACCGACGGCACGCAGGTCCCGCCGAACAACCCCAGCGGCCTGTCCCGCTTCCGGCGCGACGTGCTCTCCCGTACGGGCGTCAGGGCCGTCGTGATCGAGCTGGGCGTCAACGACATACTGCGCACCCCGCACGAGACGGACCCGGACGCGATCGTCGCCGGGCTGCGGCGGCTGACCGAGCAGGCGCACGCCCGCGGGCTGCGCGTCATCGGCGCCACCCTCGCGCCCTTCTACGGCCACCGCGGCTACACCCCGCAGCTGGACGCCGTGCGCCAGCAGGTCAACGCGCAGATCCGGTCCGGCCGGGTCTTCGACGACGTGGTCGACTTCGACAAGGCGCTGCGCGACCCGATCTTCCCGCTGCGGCTGCGCCCGTCGTACGACTCGGGCGACCACCTCCACCCCAGCGACGACGGCTACCGGGCGATGGCGCGGGCGCTGGACCCGCAGGACCTGAAGGGCGGCGTGGCGGCCGCCCTCTAGACCGTGTCGGTCAGGCCCCGCCGCTCAGTCCTCGCCGCCCTCGAGCCGGAGCCGCTTGCGCTCCTCCTTGAGGCGCTTGCGCTCCTCCTTGCGCAGCTTGCGCTCGACGGCCACGCCCCCGAACAGCGCGAGTCCGGTGACGGTCACACGCGGCGAGTCCGGTGCGCCGTCACCGGCCCCGCTGTGGTCGAAGGCGCCCATGATGCCGACGCCGCTGACATGCACATCCAGGTCCGGCGGTGCCGTGACCTGGAGCCCGCCCATGATCGCGAAGCAGCGGATCACCGTGTCGCGGTCCTCGAAGCGGGCCTCGCGCAGATCGATCTCCCCGCCGCCCCAGAAGACGAAGGAAGTGAAGCGGCGCGCCACGGTCCAGGCGCCCTTGCGCTGGAAGCCGCTCATGATGGCGATCCCGGTCCGGGAGGTCGGCGGCGAGCCGATCCGCTCCGCCCAGCCGCCTTCGGCCGCGGGCGCGAGATCGGCGGCAGGGCGGCCGGGCACCGGGAGGTCCCGTACGAGCGGTTCGAGCTCCCCGTGGGTCCGGGCCCGGTACGCCGCGTCCAGCCGCTCGTCGAACTCCTCCATGGTGAGGCGTCCTTCGGCGACGGCTTCCCGGAGCACGTCGGCGATCCGCTCGCGCTCGGCGTCCGAGGCCCGCATCTCCAGCCCGGCCTGAGGTTGGGGTGTCATGTCCCCCGAGGATGCACCGCTCGTCATACCGACAGACTAACGGCGCGGGGCCAACAGGCCACGTCCAACGGACCGGGTCCTTCAGACCGGGTCGGCCGTCCGCCGCGCCGACTCCCCCTCCGTATCGCCCGCCGAATCGCCCGCCGTCCCGCCCTCCCCCACCCCCGGCCCGCGCCCCGCCGGATACAGCATCTTGGCGATCACGTCCTCGATGTCCGGCTCCCGCACCGACAGGTCGACCAGCGGATATCCCTCCGCCACCGCCGCCACGATCGGCGCCGCGCTGCTCCCGGCAGGGAACGCCAGCCACTGCCGGGGCCCCTCCACCTTCACCGTCCGCGAACCGGGCACCTCGATCGGCGGCAGCTCCCGCTCCAGGTCGACCACCAGCGTCCGCTCGCTCTCGCCCACCGCGTGCAGCCCGTCGAGCCCGCCGTCGTACACCAGCCGCCCGTGGTCGATGACCATCACCCGCCGGCACAACTGCTCGATATCGGTGAGGTCATGGGTGGTCAGCAGCACGGTGGTGCCCTGCTCTGCGTTCACCTCGCGCAGAAACTCCCGCACCTTCGCCTTGCTGACCACATCCAGCCCGATCGTCGGCTCGTCGAGGTAGAGCACCTCGGGGTCGTGCAGCAGGGCGGCCGCGATGTCGCCGCGCATCCGCTGGCCGAGGGAGAGCTGACGGACCGGCACGTCCAGGAGCTCGCCGAGTTCGAGGAGTTCGACGCACCGGTCGAGGTTCTCGCGGTACCGGGCGTCCGGGATCCGGTACATCCGCCGCACCAGCGCGTACGAGTCGCGCAGCGGCAGGTCCCACCACAGCGTCGTACGCTGCCCGAAGACCACCCCGATACGGCGCGCCAGCCGGGTCCGCTCGCGCGAGGGGTCGATCCCGGCCACCCGCAGCCGGCCGCCGCTGGGCACCAGGATCCCGGTGAGCATCTTGATCGTGGTGGACTTCCCGGCGCCGTTGGGCCCGATGTAGCCGACCATCTCCCCGCGCGCCACCCGGAAGCTGAGGCCGTCGACGGCGCGCACCTCGCGCCGCTCGCGGCGCAGCAGCCCGGCCCGGCGCCGCACCTGGAAGACCTTCTCGACCCCGTCGAGCTCGATGAAGTCGTCGGTGAAATCGTCGGTGGAATCGTTCGTCCCGGCCATCCCGGCTCCTCTCACTCTCCTCTCCCTCTTCTCATCCCTCACCCGTCAGCTGCCCGTGCTCCGATACGACCGCAGCCCCGCCCGCCAGGCCAGCCCGGCCAGCGCGCAGCAGCCCAGCGCGACCAGCGGGGCGCCGAAGCCGATCCAGCCGGGCAGGCCCAGCGGGTTCTCCCGGCGCAGGATGTGGAGCGCGGGCAGCCAGTTGACGAAGGCCAGCGGGATGACGAAGGTGACGCCGCGCAGCAGGTCCTTCGCGAACACCGTCGGCGGGTACTGGAGCAGCGTGTTGCCGCCGTAGGTGAAGGAGTTCTGCACCTCGGAGGCATCGTTGGCCCAGAACTGGAAGGCCCCGCCGGCCACGAACACCGCCCCGAAGATCGCACCCCCGCTCAGCAGCATCACCGGCACCAGCAGCACCCGGTCGGCCGTCCAGTCGATGTCCAGCCGGACCAGCGACCAGATGAGCAGCAGCAGCCCCTGGGTGATCCGGCCCAGCCTGCGCAGCGCGAAACGGTCGGCGGCGGCCTGCGCGAGGATCGGCACCGGCCGCACCAGCAGGGTGTCCATCGTCCCGTCGCGGACCCGGCGGCCGATCCGGTCCATGCTGCCCAGGGTCAGATCCGTGAGGCCGAAGGCGGTGCTGGTGGTGCCGTAGAGGAAGGCCACCTCGGGCAGGGTGAAGCCGCCCAGCGTGCCGACGTGCGAGAACATCAGCACGATGACGACGAAGTCGAGCCCGGTCGCCAGGAAGTTCCCGAGCGTCATGATCAGGAACGAGGTGCGGTACGCCATCGTGGAGCGCACCCACATCCCGATGATCAGCAGATAGGCGCGCAGCCCGTAGTAAGCGCGGGAACGAAGGGTCTCGCGGGACTCGCGGGAACGAAGGGTCTCCGGGGAGCGAAGGGGCTCCGGGGAACCAAGCGACTCAGCCACCCTGGACCACCACCTTCCGGGTGGCGACCGACTGAAGCGCCCGCCCCGCCGCGAACAGCACCACCGCCCACCCCGCCTGGAAGGCGAACGCCCGCACGAGCCCGGCCCCGCGGTGCTCCTCCAGAAAGACATCCGCGGGCACCTGGAGCATCGCCGCCCACGGCAGCGCCCGGGCCGCCTCGCCCAGCTGCCCGGGGAAGACGTTCAGCGGAAGGATCATCCCGGAGAAGAACAGACACAGCAGTCCGCTCATCATCGAGATCCCCGTGATGTCGAGCAGCCAGAAGGCGGTGAGCGCGACCAGATAGTGCATCGCGAAGCCGACGCAGACCGCGAGGGCGACCGACAGCAGGAACCAGGCCCAGGTCAGCGCCGAGCCGGGCAGGGTCAGCTCGAAGAACAGCGAGCCGAACACCATGGGCAGGATCCCGCGCCCCAGCAGCTGGAACGCGGCCCGGCCGAGATCCCCGGCCAGCCACCACAGCTGGAGATCCACCGGCCGGTAGAGATCGACGGCGATGTCGCCGGAGCGGATCCGCTCCTGGAGCTCGTCCTGGAAGCCCCCGCCCATCAGCGCCACGGTCGCCAGCAGCGCCTGGCCCAGCCAGACGAACGTCAGCGCCTGGGAGAGGTCATAGCCGCCCAGGTGCGGCCGCTGGTCCCACAGGGCCGTATAGGTGTAGGCGACGATGAAACCGAAGACCGTATTGGTGAAAACCCCGGCCGCGGTGGCGACCCGATAGGTCGCATAGCGCCGGAAGCCGGTCACCGCGACGGCCGCGTACAGCCGCATAGGGCCGCTCTCCCCTTCCCGCCCATTCCCGCTTGACACCAAAGCCCAGGAGCCTAGCCGCGCGGCCGGGGAGAGAGCCAGGCATTATTCACCCGGTCGGAGCACGGAACACCACCCGGATGGCGGGCGCAACATCATCCATTCCGCCGGTCACAGAGCCGTCACAGGTGTTAGCCACGGCCCCGGTCCGGAACGGATGATGCGACAGTGTTTTACGGGGCGTACCAGGCCAATCGCCCGACCGTGCACGATTCCGCCGCGGCGCAACCCTCGACGGCGGCCGAGGAGTCTCAAAGGACATGAGCGACGAGCCCCAACTGATCGACGGCGGCATGGGCGGCCCGGACATCACCAGCCCCCATGGCGTGGGCGACCCCAGGTCCGCGCGGACCAAGGGCAGAAAGGGCCGTCCCAAGCGCACCGGCTGGCGCCGGGCGCTCCCCACCTGGCGGATGGTGGTCAGCGGCCTCCTGGTGATCGTGTTCCTCGTCGCGGGCGGGCTCGTCACCGGCTATCTGCTCGTCGACATCCCCGCGGCCAAGGACATCGCCATCGCCCAGAGCAATGTCTTCCTCTACTCCGACGGCACCCCGCTCGCCCGCGAGGGCAAGATCAACCGGGAGAACGTACCGCTCAGCCAGGTGCCCAAGGCCACCCAGCACGCGGTGCTCGCCGCCGAGGACCGGGACTTCTACGCCGAGTCGGCGATCAACCCCGAGGCGATGCTCCGGGCCGCCTGGAACACCGCCACCGGCAAGGGCAAGCAGTCCGGCTCCACCATCACCCAGCAGTACGTGAAGAACTACTACCTGGACCAGGAGCAGACCGTCTCCCGCAAGGTGAAGGAGTTCTTCATCTCGATCAAGCTGGACCGGGAGGTGAGCAAGGACGACATCCTCGAGGGCTATCTCAACACCAGCTACTTCGGGCGCAACGCCTACGGCATCCAGGCCGCCGCCCAGGCCTACTACGGCAAGGACGCCAAGGACCTGGACCTCGGCCAGGGCGCGTACCTCGCGACCCTGCTCAACGCCCCCAACGCCTACGACGTGGTCACCCACCCGCAGAACAAGGACCGGGCGCTGGCCCGCTGGAACTACGTCCTGGACGGCATGGTCAAGAAGGACTGGCTGACCAAGGCCGCCCGCGACAGGATGACCTTCCCGGCCCCCGGCAAGGTCACCGCCCAGTCGGGCATGTCGGGGCAGCGCGGATATCTGGTCGAGGCCGTCGAGGCCTACCTCACCGAGAACGGCGTCATCGACGAGCAGACCCTGGCCCGCGGCGGCTACCGGATCACCACCACCATCGACCGGAAGAAGCAGAACGCGTTCGTCAAGGCGGTGCGCGAGAAGCTGATGAGCAAGCTCGGCGACTCCCGGAAGGTCGACTCGTACGTCCGCGCGGGCGGCGCCTCGATCGCCCCGAAGACCGGCCAGGTGGTCGCCCTCTACGGCGGCATCGACTACACCAAGCAGTTCGTCAACAACGCGACGCGCACCGACTACCAGGTCGGATCCACGTTCAAGCCGCTCGTGCTCGCCTCCGCGCTCCAGAACGGCTCCACCACGCAGGCCGGGGAGCAGATCACCCCCTACACGATCTACGACGGCACCAACAAGCGCGAGGTCGTCGGGCCCGACGGGCCCACCGGCTACAGCCCGGCCAACGAGGACGACGTCGACTACGGCGACATCGACGTCACCACGGCCACCGACAACTCGGTGAACTCCGTCTACGCCCAGATGGCGCAGGACGTCGGCCCGGCCAAGGTCAAGCAGACCGCCATCGCCCTCGGCGTCCCCAAGGACACCCCCGATCTGACCGCCTCCCCCTCCATCGCGCTCGGCCCGGCCACGGCCAGCGTGCTGGACATGACCGAGGCGTACGCGACCCTCGCCAACCACGGCGTCCACACCCCGTACAGCCTGGTCTCGAAGATCACCAAGGATGGCCAGCAGCTCGAACTCCCGTCGCACAAGACCGACAAGGCCATCACGCGCGCCGCCGCCGACTCCACCACCACGGTCCTCCAGAGCGTGGTGGACGGCGGCACCGCCACCGCGGCCCAGGCCGCCGGGCACCCCGCCGCGGGCAAGACCGGCACCGCGGAGGACGACAAGGCGGCCTGGTTCGCGGGATACACCCCGGACCTGGCGACGGTCGTGGCCGTGATGGGCCAGGACTCCGCCACCGGCACACAGAAGTCGCTGTACGGGGCGACCGGCCTGGCCCGCATCAACGGCGGCGGCTACCCCACGGAGATCTGGGCCGCGTACACCGCCGCCGCGCTCCAGGGGCGCACCCCGGCCGAGTTCGACCTGCGCCCCGAGGGCGGCACCGACGCCGACACCCTGCCGCTCCCCCCGGCCACCACCGATCCGGCCGTCACCACCCCGCCGGTCACCAGCGCCCCGCCGTCCACACTCCCGGCCGACCCGACCGCGGACCCGTCCCTGCCGACCCTCACCCCGCCGGCGAACCCGACCACCCAGCCGACGTACACCCCGCCGACGGGCCTCCCGGGGACGGCGGACCCGCCGACGACCGATCCGGTCGACCCCGGGCTCCCGGAGGCGGGCGGCTGAGGCGGAAACACGGAGGGTGGTGACCGAGGTCACCACCCTCCGCGCATGTCTCGCAGCTTTTCAGAGATACAGCCCCGTGGAGTCCTCGGACCCCTCCAGCCGCTCGGCCGCGACCGCGTGCAGATCGCGCTCCCGCATCAGGACGTACGCGACGCCGCGGACCTCGACCTCGGCCCGGTCCTCCGGGTCGTAGAGCACCCGGTCGCCCGGCTCCACGGTCCGTACGCTCTGCCCGACCGCGACCACCTCGGCCCAGGCCAGCCGCCTGCCGACCGCCGCGGTCGCCGGAATGACGATGCCGCCGGTCGAGCGCCGCTCGCCCTCCGGGATGTCGGTTCGGACCAGCACCCGGTCGTGCAGCATCCGGATGGGCAGCTTGTCATGGGACGTGTTCGTACTCACGCCCCTGACCGTACCTGGCCCGGCGGCACACCGGAGGCACAGGACGGGCAAAGCCTCGCCCACCGCCCCCGGGCCGCCCCCGGGCCGCCCCTCGGCCGCCCGCTGCGCTACGAACGGCGACGCCGCGATGACATCGCGTACAGCCCGGCGAGCCCCACCACCACGAGCGCCACCGGAATGATCCGCTCCAGCCGCGGCGCCCCCTCCTCGGAGACGAACTGCGCGCGCACGCCGCTGACCGCGCGGTTCACGGAGACATACGCCCGCCCCGCCGTCCGGTCCACGGCCGACATCGCCTTCGCCTTCGCGTCCCCGACGATGGTCTTGGGGTGCACCCGCTCCCCGATCTCGTCGAGCGTCGCGGCGAGCTGCTGCCGCCTGTGGGCGATGTCCGCCTCGATCTGCGCAGGGGTCCTGGCCTCCGACACCGCGCTGCCTCCGTCAATCTCGATGATCCGGTGATGGACAGTCTGTCAGCTCTCCCTGGCCCGCGCCCCACAGCACCCCCGATCGGCGAGCTGGCTAATGTCGGGTGGGTACACACCCGCGCCCCGCGCACGTGCCACGAGGAGACCCCACCATGAGCGAGCGCCTTCAGCCCGGCGACACCGCCCCCGCCTTCACCCTGCCCGACGCGGACGGCAACCCTGTCTCGCTCGCCGACTACGCCGGCCGCAAGGTCATCGTCTACTTCTACCCGGCCGCCCTCACCCCCGGCTGCACCAAGCAGGCCTGCGACTTCACCGACAACCTCGACCTCCTCGCCCAGCACGGCTACGACGTCGTCGGCGTCTCCCCGGACAAGCCCGAGAAGCTGGCGAAGTTCCGCGACAAGGAGAACCTCAAGGTCACCCTCGTCGGCGACCCCGACAAGGAGATCCTCCAGGCGTACGGCGCCTTCGGCGAGAAGAAGATGTACGGCAAGACCGTCACCGGCGTGATCCGCTCCACGGTCGTCGTCGACGAGCAGGGCAAGGTCGAGCGGGCCCTGTACAACGTCCGCGCCACGGGCCACGTCGCCAAGATCATCAAGGACCTGGGCCTCTGACCCGCCCCCGTCCCGGCGCCGCGGGGTCACCACCCCGTGGCGCCGTCGATCCGCTCCATCTCGTAGCCCCACGCGGCGCGGGTAACTCCTGGGCGGCCCATTCGTTACTCAGTGCGATGGCACTACGTATGGCCGTACAGGGAGGGTAGCCATGCGGATCGAACAGGCGATGCCTGACCCCTACGAACGGGAGCGGTTAACGGCCGCGGTCGCCGAGTCCAGGGGGTGGGCGGAGCTGATGCGCCGCCTCGGCGTCAAGGTGAGCGGCGGCCGACGACGTGCCCTTCAGCGCAGGGCGGCCGAGTACGGGCTCGATACCAGTCATTTCCAACAACAGAGCCCACGACGCAAGTTCCCCGACGAGGTAATAGCCGACGCGGTCGCGTCGTCGACCACCCTTCGCGAGGTCGCGGTCAAGCTCGGCGCTCCTCCAGCGACTGGCACGCTGTCGCACATCAGGCGCCGTATCGCGGCTGCGGGAATCGACATCGCCCACTTCCCTGGCCTTAACCGCCGACAGGCGGATTTGCCGTTCACCGCCGAAGAGCTTGGCACGGTCGCCTCGTCGGCCCGGAGCATCCGCGGTGTGGCCCGCGCACTCGGCGTACCGGACGACGGCCGATCACGGGCGGCGTTGGGGCGCATGCTCAAGGAGTCAGGCATCGACACGAGCCACTTCCGTAACTCGCGCCTCGCGATCCCGGAAGAGTCCCTTCGGGAGGCAGTTCTCAGGGCAAGAAGTTTCGCCGAGGTGATGCGGCTGCTCGGGCTTCCTGCGGACTACACAAATCACCGACGGGTGCGGCAGCAAGCGGTTCAATTAGGGCTCGACACTTCCCACTTCACGCGGAGGACCTGGAGCACAGTCCCGGCCGGAAAGCCGAAATCCGTAGCCGATGACGTGCTACGGCTGTTCCCGGAAGGGACGCCGCGCATGAACCGCCGCCGTCTGCATCAGGCACTCCAAGAGGTCGGCGTACCGTACTCCTGCATGTCCTGCGGCAACACCGGCGAGTGGCTGGGCAGGCCGATGACTCTGCAGATCGACCACGTCAACGGCGACTGGCTCGACAATCGGGCGGAGAATTTGCGCTACCTCTGCCCAAACTGCCATGCCCTTACCGACACCTGGTGTCGGCGTGGGAAGAAGAGCACCACCACCTAGCGCTCACCCCGATACCGTCACAGTCACCAGGCCGGTAGCATGGTCTGCGACTGGCGGCCGTGGCGTAATCAGGCAGCCGCGCGGCGCTTAGGCCGCCGTGGGAGAAATCCCGTGTGGGTTCGAGTCCCACCGGCCGCACCGCCGAAGGGGTGGCTCGCTGAACCGGCGAGCCACCCCTTCGACGTCGCTCACCCCATCAGATCCCGCACCAGCGGCGCGAGCGCCCGGAACGCCTTGCCCCGGTGGCTGATCGCGTTCTTCTCCTCGGGGGTCAGCTCGGCGCAGGTGCGGGTTTCGCCGTCGGGCTGGAGGATCGGGTCGTAGCCGAAGCCTCCGCCGCCGGTGGGTTCGCGGCGGAGGGTGCCGGGGAGGCGGCCGGTGACGACGCGTTCGGTGCCGTCGGGGAGGGCGAGGGCGGCGGCGCATTCGAAGTGGGCGGCGCGGTGTTCGTCGGGGACGTCGCCGAGCTGGGCGAGCAGCAGGTCGAGGTTGGCCCGGTCGTCGCCGTGGCGGCCCGACCAGCGGGCCGAGAAGATGCCGGGGGCGCCGCCGAGGACGTCCACGCACAGCCCGGAGTCGTCGGCGACGGCGGGGTGGCCGGTGGCCCGGGCCAGGGCGTGGGCCTTGAGGAGGGCGTTCTCGGCGAAGGTCACCCCCGTCTCCTTGACGTCGGGGACCTCCGGATAGGCGTCGGCGCCCACGAGTTCGACGTCGAGTGCGGCGTCGTCCAGGATGGCGCGCAGCTCGATGATCTTGTACGTGTTGCGGGTGGCGAGGATCAGGCGCTTCATGGCTGTCGATTATCGACGCTGTCGCGGCTGACGGCGCCGTCAGGGGGTACAGACCTTGGTCAGCTCGTCGGCCGCGTCCTTGACGGGGCTGAGGTCGGGGTCCTCGCCCTTGTCGATGGCGGTCTGGACGTTGTCCACGGCCTTCTGGAGGTGGTCGACGGCCTTGCCGACATCCGCGTCGCCGGTCTTGTCCTTGGCCTCGTCGATGTCCTTCTTGAGGGCGTCGAGGACGTTGTCGGCGTTCTGCGGGTCGGTCACCACGTCCTGGAGGTTGTCCACGCCGGTCGTTATGTCGACGGCGAGCTGCGCGCAGTCGATGGCCCTGTCGACCGCGCTGCACCCGACGGTGATCGGCACGGCGAGGGCGACGGCGGCGAGAGCGGTGAACGCGGTCGTACGGCGGTAGCGGTCGAAGCGGCCGAGGTGGTGGTGGCGCGGCGTCATGGACGGGTCCCCTCCCCTGGTGGCGGTGCGGGCGCACGCCGTCGCGTACGCCCGCATCCGCGTATTCGAGTATCCGTACCTGACTACACGCCACCGGCCGTCAGCAGGTTGCTTTTTGATGTTCTGCCGGCACCGGAATGGCGGGATTCACAGCTCGCCGGCGAGCGCCGCGCGCTGGATCCCGGCCAGTTCGCCGCAGCCCGCGACGGCCAGGTCCAGCAGCGCGTTCAGCTCCTCGCGCGCGAAGGGCTCGCCCTCGGCGGTGCCCTGGACCTCGACGAAGCGCCCGTCGCCCGTGCAGACGACGTTCATGTCGGTCTCGGCGCGCACGTCCTCCTCGTAGCACAGGTCGAGCAGCGGGATGGCGCCGACGATGCCGACGCTGACGGCCGAAACGGTGCCGGTCAGCGGCTGGCGGCCGGCCTTGATGAGCTTCTTGCCCTGGCCCCAGGCGATGGCGTCGGCGAGGGCCACATACGCGCCGGTGATGGCCGCGGTGCGGGTGCCGCCGTCGGCCTGGAGGACGTCGCAGTCCAGGACGACGGTGTTCTCGCCGAGGGCCTTGAAGTCGATGACGGCGCGCAGCGAGCGGCCGATGAGGCGGGAGATCTCGTGCGTACGGCCGCCGATCTTGCCGCGGACGGACTCGCGGTCGCCGCGGGTGTTGGTGGCGCGCGGCAGCATGGCGTACTCGGCGGTGACCCAGCCCTCGCCGCCGCCCTTGCGCCAGCGCGGCACGCCCTCGGTGAAGCTGGCCGTGCACAGCACGCGGGTGCCGCCGAAGGAGACGAGGACGGAGCCCTCGGCGTGCTTGCTCCATCCGCGCTCGATGGTCACCGGGCGGAGCTGGTCGGGCGTGCGGCCGTCGATACGAGACATGGGGCGAGCCTATCGGCAACGCCGGGGGCGGTTCGGCTCGGTTCTGCCGGGTTCAGGGCGATCGAGCCACTCACATGAGGTCTTCGATGTCGGCGGCGACGGGGTCCGCGTCGGTGCCGATGACGACCTGGATGGCGGTGCCCATCTTCACCACGCCGTGCGCGCCGGCGGCCTTGAGCAGGGCTTCGTCGACGAGGTCGGCGTCCTTGACCTCGGTGCGGAGGCGGGTGATGCAGCCCTCGACCTCGATGATGTTGTCGATACCGCCGAGCCCGGCGACGATCTTCTCAGCCTTGCTGGCCATGTCCACTCCTGTTGTCTCGGCTTGATCTTGGCTTGTCTCGGCCCTGGGGCGATACCGACGAGCGGGTTGTCATACGTTAACCATGTTTAGTCCCGGTTCGCTCGGCCATGTCCGGAAAAGCACCCCGAGACGGCGCAGTGGTCTACACCATTATCGCGATCACTTCCGGCCTCACCGCATCACCCTCCAGTGGTTCAGACCACACCGGAACGATAGATTCCGTTATCCCGCCCTTGCGTGCTAGAACAGGTCTACACCACTGTGGTGTAGACCATATGCGGGCCGTTCGGGGAGACCTCCCAGCGGTAGCTGGGGCCCGCCTCACCAGGAGGAATCCGATGAGTTCGGCCACCGCTACGGCCGCGCCCGCGAAAAAGCGGGGCGCCGGTCTGTTCCAGGGACTTCAGAAGGTCGGCCGCAGCCTCCAGCTGCCCATCGCGGTCCTGCCCGCCGCCGGCATCATGGTGCGGCTCGGCCAGCCCGATGTCTTCGGCGCTGACGGCCTCGGCTGGAACAAGGTCGCCGCCGTGTTCAACAACGCGGGCGGCGCGCTCACCGGCGCACTGCCGCTGCTGTTCTGCGTGGGCGTGGCCATCGGGTTCGCCAGGAAGTCGGACGGCTCCACCGCGCTGGCCGCCGTGGTCGGCTTCCTGGTCTACAGCAAGGTCCTGGAGGCGTTCCCGGTCGCCGACGCGGTCATCCAGAAGGGCCAGGACATCCCGGCCAAGTTCAACGACCCCGGCGTGCTCGGCGGCATCGTGATGGGGCTGCTGACCGCGGTGCTGTGGCAGCGCTTCCACCGCACCCGGCTGGTGGACTGGCTCGGCTTCTTCAACGGCCGTCGCCTGGTGCCGATCATCATGGCTTTCGTGGGGATCGCGGTGGGGGTCTTCTTCGGCCTGGTCTGGGAGCCGATCGGCGAGGGCATCGGCAACTTCGGCGAGTGGATGACGGGCCTGGGGTCCGCGGGCTCGGCGCTGTTCGGCGCGGTCAACCGCGCGCTGATCCCCATTGGCATGCACCAGTTCGTGAACACCGTGGCCTGGTTCCAGCTCGGCGACTTCACCAACGCGGCCGGCCAGGTCGTGCACGGCGACTACAACCGCTTCCTGGCGGGCGACCCGACCGCCGGAATGTTCATGTCCGGCTTCTTCCCGATCATGATGTTCGGTCTGCCGGCCGCCGCCCTGGCCATGGCCCACACCGCGCGCCCCGAGCGCCGCAAGGCCGTGCTGGGCATGATGGTCTCGCTGGCGCTGACCTCGTTCGTCACCGGGGTGACCGAGCCGATCGAGTTCTCGTTCATGTTCATCGCGCCGCTGCTGTACGTGATCCACGCGCTGCTGACCGCCGCGTCCATGGCGATCACCTGGGCCCTGGGCGTGCACGCGGGCTTCAACTTCTCCGCGGGCTTCATCGACTACGCGCTCAACTGGACCCAGGCCACCAAGCCATGGCTGATCATCCCGATCGGGCTGGCCTTCGCGGCGGTCTACTACGTGATCTTCCGCTTCGCGATCGTCAAGTTCGACCTCCCCACCCCGGGCCGGGAGCCCGAGGAGGAGGTCGAGGACCTCACCAAGGCGTAGCCCGCGCCCCGTACGTGGCCGAGGCCCCCGGAACCGACCGCGGTTCCGGGGGCCTCATGCGCGTACGGGGCCGCCGCCCGGGGTGGCCGCCGCCTCAAAGCTCGTAGACCGCGCCGGCCTTCGCCAGCTCGACCGGTCCGCCGAAGACCGCCTGCGCGTCCCGCTGGTTGATCTGGGGGTCCGTCCACGGCGGGATGTGCGTCAGCACCAGGGTGCCGACCCCGGCGCGCCGCGCGTGCTCCCCCGCCTGCCGCCCGTTGAGATGCAGCTCGGGGATGTCTTCCTTGCCGTGGGTGAACGCGGCCTCGCACAGGAACAGGTCGGCGCCCCGGGCGAGCTCCACCAGCGCCTCGCAGGGGCCGGTGTCGCCGGAGTAGACCAGTGACCGTCCGCCGTGCTCGATGCGGAAGCCGAACGCCTCCACGGGGTGGCAGACCCGGGCGGTGCGGATGGTGAAGGGGCCGAGGGTGAAGGTGCCCGGGGTCAGCGTGCGGAAGTCGAAGACCTCCTGCATGGACTTCTCGTCGGGCACGTCCTCGTAGGCCCGGACGAGCCGGCGCTCGGTGCCCTCGGGTCCGTAGACCGGGATCGCCTCGGCGCGTCCGCCGTCGTGCCGGTAGTAGCGGGCGACGAAGTACGCGCACATGTCGATGCAGTGATCGGGGTGCAGATGGGAGAGGAATACGGAGTCGAGGTCGTAGAGACCGCAGTGGCGCTGGAGCTCGCCGAGGGCGCCATTGCCCATGTCGAGCAGCAGCCGGTAGCCGTCGGCCTCTACGAGGTAGCTCGAGCAGGCCGATTCCGCGGACGGGAACGACCCTGAGCATCCGACGACGGTGAGCTTCATGAAGCAGGAACCTCCTCGGGGGGTCCCCATGCCGAAGGTCATGGGCGGGTGCAGGGGTCATGCGGTGCCCACGAGCGTAAGGCGCTAAAGCCCTGGTCGCTCCTCCACAGGCCCACGTTGTGGGCGGAATCACCAGGACGGCCGGGAACTGGCTTCCCGGCGGTCCCGGTCCGATCCACCCGCCCCCACAGCCCCAGCCCCCCGATTGCGGCCGCGGGCTACGCCCAGAGCTGGCCGTGCAGCGTCTCGATGGCCTCCTCGGTCGTGGCGGCGGTGTAGACGCCCGTCGACAGATACTTCCAGCCGCCGTCGGCGACGACGAAGACCACATCGGCGCTCTCGCCCGCCTGCACCGCCTTGCGGGCGACGCCGAGCGCGGCGTGCAGCGCGGCCCCCGTCGAGACGCCCGCGAAGATGCCCTCCTCGGCGAGGAGTTGCCGGGTGCGCGCCACCGCGTCCTCGGAGCCGACCGAGAAGCGGGTGGTCAGCACGGACTCGTCGTAGAGCTCGGGTACGAAGCCCTCGTCGAGGTTGCGCAGGCCGTAGACGACGTCGTCATAGCGGGGCTCGGCGGCCACGATCTGGATTCCGGGGATGTGCTCGCGCAGATAGCGGCCGACGCCCATCAGGGTCCCGGTGGTGCCGAGCCCGGCGACGAAGTGGGTGACCGACGGCAGGTCGGCCAGGATCTCCGGGCCGGTGGTGGCGTAGTGGGCGCCCGCGTTGTCGGCGTTGCCGTACTGGTAGAGCATCACCCAGTCCGGGTGCTCGGCGCTGAGCTCCTTGGCGACCCGCACGGCCGTGTTGGAACCCCCGGCGGCGGGCGAGGAGATGATCTCCGCGCCCCACATGGCGAGCAGCTGGCGCCGCTCCTCGCTGGTGTTCTCCGGCATGACGCACACGATGCGGTAGCCCTTGAGCTTGGCCGCCATGGCCAGCGAGATGCCGGTGTTGCCGGAGGTCGGTTCCAGGATGGTGCAGCCCGGTGCCAGCCGGCCGTCCTTCTCGGCCTGTTCGATCATGTGGAGCGCGGGGCGGTCCTTGATCGAGCCGGTCGGGTTGCGGTCCTCCAGCTTCGCCCAGATGCGGACGTCGGCGGAGGGCGAGAGCCTCGGCAGCCTGACGAGCGGCGTATTGCCGACCGCTGCCAGAGGGCTGTCGTACCGCATCAGACCCCGCCGCCCGCGACCGCCGGGAGGATCGTCACGCTGTCGCCGTCGGAGAGCTTGGTGGTGATGCCGTCGAGGAAGCGCACATCCTCGTCGTTCAGGTAGACGTTGACGAAGCGGCGCAGCTCACCGTTCTGGAGCAGGCGCTCCTGGATGCCGGTGTGCCGGGTCTCGAGGTCGGCGAAGAGCTCGGCGATCGTGTTCCCGCTGCCCTCGACCGCCTTCTGGCCGTCGGTGTAGGTGCGGAGGATGGTCGGGATGCGGACCTCGATGGCCATGTGTGTGGGCTCCTGTCGGAGGGCGGGATTCAGGCCCTCCCGGACGGCGTCCGGGGGGAGGGTCGGTGCGCGCGGCGGGCGCGCGGGCGGGGGCGTGACTCCGCGGCGGTCAGGCGGCGGCCGGGCGCGGACACATCGCGCTGGCGAGCCGGCACAGGTCGACGTGGAGGCGCGCCACGAGCAGCATGCCCGGCGTCTTCTCGCTCACATCATCGACAACCATGGGGTCATCGTATCGATTCCCCCTCCCGCTTCCCGAGAGCCGTCCCGCGATGCGGGCGGCCACCGACCACGATGCGAGATATGGGGCCGCCTCAGTAGGCCTCGACGACCTTGACCTCCTCCTCGGTCACCTCGCCGTCCACGATCCGGAAGGACCGGAACTGGACCGGGCCCTCGTCGTTGCCGCACTCGGCGGTGGAGACCAGGACGTAGTGCGCGCCGGGCTCGTTGGCGTACGAGATGTCGGTGCGGGAGGGGTAGGCCTCGGTGGCGGTGTGCGAGTGATAGATGACCACGGGTTCCTCGTCCCGGTCGTCCATCTCGCGGTAGAGCTTGAGCAGGTCGGTCGAGTCGAACTCGTAGAAGGTGGGCGAGCGGGCCGCGTTGAGCATCGGGATGAACCGCTCGGGGCGGCCGCTGCCGGCCGGACCGGCGATCACGCCGCAGGCCTCGTCGGGGTGGTCGGCGCGGGCGTGCGCGACGATCTGGTCATGGAGGGCCTGCGTGATGGTCAGCATGGCCAAAGAATAAGACGGGCTCCGGACCGTGAGATCCGGAGCCCGTCTGCCGAGACGAGGCCCGCCGCTACGTCGCGAGGCCCGTTCGCTACTGCGCCAGGCGCTCCGGCTCCGGGGCGGCGTCGGCCGCCCGCGGGTCGCGGTTCTTCAGGACCGCCCAGCCGACGGCCAGGCACACGGCCCAGACGGCGCCGACGTACAGCGAGATCCGGGCGTCCTTGTCGTAGGCGACGAGGCAGGTGACGAAGAGCAGGAAGATCAGCGCGACCCAGCTGAAGACCGCGCCGCCGGGGGCCGGGAAGGACGAGGCCCTCAGCCGTCCGGCGCGCACCGCGCCGCGGTAGCGGATGTGGCTGACCAGGATCATCGCCCAGGACCAGATGCCCGCGGCGGTGGCGACCGAGGTGACGTACCCGAAGGCCTTCTCCGGGACCAGGTAGTTCAGGACCACGCCGACGCCCATGAGGGCGACGGACAGGGTGATGCCGATGGCCGGGGTCTTGCGGGCGTTGAGCTTGCCGAACGCCTTCGGGGCCTCGCCGTTGGAGGCCAGGTCGCGCAGCATCCGGCCGGTCGAGTACATGCCGGAGTTGCAGGACGACAGGGCCGCGGTGAGCACGACGAAGTTGACGATGCCCGCGGCGAAGGGGATGCCGATCACCGAGAAGGCGTGGACGAAGGGGCTCTCGTCCGCCGAGAACTCGGTCCACTTGACCACGGCGAGCAGGACCAGCAGGGCACCCACATAGAAGATGAGGATGCGCCAGGGCAGGGTGTTGATCGCCTTGGGCAGGGTCTTCTCGGGGTTCTCGGACTCGCCCGCGGTGACGCCGACCAGTTCGACGGCGATGTAGGCGAACATGACGCCCTGGAGGGTCATGAGGCTGTCGCCGATGCCGTTCGGGAAGATGCCGCCGTGCGACCAGAGGTTGGAGACGGAGGCGGTGTCACCGGCGTCGGAGAAGCCGAGGGTGAGTACGCCGAGACCGATGACGATCATGCCGATGATGGCGGTGACCTTGACCATCGAGAACCAGAACTCGACCTCGCCGAAGATCTTCACCGAGATCAGGTTGACCCCGAACAGCACCACCAGGAAGACCAGCGCGCTGACCCACTGCGGGATCGACGGGAACCAGAAGTGGATGTAGATGGCGGCCGCGGTGAGCTCGGCCATGCCGGTGACCACCCACATCAGCCAGTACGTCCAGCCGGTGACAAAGCCGAAGAACGGGCCGAGGAACTCCCGGGCGTACTCCGAGAAGGATCCGGTGACCGGCCGGTAGAGGAGCAGCTCGCCGAGCGCCCGCATGATGAAGAAGATGACCACGCCGGCGAGCGCGTACATGAGGATGATGCTGGGCCCGGCCTTGGCGATGTTCGCCCCGGCCTTCATGAAGAGCCCGACGCCGATGGCGCCGCCGATGGCGATCATCTGGACCTGGCGGCTGCCCAGGCCCCGCTCGTAACCCTCTTCGGAAGTGGTACCCGCGGCCCCATCGCCGACAGCGTCGTCTCCAGGCCGATCGACCCGCACTGAGGTCATGGTTTGTACGCCTTTCTTCCTGTGGGGGGCTGGCGATCGTGAAGATTTATCACGGCGGCAACACTGATCGACACGGGTAGATGTGCGGTACACCACAGGAAGAAGCGGGCAAATAGGACCTCAGACGGCAAAGGCCCCCGCCTTGGTGACGCGATCGTTATCCGGACTTGAGCATCCTCTAAACGAACACGCAGTGATCAGGGCATCAGCGTTTCGACGAGGGTCTCCTGGAGGCCGCCGAGCCAGAAATACGCCATCACCATGGGTTTACGCGGATCGGAGTCCGGAAGCTTGAGCATTTCACCGCCGTCGTCCTCATCGGTGACCTCCAGCCGGGTGCCGATGGCCAGCCGCAGGTCGTTCAGGGCGCCGAGCCACTGCCGGGACTGCTCGGGCGAGAGCTCCAGCACGCCGGCCTCCGCCTCACCCCCCTCGGCCTCCGCCCCCGCCCCGGAGCCCTCGAGGGCGTCCAGGCCGCGCACCACCGCCAGGGCGTCCTCGCGCTTACGGGCCCGCAGGTCGTTCTCGGTGTAGCGGCGGAACTCGGCCGAGGCGTCCAGCGCCGCGGCCTCCTCGTCGGCCCCCCGCTTCTGCCCGGGACCGCCGTACGCGTCCGGGAACAGCCGGGCGAGCGCCGGGTCCGCGGGCGGCTTGGTGGGCCCGTCGGCGAACAGCGCGTCCAGCGGGTCGCGCCCCTCCACCGGCTCCGTGCCGGGCCCGATCAGCTCCAGCAGCTGAACGGCCAGGCTGCGCAGGATGGAGATCTCCACCTCGTCCAGGGCCACCGTGGCCCCGCCGCCGGGCAGCGGCTCGAAGTGCCCCGCCATCAGCGGTCCTGCTGGAGAGTCGCCCACAGGCCGTACCCGTGCATCGCCTGCACGTCGCGCTCCATCTCCTCGCGGGTGCCGCTCGAGACGATCGCGCGGCCCTTGTGGTGGACGTCCAGCATCAGTCGGTGCGCCTTGTCCTTCGAATAGCCGAAGTACGTCTGAAAGACATACGTGACATAGCTCATGAGGTTGACCGGATCGTTGTGCACCACCGTGACCCACGGAACGTCAGGTTCGGGTACCGCCGAAGGCGCCTCGCTGGACTGGGGCCGTTCGATCTCCACCGGTGTCGCACTCACACCCCCCATGCTGCCACCCGGCATGGCCCGTCGCATAAACACCCCCTCCGAACCGGCACCTCGTCCGGCACCAGAAATCGTCACTCTGACGAGTATCGGAGGTAGCATCATCCTCCATGAACACCGCTCACCTCGGGCTGCCGGTGGACGTGCCATCGACAGCGCTGTTCACCGACCGGTACGAACTGACCATGCTCCAGGCCGCACTGCGCGCCGGCACCGCCGACCGCCGCTCGGTCTTCGAGGTCTTCACCCGCCGCCTCCCCGAGGGACGGCGGTACGGCGTGGTCGGCGGCACCGGCCGGGTGCTGGACGCCGTGGAGAACTTCCGCTTCGACAGCGACGTCCTGGACTTCCTCGCCGACCAGCGGATCGTGGACGAACCGACGCTGGAATGGCTGGCCGGCTACCGCTTCCGCGGCGACATCTGGGGCTACCCGGAGGGCGAGGTCTACTTCCCCGGCTCGCCGATCATGCGCGTCGAGGGCAGCTTCGGCGAGGCCGTCCTGCTGGAGACGGTGATCCTCTCCATCCTCAACCACGACTCCGCGGTCGCCGCCGCGGCCTCCCGGATGTCCGTGGCCGCGGGCGGCCGGCCGCTGATCGAGATGGGCGCGCGCCGCACCCACGAGCTGTCCGCCGTCGCCTCGGCCCGCGCCGCGTACGTCGGAGGCTTCGCCTCCACCTCCGATCTGGCCGCCGGGTTCCGCTACAAGATCCCGACCGTGGGCACCAGCGCGCACGCCTTCACCCTGCTGCACGACTCCGAGCGGGACGCCTTCACCGCACAGGTCGCCTCCCTCGGCAGCGCCACCACCCTCCTGGTCGACACCTTCGACGTCGCCGAGGCGGTGCGCACCGCCGTCGAGGTCGCGGGCACCGAGCTGGGCGCGGTCCGGATCGACTCCGGGGACCTGCTGCTCCTCGCCCACCGGGTGCGCCATCAGCTCGACGAGTTCGGCGCCAAGAACACCAAGATCGTGGTCACCAGCGACCTCGACGAGTACGCCATCGCCTCGCTCGCGGCCGCGCCCGTGGACGCGTACGGGGTCGGCACCCAGCTGGTCACCGGCAGCGGGCACCCGACCTGCTCGATGGTCTACAAGCTGGTCGCCCGGGCCGAATCCGACGCCCCGGGGGCGCCGCTGCGCCCCGTGGCGAAGAAGTCCATGGGCTCCAAGACCTCGGTCGGCGGCCGCAAGTGGGCCGCCCGGCGGCTGGACGCGGACGGCATGGCCGAGGCCGAGGTGGTCGGCAGCGGCCCGGTCCCGCCGGGGCTCGCGGACCGGCAGCTGCTGGCCGAGCTGGTGCGCGAGGGCGAGGTCGTGGCCCGCGAGCCGCTGGACGCGGCGCGGGACCGGCACGTGGCGGCGCGGGCGGGGCTGCCGATGTCGGCGACCCAGCTGTCGCGCGGCGAGCCGGTCATCCCGACGGAGTACGCGATGGGGTGACCCCGGGGACCCCCGCCGGGGAACCGGGGCGGCGCGGCCGGAGACGGCCCTGCGCGGGGCCCTGATGCCGCGCCCGGGCAGGGCGCACGGCAGGGCGCAACGCGGCGCGCGGAGACGGCGTGCACACCGGCCGATGCGGCGCGTGCGCCTGGCCTCGCGCCCGGCCGCCGTATCGTGCCGGAGCACGATCCCACCGGCCCGATGGCCGCCCCCCGCCCACTCCCGCAAACCAGGCCGAGTCTCTACCCTCGGTTACATCCACAGCAGCCGGCAGACCACTAGCACACCAAACCGCTTCGGGCCGAGTCGCTTACCGGTCCTCATCTGATCCCAGCCGGAAGGCGCACGCCATGCACCGGGCACTGATCGTCGTCGACGTCCAGAACGACTTCTGCGAGGGGGGCAGCCTCGCGGTCCAGGGCGGCGCGGATGTCGCCGCCGCCATTACGGATCTCATCGGGGAGGCGACGCCCGGTTACCGCCATGTCGTCGCCACCCGGGACCACCACATCGACCCCGGGGACCATTTCTCCGACAATCCCGATTACGTGCGCAGCTGGCCGCCGCACTGCGTGGCGGGCACCGAGGGCAGCGGCTTCCACCCGAACTTCGCGCCCGCCGTGGCCTCCGGGGCCATCGACGCGGTCTTCGACAAGGGCGCGTACGAGGCGGCGTACAGCGGCTTCGAGGGCGCCGACGAGAACGGCATGCCGCTGGCGCGGTGGCTGCACGAGCGCGGGGTGACCGAGGTGGACGTGGTCGGCATCGCCACGGACCACTGTGTGCGGGCCACGGCCCTGGACGCGCGCCGTGAGGGGTTCACGACGCACGTCCTGCTGGATCTGACCGCCGGGGTCGCCCAGCCGACCACGGAGCGGGCCCTGGAGGAGCTCCGGGAGGCGGGCGTGGAGCTCTCGGGCAAGCCGGTGGTCTGACCCCGACTGACCCGTCCGGGCTATGCCGTCGCGGGCGGCCGCAGCAGCGCCGCGATGGGGTGCCACAGCTCCCCCACCCCGTACGGCGCCGTACGCCACACCAGGCCGTCCGGATGGTGCAGCACCGCCGTCACCTCGTCCGGTGTCGGCGGCGCGCTGTTCCCCCGCAGGTACACCGCCCGCAGTCCGAGATTGCGCAGCCTGGTCAGGGCGCGCTGGCGGTTCGCGGCGTGTACGAGCACCCGTACGCCGCCCTCGCCCAGCGGTCGCGGCAGGGTCAGTGCCACGACCACGCTGCCTCCCGGCAGCTTGGTGAATCCTCCGTCGGCCATGTGTCCATGTCCCCCGTGAGACGTCGTGTCAGCAAGAAAGGTCTAGGGGCATCTAAACGCGAACGGCCGCCGCCCGCTAGGGGGCGACGGCCGATGCCGCTCTGACCTGCGACGATGGCAGATCTATTGATCTATCTGGTGGACGGGGAGACCTGGACGGTCAGCGTGGAGGCGCCCGGGAGCTCCTTCAGGATGCTGATCTTGGTGTTGGTGTCAGCAACGCGCACCCCACCCGTCGGATTCGACTCGTACCAGTACGTACCCTTACGGTCATCGAAGACCGGTGTGCCCCGCTTTGCCGGAACCTTCGTCGCGACGCCGTTCTTGTGGAGCGTGAAGCCGTCCGTCGGGTACCGGCTGAAGGGCGAGTCGTACGCCTGGATCCGGTTGCGCATCAGCGTGCCGTCCGCCCAGGTGTGCGGGGTGGCGTGCGCGTCGACCGGCAGGATCCGGCCGGAACCGGCGTGCACGCCGACGTTGTTGTCCGGCTGCGAGGTGTCCCACTGCCAGATCAGCAGGCCGTTCTGGTAGGGGAAGTGCTCGACCCAGTCGGGCCGGCTGTTGAGCCAGCCGAAGTTGTACGGGCCGACCTTGAGCGTCTTGTCGTACGACACGTACTGGCGGTTCTCCGCGATGTAGTACTGCGGGTAGTCCTTGGAGAAGGACGCCCCGATGCGCGAGAAGCCGTTCGCGGTCCAGCCGTTGTCGTCGCCCTCGGCGCCGTCGGTGAGCACCGGCGCGCCGTCCGCCGTCAGGGTGATCGCGTCGGCCGCGAAGCCCGTCCCGGCCACGCCGCCGTCCGTCTGGTAGCGGAAGCGCAGATCGATCTTCTTGCCCGCGTAGGCGTCGAGCGGGAAGGAGAGCTTCTTGTACGCGCCCGAGGTCCCGGTCAGCGCGGGCTTGTCGCCGGCGTCGCGCGGGATGGACTTGCCGTCCGCCGTGCCGTCCACCGGCGTCCAGTTGGCGCCGCCGTCCGTGGACACCTCGGTGTAGAGGTAGTCGTAGTTGTCCTCGATCTCCCACCAACCCTGAAGGTCCAGGCTCGCCTTGGACTTGCCGGTCAGGTCGACCGACCGGGTCAGGGTGTTCTTGAGGTCGTCGCCCATGCCGCTCCACCACTGCTTGGAGCCCTCGGCGGGCTGCACGACCTCGGTGGTGACGGCCTTGTCGGGCAGCTGGACCACCAGCGCCTGCGGGTTCTTGGTGTTGTACTCGGCCACCCCGAGGGTGTGCCGGGACTTCGTCGCGGCCTTGGCCGTGTCGTAGTCCAGCCAGCCGAGCTGGAGCTTGTCCCAGGCGCTCATGTCGCCCGGCAGATCGCCGATGGCGTCCTCGCCGGTGCCCAGCCAGGAGCCGGAGGACATCAGCGACCAGAAGGCGACCGACGACTCGCCCCTGCCGGTGGTGTCGTACTCGTCCGGCAGGCCCAGGTCGTGACCGTACTCATGGGCGAAGACGCCCAGCCCGCCGTTCTCCGGCTGCATGGTGTAGTCGCCGACCCAGATGCCGGTGTCGCCGATCTGCGCGCCGCCGGCCTTGTTCTCCCCGGGGCCGGTGCGCCCCGCGTCGGTGCCGTACGCGTACCAGCGGTGGGCCCAGATCGCGTCCGTGCCCTGGGCGCCGCCGCCCGCCGACTCGTCCTCACCGGCGTGGACGATCTGGAAGTGGTCGATGTAGCCGTCGGGCTCGTTGAAGTTGCCGTCGTTGTCGTAGTCGTAGCGGTCCCACTGGTCGTACTTCGCCAGGTCCGCCTTGATCTCGTCGTCGCTGCGGCCGGCGGCCTTCTGGTCCTTGGCCCACTGGTTCACGCCGTCGCGGATCAGGTCCCAGGCGTTGGCGCAGTTGGTGTCGCCGCAGTAGTTGGAGCCGTACCGGGCCTCGTTCCAGTCGACCTTGACCCAGTCGGAGACCTCGCCGTCCACCGAGTAGCGGCCCGAGGACTGCTTCTCGTAGTACTTCTTCAGCGACTCCTTCCCCTTTTCGTCGGAGAAGTAGAGGTCCTGGAAGTGCTCGCGGTTGTAGTCCTTCTGCCAGGCCGTGCTGTTGTCGTTGGCACGGTCCGGCTCGGCGATCGTGTTGTGCGCCGGGCCCGGCTCGCCGCCGTACTTCTTCACCGGCGGCTCGGGGCCGTCCGGGCCGTCCGGGTCGTACATGGTGGTGTCGTCGACCTTGTCGCCGAACTCGACCAGGATGGTGAAGATCTTGTCGGTCTTCTCCCGGGCCAGCTCGACGTACTTCCCCTTGCCGAGCTTCACCACCTGGGACGCGCCGCGCCGGTCCGCCTTCGCGTCCCCGGATATCACCTGTTGCAGCGCCTCTTGCCGCTGCGCCTCCTGCTGCTTGCTGTAAGGCCCGGCCAGGTCGTGCTCGACGTCGGTCTTCGCGGGCGCGGGGTCGTGGCGTTCCACGCGCGTAGACGAACCGTCGTTCGCCTGGGCCGCTCCGGTCGACAGGGCCGCCGCGCCGAGCGCGGCAACGACGGTGGCGATGGCGGCCGATCTCACGGCCCTCCGTTGGCTGCTCACTCTTCTCCAGTCCTCCCCAGTGAAACCAGTGCGGGACATTTGACCGGAGAGGCAGGAGAAAAGACAGCCCTTGACTTGGGCAGACGAGACAAGTACGTTTCCCGGCCCACCCCTACCGCATTTCGGACGCCAACCGGCTTGGCCGTCTCACCAGTTGAAACGTCGTAGGGCCCCGTGCGCCCGTGCGCCCCCCATGCAACGGCGTCGTGGGTCAGGTCACGCTTACTCGCGTTCCTCCTCGGGCATTCAGCACCGTAGAGTCATTTTGCCGGTGCACACCCGTATGACTCATGCCCCCCGCATAGTCGTTGCCTCGAGGACGGATCCAGCCATGCCGCGTCCGACTCCTGCCCAGTTCGCCTACGGTTCGGCCACCGTCGTCTTGTCGACTTTCGCCATGCTGCTGCTGTCCCAGTCGCGTTCGGGTCTCGGGGTCACGGTGATCGCCGTGGCCGGGCTGGCGCTGGGGCTCCTCGTCGCCCTCACGGTGCCGATGCCCGGCACCCCGCGCGCCGGCCGCGCGGCGACAGCGCGGACGAACCGCACGGTGCCGGTACCCGCGCCGCGGACCCCCGCACACGCCCACGCCGAGCCCGTGGAGCCGCGGGTCAGCGAGCACTCGCTGCACGGCTGACGTCGCGCGGCGACGGCCGGTATTGCTAGGCCGCCACCACCACGGTTTTGGCCGCCTTGTCGTGCAGACACTGGCGCAGCGGCTGATCCCAGGTGCACCACAGAACGTTGAGCAGCCAGAACAGCGTGCCCACCAGCAGCGGGATCAACATCCCCGGCAGCACGTACACCACGGCCCGCACCCAGCCCTGGCGGCCCGGGACATCCCCGTCCGCCAGCATCGCCACCCGGATGCGCAGCGCCTTCTTGCCCAGCGTCTGACCGCTGCGGGCCAGCATCACGCCTTCGTATACGAAGTAGACCGCCATGGTGATCACCAGCGCGAGGGTCACCTTGCCGATGTCCTGCTCGCCGGGGTTGTCCATGGAGTACTTGAGCGCGCCGGTCGCGGCGAGCGCCACGGTCCAGATGGCGCCGAGGATCAGGGTGTCGACCAGCCGGGCGACGAAGCGCTGGCCGGGGGTCGCCGGCGGCGGCATTCCTACGGGGCGGTTGTACTGCGGATACGACAGCTGGTCGGGGCTCATGCCCCGATTACACCAGCAGGCCACGGACGGCGGATAGCTCGGGGCGATGGATCGCGGGGACGGTGGCTCAGGAGGGCACGGAGACGACGACCGTCTTGGCGACCTTGTCGTGCAGACACTGGTGGTACGGCCGGTCCCAGGTGCACCACAACACATTGATCAGCCAGAAGATGAAGCCGCAGCACGGCACGATCTCCGGCAGGGAGTACGTACCGGCGCGCAGCCAACCCGGCTGGCCGGCCGGGATCTCCCCGTTCTCCAGCATCGCGACGCGGATCTTCATGACCTTCTTGCCCACCGTCTGGCCGTACTTGGTCAGCATCAGCCCCTCATAGACGAAGTAGACGAGGGCGTAGACGATCGTCATGACGGTCGCCTCGTCGTTGTTGTTCACCGGGTCGTAATCGCCCACCAGCACGGCCAGGACCAGCCCGACCGGGATGCCCACGATCAGCGCGTCGATGATCCGGGCGACGAGGCGACGGCCGCGGTTCGCGAGCGGGGGCATGCCCGCGAGCGGGTCGGCGCTGCCGTGAGCACCGCCGTACGCGTCGCCGTAGGGCGAGCCGTACGAGGGCGGCGGCTGCTGCTTGGCGAACGACTCGCCCTCCGGCTGCTCGCCCGCCCCAGCCTGGCCCGGCCCCGGCTCGCTCGGACCCGGCTCGCCCGGCCCCGGCTCGCCCAGACCCTGTTCGCTCGGGCCCGGCTGATCCGGCCGTGCCTGCTCCGGCCCCTGCTGACCTGGCCCCGGCTGACTTGGCCCCGGCTGACTTGGCCCCGGCTCGCTCGGCCGGGGCTCATTGGGCCGGGGCTCGTCGGGCTCCGGCGTCGGCTGGTCGGTGCTCATGGCCCGAGTCGACCCCGGAGCCGGGACCGCCGCATCCGGCGCGCTCCGTTCGGGCGAGCGGGATGGACCGTACGAGTCAGCGCCCCGTGACCTCGGTAACCGACCCGGGCCCGTACACCGACGCGGGGCCGCTCAGCCGCGCCCCGCCACGAAGGTGCGCGCCGCCTTGTCGTGCCAGCACTGCCGCCATGGGCGGTCGAACAGGCACCACAGCACGTTGAAGACCCCGATCACCAGCAGCCAGAGCACCCCGTACACCAGCCAGCGGCGCAGCGCGGCGCCGAACGAGGGGCTGTCGTGCCCCTCGATGTCCAGGACCCGCACCCCGCACAGCTTCTTGCCCAGCGTGGCACCCCACTTGGCGGTCGGCAGCGCCTCGTAGATCAGCCCGACCACGAGCAGCAGGCCGAGCACCACCCCGAGGTAGACGCCCGTCGTGCCGTCCAGCCAGTAGACGGTGACGGTCTCGCCGGTCAGCTTGGCGCGCTCCACCTTCTCGTCGAAGTGGTCGCTCGCCTTGGTCCACAGCGGATACGCGGCCGCGCCGACGACACCGAGGAGTACGGCGGAGTCGATGATCCGGGCCAGGAGGCGACGGCCGAGGGCGGCGGGCCGCCCCTGGGCCTGGGCGGCCCGCTGGAAGGGGTTGTCGACGGGGGGCTTCCACGGAATGACGCCCTCCGGCGCACCGCCCTGCGCCCCGGGGGGCGGGGCGGCGCCAGGCGCGGGCTGCTGCGCGAGCTGCCGCACCTGCTGCTGCCACCCTGGCTGGGGCTGCGGCTGCGGCTGCGGGTGGGCCTGCGGCTGCGGCTGGGGCTGGGGCTGGGGCTGAGGGTGGGCCTGCGGCTGCGGCTGGTGCCGGGCCGCGGGCGCGCCGCCCTGAACGGGGACGCCGCCGCCGGGGACCCCGCCCGGGCCCTGCGCGGGAGCGCCACCGGGGAGCACGACGCCACCTTGTGGGGGCAGCGCACCCGGGCCCTGCGCGGGAGCGGCGGGAGCGGCCCCACCGGGCTGCCCACCGGGCTGCGCGGGGTTCGCCGCACCACCGCCCTGCTTCGGGGCACCGCGCCCGAGAGCACGGATCGTCATGGTGCCCTCGTCGCGCGTGGGCGCGCCGCCGCCCGCACCCGGTCCGGCCTGGCCGGGCCGGACCGCGCGGATGGAGATCGTGCCGTCCCCGCCGGTCGTACGCCCACCACCGGGCGTGTCCTCCGGGCCCGGCGGCTCCGCCGGGGGCAGCTCCGGGGCCCGCCGGGCGGGCGGCAGGGCCTGCGCGGACGCGGGCGGTTCGGCACCGCCGGCACCGCCGGGGCCACTGTCACCACCCGGACCGCTGACGGCCCGGCGCGGATCGGGCACCCCCGGCCTGGCGGGCCCGCCAGGCCCCGAGCCCCGGGGTCCCGCCCCGGCCTCGGCCGGGTCCGAGCCCCAGGAGACGCGGCGGTCCTGTTCGCCGCCGAAGCCGGACTGCCGGGACGCGTCCGCCTGCCAGGCCGACGCGGGCTCCGGCCGGGTGCCGTGCAGCCGCTGCGGGTCGTTCCAGTCCATGGCGGCCGGAGTCGCGCCGCCCACGCCCGGGAACGGCGGCACCGGCTCGGGCCCCTGCCCGCTCCGCGCGTCGGGCCGCACCTCCGGCCGCCCGTCCCCTCGTACGTCCATCTCGCCGCGCGGACGCAGCTCGGGCAGCGCCGCCCGGCCGCTGTCCCCGGCGGGCGGAGGCTCCTCGTCCAGATACATGGGGCCGGTCTCGTCCGGCAGGGGCGCGGTGACGTGCGTGTAGGTCACCCCGGGCGGCGGGGCGGGCATGGCCTCGCCCACACCCGGCGCGGGCCGGCTGGTGCCGGGCACCCAGGCGGCGCCGTTCCAGTAACGGATGTAGTTGGGGATGGACGGATCCGGATAAAAGCCAGGAATGGAGGTGCCGTCCGCGGATCCTGAGGTAGGGGCGCTCATGATCTCCGATGTCCCGTATCTGCTCGGCCGTGCTGTGCTGCGCCGCGCCTGTGAGGTGCGTCGCGGTGGGGGGCGACAAGCAGTCTGCCGTACAAGAGCCGCAGTGCAACACGGAGCGCGCTGTCAAGGTCTATCAGACCGGCCCGGGGGCCGTAGCCCTCATCGGCGGGCACCACTCTCCCGTGCGAGCGCGCCACCACCGCACAAGCGGACGTCTCCGCGCCGTACGAGCGGACCCCGCGCCGCACGAGCCGCCCCCGCCGTACGCCCGCGAGGCCGCGCCGTACCCCCGCGGGGCCCCGGCGGGGCCCGGACCGGCCGGGGGCCGGCCGACTGGTTCCGGCCTGCCTAGGTCCGGCGCCCCTAGGTCCAGCAGACCTACGTTGGCACGGCCGCACGCCTCTCGGGCCGCGAATACTTGAAACATGGACCGCAACACCGAGCTCAGTGAATTCCTGCGCACCCGCAGGGCTCGGCTGCGCCCTGAGGACGCGGGCGTGAGCCTGACCACCTCCGGCCCCCGCCGGGTGCCGGGGCTGCGCCGCGAGGAGCTGGCGCAGCTGGCCGGGGTGAGCACGGACTACTACACGCGGCTGGAACAGGGCCGCCATCTGAATGTCTCGGAGGCGGTGCTGGACGCCGTCGCCCGGGCCCTGCGCCTGAACGACACCGAGCGTGCGTACCTCTTCGAGCTGGCCAAGCCACGGCCCCGCCGCGCCCAGCGCCGCCGGCCGCCCCGCCCCCAGCGGGTGCGGCCCGGGGTGTACCGCCTGCTCCAGACGCTGGACGCGGCGGTCTCGCCCGCGTTCGTGCTCGGGCGCAGGAGCGATGTGCTGGCCTCCAACCGGCTGGCCCGTGCGCTGATCGTCGACTTCGACGCGCTGCCGTACCGCGAGCGGAACATGATCCGCTTCATGTTCCTCGACCCGGCGGCCCGCGAGCTCTATGGCGAGTGGGAGAACTACGCGTCGGAGATGGTGGCCGGTCTGCGGCTCCAGGCGGGCCGCAACGCCGATGACCCGGTCCTCACCGAGCTGGTCGGCGAGCTGACGATCAAGAGCCCGGAGTTCCGTACGTGGTGGGCCGACCACAACGTGCGGGAGAAGACCCACGGCGTCAAGATCTACCACCACCCGCTGGTCGGGGAGATGACGCTGTCCTACGAGAACGTGGCCTTCCCCGGCGATGCCGACCAGGCGCTGTGCATATACACGGTCGAGCCCGGATCCCCCTCGGAGGAGGCTCTGCGGCTGCTCGCCAACTGGACCGCACCCTCGCCCGACCGCCCCGCGGCCCCTTCATCCCCTTCCCTTTCCCCGTCCCCTCCCCCCACCCCTTCCGTATATCGGAACCCCACATCCGAGAACCCCACTCAGGGAGATCACTGATATGACCACCAGCGTCACCGCCTACGCGGCCCCGGCCCCCAAGGCCCCGCTGGAGCGCACCACCATCGAGCGCCGCCCGGTCGGCGAGCACGACATCCTGATCGAGATCGCGTACGCCGGCATCTGTCACTCCGACATCCACCAGGCCCGTGAGGAGTGGGGCACCGCCCTGTTCCCGATGGTGCCGGGCCATGAGATAGCGGGCGTCGTCACCGAGGTCGGCTCCGGCGTCACCAAGTACGCCGTCGGCGACCGGGTCGGCGTGGGCTGCTTCGTCGACTCCTGCCGCGAGTGCGAGAACTGCCTGGCGGGCGAGGAGCAGTTCTGCCTCAAGGGCGAGGTGGCGACGTACAACGGCAAGGAGTACGACGGCTCCCCCACCTACGGCGGCTACAGCACGCACATCGTGGTCGACGAGAACTACGCGGTGCGCATCCCCGACGGCCTCTCCCTCGATGTCGCCGCCCCGCTGCTGTGCGCCGGCATCACCCTCTACTCGCCCCTGGACCACTGGAACGCCGGTCCCGGCAAGAAGGTCGCCATCGTGGGCCTCGGCGGCCTCGGCCACATGGGCGTGAAGATCGCCCACGCCATGGGCGCGGAGGTCACCGTCCTGTCCCAGTCCCTCCGCAAGAAGGACGACGGCCTGCGCCTGGGCGCCGACCACTTCTACGCGACGAGCGACGAGTCGACTTTCGCCGAGCTGGCCGGCTCCTTCGACCTCATCATCAACACGGTCTCGGCGAACATCCCGCTGGACGCGTACCTCTCGCTGCTGAAGCGGGACGGCACGATGGTGCACGTGGGCGGCCCGGAGTTCCCGAGCTCCTTCCACCAGTTCTCGCTGATCATGGGCCGTAAGTCGATGGCGGGCTCGAAGATCGGCGGCATCCGGCAGACGCAGGAGATGCTGGACTTCTGCGCCGGGCACGGCTTCGGTGCGGAGATCGAGGTGATCACCGCTGACCAGATCAACGAGGCCTACGAGCGGGTCGTGAGCAGCGATGTGCGGTACCGGTTCGTGATCGACATCGCGTCGCTGAAGGGCTAGCCGACTGCGCTTTGGTCTGTGCAACTGCGACTTAAGTCGCAGACGCACAGACCTTTGGCCGACGACAGGGCGGGCCGAGGCTCCCGAAACTGGTGATGGGTCGCAGACAGCGGGCCCGGACACCAGGGGGAGACACAGTGCGGAGCAAGGGAATCAGCCGGGCGCGTTTTCTGGCGGGGGCGGGGGCCGTGGGGGCCGTAACGGCGTCGGGTGCGGCGGGGGCGCTGCTGACACCGGGCCGGGCCGAGGCGCGCAGTCGCCGCAGCCCGGCCGGCCTGACCTACCGGGGCGTGTCGTACGAGGTCATCGACGGCGACACACCGGCGACCAGCTGGAGCGCCGCGAGGATGCGCAAGGACATCCGGACCATCGGAGACGAGCTGCACGCCAGTTCCGTCTCGGTCTTCGGCACCGGTATCGACCGGCTCAAGGCCACCTCTTCGGAGGCGGCGGAGCGCGGGCTGCATATCTGGCTCCAGCCGCGCCTGGCGGACGTCTCCCATCAGGACATCCTCGACCACTTGGCGGAGACCGGCAGGCACGCCGAGCACCTGCGGCGCCAGGGCGCGCGGGTCCATCTCAGCGTGGGCGCCGAGTTCGTGCTGTTCGTCCCGGGCATCGTGCCGGGTGACAACGCGCTTGAGCGCGTCAAGAACATGCTCAGCGGAAACTTCGACCCCGAGAAGATGGTGCGCCGGCTGCGCGAGTTCACCGCGCGGGCCGCGAAGGTCGGCAGGTCCGTCTTCAAGGGCCGGATGACGTACGGCGCGGCGCAGGACGAAGAGGTCGACTGGGACCTGTTCGACATCGTCAGCGTCAACTACTACTCATACTTCCCGGACCGGGCCGACTACGTCCGCGAGCTCACGCCGTTCCTGCGCCGGCGCAAACCGGTCGTCATCTCCGAGTTCGGCACCTGCACCTTCAAGGGCGCCCCGGAGCAGGGCGGCATGGGCTGGTACGTGGTCGACTACGACAAGGATCCCCCGGAGATCATCGGCGATCCGGTGCGCAGCGAGCGGACGCAGGCCACGTACCTCACCGACCTGCTCGATGTCTTCGAGTCCATGAACCTCTACGCGGCCTTGGTGTACCAATTCGTCGCACCCGACAACCCGCACCGGGCCAGCCCGCGCTACGACCTCGACCTGGCGAGCTACGGCATCGTCAAGCCGATCTGGAAGACCTTCGAGGACGCGACGCCCCGCTGGCACTGGGAACCGAAGGAAGCGTTCCACGCAGTGGCCCAGCACTATGCCCGCCACTGAAGCGAAGGGCCGGTGTGCCCGTCCCCGCTCACCCAGCGGGACGCGTCAGCAGGGTCCGTACGCCACCGCCCGTGAGGGTCACCTCTTCCGGCGCGCCCGCGTCGATGGTCAGCGAGAGCTCGTCGGAGGGCCAGCCCTGGGCCAGGGCGCCCAGCGGCACCCGGTGGTAGCGGTGGATCTGCGGCAGGGCCTGGTGCATGCGGTCCGGGGTGGTGAAGACCGGCACGAGCTGGGCGCCGTCTTCCTGTTCGAGCACGGGCAGGGTCACGGCCCCTGGGTCCGTGTCCTCTGTGGCATCGGCGGCAGGGAGCAGCACTTCGCTGTTGGCAAGGGTGTCCAGCGCCGAATCGTCCGCGCGGGCGGCCGCCAGTTCGCCGAGGGCGTGTTGGGTGGCGGAAACGGTGTTGTCATCGGGGAGGTCGGTCATGATTCCGTCCAGCGGTCGGGGTGACATATGTCCGGGTTCTGGAGGCGAGTACCCGACCCCGTGGCGCTGACACATCCCGCGTCGGTGCGCTGCGCGCAGACCGGGCACTCGACCATACGTTCGAATACAGGCGATCCACAGCGTCGGCGCCCGCACGGCGCTAGCGTTGGGGCCCATGATCGTATGGCTCAATGGCACCCACGGCGCAGGCAAGACGACGACCAGTGCGCTCGTGCAGCAGCTGATCCCGGATTCACGGGTGTTCGACGCCGAGAAGGTCGGCGAGACACTCATGAACATCACGCCGGGGCTGCCCGTGACGGACAACTTCCAGAACTGGCCGCCGTGGCGGCCGCTCGTCGTCGAGACCGCCCGCCGCGTGCTCGACTACACCGGCGGCACCCTGGTGATGCCCATGACCGTCCTGGTCGAGGAGTACTGGCGCGAGATCAGCGCGGGCCTCGCCCAACACGCCATCCCGATCAGGCACTTCGTCCTCCACGCCGACCAGGACACCCTCCGCGGGCGCATCGCGGGCGACACCGTCGTCGGCCCCAACTCCCCGTTCCGTCTCCAATACCTCGAGCCCTACGCCGAGGCGGCCCGCACATGGCTCCACGACGAGGCCGAGGTCGTCGACACCACGCACCTCACACCCGCCCAGGCCGCCCTACAGATCGCAGAGGCCGTCAAGGGCTGAGGCCCGGCGCCATGTGCCGGGCCGATCAGGAGAACTTCTGCCGAGCCTTCCCGACCCTGACCTACGACGGGCGTCTGGGAACCGCTGCACGCCCTCGGTGTGGGGCCGGGGACCCGCGTCGCCGTGGCGGGACTGGGCGGTCTGGGCCATCTCGCGGTCAAGATCGCCGTGGCGCTCGGCGCCGACACCTCGGTTATCAGCCGCTCAGCGGACAAGGGCGACGACGCTCGCCGGCTCGGCGCCCACGGTCTCATCGTCTCCACGGACCCGGAGCAGATGGCTGACGCCCGCGACCGGTTCGACGTTGTCATCGACACCATCTCCGCCCCGCACGACCTCGGCCCTTACCTGGGCCTGGTCGCCATGGACGGAACACTCAGCCACCTGGGACACCTCGGACCCGTCACCGTGGAGACCACCGACCTGCTCGTGGGGCGCAAGAAACTCAGCTCCGCGGGCAGCGGCGGCAGGCTCGCGACCGCCGCCATGCTCGACTTCTGCGCCGCACACGGCATCACCGCCGACATCGAGGTGCTCCCCTCATCGCAGGTGAACGAGGCCCTCGACCGTCTCCGGCGCAACGATGTGCGCTACCGCTTCGTACTCGACATGTCCGATCTGGGGTGAACGGCAGCGCGGGCTCCGGGCTGCCGCACCGCTCATCGGCCGAGGTCGCGGAAGAACGCGCGGATGTCCGCGACCAGCAGGTCCGGCTGTTCCATCGCCGGGAAATGCCCGCCCCGGTCGTACTCCGTCCACCGCACGATGTTGTTCGTCCGCTCCGCGATATGCCGCAGCGGAATGAAGTTCTCGCGGGGGAAGACAGCGAGGGCGGTCGGGGTGGTGGAGGGCTCCGGGGGCGCGCCCCAGTAGGGGGAGTGGGCGCGCTCGTAGTAGATGCGGCTGGAGGACCCGGCGGTGCCGGTGAGCCAGTAGAGCATGACGTCCGTGAGGAGCTGGTCGCGGTCGACGGCGTCTTCGGGGCTGTCGCGGGAGTCGGTCCACTCCTTGAACTTCTCGGCGATCCAGGCGAGCTGACCGACCGGTGAGTCGGTGAGCCCGTAGGCCAGGGTCTGGGGGCGGGTGGACTGGATGTCGGCGTAGCCCTGGCGGTCGCGGGCCCACCGCTGGTGCAGTTCCCAGGAGGCGAGGGTGCGGGCGCGTTCGGCCGGGGCGAGGGTGGCCAGGTGGGCGGGGTCGGGTTCCTCGCCGGCGGAGGAGCCGGGAATGAGGTTGAGGTGGACGCCGATGACGCGGTCGGGGTGGAGGCGGCCGATTTCGCGGGAGATCGCGGAACCCCAGTCGCCGCCCTGTGTGCCGTATCGCCGGTAGCCGAGGCGCTCCATGAGTTCGGCGAACGCGGCGGCCACCCGGTGGTACTCCCAGCCGGTGTCGTGTGTCGGTCCTGAGAAGGTGAAGCCCGGGATGCTCGGCAACACCAGATGGAACGCCTCGGAGGGGTCGGCGCCGTGGGCTCTCGGGTCGGTGAGCGGGCCTGCGACCTGGGTGAATTCGGCGAAGGAGCCCGGCCAGCCATGCGTCATGATCAGCGGGGTGGCGTCCGGTTCGGGTGAGCGGATGTGGGCGAAGTGGATGTTCGCCCCGTCGATCGTGGTGGTGAACTGCGGCCACTCGTTCAGTCGGGCCTCGGCGGCGCCCCAGTCGTAGGTGTGGCGCCAGTACCGTACGAGCTCCCGCAGATAGTCGCGCGGGATGCCGTACGCCCAGCCCACTCCCGGGAGTTCATCGGGCCAACGCGTGCGATCGAGTCGCTCGTGCAGATCGTCCAGGTCGGCTTGGGGGATATCGATATGGAAGGGGCGAATGTTCTCGGTCAGGCTCGTCATCGCGACGCATGCTAGATCCGCCCGGCTTCCGAAGCGAAGGATATTCGCGCGCGTGGGCGCGGGCGCGGCCCCGCCCGCGCCGCGACAGCGCTGACCTCACACGAACAGCTTGCCCGGATTCAGCAGGCCCAGCGGGTCGAAGACCTGCTTGATGCCGCGCTGCAACTCCACCCCCACCGGGCCCAGTTCCCGCGCCAGCCACTCGCGCTTGAGCACCCCCACCCCGTGCTCCCCCGTGATCGTGCCGCCCAGTTCGAGCCCCAGCGCCATGATCTCGTCGAAGGACTCCCGCGCGCGCCGCGACTCGTCCGGGTCGGTGGCGTCGAAGCAGACGGTCGGGTGGGTGTTGCCGTCACCGGCGTGGGCGACGACGCCGATGGTCAGGGCGTACTTCTCGGCGATGGCGGCGGTCCCGTCGATCATGGCGGCGAGCCGGGAGCGCGGCACACAGACGTCGTCGATCATCGTGACGCCCTTGACCGCCTCCAGGGCCGGGAGGGTCAGCCGACGGGCCTGGAGCAGCAGGTCGGACTCGGCCGCGTCCTCGGCGGGGACGACCTCGGTGGCGCCCGCGGCGGTGCACAGCTCGCCGACGGCGGCGAGGTCGGCGGCGGGGTCCGGGGTGTCGAAGGCGGCCAGGAGCAGGGCCTCGGTGGAGTCCGGCAGGCCCATGTTGGCCATGGCGTTGACCGCGCGGACGCTGGTGCGGTCCATGAGTTCGAGCAGCGAGGGGGTGTGCCCGCGCTCCATGATCTGGCAGATGGCGTCGCTGGCGGCCGCGGTGGAGGGGAACTCCGCGGCGAGGACGAGCTGCTCGGGCGGGGCGGGCTTGAGGGCGAGCACGGCGCGGACGACGATGCCGAGGCTGCCCTCGGAGCCGACGAACAGCCGGGTCATGTCGTAACCGGCGACGCCCTTGGCGGTGCGGCGGCCCGTCTTCAGCAGCCGGCCGTCGGCGAGCACGACGTCCAGGCCCAGCACATATTCGGCGGTGACGCCGTACTTCACACAGCACAGGCCGCCGGAGGCGGTGCCGATGTTGCCGCCGATGGTGCACTGTTCCCAACTGGACGGGTCCGGCGGGTAGTAGAGGCCGCGCTCCATGACGGCGCGCGACAGGACAGCGTTGACCACGCCCGGCTCGACGACCGCGATCCGGTCCACCGGGTTGATCTCCAGGATCCGGTCCATCTTGATCAGGGAGAGGACGATGCAGCCGTCGGAGGCGTTGGCGGCCCCCGACAGACCCGTACGCGCCCCCTGGGGGACGACCGGGACGCGCAGGAGGGCCGCGGTGCGCATCACATGCTGCACCTGCTCGACGCTGCGCGGGAGGACGACGACGGCCGGGGTGCCCGCCTCGCAGAAGCTCGCCATGTCGTTGGCGTACGAGCTCGTCACGTCGGGGTCGGTCACGACGGCCTCGGAGGGGAGGCCCTCCCGCAGCATCTCGATCAGATCAGCCATGGCTCCAGACTCGCACCCGGCCGTCCGGGAGGGAAGATCGGCGCGGCGGGTGGGTCCGGGAGCGGGCGTTTCGGCGGATGCCCGGGCGACGGGCCCTAGGGCTGTTCCTGAGCCGTCAGGGCGGGCAGGTCCCGCGTGCCGCCCTCGACGGCACCCATCTGGCCCTCCACCGCGTCGGCCGCGTCGGGCACCGGGACAGCAAGCACTCCCAGCGCGCCCGACGCGGCCGCCTTCCCTCCACCCAGGGCGAACTTATTCCTGGTCAGCCGCCCTTTGGCGTACATGTCCTGCACGTCTTGCGCCATTCGAACCTCGACAACTCCCCATACACCACGCGGCGTTGTAATGGATAGCAACGCGCCGAGTGTAGACGGTCCGAAGTTCGTAACAGCTTTAGTTAGTACTTTCGCGCAGTCAGAGATTGCCGCGCCTGGCCTGTTCCCGCTCGATCGCCTCGAAAAGTGCCTTGAAGTTGCCCTTCCCGAAGCCCATCGAGCCGTGCCGCTCGATCAGTTCGAAGAAGACGGTCGGCCGGTCCTGCACCGGCTTGGTGAAGATCTGGAGCAGGTAGCCGTCCTCGTCGCGGTCGGCGAGGATCTTCAGCTCGCGCAGCGTCTCCAGGGGCACCCGGGTCTCGCCGACCCACTCGCCGAGTGTGTCGTAGTACGAGTCGGGGGTGTCCAGGAACCGGACACCGGCCGCGCGCATGGCGCGTACGGTCGCCACGATGTCGTTGGTGGCGAGCGCGATGTGCTGCACACCGGGGCCGCCGTAGAACTCCAGATACTCGTCGATCTGGGACTTCTTCTTGCCGGCGGCCGGCTCGTTGAGCGGGAACTTCACCTTGCGGGTGCCGTCCGCGACGACCTTCGACATCAGCGCGGAGTACTCGGTGGCGATGTCGTCGCCCACGAACTCCTTCATGTTGGTGAAGCCCATGACGCCGTTGTAGAAGGCCACCCACTCGTCCATCCGGCCCAGCTCGACATTGCCGACGCAGTGGTCGATGGCCTGGAAGTTACGGTGACGGGGCGGCTCGACCAGCGGGTCGGCGGGGGCGAAGCCGGGGAGGTAGGGGCCGGTGTAGCCGGAGCGTTCGACGAGGGTGTGGCGGGTGTCGCCGTAGGTGGCGATGGAGGCGAGCACCACGGTGCCGTACTCGTCCTCGACCTCGTGCGGCTCCTCGATGCCGGTGGCGCCGTGGGCGGTGGCGTAGGCGTACGCGGCGCGCGCGTCCGGCACCTCGATGGCCAGGTCGACCACGCCGTCCCCGTGGGCCGCGACATGCTCGGCGAGGAAGGTGCCCCAGGCGGTGGCGGGCTTGATGACGGAGGTGAACACGAAGCGGGCGCCGCCGGAGACCAGGACATAGCTCGCGCTCTCCCGGCTGCCGTTCTCGGGCCCCGCGTAGGCGACGAGCTTCATGCCGAACGCGGTGGAGTAGTAGTGCGCGGCCTGCTTGGCATTGCCGACGGCGAAGACGACCGCGTCCATCCCCTTCACCGGGAAGGGGTCCGCCCGACGCGCGCCTTCTCCCGTGGCGGCCAGGGTGTGATCCAGCGTCTCAGTCATGTGTTCACCGTGACTCCATGACTCAGGGTGCGCAACAGTTTGCTGATCTACTGGACAATCCGTGTAACGGATTCCGCGATTGGCCGGGCATTCTGTACACAGTGACCATCCTCACACTCCCGACAGGCCAGGAGGACCATCTTGGGAATCGACCGGCTCGACGCCCGGCTGATCGCGCTGCTCGCCGAGGAGCCCCGGATCGGGGTGCTGGAGGCGTCCCGCCGGCTCGGCGTCGCGCGCGGCACGGCCCAGGCACGGCTCGACCGGCTGCTGGCCCAGGGCGTGATCCGGGGCTTCGGGCCGGAGGTGGACCCGGCGGCGATCGGCTATCCGGTCACCGCCTTCGCGACGCTGGAGATCAAGCAGGGCCAGGGCCCGGACGTACGCAGCCATCTGGCGACCGTCCCCGAGGTGCTCGAACTGCACACCACCACCGGCCATGGCGACATGCTCTGCCGCCTGGTCGCCCGCTCCAACGCCGATCTCCAGCGGGTGATCGACCGGGTGGTGGGATTCGAGGGCATCGTGCGGGCCTCGACGACGATCGTGATGGAGAACCCGGTGCCGCTGCGGATCATCCCTCTGGTCCGGCAGGCAGCGGAGGACTGACCGGCTCTTCCGGCCGGCCCTCCAAAGATTCCGTTGCAAATAAATCCTTGCAACGGAATCTTTGCATGCTTACGCTGCCACCATGGCCGAGAACGAGAAGCCGGTGCCCGACGACGTACGGGTGCTCGACGCCCGCTCCCTGCGCGGACTCGCACATCCCCTGCGGATGCGCCTGCTCGACGCGCTGCGCGAGTACGGACCGGCCACCGCCTCCCAACTCGCCAACCGGCTCGACGAGTCCAGCGGCGCCACCAGCTACCACCTGCGGCAGCTGGCCACCTACGGCTTCGTCGTGGAAGACCCGGAGCGCGGCAAGGGGCGCGAGCGGTGGTGGAAGAGCGCACAGCGCGGCATCCGCATGGGTACCGACGAGCTGCTGCGCGACGCCGACCCGTCCCTGCGCGGCGCGATGAGCACCATGCTGTACGAGCTCGCCACCACCCACGGCCAAGAGCTGTCCACCTGGCTCGGCACCTGGCGCGACTGGCCCGAGGAATGGCGCCGCGCCTGGGACATCAGTGACTTCACCATCCGGCTCACCCCTGAGCTCGCCGCCGAGATGCGCGACAAGGTGCACGAGGTGATCGAGAGCTATCGCGAGAAGGAAGTGGGCCGGGACACCGAGGACTCGGCCCGCGTCCGCGTCCATCTGCACGCCTTCCCGCGCGACGAGGACTGACCGACCCCTGGGGGGAACAACCATGTACGGCGACGACATCCATCTGCGGCTGCACCGCATCCGGGCCGAGCGGCTGCGCCGCGAGGCCCTGCGCGCCCGCTCATCGCACCGGCCGCGCCCGCTCCACCGCCCCCGTCGGCTGCGGAGCCGTCTCGGCTGGACGCTGGTCGAGGTGGGCCTGCGCCTCGCGACGCCCCGCCCCTGGCCGGTCAGGTACCCGTCCCCGGCCCCACCTTCCTGAGCCGCGACAGGATCTTGTGCCGGGTGCGGATCCCCGAGGCCGCCGCCTGAACGAACCCGACGATTCCGCGGAGCAGCAGCGGGTGGCCCACCTCCGGCAGCAGCGACTGGACGGCGGTGGTCAGGGCCGCCTGCGAGGTGGCCGCGGCCGCGAGCAGCCGGCGCGCCGTGTCCTCGGAGATCTCCCTCAGGGCCCGTGACCCGCGGGGTCCCACGCCCCACGGGCCCTTCGAGCCGGGCGGCAGATCGATCACCCGTCGACGCCGTCAGCGCCGTCGATGCGCTGGTAGCGGAACCGCCCGGTGCTACGGTCCCGGGAGACCCGCAGGCCCACATGCGTGCCGTCGGTGCCCAGGGGTGACGTGGTGACGCGCGTCCGGCAGCAGAGCGGGGGCGGCACGGTCACCGGCCCCACGGGAGGAGCGTGCGGGGAGCCGTCCTTGTCCGTCAGGCGCGTACGCCCCTCCTCGCTCACCTCCGTCAACACGCCGGCCCGCCCGTCCACGATCACCACCAGATGCCGCAGGCAGGACCGCCAGCCCGGGTCCGGCCACACACGGGCCAAGAGGGCGGCGGGTATCGGCACGCCGACCAGCAGCCATGACTCCACAGCAGCCGCTCAGCAGCTCAGCGCCTCAGCACCTCGGCACCCTGTGGCCCGACTGAAGCGCCACCAGCGAGTTCACCGCGCCCTTGAGCGTGGTGACGGGGATCAGCCGCAGCCCCTGGGGGAGCTCGGCCTTGGCGTCCGCGCACTCCGCCCTCGGGACCAGGAAGACCGTCGCCCCGTCCCGCTTGGCCGCCTGGGTCTTGAGCGCGACCCCGCCCACCGCGCCGACCTTGCCGTCCGCCGTGATCGTGCCGGTGCCCGCGATCGTACGGCCGCCGGTCAGGTCGCCGCCGCGGCCGTCGCCGTCGAGCTTGTCGACGATGCCGAGGGAGAAGAGCAGCCCGGCGCTCGGGCCGCCCACGTCCGCGAGGCGCAGCCGCACCTTGACGTCCTTGGAGGAGAGATGGAGATAGCCGAGGGCCGCGCTGGTGGCCGTGTCCTGGGACTTCTCCATCTCCGCGGCGTTGTGCGCCTCGATCTCCTTGGTCGTCTTGCCGACGGGGTAGACGGAGTCGCGCGGCATCACGGCACGGTCGGTCTCGAACCAGCCGCTGATGACGTCCTTGAGCCGGACCGTGGCGTCCGGCCCGGTCGCCGCGATCGTCGTCATCCTCAGCTGGCCGGTGGTCTTGCGGGGCATCGCCTTGGAGATCTTGATGACCGGCCCGCCGTGGTCGGAGCCGAGGACGTTCACGGTCGTGCCGGGCTCCGCCACCGAGAAGGGCAGCGGCGCGAAGGCGGCGACCGCGAGAAGGGCGAGGACGGGCGCGGAGCAGATCGCGAGGATCCGGGCGCGCGGGGAGACGGCAGGCATGGGTGTGAATCTAGTTGACCGGCGGGGTGCGGGGCGCGCCACCCCGGCTCAGCGCAGGGCGCCGCCCGGTGTCGGGACAGGCCGCCGCCCGGTCTCAGGACAGGGCGCCGCCCGGTGTCAGCGCAGGGCGTCCGCGACCTCGCGCGCCGCGTCCACCACCCGCGGCCCCACCCGCTCCGGCACCGCGTCGCAGAGCATCACCACCCCGACGCTGCCCTCGATCCCGGTCACCCCGACCAACGGAGCGGCCGCGCCGCTCGCGCCCGCCTCCAGCTCGCCGTGGGTGAGCACATAGCCGGGGTCGCCGTCACGGCCCGAGCGGGCGGCCAGGATCGCCCGCCCCGCGGCGCCGCGGTCCAGGGGGTGCCGGAAGCCGGCCCGGTAGGCGACGTGGTAGTCGGTCCAGGTCGGCTCGACGACCGCGACGGCCAGCGCCTCCGTGCTGTCGACCAGGGTGAGGTGCGCGGTGGCGCCGATGTCGTCGGCGAGGGCGCGCAGCGCGGGCAGCGCCGCCTCCCGCAGCAGCGGATGGACCTGGCGGCCGAGCTGGAGCACGCCGAGCCCGACCCGCGCGCGGCCGCCGATGTCGCGGCGTACGAGGGAGTGCTGCTCGAGCGTGGCCAGCAGGCGGTACACCACGGTGCGGTTGACGCCGAGCTTGTTGGACAGCTCGGTCACGGTCAGCCCGTGGTCGGTGTCGGCGAGCAGTTTGAGGACGCGTAGTCCCCGGTCGAGCGTCTGTGAGGTCTCCGCGGTCACGACGCCCCCTCCTCCGTATGAGTGGCGGCTCTTCGCGGTGGGGCGCCGCCGGTCCCGACGACGGCGCGCCAGAGGCCGCCGGTCGTGGTCGCACACCGGCTGCGCTCCGCGGCGGCACTGCCACGGGGCGTGTGCGTTGGCCGGAACGGTAGCGAGCCGGTCCGCTGAGCGGAAGAGTTTGTCCAGAATCCGAGCGAGGCTGCCGGGCGGAGCGCCTCGCATACGCCGGGACGGTGGGCGTTTGCCCTGGTTTGACGGGCGGAAAAAGGCCAGGCCCGACGCGGCCCACGGCAAGGCGGAAGGGCTTACGGAGAAACCCTTCCGCCCTGCCGCAGGCATACGCCGTCACCTCATCCGCGTGGCCCACTCCCGGACCTTCTTGATCCGCTCCCGGAGCTGCCCGGCCGTCGCCTCCGCGCTCGGCGGCCCGCCGCACACCCGGCGCAGCTCGGTGTGGATCACCCCGTGCGGCTTGCCGCTCTGGTGGACGTACGCCCCGACCAAGGAGTTGAGCTCCTTGCGCAGTTCGAGCAGCTCCTTGTGCGTGACCACCGGCCGCCGCTCCGCCGGGAGTTCGAGCAGATCAGCCTCGGCGTCCGGCTTCTTGCGGCTGTGCGCGATCTGCCGCGCCTGCCGCCGCTGGAGCAGCAGCTGCACCTGGTCGGGCTCCAGGAGCCCGGGGATGCCCAGGTAGTCCTGCTCCTCCGCGCTCCCCGGGTGCGCCTGCATGCCGAACTCGGCGCCGTCGTAGAGCACCCGGTCGAAGACCGCGTCCGACTCCAGCGCCTCGAAGGGCAGCATGTCCTGCTCGCCCGTGTCCTCGTCCTGCTGCTTCTCGGCCTCCTGAAGGAGCTTCTCCTCCTCGGCGTACGGGTCCTCCTCCTCGCCCTCCTTCTTGGGCTTGTCGAGGACGTGGTCGCGCTCGACCTCCATCTCGTTCGCGAAGCCGAGCAGCATGGGGATGGTGGGCAGGAAGACGGAGGCGGTCTCGCCGCGCCGCCGGGACCGCACGAAGCGGCCGACGGCCTGCGCGAAGAACAGCGGGGTGGAGATGGTGGTGGCGTAGACGCCGACGGCCAGGCGCGGCACGTCCACGCCCTCCGACACCATGCGGACCGCGACCATCCAGCGGTCTTCCGAGTGGCTGAAGTCCTCGATGCGCTGTGAGGCGCCCGAGTCGTCGGACAGCACGATCGTGGCCTTGGTGCCCGTGATCTCGCGGATCAGCTTGGCGTAGGCGCGCGCCGAGTCCTGGTCGGTCGCGATGACGAGCGCGCCCGCGTCCGGGATGGACTTGCGGACCTCGGTGAGCCGCTGGTCGGCGGCGCGCAGCACGTTCGGCATCCAGTCGCCGCGCGGGTCGAGCGCGGTGCGCCAGGCCTGCGAGACGGCGTCCTTGGTCATCGGCTCGCCCAGCCGGGCCTCGAGTTCGTCGCCCGCCTTGGTCCGCCAGCGCATGTTGCCGCTGTAGGAGAGGAAGATGACCGGCCGGACGACGCCGTCGTTCAGGGCGCCGCCGTATCCGTACGTGTAGTCGGCGGCCGACCGCCGGATGCCGTCGTTCCCCTCCTCGTAGGCGACGAAGGGGATGGGGTTGGTGTCGGACCGGAAGGGGGTGCCGGTCAGCGCGAGCCGGCGGGTCGCCGGCTCGAACGCCTCCAGGCACGCCTCGCCCCAGGACTTGGAGTCGCCCGCGTGGTGGATCTCATCGAGGATGACCAGCGTCTTGCGCTGCTCGCAGCGGTTGCGGTGCAGCATCGGCCGCACGCCGACACCCGCGTAGGTGACGGCGACGCCGTGGTACTCCCGCCCGAGGGGCCCGGCGCTGTACTCCGGGTCCAGCTTGATCCCTATCCGGGCCGCGGCCTCCGCCCACTGCTTCTTCAGATGCTCGGTGGGCGCGACGACGGTCAGCTGCTGCACGACGTGGTGGTGCAGCAGCCAGGAGGCGAGCGTCAGCGCGAAGGTGGTCTTGCCGGCGCCGGGCGTGGCGACCGCGAGGAAGTCGCGGGGCTGCTCCTGTACGTACTTCTCCATCGCGCCCTGCTGCCAGGCGCGCAGCTTGCTCGCGGTGCCCCAGGGGGCGCGGCCGGGGAAGGCGGGCGAGAGGTGATGGCTGGTGGTGGAGGAGGCGGTAGTAGTCACGGTCTCCGTCGGGCTGATCGGCGAGGGGTTCGAGGACCGCGTCAGCCTACCGGTGCCGTCCTTCACACTTGGGGGCTACGCCCCGGGTCCACCCGGAGGTGGGATTCAGCTCACATCGCCGCGTGCAGCGCGCGCAGTCCGGCCGCGATGTCGTCGACGTCCTCGATCGCACCCGAGGCCACGCCGACGACAAGCTTGTACGCCTCGTCCTGGTCGACGTCGAGCATCTCCGTGCCGTTGATGTCAAGGAAGACGACCGTGGACATCCACGCCATCCGCTTGTTGCCGTCCACCAACGGGTGGTTGACAGCGAGCGACTGAAGCAGCGCGGCCGCCTTCTCGAACAGGTCGGTGTACGCCTCTATGCCGAACATCTGCGACTGCGGGCGGTGCACCGCCGAGCTCAGCAACCCCAGGTCACGCACGGCGACCTGCTGCCCCCCACAGGCGATTTCCGCCAGGTCCAGCACTTCCTGGACCGTCAGGTACTTCACTTACTCCCCCAGCCTCCGCAGCAGGTCCGCATGGCGTGCCGCGTACTTCGCCCCCAGGCGCCGGACGGATTCCCGGTCAGCCTCTTGCTCCAGATACCGGTCAATCGCCTGAAGCACTATGGCGTGCATGCTGCGGCCCTCCTCTTCGGCCCGCTGCTTGAGCGCCTCTTGCTGGTCGTCGCGCAGACGGAGATTCATTGCCATACCAGAACGGTACCACTTCTGGGGCCAAAGTGGTACCAGGCTATTGCGCGGCGGGCCGCAGCCGCGTCGTCACCACCGCTCCCAGCAGGGCCACCGCCGCCATTGCGACGAACACCGCCGCGAACGCCCCCGCGTGCCCCGTCCCCGTCGTGGCGGACGCGGCGGCCGTGTGGTCCGCGGCGGCCACCGAGCCGCCGCCGAAACCCACGAACAGGACCCCGCTCAGCCCCACCAGCGTGATGTTGCCGAGCGCGTCGGAGACCTGGAGGGAGGCGGAGTTGCTGCCCGCCTCCTTGGGGCCGGAGAGCTTGAGGAGCAGCACGCTGCCGCTGGAGATGACCAGCCCCATCCCGTAGCCGCCGAGCACCCACGCCACCGCGACCAGCCACGCCGGGACGGAGTCGGCGAGCACCAGCGGGACCAGGGCGATGGATGTGGCGATCAGCACCATGCCACCCGCCATCAGCCGCTCGCGGTAGGGCTCCAGGCGCGGGCGGCTCTGGGTGTACGAGCCGAGGGCCCAGGTCAGGCCGCCGCCGGTGAGCGAGAGTCCGGCCGCGGTGGCGGACAGGCCGCGCTCGGTGACCAGCATCAGCGGAATGAAGCTCTCCGCACCGAGGAAGGCGCCCGCCGCGATGCCGCGCAGCAGCACCACGGACGGCAGCCCGCGGGCGGCCCGGAAGGTGCCCCGGGGCAGCAGCCGCAGGATGCACGGGACGAGCAGCGCCAGGCCCGCCGCGGCGGGGATCAGGGAGACCCAGGCCAGGTCCTGGCCCGCGTACTGGAGCAGCCCCGCGCCGGACGCGACCGCGAGGGCGAGGAGGATGCGGCGGCGGTTCATGGCCGGGGAGCGGTCGCCCCGCTCCACCTTGCGCAGGGCGGGGAGCATCACGGCGAGCGGCAGCAGTATCAGCACCGGGATGGACAGGAAGACCCAGCGCCACCCGACCCGCTCGGTGACCGTCCCGGCGATCAGCGGGCCGATGATCACCGGCAGCACCCAGGCGGCGGAGAAGGACGCCAGCACGGCGGGCTGGAGCCGCTGTGGATAGGCTCGGCCGACCAGGACGTACAGCGAGACGATCACCAGTCCGCCGCCGATCCCCTGCACCCCGCGCCCGCCCACGAACATCCACATCTCGCTCGCCGACCCGGACACCACAAGACCGGCCCCGAAGGCCGCGATCCCGGCGAACAGCGGGACGAGCGGCCCCCGGCGGTCGCACCACTCCCCCGACAGCGCCATCGCGAACAGGCTCGCGGTGAAGTACGCGGAGAAGGCGTACGCGTACAGCTCGACCCCGTCGAGGGCGCGGGCCGCGACCGGCATCGCCGTGTTGACCGCGCTCGCCTCGAAGGCGATCAGGGAGACGACGGACACAATGCCGAGGGTGAGGGCGCGGTAGCGCTTGCCGAGCACGGAGCCCCCGCCGTCGGCTTCGGCTTGGGCTTGGGCACTGGTTCCGGCTGGTACGGAGGGGCTGTCCGCGACGTCGGTGTCGCGGTCGCACGGGTCGATAGCGGTCATTACGCCAGCGTAAGAGGCGTTTCCAAGGGACACACCTGGCGCGGGACGGAGATGCGGTCGGCCCTCGGTCCTAGGCTCGGCAACCCGCCGCGATCATCGTCACAGATTGGAAACCGGACACCCAGGATTCGGTAAGCCCCATCGGCCCGCCATGCCCACGCTCATAGACTTTCGGCCAGATCGTCACACCGCCTTTTTCGCGACGCCCGACCTCAGCCTCACTCCATGCCTGGTCGCGGACGTCCAGGCCCGCACCACGGGGGAATTGTGTCTTCTATCCGCCCAGTTTTCGCCACTGCCATGCTTGTCGCCGCGGCACTCACCCTCACCGCCTGCAACGGCGGCAGCAGCGGCAGCTCGCACTCCTCGAGGAGCCACTCCGCGAAGAAATCCGGCAAGACGAAGAACGGGAAGCACATCAAGAGGATCAAGAAGAGCGGCAAGACGAGCAACAGCGGCTGCTCGACGAGCACCAACGGCCGCAAGGTGATCTGGGTCAACAACGTCGAAGGCGCGATGAACAACATCATCGCCAAGAACGCCAAGCGGCGCTGCAACACGACGTCGCAGCGGGGCGCGTACCAGGCGGTCGGGGCGCTGCACACCTACTCCGTCGCCTCGGGCGGCTCCAAGGTGACGATCATCAGCAGGAAGGACTCCGCGCAGAAGGCCCTCACCGCCCAGAACGGCGGCATCGCGCACATCAAGACCTGTGCGGACCCGAAGGGCAGGCAGTACGACGGCGGGCAGGCGAAGGCGGACGCCGGCGACTGCTGGGGCCTGAACTTCTACGAGGTCAAGGTCGACTCCAACGGCAAGATCACGGAGATGACCGAGATCTACGCGTCGTGAGGCGGCCCGGGGGTTCAATGCCCCGCCCCCGCGGCCTTCTCGTGAAGCGCTACGTCGTCAGCAATACGCCGCCGTAGCCGACCCCCGCGACCACCACCCACGCGCACAGCCCGAGCGCCGCCACGCGCCCGCCCGTACGGGCCAGCGAGGGCAGGTGCACCGCGCTGCCGAGGCCGAAGAGGGCGGCGGCGAGCAGCAGTTCCTGGGTGGTCGCGGCGGTGTCGAGCGCGGCGGACGGCAGCCGATCCGTACTGCGCAGGGCGACCATGGCCAGGAAGCCGAGGACGAACAGCGGCACCAGGGGTGGCCGCCGCGCGCGGCCGGTGCCTTGTCCGACGTCCTCACCCTGCTCCTGGGCCGCCTGGGCCCGCCGGGCCCGTACCGAGACGGCCACCGCCGCGACGAGCGGCGCGAGCAGCGCCACCCGCATCAGCTTCACCAGCACCGCCTCGCCGAGCGCGGACGGCCCGGCCGTCTGCGCGGCGGCCACGACCTGCCCCACGTCGTGCACGCTCGCCCCGACCCACCGGCCGAACTGCGCGTCGCCCAGCCCCAGCGGGTGCTGGAGCAGCGGCAGTACGGCGATGGCCAGCGTGCCGCACAGCGTCACCAGCGCCACGGACGTCGCGACGTCGCGCTCGTCACTGTCCGACACCTCGCTGACAGCGCCGATCGCGGACGCGCCGCAGATGGAATAGCCGGTGGCGATCAGCAGCGGCTGATCGCCCCGCAGGCCGATCCGGCGGCCGAGCCACCACGTGCCGAAGAAGGTGGCCGCGACCACCGCGCACACCATCGCCACGCTCGCCCAGCCGAGGCCCAGCACGTCGTCCAGGCTGAGCTTGAGCCCGAGCAGCACCACGCCGAGGCGCATCAGCCGCTTCCCGGCGAACGACAGCCCGGCCCGCCCGGCGCCCCGTACGAGCCCGCGCGCGCCCGGCAGATGCGCGGCGAGGATGCCCAGCACGACGGCGAAGGTCAGCATCGGCACCCCTGGCAGCGCCAGATGCGCCGCCCAAGCAGCCCCCACCCCGAGCCCGCCGAGCCCGAACCCGGGCAAGAGGGCACGAATCCGCCCCGCGCGGCGGGGCGCCGAGGGCGCGGCTGCCACGACCGGGGCCGGGGCGCCCAGGTCGGGGGCGCCCGGCGAACCGCCCGGCGAACCGCCCCGCGAACCGCCGCGCGCGTCCGTCAGCGCCATGGCCCGGCCCACCCGCGTCGGCCGCGCGGCCTCACAGCGCCTCGCCCTTCGGGGGCGCGTACACGCGCCGGACGCTGCTGCCCAGCCGCCCGACATCCGCGCCGTACACGTGGAGGGAGATCGCCGCGCCCGCGCCCGCGTTCCACACCCTGTGGATATCTCCCGGCGGCGCGAACCCGGCCACCGAGCCCTGCGGGTTGGTCACCTCCGCCACCGCGACCAGGCGGGAGCCGGCGCCGTCGGGGACGAGGTGGTAGCGGCGCTCGCGCTCCTGGCCCTCGTGGACACCGGCCACACACCACGAGACGTGGTCGTGGATGGCGGTGTGCTGGCCGGGCAGCCAGACGAGGGCGACGACGGAGAAGCTGCCGTCGGGCTCGGCGTGCAGCAGGTGCTGGCGGTAGCTCGCGGGGTCGCCCCGCCGCTGCTCCGCGGTGAGCAGGTCGGGCGCGCCGAGGTGGGGCGCGAGGCGCTCGGCCACCAGATGTGCCGTCAGCTCCGGCGCCAGGCCGCGCCCGACGGCCTCGCGCACCTCGTCGACGAACGCGCCGGCGCGCGGGGTGCGGCGGATGGCGGGCGGCGCGGGGGCGGTCGGAGTGGTCATGGGCGCAGCGTCCTGCCGCCCGATCCATCACGTCCAACGACGGTTTCTTCGCAAACCTCAACCTCTGCTTATATCAGCAGCCGACCCGGTTCGCCGCCACCGCCTTCAGCTCCTCCAGCACCACCTCCGTGGCCGGCACCCGCAGGTGCTCCCGCAGCACGTACGCCGAGACATGGCGGCGCGAGGCGGGCTCCAGGGCGCGGCCGGTGACCTTCTGGTGGCAGAGGAAGGAGAGGACGAGGCCGGGCATCATCGCGACGCCGAGCCCGGCCGCGACCATGCTCTGGATGACCAGGTTGTCGTCCGTCGTGAAGGCGATGTCGGGGGCGAACCCCTGCTCCGCGCACTCGTGCAGAAAGTTGGCGCGGCAGCGCAGACAGCCCGCGATCCACCGCTCCCCGCTCAGGTCGGCGAGTTTGACGGCCCGCCGCCGGGCCAGCGGGTGGCCGGTGGGCAGCAGCACCGTCAGCTGGTCCTCGAGCAGCGGGATCTCGACCAGTTCGGGAGGGACCTCCTCGCGCAGGCCGGGGTAGGTGAACGCGAGCGTGATGTCGCACTCGCCGCGCGCCACCCGCCCCAGCGACTCCGGCGGCTCGCCTTCGAGCAGTTCCACGCGCACCCCGGGGTGCGCGGCGGCGAGCCGGGCCATCGCCTCGGGTATGAGCGTGGCGTTGGCGCTGGGGAAGGCGCAGACGCGCACCCGGCCGGTGCGCAGCCGGGTGATGGCGTTCAGCTGCTGCCGGGCGGCGGAGATGGAGTCGAGGATGACGTCGGCGTGGCGGGACAGGGTCTCCCCGGCCTCGGTGAGCCGCATACCGCGCCCGACGCGGACGAAGAGCGGGCTGCCGACGTCCCGCTCGAGCGCCTTCATCTGCTGGGTGATCGCCGGTTGCGTATAGCCGAGGGCGCGGGCGGCCGCGGAGTACGAGCCGGCGCGGATCACCTCGCGGAAGGTCCTGATGTGCCGGGAATCGAACACGCTCGAATCATAAGCGGAATTTGGGTCCCGCGGACATCTCCGCTCCCCTGCTTTTGGATCTTCCATCAACGCAAGCGCGCCTTGACAACCTCGAATTGTCAATGGCCTGGCCGACGACCTGGTCGAGGACTATGTCGAGCACTGCCGGATGCACGGCCGCTCTGCACCGGACCGTCGGGGACCGGCTGAGCACGGGGGCGTCGCAGGCGGCCGAGCGGATCGCCTGGACCCCGTACTCCCGCAAGGCCATCGCCCTCGCGGAGGAGCAGGCCGAGGAGGCGGGCTCGGCGCACATCGACTGCGACCATCTGCTCCTCGGCCTGGCCCGGATCGGCCGCGGAGTGGCCGCGGCGGTGCTCGACGAGGCGGGCCTGGACGCGGACACCCTCAGGGAAGCGGCGGCTGCCCCGCCGGCCGGGCGCGCAGTCCGTCGAGGATGATCGCCAAGTAGCGCCGCCACAGCGCGGAAGACCCTGACTCCGGAAGGGCCATCACAGCGTCGATCATCGCCGTGATCGGCGCGATATCGGCCGCGGTGACACCCTCGCGCAGCGCGCCCTGCGCGCGGGCCCGGTCGATCAGGCTCTCGCAGTGCCCGGCGATCTCCTGCCGGGCGCGCGCGAACCCCTCGCCCCCGAACTCCCCGCGGCGCATCAGCTCGCGCAGCCCGCGGTTGTGCGCGGCCCGCCCCAGCGCCCCCTCCAGAAATCCGGCCAGGGCGGCGAAGGCGTCGTCCCGAGCCAGGGCCGCGCGCGCCATCTCCGCGATCTCGTCGAGTTCGCCGGTGAAGACGGCCACCGCGAGCGTCTCCTTGTCGGGGAACTTGCGGTAGACGGTGCCGACGCCGAGCCCGGCGTGGTGAGCCACGTCATTGAGGGTGGCCTGGAGCCCCCGGGCGGCGAAGACCTCCCGCGCGGCCTGCATGATGCGCCGCCGGTTGAGCTCGGCGTCCCGCCGCGGCCGGCGCGCTCCCGCCCCGACAGGGGCCTCGCCCCTCGTTTCCTTCTCCATAGCGGATACAGCATATCCGCTTCGTGATACGGTCCCGTCACGCGAGTAAGCGGATACGCCATATCCGGATAGCTGAGCCGGTGCGCCTACGAAGGGAAGCTGGGCATGCGAACGGTCGTCATCACCGGGGGGACGGACGGGCTCGGCAAGGGGCTCGCCCTGCACTATCTGCGCGAAGGCGCGCGGGTCATCGCGGTCGGCAGCACCCCGGCCAAGGGCGAAGCGTTCCTCTCGGAGGCAGCGGACAGCAACCGCGCCACCTTCCTGCGCGCCGACCTGACCTCCGTACGGGCGGCCATGGACCTCATCGCCACGCTCGAGGACATCTGTCCCACCGTGGACAAGCTGATCCTGTGCGCCCAGCGCTACCGCCTCTTCGGCCCCCGCACCACCACCCACGAGGGGTTCGAGCACAGCTTCGCGCTCGCGTACCTCAGCCGCCACGTCCTCAGCCACGGCCTGCGCAAGCTCCTGGAGCCCGCGCCATGGCCGGTCGTCATGAACGTCGGCACCCCCGGCGTCCCCCTGGGCCGGATCCACTGGGACGACCCGCAACTGGCCCGCCGCTACAGCGGAACCAAGGCCACCCTCCAGTCCTTCCGCGCCAACGACCTGCTCGGTGTGGCCTTCGCCGCGCTGTACCCCGACACCCCGATCCGCTACATCGGCTACAACCCGGGCGTCGTGTCGACCGGAATGCCGGCCCACCTCCCCCGGCCGATCCGCCCTGTGGCGAAGGCGTCCTTCGCCGTCTTCGCCACCTCCGTCACCAAAGCCGTCGTCCCGATGACCGACCTCCTGGACGACCCACCCGGCGATCCCTTCACCGCCTACCGCGCCAAGCGCCGACTGGCTCTGTCCGGCCCCGCGTTCGACCGGGACGCGGCGCTGCGACTGCACCACATGACGCGGGATCTGCTCGACGCGGCGGCGCCCGGGCCGTCGTGACCCGGGAATCGGGCAAGCTGGATCAATGCCCCACTACACCTCGTACGACGACGCCGAACTCGCCTACCGCGTCCTTGAGGCCCGTACCGGCGACGGAGCCGCCCGGCCGCCGCTGATCTGCCTGGCCGGCGGGCCGGGGCGGGACGCCGCGTATCTGGGCGACCTCGGCGGGCTGGACAGCCACCGCGCCCTGATCATCCCCGACAGCCGGGGCACCGGCGGCTCCCCGCCCGCCGCCGAGCCGAGCGGCTACTCCTTCCCCGGCCTGGCGGAGGACCTCGAAGCGCTCCGCGCCCACCTGGGGCTCGAACGGTTCGCGCTCCTCGCCCACGACGCGGCCGCCGCGACGGCCCAGGCCTACGCCGCGGCCCACCCCGAGCGGCTGACGCACCTGGTCCTGGCCTGCCCCGGCGCGCGGATGCAGGGCGAACTCCCCCAGGACGCCCGCGAGATCTTCGAGGCGCGCGCCACCGAGCCGTGGTGGCCCGACGCCTATGTCGCGGTCCAACTGCTGCCCGACACCACCGACATGGACGAGGTGCGTCAGCTGCTGCTCCAGGCCGCCCCCATGGCGTACGGCCGCTGGGACGAGCCCCAGCGCGCACACGCCGCGAGCGAGGGCGAGCAGTTGGGGCCGGTGCCGCGCGCGGGCTTCTGGCAGGGCGTGGACGAGGCGGCGCGGCGGGCGGTGCTGGTGCGGCTGCGGGAGGTGCCGTGCCCGGTGCTGGTGGTGACCGGGGACCGGGACGCGGTGACCGGCATGCGCGCCGGTGAGCTGGTCGCGGAGTCCTTCCCGCACGGGCGGGTGCGGCCGCTGCACGGGGTCGGGCACTACCCGTGGGTCGACGAGCCGGAGCTGTTCCGCCCGGTGGTCGAGGAGTTCCTCGATGCTCCTTGAGGGCCGCGCGGGCCGTTCATGAACGCCGTATGTCAGTCGCGTGGCAGCGCCCGCCACGCCGTTGTGGGGCCCCGGGCCCGCCCCTATCGTCGAGGACACGAGCACGACATTGGCCGTGTGCCCGAGTGGTTTAGGGGCTCGCCTGCAAAGCGAGTTACGTGGGTTCGATTCCCGCCACGGCCTCCATGGATCTGAACCTGAATCTGAACCTGCACATGATCACGAACATGGTGGAGATCCCCGCCGGGGAGATCGTCCTGCGGGACGAGGGAACCAGGACGGACTGGACCGCCGAGGTCCCCGCCTTCCGGCTGGCGCCGCATCCCGTGACCCGCGAGCTGTACCGCGCCGTACGGGGCGAGGCGCCCGCGAGTGCGGCGGGGCCGCGGACGCCGGTGACCGAGGTCTCCTGGACGGACGCGATCCGGTTCTGCAACCTCCTCTCGGAGGTGAGCGGGCTCACCCCCTGCTACTCGCTGGGCGACGAGAGGGACCCCGACGCCCAGGACGTGCGCTGCGACTGGGCGGCCGACGGCTACCGCCTCCCGTCCGAGGCGGAGTGGGAGTACGCCTGCCGGGCCGGGGACCCCGGCGTGCGCTACGGCGAGCTGGACGAGATCGCCTGGTATCGCGGGAACTCCGGCGACCGGGTGCGCGATGTGGCGACCAGGGCGCCCAACGCGTGGGGCCTCCACGACACGATCGGCAATGTGTGGGAGTGGTGCTGGGACCTGTACGACCCCGGCGTCTACGGCCCGTACCGGGTCTTCCGTGGCGGAGGGGCGTACGACCCGCCCCGCGGGTGCCGGGCGTCGTGCCGCCGCAAGAGCCATCCGACGCTGCGCATCGACGACCTCGGATTCCGGCTCGCCCGATCGCTGTGATGTCGCGGAGGTCGCTGCCTGATCGCTTTTTGGTCACGGCGCGAACCTTTGCGCTGGTGGCAACGTCTACACCGTGTGTATAGACGTAAAAACATATCAACGGACCGGAAGCGCATAGCCAAGCCGATAGCCGGGCTCCTGGCGGCCGCCTCCCTCACGCTCGCCCTCGGCGGCTGCGGTGCCTCGTACGACAGCACCGCGCCGAGCAGCGTCCGCGAGCGTGCCTCGGTCGACGGGAAAGAGGTCAAGGCCGGGGCCGTCGACTGCTCCAAGGCCAAGTGCGTCGCGCTCACCTTCGACGCCGGGCCCAGCGAGAACACCCCCCGCCTGCTGGACATCCTGAAGAAGGAGAACGCCCACGCGACCTTCTTCATGCTCGGCAAGAAGCATGTCGTCAAGTACCCCGACCTGGTGCGCCGCATCGCGGCGGAGGGCCATGAACTGGCCAACCACACCTGGACGCACAAGATCCTGACCAAGGCGGACGACGACGAGGTGCGTGACGAGATCACCCGCACCCAGGACGCCATCTCCAAGATCACCGGCTCCAAGGAGCCCCTGCTGATGCGCCCGCCACAGGGCCGCACCGACGAGCGCGTCACCAAGATCTGCCGCGAACTCGGCATCGCCCAGGTGCTGTGGAGCGTCACCGCGAAGGACTACCAGACGACCGACTCCGCGCTCATCACCAAGCGGGTGCTCGACCAGGTGGACCGCGACGGCATCATCCTGCTGCACGACATCTACAAGGGCACCGTGCCCGCCGTCCCGGGAATCCTCGACGGGCTCAAGAAGCGCGGCTACACGGTCGTCACCGTCTCCGAGCTGATGGCCCCGGCCAAGCCCGAGGCGGGCAAGATCTACAAGCCCTGAGCCCCGGCCGGAAGGGTGGCGGCTCGCCCCCGGCTATGGCCGCCTCCCCTTCCCCCCTCGGTCTCAGTCTCAGACTCAGTCGCAGTCGCGGCAGATCGGCGCGCCGTTCCGCTCGCCGGCCAGCCGGGTGCGGTGGTGCACCAGGAAGCAGCTCATGCAGGTGAACTCGTCCTGCTGCTTCGGCAGCACCCGGACGGCCAGCTCCTCGCCCGAGAGGTCGGCGCCCGGCAGCACCAGGCCCTCGGCGGCATCGAACTCGTCGACGTCGACCGCCGAGGCCGACGAGTCGTTCCGCCGGGCCTTGAGCTCCTCGATACTGTCGGCCTCGGCCTCTTCGGTCTTGCGTGGGTTGTCGTAATCGGTTGCCATTTCGCTCTCTTCTATGGGTAGTGCTTTGTGGTTCACACGGGCCGGATGGCGATCGTGCAAAGCCGCTTGGTGGCCCGGGTGAGGGCCACGTACAGGTCCCGCTCTCCCCCGGGGCGGGCCGCGGTGATCTCCTCCGGCCCCACGACGACGACCGCGTCGAACTCCAGGCCGCGCGCCTCCGACGCCGGAACGAGGCGCGCCCCCGTCTCGGTTCCCACGGCCGTCAGCTCGTCCAGCCTGGTGTCCGCGCAGATCAGCCCGAGCAGTTCGTCCGGGTGCGCCGCGGCCTGGGCCCGGAGCTCCTCGGCGACGGTGGCGGCGAGCGCGGGCGGTGGCGCGGTGCGGGTACGGGGTGCCTCGCCACGGCGGATCGACCGGCTCGGCGTCTGGCCGGGGGCGATCCGCGCCAGCAGGTGCCGGGTGGTGGCCAGGATCTCCTCCGTGGTGCGGTAGCTGACGGTCAGGGTATGCAGGGTGAACCGCGCGCCGACATGCGGGGTCAGCGCCTGCTCCCAGTCGCGCGCCGTCGACACCGGGCCCGCCTGGGCAAAGTCTCCCACCAGTGTCATCGATCTGGCCGGACACCTGCGTACGACCATCCTCCACTGCATGGCGGTCAGCTCCTGCGCCTCATCGACGACGACATGCCCGTACGTCCGCTCCGGCGGTCCTTCGAGCAGGCTCGCCGCCTCGTCCAGCAGCGGCACGTCGGCGTCGGTCCACGGCTGGCCGTCGGCGTTTGAAGTGTGCAGCAGCCGGGACCGCTCGTCGTCGGCGCACTCGCCGAGCACCTGCCGCAGGAGGGCCCGTACGAGCTGGCCGGGCGCGAGCCGCGGCCACAGCGACTCCACGGCGCGGTCGAAGTGGGCATCGTCCAGGAGGTTCGCCCGGACGGCGGCCGCGTCGAACTCGCCGGCCGGCTCCCCGGCCGGTGCGTCGTCCAGGCCGAGCCGGCGCAGGTCGGCCGCGGCGGCCTTGTCGAGGTCGAGGCCGGTGAGCTGCGCCACCTCGGCATCGATGCGCTCCATGGTCTCGGCCGCGCTGCGCTCCAGCTCGTCCGTGACGGCGTCGGCCAACAGCTCCTTGAACACCTGGCGCCCGGGGTTGTGCCCCAGTCCGGCCGCCACGGCCGCGTCGCGCGCCCTCGCGACGTCCGCGTCCGCCAGGCGGACCCACTCCTGCCCCACGCGCACGGTGAAGTCACCGCCCGGAGCCTGCCGGGCGCGCACGAGGGCCGCCAGCCCGTCGGCCATCGCGGAACCGCCCTTGAGGCGGGCCGTGTCGAGCGGCTCCACGGCGCTGGGCACGACGTCGGCTCCGGCCAGCTCCTGGGATGTGGCGAGGACGACATCGTTCTCGCCGAGTGAGGGCAGGACCTGGGAGATGTAGTCCAGGAACCGCGCGTTCGGCCCGAGCACCAGGACGCCGCGCTCAGCGGCGCGCGGAAACGCGTACAGCACATACGCCGCCCGGTGCAGCGCCACCACCGTCTTGCCGGTGCCGGGGCCGCCCTGCACCACCGTCACCCCCCGGTGCGGGGACCGGACGATGTCGTCCTGCTCCGCCTGGAGCGTCGCGACCGCCGTCCGCATCCTGCCGGTACGCCGCGCCCGCAGCGCCTCCGTCAGCGGGCCGTCGCCCACGACGTCGTCGGCGGTGGGCTCGGAGCCGTCCAGCAGCTCGTCGCTCACCGCGGCCACCGCGCGGCCCTCCAGGCGCAGATGACGGCGGCGCCGCAGGCCCATCGGGTGGATCGGCGTCGCCTCGTAGAAGGCCCGAGCCGCGTGTGCGCGCCAGTCCACGAGCAGCGGCAGGTCGTCCTCGCCGGTGTCCGTGCCCGCGTCCGTGTCCGGGTGCAGGCCGAGGCGGCCGATGCGCAGCGCGGTGCCGTCCGCCCCGTCGATCCGGCCGAAGACCAGCCCCTCATCGGCCCCCTCCAGCCGCCTCACCTCCCGCGCCAGCCGCGCGGCGGCGACCTCGCGCTCGTACACCTCGCCCGCACTGTCGGCCGGTGCCTTCAGCACCTCCGCCAGCTGCGCCTGCGCCTCGGCGATCCGCTTGTCGATCAGTTCGTACAGGGCGGACACATGGGTTTGCTCGGACTCGACCTGGCGCCGCACGGCGGTGTCGATGGCCTGCGACAACACAGGGCTCCTCTCGGGGATTCAGCCGCACCACTATGCGGTTGAATCCCCGAGATAGTAAGTCTTGACTTACTTGGGCCGATCAGCCCCCGGGCACCCCCTACGGCGCCGTGCGGGTGAAGTGGAACGGGCAGTGGGAGCCGCCCAGGCCGATCGTGGTGTCGCGCTCGAAGCGGAACCCATGCCGATCCGGGTCGATCGCCTCGATCCAGTTCCCGTCGAACGCGCACATGACGGGTGTCAGCTCCGAAGCGGAATTCGCCTTGAGCACGTCGTGATAGAAGCACCGGTGAACGTCCAGCAGATATCGCCGGTCGTCATCGGCAGTGCGCCGGAACGTGAAGGTCTTCCCGAAGGCGTACTTCTCACGGGCCCTCGACACGTCCACCATCGCCCGGAACGGATCCGGCGCGACGTCCAGCATGGCCCGGGTGCTCGCGTGAACCGCGTCGCCGAGCGGCTCGACCAGCGCGTCCCGCACCGCGCGGACGGCGGCATCGCTGCCCAGGTGCGGGAGCAGTTCCTCGTACGCCGCGATCACCGCCACGGTGATGCGGAGGTTGTACAGCGAGGGCTCGTCGACGACCATGTGCGCGTTCTCCGCCTCCAGCTCCGCGTGCTGCTCGCGCATCGCGGAGATGAGGCTCTCGGGAAGCTCCTGCTGCCGCAGCCTCGCCGAGATGTGGTCGAAGAATCCGGCGATGAGCATCGCCGTATCGCGCTCGGGATCGGGAACGTAGTCGCCGTCGGTCATTTCGAAGTGGTCGGTGGTCACGAATGGTCCTTTTCGGGACGGGCTCGGTCCCGAGTACGACCTGACAAACGCACAGGGCGGAGCCGGGCCGTGCTCGCGACGAGCGAGCACGCCGACGCGCTCCACCGACCAACCTGGCGTCGACGAACCTCATGGATTCTGTCGCCGCGATCGTCGCACAGGCGCGGCCGACGTGTCGAACGTTCAGGCAGTCGCCCGGTGTTGCCCGGCGATGACCGTGACCACGACCTTGCGGACGGCGTCGGCCTCGGGCGGGGTGCCCTTCCGGTCGGCGAACAGCAGATGCGCGGCCCCGATCAGCGTGGGGGCGAGCGTGTCGACGTCCGCGTCCGCCGCCACACGGCCCAGGTCGCGCTCGGCGGCGAGGTAGCCGGCGACCATGGCGGCGGCCTCGGTCAGCAACGGGATCCCGGTCGGCCTGGCCTCGCGCAGCCGGGCACGCAGGTCGTCGCGGGAGATGACGAGGCCGACGACGGCCACCGCGACCGACCCGAACAGCTCCATCAGCGCGCGGGTGAGGTTGTCGACGACGGTGCCGGTCCCGGCGGACTCGCGCAGGGCCGCGGCCTGGTGATCGAGCCGGGCGATGCGGTCGAGCACGAGTTCGGCGAGGAAGGCGTCGAAGTCGGCGAAGTGCCGGTGCAGGACCCCCTTGGCACAGCCCGCCTCCGTGGTGACCGCCCGGCTGGTCAGCGCGCTGGGCCCGTCCCGGAGCAGGACGCGCTCGGCGGCGCCGAACAGCTGCTCGCGCGCATCGCGCAGAGCGACTCCCGTCGGCATCCTCCGCACCTCCTCCTCGCCTCGGTGGGACTGTACCCGGTTGACGAGTGGGCGACCGCCCACTCATAGTGGGCACATGCCCACTCATGATTCACCACGCGAGCCCCATCACGCCCGCGAGATGGCGGAGTCATTCGGCTCGGACGCCGAACGCTACGACCGGGCCCGGCCCCGCTACCCCGACGCCATGGTGGAAGCGATCACCGCCGCAAGCCCCGGACCCGACGTCCTCGACGTCGGCGTCGGAACCGGCATCGCGGCCCGCCAGTTCCAGGCGGCCGGCTGCACGGTGCTGGGCGTCGACGTGGACGCCCGCATGGCGGAGTTCGCCCGCCGCGACGGCGAGCTCGATGTCGAGGTGGCGGCCTTCGAGGCCTGGGACCCGGCCGGCCGGACCTTCGACGCGGTCATCGCCGCCCAGACCTGGCACTGGATCGACCCGGTCGCCGGAGCGGCCAAGGCGGCCGAGGTGCTGCGGCCCGGCGGCCAACTGGCCGTGTTCTGGAACGTATTCCAGCCCTCGCCCGACATCGCGGAAGCCTTCGCCGAGGTCTACCGCCGGGTCCTGCCCGAATCACCCCGCAACCCCTGGGCGAAGCCCGCGCTCGACCCCTACTCGACGCTGTTCACCAGGGCGGTCGACGGGATACGGCAGACGGGCGCGTTCGGCGAGCCGGAGCAGCGGCGGTTCGACTGGGAGCGCGCCTACACCCGGGAGGAGTGGCTGGATCAGCTCCGTACCGGCGGCGACGCGGGCCAGATGCCACCGGGCAGGCTGGAGGAACTGCTGACCGGCACCGCGGCCGCGATCGACGCGATGGGCGGCGGCTTCACGATGCGGTACGCAGCGGTGGTGGTCACCGCGGCGCGAACCGGCGCCGCCTGACCCGGCTTACGGCCCGGCGCCGGTCCCTCGCGTGCCCCTACTCGTCGCCTGAGTTCTCGCTCTGGCTCCGGCTCCGGTCTTTACGCCCCGCCTTGCGCACCAACTCGCCCGCCGCCAGAGTCGTGGCTGCCGCCGCGCGCACCCAGCGCGGGCCGCCCCGCGCCGCCCACACGACGCAGACACACCCTCCGACGGCGAGTACGACGATGCCGGACAAAACGAGCACGGTCATGCCCATGCCCCCTCCCTCTCCTGTGGTCCGCGAATCCTCCCAGTCCGCGATGGGGACCCGCCACGGTCTGGGGGTCTGTTCGCTCACCACCGTTGCCAGTGCAGGACCTGCTCCCGTGGAATGCGGGGCGCGGGCTTGAAGTCCGTGCCGATGGTGAAGGCCAGCGGGATGAACGCCGCCAGCATGACCTGCTCGTACGGCACTCCGAGCACCTGAGCCAGCTCGCGTTCGAGCGGCCCCTGCGCCGTGGTCCACACCGTGCCCAGGCCACGCGCCCGGGCGGCCAGCATGAAGCTCCACACCGCGGGCAGGATCGACCCCCACGCCCCCGCCTGCACGGCCACCGGGGCGCGGTCGGTCCGTCCCTCCACACCAGGGATGACGAACGCGGGCACCCGGTGGATGTTGTCGGCCAGGTGACGCAGACCGTCGAAGACCCGCTCGGTGGAGCGCGCGTGATAGTTCATCCGCCACATGTCGCGCTCGGTCAGCGGCTGCCCGGTGGTCAGAGGCAGGGCACGCAGGAAGATGTCGGCCACCGCCCGCCGCTGCTCCGGCTCGGTGACGACGAGGAAGTGCCAGCGCTGCCGATTGCGCCCGGTGGGCGCCTGCACGGCCAGGTCCACGCACTCCTCGATCAGGGCCCGGGGCACCGGGCGGGTGAGGTCCAGGCGCTTGCGTACCGCGCGGGTCGTGCTCAGCAGCTCATCAGGGGTGAGATCCAGCGTCATGACGCGCCTCCATCTGGATGCAAACAATTGACGGGCAGACGATCTGGACCGTATGACCGCCAATCATCTGCTGTCAAACAATCTTCGGGGAGATTAAGCTGCTGTAGCCTGAGGGATCACCGGAAGAGGAGAGCGATGGCGACCACGAACAGAGCGGCCGACCCCGCCCGGCCCGTGTACTTCGCGCAACTCGCCGCCGAGCGGCTGGACATCGCGCTGTGCCGGGCCTCGGCCGCCGTGGCCCGCGCCGCCGACGCGCACGCCGCCGGGGAGGGGCTCGGAGTCGGGCAACACCTCGTGCTCCAGATGCTCGACGCCGTCGGCCCGTGCTCCCAGCAGGCACTCAGCGAGGAACTGCGGATCGACCGCAGCGTCATGGTCAGCATCTGCGACGACCTGGAGCAGTCGGGCCACATCCGCAGGGAGCGCAACCCCCGCGACCGGCGCTCCTACGCCGTCACCATCACCGACTCGGGCCGCCGACGGCTCGCCGAGGCCCAGGCCTCGATCCCCGCATTCCTGGAGGACACCTTCCGCGCCCTCACCCCCGACGAGCGCGGCCAGCTGAGCGCGATCCTCGGCAAACTCCTCCGTGCAGCTTCATGACGGATGACGAGGAGGCGACGAGCACGCTGCTGATCAAGGCCAGTTCGCTGCTCCGCGACAGCAACGAGCGGCTGATGGACGACGCGGAGACGGACGCTGTCCCGCGCCTGCTTCAGGAGGCGTCCCACTGCTACGACACGGTCGCGCGGAAGCTGAGCGCCGACGACGCGGAGACCGCCGCCACCGTCGCGGTCGGACGCTCGGCCGTGGCGGCGCTGGCCCTACAGCAGTGCGCCCTCGACGAACTGAACTGCGACTGGTCATGGGAGGACGAGAGCGACGGTCCGTACCTGGGCCATATGCAGGAGTTCGACGACGACGGCATCAGCGAGCCACTCGTCGCGGGGGCAATCGAGGCGGCGCGCGCGGCCCTGGACGCCGATCCCGGCGACCCGCTGGTGCCCCTCCACCTGGGCCACGCCCTGTGCTGGTCCGGCGACCGGGACGGCGCGGTCGCCGCGTACGCAGAGGCGCTGCGGCGCGACCCGGAAGACCACGTCGCGCGCGACAGGCTCACCGAGCTGGGCGAAGAGGTGCCCGAGGAAGATGATTTCGACGGCACCGGGTCCCCGGACCGCTACGCCTTCGCCTTGGTCCGTGCAGAGGCCAGGAACGCGAGCTGGGGATGGTCTTCCATCGCGCTCGCTTCCAGCGCGGCCGTCGCCGCGCGTCGCGACGCCGACGGGGTCCTCAGCAGCCTTGCCGACGCGGATCTCACCCGAGAAGAGCTTGCCGAGATGCTGAGGCTGACCCTCGAAATCCACCGCCCGGGCCAGCCCGTCACCCGCTTCGACCTCATTGACCACGTCCCGGACGAGCCCCGTAGCGGCTCATTCCTCATCGACTGGCCGGCCATCCCGGAGGGCGAGCCCTTGGACCCGCCCCTTCCGCCGGGTCGGCCCGTCCGGATCGACGGCCAGACCTGCTTCTACGGCGTCAGCGACGGCCCGCGTAGGTGAGGAAGGCGGTCCAGGCGGCGGGGGTGACAGCGAGTTGGGGGCCGTGGGGGTGCTTGGAGTCGCGGACGCGGATGGTGTCGGGGGTGCGGGCGACCTCGACGCACTCGGGGCCGTCGTTGCTGCTGTAGCTACTCTTGGTCCACTCGGAGGGCTTGAGGGTCATTTCGTCTCTCCCCGCAGTTTCTCGATGAAGGCCAGAGACTCACGTGGCGTGAGCGCCTGAGCCCGGATGATCCCATACCGCATCTCAAGGATCTGGACCTCCTTAGGATTGGAGATCAGGCGGTTGGACAACTGGGCTTCCCAGTGGCCCACCGTCGTACCGTCCCTGAGCTTCAGCAGTTGGAGCTGTCCGCCCATCCCGGCATGGTCCTCGCGATCCGTTGGCATCACCTGGATCTGCACGTGCCTCAACTGGCCAAGTTCCAATAGGTGTTCGAGCTGGCGTCGCAGCACCATTCTGCCCCCGAGCGGGCGCCGTAGCGTCACCTCTTCTTGCACGAATGTCAGCATGGGCGCGGGGCGTTGCTCGAAAATCTCTTGCCGGGCGAGACGAGCCGCCACGTGGCGCTCGATCTCGTCCTCTGAGTACGTCGGCCGCCGCATGTCAAACAGTGCGCGCGTGTACTCCTCCGTCTGCAACAGCCCATGCATGTTGTGGTTGCCGTAAGCGCCCAGCTCTCCGGCCTCAACTTCCAGCTTCGCCAGATCCCGAACCTTCTTCGGATACCGCGCCTCCGCGACGTCCTTCTTCATCGCCGCGATCTTGCCGCCCGCCCCCACCACTTCATCCGTCTTGTCCAGGAACTCCGGCCGGGGAATCCGCCGCGCCCGCTCGACGGCCGAAACCAACTCCTCCCCGTAACCGATCGCCGCCCCCAACTCCACCTGCTTCATCCCCGCCGCCTCACGCCACAGCTTGATCTGGCGGCCGACGGCCCTCAGCACCGCACCGCTGTCGTCCTCTTCGAATCCCTGGACCTCGCTCATGATCTGCCACCTCCGACGTGTCCGTGCCCAACGTCGCCCGACCAGCGCCCGTCACGGCGTACGGGCCGGACAAGCGCCGGACCGCAGCCGGAGCACCACCGGACGGTCACCGCCCGTATTGGCGTCGCTACTTTTCAGCCTAGACGCACACGACCACGCTGAGTGACATGAGTCGACATTTCACTCGAACAGACACTTCCGTTTCCGTGCAGCCGCCCACCGCCCGCCACTTCACCGTCCTGCTCTCCGCCACCCGCAAGGGCGCCCGCCTGGCCCGCCTCCTCGCCACGGAACGACTCCGCTCGTGGGGGCTGCCGCACGAAACAGCGGCACTCGTCATCGCCGAACTGGCCGCGAACGCCGCGCTGCACGGCCGCGTGCCGGGCCGGAACTTCCGCCTCACGCTGTCCGTCGCGGCCAACGGCCCGACGGCGACGCTGCGTATCGAGGTACGGGACCCGCGCACGGAACAGCTACCGACCGTCCGCCGACGCGGGGAGACCGGCGGTGAGTCGGGGCATGGGCTGCTGCTCGTGGAGGAGTTGGCGGACCGCTGGGGTGCGGTGCCCGAGCTGATCTGCACGACGGTCTGGGCCGAGCTCACTCTCCCCCTCTGAGCCCCGCCTCACCGGAGGCCGGAAACGCCGACTCCGGTGCTGCGGGCGCTGGTGAGGCGGGCGATCAAAGACAAAGAACCTTAAGAAAGAACCCACCCAACCCAACCAAACCCCGCACCCGTCACCCAGATAGGTGAATCCGCCCAACTCGACTGGCGTATCAGCCGATTGGCGAGGCAGGCTCGGTCTTGACAACCCCAGACATGCGACGGCCCCCGGCCGGGAGTGGCTTCCCGATCGAGGGCCTGACCACCGAGGAAGAAGAGGCTTCCTGATGGCTGAACAGCAGCTTAGCGCGCCTCCGCGTGCCCGTTTCCTGGTTCGTCGATCCGCCAGCGGAGTTACCTCAGTGAGTGAATACCAGCCTGCCCAATACACGATCATCGGCCACCATCTCTCCCAGCACCACGACCTCTCCCTGACCGCGATCGGCCTCGGCACGCACATCTTGTCGCTGCCCGATGGCTCGCCGGTGGACATCCTGACGCTCGCCGAGAAGTTCCCGGAGGGCCGGGCTAAGATCGCCGCCGCGCTGCGGGAGTTGGAGGCGCACGGGTACATCGAGCGCGTCCGTGAGCGCACGCCCCAAGGGCAGTTCATCACCCGGACGTTCTCGTACAACTTCCCCGAGGCCACCCGCGCCCGCCGCGAACGCGAGGCACAGGCCGCGCGTCTCGCTCCCCTACGGGCCGTACCGTCGCTGCAGAAGTCACCGAAGCCGAAGACCAGCGACTCCCCGTCCGGCACCAGCAGCCGCACCGACGCCAGCACCGGCGCCGCTCCCGACGCCGACCCTGACCCGGCCCCCGTCCCGGCCTCTGACGCCAACACGGCCGTAGACGTAGATCCCACGCCGCAGCCTCACCCCGACCGCGTACCACCGCCGCCCCTCCCCCAGCCCGCCGCGCCCGCGCCCGAGCGCACCCGCACCGCAGCCGCCCTGCTCGCCACGCTGCGCCGCGACGACGACCGGTTACTGCTCTCCGAGCGCGACGTACACCGCCTCGCCCCGGCCGTGGCCGCCTGGTTGGAGCGCGGCGCCACCCCCGACGCCGTACGCCGCACCCTGGCCACCGGCCTCCCGCCGGACCTGCGCCACCCCGCCGCCCTGCTCGCCCACCGCCTCACCGCGCTGCTCCCGCCACCTCTCCCAGCGGACCAGCCGGCCGAGCCCGCACAGCGCCCGCCAGTCGTCCCCCTCCAGAACTGCGACGGCTGCGACCGCGCCTTCCGCGCCCCCAGCCCCGGCTGCTGCCGCGACTGCCGAGAGGCGAACGAGGCCCCGGCCGTCGCCGCGTAGACGCCCCTCCTCAGGAGATCCCATTGCCAGCCGCCCAGACCGGTACCGACAACGAAGCTCTCGCTGAACCTGCACGGCATTCCCAGGGACCTCGCCGCTTGCCCGAGTACGCAATACTTGTCCGCATGTCCGCGATGTCTGCCACCGAACCGCCACTGCCTGCCGCAGAGGTGCTGCGGCAGCGCTATGCGGGAAGGCTTCCCGGCTCACTCAGCGAGCTGGCTGGACCAGCGCATGGTGCCGTTCAGCTGCCGTTGCACGTGGCCTGGTCCGGGCTGACGCGGTTCGATCTTGACAGGCCGCGGTCGCGGATGAGCATGTACCGCACGGTGCTGGCCGAAGGGCAGCACCACGACCTCATCGCCCTGCTGAACCGGGACCTCCTGATCGGTCAATGGCCCGTCCTTCGCATGCTGATCAGCCGCACGATCCGTGATGTGTGGGAGGCCGCCTTCTCCGAGCTGGCCGCTGCTCGCCCGGCAGCCGCGGCGTGAACCTCAGCGACTTACACCGGCGCCTGTTGTCCGACGTCCTGGCCATCGGCGCCGTCTACCCACTGGTCATCACCGGCGGGTACGCCGTGCAGGCGCACGGGCTGGTCGACCGGCTCAGCCAGGATCTCGACGTCGCGACGGAGAACCCTGCCCCCATGGAGGAAATCACCCGCACCGTCACTGCCGGGCTGACCGCGCGCGGCTGGGAGGTGAGGGAGATCGGCACGGATCCGCTGTCCGGTCGCCTCGTTGTCACGGACCCTGCCAGCGGTGAGCAGTGCGAGGTCGACATCCTCAAGGAGGCCTTCTGGCGCTCGCCCACGGCATCCGAGTACGGGCCCGTCCTCGCCTTCGACGACGTCATCGGAACGAAGGTGCGAGCCCTCGCGGACCGCGGAGCCGTCCGCGACTTGATTGACGTCCACGCCGCTTCCCGTCACTACACCACCGCTGACCTGGAGACACTCGGCCGCCGTCACGCACGGGACGAGTTCTGTCTCAAGGATCTTCAGACCCGTCTGGCCGGTGCGGAGTGATACGAGGACGAGGAATTCACCGCCTACGGCCTCCCCGAGGCTGATACGGCCGCCTTGCGCACCTGGGCCCAGGGCTGGTGCGATGACCTCTCTGAACGCCTGCACGAGCACATCGCCGACGACTGACGATGCCGTACACCCGCTGCTTCACGACCACCTCCTGCTGTGCTGCCGGGCTGCGGGCGCCCGAGGGTGTTCCGCCTGGGGCTGACCGCCCAGCGGGCGCCCGCCGCAACGCGACACGCTTAGCTGTTCGGGCAGGTATCAGCCCAGGGCGGGGTAGTCGGTGTAGCCGCGGTGGTCGCCGCCGAAGGAGGTGGCGCGGTCGGGGGTGTTGAACGGGCCGCCGGCGGCGAGGCGGGCCGGGAGGTCGGGGTTGGCCAGGTAGAGCGCGCCGTAGGCGATCAGGTCCGCGATGCCGTCCTCCACAAGACCCAGCTCGTCCGGGCCGGTCGGGTCGGTGCCGGTGAACGGGTTGAGGATGAAGGTGCCGGGCCACTCCTTGCGCAGGCGGAGGGTCAGGTCACGGACGCCCGGGGCCTCCATCTGGTGCAGATAGGCGAGGCCCAGCGGGGCCAGCCGTGCCACCAGGGCGCCGTAGGTCTCCTGGATGCCGTCCTCGGCGATGTCGTTGTAGGGGTTGCCGGGCGAGATACGGAAGCCCACCTTCTCGCCGCCGATGGCCTGGGCCACCGCGGTCGCCACCTCGACGGCGAAGCGGATACGGCCGTCGACCGAGCCGCCCCAGGCGTCGGTGCGCCGGTTGGCGTTGGGGGCGAGGAACTGGTGGACCAGGTAGCCGTTGGCGCCGTGGATCTCCACGCCGTCGAACCCGGCGGCGACCGCGTTGCGCGCCGCGACGGCGAATTCGTCGATGGTCCGGGTGATCTCGGCCTCGGTCAGCTCCTTGGGGGTGACGAAGTCCTTGGGGCCCTCGTGGGTGAACACCTGCCCCTGCGGCGCCACCGCGGAGGGGCCGACCGGCAGCTGGCCGTCCGGCAGCAGGCTGGGGTGGCCGATACGGCCGGTGTGCATCAGCTGCGCGAAGATCACCCCGCCTTCGTCGTGCACGGCGTCGGTCACCTTGCGCCAGGCCTCGACCTGCTCGGTGGAGTGCAGGCCCGGGGTGTCGGGGTAGCCCTGGCCGACCACCGACGGCTGGGTGCCCTCGGTGACGATCAGCCCGGCGCCGGCCCGCTGCGCGTAGTAGGTCGCCATCAGGTCCGTCGGAGTCCCCCCGGGGCCGTATGCGCGGCTGCGGGTCATCGGGGCCATCACGATGCGGTTGGCCAGGGGCTTGCCGCCCAGGTCGTACGGGTCGAATGCCGTCGCCATGATCACATTCCTTGTTCACGGAGGGGCGCCACGGGGCGTGACGCCATTAGCTGTCCGAACAAGTAAATCTCAGCAGGGCATTCCCGCAAAGTTGTGACCTGCGTCACCACACACCCCGCTTTACCGCGATCTCCAGCACATATGGGCTCACCGTCGTATCGGCAGCGCGCGCGATAGGCTCGTACCTGCTCGAGCAGCTACACATCGCAGCGAGGGACGTATGAGTCAGCCGAAGGACACGTCCGGCAGCCAGTCCGGCAGCCAGTCGGCCGCCGCCGAAACCGCGGCAACGGCCGAGATGACGATGCCGCCCTCCGTCCAGGCCGGTGCCATGACCCACGCGATCTTCCGCGTCGCCCGGCTGCACCGCATGCTCGCCGCGCAGCTGCTGCGCCGCGTCGGCCTCCACCCCGGCCAGGAACTGGTCATGATGCAGCTGTGGGACCTCGGCCCCCAGCGCCAGACCGACCTGGTGCGCCTGCTCGGCTCCGACGCGGCCACCATGACCCGCACGATCCGGCGCCTCGAACACGCCGGCTTCGTCCGCCGCTCCCCCTCCACCACGGACAAACGCGTCACCATCGTCGAACCCACCACCGCCAGCCTCGCCCTGCGCCGCCAGGTCGAGGAGGTCTGGGCCGAGCTCGAGAGCTCCGTCGCCGACAGCCTGACCCCGGACCAGCAGACCGAGGCCATCGACGTCCTGAGCCGGATCGAGCACAGCCTCGTCCACGCCACCACCACCGGATCGCCGTAGCGTGCTCCTTCAGACCCTCCTTCAGACGGCCGATCCCGCCCGGGCCCGCTCCCGCACGACGCGGCGACGCCGGGTCGGCATCCCAAGCATCGGGTTGGCGACACCCCAGGCCGCGCCTTTGCAGACCAGCTCCTTGTAGACGGCGGCGAACCGTCCGGTCAGGGCCGACCGGACGGCGCGGTCGTCGGCGGTGACGTACTGGATCAGGCCTTCCTTGCGGCCCAGCGAGATGCACTGGTTGAAGTAGCGGAGCGGCGCGTTCGGGAGCTTCCCGCCGGTCAGGCGTGCCGCGATGGCGTCCGCGGCCTGCCAGGCGGTGGGGGTGCCCGAGGCGCACGACATCCGCAGCGGCTTGTCGCCGGGGCCCATCGCCATGGCCGCGTCACCGATGGCGTACACGTCCGGGTGCGAGACCGAGCGCATGGTCCCGTCGACCACGATCTGGCCGGTGCCGGTGGTCTCCAGGGTGGTGGCCTGCGCGATCGGGTGGACCGCGAAGCCGGTGGTCCACACGGTGAGCGCGGCCGGGATGGCCTTGCCGTCGGCGGTGGCGACGCGGTCGGCCTCGACGCCGGTGACGGCGGTGTGCTCGTGCACGGTGATGCCGAGCTTGTCGAAGACCTTCCGGACGTGCCGGCGGCCCTTGGGCGAGAGCCAGTCGCCGAGGCCGCCGCGGGCGGCGAGGACGACGGCGAGGTCCCGGCGGGCCTCGGCGATCTCGGTCGCGGCCTCCAGGCCGGTGAGGCCACCGCCGACGACGACTACGGGCTGTCCGGCGCCCAGGCGCGCCAGGCGCTCGCGCAGTTGGAGCGCTCCGGGGCGGCCGGCGATCTCGTGGGCGTGCTCGGCGGCGCCGGGGACGCCCTGGTCGTTCCAGCCGCTGCCGAGGGCGTAGACGAGGGTGTCGTACTCCAGTTCCTCGACGCCGTTCGCGTCGAGGACGTCACGGACGGCGACAGTCTTGCGGTCGACGTCGACACCGGTGACCTTCGCGAGTTTCAGTTCGACGCCCGTGCCCGCGAACATCTCGTCGAAGGGCCGGAGCCTGAGGTCCTGGCCGACCGCCAGTTGGTGCATCCGGACACGCTCGACGAAGTCGGGCTCGGCGTTGACGAGGGTGATGGCGACGTCCTCGCGGTGCAGCCGCTTGGCGAGGCGTCCGGCGGCGATGGCTCCGGTGTAGCCGGCTCCGAGGACGATGATGCGGTGCTGCATGTCCGTGCTCCTGTCTGTTCCTGTCGTTCTTCAGCGAGTCGCCCCTTGAACCGGGCGGCCCGCCGTTTCCTGACAGGAACGCGATGTGAAGCACCTCACACCGGGTCAGAAGGCGTGGAACAGGGGTTCCCCGTGGTCGACGGCCGCCCACTGCTCGGTCGCGCGCTCGAGCTTGTCGGGGTTGACCTGGTTGCGGAACGCGGCAATGCCCTCGGCGGTGACCTCCAGGCACGCGACGCCGACGACCCGGCCGTCGACGACCGCCACAATGGCGGGGTCGCCGTTGGCGGTCGTGGCGTAGATCTCGGCTGAGCCGCCGGCGAAGTCGCGCTTGGCCTTGCTGGGTTTGAACAGGCCCCACATGAACTTCGCGACCGCGAGGGCGCCCTCGAACGCCTTGGCGCGGGCCGGGACCTTCCCGCCGCCGTCGCCGACCGCGATGGCGTCCTGGGTGAGCAGCCGCACGAGGGGCTCGGGCCGGCCGCTGGTGGCGGCCGCGAGGAACTCCTCGACGATCCGCCGGGCGGCGGCCTCGTCGACCTCGGTACGGGCCTGGCCGGCCGCGACGTGCTTCTTGGCGCGGTGGAAGATCTGCTGGCTGGATGCCTCGGTGATGTCGAGGATCGCGGCGATCTCCCGGTGCGGGTAGTCGAAGGCCTCCCGCAGCACGTACACCGCCCGCTCGTTGGGAGACAGGCGCTCCATGAGGGTGAGGACCGCGTACGAGACCGATTCGCGCTGCTCGGCGGTGTCGGCGGGGCCGAGCATCGCGTCCCCGCCGAGCAGCGGCTCGGGGAGCCATCGGCCCACGTAGGTCTCGCGCCGCGCGCGGGCCGAGGTGAGCTGGTTGAGGCACAGGTTGGTGAGGACCTTCGTCAGCCAGGCCTCGGGGACCTCCACGCGGTCGACGTCGGCGGCCTGCCAGCGCAGGAACGTGTCCTGCACGGCGTCCTCGGCCTCGCTCGCGGAGCCGAGGAGGCGGTAGGCGATGGCTTCCAGACGGGGCCTCGCGGCCTCGAACCGATCCACGTCGCTCATGCTCAGGGGCATGGCCCTGATCCTACTTGGGCCCTGTCCGGCGGATCTTGACGCCTGTGGTCTGGGGCGGGAGCCCCCCTCGACGGTCAGCGTCGGTCCTCGACCGTCCAACCGTCGCCCAACTCACGGCGCAGGGCGCCCAATGCCGCGTCCGACTGCCGCCTGAACAGCTCCCGTTCCTCTGCGGGCCACGGAGACGGATCCGGCGGGTAATCCCAGTCGATGGACGACTGGTACCACTCGCACAGCCTCTCCAATTCGGCTCGCGTGGCCGGGCTGATCGGCAGTCGTTCCAGCTCGCAGGGGTAGCCGTACGGGCTGTCGAGGTCGTACGGCCACAGCGGGGTGTCCGAGACGCCGGGTTCGAAGAAGAAGCGCAGGTGGTAGGGCGGCATGGGGCACTTTCTCACGGGCGGCGCGTCCGCCCGTGGGTCACGCCGCGCCGACGTGGGCGAGCACCGGGGCCGTGCACCGGCAGGTCGCCGGTCTTCCGCTGACCGCGCCCTGAGTCCCGGGCACGGTCAGCGGTCGGGGGTCAGGCGATGTGGTCCACAGGGGTGTTGGCCAGGTAGGTGTAGCGGGCCTGGAGGGCGCCGGTCCTGGGGGCCGTCTCCGTCTCCTCCAGGAGGTCTCCCGTCTTGGGGTTGATGATCAGGCGGACGGTGGTGGAGGCGGTGTTCCACTCCAGGGCCGTGCCCCTGCGGCCGGTGGTGTCCTTGGCGGGGCCGACGACCTCGACGCCGGGGAGACCGGCCAGGACTCGGTAGAGCCCGGCGCGCAGGTCGGGGCCGGCCGGGGACTCGCCGAGGAGGGCGGTGGCATTGTCGAAGGTGCTCTTGGCCTTGCCGCCAGCGGAGTTGGCGGAGGGCAGCAGCGAGGCGAGAGCCTTGGGGTCGGTGGGGAGCTTGTCGAGCTGGTTCCAGTCGAGGCTCCGGTCGCCGACGGTGTACGCGCGGGCCGTGAAGGCGACCTTGGAGGATCCGTCCGGGTTCACCTCGGTGGTCTTCCCCTTCCGGTCCAGATACCTGGTGTGGGTGCTCTCCTTCTCGCCGTCCGCCGGGACGGTGAGGTTGAGGGTGGTCTTCCAGTACGGGGCCTTGGTGGCGGGGGCGGAGGCCGCGACCTGTGCCATGTCGTTGAGGAACGCCTTGGCCGAGGCGGCCTGCGGGGGCTGCGCCGGTGCGCTGTCGGACTCCGTGAGGGCCGGGTACACGACGACGCCGGCGGCGACGGCCGCGGCCAGCGCCGTGACCACGACGCGGGGGCGGAAGAACAGCCTGGCGAGGCCCGCACGGCGGCGAGGGCGCGCGGCCGACGGGGTGACGGCGGCGGCCTCGGTGTCCCGCTCGATCGCCGCGCGGAGGGCGGCCTGCGCCGCCGCCACCGTTTCGGCTTTCGGCGGCGCCACCCGGCCGGCGGCCATCAGGGTCTCCGCTCCGGGGAAGTCGAGGTGGTCGCTGCTGAAGGTGTCGGTGCGGGTCATGCGGACTCTCCTGTCTTGGACATCCGGGTGGCGGAGACGAGGGCGCCGAGCCGCTCGCGCAGCCGGGTACGGGCGCGGTGCAGCCGGGAGCGGGCGGTGCCCGGGGGGACGCCGACGACCGAGGCGGCCTCGGTGGGGGTGAGCTGCTCCCATGCGATGAGCAGCACCAACTCCCGTTCGACGGCGGGCAGCTTGGTCAGCGCGTGGCGCAGCACCGGCGCGACCGCCGCGGCGTCCAGCCGCTGGTCGACGGCCTGCCACGGGTCGCTGGCGATGCCCTCCGCGAACTGCGCCGAGCCCGGCGGCGCCTCCGTCTCCAGCCGTCGCCAGTGCGCCGCCAGGACGTGTCGGGCCACCCCGAACAGCCAGGCTCTGGCCGTCCCGCGCGCCGCGTCGAACCCGTGCCGGCCCGCGTACGCGCGCAGCCACAGCTCCGAGAGCAGGTCGTCCGCCGCGCCCGGGGCGCGCCGTACGAGATAGCCGTGCAGCGCCGCCGAGTGGCGGGTCACCAGCGGCTCGAACGCCGTCGGGTCCCGCTGCGAGCGCAGCAGCAGCTCGTCGTCCGCGTCGGTATGTACTTCCCTGATCACAGGGCCTCCGTCTCCGACCGCCGAAGTGGACGGTCTCACCCCCTACTTGTCGGGCGGAGCGATAAGCGTTCGCGCCGCCGGGACGCCAGCCTGTCGGAGTCGGGTGTTTGACTGCGGCCATGGATCCCGAGAGCACACTCTCCGCCCTGCGCGACTTCAGCGCCGACCGCCTCGGCCCGGAGCTCGCCGCCCGCTTCGTCGAACTCGCCCGGCCCGGCTTCGCGCTCACCGAGGCCGAGAGTCCCGGGGAGGTCGCCGGACACAGCCGGTTCGGGGGCCGCGCGATGCTCGAACCGGGCACGCCGTGGCCGACCTGTGACGGCTTTCCGCTGAGCCTGATCGCCGTCCTCGACACCGACGCCCTGGCCCCCTGGCTCGGCGATGTCCTCCCCGCCGGGACGGGACTGCTCAACTTCTTCTTCCTCGACGCCGAATCCGAGCAGTGCGACCCCGCTTCCTACGATCTGATGTCCAAATACGGCCACTACGAGGTGGAGGTGAGCAGCGTGATCGCGGCCCGCTCCGCGCACGCCGCCGAGACGGCCCCGCCCGCCCGGTCCAGCGTCTTCGAGCCGATTCCGTGGGCGGCGACGCCAGGGTTCGCCTTCCCCGACACCTGGGACCCGGCCTGGAACGGCTTCGATGTGGGGCCCGACGCCGACGACATGGCCAGGGCCATGCCCGGCGACTATGTGGAGAATCGGCTCACCGAGTGGTCGCGGCGGCCGGGCGCGCTCGATTCCGAGGACATCGCCTTCGGCTGGCCCCGGTTCCCCACCGGCAGCTCGCCGATGGTGCCGTTCGGCAAGGACCCGACCCGCTACCACCATCTGCTTCAGCTGTCCTCGCACGACGAGTGGGCCATCGGCGGCGACGGCGGCTGGATGCACTGGGCGATCCCCACCGACGCGCTGCGGACGGGCGACTTCGGCCAGGCGGTCCCGACCCCGGACATCTGGTGACCACGCTCCGGGATCGGTTCTTGATGGCTTCTTCATAGGTTCTTCATAGGGCCCCTCATACGTTCGAGCCCGCCCTGCCGCACCGGCGGCCGGGCGGTCACGAGCGATTGAGGGATCTGTGTCCATGAAGGCATGTGCGCGTCGGCGGTTCGCGGCCCGGGCGTGGCCCGCCGTGGTGGTGTCGGTGGTGGCACTGGGGCTGGCCGGGTGCGGTGGGGGCGGCGGGGACGGGGACGAGGTGGCCTCGGCCCGGAGCGGCAAGCGCTCGTCCGGCGGGTCCAAGGCGGGTGACGGCGAGGTCGCGCGGTACGTCGAGGGGCAGCGCAAGTACGCCGAGTGCCTGCGGGGCAAGGGGCTCGACGTCCCCGACCCCGATGCGAAGGGGCGCATCGAGTACGGCGATGTCCGGGAGTTGAAGGCGGACCCGAAGTTCCGCGCGGCACAGGAGAAGTGCTCGGAGTATTCGCTCCCGGTGCCCGAGGAGCTGGAGAAGGAGACGCGCCCGGAGCTGTCCGCCAAGGAGATCGCGACCAAGAAGCGCTACTCGGCCTGCATGCAGGAGAACGGGGCCCCGGACTTCCCGGACACCGGCGACGAGGGCTACTTCGACGAGAAGATGTGGGACCAGACCTCGGCGGGCGCCAAGCGGGCCATCCGCACCTGTGCGCCGATCATCGGGGCCCCGGCCGACCCCGGCAAGGGCAAGGGCTGATGGGCGTCGGGCGCAGGTCCGTACTCGTGGGAGCCGGGGCCATGGTGGTCACCGCCGTGGCGGTGGTCGGCGCGCTGGGGCTCGGCGGCGGGGAGGACGGTCCGGGGTCCGGCGGGCCGGACTCCGGGCGCGAGGGCGGGACGGTGCGGGTCACGCGGGGCACGCTCGTCGACGAGACGGAGGTCGACGGGACGCTGGACCACGGGGCCGAGGTGCCCTTCCAGGTGCGGGCGGAGGGGACCATCACCTGGCTGCCGAAGCCGGAGAAGACCGTGGCGCGCGGCGGGACGCTGCTGCGGGTGGACGAGCGGCCCGTCGTACTGCTCTACGGGGATCTGCCGATGTACCGGGAGCTGGCGGTCGGCGAGGACGAGGACCGGCCCCTCCGGGGGCTGGACGTCCGGCAGTTCGAGTCCAACCTGGCCGCGCTCGGCTACTCCGGCTTCACCGTGGACGACACGTACTCGGAGCTGACCGCCGACGCGGTCAAGCGCTGGCAGAAGGACCTGGGCAGGCCCAGGACCGGCAAGGTGGGCATCGGGGACGTGGCGTACGTACCCGGCCCGATCCGGGTCGCGCGCACGAGCGGGCGGGTGGGGGGCCAGGCCACGGGGGACGTGCTGAGCTACACCAGCACCTCCCGGGTGGTGACCGTCGAGGCGTCGGCCGGGGACACCGGCTGGGCGGAGCGGGGCCGTCAGGTGACCGTCGAGCTGCCGGGCGGGCGTGCGGTCAAGGGGCGCGTGGCCGAGGTCGGCCAGGACGCCTCCCCGGCGTCGCAGGGCGCGGGGAGCGGCGCGGGGGCCGAGGGCGGCGACGGAGGCGGGGCCGGGAGCGGCAGCGGGGGCGGGGCGAAGAGCGCCACCGTTCCCGTGCTCATCCGCATCGGCGACCAGAAGGCGCTGGGGCGGCTGGACAGTTCGCCGGTGACCGTCCGCTATGTCGGCCGCAAGCGCGAGAACGTCCTGACCGTGCCGGTGGCCGCGCTGGTGGCGCTCGCCGAGGGCGGCCACGGGCTCGAACTCGCCGACGGCGACGGCAGCGGCGGCAAGAAGGGCGGGCGCTTCGTCGCCGTCGAGACCGGTCTGTTCGCGAACGGCAAGGTCGAGGTCAGCGGGTCCGCCGTGCGCGAGGGCATGAAGGTGAGGATCCCCGGATGAGGCCCGTCGTCGTCTTCGAGGGGGTGACCAGAACCTACCCTGGCGGGGTCACGGCGGTCCGTGACGCGGATCTGCTGATCCACTCCGGGGAACTGGTCGCCGTCGTCGGCCCGTCCGGCTCCGGGAAGTCGAGCCTGCTGCACCTCATGGGCACGCTCGACCGGCCGACCGCCGGGCGGGTCACGATCGACGGCCACGACGTGGCCCGGCTGTCCGACCGGGAGCTCTCCGCGCTGCGGGCGCAGCGGATCGGCTTTGTGTTCCAGCAGTTCCACCTGGCGGTCGGGGTGCCGGTCCTGGACACGGTGGCCGACGGGCTGCTCTACGCAGGCGTGTCCTTGCGGGAGCGCCGCCGCAGGGCCGCGGAGGCGCTGGCCCGGGTGGGCCTTGGCCACCGCTCCGGCCATCTGCCCCACCAGTTGTCGGGCGGAGAACGCCAACGGGCCGCCGTGGCCCGGGCGGTGGTCGGGGAACCCGCGCTGCTGCTGGCCGACGAGCCGACCGGCAATCTCGACTCGGCCTCGGGCGCGGCGGTGCTGGAGCTGCTGCGGGAACTGCACGCGGTCGGTACGACGGTGGTGGTGATCACCCACGACCGGGAGCTGGCCGCGGCGCTGGACCGGCGGGTTGAGGTCCGCGACGGGCGCATCGTCGCCGACAGCGGGACGGTTGCGGCACGCGGGGCGGGTGTGGCACGCGGGACGGTTGCGGCAGGCGCGGCGAGCCCGGCGGGCACTGCCCGCGCCGCGCGCGCGGCACCCCTGGCGGGTGCGGCCGGTGCGGCCGGTGCGGCCGGTGCGGCGGGTGCTGTGGGTGCTGTGGGCGCGGCGAGCCCGGCGGGTGCTGTGGGCGCGGCAGGCCCGGCAGGCGCGGCCCACCCGGTGGGCGCTGTGGCGGGCGATGCGAGTCCGGCGGGCACTGCCCGCGCGGCGCGCGCGGCACCCCCGGCAACGCCGTCAGCCGCTGCGGACGCAGGCGACGCGGCTTCCTCCGGGAGGCGGCCGTGAGCCGGCGGCGGGCGGCCTCGCCCCGACCGCTACGGCCGGCCCGGCTGCGGCCCGCGGACTTCGTCCGCCTGGGCGGCACCGGGCTGCGTACCCGGCCGCTGCGCGTGCTCCTGTCCGCGCTCGGCATCGCGATCGGCGTGGCCGCGATGCTCGCGGTCGTCGGGATCTCCATGTCCGGGCGCGCCGAGGTGGACCGCAGGATCGACCGGCTGGGCACCAACCTCCTGCGCGTCGTGCCCGGTCAGGGCGGCCAGGGCGGCCAGGGCGCGCAGGGCGGGAGCGCCCGGCTGCCCGAGGAGGCCACGACGATGATCAGGCGCATCGGACCGGTGCGACAGGTCGCGGCGACGGGCGCCGTCGAGGACGCCAAGGTCTACCGGAACGAGTACATCCCCAGCGGGCGCACCGCCAGCATCGAGGTGCTCGCGGCCGAGCCGCGGCTGCTGGGGGCGGTGGGCGGGAAGGTCCGTACGGGCAGGTGGCTGGACTCGGCCACCGCCGAGTACCCCGGGGTGGTGCTCGGTTGGAAGGCGGCCCGGCGGCTGGATGTGGCGGCCCCGGGCACCCGGGTGTGGCTGGGCGGCACCTGGTTCTCGGTGGTGGGCGTGGTGGACCGGGTGCCGCTGGCGCCCGAGATCGACCAGGCGGCGCTGGTCGGCTGGCCCGCTGCCCAGCGGTATCTGGGGTTCGACGGCCACCCGTCGACCGTGTACGTCCGCACCGAGGACAGCCGGGTGACGGCCGTACGCGACGTGCTCGCGGCGACCGCGAACCCCGAGCACCCGGACCAGGTGGTGGTCTCGCGGCCCTCCGACGCGCTGGCCGCGCGCGAGGCGGCCGAGTCGGCGCTGACCGGGCTGCTCCTGGGGCTCGGCGGGGTCGCGCTGCTCGTGGGGGGCGTGGGGGTGGGCAACACCATGGTCATCTCCGTGCTGGAGCGCCGCCCGGAGATCGGGCTGCGCAGGGCGCTGGGCGCCACCAGCGGGCAGATCCGGGGGCAGTTCGTCACCGAGTCGCTGCTGCTGTGCGCGCTGGGCGGGGCGGCCGGGGCCGTGCTGGGCACGGGCATCACGGCCGTGTACGCGGGGGTGCGGGGCTGGCCGACCGAGGTGCCGCTGTGGGCCACCGCGGCCGGGGTCGGGGTGACGCTGGCCATCGGGGCGCTGGCCGGGCTGTATCCGGCGATACGGGCCGGGCGGCTGGCCCCGACCCAGGCGCTCGCCGGGTCCTGAGTGGAGCGCCCGAAGCCTGGGTTGCGGTGAGTACGGGACAGCGACACGCCGACGCTACGGCGTGTCACTGTCCCATACTCACCGCAAACTCACCGCAAACTAGTGGGCGGCGGCCGTGGGGAGCTCGATGGTGAACGTCGTGCCGGCGCCGACCTCGCTCTCCACACCGACCGTCCCCTGATGGTCCTGCACGATCTGGCGGACGATGGACAGCCCGAGCCCGCTGCCGCCGGTGGCCCTCCCCCGCGCGGCGTCGGCCCGCCAGAAGCGGTCGAAGACGTGCGGCAGCTGCTCGGCGGGGATGCCGTGCCCGGTGTCGCCCACCCGCACCACGGCCCGCGCGTCACCGCGCGCCAGGGACAGCCGGACGGTGCCGCCGGGCGCGGTGGCCCGTACGGCGTTGCTCACCAGGTTGCCGACGGCCTGCCGCAGCCGGTCCGCGTCGGCGTGCGCGTACACCGGGTCGCCGGGCGGCGTCTCGACGGTGAGGGCGACCCCGGCGCGCTCGGCCCGGGCCCGGTGGGCGGTGCGGCAGGTGTCCAGCAGTTCGCTCAAGGAGATGTACTCGCGGTGGTACGTGAGGGCTCCGGCCTCGGCGAGCGCCAGATCCTGGAGGTCGTCGACGATCCGCTGCTGGAGCAGGACCTCCTCGTGGAGCGAGTCCAGCAGCTCGGGTTCCGGGTCGACGACGCCGTCGCGCAGCGCCTCCAGATAGCCGCGCAGATTGGCCAGCGGGGTGCGCAGTTCGTGCGCGACGTCGCCGACGAGCCTGCGCTGGCGCTCCTCGCTGACCTGAAGTGACTCGGCCATGCGGTTGAAGGACCGGCCGAGTTCGGCGATCTCGTCCCGGCCGGTCACGGGCACCCGCCGGGCCAGGTCGCCCTCGCCGAGGCCGCGGGAGGCCGCGGTCAGGGCGCTGACGGGGCGGAGCACCGTCCGGCTGAGCAGCAACGCGCCGAGGATGGCCGCCACGGCGACGGCCACGGCCGCCGTGACCGCGGGCGCGGCGGCGAGGGCGGACGGCGGCTCGTCGAGGGCGCCGAGGCGGACTTGGAGCGGCGGCGGGGCGGCGTCGCTGATCTGCTCGGCGAAGACCCGCTGGAGGCACGGGGTGATGCCCTCGCCCGTGGCGGACAGGCAGGGCCGCGCGGCCGTGTCGTACCGGGCGTACTGGGCCGCTGACGGCTTGGGCCGCGGGCAGGACCCGCGCGACGCCGGTGTGCCGCCGCCTCCCGTCTTCCGGCCGGCCGAGTACGTGGGCACGCCGTAATCGTCCCGCCCGACCGTCACCTCGAAGCCGTCGCGGGTCAGACATGCCGCGTACGCCGTCCCGGAGCGGTAGTTGGCGATCGCGGTCACGGTGAGCTTGGCCGCCGCCAGCGGGACCAGCCCGTCGGGCAGCCGCAGTTCGGGGCGCGGGTCCACCAGGAGCGGGGCACCCGGGCCGGTCTTGCGGGGCTCATGGCCCGTCAGGAAGTCCGAGTCGGCCAGCGGGGCACCGGAGCCGGTCGTGCCGGTGACCCGGATGCGCTGCCCGGTGTCGGTGGCCAGCTCGCGCACGGCGGATGCGACGCCGTCCCAGGTGCCGTGCCGCAGTCCGTACTGGCGCAGTTCGCCGGTGACCCGGTTGATGTCGGCCCGGTCCGCGGCGGCCGTCTCGTTCGCCTGCCGGGTGGCCTGGCGCAGCGTCAGCCAGGCGGTGGCCGCGGTGGCTGCGATCACGAGCAGCATGACGAGGGCGAGCGCCCGCAGCCGGAAGCTCACCGCACGGGGCCCGGGTCCGGCTCAGGGACCGGGCCCTGGTCCGCCAGCCGGTATCCGCGCCCGTAGACGGTCTCCACCATGCGGGGCGCTCCGGGCCCGCGCTCCAGCTTGCGGCGCAGGTTCATCACATGCGCGTCCACGGTGCGCTCCAGTACGTTCTGCTCGAAGCCGAAGACCCGGTCGACGATCTGCGCCCGGGTGAAGGCGCGCCCCGGCTCGCCCGCCAGCAGGGCGAGGATGGCGAACTCCTTACCGGTCAGCGCGATCACCTCGCCCGCCAGCCGCACCTCGTAGCGCGCGGTGTCGATCTCCAGCGCGCCGGTCCGGATGACCGCCGGCTCCCCCGTGGCGGCCCTGGACCGCCGCAGCAGGGCCCGGACGCGGGCGGTCAGCTCCCGGGGGCTGTAGGGCTTGGTCATGTAGTCGTCGGCGCCGAGGTCGAGCCCGAGGAGCATGTCCTCCTCCGTGGCGCGCGCGGTCAGCAGCAGGATCGGCACCTGGGACTCGGTGCGCAGGATGCGGCACACGTCCAGGCCGTCGACCTGCGGCATCATCACATCGAGCACGATGAGGTCGGGGCGGGTGGTCCTGGCGCGGTCGATCGCCGAGCGGCCGTCGTGGACCGTCTGAACGGCGTTCCCCTCCCGCTCCAGATAGATCCGGATCAGCCGCGCCTGTTTCTCGTCGTCCTCGGCGACCAGGATGCGCGCGCTCAACAGCCCACCCCCCTGGTGATCAGGTCGTGTTGACGACCGCCGCCTGGGGCCGGATCGGCAGCCTGTTGACCGGGCGGGCGGTCGCCGAGCGGACGGCCGAGGCCACCGCCGCCGGGGTGGTGACGACGGGCACCGCGCTGGCGGCCTTGGCGCCGAAGGGGGCGACCACGTCCCGCTCCTCGACGAGTTTGACGATGTGGATGTCGGGGACGTCCACGGCGGTCGGCAGGGTGTAGCCGGTGAGGTCGGGGTGGCGGATCACGCCGCGGGAGGTGCGGAGGTTCTCGGTGAGGGCCGCGCCGATGCCCTGGGCGACGCCCGCCTCGATCCGGGCCGCCAGCTGGCGGGGGTTGAGCACCCGGCCCACGTCCTGGGCGACCGTCATGTCCACCACGCGCACCGCGCCGATCTCGATGTCGACGTCGACCACGGCGCGGATCGCGCAGAAGGCGAGGCCGACGAAGGCGTCGCCCTGGCCGGTCTCGTCCAGCGGCTCGGTGGGGTGCGGGCGGCACTGGGCGGTGGCCCAGAGCTCCTTGCCCTCCAGGGCCTCGTCGACGGTGGTGCTGAGCACCCCGTCGTACGAGGTGATCTTGCCGTCGGCGATGGTCAGCAGCTCCGTCGACATGCCGAACTTGTGCGCGAGCGGCTGGAGCAGCTGGGTGCGGACCATCTTCGCGGCCCGCTCGACCGCGCCGCCCGACACCCAGGTGTGGCGGCCGCGCGCCGCGGGCCCGGCCGGGGGCTGGTCGGTGTCGACCGGGGCGACGTGCACCTCCTCGATGCCGAGGACCTCCTGGACGATCTGTCGGGCCAGGGTGGTGAAGCCCTGGCCGGTCTCGACGGCCGCGCAGATGACGGTGGCCACCGAGCCGGTGACCTTGACCGTGGCGGTGGAGACCTCGTCGGCGCCCTCGGCGCCGAGCATGTGCACCATGCCCAGGGCGTAGCCGACGCCGCGCCGCACCGCGCCCGGCTCGCCCGCGCCCTCGGGGCCGCCGGGCAGCAGCCACTCCTCCTCGGGGTCGTCCTTGGGGAGCGGGGGCAGCGGGGTGTCCCGTACGGCGCGCAGCAGTTCGGCGACCGGGGCCGGGCAGGTGACGGTCTGGCCGGTGGGCAGCAGATCGCCGGTGGCCATGGCGTTGCGCAGCCGGATCTCGGCCGGGTCGAGGCCCAGCTTCGCCGCCAGCTTGTCCATCTGGCCCTCGTACGCGGCGCACACCTGCATGGCGCCCTCGCCGCGCACATGGCCGGACGGCGGGTTGTTGGTGCGCACCGCCCAGCCCTCGATGAACGCGTGCGGCACGACGTACGGGCCGCAGGCGAAGGAGACCGCGGCGGCCAGCGCGTCCCCGGAGGAGTCCGCGTACGCGCCCGCGTCCAGCAGGATCTGCGCCTCGACCTTCACCAACTTGCCCTCGGCGTCGGCGTGGTGACGGTAGCGCAGCAGGGTGGGGTGGCGGTGGGCGTGGCCGAGGAAGGACTCCTCGCGGGTCGCGGCGAGCTTGACCGGGTGGCCGGTGCGCAGCGCGAGCAGGCCGAGCGGCAGCTGCATGCCGGGGTCCTCGCGCTCGCCCATGGCGCCCGGCACGCCGGTGACCACGACCTTGACCCGCTCCGGCTCCAGGCCGAAACAGGCGGCGGCCAGGTCGCGGTCGGCGTGCGGGTCGGTGGAGGCGGTGTAGATCTCCACGCCGCCGTCGGGGCGCGGCACGGCCAGGCCCGCCTCGGCGCCGATGGGCGCCGGGTCCTGACGGCCGATCCGGTACAGGCCCTCGGCGATGACCTCGCCGACGACGTCGGGGTCGCCGAAGCGCAGCGGGATGTGGCGGACCAGATTGCCGTCGGGGTGCAGCGGCTCGGCGGCGAACGCCTGCTCGGGGTCGGTGACCGGCTCCAGCACCTCGTACTCGACGGCGATGGCGGCGGCGGCCAGCCGGGCGGTGTCGGGGTGGTCGGCGGCGACCGCGGCGATCGGCTCGCCGTGGTGGCGGACCAGGTCCTTGGCGAAGACGGGGCGGTCGGCGACGCGGCGGCCGTGCGCGGCGTCGCCCGGCACGTCGGCGTGGGTCACCACGGCCCGGACGCCCGGCATCTGGGCGGCGGGCGCGGTGTCGATGGAGACGATGCGGGCGTGCGGATGCGGGGAGCGCAGCACGGCGGCCCACAGCAGCCCCTCGGCCCACAGGTCGGCGGCGTACGGGAAGGTGCCGGAGGTCTTGGCCGCCGCGTCGACGGGCTCCAGCGACACCCCGAGGCCGATGACCGGCGGCTCCTTGGGCGTGAGGGGGACTCCGGCGGCGGGGGTTGCGGTGGCGGCGCCGGTGCCGTCCGCGATTCCAGTCATGCCGTAGCCCTCCCACTGCCCGTGCCGCTGCCGCTGCCGTCGAAGCCGCCGTCGCCGGTGCCGTTCATCCCCGGCGGGCCCGCCTGGTGCGGGATGCGGGCGGCGGCTTCCTGCCCGCCGTCCGCCGCCTCGTCCTCCTCCGCGGCGGCCGCGGCCGCCGCCTCCCGGGCCTCGACGACCTCGCGGACCGCGTCGACCACCCCGCGGTAGCCGGAGCAGCGGCACAGGTTGCCGCTGATCGCCTGCCGGGTCTGGAGGTCGGTCGGGGAGTGGTTGCCCTCCAGCAGGTCGTGCACGGTCATGGCCATCCCGGGTACGCAGAACCCGCACTGCACCGCCCCGCAGGCGGCCAGCGCGCGCTGCACGTCCGAGGGCTGCCCGTCCACGGCCAGGCCCTCGACCGTACGGACCTCACAGCCCGCGGCGGTCGCGGCGGGCACCAGGCACGAGGCCACCAGCCGACCGTCGACCTGGACGGAGCAGGCGCCGCACTCGCCCTGCGAGCAGCCGTCCTTGGCCCCGGCCAGGCCCAGGCGCTCGCGCAGCACGTAGAGCAGGGACTCCCCGATCCAGGCGTCGGTGACGGGGCGGTCGGCGCCGTTGACGTGCAGGACGTAGGAGGCGCTGGGGTGCTCGCTGTCGGTCTGGAGGGTCTCGGCGGCGTCGGCGGCCTCGGGTGCGGCCTGGTTCGGTGCCTCCAGAGCTTCCGGTGCGTCCAGGGTGTCCGCCGTGGCCTGCGCTTCCGGTGTGTCCGGCTCGGCGACCTCTGGGGCCGTCTCCTCGGCCAGGGGCGCGCCGTGGCCGTCCGGCGCCAACTCGGCCGATTCGGCGTCCTGTCCGGGGTCGGGCTCCGCCGGGGCATGGGGGGCCTCGTCCGCCACGGGGGCCTGGGGGGCCTCGGGGGCGGCGGCCGCTACGCCGTGCGGCGGGGTCGCCCGGCCCGCGTGGTCCTCGGCGTCGTAACCGTCGTAAGCCTCGTAAGCGTCGTCTGCGAATCCGCCACGGCCGCCCACGGGCGCCACGCCGTGCGGCGGGGTCCCCGGGCCGGTGTGGTCGTCGACGCCGACCGCGCCACCGCCCACCGGGCCGTCCTGGGCGCCGTAACCGTCGTAGCCGTCGTAAGCGTCGTCTGCGAATCCGCCGCGGCCGCCGACGGGCGCCACGCCGTGCGGCGGGGTCGCCTGGGCCGTGTGTCCGGCCGCGGAGGCGGCGCTCTGGGCGCCGTGCGTCAACTCCTCGGGCCAGTCGTCCACCTCGGGCACCTCGGAGCCCCCCGCCGGGGTGGGTGCGCCAGGGTGTCCGACGGGCACATCGGCGCCGCCGGGCAGCCTCAGCCGCCGCCGGGCGGGGCCGCGGCTCGCCGGCGGGGCCGCGGGCGCGGGGCCGCTGCGGACGGCGTGGTCGCCGAGCGCGTACTCGCCCGAATCGTCGGCGCCCCCGGCTCCGTTGTCACCGGCCGCCGGAACCGGCCACTGACCGGTCCGGCCCGGCTGCTGCGGGTGCTGCCCGGGCGCGCCGTCCGCGAAGGGCGTCGTCCACTGCGCGGTGTCCTGCGCGGTGTCCGGCCCGCCGTACGGGCGCGTCGCCGGGCCGGGGTGCTCGTCGACCCGGTATTCGCCGGTCTCGTCGACGCCGTCGTCGGCCGCGGCCGGGATCGTCCACTGGCCGTTGGCCGCGGCCTCGGGCACGGGCCACTGGGCCGCGGCCGCCTGGTCGTTCACCGGGTACACGCCGGTCTCGTCGACGCCGTCGTCGGCGGCGAACGGGATCGTCCACTGGCCGGTCCGGCCCGGCTGCTGCGGCTGCCACTGATCGTGCGGGGAGTGCTGGGCGTGCGGGTTCTGGTGTTCCCCGTAGGCGTACTCGCCCGAGTCGCCGTTCCCGCCCGCGCCGGGCTGCGCCCACTGTCCTGAGGCATCGGCGCCGGCATCCACCGGCATGGTCCAGTGCCCGGTCCCCGACTGGTCGGCGGGCGCTCCGGGCGCGTGGGCCGTCGGCTGCCACTGGCCGCCCTGCGAGGGCGCGCCGGGCGCGCCCGTCATGGGCGGCGGGGTGTAGCCGGTGCCGGGGGCCGCGAGCGGGTCCCACCCGCCGCCCGCGAGGGCGGCCGGGTCGTGGTGCGAGTGGTCGGGTGGCAGCTGCACGAACGCGGTGGCCTCCGCGTCGTACTCGGGGCCGTGCGGCATCGGCTGCCACCCGCTCCCCGGTTCCGGCCGGTGCGGCTGCTGTTCGTCACTCACGCGAGTGCCCTCCCCAATGCTCGGCGGGCCAGAGCTGCCACCGTACGCCTCAGATGGATGGCGGCGGGCGGCAGGGGCACCGGCTCGGAGCCGTCCGCCGTTGGAGCCGGGTCGGGAATGCAGGCGGCGGCGACGTACTCCCCGAAAGCCGCGCTCACCTGCGGGTCGAGACGCCCCCGGTCGCCGTCCCAGTCGATCAGCGAGGCCACCCAGCGCTCGGCCTCCAGCGGCCGCAGCGGCATGGGCGCGACCGCGCCGACCGCGCAGCGCACCCCCCGCCGCGCCGGGTCCAGCACAACGGCGCACGAGGCCGTGGCCCGGCCCGGGCCGGTGCGCCCGGTGGCCTTGAGGAACGCCTGGGGGGCGTGCAGGATCGGCACCCGCACGAACCCGACGAGTTCGCCCGGCCGCAGCATCTCGACCCCGGCCAGCAGATGGCTGACCGGGATCTCGCGGCGCGCCCCCTCGGGCCCGGCGATGATGACCGTGGCCTCCAGCGCGGCGAGCACCGGCAGCGCGTCGCCCGTGGGGGCGGCGGTGACGATGTTGCCGCCGAGGGTGCCGGCGTTGCGGATCTGCGGCGGCCCGGCGGCGCGCGCCGCGGCGGCCAGCGCCGGGATGAGCGCGGCGAAGTCGGGGCGGCCCATGCGCGCGTGGGACAGTCCGGCGCCCAGCAGGGCGTGCCCGTCCAGGTAGCGCCAGCCGCGGATCTCGCTGATCCGGCCGAGGCCGACGAGCGCGGCGGGCCGCAGCAGCCCGGAGTTGACGGCGGCCATCAGATCGGTTCCGCCCGCGACGGGCACGGCGGCGGGCATGGCGGCCAGCGCCGCCACGGCCTCGTCGAGCGTGCTCGGCAACGTCACCGTGTGCGCCGCCTGCGGTGCGTGCGTGGTCAACCCAGCTGCCCCTTCCCCGGTGTCCCGGCTGTTGCGCCGTACGGTACGTGCTGACAGCCCGGACGTGGCAACTCTGGCACATCTTCCGAGTCCGCCGTCGCGAGGGTCCGTGAAGCATGGATCCGTCCCCGACCAGGGGGATGGTACGGGTTTCGGGCGACGTCTCCGCCAGGTGTGGATTGCCACGTTTCAGGGACCCTTGTGCGACTTGGGGTTGCGCCGGGGGACCACGGTCCCAGGGGCGCGCCGCCGGGGGGCGTACCTTCCGGCGCGCCTCACACGATCGGGGGCGACCCGTCGATCGGACGTCCGGATACACCGGGGCGCCGCTGCCAGGGGAGCGGGCCGCCGGGGGGCCGGTAGTCCACGCCGAGCGCGTCCAGGCGCGCGTAGTGGGCCGTCATGCGCGCCTGGAAGCCCGCGAAGTCCCGTTCGAGCGGGGGCGGGAGAGGCGACCACACGGCTTCGGCGAAGGCGGCGAGGCGGGGGAATGTCTGATAGTCGACGCGCCGCCGGTCCTCCAGCACCTCCGTCCAGACGTTCGCCTGGGCGCCGAGCACGCGCTCCGCCTCCGCGCCGGTGAGCTCGGGGGGAACCGGCTCGAAGCGGTAGACATCCTCCAGGGTGCGCACGTAGCCGATGGGGACCGGCTCGTCGTCGCCGGGCGCCTGGCGGTAGTCGAAGTAGACCTGCTGCTTGGGACACATGACGACGTCGTGGCCGGCGCGGGCGGCCGCGATGCCGCCCGCGTAGCCGCGCCAGGAGGACACGACGGCACCCTCTGCCAGGCCGGTCGCGCCGACGGCCTCCTTTGTCGCGGCCGTGACGCCTTCCGGCGGGTCGGCCTCCAGGGCGGTCCCCTCCAGGATCTCGTCCCAGCCGATCAGGCGGCGGCCGCGCTCGGCGAGCCAGTGGCCGAAGTGGCCCACGAACCAGCTCTGGAGCTCGTCCTCGTCGGCCAGGCCCAGCTCCCGGATCCGGGCCTGGGCGGCCGGGGAGGCTCGCCACTGCTCCTCGGGGCACTCGTCGCCGCCGATGTGGACGAAGGGGCCCGGGAAGAGCTCCAGGACCTCCTCGAGGACGTTCTCGTAGAAGCGCAGCGTGGTGTCGGCGGGTGAGAGTACGTTCGGATTGACGCCCCAGGTCGTCCAGACGCCGAGGGAGGCGGTGTCGACGGCGTCGGCGTTGCCCAGCTCCGGGTACGCGGCGATGGCGGCCTGCGAGTGCCCGGGGATGTCGATCTCCGGGACGACGGTGATGTGCCGCTCGGCGGCGTACGCGACGATCTCGCGGATGTCGTCCTGGGTGTAGTGGCCGCCGTGCGGGCGCTCGTCCCACAGCGGTGAGTCGCGGTGTCCGAATTTGGTGCGCTCGCGCCAGGAGCCGACCTCGGTGAGCCTGGGGTAGCGGCGGATCTCCAGGCGCCAGCCCTGGTCGTCGGTCAGGTGCAGATGCAGCACATTGAGCTTGTGCGCGGCCATGAGGTCGAGGTACGCGAGGAGATCGCCCTTGGGCATGAAGTGCCGCGCCACGTCCAGCATCAGGCCGCGCCAGCCGAAGCGCGGGGCGTCCTCGATCACCCCGCAGGGCACCGTCCACTCCGCCCGGGCCGCGATCGGTGCCCGCCGGAAGGCGTCGGGGCCGAGCAGTTGGCGGAGGGTCTGCGCGGCCCAGAAGACGCCGGCCGGGCCGCCGCCGTCGACCCTGATCGCATGGCCGTCGACGGCGATGCGATAGCCCTCGGGGCCGAGCCGGTGCCCGATCCCGGGGTCGATGCGCAGCACGACGCGGTTGTCGTCGGCCTCCCCGGGCGCGAGCGGCAGTCCGGTCGCGGCGCCGACGGTGGCCCTCAGCCAGCGCGCGGCGCCCTCGGTGCCGGGGCCGGCGTCCAGCAGGGTCCGGTGGTCCAGGGGGTATCGGGCGTCGGACAGCGGCTCGTACGCGCTGTGGGGCGCCGGGATCAGGTCCGTCGAGTTCATGGGCGAGACGCGTCCTTTCGCGGATGTTCGCGACCTTTTACGCCTTTTGTAACGTTCCGCTGCCCGCACGACCCCGTGCTCAGCCGCCCGGCAACTGCCCGCCCGGGCCATCCGGTTCGGGATCCGGCACGGCCTCCACCCGGGCTCCCGCCGCCGCCAGTCGGACCACCACCTGCCCCCAGTCCGGCCAGCAGCTCCGTATCCGCTCCAGCACCCCGCGCCCGGCGACCAGCACGATCTCACAGCCCGGCTCGTCCGCCCACTCCAGCAGCCTGGGCAGGGTGGGCTGCGCGGCCGAGACGACACAGCTGCCCGCCGGCCGGTAGCCGCGCTCGGCGGCCAGCCGCGCGCACCGGTCAAGCTGGGCGTCCCAGTCCTTCTCGAACTGGCGGTACCCGCCCGCCGCTTCCGTCTCGGGCTCGCCTGGTTCGTCGATCTCTCGTGCGCCGAAGACCAGGTAGGCCGCCCGCTCGGCACCGCTCTCCCCGCGCCCGCTCATGGGGCGACCCTAGCGGCGCGGTCCGCGCCGCCGAGGCGGTACTCCGCGAGGTGCGCGGCATATGCCAAATATGACCGCGCTCCATGCGGACACAGAAAACATATGGACCCACACGGCACGGCACGCCCGGCCCGCGGCCCCCGGATGAGGGGGCGCGGGCCGGGCGTGTCGCGCGCGGGGGGCTCCGGCGGGTGGCGCCGGGGCGCAGGGCCGGTGGGCTACTTCTTGTCGCCGTCCTTGCCCTTGTCGCCACCGGCGCCCATGCCGTCGAAGATCTCCTTGCACATGGGACAGACCGGGTACTTCTTCGGGTCGCGGCCCGGGACCCAGACCTTGCCGCAGAGTGCCACCACCGGAGATCCGGAGAGCGCGCTCTCCATGATCTTGTCCTTCTGTACGTAATGGGCGTAGCGCTCGTGGTCGCCGTCACCGTGCGACACCTGAGGTGTCGGCTCTACGAGGGTCCCCGTGCCTGCCCCGCGCTCGGGCTCAAGAGTGCTCATACAGCCCTAGGGTACTCACGCGCGGAGCGAACGACGGATCAGCGCCTCCCGCGGCATCGACCGGTGTCGCCGCCACCCGGCACGCACCGCGCCTAGTTGAGCGAGGGGTCGTCGGGATAGGTGGCGACCATCGCCAGTTCGCTGCGCTGGCGGCGCAGCACCGCCCGCCACAGCCGCTCCGGGGCGGGCGAGGAGACATCGCCCGGCTCGGACTCCACGACGTACCACGCGCCGTCGGACAGCTCGTCCTCCAGCTGCCCGGGCCCCCACCCGGCGTAGCCCGCGAAGATCCGCAGCGAGCCGACGGCGGCGGCCAGCAGCTCGGGCGGCGCCTCCAGGTCGACGAGCCCGATCGCGCCGTGCACCCGGCGCCAGCCGAGCGGCCCGTCCTCGGTCACCGAGGAGGCGGCTCTCCCGGCCTCGCCGGGGACCACGGCGACCCCCAGCGCGGAGTCCAGCGACACCGGGCCGCCCTGGAACACCACCCCCGGCTCCCCGGCCAGCGCGGCCCAGGACTCCAGGATGTCGCCGACCCCCACCGGGGTCGGGCGGTTGAGCACAACGCCCAGCGACCCCTCCTCGTCGTGGTCGAGGAGGAGCACCACCGCGCGGTCGAAGTTCGGGTCCGCCAGCGCCGGTGTCGCGACTAGCAGCCGTCCTGTGAGCGAGGACACCTCGGTCATGGACACATGATCCCGCATGTTTGCCCCGGAGGGGGAGTGGAAGACGAGTCCCGAGTGAGTGCAGGTCGGGGCGTACGACAGCAAGAACGGCGCACGTAACCGTCCGTTTTCTGATCTGAACCGAACGTGTTGTGACACATTCATGTCGGTTCCGTGGGCGCCTCGGGCATGCGGAGGCGCTCTCCTCGGCTATTACTCTTGCCTTTTGGCCCTGACCGTCCCAGGAACGCGAGACCAGATGACCCGCTCGAACGATGTCCTGCTCGTCCACGGCGGCACCCCGCTCGAAGGCGAGATCCGTGTCCGCGGCGCGAAGAACCTCGTGCCCAAGGCCATGGTCGCCGCGCTGCTCGGCAGTGGGCCGAGCCGGCTGCGCAACGTCCCCGACATCCGCGACGTGCGGGTGGTGCGCGGGCTGCTCCAGCTGCACGGCGTCACGGTACGCCCGGGTGACGAGGCCGGCGAGCTGGTGCTGGACCCCACCCACGTGGAGAGCGCGAACGTCGCCGACATCGACGCGCACGCGGGCTCCTCGCGCATCCCCATCCTCTTCTGCGGCCCGCTGCTGCACCGCCTCGGCCACGCCTTCATCCCGGGCCTGGGCGGCTGTGACATCGGCGGCCGGCCGATCGACTTCCACTTCGACGTGCTGCGCCAGTTCGGCGCCACGATCGAGAAGCGGGCGGACGGCCAGTACCTGGAGGCCCCGCAGCGGCTGCGCGGCGCCAAGATCCGCCTGCCGTACCCGTCGGTCGGCTCCACCGAGCAGGTGCTGCTGACGGCGGTGCTCGCCGAAGGGGTGACGGAGCTCTCCAACGCGGCCGTCGAGCCGGAGATCGAAGACCTGATCTGCGTCCTTCAGAAAATGGGCGCGATCATCTCCATGGACACCGACCGCACGATCCGGATCACCGGCGTCGACAAGCTCGGCGGCTACAACCACCGCGCCCTGCCGGACCGCCTGGAGGCCGCCTCCTGGGCGAGCGCGGCGCTCGCGACCGAGGGCAGCATCTATGTGCGCGGCGCCAGCCAGCGCGAGATGATGACCTTCCTGAACACGTATCGCAAGGTCGGCGGCGCGTTCGACATCGACGACGAGGGCATACGGTTCTGGCACCCGGGCGGCAAGCTCAACGCCATCGCCCTGGAGACGGACGTCCACCCCGGCTTCCAGACCGACTGGCAGCAGCCCCTGGTCGTGGCCCTGACCCAGGCCTCCGGGCTGTCCATCGTCCACGAGACGGTGTACGAGTCGCGCCTGGGCTTCACCTCCGCGCTCAACCAGATGGGCGCGCACATCCAGCTCTACCGCGAGTGCCTGGGCGGCTCCGCCTGCCGCTTCGGTCAGCGGAACTTCCTGCACTCGGCGGTCGTGTCGGGCCCGACCCGGCTCCAGGGCGCCGACCTGGTCATCCCCGACCTGCGCGGCGGCTTCTCGTACCTCATCGCGGCCCTGGCCGCCCAGGGCACGTCCCGGGTCCACGGCATCGACCTGATCAACCGCGGCTACGAGAATTTCATGAGCAAGTTGGTCGAGCTGGGTGCCAAGGTGGAGCTCCCGGGCGCGGAAGAGACCGCCTGAGCCCCGCCGCGGGCCCCGGCTGGGGGTCCGGGGGTTATCCCCCGGGTAGACGCAGCATGAGCAAGCTCGTCGAGCTGGGCGCCAAGGTCGAGCTCCCGGGCGCGGAAGAGACCGCCTGAGCCCCGCCCCGGGCCCCGGCTGGGGGTCCGGGGGTTATCCCCCGGGTAGACGCAGCATGAGCAAGCTCGTCGAGCTGGGCGCCAAGGTCGAGCTCCCGGGCGCGGAA
>NZ_JBIRPV010000001.1:0-86378 GCF_044332865.1 Streptomyces sp. NPDC021225 | reverse complement strand
AGCCCCGCCCCGGGCCCCGGCTGGGGGTCCGGGGGTTATCCCCCGGGTAGACGCAGCATGAGCAAGCTCGTCGAGCTGGGCGCCAAGGTCGAGCTGCCTGGCGCCGAAGAGACCGCCTGAGGGGCCGGGAAGCGGCTTCAGGGGCCGCAGGAACGCCGAAAGGGCGGCCACCCTCCGATTGGGTGGCCGCCCCTTCGTATGGGGTCTTACTTGCCCTTGGCGGCTTCCTTGAGCTTGGAGCCCGCCGAGACCTTCACGCTGTAGCCGGCCGGGATCTCGATCGGCTCACCGGTCTGCGGGTTGCGCGCGGTGCGAGCGGCACGGTGGGTGCGCTCGAAGGTCAGGAAGCCGGGGATGGTGACCTTCTCGTCGCCCTTGGCGACGATCTCTCCGGTCACCTCGGCGAGGGCGGCCAGAACGGCGTCGGCGTCCTTTCGGGTCACCTCGGCGCGCTCGGACAGAGCGGCCACCAGCTCACTGCGGTTCATGTTGTACTCCCGTGTTCATCTTGCCATTAGGCGTGAGATCGAAGCCGATGCTGCCAGGGCCCTCGGACAGTCCCCGGACCCGGGTCTGCTGTTCAGACCCTCGCGCCCGGAACGCATCCTGCCCCCACCTGTGGCGGGAAAGCCAATCCGGTGCCCTGGTGAGTCGCGCGAAAAGCGCCGTGGCGGCCGTTTTCTGCCCGACACCCTATGGGGGCCCGATCGGCTGAACGCCGCGCGACGCGCCGTACGACGCGCCGGGCCCGCCCTAGACCCCCGTGGTACCGGTCACAGCCTTGGCCGCGACCCGCACCGCGCCGGCGACCGCGCCCGCCACCTTGTCGTTGAAAACGCTCGGGATGATGTAGTTGGCGTTCAGCTCGTCGTCGTGGACGACGTCCGCGAGCGCCCGGGCCGCGGCCAGCATCATGTCGTCGTTCACGGTACGCGACTGCGCGTCCAGCAGGCCACGGAAGACGCCCGGGAAGACCAGCACGTTGTTGATCTGGTTCGGGAAGTCGGAGCGGCCGGTGGCGACCACGGCGGCGGTCTGGCGGGCGATCGCCGGGTCGACCTCGGGGTCGGGGTTGGCCAGCGCGAAGACGATCGCGTCCTCGGCCATGGCGGCCACGTCGTCGCCGGACAGGACGTTCGGGGCGGAGACGCCGATGAAGACGTCGGCGCCGCGCACGGCCTCCTTGAGGGTGCCGGTGACGCCCTCGGGGTTTGTGTTGTCGGCGATCCAGCGCAGCGCGGTCGTGTCGGAGTTGCCGTTCGCGCCGGTCAGGTCCTCGCGCCCGGCGTGCACGACGCCGTGGATGTCCGCGACCACCGCGTGGCGCACGCCCGCGGCGATCAGCAGCTTGAGGATGGCGGTGCCGGCCGCGCCCGCGCCGGACATGACCACCCGCACATCGCCGATCTTCTTGTTCACCACGCGCAGCGCGTTGGTGAGCGCGGCGAGCACCACGATGGCGGTGCCGTGCTGGTCGTCGTGGAAGACCGGGATGTCCAGCGCCTCGCGCAGCCGGGCCTCGATCTCGAAGCAGCGGGGCGCGGAGATGTCCTCCAGGTTGATGCCCGCGAAGCCGGGGGCGATCGCTTTCACGATCGCGACAATTTCATCGCTGTCCTGGGTGTCCAGGCAGAGCGGCCAGGCGTCGATGCCCGCGAAGCGCTTGAAGAGGGCCGCCTTGCCCTCCATGACGGGCAGGGCGGCCTTGGGGCCGATGTTGCCCAGGCCCAGGACCGCCGAGCCGTCGGTGACCACCGCGACGCTGTTGCGTTTGATGGTGAGGCGGCGGGCGTCCTCGGGGTTCTCGGCGATGGCCTGGCAGACCCGGGCGACACCCGGGGTGTAGACCATGGACAGGTCGTCACGGTTGCGGATCGGGTGCTTCGACGACATCTCGATCTTGCCGCCGAGGTGCATCAGGAACGTACGGTCGGAGACCTTGCCGAGCGAGACGCCCTCGATGCCGCGCAGCTTCTCGACGATCTCGTCGGCGTGTGCGGTGGAGGTCGCGGCGATGGTGACGTCGATCCGGAGCTTCTCGTGGCCGGAAGCGGTCACGTCGAGGCCGGTGACCGAGCCCCCGGAGGACTCCACGGCCGTGGTGAGCTGGCTGACCGCCGTGCCGCTCGCGGGGACCTCCAGCCGGACCGTCATCGAGTACGAGACGCTGGGCGCCGTTGCCATGGCCGACTTCCTCTGCTTTCCCTTGTTCCAGGTTGCCCCCGGGCCCCGGTGATGGTTCGCCGGCCCGCCCTCGGACAGTGGTCTTCAGATGGTTACACCTACCTTCCGGTACCGCGTAACCGGGCTCGAGTTTCGGAAATATTGTTCAGCCCGTTGAACCCGATGAAAAACGACGAAGAGGTCCGCGTCGCGCAAGCGCCGACGCGGACCTCTTCAGAGATGTACAGGTGGCACCGACCCGCCATGCTCGCCTCGCGGCAAGTGGTCGCTCGAAGCGACGAAGGTTGGGCCCGGGGGCTTGGATCGAGCCGGTGCCAACAGCAAGGCTAACAAACCATCCCGGGAAGTGATTCCCTCCCCCACGGGTTGTTTTCGCGGGTTGTTTCGCGGGGTCGTTTCCGCCCCGGAGGCGCGGCACCCGTTCGGCTCAGTCCCTCAGCAGATCGGGGACGCCCTGCTCGTCCGGGTCGTCCCGCTCCCCCGACAGCACGGTCAGCCGCTGCGTGGCGCGCGTCAGCGCCACGTACAGCACCCGCAGCCCGGCCGGGGACTCGTCGGCGATCTCCGCGGGCGAGACCACGACCGTCGCGTCGTACTCCAGGCCCTTGGCCTCCAGGCTGCCCAGCGCCACCGCGCGGTCGCCGAGACCCTCCAGCCAGCGGCGCGCCGCCGCCCGCCGCCGCATGGCGACGACCACGCCGACGGTGCCGTCCACCTCGGCCAGCAGGCGCCGCGTCTCCTCGCGCACCCGCGCGGCCAGGTCGCCGCCGCCTCCGCCGTTTCCGTCGGTCATGGGCGCGAAGCGCGGGACCAGGCCCGTGGAGCGGACCGCCTCGGGCGCCTGGGCGCCGGGCATGGCGAGCGCGAGGACCTTCGCGGCGACCTCGGCGATCTCCGCCGGGTTGCGGTAGTTCACGGTCAGCGTGAATCGGCGGCGCGGGCGGCTGCCCAGCGCCTCGGCGCGGGCCTCGGCCGCCTCGTCCGGGTCCGACCAGGAGCTCTGCGCCGGGTCCCCGACCACCGTCCAGGTGGCGTGGCGGCCGCGCCGCCCGATCATGCGCCACTGCATCGGGGTCAGGTCCTGCGCCTCGTCGACGATCACGTGGGCGTAGTCGGCGCGCTCCTGCTCGGCGCGGTCCGCGCGGCTGCGGCGCGACGAGGTCCGCTCGGCGTAGGTGGTCAGCTCCTCCAGACCGGTCAGCTGGTCCAGCGGGTCGGCCTCGCGGGGCCTGGCGGGCCGGGCCGGGGCGCCCAGGACGGTGTGCAGCTCGTCCAGCAGCGCCACGTCGTGCACCGACAGCGGGCCCTGGCCGTCCGCGCCCAGCCGGGTCAGCGAGCGGGCCAGCCGGCTCACCTCGCGCTGGCCGAGCACCCGCCGGGACCAGCGGGCCAGCCGCTTCTCGTCGGCCATCGCGGCCAGCACGGCGCGCGGGGTGAGCTCGGGCCACCAGGCGGCCAGGAAGCCGAGGAAGTCGTCCTCGGTGGAGACGTCCTCGTCGAAGCCCTCGCGCGCCTCGGCGGCCAGCTCGGGGTCGGTGTAGCGGTGGGCACCCCCAGATTTGGCCGTCTTGGCCCACAGCGCGTCCAGCAGCAGCCGGCGGGCGCGCGGGCGCAGGAGGTTGACGGGGGCGGTGCCGCCCAGCGCGGACTCCCGGATCCGGCGCAGTTCGTCGGCGTCCAGCTCGAGGCGGGCGCCGAACGCCACGACGCGCAGCCGCTCCGGCGGCCCGGCCGCCTGCCCGGCCGCCCGGCCGGGGCCCGCTGGCAGCTCCAGGGCGCCGCGCGCGGCCTTGCGCAGCACCCGGGTCATCCGCGAGGAGCCCTTGACGCGGGCCACGGCCGGCTCGTCGTACGTGGTGGCCTCGGCACCGTCCACCAGCGACCCGACCGCGCGGATCGCCACCTGCCCCTCCTCGCCGAGCGAGGGCAGCACGCCCTCGGTGTAGGCGACCAGCAGCGGGGTGGGGCTGACGACCAGGATCCCGCCCGCGTACCGCCGCCGGTCCTGGTAGAGCAGATACGCGGCGCGGTGCAGCGCGACCGCGGTCTTGCCGGTGCCGGGGCCGCCCTCCACCTCGGTGACGGAGGCGGCGGGGGCGCGGATCACCAGGTCCTGCTCGGCCTGGATGGAGGCCACGATGTCGCGCATGGTGTGGCCGCGGGCCTGGCCGAGCGCGGCCATCAGCGCGCCGTCGCCGACGACCGGCAGCTCCGCGCCGTCCAGGGTCGCGGTCAGCTCGGGGCGCAGCAGGTCGTCCTCGACGCCGAGCACCCGGCGCCCCTTGCTGCGGATGACGCGGCGGCGCACGACCCGGCCGGGGGCGACGGGGGTGGAGCGGTAGAAGGGCGCGGCGGCGGGCGCGCGCCAGTCGATGACCAGGGGCGCGTAGTCGGCGTCCAGCACGCCGATGCGGCCGATGTGCAGCGTCTCGGCGATCTCCGCGCGGCCGCCGCCGTCCTCACCGTCCTCGCCGGGGCGGATCGCGTCGTCGGCGGGCTCGACGGAGGTGTAGGCGCCGTCCGGGCCGCGCTCCCCGTCCTTGCCGAGCAGCAGGTCGATGCGGCCGAAGAGGAAGTCCTCGAACTCGCTGTTGAGCCGGTTGAGGTGCACCCCGGCGCGGAAGACCTGGGCGTCCCGCTCGGCGAGCGCGCCGGGCGTGCCGACCTGGCCGCGCTTGGCGGCGTCGTTCATCAGGAACTCCGCCTCGTGGATCTTCTCCTCGAGGCGCCGGTACACGCGGTCCAGATGCACCTGTTCGGTGCGGATCTCCCGCTCGCGGGTCCCGTCCCCGCCGCCGTCCCGTTTTCCGGCGGCTTTCCCGGCGGCCGGTTTCCCGGGTCCGCCGGGTCTGTCCGGTCTCGCCTTCCGGCTCGCGTGCGTGGCGTTGTGCGCGGCCACCCAAGCCCCCTTCTGTGTGCGTAGGGCAGCCGTCAACCGTACACCAGGGGGGCGCTCCGGGCCGTGGCCGAGCGGCCGCGCGGACCGCTCAGAGCTTCACCACCGCCAGGCGGTCGCCGTCCAGGGTGCGGACCTCGAAGCGGTCGATCTGGTCGGGGTTCATGGCCGCGCCGCCCAGGGCGTAGAGCGGCTCCTTGCTCCAGCGCGAGGCGTCGCCGTCCTTGATGCCGTAGCCGGTGCTGGGCACCGCCCAGGTGGTGATGGTCTCCTCGTGGCCGTCCTTGCCGACGGCGACCAGGTCGCAGGCCTTCGGGCCCTTCACGTTGCCGAGCTTGAGCGCCACCGAGGTGCCCCAGCCCTTGGCCTGGAGCGAGACGGTGGCGTCGACCTTGGTGGTGGGGTCGACCGCGCCGGACTTCCGGCCCTGGTCGAACGCCGCCTTCGCGGGGGCGGCGGCCACCACCTGGGGCTTGCCGCCGCCGTCGTCGTCCGAGGTCAGCGCGGCCCCGGCGAACGGGCCGGCGATGATCAGGGCGGCGGCCGCGGCCACCAGGAACAGCCGGCGCCTGCGGCCCCCGCGGCGGCTGGTGCTGACGTCGTCCATCAGCTTGCCGAGGAGCTCGGGCCCGGGGCGGGCGGTGATGGTGGCGGGGTCCAGAACCGTACGGCCGTCGGAGGACGTGGCGAACTCGGCCAGCAGCGGCGGGATGCCCATCAGCTGGTCGAGCTCGGCGCCGCATCGGTCGCAGCCCAGCAGGTGCTCCTCGAAGCGCGCCGCGTCCGCCGCGTCGAGTACGCCGAGGGCGTAAGCGCCGACGGCGGTGTGCTGCTGGTCCTCCGCTGCCGGCATCATGCCGTAACCCCCCGTTCCTCAAGCGAGAGCCGCAGGGCGCGCAGCGCGTAGAACACCCGGGACCGGACCGTCCCCGGCGGTACGCGCAGCACCTCGGCCGCCTCGTTCACCGTACGCCCCTTGAAGTATGTCTCGACCAATGCCTCTCTATGCGCATCGGTGAGGTCGGCGAGGGCGTCGGAGATGGTCATCATGCGCAGCGCCCGGTCGATCTCGTCGGCGGCGGGCACGGCGTGCAGGGGGGCGGCGTCGACTTCCTGGGGGCGGGCGCGGCGGCCGCGGTGACCGTCGATGACGATGCGCCGGGCCACGGTCACCAGCCAGGGGCGCAGCGAGCCGCCGGTGCTCCGCAGTTGGTCGGCGTTGCGCCAGGCCCGCAGGAGCGTCTCCTGGACCACGTCCTCCGCCCGGTGCCGGTCGCCCCCGACAAGGCGGAGGACGAAGGCGAGAAGCGGGCCCGCGTGCTCTTCGTAGAGCGCGCGCATGAGCGCGTCGTCCGGTGTCGTCCTCTCGGTCACGGGAGCATCCTTGCGTAATCCCCACCGCGCGGTCGAGGGGGTACGGTGGGTAACACTTCCATGTTCAACAAAAATGCTGTGATGTACGCGCAATTGCGCTATACAGCGTTCGGCACCCCTCAACTAACGGTACCGTGAGCTGCAATGACACCGCGTCAGGCGGCGTTCTGGCGGCATCGGGCGTGGCGCTCCGGCGTGCGCCCGTCAGGCCCGGGTGACCCGGCGGCGGTGCCGGGCCACGCGCTCGCGGTTGCCGCAGACCTCGCTGGAGCACCAGCGGCGGCGGCGCCCGCGCGAGGTGTCGAGGTACACCAGCGAGCAGGTCTCCCCCTCGCACTGCCGCAGCTGCCCGCGCGCCACCGGATCTGTGAGTAATTCCACTGCGTCCCGCGCCACTTGTGCCAGCAGCGCGCCGCAGTCGGGCGCGGCGGCGAGCCTGCGGACGAGGGTGCCGTCGGCGCCGCGTACGGCCCGCACGGCGGGCGGGGCGGTGGAGGCCAGCGCGTTCACCCGCTCCAGGTCGGAGCCCGCGGCGCGGCCCTCGACCTCGGTGTGCACGATGCGGTGGAGCAGGTCGCGCGCGGCGCGGAAGCGGATGAGCCAGCCGCCGTCGACGGTCTCGAGGGCGGTGCCGCGGGGCACCAGGCCCGCACCGACGAGCCACGCCCTGAGCCGCTCCACCCCGTCCAGCCGCTCGACCGGCGCCTCGCTCAGCCGCCCGCCGACCGTGGCCACCAGGTCAAGACACAGCCGCCCGGAGTCGAACCGCAGGTCATAGGGCGACGCCGACGCCATGTTCCTGTCACTCCTTCGGGCTGAGGCGCTCGTGGCACCTCGGTGGGGGGTTGCGCGCGGTCGTGCGGCTCGCGCGGATCGCGCGCGGACAGCGGAAATCACGCACTCCCAGAGTGCCCGCCCCGGCCCGGGCCCGGAACCCCCACGGCCGCGCCTGTCGGCGGCCTCACGCGCACGTCTTGTTGCCCTGAGGGGTTTCGCCCCGCCCCTGGGAGATCCGGAACGTCGCGGTGATGTCCTTGGAGTTGTCCGGTGTCGCGTTCTCGACGTGAACCACCGTGATTTTGGCCCACTTGTGGGTGGGACCGGTCACCAAGGTCGACTCCCCCAGGGCCAGCCCGTGCGCGCTGCACGTCCGCCCCAGGGCGTCGACGGCGAAGTTGACGAACCCACTGGCGGTGCCTCCATCGGTGTTGTCGGCCCTGACGCCGCCACCCCCGCCGGTCTGGCCTTCCCCACCGCCGAACACCTCGCTGACCTTGCCGCGGTCGACGGCACCCACCGCGCCCTTCAGATCGATGGTGACGGTGCCGTCGGACGTCCGGTTCGACTTGAACAGCTCGACCTTCAACTCCTCTGTGGTGGGCCGGGGCGGGCGGCTGGACGGACTCGCCCCGGAGGCCGTGCTCGTCGGACGCGTGCCGGGGCCGTGGCCGGTGGTGGCCGATGAGGTCGGGGTCCGCTCGCCCTCCGTGGGCCGTTCGTCCCGCGGGTGCTGCCACGGCAGGCCCCCGGCGACCGCCACCCCCGCGGTGGCCACGGTGACCACGGCCCCCGTCGCGACCGCCGCCTTCCACGGGAGCGACGGGCGGTGCCACCACCGGAGCGCCCTGGCCGGGTCCGTGCCCACCCGGATCGGTCCGCGCGTCAGGGCGAGCCCTCCGGCGCCACCCGTGGTACGGCGCTCGGGGCTGGGCAGCCCGTGACCGCACAGCTCGCCTCGCACACGCTCGTAGATCTGGTCCAGATTCAGCGGCTCCGCCTCGCCGAGCGCGCCCAACAGGGCGCCGGTGAAGGCGCTGTGCCGGGACCCGCGGGGCACATGGGACGTCTTGGTCGCGCCGGTGGAGGTCAGGACGTAGGTGCCGCTCGCGGGCAGCTGACCGGCCAACAGGCCGCCCGGCGGTGCCATCACGCCGATCGCCCGCCCGGAGAAGCAGCAGTCCAGGATCAGCACCCGGGCCCGCGCCCGCGCTCTGACGAGATCACGCATGATCACATCCAGCGGCACGGCGGTGAAGCCGAGCCGCTTCGGATCGGTGTGTTCGAGCGCCAGGTGCAGCATGCCGTCGTCGTCGACGAGCCCATGGCCGGAGTAGTAGACCAGCAGCAGCTCGGTGGCCTCGCGGCCGGCTCGGGAGAGCGCCGCGCCGATGGCCTCCCGGGTGGCCGGCTCGCCGCCCGGGCCCAGCACCGCACAGTGCTCGTCGGGCCGCCCGACGAGCAGTCCGTGCTCGGACTCGGTGATGGCGTGCCGCAGGTCCGTCAGGTTGTTGCGGACGGCGGGGAGGTCATCGAGTTTGTCGTACTCGCTCGAGCCGAGGAGCACCACCCGGCTGGAGGCGGCGTCGGCGAACCAGGTCCCGGTCACCCGGCCGTCACTCCCGCGGCGCCGCGGTCAGGCGCTCGGCTTCCCGGATGACGGCCAGCGGGTCGGCGGCCCCTTGTACGTCGATGGTGATCTCGCGCCCGTCGGCTGCGGTGACGGTGACCGTGACGTCGCTCCGGCGCAGGCCCGGCCAGGTGGACACGGACGAGATCAACCCGCCGATGCCGCCCGCCCCGAGCGTCACAGCCAGCACATCCAGCACCCCGCCCATCTCGCCCTCGGCCAGCGGGCGGGGGCGCAGCTCCAGGCGGCCGCGCAGCGCGTCCTCGTGGCCGAGCCAGTCGTACAGCGACCGCAGCTCGTCGTCGGCCCCGTCTCCGTCCACCGCCAGCCTCACCTCAGTTGGCGGTGTGTGATCGGCTCCATGCATGGGGTCATTGTGCCGAGGGACCCGCGGACCGGTCCCGCTCTTGGGCAAGCCCGGAGCTTTCGGCCCGAGGCGTGGTACAAGCCGCGAGTCCCGGCGGGCGGTCAGGCGGGCGGTCAGGCGGGCGGTCAGGCGTCGGCGTACTTGGTGTCCGCCGAGGGGTCGAGGGCCAGCCGGTAGCCGCGCTTGACGACCGTCTGGATGAGCTTCGGGGTGCCGAGGGCCGTGCGCAGCCGGGCCATCGCCGTCTCGACCGCGTGCTCGTCGCGCCCCGCGCCCGGCAGGGTGCGCAGCAGGTCGGCGCGGGCGACGACCCAGCCGGGGCGGCGGGCCAGGGCGCGCAGCAGGGCCATGCCCGCCGGGGGGACGCTCCGCAGCTCGCCGTCGACCAGGACCGCGTGGCCGCGGATCTCCAGACGGCGCCCGGCGACCGGCAGCGGCCTGACCCGGCCCGGCAGTTCGCGGGTGAGGAGCTGGACGAGCGGGCCGAGGCGGAAGCGCTCGGGCTGGCTGGTGGGCACGTCATGGGCCTCCAGGGGCAGCGCGGTGACCGGCCCGACACACGCGGGCAGCACATCGTGGCGCAGCGCGTCCAGCAGCTCCTCGCGCATGCCGCGCCGCTCGGCCCGGTCCAGCAGGCTCGCGGCGGCGGGGGCGCTGGTGAAGGTCACGGCGTCCAGGGCGCGGGCCACGGTCGCGTCGAGGAGGCGGTCGACGGGGCCGATGTCCTCGGGCGGCATCCACCGGTACACCGGCACGCCGACCACCTCCGCGCCCGCCGCGCGCAGCGACTCGACGAAGCCGGGCAGCGGCTCGCCGTGCAGCTGGACGGCGACGCGGCTGCCGTCGACCCCCTCCTCCAGCAGCCGGTCGAGCACCTCGGCCAGCGACTCGGACGCCGGGGACCACTCCTCGGTGAGCCCGGCGGCCCGGATCGCGCCGCGCACCTTGGGGCCGCGGGCCAGCAGCCGGGCGCCCCGCAGCCGGCCCAGCAGGGCGTCCCCGAGGCCCCAGCCGTCGGCGGCCTCGATCCAGCCCCGGAAGCCGATGGCGGTGGTGGCGATCACCATGTCGGGGGCCTGTTCGAGCAGTTGCTTGGTGGCGGTGAGCAGCTCCGCGTCGTCCGCGAGCGGCACGATGCGCAGCGCGGGCGCGTGCATGACGGCCGCGCCGCGCCGCCGCAGCAGCGCGCCGAGCTCATCCGCGCGGCGGGCGGCGGTGACCCCGACGGTGAACCCGGCGAGCGGCCCGATGCCCGCGGACCCGGTGGCGCGGGTGACCGCGGCGGGTTCGGTGGCCGTGGGCTCTGCGGCAGGGCTGATCGCCGCGGGCCCTGGGGCGGGGCCGGTCGCGGCGCTGTGGTCTCGGTGCATGGTTCTCGTCCCGATCCGCTGTCGTATGGGCGCCCTCCGCGGCCTCATCTCGACGGCCATCCTGTGGCCGGCGAGTGACGGTCGCGGTTCGCGGAGGTTTCCCAGGTGTAACGGGGCGTACGGACGGGGAACGCGCGCCCCGTGCCGTACGCTCCCCGTCCGTCCAACCGAAGCTGAAACCAATCCTGCCTGACGACCGGGGTCAGACGTCCGCGTAGGCGGGCTGCCGCGCGCTCTGCGGCTCCTGCGCCTCCGCCGCGGCCGGCCGTGCCGCCGGGCGGGCCCCGCGGAGGTATACGGCCCAGGTGACGACGGAGCACAGGGCGTAGAAGACGAGGAAGGAGACGAAGGCCGGGGTCCCGGTGTGCGCGTTCAGGAAGGACTCCCGGAAGGCCAGGTTGATGCCGAGCCCGCCGAGCGCGCCGACCGCGCCGATCAGCCCCATCGCGGCGCCCGACAGCCGCCGCCCGTATGCCGCGGCCTCCTCGCCCGTGAGCCCCCGCGCGACCGCCTTGGCCTGGAAGATGCCGGGGATCATCTTGTACGTGGAGCCGTTGCCGAGCCCGCTGAGGACGAACAGGGCGATGAAGCCGACCAGGAAGACGCCCAGGGACTTCTCCGCGGACGCGAAGACGACCACCACGGCCGCGGCGGACATGGCGGCGAAGTTCCACAGCGTGATCCGCGCGCCGCCGTAGGTGTCGGCGAGACGGCCGCCGATGGGGCGGATGAGGGAGCCGAGCAGCGGGCCGATGAAGGTGAGCGAGGCGGCCTGGAGCGGGGTGCGGTCGAACTGGTTCTGGAGGACGAGGCCGAAGGCGAAGCTGTAGCCGATGAACGACCCGAAGGTGCCGATGTACAGGAACGACATGATCCAGGTGTGCGCGTCCCGCGCCGCCTCCTTGGCGGCCCCGCCGTCGTTCCTCACCGGCGCCAGGTTGTCCATGAACAGCGCCGCGAGCAGCGCCGCGACCACGATCAGCGGGATGTAGACGCCGAGCACCACGCGCGGGTGGGCCGCCCCGGCCGTGCCGATGACCAGCAGGCCGATCAGCTGGATGACGGGCACGCCGATGTTGCCGCCGCCCGCGTTGAGGCCGAGCGCCCAGCCCTTCTTCCGCAGCGGGTAGAAGGAGTTGATGTTCGTCATGGAGGACGCGAAGTTACCGCCGCCGACCCCGGTGAGCGCCGCGACGACCATGAAGGTGGTGTACGAGGTGCCGGGCTTCATCACCATGGCGGCGGCGATGGCCGGCACCAGCAGCAGCACCGCGCTGACGATCGTCCAGTTGCGGCCGCCGAAGCGGGCGACGGCGAAGGTGTAGGGGACGCGCAGGATTCCGCCGACCAGGGTGGGCATCGCGACCAGGAAGAACTTCCCGGCCGGGTCCACGCCGTACTCCGGCCCCATGAAGAGGACCATCACCGACCACAGGCTCCAGATGGAGAAGCCGATGTGCTCGGAGAGGATGGAGAACCAGAGATTCCGGGTGGCGATCTTCTCGCCCTTCTCCTTCCAGAAGGTCTCGTCCTCCGGGTCCCACTGTTCTATCCAGCGGCCCCCTTTGCGTGCGGCGGTGGTGTTCGGGGCAGTCATCACGCCTCCACAGATCTCGCTCGGGTGTCGCCACTGGTGCGCGGTTTCGCTGCCTGACGACGGTAGGAAGTACGGATTTCCGCGCTGTGGCGGCAGGTGACGCGGAAGAAACCTTGCTCTCACCCGGGAGCGGGGGGCGTGGTGAGGGTTGCCACAACGGCCCCCGGTCACCGGGAGGGCCGGGCCGCCTGGGCCGCCGCCTGGGCCGCCTCGGCGGCCTCCGGGCCGGGCAGCCAGCTGCCGGGCGGGGCGTCGAGCCACCCTCCGGCCGCCCCGGCCTCCCCGGCCGCCCCGAGCATCGCCGCGGCCGCGCGGAGGGCGTCGAGACCCGGGTGGCGCAGCCCGCGCCGCCAGACCATGGAGACGGGCGACAGCGGCACGGGGCCGGTCAGCGGCCGCAGCACGGCGCCGGGCATGGCGATGAACACCGTGCTCGCCAGCACCGACCAGCGCCGCTTGGCCACCACCCGGGTGAACTCCTCGACGCCCTCGATCTCCGGAAACGGCTCGGCCATCACGATGCCCCGCCCCGCGAACAGCTGCGTGGCCAGATCCGTCCACTCCGCGGTGGCCGCGTTGCCCGCGGCCGCGTACAGCGTCTCCCCCGCGAGCGCGTCCAGCGGGACTTCGGGGAGCCGGGCGAGGGGGTGCTCCTCGCGCAGCACCACGGCCATCCGCTCGTAGCGGATCAGCTGGTGGTCCAGGCGCGCGAGCACCGCCGGGTCGAGCCCGCCGACGCGCCCGAACGACACGTCCAGGCGCCCCGCGAGCAGTTCGGCGGCGGCCCCGGTCAGCCCGCTGTGGAAGCGCGCCACCAGCTCCACCTCCGGCGATATCCGGCCACGCGCCTCGGCCAGCACCTCGCTCCCGGTGGACACCGGCGCGCCGACATCGACGACCAGCGGCCGTCCCGCCCCCGCCCCGCCGCCCCCGAACGCGGCGGCCAGCTCCTCCTGCGCCGCCAACACCCGCCGCGCGTACGGCAGCAGCCGCGTGCCCTCGGCGGTCAGCGCCACCTGCCGGGTCGTCCGTACGAACAGCTCGGCGCCCAGCTCCCGCTCCAGGCGGCGGATGTCGCGGCTGAGCGCCTGCTGGGCGACGTACAGCCGGGCGGCGGCGCGGGTGAAGTGCAGCTCGTCGGCGACGGCGGCGAAGGCGCGCAGCAGACGGGGCTCGATGTCCTTGGGCACGCGTGCATTCAACAGCACGCGTGTTTCACAACACAGGTGCGTGAATGGCCGCGTATCAGGTGTTGGACCGGTCGCGGGCGGGCCCGCGACCGTAGAGGGGTGATCCTCTTCCTCGCCTCCAGGCCGGTGGTGCCCACGGCGCCGCGCGGCAGCGCGGGTGCCGGGCCCGCCCCGACGCCGCGCGGTGCGGGCCCGGCGTCGCACACGGCGGACGCCGCGCCCGCGACGCCCGCCGCACAACTAATAACGGACGATCGCGGCCCTGAGCCCCACCCGCCCCGCCCGTCGTTCCTCGCGCCTTACCGCGGGCTGTTCGCCGCCCCCGGGGCGGCCGCGTTCACGCTCGCCGCGCTGGTGGGGCGGCTGGCGGGGACGATGCTGGGGGTCAGCATGGTGGTCATGATCGCCACCGTGCGCGACTCGTACGCCCTGGCCGGCGCGGTCTCGGCCACCGGCATCGCGGTGACGGCCGTGACCGGGCCGCTGCTGGGCCGGCTGGTGGACCGCCACGGACAGGCGCGGGTCGCGGTCCCGGCGGTCGCCGTCTTCGCGCTGGGCGCCACGGCCACGCTGCTGTGCGTCCACCACGAGGCCCCGGCGTGGGCCCTGTTCCTCTGCGCGGCGGGCTCTTCCGGCGTGCCGAGCCTCGGCTCGATGACGCGCGCCCGCTGGGCGTCCGTCCACCGCGACGACCCGGGCGCCCGGCACACCGCCAACTCCTTCGAGCAGGTCGTCGACGAGGTGTGCTTCATGGCCGGCCCGGCGCTGGCGATGGTGCTGTGCACGGCGGTGTTCCCGGAGGCGGGGCTGGCGACGGCGGCGGTGCTGCTCGTGACCGGCACCCTGCTGTTCGCGGCCCAGCGCCGCACCGAGCCCCCGCCACAGCCGCGTACGGACTCCGCGGCCGGATCGCCGCTGCGCTCGCCGGGGCTGCGGGTGGTGGTCGTCACCTTCCTGGCGACCGGCGCGGTCTTCGGGTCGATGGAGGTCGCGACGGTCGCGGCCGTGGACTCGTACGGCCACGGCCCGGCGAGCAGCGCGCTCCTGGCGCTCCAGGCGGCCGGGTCCTGCGCGGCGGGCCTGGTCTTCGGCGCGCTGCCGGTCCGCGGGTCGGCGGCGGCCCGCTTCCTGGCGGGCGTGGCGGCCATGGCCGTGGCCGTCCTCCCCCTGCTGGCGGCGACCGGTCCGGCGTCCCTGGCGCCGCTGCTGTTCGTCGCGGGCATGGCGACCGCGCCGACGATGATCAGCGGCATGACCCTCGTCCACCGGCTGACCCCGTCGGCCCGCCTCAACGAGGGCATGACGACGGCGTACACCGGCCTCCTCATCGGCATCTCGGCGGGCGCGGCGGCGGGCGGCTGGACCGTGGACCACCTGGGCCCGGCCGCGGGCTACACGGCCCCCGCGACCGCCGCGGCGCTGGCCCTGCTGGCGGCGGCGAGCGGCGCGGGGGCGCTGCGGCGGTCGCCGGAGGCGGACTGACGGCTCGCGCGCGTACAGGCAGCGTCCCCCTAGTCATTTTGTCAACGCCATTGACGTACCCGTGGAGCCCCACCTACCTTCCTCCATCGAAGCGCTTCGACGATCGTGCGGACCCCTCCAACCCTCCCAGAGGCAGCGGATGTTGAAGGCACGGAAGAAGGCACAGAAACGGACGGCGGCCCTCCTGGCCGCCGCCCTGGTGGGGGCCGCGGCGCTCACCGGGTGCGGTGGCTCGGACAGCGGGGGCGGCGACGGCAGGACGCTCAAGCTCTGGCACTACGAGGCCCCCAACGGGGCGATGGGCGTGGCCTGGCAGCAGGCGATCGAGGAGTTCAAGAAGAGCCACCCGGGCGTCACGGTGAAGTTCGAGGAGAAGGGCTTCGAACAGATCCAGAAGACGGCCTCGATGGTGCTCAACTCCAACGACGCCCCGGACGTCATGGAGTACAACAAGGGCAACGCCACGGCCGGGCTGCTCTCCAAGCAGGGGCTGCTCACCGACCTCACGCCCGAGGTCACCAAGCGCGGCTGGGACAAGCCGCTCAGCGCCGGGGTGCAGACCACCAGCCGGTACGACGCGCAGGGCGTGATGGGCTCCGGCAAGTGGTACGGGGTGCCCAACTTCGCCGAGTACACGATGGTCTTCTACAACAAGGACCTCTTCGACAAGTACAAGGTGAAGGTCCCGACCACCTTCGAGGAGTTCACCGCCGCCCTGGACACCTTCACCTCCGAGGGCGTCACCCCGCTCGCGAACGCGGGCGCCGAATACCCGGCCCACCAGTACGTCTATCAGCTGGCGCTGAGCAAGGCGGACCGCTCCTGGGTGGACGCGTACGAGCTCTACCAGGGCAAGCCCGACTTCCACGACGCGGCGTGGACCTACGGCGCCGAGACCTTCGCCGACTGGGTGAAGAAGGGCTATATCGCCAAGAGCTCCAGCGGCGCCAAGGCCGAGGACGCCGGCACGGCGTTCATCTCGGGCAAGTACCCGATGTTCTTCTCCGGAAGCTGGTGGTTCGGCCGCTTCAAGTCGGAGATCAAGCACCAGTGGGGCACCTTCCTGTGGCCCGGCTCCAAGCTGACGCTCGGCTCGGGCGGCAATCTGTGGGTGGTCCCCAAGGGCGCCAAGAACAAGAAGCTCGCGTACGACTTCATCGACATCACGATGAAGAAGGGCATCCAGAACGTGCTCGGCAACAAGGGCGCGGTCCCCATAGCCGCCGACCCGTCGGCGATCACCGACCCGCAGTCCAAGAGCCTGATCGAGAACTTCGACAAGCTCGCCAAGAACGACGGGCTCGCCTTCTACCCGGACTGGCCGGTCCCCGGGTTCTACGACACCCTCGTCTCCGAGACGCAGAAGCTGATCACCGACAGCACGGATCCCGACGACTATCTGGACGCGCTGAAGACGGCGTACGAGTCGGGCGCACCGAAGACATGAAGACGGCCGGGACCGCAAAGCCCACGGGACGACCACCGCGCGAATACCCGTACGCGCTCTTCCTGATCCCCGGCGCGCTGGCCTTCCTCGCCGTCATCGTCGTCCCGTTCCTGATGACCACGGGGCTGAGCTTCACCCACTGGCAGGGCGTCGGCACCCCCTCCTGGGCCGGGCTGGACAACTACCGCACGCTGCTGGACGACTCCGCCTTCTGGGAGTCGTTCCGGCACAGCCTCGCGATGGTCCTGGCGATGGCGGTGATCCCCACCGCCATCGGCCTGGTCCTGGCCGCCGCGCTCTTCGACTACATCGCCAAGCACGTCGGCACCCGCGTCGCGAGCGTGCTGCGCGCCTGTTTCTATCTGCCGCAGGTGCTGCCGATCGCCGTGGCCGGCGTCGTGTGGAGCTGGATCCTGGCCCCCGACGACGGCGCGCTGAACGAGCTGCTGAACGCGGTCGGCCTCGGCTCGCTCCGACAGGACTGGCTGGGCGACCCCGACATCGCGCTCTACAGCGTGATGGGGGTGATGGTGTGGGTCCAGCTCGGCTTCCCGCTGGTGGTCTTCATGGCCGGGATGCAGCGCGTGGACCCGGCCCTGCACGAGGCCGCCGAGCTGGACGGGGCGTCCTGGTGGCGGCGGCTGTGGCATGTGACGCTGCCGCAGATCCGCCCGGAGATCTACGTCGTGCTGCTGTGGTGCACCATCGCCGCGCTCAAGGTCTTCGGCGCCGTCTATGTGCTGACCAAGGGCGGGCCCGGCGGGGCCACCAATGTGCCCTCGTACTTCTCCTTCCAGAACTTCTTCGAGAAGACGCAGGTCGGCTACGGCTCCGCGGTGTCGACCGTCCTGACCGTGCTCATCCTGGCGCTGGCCCTCGTGGCGCTGCGCCTCCAGACCCGGGCGGAGGACCAGGACCGGTGAAGGCCGTCACGCGATACCCGGTACTGGCCGCGCTGGTCGTGGCGGCCCTCTTCATGGTGGCGCCGTTCGCCGTCGTCGCGCTCAACGCGGTCAAGTCGCCCGCCGAGTACTCCGCGAGCGGGCCGCTCAGCCTGCCCGACGGGCTGTATCTCGACGGGCTGAAGGACTTCTGGGAGCGGGTGGACTTCGGCCAGAAGCTGGTCAACTCGGTGGTGATCTCCGGCTCGGTGGCGGTGCTCGCGGCGGTGCTGTCGGTGCTCAACGCGTACGCGATCGGCATCGGCCGGATCAAGGGCCGCCCCTGGGTGCTGGCCTTCTTCGTGCTGGCGAACATGCTCCCGCAGGAGGCGCTGGTCTACCCCATCTACTACCTGCTGAAGGAGGTGGGCCTGTACGACACGCGGCTCAGCGTCATCCTGGTCTTCACCGTCATCCAGTCCGCGTTCGGCACGTATCTGCTCTCCTCCGTCCTCGGCGCCTTCCCCAAGGAGGTCATCGAGGCGGCCAGGATCGACGGCGCGAACAAGTGGCAGGTGCTGTGGCGGGTGGTGGTCCCGGTCAGCCGGCCCACGATCGGGGTGCTGCTGGTCTTCTTCTTCATCTGGACCTGGAACGAGTTCCTGCTGCCCCTGGTCATGCTGATCTCCAACGACAACCAGACGGTGTCGGTGGCGCTCGGCGTCCTCCAGGGCCAGCGGCTGATGGACGCCACCATGACGAACGCGGCCGCCCTGCTCGGGATCGCGCCCGCGATCCTGTTCTTCCTGATCTTCCAGCGGACGCTGGCCCGCGGCATCGCCGTGGGCGCCGTCAAGTGAACCCCGCCGAGGAGGGGGCTCCATGGTCAGGATCACGGATGTGGCCAGGCACGCCGGGGTCTCGCCCAGCACCGTCAGCTACGCCCTGAGCGGCAAGCGGCCGATCTCCGAGGCCACCCGGCGGCGGATCCACGCCAGCATCCGCGAGCTCGGCTACCGTCCGCACGCCGGGGCGCGCGCCCTGGCCAGCAGCCGCACCCGGGTGCTGGCCCTGGTGACCCCGCTGAGCGAGGGCGGCGACATCACGGGCGCGATGCGGTTCGCGGCCCGCGTCGTCACCGCCGCCCGCCGCCACGACCACGACGTCCTGCTGCTCACCCAGGAGGAGGGCGAGGAGGGGCTGCGCCGGGTCGCGGACAGCGCCATGGCGGACGGCTTCATCATCGTCGGCACTCGCCCGCACGACACCCGGCTGCCGCTGCTGCGCGGGCTGGGGCGGCCGTGCGTGCTGGTCGGGTCCCTGGACGCCCTGGCCGCCGGGGGCACCACCGGCCAGGCCGGGCCCGTCTGCGTCGGCCTCGACTCCCCCGGCGCCCCCTGGCCGGAGTCCGGCGACCTCGCCGAACGGTGCGTGGCGCTCTTGATGGCCCGGTTGGGCGTCGCCCCCCGGGCACGGTGAGCAGTGCGACGAGGGACGGTGTCGCGTCTCTTGCACCGCTCAGCGGTCCGGCAGGACGGCCCTCACATGATCAGCCGGCGAGTAGCCTGCGGCCATGCCTGGTCCCTCCCCTTTCACCGTCCCCACCCGCTTCGACGGCGCCCCCGACCGGGTGGCACTCGTCATTCCAGGCGTCGGTTACACGCCCGCCAGACCGCTGCTGCACTTCGCCCGCAGCGTGCTCGTCCAGCACGGCTGGACCGTCCAGGAGCTGTGGTGGCGGGTCCCCGACGACTTCTCCCAGTTCACCGAGGACGACCGGATCGCGTGGGTGGAGGGGCAGGTCACCCAGGCCATCGACGCCGAGGCAGGAGCCTGCCGCCTCCTCGTCGGCAAGTCCCTGGCCACCCTCGCCTGCGGCATTGCCGCCGATCAGAACATCGCGGCAGCCTGGCTCACCCCTCTTTTGACCTTCGACCATGTGGCCCGCTCTCTCCAGCGGGCCAAAGCCCCGACGCTCCTCATCGGTGGAAGCGCCGACAAGCTGTGGGATTCACGGATCGCCGAGTCCCTGCGGCACGACGTCCTGGAAGTCCCCTCAGCAGATCACTCCCTGGAACTCCCGGACGACGCGCCAGGATCCGTTGAGGTACTGCGGCACGTCGTCTCACGGCTGGACGGCTTTGTCGGCTCTCTCGGCCGTCAGTAATCATGTCAGCGACTTTGTGGTGAGTTTGAGACGACGACACGCCGTCGCTTCGGCGTGTCGTCGTCTCAAACTCACCACAAGTCCATGCCTCCAATCGGGAGCGACCCGGCGACGGGGCCGTCCAGCCCCAGCCGAGAACGACGACGGCACGGCCGAGGGGCTGATCATCGGGGAATCGTCGTTCATGCAGGCCCGCTCCCAGGCCGCCACACCGCTCGCCGGGGACCTGTCGGCGCGCACCGCCTACGCCGACAGCGAGCGCGAGGCGAAGGTGCCGCCGACACTGCTGGAGCAGTGGATGCCCGCCTTCCTCGCCCAACTCGCCGCGCCCGGCGCCCAGCGCTGGCAGGACGCCGGACGCCTGGACATCAGCACTGTGCGGCTCCGCGTCACCCCCCACACCCACACGTACTGGATCGGCGACGGGCCCGCGCTGTGCTGGGAACACCGCCTCACCTGAGTTCCGCGCCGACCGAGGTCCCTTACCAGGGCCGTGAGGTCACATACCGGTTCCCGCCGCCGCTCTTCACCGGCGCCGGGCTGCAGCCGCCCAGGTTGGCGTTGGTGGGGGCGTCATGTCCCCACATCAGGATCTTGATCGGCTTGACCTTGCCCTGTTTGGCCGAGCCGAACTTCTTTCCGTAGTACGAGGTTCGGCCGACCACGTTGTTCTTGAAGACGTTTCCCCTGCCGCAGGCCTCCCCGCTGAACCGCCAGTCGCTGAAGATCGCGTACGTCCCGGCCCGCCAGAACTTGTTGCCGCTGACGGTGTTGTTCTTGCTGTTGTTCCTGGTCCGGATCGGATCACCCGAGACATAGCCGAACCGGTTGCCGGAGATGACGCTGGAGTTGGTGGCGTTGGCGAGATAGACGCCGTGGATGGCGCCTGGGCTGCTCCTGTTCTCCAAGTAATAGAACTTGTTCCCGGTGATCTTGACCTTGGAGGAGCTGGTGATGTGGACGCCCCCGTAGCCGATGCCGCCGGAGCTGTGTTTGTTGCCGAGGTACCGGAACGTGTTTCCCTTGATGGTGACGTTGTTCACCCGGTCTCCCGACCCGCCGCGGATCCGGATGCCGCCGTTGGTGTAGCGCTGGATCGTCCGGCCCGAGACGGTGATGTTGCTGTTGGCCGACGTGATCGTCATGTAGTAGCCGGACGCCGCCGCGGCCCGGTTTCCCCGCGAGCCGTCGAAGACGACTTTCCCCGTGCCCGGCACCGCCGCGAACGTCAGATCGCCGCCCGGTGGGTCATAGGACCAGTTGATCTCCTTCTCGGGGTAGTACGTGCCACCGGGGGTGAGGATCCTGGCGTTGATCGCACCCTTGCTCCTGAGAATCCGCTCGGCCTCTTCGAACGAGGCGACGGCGTCGCCGGCCGTCCGCCCGCTGCGGGCACGGGCTTCCCCGGCAGGCACATCGGGGTCCACGTACACGGTGATCTCCTCCGGGGCCGCGGCTCCCGCCGGGGCCGCCGCCATCGCACCTCCCCCCGCCAGGAGTGCGAGGATGAGCGCGGGAACACCGGACTTCCGCATGATCGAATCCTTCCTCGTGCCGTCTGCCGTACGCGACCACGATGTGTGGAAGGCATTGCCGCAACCTGGCGAAAACCTTGAATCGGCTGATCAGCAGTCCAGCGCCCCTTTCGGGGCGCGCCGGAACGCGACGAGGGCCCCGCGGTCGGTTGACCGCGGGGCCCTCGTCGTACATGGGATGAGTGGAGATGGCGGGAATCGAACCCGCGTCCAACGGTGTGGAACCAGGACTTCTCCGAGCGCAGTCCGCTGTGATTTTCTCAGCCCCGGAGATCACGCGGACAAGTCTCCGACGGGCTCAGCCACTGTTTGATTTCCCACCAGGCCCCGTGGCCGGGTCTAGTGGTTTAGTCCCCTAGCTGATGCCAGGATCCGGGTCGGGAACAGCCCCGGGCTGACACTTCGCAAGTCGCTACTTAGGCAGCGAGGGCGAAGGAATCGCGCTTGGTGTTGGCGATTATTGGTTTCGGCATATGGTTAACGAGATCATTGCCGCTTCCTCGGCTCGCTTCCCCTGCTTCGACAGCCGCTGTCGAAACCGATCATCCCCATGTGGTGTTATCAAGGTGGTGCCACACTCCCCTGAAGGGGTGTGCAGCCTCATCGTACGGGAACAACGCACGGCAGTGCCAGCGTATTCCCGCCGGTCAGGCCCGCTGCCGCCGCCGCGCCGCGGAGATCGCCCGGTCGGACTCGCGCCGGTCCTGCTTCTCGCGCAGGGTCTGCCGCTTGTCGTACTCCTTCTTGCCCTTGGCCAGGGCGATCTCGACCTTGGCCCGGCCGTCCTTGAAGTACAGCGCCAGCGGGACCAGGGTGTGCCCGGTCTCCTGCGTCTTGCCGATCAGCTTGTCGATCTCCGCGCGGTGCAGCAGCAGCTTCCGCTTGCGGCGAGCGGCGTGGTTGGTCCACGTCCCCTGGCTGTACTCCGGAATGTGCACGTTGTGCAGCCACGCCTCGCCGCCGTCGAGCTGCGCGAAGCCGTCCACCAGTGAGGCCCGGCCCTGCCGCAGCGACTTGACCTCGGTGCCGGTCAGCACCAGACCGCACTCGTACGTGTCCAGAATGTGGTAGTCGTGTCGCGCCTTCTTGTTCTGCGCGATCAGCTTGCGCCCCGTCTCTTTAGCCATAGCCCGGCCATTCTCGCACTAAGCCCCGCCTCCGAGGCCACTCAATACTGTCCGCGCGCGCGTTTCGGCGCCCCGCGAGTCGTCGTCGCCGACGGACAGGTCGGGGGTGATCCCCTTGCCGTCGACGCTACGCCCCGCGGGGGTGCGGTAGTGGCCGACGGTGAGCTCGGCGACCGAGCCGTCGGGGAGCTCGCTGGGCATCTGGACGGACCCCTTGCCGAAGGTCCGGGAGCCGACGACCACGGCCCGGCGGCGGTCCTGAAGCGCGCCGGTGAGCATCTCGGCGGCGCTCATGGTGCCGCCGTCGACGAGGACGACGAGGGGGGAGTCGGTGTCGCCGCCCCGGTGGGCCTCCAGCACCCGCTGTTCCCCCCGGACGTCGTAGGTGGCGATCAGGCCGCCGTCCAGGAAGGAGGAGGCGGTGGTGGCGGCCTCGGAGACCAGGCCGCCGGAGTTGCCGCGCAGGTCGAGCAGGATCCCCTCACCCTCGGGGATGGCCCGCACCTCGCGGCGGACCCGCTCGCCCGCGCCTCTGGTGAAGGCGTCGACCTTGATCCGGACGGCGGCGGGGTGCTGGTCGGTGAGGCGGTCGACGGTCACCGGTTCGGTGGCCAGCCGCGCCCGCCACAGGGTCTGCCGCCAGCTGTGCTCGCCGCGCCGCAGCCCGACCTCGACCCGGCTGCCCACGGTGTCGTCCGCGCCACCGCGCAGCCAGGAGACCACCTCGGTGACCGGGCGGCCGGTCACCGACCGGCCGTCCACGGCGCGCAGCCGGTCGCCGGCCCGGATCCCGGCCTTCTGGGCGGGGCTGCCGGGCTGGACGCGGTCCACCTCGATCGCCCCGCCCCGCCCCGCGCGGGCGGAGATCCCCACGCCCACGTACTCGCCGTCCAGATTCCGGCGGAAGCCCTCGTACTCGCGGGCGCTGTAGACCGCGCCCCATCGGTCGCCGCTGCGGCTGACCACCTCCCGGGCGGCCTCGGAGCCGGACTCGCCGTCCTCCTCGGCCTCCGCCGCGGCCGCCTTGACCTCGGCGCTCTCGACGGTGCTCGACACGGAGCGGGACGGTATCCGGGCGGCGGCCGGGTCCCGGCCGTCCTCGGCCTCGGCACCCCAGGAGCCGACGGCGGCCCCGGTGGCCAGCACACTCACAAACACCACAGTCAGGGTTGCCCCACGGCGAATGCGGCGGGGCCGGACGAACAAACACGGGCCCGACATGCCGGTGAGTGTAGGGCAACGCGGGGCGCCGTACCGGGGGTTGTGAGGTACGGCGCCCTGGACGAATGTCACACCTTGAGGTACTTGCGGAGCGCGAAGAACGCCGCGAGGGCGGGCATCAGCAGCCCGATCGCCAGCACCAGCGGCAGCTTGGCCAGCACCGCGTCGCCGCCGATGAAGTTGATCACCTTGATCTGGCCGGCCAGCCAGTTCTTGACCAGGAAGTAGTAGCCGCCCACCAGCAGCACACAGGCGAAACCCGCGCCCAGCAGGCCCGCGAGGGCCGCCTCCAGGATGAACGGCATCTGGATGTAGAAGCTGGACGCGCCGACCAGCCGCATGATCCCGGTCTCCCGGCGGCGGGAGAAGGCCGACACCCGCACCGTGTTGACGATCAGCATCAGCGCGACGATCAGCATCAGCGACATCACCCCCAGCGCCGCGTAGTTCATGCCGTTGAGGAGGTTGAAGAGGTCGTCGACCACTTCCTTCTGGTCCTGCACCTCCTGCACCCCGGGGCGGCCGGCGAAGGCGGTGGTGATCACCTTGTACTTCTCGGGGTCCTTGAGCTTGATCCGGAAGGACTCCTGCATCTGGTCCGCGGTCAGCGAGGCGGCCAGCGGCGAGTCGGCGAACTCCTCCTGGTAGTGCTCGAACGCCTCTTTCGACGTCTCGAAATCGACGCTCTCGACGATGCTCATCTGCTTGAGCTCGGAGCGGATCTCGGCCTTCTGCGCGTCGGTGACCTCGCCCTTCGAGCAGTTGGGCGTGGTCTCCTTGTCCTGCTTGTTGCACAGGAAGATGGAGACGTTGACCTTGTCGTACCAGTAACCCTTCATCGTGCTCACCTGCTCGCGCATGAGCAGGGACCCACCGAACAGGGCGAGCGAGAGCGCGACGGAGACGATCACCGCGAAGGTCATGGTCAGATTGCGGCGGAGACCGACGCCGATCTCCGACAGGACGAACTGGGCGCGCATGGCGTCCTTTCAGTGCTGGTAGCCGTAAACGCCGCGGGACTGGTCGCGCACGAGACGGCCCTTTTCAAGTTCGATCACGCGCTTGCGCATCTGGTCGACGATCTGCTGATCGTGCGTGGCCATCACGACCGTGGTCCCGGTCCGGTTGATCCGGTCCAGCAGCTTCATGATGCCGACGGAAGTCTGCGGGTCCAGGTTTCCGGTCGGCTCGTCCGCGATCAGCAGCATCGGCCGGTTGACGAACGCGCGGGCGATGGCGACCCGCTGCTGCTCACCACCGGAGAGCTCCCCGGGCATGCGGTCCTGCTTTCCGCCCAGTCCCACCAGGTCCAGCACCTCGGGGACGGTCTTACGGATGGCAGCGCGCGGCTTGCCGATCACCTCCAGTGCGAAGGCCACATTCTCGCCCACCGTCTTGTTGGGGAGCAGCCGGAAATCCTGGAAGACCGTGCCCAGCTGGCGGCGCATCTGCGGCACCTTCCAGTTGGAGAGCCTCGCAAGGTCCTTGCCCAGCACATGGACCGCGCCGTGGCTGGCCCGCTCCTCACGCAGCAACAGACGGAGAAAGGTGGATTTACCCGACCCCGAGGAGCCCACCAAGAAGACGAACTCCCCCTTCTCGATCTCGAGCGAAACATCCCGGAGTGCAGGACGGTTCTGCTTGGGGTAGGTCTTGGTTACGTTGTCGAATCGGATCACTGAAGCACCACGGTCGACCTGGATAGGGGTACGGGTGGCCGCTCGGCGGCTCCCGTCGGTGTGCGTGACCATACGCGAACCGCGCACGACCTCGCAGTCGCCGTTCGGGGTTGGTGCGCTGATTCACGGCACTATTGGGGGCAAACGGTTGACAACCCTCCCGCTGAGCTGTCCGAAACAGCTACGGAACCGGTACGGATGCGGTACGGAACCGTGCGGGGCGCGCCGAACCGGGCGGAAGCTGGCACAGTGGAAGGGGAACCAACACATTTTCCAGAGCGTTGGCCCCGTGTCTACTGCGGCATCGCCGCGCGGGAGGAGAAGAGCGCATGACGTATGACAGGCTTGTCTGCGCCAACTGCGCGAGCCCCGTCAGCGAGGGCCGCTGCCCGGTCTGCCGGGCCAGCAGAGAGCGCATGCAGCAGGAGGGCCCCTTCGGCGGGGTGACGCCGGCCGCCCTGATAGCGCTGCTGGTCGCGCTGATCGCCGTGGCCCTGCTCGCCCACCAGGTGGCCGCGGCATAACGGATCGTAGCGACTCGCGCGGCGCGTCTCACACTGTGTGACGACCGCGTGGTCGTGGCGTGCCCGAGAAGCCGTGTGCCGAACAACACAGACACGCACGAGGGGCCCGGAGTGACGCCGCACTCCGGGCCCCTGGTGTGTGTGATCCGATCAGGCCACGGTGTTGCGGTTGACCAGACGCGGCATGAGGCGGAAGCCGATGCCGCCCGCGATCATCGTCGCGGCGCCGATCAGCAGGAAGGTGGTCTCGGAGGCACCGGTCTCGGCCAGCTCCTCCTTGGGCTTGCTCTGCTCGACCGGCTTGGCGCCGGCGCTGTCGGTGTCGGTGTTGTCCTGGCAGTCGGTGCCGTCGAGCTCCACCGTGCAGGTGTTGGAGTCGTCGCTGCCGCCACCGCCACCGCCGTTGCCGCCGGGCGACTGGGTCGGCTCGGGCGTCGGCTTGCCGGTCGGCTTACCGGTCGGCTCACCGGTGGGCTCGCCCGTCGGGTCGCTCGTGGGCGGGGTGGTGGTCGGGTCGTCCGTCGGGTCGCTCGTCGGCGGATTCGTGGTCGGGTCGTCCGTCGGGTCGCTCGTGGGCGGGTTGGTCGTCGGGTCGTCCGTCGGCTCGGGGATCGACGTCGGGTCGTCGGTCGGGTCCCCGGTCGGGTCCTCGGTCGGGTCGTCCGCGCCGACGGTGACCGAAGCCTCCACGCCGCCGATACCGACGTCGATGCCCACGGCCGATGCGGCACCGGCCGCCGTCAGCGACGCGCCCGCGGCGATCACGGCGCCGGCCGCGATCCGCGCGACGCGCAGCCGCGTCTTCTTCGTCATCTGCCTGCTACCCCCAGTAGCTGTACTCGTCGATGGAGCAGCTATGCACGGAACAACGCTCTGCGGGGAGTTCTGATCCACGGGACCGGCCAGACAAGGCGATCCGCACGCCCCCCATTCACACGCGCCCCAGCACATACGCATGCCGCGCGTCAGCTTTCCCACTTTTCATATGACCGTCAAGGTCATTGCGCACAAGATGTCCGCTATGGAGGTGGTTGGCGGATGCATGGGTACAGGACTGTGACCAATTGACGGTCAAGCCAGGGACGAACGGCCGTCAGGCGGCGGGCGAAGGGGAAGCGCGGCGAGGAGGGTTACTTCTGCTGCTCCTGCTGCTTGCGCCAGCGGATCCCCGCTTCGAGGCTGTGTTTGTCGTTTCTCTCGCAGGGGATCCGCACGGTCGAGTTACTTCTGCTGCTGCTTGCGCCAGCGGATCCCCGCTTCGAGAAATCCGTCCAGCTCGCCGTCGAGGACCGCCTGGGGGTTGCCGACCTCGTACTCCGTCCGCAGGTCCTTGACCATCTGGTACGGGTGGAGGACGTACGAACGCATCTGGTTGCCCCAGGAATTGCCGCCGTCGCCCTTGAGCGCGTCCATCCTGGCCTGCTCCTCCTGGCGGCGCCGCTCGAGCAGCTTGGCCTGGAGCACGTTCATCGCGGTCGCCTTGTTCTGGATCTGCGAGCGCTCGTTCTGGCAGGAGACCACGATGCCGGTCGGGATGTGGGTCAAGCGCACCGCGGAGTCCGTGGTGTTGACGCCCTGGCCGCCGGGGCCCGAGGAGCGGTAGACGTCGACGCGCAGCTCGGACTCGTCGATCTCGATGTGGTCGGTCTGCTCGACCACGGGCAGCACCTCGACGCCCGCGAAGGACGTCTGACGGCGGCCCTGGTTGTCGAACGGCGAGATGCGCACCAGACGGTGGGTGCCCTGCTCGACGGAGAGGGTGCCGTACGCGTACGGGATCTGGACGGCGAAGGTGGTCGACTTGATGCCGGCCTCTTCCGCGTACGACGTCTCGTAAACCTCGGTCTTGTAGCCATGGCGCTCGGCCCAGCGCAGATACATCCGCTGGAGCTGCTCGGCGAAGTCCGCGGCGTCCACGCCACCCGCCTCGGCCCGGATGTTGACGAGCGCCTCACGGGAGTCGTACTCGCCGGACAGGAGGGTGCGCACCTCCATCTCGTCGACCGCCTTGCGCACCGACTCCAGCTCGGCGGCGGCCTCGGCGCGGGCGTCGGCGTCGTCCTCGGCGTCGGCGAGCTCGAAGAGCACTTCGAGGTCGTCGATGCGGCCGCGGAGCTCCTCCGCCCTGCGCAGGTGGCCCTGGAGATAGGACAGCTTGCTGGTGATCTTCTGCGCGCTCTCCGGGTCGTCCCACAGGGAGGGGGCCGCCGCCTGCTCCTCGAGCACGGCGATGTCGGCCCTCATCTTGTCGAGGTCCAGGACGGCCTCGATCGACCCCATGGTCGAGGAGAGGGACTTCAGCTCTTCGGATACATCGACGACTGCCACGGGACCAGCGTAACCGGACGGGCGGGCGACCGGGCCCACGGGCGCCCGACCGCCCCGGTCCTCAGCGGCTGCCGGAGTCCGCCGGGGCCGAGTGCTCGCCGCCCTTCGGCTGCTCCTCGCTCTCGTCGCCGCCGGAGGCGAGCCAGCCGCCGATCCCCACCGCGGCCAGCAGCGCGCCCGCGACCACGGCGAGCCTGACCCGGCGGCGGCGCACCGCCTCCGACACCGGCCGGTTGCGGGCCGAGCCCGCGCGGCGCTGGCCGCTGACCCGGGGGGCGCGCGCCGTGCCGTGCGGGCCCCCGGCGAGCTCGTCCGCGCTGGGCACCCGCATGCTGGTGTGCGTCTCGCGGCTGGAGTCGGGCACCGCCCCGGGCACCAGCGGCACCGCGCCGCGGCGCCGCTGCGGCTTCTCGGCGGCCGGGACGCGGCGCGGGGTCGGCGCCTCGTCGTACCGGCCCTCCGGCTCGGCCCCGGACTCGTCGGGCTCGTCGATGTCCAGCGGCGGGTAGCCGGCCAGCGACGGCAGCACCTCGCGCAGCCGGGCCGCCAGCTCGGAGGCGCGCAGCCGGGAGGCGGGCGCCTTGGCGAGGCACTGGACCAGCAGCTGCCACAGCTCGTCGGGGATGCCGGGCAGCGGCGCGACGGTCTCCGTCACATGGCGGCGCAGGATCGCGCCGGGGTGGCCGCCGCCGAAGGGGGTGAAGCCCGCCAGGAGCTCGTACAGGACCGTGGCGAGGGCGTACACATCGACGCTCGCCCGCGGCGGCAGCCCCTCGACGATCTCGGGGGCGAGATAGTCCGGGGTGCCTATCACGCTGCGCGGGTTCGGCGAGCGTCCCTGGGCGCCGCCCTGCGGGCGTCCCTGGGCGGTGCCCTGCGAGCGCGCCCGGCGCGGCGCGTCCACCAGGCGGGCCACGCCGAAGTCGGTCAGCAGGGCCGGGTGGGAGCCGCCGGGTCCCAGCGGGCCCTGCATGTCCAGCAGGACGTTCTCCGGCTTGACGTCGCGGTGCACGATCCCGGCCGCGTGGGCCGCGGCCAGGGCGTCGGCGATGTCCGCCGCGATGGCGACGGCCGCCTCGGGGGCCAGCCGCCGCTCGCGGTCGAGCCGGGTGCGCAGGTCGGTGCCGCGCACCAGGTCCATGACCAGGGCCAGGTCGTTGCCGTCGACGACGAGGTCGCGCACGCCGACCACCCGGGGGTGGTCCAGGCTCAGCAGCGCGGTGCGCTCCTGGACGAAGCGGCCGACGAGCTCCTGGTCGGAGGAGAGTTCCTCGTGCAGCAGCTTGATGGCGACCGGGCCCTCGGGACCCTCGCCCAGCCACACCGTCCCGGCACTGCCGCGGCCAAGGACCTGGTTGGCGGTGTACCGGCTGCCGATCTTCCGTGACAAGACTGCTCCGAATCCTTCGACAGGGGGCACGTTGGCGACAAAGCTACGCGGCTACCGGCGCGTTGGGTGCCATGGACAGCGCCAACTGTCACTTCTGTGCGGAAAACACCCCTCGGATGTCGACAAATCCCCTTAGTCGCGAGGGGCGTTGGCGGCCGCGGCCCGCCGAGGGTGGGCACGGGGCGGCCGAGCAGCTCGGACCGCCCCGGGGCGGCCGGGGGCGCCCCGGAAGCGGCTGAGGGCGCCCCGGCCTGCCGGGGCGCCCGGGCAGAGCGCGGGGCCGTCAGGGGCGGCCGGCGGCGCCGGGGATCAGCTGGGGCCGCCGAGGCCGGCGATCCAGTCCTTCACGTCGGTGATCCAGCCGGTGACCGCGTCCCAGTAGCTCTTGCCCTCGGCGATCCAGTCCTTGAGCGGGGTCAGCTCCCAGACCAGCCAGGAACCCACGATCAGGATCACGATCACGAACAGACAGCCCTTGAGGCACCCCATGCCGGGGATCTTCATCGGGCTGGAGCTGCGCTGCCGGGGCTGGCGCGGCTCGGGCTGCTGCGGCTGCGGGGGCGGCGCGTAGTGCTGGGGCTGCGGCTGCTGGGGGTGGTGCGGCGCCGGGGCGTAGCCCTGGGGCTGCTGCTGGGCGTACGGCTGCGGCTGCTGCTGACGCCGCTGCTGCCGGCGCGGCGGCTGCTGGGGCGGCTGCTGGGGCTGGTATTGCTGCGGCTGGTACTGCTGGGGCTGCTGATACTGCTGCGGCGGCTGCGGAGCGGGGCGGCGCTGCGGGCGGCGGCGCAGCGGGTCCTCGCTCGGGTCGAGGTACTGGACCTGCGTCTGGTCGTTGCGGTCCCGCGCCGCGCGCAGCTGGCTCTGCCAGGGGTGCGGCTGGTCGTCTCCCGGGCCCTGGCCGCCGGGCGGCACGGGCGGCATCGCGCGGGTCGGGTCGGCGCCGCCGGCCGGGCCGGAGCCCGCGGGCAGCACCTGGGTGGGGTCGGCGCTCGGGCCGCCCCCGGGGCCGCCGGTCTGCGGCAGCACGCTGGTGGCCGCCGCGGGGTCGTACCCGCCGGCGCCGGGGCCCGCGTTGGACGGCAGCACCTGGGTCGGGTCGGCGGCACCCGCGGGGTCGGTGTCGGGCACCGGGGCGGGCGCCGGGTCCGGGGCGAGCAGCGCGCCAACGCCGAGTGCGGCCTCGGCCTGCGCGGGCGAGGCGTGCACCCCGACGCCCGCGGCGACCACGCGCAGCGCGCGGGCCAGGTTCTCGGCGCTGGGCCGGTCCTCCGGGCTCTTGCGCAGACAGCGCTCTATGACCGTCCACAGCGGCTCGGGCACGGTGGTGGGGCGGCGCGGCTCCTCGCTCAGATGCCGGTGCAGCACCTCGAGCGCGGTGTTGCCCGCGAACGGCGGACGGCCGGTGACCAGCTCGTACAGCATGATCCCGGCGCCGTAGATGTCCACCGCGGAGGTCTGCGGGCGGCCCTCGGCGGACTCCGGCGCCACATAGGCGGGCGTGCCGACGAACTCATGGGTGCGGGTGAGGCCGGGCGAGTCCGCGAGGCGCGCGATGCCGAAGTCGGTCAGCATCGGGTGCATCTCCTCGCCCTCGCCCGTGCCGGCCAGCAGCACGTTGGCGGGTTTGAGGTCGCGGTGCACCACGCCGTCCGCGTGGCTGGCGGCGAGCGCGTCGGCGATCTGCGCCATCAGCAGGGCGCCGGCCACGGGGGTGAACGGGCCGTTGCCACGCAGGTAGTTGTGCAGGTCCGGGCCGTCGATCAGGTCCATGACCAGGGCGAGCAGATCACCCTCGACGACCAGGTCGCGGGTGCGCACGATGTTGGGGTGGGTGAGCCGGAGCAGCACGGAGCGCTCGCGCAGAAAGCGCATCACGATCTCCGCGTCGTTCGCGAGCTCCTCCTTGAGGACCTTGATCGCGACGGTCTCGCCGGGCTGACCGGCCACGGCGGCCTCGGAGCCCGCCGCCTCCCGCTGGCGGGCTCGCCAGACGGTGCCCGTGGCTCCGCGTCCGAGCGGCTCCTCGAGCAGGTACTTGCTGCCTACCGGCCGCACGTCATGCGCTCCCTGGTCGTGGTCCATGTTGTTTGCGTTGTTTGCGTTGTCCGCGTCCTGCCGACTGCTGGTTCGCGTCGCCGGCATCGCCTGCGTCCGCCCCACTGTAGTGGGGCCCTGTGACATGCCGCAGTGATCTCCGTACGAGCCGCGCATGCACCGCGGACGTGCCGCGCGCATGGCTCGGAGTGCTCAGCTTGCCGAGAAGACGCACGATCCGGACAGATGGTTGCCAAGCGCCGGAACGATCTACGCCGTCTGGCGACAGAAGGACACCTACTCCGATCACAATCGACCAGTTTCGGCCAGTCAGTCGAGCAATCAAGATCACGAAAGGGCGGTCGCCGGGCGGGATGTCCGCGGCAAGTGCGAGGATGCACGCAGCACGGAAGCGGCGGGGAGCCTGGGGGGACCCGCGCGCCGTGCCCGTACACCCGTACGGACCTTGTACGTGCCGACGCGCCTGGGGGCGGTGGGGGAAGCGGCAGCCCCTGCCCGGCCCCTCGGAGAGAAGGGACCGTTGACGGCTATGCAGATTCGGCTGACCGTCCTCGGGCCGCGCAGCGCCCACCCGGGCCGTCCGGGCCAGCCCGCGCCCGGCCACGTCCACGCCGGGCCCTGCGCCGTGGACGTGCTGATCACCGCCCCGGCCGGCACGGCCCTCGCCTCGGTGACCGGCGGCCTGGCCGCCGCCCTCGCCGCCGCCGGCTGCGACACGGGCGGCGGCAGCGGCGCCGCCGTGCTGTACGCGGGGGCGGAGCGGCTCGACGCACAGCGCTGCGCCCTCGGCGAGCCGCCCCTGGTGGACGGCGCGGTCCTGGCGCTCAACACCCCCGCCGACCCCGATCGCTACCCCGGCTACCCGGGCCTGCCGGAGGCCGCCGCGCCGGACGCGGCCGTCCGGCTCGACGTGGTGGCCGGGCCCGACGCGGGCGGCGTCCATCTGCTGCACGGCGGCCAGGTCCGCATCGGCCGCTCCGCCGAGGCGGACGTCCCCCTCGACGACCCCGACGTCTCCCGCATCCACTGCGCGGTGACGGTCGCCGACGACGGCCGGGTCACCATCGCCGACCTCGGCTCGACCAACGGCACCGCGGTCGACGGCGCCCCCGTCGGCCCCCGCGCCGTCCCCCTGCCGCCCGAGGCCCTGCTGCGCATCGGCGAGTCCGCCCTCCGGCTGCGCGCCCCGGGCCCCTCCACCGCACCGCCGGAGCGCCTCCCGGCCCACCCGGACGGCGAGGGCCATCTGCGGGTCACCCCCCAGCCCCCGGCGCCGCCCTCCCCCGGCCCCGCCCCGGCCGCCACCACCACGGGCCAGGGCGACTGGCTCCCGGGCGGGGGCCCGGCCGCGCGGCGCGGGGGCGTCCCCCAGGTGCCGGAGGACCACGGCTCGACGGCGGCGTACGGCGAGCCGTACGCCGACCAGGGCAGCCGGAACCACGCCGGGCACCCCGCGCCGGGCGGCGCCCCGGCCGCGCGCGGCGCGGGAGGCGGGTGGCGCGCCGACGACCACGCCCTGCCGGGGACGGACGAGAACCCGACGCACTACGGCGCCTCCGGGTTGAGCCAGGGGCCCTGGGCCGCCACCGGCGCGGCCGGCGCGGGTGCGGCGTGGGCGGAGGACGCTCCGGGGCACGGCCGGGCCGACGAACCGGCGCGGCCGGGCGCGGGAGCCCCCGGCGGACCGGCAGCGGGCGGCGGCGCGGACCATACGCACGCGGGAGCACCCGGCGGGCAGCCGGGCGGGCTTCCGGGCGGCTATGACGTGGCCGGGGCACAGGTGCGGCGCCGGGGCGGGATAGGCGCCTGGGCGCGGCGGCTGGCCTCGGGGCTCGGCGCCGGTGAGCGGGACGAGGCGGACGGCGCGGAGCCGGGCGGCGATGTCGCCGGGCAGGCCGCCGCCGAAGCCGCCGCGCTGCACCGGCGGTGGCCCGATCCCGCCGCCGTGCTGATGACGGCGCTCGGCCCGGGCCCGCGCCTGTGGGAGCGCGACCCGGCGCACCCGGACGCGCTGACCGTGCGGCTGGGGTCGACCGACCGGCCCGCCGTGGGCGGCGGACTGCTGCCCGTCGCGCCCGTGACCGTCGATCTGCGGGAGGCGGGCTCGCTGGGCCTGGCCGGCCCGCGCGCCCGGCTGGCCGGGCTCGCCCGCTCCGTCGTCGCGCAGCTGGCGGCGCTGCACTCGCCCACCGCGCTGGAGATCGTCCTGGTCAGCACGGACCACCGGCGCGCCGTCGCGGAGCGGCTCGCGGAGTGGTCGTGGCTCGGCTGGCTGCCCCATGCGCAGCCGCTGCGCGGGCAGGACTGCCGGCTGCTGCTGGCCTTCGACCCGGAGCAGGCCACGGCCCGTACGAACGAGCTGGTGCGGCGGCTGGAGGACGGCCGGCCGGGGCCGGGCTGGGCCACCGCGTCCCCGGCGGCCGTGGCCGCCGCCGCGGCCCGGCACTCCGGCCCGTACACGCTGGTCGTCGTGGACGGCGACCCCGGCCCGGCGGCGCTGCGCGAGACGCTCGCGGCCCTGGCACTGGGCGGCCCGGCGGGCGGCGTCCATCTGCTGTCCCTGGTGGAGGCGCCCGCCGCCTCTCCCACGTCCCCGCTGCCGGCGAGCTATGGGGCGGCCCGTTCCGCGTCCCCGGTGTTCGCCGCGTGCGGGGTGGCGGCGCTGCTCAGCGGCGATGTCGCCACGGGGCTCCAGATCGTGCGCCGCGGCGGCCAGGACGGGGCCGCGGGCGCGGTGGCGACCGTGGACGCGGTGTCGGCGGCGTGGGCCGAGCGGTTCGCGCGGGCCCTGGCGCCCCTGCGCCCGGCCGACTCCGCGGTGGACGGCGGCGGCTCCGGCCGCGCGGCGGCCGCTCCGCTGCCGCGTACGTCGCGGCTGCTGGACGAGTTGGGGCTGGCCCGGGCCACGCCCGCGTCCCTGCTGGCGCGTTGGGCGGCCGCGGCCGACGAGGTCCCGGCCGGCGGCCAGGCCCTGGCCGTGCTCGGCGCGGGCCCGCGCGGCCCGCTCGTCGTCGACCTGGTGGCCGACGGCCCGCATCTGCTGATCGGCGGCGGGCCCGGCACCGGCAAGACCGAGCTGCTGCGGTCGCTCGCCGCCTCGCTCGCGGCCGCCGAGCGCCCGGACCGCCTCGGGCTCGTGCTCGTCGACGGCGGGGGCGCGGAGCGCGGCGAGGGGCTGCGGGTGTGCACGGACCTGCCGCAGGTCTCGACGTATCTGGCGGCCTCCGACCCGGTGCGGATGCGGGAGTTCGCCCAGGCGCTCAGCTCGGAGCTCAAGCAGCGCGCGGAGCTGCTGGGCGACCAGGACTTCGTCACCTGGCACGCCCAGCGCCCCGCCACGCCCGCCTGGACCACGGGCGGCGACGCGGGGAGCGTGGGCGTGAGCGCCGCCTCGGCGCGGAGCGCGGGCGGCGTCGGCGCGCAGCGGCCCGGCGGCGCGCGCCCGAGCACCGCGGCGGACCCCGCCGCGGGCGGCGGTACGGCCAGGCGCCCCGACACCCCGGACCGGAGCACGGGCGAGCGTCCGAGCACCGGCGACGCCTCGGCCCGCGGTGCGGGCGGACGTGCGGGAATCGGCAACGACGGCAGTACGGCCCACCGCCCGGACGCCCCGGACCGGAGCACGGGCTACGCCCCCGTGCGCGGGGCGGGCGAGCGTCCGAGCACCGACGGCGGCACGGCCCGCCACTCCGACGCCGAGGCCCGGAACGCGGGCTACGCGCCGGGACGCGGCACAGGCGCGCGTCCGAGCGTCGACGACACCTCAGCCCGCGGCGCGAGCAGTCGCGCGGGCGGCGGCACGTACGCGGGCACCGACGGCGGAGGCGCGGGCGGTCGTACAGCCGTGAGTGACGCCTCGGCCGCCCGGGGCATGAGCGGCGGCAGCGGACACGCGGACTCGCCGGGTACCGGCGGCACCCCGGCGGGGGACGTGAGCGGCGCGCGAGTGGTCGCGCCGCGGCGGGCGGGGGATCTCGACGCCCCCGCCTCCGGCAGCACCCTGCGGCTGCGGACGACCCAACCCGGCAGGGAAGACGCGGCAGCGGCCGCGCTGCCCCGGCTCGTCGTCCTCGTCGACGACTTCGACGCACTGGTCGCCCCCGCCCTGGGCAGCACCGGCCGGCCGGCAGCCGGGTCGGTCGTCCGGGCGCTGGAGGCGGTCGCCCGCGACGGCGCGCGCCTGGGGGTGCATCTGATCGCCGCCTCCGGCCGCCCGGACCGTACGGCGGACACGGCGGCGGCCGAGCGGGCCGGGCTGTGGATCACCCTGGAGGCCCGCCCGCTGTCGCCCTCGGCGCCCGGAGCGCTCACCGGCTCCGGCGCCGACTCGGGCGCCGGCTCCGGGGCGGCGGAGGCGGCCATCGGCCGCGGGCAGCTGCACCGGCGGCGCGACGACAGCGCGCCCACGCCGTTCCAGGCGGGCCGGGTGACCGGGCGGATACCTCGTACGGCGACGCAGCGCCCCACCGCGGTGGCGGTGGACTGGGAGCGCGTGGGCGACCCGCCCGCCCGGCGCCCGGTGCGGGAGCTGGGCAACGGGCCCACGGACCTGGCCCTGCTCGCCAGCGCGCTCCAGCGCGCGGCGCAGTCGGCGGGCGCCCCCACCGCGCCCGCGCTCATCTGACCCAGCCGGGAGACCCCAGCCGGAGACCCCAGCCGGACAACCCATTCGTCCGGCCCGCTCGCCGGGCTCCCGCCTTCCGACCCGTCCGGCTTTCGGATCGATCTTCCCATCCTCCTGTCTGACCGCCCTGCCCCGTTCCCTCCTGACTGTTCATCACGGCCCGGTCACAATCGGAGAGTTACCGCAGAAAACGGTATTGCGACGGACCGTGACCGGGCGTAGGACTGTCCGCACGGGATACGGCCGCAGCGGGGGAACGGCCGATTTGGGAGGAAAACGGGGATGCTCACACCGCTTCGCACGAAGCGCAGCAAGCGTTCGACACGAGCCGCACTGGCCCTCTGTTCGGCGGGGGCACTACTGCTCACCGTCGCGGGCTGCGGCACCGATGACGGGGAGGGGGCCGGCGGCAGCCCGCCGCCCGTGACCGTGAAGCTGCCCAATCTCAAGGGCAAGCAGCTCGAGGTCACGGCCGTATGGACGGGCACCGAACAGAAGAACTTCACCAAGGTGCTCAAGGAGTTCGAGAAACGCACCGGCGCCAAGGTGGCGTTCGTGCCGAGCGGCGACGACATGGCCGGCTTCGTCGGCTCGAAGATGGCGGGCGGCCAGCCGCCCGACGTGGCGCTGGTCGGGCAGGTCGGCGTCTTGCGCGAGTTCGCCCAGAAGGGCTGGGCCAAGCCGGTCAACGACGCCACCAAGGCGGAGCTGGCCAAGAACTTCTCGAAGGGCTGGCAGGAGCTCGGCTCGTACAAGGGCAAGCAGTACGGCGTCTACTTCAAGGTCAGCAACAAGTCGCTGATCTGGTACAACACCTCGGCGTTCGAGTACGCGGGCGCCAAAGAGGCGAAGACCTGGAAGGAATTCCTCGCCCAGGCGCAGCTGATCTCCGACTCCGGCACCGACCCGGTCTCGGTCGGCGGCGCGGACGGCTGGACGCTCACCGACTGGTTCGAGAACGTCTATCTGTCCCAGGCGGGGCCGGAGAAGTACGACCTGCTCGCCGAGCACAAGATCAAGTGGACCGATCCCTCGGTGAAGCAGGCGCTCACGACGCTGGCCGAGCTGTGGGGCGCCAAGGGGCTGCTCGCGGGGGGCAGGTCGGGCGCGCTCCAGACGGCGTTCCCGGATTCGGTCGTCAAGGCCTTCGCCAACGCCGCCGAGCCGGACGCCGCGATGGTCTTCGAGGGTGACTTCGCCGCGGCCAACGTCTCCGACGCGGGGGCGAAGCTGGGCTCGGAGGCGAAGGTCTTCCCGTTCCCGGCGGTGGGTGAGACCGCCCCGGTGGTCACCGGCGGCGATGTGGCCGTGGCGCTGAAGGACAGCGAGGCCTCGCAGGCGCTGCTGACCTTCCTGGCCTCGCCCGACGCCGCGCACATCTGGGCCGAGGCGGGGGGCTTCATCTCGGCGAACAGGAAGCTCGACACCAACGCCTACCCCAATGAGCCGCTGCGCAAGATCGCCAAGGCGGTGATAGCGGCGGGCGACAACTTCCGCTTCGACATGTCGGACCAGGCCCCGGCCTCGTTCGGCGGCAAGCCGGCCCAGGGCGAGTGGAAAGCGCTCCAGGACTTCCTGAAGAACCCCAAGGACGTCGAGGGCACTCAGCGCCAGCTGGAACGTGACGCCGCCAAGGCATACGGGAACTGACGACGCGACCGGGAGATCCACATCATGTCGACCGCGACAGCGGGCGGCGCGGCAGAACCGGGCCGCGTAACGCCTGTGCAGGCGAACAATAAGGACGAGAAGAACAAGAAGAAGAAAAGCATCACGGGCACCCGGCTCTGGGTGGCGGGGATCTTCCTGCTGCCCGCGCTGGTGCTGCTCGGCGCGCTCGTCGTCTACCCGATCGGCTACTCCGTCTACCGCAGTCTTTTCGACGCGTCGGGCGACGGGTTCGTCGGGCTGGACAACTACCACGAGATGTTCAGCGACGACGCGACGATGACGGCGATCAAGAACAACATCATCTGGGTCATCGTCGCCCCCTCCGTGGCCACCGCCCTGGGTCTGATCTTCGCCGTGCTCACCGAGCGCGTGCGCTGGGGCACGGCCTTCAAGCTGGTCGTCTTCATGCCGATGGCGATCTCCATGCTGGCGGCGGGCATCATCTTCCGGCTGGTGTACGAGGCCGACCCGGACCGGGGCGTGGCCAACGCCATCTGGGTGAGCGTGCACGACACGTTCAAGGAGTCGCCGCCCTTCCCCGGCGCCCACCCACGGCCCGACGCCGGGCTGACCGAGTCGTCGAACGGGTCGTTCACCACGGGCGCGACGGCGAAGGCGGGCACCCCCGTCTCGCTGCCGCTGGTCGGCGCCAAGCGCGGCGACGTGACCGGCGCGCAGGACGCCAAGGCCGCGAAGCCGGAGCCCGGGAAGGTCACCGGCACGGTCTGGTTCGACTTCACCAAGGGCGACCTCGGTGAGCACAACGTGCTCGACAAGGGCGAGAAGGCGCTCGCCGACGTCAAGATCGAGGCGGTCAAGGACGGCAAGGTCGTCGCCACGACCACGACCCGCGCCGACGGTACGTACACCCTCCCGGCCAAGGCGGACGGCGCCGAGCTGCGGCTGCCCGCCTGGAACTTCGGCCAGCCGTACAACGGGGTGGACTGGCTCGGCCCGTCGCTGGTCACCCCGGCGATCATCGGATCGTATGTATGGATCTGGGCCGGCTTCGCGATGGTGCTGATCGCGGCGGGGCTCGCGGGCGTGCCGCGCGAGCTGCTGGAGGCGGCGCGGATGGACGGCGCCAATGAGTGGCAGGTCTTCCGGCGGGTCACGGTGCCGCTGCTGGCGCCGGTGCTGTCGGTGGTCGCCGTCACCCTCATGATCAACGTTCTGAAGATCTTCGACCTGGTGTACATCATCGCGCCACAGACCAGCCAGGACGAGGCCAATGTGCTCGCCCTCCAGCTCTATCAGTCCTCCTTCGGGACCGATGTCAACCAGGGCGTCGGCAGCGCGATCGCCGTGTTCCTCCTGGTGTTCGTATTGCCCGTCATGTTCTTCAACATCCGCCGGATGCGAAGGGAGAGCCGCCGATGACCAGCGCGGACACGGTCGTAAAAGCCAAGCAGTCGCTCGCCGCGCGGATCGCGGCCCGGGCCGGCGGCGGGGTGATGCGGGTCTTCCTGATCCTCATCGGGCTGTTCTGGCTGATGCCCACGGTCGGGCTGCTGCTCTCCTCGCTGCGCGACCCCTCCGAGGTGGCCGTCTCGGGCTGGTGGAAGGTCTTCACCGACCCCGGTCAGCTCAGCTTCAGCGCGTATGACGATCTGCTGTCCAACCAGCAGATCACCGACTCGCTGTGGACCACCCTCGCGATCACCGTCCCGGCCACGGTCCTGGTGGTGGTGCTCGGGGCGCTGGCGGGCTACGCCTTCGCCTGGATGGACTTCCCCGGCCGCGACTGGTGGTTCCTGGTCGTCGTCGGCCTCCTGGTGGTCCCGGTGCAGGTCGCGCTGATCCCGGTGGCCAAGCTCTTCGGCGAGATCGGCATCTTCCAGACGACGACGGGCGTGGTGCTCTTCCACACCGCCTTCGGCCTGCCCTTCGCGATCTTCCTGCTGCGGAACTTCTTCGCGGAGATCCCGCGCGAGCTGCTGGAGGCGGCGCGGCTGGACGGGGCGGGCGAGCTGCGGCTGTTCGTACGGGTCGTGATGCCGCTGGGCGGGCCGGCCATCGCCTCGCTCGGCATCTTCCAGTTCCTGTGGGTGTGGAACGACATGCTGATCGCGCTGATCTTCGCGGACAGCGGCAACCCGCCCATCACGGTGGCGCTTCAGCAGCAGGTGAGGCAGTTCGGCAACAACATCGACATCCTGGGTCCTGGCGCCTTCATATCGATGGTGATCCCGCTGGCCGTCTTCTTCGCCTTCCAGCGGCAGTTCGTCGCCGGGGTGATGGCGGGCGCGGTGAAGTAGACCGAACCCACTGAGTCCCAGGCACTGAGCCACCACCACTGAGCCGGTCGGCCCGTCGAGGGCCGGCCGGCTCGGTGCTGTGCGCGCGGCGCCGCTGCGCCGAACGGGTTACTTTCCGTACCTCCCCGGCACGCGTCGCACCGCATTGTGCGTACGTTCCGATGATGCTGATAAACCACATCTGCGCCGCCTCAACCGATGGGATGCGCTTTGCCCCGGTTCAGCGTCATCGTGCCCGCGTACCAGGTCCAGCCCTACCTCCATGACTGTCTGCGCTCGGTGCTCACGCAGGACTTCACCGACTTCGAGCTGATCGCGGTCGACGACCGCTCGCCCGACGCCTGTGGGTCGATCATCGACGACGCCGCGACCCGGGATCCACGGGTGCGGCCGGTGCATCTGAAGGACAACGTGGGGCTGGGGCCCGCCCGTAACGCCGGGATGGAGCGGGCCGCCGGGGAGTATGTGCTGTTCCTCGACGGCGACGACACGCTCGCGCCCGGGGCGCTGCGGGCCATGGCCGAGCGGCTGACGGCGGCCGGTGAGCCGGAGGTGCTGCTGTTCGACTACGCGCGGGTGTACTGGACGGGGCGCGCGGTCCGGAACGTACGGGCGGAGCTGCTGCGCCAGAGCGGGCCCGCGACGTTCCGGCTGGACGACCGGCCCGAGCTGCTGCGGCTGCTGATGGTGGCGTGGAACAAGGCGTACCGGCGGGACTTCCTGGAGCGGGAGGGGTTCACCTTCCCGCCGGGCTACTACGAGGACACGCCCTGGACCTATCCGGTGCTGCTGACCGCCCGCTCGCTCGCCGTGCTGGACCGGGTGTGCGTGCACTACCGGCAGCGGCGGCGCGGCGGCATCCTGCGCACCGCCAGCCGCCGCCACCTGGATGTCTTCGACCAGTACGACCGGGTCTTCCGGTTTCTGGACAGCCGCCCGGACCTTTCCCACTGGCGGCCCGCGCTGTTCCAGCGGATGCTCGACCACCTCGCCGCCGTGTTCACCGCGCCCGGGCGGCTGCCGCGCGGGGCGCGCGCCGAGTTCTTCCGGCGGGCCGGGGCGCACCACCGCCGCTATCGGCCCGGCGGCGCGACCGGCCCGCCGGGGCGGGCCTGGTGGCGGGGGCTGCTGCTGCGCATCGGGGCCCGCCGGGTCTTCCAGTTCCTGCGCGGCGCCGACCGGATGCGGCGGCGGGCGGGAGAGCTGGGGGTGGCCGCGTACGCGGGGCTGCGCTCGGCGGCGCTGCGGGGGTACTACCGGCTCCAGCGGCTGCTCCCCCTGGACCGGCGGCTCGCCGTCTTCGCGGCGTACTGGCACAAGGGCTACGCCTGCAATCCGGCGGCGATCGAGGCCAAGCTCCGCGAGCTCGCGCCGCACATCCGCACCGCCTGGATCACCGGCCGCGAGTACGCGCACACCCTGCCGCCCGGCGTGCGCCGCCTGCACCCCGGCTCGCCCGCGTACTGGGCGGCGCTCGCCCGCGCCGGATACCTCGTCAACAACATCAACTTCACGCCCCGGCTGCGCAAGCGGCCCGGCCAGATCCACCTCCAGACCCACCACGGCACCCCGCTCAAGCACATGGGCCTGGATCTGCTCGACCGCCCGGCCGCCGCCCGCTCCACCGACTTCGGCGAACTGCTGGAGCGGGTGGACCGCTGGGACTACAGCCTCTCCGCCAACCGCCACTCCACCCTGGTGTGGGAGCGGGTCTATCCGTCCGGCTACGCCACGCTCGAGTACGGCTTTCCGCGCAACGACATCTTCCAGCGCGCCACCCCCGAGGACGTGGCGCGGCTACGGGAGCGGCTCGGCGTCCCGGAGGGCACCACGGCCGTGCTGTACGCGCCCACGCACCGCGACTACCAGCGCGGCTATCTGCCGCGCCTGGACCTGGAGCGGGTGGCCCGCGCGCTGGGGCCCGGCTTCACCTTCCTGGTGCGACCGCACTACTTCTACTCGGTGGCCGGCCCGGAGGGGGCGGGCGGCGGGCGGGTCGTCGACGTCTCGGTCCACCCCAGCGTGGAGGAGCTGTGCCTGGCCGCCGACGCGCTGCTCACCGACTACTCGTCGATCATGTTCGACTACGCCAACCTCGACCGGCCGATCGTCATCCACGCCGACGACTGGGACGCCTACCGCGCCGCCCGCGGCACGTACTTCGACATCACCACCGCCCCGCCCGGCCCGGTCACCCGCTCCGAGGACGAGCTGATCGACGTCTTCGCCACCGCCGCCTGGTGCGATCCGCGCCATGACGCGCGACGGGCCGGATTCCGGTCGCGGTACTGCCCGCACGACGACGGGCGGGCGGCCGAGCGCGTGGTGCGGCGGGTCTTCCTCGGCGAGCGCTCCGAGGCGCTGCCGCCCGTCGTCCCGCTCGCCGACCGCCGCCCCGCCCCCGCCGCGGGCCGGCCGGCCACGGCCCAAGCTCAAGCGGCCCAGGCCCAGGCGCCGCCGTGATCCGGGCGGCCGTCCGCGCGCGCCGGCCCCACCACCTCCCCTGATCCAGGCCCCCCCACACACACCAGGACCCAGGATGCCCCGCACCGCACCGCCCGCCCCCCGCCTGCCCTGGCACACCGACACCCCACGCCTGGTGCGCGGCTATCGGCGCCGGGTCCCCCTGCCCGTCCGCCGCGCCGTCGTGGCCGTGACCGGCGCCAGGCTGCGCCGGGCGGCCAAGCGGGGCCTGGCCCGCCTCTCGGCGGCGTCCGCGACGCTGCGGCTGCGGTGGGGGCGGCGCCGGCTGCGCCGGGCCGGGCTGCTGTCGACGCCGGACCGGATCGTGGTCGTCGACCGGCACGGCCCGCGCATCGCCCACCTCACCACCGTGCCCACCCCCCTGCACGCGCGCACCGAGAATCTGCGGCTGGTGTGCGAGGCGCTGGAGCGGGCGGGGGTCGACCACTTCGTGGTCCGCGCGTACGGCAATGTGTCCTCCGCCGTCGGGGTGCCCGCCGAGGCGCGGCCCCGGGCGGTCGCGGCGCTCACCGAGCTGTGCGCCCGCGAGGCGGGCTATGTGTCGCTGCCCGCGCGCGGCAGACGCCCCGGGACCGCGCCCCGGTCCGGCCACACCGCGCGGGCCTGGGGCCGGCTGTCCACCGCCCCCGTCGTCCGCTTCACCCGCTTCTACGCGAGCCCGGGCGCGCGCTCGGGCGCGGGCTCCGGCGCGGGCCTGGTGCTCGGCGTGGCGCAGGGCTGCGACATCGAGTTCTGGCGGCGGGGCAGAGCCGAGAGCGGGGCCGGGACCGAAGGAGGGATCGAAGGGGGCCCGGACCTGCTGCTCGCGCCGCGCCCCAACCGCACCACCGCCTCCGTCGCCGCGGCCGCCACCGCCGTGCACGCGCCGGGCCACCTGTTCACCCGGCTGGCCCCGGCCGAGGGCTGGCGGGCGGGACCGCTGGTGCGCACCCGCCCGGAGTTCACCACCCGCCTCCCCGACGAGGTCCGCTTCCCCATCGACGTCGTCTACACCTGGGTCGACGGCGCCGACCCCGCCTGGCGCAGGCGCCGCGCCGAGTGGACGGCCGTCGCCGACGACGCGGCCGAGCCGTACCACGAGCAGGCGGCCAACGAGGCCCGCTACGCCAACCGGGACGAGCTGCGCTACTCCCTGCGCTCCCTGCACATGTACGCCCCCTGGGTGCGTCATATCTACCTGGTGACCGACGACCAGGTGCCGCCGTGGCTGACGGGCTCGCACCCCGGGATCACGGTCGTCGACCACCGCGACATCTTCGACGACCCGCGGGTGCTGCCCACCTTCAACTCCCAGGCCATCGAGACCCGGCTGCACCACATCGACGGGCTGGCCGAGCACTTCCTGTACTTCAACGACGACGTTTTCCTCGGCTCGCCGGTGACCCCGCAGGACTTCTTCCTGGCCAACGGCATGACGAAGTTCTTCCTCTCCCGCGCACTGATCCCGCTCGGCCCCGCCCACCCCGGCGACGTCCCGGTCTCGGCGGCCGGGAAGAACAACCGGGCGCTGCTGGAGGGCCGGTTCGGGACGACGGTCACCCAGAAGCTCAAGCACACCCCGCACGCGCTGCGCAGAAGCGTCCTCGCCGAGATCGAGGGCGAGTTCCCCGGCCCGTACCGCGCCACCATGGCCAGCCGGGTGCGCAGCGCCTCGGACATCTCCCTGCCCTCCGCGCTCCACCACTACTACGCCTTCCTGACCGGCCGGGCCGTCCCCGCGCCGCTGCGCTACGACTACTTCGACCTGTCCCGGCCCGGCATCCCGGCCCGGCTGGCCCGGCTGCTGCGGTCCCGGCGCTGCCAGGCGTTCTGCCTCAACGACACGGTCTCGTGCGAGCGGGATCTCGCGGACCAGCTGGCGCTGCTCCGCCCCTTCCTCGACGCCTACTTCCCGGTCCCCAGCCCGCTGGAGCGGGCCATCGCCCGTCAGGAGGCCCGTCAGCCATGCCCCTCGCCATCACCCTCCCGCTGAATCCGGACGTCATCGCCGCCGAGGGCCCCTACCCGCGGGCGCTGAACGTGCTCAGCCGCAAGCAGACGGCGGTGCAGCGGCAGTTGCGCCGGGCGGGTCTCGCCGGATACGAGCCGACCACACAGGCCACCCTGCTGGCCCTGGCCCAGCGGGCGCCGACGGGGAGCGCGGTGTACGACATCGGGGCGCACATCGGGCTGTACTCGGCGCTGATCAGCGCGGTCTACGGGCGCGGCAGGCTGCGGACGTACGCGTTCGAGCCGACCCCGGACACCGCCGGTCTTTGCCGCCGTATCCGCGCGTGCAACCGGCTGTCCTACGAGGTGGTGGAGTCCGCGGTCTCCTCGGCGCCCGGGACCGCCGAGCTGTATCTGTCCGAGAAGACGGAGTCCTCGAACTCACTGAACCGCGCGCACCGCAAGCACAGCCGGTCGGTGCGCGTCCCCGTCACCACGGTCGACGACTTCACGGCGGAGCGGAGCGCCGCCCCGTACCTCGTCAAGATCGACGTGGAGACGCTGGAGGCGGCCGTGCTGGAGGGCGCGCTGCACACCATCGACCGCCATCGCCCCTGGATCGTCTGCGAGCTGCTGCCCGGCGCCGACCACGACGCGCTGCGCCGGGCGCTGGCCCCGCTGGTCGCGCTCGGCTACGGGCTGCACCCCATCACCCCCGAGGCGCCGTGGAGCCGCTACGACGAGAGCGGCTACCGGCGGGCGGTCAGCGGCCAGTGCCGCGACTGGCTGCTCGCCCCCGAGCCGCTGACCCCGGGCTTCCACCGGGCGGTGCGGCGGTGGCTGATCGCGATCCTGGCGTGCGACGAGACGACGAACCTCCTCACGCCCGCCGGCTCGCCCTTCCCCTGCGGCTGGAACGCCCCCTACCCGCCCCCCGGCCGCCGCCGACCGACCCGACCGGACTACCGGAAGTACGCCTCCCGGAGGCTCCGGGAGGGCCTGGCGGCCCTGGCGGCCCTGCCCCGCCGCGGAGCGGGGCCGTAGGGCGCGAAGTGAAACGGCCCGAAGCCTGAGTTGCGGTGAGTATCGGACGGCGACACGCCGTGGTGTCGGCGTGTCGCCGTCCGATACTCACCGCAAAGTCACCGGCATTCGCCCCTACGCCGGTACGGTCCGGTGTGCGTCAACTCGACGGTTATACGCAGCATTGTGCGAGGCGCCTTCGCCAGGAATGCTGACTTGTGGCGTATCACGCGACAAGTCGGAAGGCGGGGTCCATGACCGCTGTACGGGGGAGTGATGTCCTGGAGGCGTCGCAGGTGCGGATCTGCTCGGCCGCCGGTGAGGTGGTCGGCGCCGGGTTCCTCGTCACCGCCGATGTGGTGTGCACCTGCGCCCATGTCGTAACCATGGCACTCGGGGTGCCGAATGCCGTGGAGCAGGCGCCCGGCGAGCCGGTGGACCTCGACTTTCCGCTGCTGGGCGGCCGGCCCCGCGCGCGGGCGACCGTGGTGTCCTGGCGGCACGGCGGGGCGGACGTCGCGCTGCTGCGGCTCGACGCGGCAGTCGAGGGCGCCCGGCCGGTGCAGCTCGTCGACGGGACCGGCGTATGGGGGCACACATTCCGTGCGCTCGGCTACCCGGACGGCGCCGACAACGGCATATGGGCCTCGGGCACGCTCCGCGCCGGGCAGGGCTCGGGATGGGTGCAGATGGAGGCGCAGGAGCCGGGGCCGCGCATCATGGAAGGGTTCAGCGGGGCGCCGGTCTGGGACGACGTGCAGGACGGCGTCGTCGGGATGACGGCCGCCGCGCACCGGGGCGAGCGCACTGCGTATCTGTTGCCATCGGCCGAGCTGGTCGACGAACGGATTCTGCGGCCGCGCTGCCCGTTCAAGGGACTCGCGGTGTTCACGGAGGACGACGCGGAGTTCTTCCACGGTCGCGACAGCGACACCGCCCGCGCGCACACGGCCGTGCGCGGGCGCCCGGTGACACTGGTGGCGGGGCCCTCCGGGTGCGGGAAGTCGTCCCTCGTCCGGGCCGGAGTGCTGCCCCGCCTGCGGGCCGGGGGCATGAGCGTTTCCGAGCTGCGGCCCGTCCCCGGCGTGCGGCCGACCGCCGTGCTCGCCCGGGCGCTGACCGGGGTCCTGGAGCCGGGGCTCGGCGAGGTCGACAGGCTCGCCAAGGCCGAGGAACTGGCGGGGCTCCTGGAGGCCGGCGACGATGTGCCTGCCGAGCTACGTGCCAGGATCCTCGCCTGTGGAGAAAGCGCTGGGCACGTCCTCTTCGTCGACCAGCTCGAGGAGTACGCGGGCGCCGAGCCGGATGCCGCGCGCGACCTGTTCGGGCTGCTCGCCGCCCTGGCAGGCCAGGACGGCGCGGCCGTGCTGCGGGTCGTCGCCACCGCGCGGCCCGACTCCCTTGATGCGCTGGTGACGGCTGACACGTCCGACCTCGTCAGCGATGCCGTGCAGTTCCTCGCGCCTTTGGCCGCCGACGACCTGGAGCGGGCGGTGACCGCGCCCGTCGACGCCGTGCCGGGGCTGTGGTTCGAGCCAGGGCTGCCGGAGCGGATCGTCGCGGACGCGGGCAACGAGCCCGGGCGGATGCCGCTGGTCCAGTTCGCCCTGACCGAGCTGTGGAAGCGCCGCACCCGCTCGATGCTCACCCACGCTGCCTACGACGACCTGGGCGGCGTCGCGGGCGCCCTCGTCACATACGCGAACGACGCCCTCGCCGGACTGACCCAGGCCCACCAGGAGTGCGCTCGGCGGCTGTTCGTGCAGCTGGCTCGGCCCGGCGACGGTGACGCCTTCTCCCGCAGGCCCACCCGCACCGCCGACCTCGCCCCCGAACTCCTCAGCCTGGCCGAGAAGCTTGCCCCCGGCAAGCTCGTCGTCCTCTCCCCCACTCCGGGTGGTGCCGAAAACGAGGTTTTCGTCGACCTGGCGCACGAGGCACTCACCAAGCTCTGGCCGCGCCTGAGGCAATGGCTCGCCGACTCCCGGGACTTCCGCCTCTGGCAGGAACAGCTGAGGGCCGACCTGAAGCGATGGAAGGCTCAACATCGTGAGCCCGCCCGCCTGCTGAGCGGAACCGACCTGATAGAGGCCGACAGAAGACTGGCCAAGCACCAGGCGGACATCTCCGTCGACGAGCGCGGCTACATCCTGCTCAGCCGCCGCCACTCCCGGCGCAGCGCCCGCCTCAAGCGGGCCGCCGTCGGGGCGCTGGCCGTTCTCACGGTGCTCGCCGTCGTCCTGGCGCTGTCCACCTGGCAGAGCCTCAAGCGGACCGAGGAGCAGTTACGCACGCAGGCCGCAGGCCTGCTCGCCCAGGCCGCCGAGGACCGCCCGGGCAGCGATCCCGCCACCGCGTTGCAGCTCGCCCTGGCCGCGTGGAAGACCAAGCAGACCGCCAAGACCCGCCAGGCCCTGCTGCACCAGTACGCGCGAGGGCAGTACCTGGTGGGCAGCTACCCGTCGGTATGGCGGGGCCGGGTCACCGGCATGAACGCCACCCCGGACGCCCGCACCCTCGTTGTGCAGTCGAAGCCCGGCGGCGGCGACCGGTCGACGATCACCGTGGTCACAGGAGCTCTCCAAGGCAAGCCCCGGGCACGGGAACTGAGCGGCGTCCCCGAAAGAGAGATCCCAGCCGCCGCCATCAGCCCGGACGGCCGCTTCTTTGCCGCGGCCGCAGGCGGACGGGTACAGCTGTGGCGGCTGAGCGACCCGAAGCACCCTGCCATCCTTGACCTCGGCGGCCATGACGTCCCCGAGAGATTCGCGGCGACCCTGGACTTCAGCAGCAACGGGAAGCGGCTGCTGCTGACGATGGACGACCGGTCCGCAGAGTGTTACAAGGACACCCAGCGGTGCGCTCCCGTCTTCGCTGAGGCATGGCGGGTGCCCTCCGGTGCCCGCATCGGCGTACCGGACCAGCTCATCCCTGAGACGGTGAAGGATGCCGCGTTCACATCCGACGCAAACACCGTCGCGACAATCAGCACCATCAAGGAGCTGCGCAAGCGCATCGAGGTCAGAGACTTCACCACCGGTCGGCTGCGGTACGCCTCCACCACCGGGGGAGACGACTACGCGGAGCTTCGAGCGGGCGGTGAGATCCTCGTCAGGACGGACACCACGTACGCCCAGGCGCTCGACCGCATACCCGGCCGCAGGAGCGAGCTGCCCACTGGCGGGGGCACGCCGGATGCGACCTCCTGGTACGGAGTCGACGGGACAGCAGCCGCATACGCCCCAGGGCTCTCGGACGCGGACTACGCCGAGCCGACCCTGACCGACCTGCGCACCGGGCGCACATACCGCACCCGCATCCCGACCTCGGGCAGCACTCCCACCGATTACAAGGGTCTCGCCGCCGCGCCGCGTGCCGACGGCGGGCTCACTGTTCTCGTGCCCGTCGGCACGGCGTTGATAGCGGTCCGGGCCGAGCCGACGGGCAACGAACGGTTCTCGAAGAACAGCGCCGCCGACGAGAAGTACACGGTGTCACCCAACGGGCGCTTCGTCGCCCGGGCCACCGACCGGCGCCTTGAGGTCCTGGACGCCTCCCGCACCCGCCACCGGTCGGTGCCGCTGCCGCCACCGGCCGAGGCAGTCGACTGGATACCTGTTTGGACCGCTGACTCGAAGCGGATCGTGGTGTGGAGCGAGAACGACAGCCTCTACCGGTCGTACTCGGTGCAGGACCTGAGCGACAGCGTGTCGTTCGATGACGTCGTTCCGAAGGCGACGGAAGTGGACAGTGTCGCCCCGCTGCAGGGCAGCGAGATCGTCCTGCTGGCCAAGGACGGTACGCTCACCCGCGTCGACGCCGCCGACGCGGCCGTGCGCGCCCAGCCCTTCCTCGTCCACCCCACACCGACCTCCACCGGCTCCACCAACGAGCTCTCTGTCGCCGGCCAACTGATCGCCCGTCCCGGGCACCCTGGACAGGTTGTCGCGGTCACCAGGAGGGGGACCGTGCGCGGAGAAATCCTCTTGTGGGATGTCCGTGCTCCCCGGCCCATCACGACGCTGTCGGGGCGAGCCATCAGCACGCCATCCACTCTCACATCCGCTGTCACCAGCACACTCGCCTTCGACGCGGACGGCTCGCACCTGGCCGTGCGGAACACCGACGGGCAGGTACGCGTCTGGGACGTGGACCGCAAGAAACAGCTGAGCGGTGGCGCACCCGTCTCGACTCTCGGCACCCTGGTCGGGTTCGGGCCCGGTGGCAGCATCGTCACGTACGTCGCAGCGAAGCACCAGGTCCTGATCCACGCTCTGACAGGCGACGGTGCCTCCGGCACGTTGGCAGTCTCGGGTGACGAGTGGACGGCGGGCCTCGTGAACGGCCGCCACCTGACCATCGAGACCGGTCACCTGCGCCAGACCTTCGACCTGCGCCCCGACGCCCAGTTCCGCACCCTGTGCGCCGCCGCAGGGCGCGACTACACCACAGCCGAGCGCAAGCTGCTCCCGGAGGGAACCCCATCGAATCCGCCTTGCGCCTGACAGGCCCTGCGGGCGTCGTGTGCACCGTCCGCATCTGGTACTCCTTTCGGGTCGGCCGCTTTCCCTTATGGCGAAAAGCAAACCTTTACGTTCGCCCAGCCGTCCGGACTCAGGTATTGCCATGTGCCGGTCTCGTCGGCCGTAAGCATTGCTTCGGAGTACAAGGCTCCGGCCAGGAGTTTCCAGGGCTCGTCTCTCTCAGTGGTTTCATTGTGTGCCAGGTCCCGTAGCGACTTGTCTGCCGCCTTGAAGATGGCGGTACGGAGATCGAAGTACCGGGCCTTGTCGACTGTTCCTGTGGTGACGCCGGATGTGCTGATGAACGTCCATTCGGCGTGCCAGGGTCCATCAGCCATGGGCGAGAATCCGATCCGGGGAAGTGCTCTGGGGCCTATGCGGACGCCGTGCCTCGTTGTCGCTGGGCATGAAGCCGGGCGATGGCCCGCAGCTGCCGCCGCTCGTATGCCGTAGCGGGGCGCACCGAGGCACAGTGCGACCGCCATTCGAGGCCGGTGGGACGGCTGAGGCACACCATCGGCCCATCAAAGTCGGCGATGGTCCCGGGCATGTCGTAACGCCGGTCGTAGACCACCATGCCGACCGCGAGAGTGGGCAGGACCTTGGTCCAGTCCCTGCCGTTCACTGCGGCCCCCGCCCCAGATGCTGGGCGATCTGTTCGCTCAGGGCCGCTGATTGCTGTCGCAGTTCCTCAAGGGTGGGGCGGTCGCCGCCGCCATGCTGCCCCTGCTGCTGTCCAACGGGCTGGGGCTCGGGCCCGCCCGGTGGGGTCGTGGTCTCGCTGGGCACCGACGACTCCTCTCTGTAGTGCTGTGACTACCAAGGAGGTTCAGCGTGGCCTTCAGCGGGGAATCAAGCAACTGCTCAAACAAGAACGAAGGACGGTGAACGCCTCTTGAACCGCAAGGAGTTGCATCCGGACAGCAGTCCGCTGGCTGCCTTCGGGGCGCGTCTGCGCAGCTTACGTGAGAGCCGTGGCTGGACCCAGGAAGAGCTGGGGGAGCTGACGGGATATTCCAGCGTGCATGTTTCGGCCGTCGAAACTGCTCGCAAGCCTCCCACTCTTCGGTTCGTGCGCAGTACGGACCGCGCCTTCGGGATCGAGGGGACGGAAGACTCGTTCGAGCGCGAGTGGCGCAAGATCCGCCACGGCAGCCTGCTGGAGGGCTTCCCCGAGTACGTCGGGCACGAGGGCCGGGCAGCGGAGATCCGGCTGTACGAAGTGGGGGTCATCCCTGGTCTGCTCCAGACACCGGAGTACGCGACGATCCTCGCGGAGAGCGCCGTCAAGCGGGGGGCGATCACCGCCGAGCAGGCGCAGGAGCGGGTGGCGTTCGTCGCGGAGCGGCAAGCCGCGCTCGTCCGGACGCCTCCGCCGCTGGTCTTCGTGGTACTGGACGAAAGCTGTGTCCGTCGGCCCATCGGCGAACCCGCCGTCATGGAGGCCCAGTTCGCGCGGTTGCGCGAGTTCGCCGAGCTGCCGAACACCGTGCTCCAGGTCGCTCCGTTCGACATGGGCACGCGCCGCCCGTTCAACCTGCCGCTCTACATCCTGACGATGTCGGACCGTTCGCTCGTGTCGTACGCGGAGTCCGCCCAGCGAGGCCATTTCGAACGGGAAAGCACCTCCGTGGTGCCCATACTGACGGCCTACCATCAGCTACAGGCCGAAGCGCCTTCTCAGGCGGAGTCTGTGGCCATGATCAGCCAGTTGCGAAAGGGCACCCCGTGACGACCGAATCCCCCCGTTGGTTCAAGTCCTCGTACAGCGACAACGGCGGCGCCTGCATAGAGGTCGCCGCCAACCTCGTCGCCTCGCGCGGCGTTGTTCCCGTCCGTGACAGCAAGGACCCGAACGGTCCGGCACTGGTTTTCTCAGCGGACGGGTGGTCATCGTTCGTCTCCGCCGTCCAGCGTGAGGAGTTCCCCACCCTCTGAGTCCGGCACCAGCCCCGCCCCATACAGCGACAATGCGCCCTGCCCACAGCAACAGCTGTGAGCAGGGCGCATTCAGTCGGCCCTAACCGGTGTACGAGATCCGCCATCCCTGACGGCATCACGGGGCGCCGCCGACGAGGGGGCTTTGTCGCGCCCGGCGTCAGTGAAGGGCCTCGATGGCCTTGAGGATCAACCCCCGCGCCTCAGCTCCGTATACGGCCATGCTGCGCAGCCGCTCGAACGTCTTCAGATACTCCGCGAGTTCCCCGGGCTGAACCACGTTGACCTCGGCCGTCACCAGCTCCACAGACACCATCCGGTCGTCGTAGATGTGGAAGGTTTCCTCGGTCCAGTGCGTCCTCCGGGTCGCCATCGGGATAATCCCGAGCGACACTGCGGGCAGCGCCCCGGCAGTCAGCAGGTAGCCCAACTGGGCGGCCATGGCGTCAGTATCGGCGACCTGGCAGTACAACACCGACTCCTCGATGACCACGACGAAGCGATGCCCCTGCTCGTGGATGATCCGGGACCGCTCGATCCGCGCGCGGGCCGCGGCCTCGCTGTCGTCGATGGGCAGGTCGTGGACGCTCGCGGCGATCCCGAGGACGGCCCGCGCGTAGCCCTCGGTCTGCAGCAGGCCGGGCACGAGGCTGGAGGAGTACATGCGGAACACCTCGGTCGCCTGAAACGCCTGGACGCGGCTCTCCTGAATGTGCCGGAGTCCGGCCCGGACCTGGTCGCGCCACTGCCGGTACATCGTCTCAGCGTTGATGGACTGGACGACGAGTTCCCGCGCCTGGCCGTCGGCGCAGGTCGCGGCACACCAGCGGCGGATGTCCGTGGCGGACGGCCCGGTGAGGGCGTTCTCGATGCGGCTGGTCTTGGAGTAGTGCCAGCCACACGCGGCAGCCAGCTGCACGACCGTCAGGCCGGCTTCCTTGCGGAGGTCGCGCAGCCGCTGGGCGACGGCTTCACGTGCGGCCTGGGCAGATGAGGACGGCGAGACGGGCATGAGCTGGCTGCCGGTGCTTCCTGGTCAGTGGATCTGGTAGTGGTCGTGGGGTGTGGCGCGCGCCCAGACGGCGTCGAAAGCCTCCGCGCACAGCTTGGCGGCCACCGGGTCCTTGGAGATCTCGTGGCCGACGAGGGCACCGTTCCCAGAGAAGAAGCCCCAGCGGATCAGGTGGTCGTCGAACAGCCAGAAGTCGTTGCCGGGCAGAGCGATGTCCGAGGCACGCCGACGGGGCAACCAGCGCACTTGCTCGCCTGCGTGCACGTTGACGACGGTGGACGCGTGCTCGTAGCGGATGTAGTCGGTGACCGGCTCGGACACGATCCGGGCCCGGCGCACGACGACACCACGTGCCACCGCGCTGGAGACGAGGTCGACCCAGGGCGCCCAACCCGGCGAGCCGGGGTCGGTGTCCACGCTGCCGGTCTGCAGCCACTCCCTGAACTCGTCGGCTTCCGCGGCTACTCCGTAGTGGTCTCGCATCTCAAGGTGCACGGCGGAGCGCGTGCAGTCGGCCATCAGGTCAGCGATGGTCGGGATGCTCGAGGGCATCACATGCCTCCCTGATCATGCGCACCATCCTGGCGGGGATACGAATCACGGCCTCATCGTCCGGGATGCCGACGGCATGCCCCGGCACCTCGAACGCGGCGCACTCGGCTTCGAGTTCAGGGCCCGGTTTCCAGCCCTGGAAGACGAGTTCGTGCTTCTCCTGGTCGACCCACACGGTCGGGGAGTCTCCTGTCTTGGTGTCGGGATCGATCCCGATGAACCGTAGCGGCACGCCTGCCTCCATCCACGTGATGTGCAGTTCTTTGCGTCACAGTCATGCAGTCCGAGGGCCACGTCAAGGGCGCGAGCATGGCAAGTCACGGGCCAGCAGCCCACCCCTGCAAATATCTGCACATTGCTGGCTGTGCTGCACATCTCACTCCTAGCATCGGCGGGTACGACGAAACCCGGCGAGGCGGCGGAGCCTCCCGGGGCACGACGGCTTGCCCCTGACTCCTTCCAACCCCACAGAAAGCTCCACGGCGCCCCCTCCCCGATCTGCCACCACTCGACGGTGGCGGGGCCGCCCGTCACAGCACCACCCGAACGCACACAGAGGAGCACCACATGAGTAGCGCACTGACCCCGGAGAGGGTCGAACTGGGCAAGTTCTTCAAGGTCAGCGCCCGGCAGTTCGAGGCCCGTCGTACCACGCCGGAGATGTTCTCCACCGCCATCGACGCCGAATGGCACCGGCTGATGAAGACGCCCGAGTACGCCGCGTTCTGCGCCGAACACGCCGGTCAGGCCATCGGCCACAGCCCTGCGAAAGGCGCGGGCGAAATCTCCTGGATCTCCGTGTACGAGGAGCTGTTCGGCCCGCTGCCCGAGATCTGGTTCACGGGCGATGACGGTCAGGTCGACGAGAAGGCGCTGGGCACCTACCGGGAGAGCGGAGTCGTGGTCGCCGAGTGGGACTGCTCGCCAGTCCCGGGCGACAGCGGCGACGTCGCCCCCAAGCAAGAGAAGGCACTGGCCCGGTGACCACCACACACATCGACGGAGCGCTCCGGTCCACGGCTGGGGCGCTCCGCCTCGTTGAGAGTAGAACCACCAGCCCGAAGACGGTGGACGTCGCGGAATACGTCGAAGTCGTCGCCGCCCACTGCCCCTATCTCGCGCCGTCCGTGGAGCGCGGGCTGACGGGCTGGACGGTGTACGAGCTGCGCGGAGGCGCAGCGGACATCGAGGCGGAGGTGTTCCATGCCGGCGTTCGGGCCGCGGAGTGGGTACGTCCCTTGGCGACTCGGCCGCATGGCGCGTTAGTGTGCGAGAACATCGTGGTTCTCGGCGCCGGGCAGGATGCGCTGGCGTGGCCTCACTGGGTCCTCAAGCACTTGTACGGGCCGGTAGGGCTGATGTTCGGCAAATTCTCGGCGGGCGAGGAGAAGATCGACCGGCACGGCCGCCGTATTCCGTCGCCCCCGGTGTCGTTCCTCCCCGTGCGGGTCGCCGTACGGCCCCGCGATCCCCGGCTTCTGGAGGGGACACCGGATCTCGCTGCCGCCGTGGCGGCCGCGGTCGACGACGGCCGAGACGCTTTCGAGGGCATTCCGCAGGAGTGGAAGGAGATCAAGGAGTGGGCGCACCACCTCCTGCCGAGGCAGTAAAAGCCCTGGAAGACCGGTTCGGGCCGGTCAGCGCATGCCTGCTCAGTGACCGGCGAGGCTCTCGGGCGTGGAAGGTCGCCACCCCCAAGGGCCACTTGGCGCTGAAGGCCAACGCTCCGGGGTCCGAGGACACCCGGGACAAGGCCAGGGAACTGGAGCAGGAAAACCGTCACCTCTTCCAGCTGGCCCAGGCGGACGCCGTCGACCGGGCGTACCGGATCGAGTCCGGTACGTGGGAGGGCGGGCGGTGGCTGGCCGTGCGGTGGATCGAGGGTGAGCTCCTGTGGCGGGCCTTCAGGCTCGCCCATGCGCCCGAGGGAAACCGCCCCTCAGTGCGGCCCTGGCTGCTCGGCATCGCCCGAACCTGGGCACACCGCCTCGCGGCGATGCATGCCGCTGGCTGGGCCCACGCGGATGTACAGCCCACCAACACCCTCGTGACCAACAGCGGCACCGCCGAGGTCATCGACTACGCGCTGGCCTGCGGGCCTGGCCAGGACGAGCGCCTTCCGTACCGGGGCGCCCTCACCCACACGACCGCCCCGGAGGTCGCCGAGGCCATCCTGTCCACCAGCGACGACACCCACGTCCAAGCAGGGCCCGCGGCAGACGTGTGGGGCCTGGGCGCGTCTCTGTTCTGGTGCTGGGCAGGACATCGACCGGTGGCATACAAGGACGATCTGGACCGCCTGGACAAGCTCCGCACCATCGCAAAAGGGCACACACTCCGCCTGGAAGACGTACGGCCATGGCCCTTCCCGGAGTTCGAGCAGCTGATCACAGCCTGCATGAACGCTGACCCTGGCGCCCGGCCCACGGCCGCCGAGCTGGCCAGTGCATGCTGACCCTGCGGGAGCTGGCCGTGGACGACTCCACGGCCATCCGGCGCATCTACAGTGGCGCTTCGGTCCGCTTCACCCACGGCCACGGGTATGAGATGACCGACGAGGATGCCCGCCACCGCGTCGCCAGGGCCCTGGAATCGGCCCGGACAAGCCCCCGCCCGCGCTGGGACTTCGGCATCACGGTCGTCGGCGATGTGATCGGCATGATCTCCCTCCGCGTGCGGGAACCGGGCCTCGGGACCCTCAGCTACATCCTCCGTGAGGACTGCTGGGGTAACGGCTACGCCACCCAGGCTGCGAAAAGAGTTGTCGACTTCGCCTTCGCTCACACCGAGCTGAAGCGTCTGGAGGCCAAGCACCACCCCGACAACTCCGCTTCCGGCCGCGTCCTGACCAAAGCCGGATTCACCCGCCTCGGCCTCTCTGGCCTTCACGCCGAAGACGGAGTCGTCGTGCCCTACCCGGTGTACGAGATCCGCTGCCCCTGACCACGCGCCGGAAAGCCAGCGGCCCCGGCAGAGGATCCGCCGCCTAGAGCCACCCAAAAGGCAGGAAACGGATCACTCACCTAATGTTTGCGTAAGTAAGCATGATCCACAGCGAAGGGCACATGTGTCATGGAGCGCCTTGGCATACGATCCACCCTCGGCCTCGCGGCCTTCGTCGTCATGGCCGGCTGCCTGGCGGCGGCCCCCTTCGCCGCGCTGTGCGGCGCCGGCTGGCCCTTCGCCGCGGCCGCGCTGCTCGGCGTGGGGTGCGACCTGTTCCTGCACCGCACCGAGCCCGCGCTGATGGGCCGTCTGGGGCGGCTGCACCTCGGCGGGACCCTCCGCTTCGAGGTGCGCAGCGTGGTGCTGCTGTTGCTGCTCGCGCGGCTGGACCTGGCGGGCCACACCGGCCTGACCGCCGCCATCACGCTGGTCGTGTGTCTGCTGGGCGGCCAGGCGCTGCACTCCGCGATGCGCACCATGATCGGCCGGCGGCTCCGCGCCCCGGTCGCGGCCCGCGATGTCGCCCCGCGCCTTCCGGGCATCAGCGACCGGCCCCTGCGGTCGCTGACCGAATGGCCCGGGCAGCGGATGCTCGGATACGAGCTGACCGCCCTGCTCGGCCTCACCGGGACGCTGGCCACCGGCGACGCCCGCTGGGTGGTGGCCGGCCTCACGGCAGCCACCGGGGCGTGTCTGCTCACCCTGCTGGCGCTCGCCCCGTACCTCGTCCGGGCGATCCACCTGGCCCGGCTGGCCCGTCCGGCCCGCGCTGGTTCCCGCGCCGGGTCCCGAAGGGGGGACGACCGAGCCGCCGCAGTCGCCGCCGCACGCCCGTGGCGACCTTGACCGGCGCCACCTCGAAGGCGAGCGCCATGGCCGGACCCCAGGTCAGCGGCTTGGCGTAGTACGGGCGGCCGAAGCGGAACCAACGCGTCCCGGCCAGGCCATCGAAGCGGGGCACGACCGTGGCGCGGCACGGCTCGGGGCCGTCCTCGCCCATCACCAGGGTCAGCGTCCACAGGCCCCGGGCGAGCCTTCTGACGGGCAGCCGGACCGTGAAATCGCCCGGCGGCTCGTCATGCCACCGCACCGGCACCTCGCGCACTTCGCCCCGTCCGTTCTCCGCGCGCAGCAGCACCTCCCCCACGTCCGCGCCGGTCAGCCGCCCGCTGACGGCCAGGACGCCGCTCCTGGCGCCGTGCCAGTCCGCCTCGGTGACCTGGCACGGGGCGTCGAGGTGGTGGGCGACCTGGCCGACGTCGAGGGAGAGGTTGCCGTACGGGGTGAAGTACGGCGTGACGACCGTGGTCCGCCCGCCGGGCCCCGCCGTGACGCACCGGGGCTCGGGGTGGGCGGCCGCGCCGCCCTCGCGGGTGTTGCCGAACCGTACGGTGCGGCTGACGCCCTGCGCCCGCACGTCCAGGTAGATGTTCCACAGGCCGCGCTCCAGCGGCGCCCCGCCGTCCGCCGTGGCCGGGTCGATCTCGACGGTGAAGCCCGCGTTGTCGTACGCGCCGTCGTCGGGCAGACCGGTGGCGGCGCGGGGGGTGACGGGCAGCCGGATCTCGGGGCGGTCGGACTGGTATCTGCGCAGAACCACCTCGGTGCGCGGGTGCAGGGCGGCGACATGCTCGATGTAGGCGTGGCCGGTCAGCCGCAACACGTCGTTGCCGTCGTCGCCGTCGCCGTGCCAGCGCGCCGCGTCGAGGCGGTGGTGGACCGGCAGCCGGTCGGTGACGTCGAAACAGTCGTCGGGGACGGCGGCGGCCGGGTCGCGGAAGAAGGGGTGCGCCCAGTAGACGCGTCCCTTGTCGACGACATGACCGCGCCGCGCGTCCTCCTTGGCGTTGCGCGCGACCGTCAGCACGTCCTCGAAGCGATCGGCGAGCAGCAGATGGACCAGAAGCCGGTCGGGCGCGTCGATCTGCCGGCAGATCTCCTCGCTCGCCCAGTTCAGCGCCCACTGCCGGAAGCGGGGGTAGAAGCGCTCGCGCGCGTCCCGCTCGCTCTCGCGGGGCAGCAGCCCGCGCAGCGGCCCGCACAGCTCCCATTCGACATGGCGGCGCATGGCGCGGTCCCGGCGCGGGCCGGGCTCCAGATAGCGGGCCACGGTCTCGAAGCACAGGCCGATCCCGTCCATGCGGTGGACGAGGTCCCCGGCGGTGAGGGTGAGGTTGCTGCGGTCCTCGCGGTAGCGGACGTAGTAGCAGTCGTAGTCGGCGACCACCGAGATGCCGGAGGCGTTGAGGTAGGCGGCGATGGTGAACGGCTTGTCCTCGCAGTTGCGGAAGGGCGGGAAGCGCAGCCCCAGCCGCTCGACCAGGGAGCGGCGGAACAGCTTCCAGGGGCCCAGGGTCAGATAGGCGGCGGAGGAGAAGATGTCGGTGCGGGGCTGGTTGTGGCTGAAGACGGCCCGGGGGACGGCGCGCCCGCCGACCGAGGCGATCTTGCCGAGGACGATGTCGGTGCCGTTCTCGTCGGCCATGGCCACCATGCGGCGCAGCGCGTCCGGCCCCAGGTAGTCGTCGGAGTCGAGGAAGAAGACGAAGTCGCCGCGGGCCAGGTCGAGACCGGTGTTGCGCGGGCGGCCCGCGCAGCCGGAGTTCTCCTGGTGGACGACGCGGAGCGCGGGGCACCCGAGGGCCAGGCGCTCCAGCTCCGCGCCGGTGCCGTCGGTCGAGCCGTCGTTCACCGCGATGATCTCGATGCGGTCGTGGCCGAGCGTCTGGCCCAGCGCGGAGGTGATGGCGCGGGTCAGCTCCGGCATGGCGTTGTAGGCGGGGACGATCACGCTGACGCGGGGAGGGGGCGCAGAGGACATGAGTGCTCCGGTCTCCGGGTTCACGGCATGGGCGCGGCAGGATCAGCCGCTAGGTCAGTCGTGGTCGGGGGCCAGCGGCGTGGGCCGGGCCGGGTGCGGCGGCACGCCGGTGATCAGGCCGCGCTTGACGGGCAGGCCGTGGCGGTCGGCCCGGCACTGGTCCGGGTGCGGCTCGGGCACGGGCGGCGCGGGCAGCGGGGGCAGCGGGGGCGCGGCGGCGGTCACTGCGTCGGCGGTCACGACGTCCACAGTGGCGGCGTCCACCGTGGCGGCGTCCACCGTGGCGGCGTCCTGGCCCAGCATGAGGGTCCGTACCACCCGCTCCGCCGCGTGCCCGTCGTCGTACTGGCAGAAGCGGGCCCGGAACGCGGCGCGCAGCGCGCTCGCGTCCTCGTCGCGCCAGCGCCCCTCGCGGAAGACGGCGATCAGCTCGTCCTCCGTACGGGCGACGGGCCCCGGGGTGTCGCCCGGCCGCCCCGACAGCAGGTCGAAGTAGACCCCGCGGGTGGCCTGGTAGATATCCCAGTCGTCCGCGTAGACGACGATGGGGCGGTCCAGGTTGGCGTAGTCGAACATGATCGACGAGTAGTCCGTGACCAGCACATCGGCGGCCAGGCAGAGCTCTTCCACCGACGGGTGGCGCGAGACGTCGATCGCCAGCCCCGCCTCCTGGAGCTGCCGCAGCCCGGCGTGCGGCTGGTACGAGTAGTGGGCGCGCACCAGCAGCACCGCCTCCGGGCCCAGGGCGCGGCTGACGCGTTCGAGGTCCAGCCGGGGCGTGAACCCCTTCTGGTAGTCGCGGATCGTGGGGGCGTAGAGGACCGTGAGGGCCCCGTCCGGGATCTCCAGCTCCTTGCGGATGCGCCGGATCTCCTCGGCGGAGGCCGAGAAGAAGACGTCGTTGCGCGGATATCCGTACTCCAGCAGCCGGTACGCGGCGGGGTAGACGCGCTCCCAGACCTCGCTCGAGTGCCGGTTGGCGGAGAGGGCGTAGTCCCAGCGGTCGACGCGCTTGAGGAGGTTGCCGAAGCTCATCCCCGACGCGGCGGCGGGATAGCGCTGCTGGTCCAGGCCCATGCACTTGAGCGGCGTTCCGTGGAAGGTCTGGAGATGCACGGTCCCCGGCCGCTTCACCACGTCATTGGGGAAGTTGACGTTGTTGACGAGGTACTTGGCGCGGGCCATGGCCCAGTAGAAGTCCCGGGTCCCCGAGATGACGTAGTCGACGCCTTCCGGGAGCGACTCGACCGCGGCCTTTCGCACCACCCACACGCCGTGCACATGCGGGGCCAGCTCCCTGGCCTTGTAGTAGATCGCCGCCGGGTTGCACAGCACTCCACGGCCCCAGTACGCCGAGTACACGGCCAGGTCCGCGTCGACGGGCCGCCGCCGGTGGACCCGGTACAGGCTCCGCTTGGCCCGCGCGGCCAGCGGCCGCCGGGTCATCCGCTTGAGCTTGCGGGCCCCGGCCGCCGCCCGCTCCGACAGCTCGTGCTCCCGGTAGCGGACGAAGGAGCCGCGGGCCAGCGCCTCGAAGCGCCACTGGGCGTCGGCGGGCGGGGTGAAGCCGTCGGGCAGATGGGCCCGGTACCACTTGGCGGCCCGGTCGAAGAAGCGCGGCCGGTCCTCGGCCGCCACCCGGGAACGGCGGCCCAGGCAGAACAGGAAGTGCGAGACGGCCCGCTCGAACAGCTGCGGGCGCAGCGGCTCCAGGTGCGGCTTGCCCTCCAGGAAGTCGAAGAGCCGGGTGTACTGCTTGAAGATGGCGAAATGCTTCTCACCGGGGCTGGCGGTGCTGGCGCCCACGCGCCGCTGGCGGTACTCGAGCCCGACCAGGTCCACGCAGGCTATTCGCTCGGCCGTGAGCATCGTCTTGTACGAGAGCAGGGCGTCCTCGTAGATGCCCTCGCTGAACGCGAAGCCGTGGCGGGTGTAGAAGGCCCGGTGGTAGACGCGGTTGGACGACATCGCGAAGATGCGCAGGAACTCCGGGCGCTCCAGGACCGAGAAGACCTCGGTCCCGGCCGAGGCCAGCAGCCCGCCGAAGAGGCTGGGTTCCGTGCGGTCCCACCAATAGGTGCGCACATGGTTGAAGTAGAGGATGTCCGGGTCCTGGACGAGATCCAGCCGGTCGGCGAGGCCCTGGAGGGTGCCGGGGGCGAGCGTGTCGTCGCCGTCGAGGAAGAGCAGATAGTCGCCGGTGGCCCGGTCGACCCCGGCGTTACGGGCGTGGCCGGGGCCGGAGTTGACCGGCTGGTGGACGGGGACGACCCGGCTGTCCCGGGCCGCGTACTCCTCGACGATCGTGCCGCAGTGGTCCGGAGAGCAGTCGTCGACCGCCACTACCTCGATGTCCCCGAACGACTGGGTCAGCACCGAGTCCAGGCAGCTGCTCAGATAGCCCTGCACTCGATAGGCGGCGATGACGATGCTGAATCGGGGCATGGAACACCTCCGGACAGGAGAGAACAGCGCTCACCGTCTGCCCACTATAGGGTGATGCGTCCCGATAGGCCCGATAGGGCGACATTGGGGTGAAAAGATCGCGAAGCCGCCGACAGGAGCCCCCGTGAAACGCGCCGCGCCGCCCGGGGCGGGCCCCGGACGGCGCGGCAAATGGCTCAGTGCCGGTCAGCTCTACTGAGAGCCGCTCAGCGCTGGCTGCGCAGCAGCGTGCGCATGGTGCGCATGGCGACGGACAGATTCGCCAGGTCGAAGGTCTCCGACCCCTGAATCTCGTCCAGCGTGGTGCGCGCCCGCTGGAGGATCGACGCGTTCTTCTCCTCCCAGGCCTTGAAGCGCTGCTCGGGCGTGGCACCGCCGTCGCCCACCGACAGCACATCGGAGGTCAGGGCGGCGTGCGCCGCGTACAGCTCCTCGCGGATGGAGGCGCGGGCCATGGACTGCCACCGGTCGGCGCGCGGCAGGTTGATGATCCGGTCCATCAGCTGGCTGATCCGCAGCCGGTCGGCGAGGTCGTAGTACACCTCGGCGACGGACAGCGGCTCCTTGCCCACCCGGTCGGCGATGGCCACGATGTCCAGCGTCGGGAAGGCGGAGGAGAAGCCCGCCACCCGCGTGGCCAGGTCATCCGGCACCCCGGCGGCGGTCAGCTCGTCGTGGATCTTCTGGTACCACTCCACGTCCGCGCCGCGCAGCAGCTTGGGCAGCTGGGCGCGGACCGCCGCGACCCGCTCGCCGAAGAACTCGATGGTCTCGGCCAGCTCCAGCGGCTGCGGGCGGTTGCCGAGCAGCCAGCGGGTGCCGCGCTCGACCAGGCGCCGCGAGTGCAGCCGCATCCGGGTCTGGATATCGGCCGGGACGACGTTGTCGAGGGACTCGACCTCGTCCCACACCTCGCCCAGCTCGAAGATCACCCGGGCCGAGGTCTGGGCGCGCACCACCTCTTCGGTGGAGGCGCCGGTCTCCTCGCGCATCCGGTGCAGGAAGGTCGTACCGGCGGTGTTGACGGTGTCGTTGACCAGCACCGTGGTGACGATCTCCCGGCGCAGCGCATGGCCGTCGACACGCTCGGGGAACTGCTGGCGCAGCGCCTGCGGGAAGTACGCGTGCAGCAGCCGCTGGAGGTACGGGTCGTCCGGCAGCCCGGTGGCGATCAGCTCCTCGGCCACCGTGATCTTGATGTAGGCGAGCAGCACGGCCAGTTCGGGCTGGGACAGCCCGCGCCCGGCGGCCAGCCGCTCCCGGATCTGGCGGTCGGTGGGCAGGAACTCCAGCGAACGGTCCAGCCGCCCCTCGCGCCCCAGCCGGCGCATCACCCGCTGGTGGGCGTGGAGCAGGCTGGGGGCCTGGGCCGCGGAGTTGGCGAGCGCGACGTTCTGGGCGTAGTTGTTGCGCAGCACCAGCGCGCCGACCTCGTCGGTCATCTCGGCCAGCAGCTTGTTGCGCTGCTTGACCGTCATATCGCCCTCGCGGACCAGCTCATTGAGCAGGATCTTGATGTTCACCTCGTGGTCGGAGGTGTCCACACCGGCGCTGTTGTCGATCGCGTCGGTGTTGATCCGCCCGCCGTTCAGCGCGAACTCGATCCGGCCCAGCTGGGTCAGGCCCAGGTTGCCGCCCTCGCCGACGACCTTGACCCGCAGATCCTGGCCGTCCACCCGGATGGCGTCGTTGGCCTTGTCGCCCACGTCGGCGTGCGACTCGGCGGAGGCCTTGACGTAGGTGCCGATGCCGCCGTTCCACAGCAGGTCGACCGGGGCCTTGAAGATCGCCTTCATCAGGTCGGCCGGGGTCATCTTGGCGACCCGGGACTCGATGCCCAGGGCCTTCCGCACCTGCGGGGTGATCGGGATGGCCTTGGCGGTACGCGGGTGGACGCCGCCGCCCTGCGAGAGCAGGGAGGTGTCGTAGTCGGCCCACGAGGAGCGCGGCAGCTCGAACAGGCGGCGGCGCTCGGCGTAGGAGACCGCGCTGTCCGGGTTGGGGTCGAGGAAGATGTGGCGGTGGTCGAAGGCCGCGACCAGCCGGATGTGCTCGCTCAGCAGCATGCCGTTGCCGAACACGTCGCCGGACATGTCGCCGACGCCGACCACCGTGAAGTCCTCGGTCTGGGTGTCGTGGCCCAGCTCGCGGAAGTGCCGCTTGACGGACTCCCAGGCGCCGCGGGCCGTGATGCCCATGCCCTTGTGGTCGTACCCGGCGGAGCCGCCGGAGGCGAAGGCGTCGCCCAGCCAGAACCCGTACGACTGGGCGACCTCGTTGGCGATGTCGGAGAAGGTCGCGGTGCCCTTGTCGGCGGCGACCACCAGGTAGGTGTCGTCGCCGTCGTGGCGGACGACGTCCTTGGGCGGCTGGACCTGACCGCCGACCATGTTGTCGGTGATGTCGAGCAGACCGGAGATGAAGGTCTTGTACGAGGCGATGCCCTCGGCCAGCCAGGCGTCCCGGTCGACCGCCGGGTCGGGCAGCCGCTTGCCGACGAAGCCGCCCTTGGCGCCCACCGGCACGATGACGGTGTTCTTCACCATCTGCGCCTTGACCAGGCCAAGGATCTCGGTGCGGAAGTCCTCACGCCGGTCGGACCAGCGCAGACCGCCGCGCGCGACCTTGCCGAAGCGCAGATGCACACCCTCCACCCGCGGGGAGTAGACCCAGATCTCGTACGCCGGGCGCGGCGCGGGCAGATCGGGGATGGCCTGCGGGTCCAGCTTCATGGACAGGTACGCGTGCGGCTGCCCGTCCTCGCTCTTCTGGAAGTGGTTGGTGCGCAGGGTGGCCTTGATGAGGGTGAGGAAGGAGCGCAGGATGCGGTCCTCGTCCAGCGAGGCCACCTGGTCCAGCGCCGCGTCCAGCTCCTCCAGCAGGGCGTCGGTCAGCTCGGTGCCGGCCCGCTGCCGCTCGGGGGACATCCGCGCCTCGAACAGGCTCACCAGCAGCCGCGTGGTGTGCACATTCGTGCGGAGGGTGTCCTCCATGTACGACTGGCTGAAGGTGGACCCGGCCTGGCGCAGATACTTCGCGTACGCGCGCAGCACCATCGCCTGGCGCCAGGTCAGCCCGGCGCCCAGCACCAGCTCGTTGAAGTTGTCGTTCTCCGCCTGCCCGGTCCACACCGCGGCGAACGCGTTCTGGAAGCGCTCGCGGGCGTCGTCGGCGAGGCCGTCGTCATGGCGCGGCAGCCGCAGCCCGAAGTCGTAGATCCAGGCGCTGGTCCGGTCCGAGCAGCGCAGCTCGTACGGGCGCTCGTCGACGACCTCGACGCCCAGCCGGGTGAGGACCGGCAGCACCGCGGAGAGCGAGACCTGCTCGCCGACCCGGTAGATCTTGAAGCGGCGCTCGGCGGGGGCCGCCCCCACCGGCTCGTACAGGCTGACCGCGAAGTCGCGGTCGCTGTCCTTCAGCCGCTCCAGCTTCTGGAGGTCGGCGACCGCGCCGCGCGGCGAGTGGTCGGCCTTGTAGCCCTCGGGGAAGGCGTGCTGGTAGCGGCGGAGCAGCTCGGCGGCGCGCTCCTCGCCGACCTCGGAGGTCAGCGCCTCGGCGAAGCCGTCGGCCCAGGAGCGGGCGGCCTCCACCAGCCGGGCCTCGATGCGCTCCACATCGGCGTCGGTGAGGTCCGGCAGCTCGGTGCCGGCCTGGACGCGGACCACGAAGTGCAGCCGGGAGAGCACCGATTCGGTGTGCAGAGCGGTGAAGTCGACCGGTACCCGGCCGTTCAGCTCCTCCAGCAGGATGTCGGTCAGCCGCAGCCGCACCTCGGTGGTGAAGCGGTCACGCGGCAGATAGACCAGGGCCGAGTAGTAGCGCCCGTACTCGTCCTGACGCAGGAACAGCCGCAGCCGGCGGCGCTCCTGGAGGTACAGCACGCTGGTCACGATGGACCGCAGCTGGTCGACCGGGGTCTGGAACAGCTCGTCGCGCGGGTAGGTCTCCAGGATCTGGAGCAGATCCCGGCCGTCGTGGCTGTTGGGCTGGAACCCGGCGCCCTCCAGGACCTCCTCGACCTTGCGGCGGATCACCGGGACCCGGCGCACGGACTCGGTGTACGCGGCGGAGGAGAACAGGCCGAGGAAGCGCCGCTCGCCGATCACATTGCCCTTGGCGTCGAACTTCTTGACGCCGATGTAGTCCAGGTACGAGGGGCGGTGGACGGTGGCGCGGCTGTTGGCCTTGGTGAGGACCAGCAGCTTGTGCTCGCGCGCCTTGGCGCGGGCGTCGGCCGGCAGCCGGTTGAACGACGGCGAGACGGGGCGCCCGGCGCCCTCGGCGGCCGCGGGCAGCCCGGCGTGCGCGCTCTCGTCGGTGTCCCGGTGGTGCGGGTCGGAGCGGAGGATGCCGAGGCCGGTGCCGGGCACCGCGCTCAGCACGTCCTCCTCGCCACCGGACTCGGTGGGCGCCTGCGTCAGCTCGTACTCGCGGAAACCGATGAAGGTGAAGTGGTCGTCGGCCAGCCAGCGCAGCAGCTCGCGGGCCTCCTCGATCTCCTGGGGGCGCACCTCGCCGGCCGTGGGCTCCTCGGGCAGGCCCTCGGCGATGCGCAGCGCCGCCTCGCGCATCTTCTCCCAGTCCTCGACGGCCTCGCGGACGTCGGAGAGCACGCGCAGCAGATCGGCGTTGATCTGCTTGAGGTCACCGCGGTCGGTCTCGCGGTCGATCTCGACATGGATCCAGGACTCGATGACCGCGTCGTGCGGCAGCTTCTCGGGCCGGCCGTCCGGGGAGACGTCCAGCACCTCGATCAGCTTCCCGGTGAGATCGCGGCGCACCAGGATCTGCGGGTGGATGACGACGTGGATGCCGCGGCCCTGGCGCGTCAGCTCATTGGTGACGGAGTCGACCAGGAAGGGCATGTCGTCGGTGACCACCTCGACCACGGAGTGGCTGCACGTCCAGCCGTGCTCCTCGACGGTCGGGGTGTGCACCCGGACGTTCGCGGTGCCCTGCGGGCGCGACTCGGCCAGGCGGTAGTGGGAGAGGGCCGCGCCGAAGACGTCGACCGGGTCGCGGCCCGCGAGGTCCTCCGGCGGCGTGTGCTGGTAGTAGTGCTGAAGGTAGGCGGTCAGAGTCTCGGGGCCTGGGCCCTGTACCGGTTGCTGTCCCCCGGCAGGACTGCTCTCAGCTACCCGGGCGGCCCGTGTGAGCAGCTCGGCCTTGGCTTCGTCCAGCTTGGTCTGCATGTCCTCTGGCTCCTGTCGCGCGCCGTTGCGTGACATCGATAGCGGTGGCATGACGTCGCGACGCGGGATATCCGGTCTGGGACGACGATATGCCCGTGCGGGGGATGGCCGGGGCGGACTCGGCCGAAAGTGACCAAGGCCCCAGGCGGCACCGGTCAGCGGCGGCCCGAGCCCGGTGGGAATCCGGGACCGGTGCGGGGGCCTCATCGCCCCCACGGCCTATCGCGCTGATCACGCAGTAAGGCTATCGCCCCTCCCCCGGGGAACGTCATGAGCCGTCCGTGTACAAAACCGAGCCTCGAAGTTTGACGTTATGGACAGCGACGTGGACAGCGACGCAGGTCCCGCGCGGTCTCTTGGCAAAGCGGCCCGGCGCGGGCACTGTGACCTTTACGGTGATTGGTGAGGCTTGTTCGGCCGTCGGCGTGTCCCGCCCGGCGCTCGGTGTGTCCTGTCCGGCGCTCGGCGTGACGGCCCCGGCCGACACGACCTGTGGAGGTGGGCGGCATGCCTGCGAAGATCCTGCTCGTGACCGGAGACGCGGCCGAGTCCCTGGAGGTGCTCTACCCGCTCCAGCGGCTGCGCGAGGAGGGCTACGAGGTGCATGTGGCGGCCCCGGCCCGCAAGACGCTGCGGTTCGTGGTGCACGACTTCGAAGACGGCTTCGACACATACACCGAGAAGCCCGGCTACACCTGGCCCGCCGACCTCGCCTTCTCCGAGGTCGATCCGGGCCAGTACGCGGCGCTGGTGATCCCCGGCGGACGGGCCCCCGAATACCTGCGCAACGACCCCGAGCTGCGCAAGATCCTCAAGGCCTTCTTCGACGCGGACAAGCCGGTCGCGCAGATCTGCCACGGGCCGCTGCTGACGGCGGCGATCGGCGGGCTCGGCGGGCGGCGGGTCACCGCGTATCCGGCGCTGGAGATGGACATGCAAGCGGCGGGGGCGGAGTTCCAGGACGCGGAGGTGGTGGTCGACGGCACGCTGGTGTCCTCGCGGGCCTGGCCGGACCATCCGGGGTGGATGCGGGAGTTCCTGGCGGTGCTGCGGGCGAAGGCGCCGGTGATCTGAGGCACGGGCGCCGTGCCGCCGTGCCGCTGTGCTCCCGCGTACGGCCGCGGGTGCGGGCGCGGGCGCGGGCTGATCAGTCGACGAGCTGCCCGGCCTCGGCGACGGCCTCCTCCAGGGTGTCCACGACCGGCACGCCCGCGGCCAGCAGGCTGGCCCGGCTGTGCGAGCCCCCCGTGTACAGCACGGCGCGGGCGCCCGCGTGCCGCGCCGCGACGGCGTCGTCGACCGCGTCCCCGATCACCACGACGCGGTCCGGCGTGACGCCCTCCAGCGCGGTGACATGGTGCACCATCTGCTCCGCCTTGCCCGTGTCGCTCTGGCCCGTGCGCCCGTCCACGCGCACGAAGTGCGGCTCGATGCCGTGGGTGCGCACCAGGGGGATCAGCCGCTCGTGCTCGGCCAGCGAGCACAGCGACTGGGTGAGCCCGGCCGCCTGCCACTCGGCGAGCAGCTGCCTGGCCCCGAGCGCCAGCCCGGCGCTCTCGGCCAGCACCCAGTAGTGACGGTGGAACGCCTCGTCCATCGCCTGCCACTCGACGTCGGTGGGCCGCCGCCCCATCAGCCGCTCGTAGAAGCGCGGGACCGGGACGCAGTACAGCTCGCGGTAGCGCTCCAGGGTGATCGGAGGCAGCCCGATCTCGGCGAACGAGGCGTTCGTCGCCGAGATCACGGCGTCGTTGTCGTGAAAGAGGGTGCCGTTCCAGTCCCAGACGATGTGCGTCACGTTCTTGCCCATCTCATGACCGTACCCAACGGGTCCGACAGGGCGGTCTGACCTGGTCTCCCTTGGTCTCCCCGGCCTCACCCGACGAGATCGGGGATCTCCTTGGCGTCGTACCACAGCAGTTCGTGATCCTCCGCGCCGTCCACCGTGAACTGCGCGTCGTCGTCCCCGACATCCGCCGCGCCCAGCGCCTCGGCCGCGGCGGCGACATCCCGCTCGGCTTCGTCGGAGTCCACGTGCACCGCGGCGGCCTTGTCCAGCGGCACGGGGAGGGCGAGCCGCACCTCCCCCAGCGCGGACTGGTCGAGCCCCCGGTCCGGGTCCGCGACCGCGACGGTGTCGGGCACGTCCACCGCCACCACGACCCGCCGCCGGGGCGCCTGCCGGTCCACCGCCAGATGCCGCAGCGACGCCTGCGCGGCACGGGACAGCGCCGCGTACTCCAGTTCCTCGATGTCGTCGGAGACGTACCACTCGCGCAGCGCGGGAGTGACCGCGTAGGCGATCAGCGGGGCCGGGCCCAGTTCCCCCGCCTTGTGCGCCTCGGCGAGACCGGGGAGGGTCAGGGGGACGTAGACGCGCATGGCTGCCGCTTCCTGGAGTTCCTGAAATTCCTGTAGTTGCCAGCCAGCATACGTTCGACACCCCGTCCCCCGGGCCCAACCGGGACCGCGGACGGAAGCATCCGGTGCCCCGCGCCGCCCGGTTCCTTGTCCCCCATCGGGGGTAATCCCGGCCCCGGGCCCTGGCTCTCGCGCGGGCCGCCGGTCGAGCCCGGGTGAGCGGGCCGGGCGCCCGGCTCCGCACCGCCCGGAAGCGCGTCCGGCCTGGTCAGGGGGGTGACAGGGCTCGGGCGGGCAGTGGCCGCCGCGGCGTCGGCGCCCGGGTGCCGTTGCCCGGGCGCCCCGGATAGGTGAATCCCGGGGGCCGGGCCGCGAGCGGGGCGCACTCCTTGCCGTTGCCGGAAGGGCGCCGATAGAAGTCTGCCGACCAAGCTACTGCCCGGTATCTTCGCCGGGCCCGGGAGAGCGGCGGGGCGCATGAACAGGACGACCTACACGACGCGCGACACAGCCGGTACGAGCGGAGGCCGAGGCGCGGGCCCCGCGCGGACGGGACCCGCGCGGACGGGACCCGCGCGGAGCGGGCCGCCGCGACGCCGCGATTCGCGGCGCCCGGCGGGTCCCGGGTCCGTATCGCGTACGGCGGCCGCCGCCGCGCGGCGCAGAGAGCTCGAGCGGCTGCCGCGCTACTGGTTCGCCAATCAGCTGCTGCTCACCCTGAGCGGGCGGCGCCCGGTCCACACGCTGCTCGGCCACACCCTCCCGGACGCCTACGACCGGCTGATCGAGCTCGCGCCCCAGGCGCCCCTGCGACCGGCCGAAACCCGCGACAGCGCCCCCGTCGTTCGGCGCTGCGACGAGTACCAGCCGCGGCAGGGGGTCATCGAGGCGTTCGCCCGGATCGCCTACGGCGACCGGCTCCGCGCGCTCGCCTTCCGCCTCGAACTCGCCCCCGACACCCGCTGGCGCTGCGCCACCTTCGACATCGGCCCGACCGCATAACCCCCACGACCCCGCGACGCGGGCAGGGCGACAGGGCAGCCGGGCACCCGCCTCCAGCCCGCCGCGCCCACGATGCCGAGCACGGCCCGCGGAGCCACGGCGCTACTCCGGGGGCGGAGGGCGAAGCGACCTCGCCCGGCGCGGCCGTGGGCGCCGCGTACGAGACCCTGCCCAGGTGCCCGGGAGCCGGGCCCCGGTCGCTCTACGGGCCCCGGCCGGGTGGCCCATAACGGCGCCAAGCCGCGGGCCGGGCAGCTCCGGGGCTGACCAACCGGACGGGCCCCGCAACGCCGCCCGGCCCCGCCCAAGCAAGCCGAACCCCGGCCACCGCACGTGCACGCACCCCGGCCCGGGGAACCCGCGACGCGGGCCCGCCGCAGCCGTAGGGCCCCGCGTACGGCCCCGCCCCACGCACCCCGGGCGCCTGGCCGTACCGCCCCCGGCGGGTGGCCCATGACGGCCCCAAGCCGCGGGCCGGGCAGTCCTGGGGCCGACCCACCGGACGGGCCCCCGGGCGCCGCCCGGCCGGGCGGCGCCCGGCCCGTACCGGCCCGCCCGGCGCCGCCGTGGGCCCCGCGTACGGGCCCCGCCCAGGCGACCCCGGAACCGGCCGCGCGAGCACGGCCGGGGGGCCTACCGCCCGCGACGGGGTGGCCCGTGATCGCGTCGGGGCGCGGCCGCGTGGGGCCCGCAACGCCGACGGGCCGGGCCCCGCGCGCTGCTCGCGCGTGGGGCCCGGCCCGTCCGTCGTCTGCCGGCGTGGCGGTTACTTCTTGCGGCGGCGGCCGCCCTTGTTCGCCTTGCGCCGCTCCGCGCGCGTCATGCCGTCGGACTCGGAGCGGGGCGCGGGGGGCGTGTCGCCGTTGGTGAAGTCGCCTTCGACGATGCCGCCCTCGCCGTCCACCGTCGGGGCGGAGAAGTGCAGCCGGTCCGGGCGCTGGGGGGCCTCCAGGCCCTTGGCGTGGATCTCGGGACGGCCGTTGGTCGACCCGGACGTCACGGCTGCGGGGACCGCGTCCTGCGCGCCGTCGCCGGCCGCCTCGGCCGCCTTCTCGCCCTCCTCGACCGGGACCTCCTCGACCTGCTGCTCGACCTGGACCTCCAGGTTGAACAGATAGCCGACGGACTCCTCCTTGATGCCGTCCATCATCGCCTGGAACATGTCGAAGCCCTCGCGCTGGTACTCGACCAGCGGGTCCTTCTGGGCCATCGCACGCAGGCCGATGCCCTCCTGGAGGTAGTCCATCTCGTAGAGGTGCTCGCGCCACTTGCGGTCCAGGACGGACAGCACCACGCGCCGCTCCAGCTCACGCATGATGTCGGAGCTCAGCTGCTCCTCACGGGCTTCGTACTGCTCGTGGATGTCGTCCTTGATGGACTCGGCGATGAACTCGTCGGTCAGCCCGGCGCGGTCGCCGACCGCCTCCTCCAGCTCCTCGATGGTGGCCTTCACCGGGTAGAGCTGCTTGAAGGCGCCCCACAGCCGGTCCAGGTCCCACTCCTCCGCGAAGCCCTCGGAGGTCTCGGCGGTGATGTAGGCGTCGATGGTGTCGTCCATGAAGTGGCGCACGTGCTCGTGCAGGTCCTCGCCCTCCAGGACGCGGCGGCGCTCGCCGTAGATGACCTCGCGCTGCCGATTGAGCACCTCGTCGTACTTCAGGACGTTCTTACGGGTCTCGAAGTTCTGCTGCTCGACCTGCGACTGCGCGGAGGCGATCGCGCGGGTGACCATCTTGTTCTCGATCGGGACCTCGTCGGGAACGTTGGCCATGGCCATGACGCGCTCGACCATCTGCGCCTTGAACAGCCGCATCAGATCGTCGCCGAGCGAGAGGTAGAAGCGGGACTCGCCGGGGTCGCCCTGACGGCCGGAGCGGCCGCGCAGCTGGTTGTCGATGCGGCGCGACTCGTGGCGCTCGGTGCCCAGCACATACAGCCCGCCGAGCTCCTTGACCTCCTCGAACTCGGCCTTGACCGCGGCCTCGGCCTTCTCCAGCGCGGCGGGCAGCGCGGCTGCCCACTCCTCGCCGTGCTCGACCGGGTCGAGGCCGCGCTGGCGCAGCTCCGCCTCGGCGAGGTCGTCGGGGTTGCCGCCGAGCTTGATGTCGGTGCCGCGGCCGGCCATGTTCGTCGCGACGGTGACCGCGCCCCTGCGCCCGGCCTGGGCGACGATCGAAGCCTCACGGTCGTGCTGCTTCGCGTTGAGCACCTCGTGCGGCACGCCGCGCTTGGCGAGCTGCTGGGAGAGGTACTCGGACTTCTCCACGGAGGTGGTGCCGACCAGGACCGGCTGGCCCTTCTCGTGCTTCTCGACGATGTCCTCGACGACCGCGTCGAACTTGGCCACCTCGGTGCGGTAGATCAGGTCGGACTGGTCGAGGCGGGCGAGCGCGCGGTGGGTCGGGATCGGGACGACGCCGAGCTTGTAGATCTGGTGGAACTCGGCGGCCTCGGTCATCGCCGTACCGGTCATGCCGGAGAGCTTGCCGTAGAGGCGGAAGAAGTTCTGGAGGGTGATCGTGGCGAGGGTCTGGTTCTCGTCCTTGATGTCCACCCCTTCCTTCGCCTCGATCGCCTGGTGCATGCCCTCGTTGTAGCGGCGGCCGGCGAGGATACGGCCGGTGTGCTCGTCGACGATCATGACTTCGCCGTCCATGACGACGTAGTCCTTGTCCTTCTTGAAGAGCTCCTTGGCCTTGATCGCGTTGTTGAGGTAGCCGACCAGCGGGGTGTTGACCGACTCGTACAGATTGTCGATCCCCAGCCAGTCCTCGACCTTGGTGACGCCCGACTCGTGGATGCCGACGGTGCGCTTCTTCTCGTCGACCTCGTAGTCCCCGGTCTCCTCCTGGCCCTTCTGCGGGTTGGCCGCCTCGCCCTTGGCCAGGCGGGTGACCAGCTTCGCGAAGTCGCCGTACCACTTGGTGGCCTGGTCGGCCGGGCCGGAGATGATCAGCGGCGTACGGGCCTCGTCAACAAGGATCGAGTCCACCTCGTCGACGACGGCGAAGTTGTGGCCGCGCTGCACCAGCTCGTCCTTCGACCACGCCATGTTGTCGCGCAGATAGTCGAAGCCGAACTCGTTGTTGGTGCCGTAGGTGATGTCGCACGCGTACTGCTCACGGCGCTGCGCGGGGGTCATGTTGGCGAGGATGCAGCCGACCTCGAGGCCGAGGAACTTGTGCACCCGGCCCATCCACTCCGAGTCGCGCTCGGCCAGGTAGTCGTTCACCGTGATCAGGTGGACGCCCTTGCCGGACAGCGCGTTCAGATACGCGGGGAGCGTGCCGACGAGGGTCTTGCCCTCACCGGTCTTCATCTCGGCCACATACCCCAGGTGCAGCGCCGCGCCGCCCATCAGCTGGACGTCGTAGTGGCGCTGCCCGAGCACCCGCTTGGCCGCCTCGCGCACCGTAGCGAAGGCCTCGGGCATCAGGTCGTCAAGGGTCTCGCCGTCGGCGTAGCGCTCCTTGTACTCGTCAGTCAGGGCGCGGAGCTCGGCGTCGGAGAGGTCGACGAAGTCCTCTTCGATGGAATTGACCTGGTCCGCGATGCGGTGCAGCTTGCGCAGGATCTTTCCTTCGCCTGCACGCATGAGCTTGTTGAGGACGGACACGTAGGCTGACTCCTTGCCGGTCGGGCCTGGCACGGTCGGGTGCGCTGGCGCGGCATTATCGAGGGGCGCAGGCCCCGCCGCAACGGCCATCGTAAGACAGGACCCCACCACGCCGGGAGGTCCGTCACTACGAGGAACCGGTGTCACCTCTCCGTGTCAACGTACGAGGGGCCTCTGAGGTGCCCCTGAACGCGAGAAACGCTCGCGGGCGCCTGGGCCACGTCCCAGACTCGGGCATATGGATCCTGTCACCCTCACCACCGAGCGCCTGCTGCTGCGCCCCTTCGGACCCTCGGACGCCGAGGCGGTGCACGCCGCCTGTCAGGACCCGGAGATCCGGCGCTGGACCCCCGTGCCCACCCCGTACCGGCGCGCGGACGCCGAGGAATTCGTCCGGCAGATCTGCCCGGAGGAGTGGCGGGACGACATCACCTACCGCTTCGCCGTGATCACCCGGGACGGCGGCGCCCTCGTCGGCTCCATGGCCCTGGTGCGCCTGGCCCAGCTGCGCACCGAGGAGCGCCAGGCGGAGCTGGGCTACTGGACGGTGCCGGAGCAGCGGCGGCGCGGGTACACCGGCGAGGCGGCGCGGGCGGTGGTCGAGTGGGCCTTCACGGGGCTGGGGGTGGAGCGGCTGGAGTGGTGCGCCCAGGTCGGCAACGAGGGCTCGCGGGCGGTGGCGCTGGCGGCGGGGTTCCGGATGGAGGGGATCGACCGGGCGCGGATCGTGCACAACGGGACCCGGCGGGACGCCTGGCGGGGCGCGGTGCTGCCCTCGGACTGGGGGCTGCCACAGGCGACGCCGTATCTGCCCGCGCCCGAGCGGCCGGCGGTCGCGGACCCCGCCTGACCCCCGGGCCCCCGCCTGAGCCCGGGACCCCGCCTGAGCGGGGGTGCCGACCGCGGCGGGCCCGCGTTGTCAGTGGCACCCCGTACGGTGTCCGGCATGACGATTGCAGCGTCCGGGCCCGCGTCCCGCCCCAGGCCCGAGGTGGCCCTCTCCGCAGACGAGGCGCGGCGGATCGCGCTGCGCGCCCAGGGGCTGCTCGGCGCGCCGGACCGGCGGGCCGGGGTGCGAGGGGTGCTGCGCCATCTGGGGGCGGTGCAGCTGGACACCATCTCGGTGCTGGCCCGCTCCCATGAGCTGATTCCCTACGCGCGGCTCGGCGCGGTCGGCCGGGCGGCGGTCGAATCGGCGTACTGGACCGAGACCCACGCCTTTGAGTACTGGTCGCACGCCGCCTGTGTGCTGCCGATCGAGGAGTGGCCGTACTTCGCCTTCCGTCGCCGGGCCTACCGCGGCCGCCCGCACTGGTACCACGAGCTGCCGGACGGGGCGTACGAGACGGTCGTCAAGCGGCTGCGCGAGGACGGCCCGCTGACCGCGACGGAGCTGGGCGGCGCCAAGAACGGCGGCCCGTGGTGGGACTGGTCGGCCGCCAAGGTCGCCGTGGAGCGGGCGCTGATGTACGGCGAGGTGGTGTGCGTCGAGCGGCGCGGCTGGAAGCGGGTGTACGACCTGGCCGAGCGCGCCGTGCCGGGCGATCTGCTCCATGACGGGCTGGACGACGCGGAGTGCCTGCGGCGGCTGGTGGGGCTCGCCGGGCAGGCCCTGGGGGTCGGCACCCGCGCGGACATCGCCGACTACCACCGGCTGAAGGCTGAGCAGGTGGACGCGGTGATCGCGGATTCGGGTCTGGTGCCGGTGACGGTGGCCGGCTGGGACAAGCCGGCCTGGGCGGACCCGGAGGCGCTGGCCACCCCGGTGCGCGGCCGGCATCGCACGACGCTGCTGTCGCCCTTCGACTCCCTGATATGGGATCGCGCCCGCACGGAGCGGATCTTCGGCTTCACCCACCGGCTCGAGGCGTATGTGCCCAAGCCCAAGCGGGTCCACGGCTATTTCGCCATGCCGCTGCTGGCGGGCGGGCGGCTGCTCGGCCGCGTCGACCCGGCCCGCGAGGGGAAGACCCTGGTGGCCCGGCAGGTGTCCCTGGAGGGGCCCAAGGCCGTGGCGCCCATGGCCGAGGCGCTGCTGGAGGCGGCCGGGTGGGTGGGCTGCGAGTCCGTGCGGATCGAGCGCGTCGACAGCCCGGAGCTCGGCGCCGCGCTCACGGCGGCGGTCGCCTGACCATCTCCTGACCGCTCACCGCTCGCCCGCTCGCCCAGCTGATCGCTCAACCGATCGCGTTCACCTGATCTCGAGGATCTTCTCCCGCATCGCGTAGACCACGGCCTCCATCCTGGAGTGCAGTTGGAGCTTCTCCAGGATGTTGCGGACATGGTTCTTCACGGTGTTCTCGCTGATGAACAACTCCTTGGCGATGTCGCGGTTGTTCATGCCCGTGGCCACGAGCTTGAGCACCTCCAGCTCCCGATCGGTCAGCCGGGGCGCGGGCACCAGCCGCCGCTCGTCGGTGCGCTGGATCATCGACTTGAACTCGGTCAGCAGCTTGGACGCCATCGACGGACTGATCTGGGACTGGCCGTCGGCCACCGCCCGGATCGCGGTGGACACCTCGTCGGTCGAGATCTCCTTGAGGAGATAGCCGGTGGCGCCCGCCTTGATCGCGTCGTAGAGGTCCGCCTCCTCGTCGCTGATCGTCAGCATGATGATCTTCGCGCTCGGCGCCACCTCCTTGATGGAGGTGCACGCCTCGATCCCGCCGCGCTTGGGCATCCGCACATCCATCAGCACGATGTCCGGCAGCAGATCGGCCGCCTTGTCCACGGCCTCGGCGCCGTCCCCCGCCTCGCCGACGACCTGGATGTCCTCCTCCTGGGCCAGGACGATCTCCAGTCCGCGCCGGAAGAGCGCATGATCGTCCACCACGAGGACCCGAATCGGCTCCTTGCGCGGCTCGCCGCGCGGCTCGCCCCTCTCCGCTCCGACGCCGTGGTCATCGCCGTCGGTCGCGGGCCCGAAGCTGTCCGCCATCGTTCCTCCCCCTGAAGGCCATGGCCCTGCTCTCCGCACTTTGCTGTGCATGCTGCTATATACGGCGGCATCAACCGGTCTTCTCGATACGAGGGTTGGCCGCTGAGCCATGATTTCATGCCTGGCGGACGGTGTGGTGCCGCCGTGGTCGCACGATGGTGCCCCGGGGGCGCATGGGTGCTCAGGGGCACCACGCCGGATGCGACCCCCCGCGCCGCCGTGGGAGCGGCGTCCCCCGCACCACAGCGGGACCGTGCGGCACGCCCGCCGCACGGTCCCGCCCGTCCTGGTCAGCCTCCCAGTGCGCCGCCGGCGCCGCCGGGCTCCTCCCCGACGAACGCCTCGGGCTTGAGGTGGATGACCCCGTAGTCATAGCCATGGCGCCGGTAGACGACGCTGGGCTGGCCGGTGTCGGAGTCGACGAACAGATAGAAGTCGTGCCCCACCAGCTCCATCTCATAGAGCGCCTGGTCGAGCGTCATGGGGGCGGCGGCGTGGGTCTTCTCCCGGACCACCAGGGGACCTTCGCCCTGGACCTCCAGCGGCCCCATCCTGGTGGTGGGGACGGTATCCGACGTGCGCTGGGCGGCGATTTCCCCATGGCCGTTGATCCGGGCCGCGTTCGGCACGGTCACGGCCACGTCGCTGGCGGGGATGCGGCCGTTGCCACGGCGCGTGTGACGCTTGTCGTGCTGCTTGCGCATGCGCGCTTCCAGCTTGCCGGCGGCCAGGTCAAGCGCTGCGTACGGATCGGCGGCGGCGGCCTCCGCCCGGATCACCGGACCACGGGAACGGAGGGTGATCTCCACTCGGTCGCAGCGGTCGGCCTGCCGGGGGTTGTGTTCCTTGGACACCTCGACGTCCAGGCTGATCACCTTGCCGTCGAGCTTCTGGATCTTCTCCAGCTTCAGCTTCTCGGCCACGTGCCTCCGGAACCGCTCGGGCACCTCTGTTTTACGGCCCTTGACGACGATGTCCACGCAGAACTCCGTTCCCGGGTCGCTCCGTCTCAGCCGGAGCTCATCCGTTGTGCACTGGGCTCCGGAATTTCTCCGGAGCTTGCTGCCTGGCGGCTTTCACCTCCTCCTCCCCGATGGCCAAGATCGCCACCCCTTCTTGTCAACAAAAGCGAAAAGGCACACGAAGCACGCCAAGCGGATAATGCGAGCCATTGCACTCGCTGTTCCTCACAACCGAACATAGCTCGCCCGGCCGGAAGTCGGCACCCCCTACCGGCACGTACCTCCGATCAGGTGTTTACGTCCGCTTATCATCAGCAACGATGCGCGTTCGTATTCAGTTCCGCTTGGCGTCGCCGCCGCGGCGGCGGTAAACGAACGCCCGCGCCCGCGGGAAATGAGCGCCCCGCCGCCGCCACGACGGCGGCCCCGGCGACCGGGGCGCCCGCCGCCCGCACCGCCCGCGCGGCCTCCGCCAGCGACGCCCCCGTGGTCATCAGATCGTCCACCAGCACCACGCGCCCCTCGGCCAGCAGCCGCCCGCAGCCCGGCGCCGCGCCCAGCGCCCCGGTGAGGTTCGCCAGCCGCCGCCGCGCGTCCAGCCCCGCCTGATCGGCCACCGCCCGCCGCTGCCGCAGCACCGGCAGCACCCGCGCGCGCCGCCCGCCGCGCCGCAGCACCCCCGCCGCCGCCAGCGCGATGCGCCGGGCCGGGTCATGGCCGCGCGCCGCCACCGCCCGCCGCGCCGAGGGCACCGGCACCAGCAGCAGCGGCCGGCCGTCACCGGACGGAGCCCACGAACCCTCAACCTCACGACGCCGGGGACAGGCCGCCTCCACCGCCCCCGCCAGCGCCTCGCCCAGCGCCGCCGCCAGCCTCAGCTCGCCCCGCTCCTTGTGCGCGAGCAGCACGGCTCTTGCCTCGTCCTCGTAGGCCACCGCCGCATGGACCGGCGGCAGCCCCGGCGGGGGCGGGCCGGGCCGCACGCGCCGCGCCCGCGCCCCGCACAGCGCCGCCGCGCACCGCCCGCACAGCGCGCCGCCCGCCCGGCCGCACCCCGCGCAGTCGGCCGGCAGCACCAGCCCGGCGATCTCCTGCCACCACATCCACATGCGCCCACTGTCCCGTCACCCGCCCGGACCCGCCACCCCTGTGGAAAACCCTGTGGATAACCAGGGCCCGACCAAGGTCCATCCGGGTGAAAAGGTGCCCCTCCAGGTGACGGAAAACGCCAGGAGCGCCATCCCGAACAGACGGGATGACGCTCCGGGCGGACACCAGCGCTACCCCGGATAGACCGGAACCGACCCTTCCTTGGCCACGGTCTTCCAGTCCGTGTTCGGCATCAGCCGCACGATCCCGTCATTCGTCGTCTCGGCGATCAGCGGCCGGTTCTTGTCCTCGAACGCCGCGACCGCAGCCACCCCGTTCGGCCCCGGCACCGCCGGGACATCGGCCGGCGAGCCGTCCGTCTCGACGTACTGGAGCTGCTGCACCCCGCCCGACTCACGGCCCGCGACCACCAGCCGACTGCCCCCGGCCCACGACACCGCGTCCACGTCCTCCAGCCGCGGGGAAACCGGGTGAAGACCCCGCACCGACAGCTCGGGAGCGGCCTCTCCCCCAGCTACCGCTGGGAGGTGCCCCCTGCCCGCCCGCTCGACGCGGCCGAGCTGGAGCGTCGTATGCCCGCCCCGCTTGATCAGCATCGCGATCCGGGTGCCGTCCGCGGACATCCGCAGCGACTCGATCACGCCACCCTTCAGATCCGGCAGCCGGACCTCGTCCGCCTTCTCCACGCCCTCGCGCAGCCGCAGCAGCCGGGGCCGCTGCGCGCTCCGGTCGGCCACCCACAGGCCGCCGAGGCCGTCCCAGCTCGGCGCCGACAGCCCACCCTGCGCGCCGCCGCCCTGGAGGCGCAGCAGCGCCGCGCCGCGCTCGGCGCCGGACCTCAGCTCGGTCACATACAGCGTGCGGCCGTCCTCGGTGACCCCAGCGGCCAGCCGCTCGTCCCGGGACACCGCCACCGACCCGAGGCCGATGCTGTCCTCCCCGAACGGCCCCGGCACGGCCTGCGGCTGCCGCGCCTCGTCGGACAGCCGGACCACCCGGTGGTCGGCGTCCACGAAGTACTGGTGATCCCCCCGGCCGTAGACCTGCTCGGGGGCGTAGGAGCGCGCGCCGTCGCGGGACAGCGAGCACAGCTCGGCGCCGTCCTGCCGCTCCAGCCGTACGCTGCCGACCCCCGCCGACCCCTGCCCCAGGCCCTGGACCGTGAACAGCAGCTGCGCGGCCATCCGGGCGCAGCGCGCCCCACCGACGTGCGACGCCCGGTCGCCCAGCCGCACCTTCAGCGTGTTCGAGCTGTCCGGCGTCAGTTTCCCGTCCCGGCGGACCAGGTTCGTACCGGCCGGGAAGGAGGTGCTGACCACCGGGTCCAGCCAGCTCGTCGGCCCGTCCAGCAGGGCCTTCACGGCCGCCGAGGCCGGGTCGACGTCCCGCCGCAGATAGACCGGGTCGGCGACCAGCACGTCCTGCCCCACCCGCGAGTTCCCGGCGTCCGGCCCCAGCTCGGCGAAGTAGTACTTGTTGACCGACGCATAGATGCGCTGGAAATCGGGCTCGCCCAGCACCAGACCGCCCGGCAGCCGGTCGATCCGCCACTCCGACCCGACCTTCGACAGATGGATGCGCTCCACGTAATCGCCCTCGGAGGGCCGGTACGCGTGCGTGGCGTCCACCTTGGCGATCCGCTTGCCGGAGAGCACCACCGTCCGCCCGTCGCCGTCCCGGTCCCCCGGGTCGGCCTCCACCCGCACCTCCGGCGGCTGTGCGAGCACGGTCGTCTCGGCGAACGGTGCCCACCGCCGGGCGGCGCCCCTGGTCAGATACTCCTTGGCGGTGGCCAGGTCCTCCTCACTGCTGGTCGTCGCCTCCAGGAAGCCGTTGACAAGCTCGGTGGGCTGCTCACCCTTGCCCGGGCTCACCCCGTACACCCGCACCTGCGTATCGACGTCCGTACGCGGCGACGAGTCGACCCGGCGCACATCCCCGCTGTCGGGCATCGAGGCGCAGCCGGTGAGCAGCAGCGCGCCGCAGGCGAGCAGCGCGGGCGCGCCCAGCAGCCGGGGCGTACGGCGGAGGCGGTGGCGGTCAGCGCCCACGGGGGCGGCCCTCCCGTTCGGTCGGTGTCGTCGATGCCGGATCGGCCGCGCCCTGGTGCGCGCTGTGCGGGCGCGGCGGGGCGCCCTGCGCGGCGCCCCGGGGCACCACCCGGGCGCCGTTGCCCGGCAGCGCCGTGGGGTCGGCCGTCGGCGCGGGCACACCGGCGCCGCTGGGGGGCAGCGGCCGGTCGGGGCCGGGCAGCCCGGACTTCGGCTGCGCCGGTACGGACGCCGTCCGCTTCTCCGCGCTCGCCGAAACCACCTCCGCCTCGCCCGAAGCCTCTGTGCCCTTGACCGCGGCGCGGCCGCGCCGGGAGTCCTCGGGCTCCAGCGGGATCGGCGAGCCACGCAGCGTGTCGCCCGCGGTACGCGGCAGGGTCAGCCGGAACTGCGAGCCGCCCCCGGGCTCGCCCCACGCCTGGAGCCAGCCGCCGTGCAGCCGCGCGTCCTCCACCGCGATCGACAGACCGAGTCCCGTGCCGCCCGTCGTACGGGCCCGCGCCGGATCGGCCCGCCAGAAGCGGTTGAACACCCGCGTCGCCTCGCCCGGCTTGAGCCCCACGCCGTAGTCGCGCACCGCGACCGCGACCGCCCCGCCCGCCGCGGCGAGCCGCACGATCACATCCCGGCCCTCGCCGTGCTCCACGGCGTTGACCACGAGATTGCGCAGCACCCGCTCCACACGGCGCGCGTCCGCCTCCGCCATCACCGGCTGCTCGGCGCCCCGCACCACGATCCGGGTGCCCTTGGCATCGGCCAGCGGCTCGGCCCCGTCCACCACCCGGGTCACCACATCGCGCAGATCGATCGGCTCGGCGTCCAGGGCCGCCGCGCCCGCGTCGAACCGGCTGATCTCCAGCAGATCCGCCAGCAGCGACTCGAACCGGTCGACCTGGCCCCACAGCAGCTCCGCGGAGCGCGCCGTGACCGGGTCGAAGTCCTCGCGCGAGTCATGGATGATGTCCGCCGCCATCCGTACGGTCGTCAGCGGCGTCCGCAGCTCATGGGAGACATCCGAGACGAAGCGGCGCTGCATCCGGGACAGCTCCTCCAGCTGCTGGATCTTGACCTGGAGGTTCTGCGCCATCTTGTTGAACGACTCGCCGAGGCGCGCGATGTCGTCCTCCCCGGTGACCTTCATCCGCTCCTGAAGCAGACCGGCGGCCAGCCGCTCGGAGATCCCGGCGGCCATCCGCACCGGAGTGACCACCTGCCGGACCACCACCCAGGCGATGGCGCCCAGCAGCACCACCACGAACACCCCGGCCGTCGCCAGCGTCCCCTTCACCAGGCTCAGCGACTTCTCCTCCTGGGTGAACGGGAAGAGGTAGTAGAGCTGGTACGGGTCGCCGTGGTTGTCGTCGAGCCGCTTGCCGATGATCAGCGCGGCCTCGGACCGCTCCGACCTGTCGTGCAGGATCCGGCCGTACTGCTCGTACGTCGTGGCCCGTCCCTCGTCCACCTTCTTGCGCAGCTCGGCCGGGACGCTGTCCTGCCTGACATCGCCGGAAACGCGCGCCCCGCGGCTGACGATACGGGGTGTCTCGCCCGAGGCGGAGCTGAGCGCCACCACCGAGTACGCGCCCTTGCCGCCGCTTGCCAACTGCTCCACCAACTGGTTCAGCCAGCTGCGGGCGTCCTGGCCGCCCCGGCCGCCGGTGTCGGGAGCCCCGTCCCCGTCATGGCTGTCGCTGTCGCGGTCCGCCGTCTGCTCGGCGACCTGGAACCCGCCGGTGGCCTGGCCCTGCGCGGCGTGCCGCTTGGCGTCCAGCAGCCCGTTGCGCACCTGCCCGATCACGACCAGGCCGAGCAGCAGCACCACACCGAGCGACATCAGCAGGGTGGTCGCGACCACCCGCAGCTGGATATTGCGCCGCCACAGCCGGGCAGCGGGCAGCAGCGGACGGCGCACCCACCGCCCGAGCAACCGGATCAACGGATGCGCGGGGCCGCCCGACGCCCCGTCGGGCAGCAGCTGCCCACCGCTCCACAACCGCCGCAGCAGCGGTATCTCACCCGCCGGGTCGACAGGCGGCCCCGGACGCGCTCCCTCCGGGGCCCCATCCTCCGGCCTGTCGGCAGGAGGCGGGCCCGAGCCGACCTCCGGCATCTCAGCTGGGCCCGGCCTTGTAACCGACGCCGCGCACGGTCACCACGATCTCGGGGCGCTCCGGGTCCTTCTCGACCTTCGAGCGCAGCCGCTGCACATGCACATTGACCAGCCGGGTGTCGGCGGCATGCCGGTAGCCCCACACCTGCTCGAGCAGCACCTCACGGGTGAAGACCTGCCATGGCTTGCGCGCCAGCGCTACCAGCAGATCGAACTCCAGCGGCGTCAGCGCTATCGACTGGCCGTCCCGCTTCACCGAGTGCCCGGCCACGTCGATCACCAGATCGCCGATGGCCAGCTGCTCCGGCGCCGGCTCCTCCGAGCGCCGCAGCCGCGCCCGGATCCGCGCCACCAGCTCCTTCGGCTTGAACGGCTTGACGATGTAGTCATCCGCCCCGGACTCGAGCCCGACCACCACATCGACCGTGTCGCTCTTGGCGGTCAGCATGACGATCGGCACCCCGGACTCGGCCCGGATCAGCCGGCACACCTCGATTCCGTCCCGCCCGGGGAGCATGAGATCGAGCAGTACCAGATCCGGCTTGGTCTCGCGGAAAGCGGCAAGAGCCTTGTCGCCGTCCGACACGAACGACGGTTCAAAGCCTTCGCCGCGCAGCACGATGCCGAGCATCTCTGCCAGTGCGGTGTCGTCGTCGACGACAAGGACGCGTCCCTTCATATCGACATCATCCCATTACCCGATCGTGACCTGGCGCACAGTTCCGCGATACCGGCCGCGGTGACGGGCGAAACGACCCCGCGCTCGGTGACGATGGCCGTCACCAACTCCGGTGGCGTGACGTCGAAAGCCGGGTTGTAGGCCTGCGTGCCCAGCGGAGCGACCGGTATTCCGGTGCCCGCCTGCGCCCCAGCGGCCGGAGCATAAGGCAGTGTGATGTCCGTCACTTCATGCCCGGGGCGCTGCTCCACCTCGATCGACGCACCGTCCGCGGTGGCCAGGTCAACCGTGGTGATCGGGGCAACGACGACGAAAGGCACATGGTGATAGCGGGCCAGCACCGCGAGCGGATAGCTGCCGATCTTGTTGGCCACCGAGCCGTCCGCGGCTATCCGGTCCGCGCCGATCAGCACCGCGTCCACCTCCCCCGCGGCGAACAGCGAGCCCGCCGCGTTGTCGGTCAGCAGCGTGTACGCCATGCCCGCGCGGGCCGCCTCGTACGCGGTCAGTCGCGCGCCCTGAAGCAGCGGGCGGGTCTCGTCCACCCACAGCCGCCGCAGCTGCCCGGCCCGGTGCACCGCAGCGGCCACCGCCAGGGCGGTGCCCCCGCCCCCGGAGACCAGCGCGCCGGTGTTGCAGTGCGTCAGGATGCGGTAGCCGCCGGCGGGCAGCAGCTCGCCAAGGAGGGCCAGGCCGTGCCCGGCCATCCGGTCGCTCGCCTCGGCGTCCTCCCGGTGCAGCGCGCGGGCCTCGGCGAGGGCCGCGGCCTGCCCGGCGTCCGCCCCGCCCTGGGCCGCCGCGTGGTACGCGGCCGCGGCACGGCGCACCCCGTAGCCCAGGTTCACGGCCGTGGGCCGGGCGTGCGCGAGCGACTCCGCCGCGTCGTCCACATCGAAGCCGCGCGCCGCGGCGAGGGCGACCCCGTAGGCCCCGGCGATGCCGAGCAGCGGGGCGCCGCGGACGGCGAGCGAACGGATCGCCTCCACCAGCGCCGGCACATCCGTGCACACCAACTCGACCTCCTCCGCCGGAAGTCGCGTCTGGTCGAGGATCACCAGCACGGGGCCTTCCGGCGGTTCCTCCCACCGAAGGGCGAGGGCGACGGGCGGTGCGGCGGTGTCCCCAGCCGCTGAGTGCTGATCAGCCATCCGTCCAGTCTGCCCTCTACGACCCCAAGTATTGAAGTGGTCCGCCACGCTCCGCGCCCACCGCCCGACCGGACACACCGTGGCACGATGACAGCCCACCGGCCACCGCCGCACCCGCGACAGCCCGCCGAACGACCTTACGGAGCGACGATGAACGACTCTCCGGGCTGGGCACCGCCCGGACCGTCCCCTTCCGACGAGCCGGACCAGCACACCCGGCACGGCCGGCCGAAGGGCACCGCCGACGGCCAGGCCCCAGCCCTGCCCGACCAGCCCGGTCCTGACCGTCCCGCAGTGGACGACAGCGTGACGGACGGGCCCGAGTGGGGCGCGAAGTGGGCGGAGCGACAACCGCCCGCAGGACACTGGACGGCACATCCCGGAAACGCCCCCGCACCGCCACCCACCCCGCCGACCGGTCCCGCCGGCCCCGCCTCGTACGGGAATTGGGGGCACGGCTGGACACAGCCGCCGCCCGCGGCCCGGCCCGGAGTCATCCCGCTGCGCCCCCTGAGCGTCGGCGAGATCCTCGACGGGGCGGTGTCCACCGTGCGCGCCCACTGGCGGCCGGTGCTCTGCGTCTCCCTTGTCGTCGCCCTCGTCGCCCAGGGCGTGACCACGGCGGCCACCGGCCTGTGGTTCCGGGACGCGAACGGGCTCGACGCGCTCGGCAACAACCCGGACCAGACCCTGCGAGAGACGCTGGGCGACCTCGGCCAGGCGATGAAGAGCAGTGCGGTCCCCCTGGCGGCAGGAATCCTCGGCACGCTCGTCACCACGGCCCTGCTGACCGTCGTGATCGGCCGGGCCGTGCTGGGACGGCCGGTGTCCCTCGGGGAAGCGTGGCGCGACGCCCGGCCGCGCCTCCTCCAGCTCTGCGGACTGCTGCTCCTGATGCCCGCGCTCGTGGCCTTGACCCTCACCGCCGGCCTGGCGCCGGGTCTTCTGCTCATCGCGACCGGAGCGGAGGACGAAGGCGCCGCACTGGCCATGCTGGGCGGGCTCGCCGCGGCGGTCGCCGCCCTGTGGCTCTGGATCCGCTACAGCCTCGCCGCACCCGCCCTGATGCTGGAGAAGCGGGGAATCGGCGCCGCCATGCGCCGCTCCGCCAAACTCGTACGCGGCGCGTGGTGGCGAGTGCTCGGCATCCAACTCCTCGCGCTGCTCATCGCCGTCGTCATCTCCGCCGTCATCGAGGTCCCGACCAGCCTCGTCGGCATGGCTGTCGGCGGAGACAACGCGATGGACTGGCTGTCGGGCGAATCCGCCACCGTCAGCTGGACGTTCCTGGTGGTCATCGGCATCGGCGGGGTCATCGGCTCGACCATCACCCTGCCCATCGCCGCGGGTATCACCGCGCTCATTTACGTGGACCAGCGCATCCGCCGCGAGGCCCTCGACGTGGAGCTCGCCAGCGCCGCCGGCATCCCCGGCCAGGAAAAATAAAAAAGCCTCGGTCCCGAGTATCTTCCGATACTCGGGACCGAGGCTAAAAATTGTTCGGCGGCGTCCTACTCTCCCACAGGGTCCCCCCTGCAGTACCATCGGCGCTGAAAGGCTTAGCTTCCGGGTTCGGAATGTAACCGGGCGTTTCCCTAACGCAATGACCACCGAAACACTATGAAGAAAACAAACCGGCAACAACACAGTTCGTTACTTCAGAACCTACACAGTGGACGCGAGCAACTGAGGACAAGCCCTCGGCCTATTAGTACCAGTCAACTCCACCGGTCACCCGGCTTCCATATCTGGCCTATCAACC